>CAWCDI010000002.1:0-720211 GCA_963794415.1 uncultured Actinomycetes bacterium
TGGTAGCCGAGGCCGCCCCCGAAATCACTGCTGTACCGGATTTGCCGCCCAATCGCTCGGAGCGCTCGCGCCGGTCGTTCGTGAAGCTGGCGCTGGCCACCGCCGACCTGCTGGCTCTGGCCACGGCCATCGCCGCGGTGTCGTTCGTCATCGCTCACCCGGGCCAGATCGCGCCGCTCTTCCTGGTGCTGCCGGTGTGGGCCTTGCTGACAGGGTTCTACGGCCTCTACCGGCGCGACCGTGTGGGCGCCGACAACGCCACGCTGGACGAAGTCTGGCCAATCTTCCACTGCGTCACGGTGGCCACCTGGCTGGTGTTCGTACTCACGCAGCTCACGCCGATCCAGGATCTCCACGGCGGCCACATGGCCGCGTTCTGGGTGATCGCGATCCTCGCGGTGCCGATCTACCGCAGCATCGTGCGCGCGGTGCTCCGCAGCCGCACCACCCTCAAGCAGAACGCCGTGGTGGTGGGTGCGGGCCTCGTCGGGCAGGAGATTGCCCGGAAGATCATGCGCCAGCCGCACTACGGGCTGCAGATGGTGGGCTTCGTCGATGCCGATCCCCTGCCGCTGCACCAGGAGCTGGTGGACGTGCCGGTGCTGGGATCCACCGACGACCTGGCGAAGATCCTCGAGGCCAACCACGTCGAGCACGTGGTGCTCGCGTTCACCGCCGATCACGAGGCGGGCCTGGGAGTGGTGCGCGTCTGCAACGAGCTGGGCGTGCAGGTCGACATCGTGCCGCGCCTCTTCGAGGTGGTGGGCAGCCGCGCCGCCGTCTACTCGCTGGAAGGCACGCCGCTCATGGGCCTCACGCCGCCCGTGCTCGGCATGAGCCACCGCGTCGCCAAGCGCGCAATGGATGTGATCGGCGCCACAATTGGCCTCATCCTGCTCTCACCGTTCTTCCTGGCCGCCGCGATCGCGATCAAGCTCGGGTCGAAAGGCCCGGTATTCTTCCGCCAGACGCGCATCGGGCGCGGGCAGAAGGCGTTCACCATCGTCAAGTTCCGCACGATGGTGGCCGACGCCGAGGAGCGAAAGGCCGAGGTCGCGCACCTGAACGAGCACCGCGGCCTGGGCGACGACCGCATGTTCAAGATCACCGACGACCCCCGTGTCACGAAGGTCGGCAAGCTGCTCAGAAAGACCTCCGCCGACGAGTTCCCGCAGCTCTGGAACGTGCTGCGCGGCGAGATGAGCCTTGTAGGCCCGAGACCGCTCATCCCGCACGAGCACAAGTTCGTGAACGACTGGGGCCTCAGGCGCCTCGACCTGACGCCCGGCCTCACCGGCCTCTGGCAGGTCTGCGGCCGCAGCGAGGTCACGTTCTCACAGATGCTGGTGCTCGACTACCTGTATGTCACCAACTGGAGCCTCTGGGGCGATATCACCCTGATCCTCCGCACGGTGCCTGCCCTGCTGGGCAAGACGCGCGGCGCCAGCTAGCCCCGGGCGCTGTCGTACGTGCCCCACTCACGGCGCAGCTCGGTGCAGACCTCGCCGATGGTGGCGTAGGCCCGCAGCGCTTCGCGGATGGGGGGCAGCAGGTTCTCGTCGCCGGCCGCAGCCGACCGCACCGCGGCCAGGGCCGCGTCCACCTCTGCCGAGTCGCGGCGTGCCCGTACCGCGGCCGTGCGCTCGCACTGGCGGCGCTCGGACTGGGGATCGATCTTCTGCAGCTCGATCGCCTCATCCGACTCGGTCGTCCACTTGTTGACGCCCACGATCACCTCGTCGCCCGACTGCACCCGCTGGTGATGCGTGAACGCGGCGGTCTCGATCTGATCCTGCACCCAGCCTGACTCGACGGCGGCGACCGCGCCGCCCATCTCGTCGATCTCGGCGATCAGCTCGCGCGCCCGGCTGACGAGCTCGTCGGTGAGCGCCTCGATGTAGTAGCTGCCGCCGAGCGGGTCGGTGGTCTGCGTCGAGCCGGCCTCGGTCGCCAGGATCTGCTGGGTGCGAAGCGCGATGGTCGCGCTGCGCTCCGTCGGCAGTGCGAGCGCCTCGTCGAACCCGTTGGTGTGCAGGCTCTGAGCGCCGCCGCACACGGCGGAGAACGCCTGGATCGCGACGCGCACGATGTTGTTCTCGGCCTGCTGGGCCGTGAGCGTCGATCCGCCGGTCTGGGCGTGGAACCGCAGCATCGTGGAGCGCTCGTCGGTCGCGCCGAACCGATCGCGCATGATCTCGGCCCAGAGCATCCGCGCCGCCCGGAACTTCGCGACCTCCTGGAAGAAGTCGTTGTGGGCGTTGAAGAAGAACGAGAGCCGGCGGGCAAACGCGTCCACCTCGAGCCCCGCCTCGATCGCAGCCGCCACGTAGGCGATGCCGTTGGCGATCGTGAAGGCGAGCTCCTGCGCCGCCGTCGAGCCGGCCTCGCGGATGTGGTAGCCCGAGATCGAGATGGTGTTGAACCGCGGCAGCGTGCCCGTGCAGTACCGGAACGTGTCCACCGTGAGCCGCATGCTCGGCCGGGCCGGGAAGATGTAGTTGCCGCGGGCGATGTACTCCTTGAGGATGTCGTTCTGGATCGTCCCGGAGAGCTGCTCGGGCGCGACGCCCTGCTTCTCGCCCACCAGCTGGTAGAGCAGGAGCAGGAGCGATCCCGGGGCGTTGATGGTCATCGACGTCGAGACGTCGCCCAGCGGGATGCCGTCGAGCAGGAGCTCCATGTCGGCCAGCGAGTCGATCGCGACGCCCGTGCGGCCCACCTCGCCGAGCGCCAGCGGGTCGTCGGAGTCGAGCCCCAGCTGCGTGGGCAGGTCGAACGCGACCGAGAGGCCGGTCTGGCCGCGCTCGAGCAGCAGATGGAACCGCTTGTTGGTGTCCTCGGCCGACGAGAATCCGGCGTACTGGCGCATGGTCCATGCGCGCTTGCGGTACCCCTCCGCGCGGCCGCCGCGCGTGTAGGGATAGAGGCCGGGATCGGGGCGTGGCGCGCCGGCGTCCGCGACGCGGTAGACCGGCTTCACCGGGATGCCTGAATCGGTGTAGCGATCAGTGTCGGACACGGCCATCCGGGAGACTCTAATGCCGATGGGCAAAGCGGAGCCCCGGCTGTCGTCGGCGACCATCGTCGGCCGGGATCGTACGCGTCCGACCCAGCGGCCTCAGGCGCCCGGACAGACCTCCGGGACTCCGTCCACGAGCCTACCGGATACTGTGCCGGAATGCAGGTCTCGGTCAAACTTTTTGCAGTTGTCCGCGAGCGTGCCGGATGGTCACAGCAATCGTTCGATCTGCCGGCCGGTGCCGTCGCCTCCGACGTCTGGCCGCTGCTGGAAATCGGCGCGGAGCCGGCAGGCATCACCTATGCCCGAAACCGCGAGTACGTCGAGCGGGTCCAGCCGCTGGCCGACGGCGATGAGATCGCCGTGATCCCGCCGGTGTCCGGCGGCGACTTCAAGGTGCAGCCCGAGCCGCTCGATCTCTCCGCGATCGTTGCCCAGGTTGCCCGCCCCGACGCCGGCGCGATCGCGACGTTCATCGGCACCACGCGCGACCACGCGCGCGGGCGCACGGTGACCCACCTCGAGTACGACGCCTACCCCGAGATGGCGGAGCTCGAGATGGAGCGCATCGCCCAGAAGCTGAAGCTGGTCTACGAGATCCACGAGGTGGCGATCGCCCACCGCACCGGGCCCGTGCCCATCGGCGAGGCGAGCGTGATCATCGCCGTCTCCTCCGCCCACCGCGGAGCCGCGATGGATGCGTGCCGCGATGCCATCGACACGCTCAAGCAGACGGTCCCGGTCTGGAAGAAGGAGATCTTCGAGGGCGGCGAGGAATGGATTGGCCGGGAGGGCACAGACAACGCCCAGGGGTGACGGCTACGCTTGTGGCATGACACCCGATCCGTGGGCGCCGGCGAAGCCGCCCGAGCAGATCGATCCGCCCCACCAGCTCGATCAGGGGCCTGCGGGGCCTGTGTCCAAGCCGCGCAACATCTTCCAGCGGATCGGCGGCGGCATCGTCGCCGCGGTGCTCGCGCTGGTCAAGTTCGGGTGGATCCTGCTCGCCGGCCTCGGCAAGGCGGCGTTTCTCTTCAGCTTCCTCATCGCGATCGGCGCCTACGCCCTGCTCTGGGGCTGGAAGTTCGGCGTCGGGTTCGCGCTGCTCCTGCTCATCCACGAGATGGGCCACGTGATCCAGCTGCGGCGCGAGGGCGTCAAGGCGAGCGCGCCCATCTTCATCCCGTTCATGGGCGCGTTCGTGGGCATGAAGGAGCTCCCACAGAACGCCTACGTCGAGGCCAAGGTGGGTCTCGCCGGGCCGGTGCTGGGCACGCTGGGCGCGTTCGCCTGCTTCGGCCTGGGCGCCTACCTCGACTCCGATCTGCTGCGGGCGCTCGCGTACTTCGGCTTCTTCCTGAACCTCTTCAACCTGATCCCGGTGGTGCCGCTGGACGGCGGCCGCGCCCTCTCGGCGCTTCACCCGTACCTCTGGTTCGTGGGCCTCTTCATCGTGGCGCTCCTGGCCTTCCACTACCAGAACCTCTTCATCTTCTTCATCCTGCTGCTGGTGATCTTCGAGGTCTACCAGCGCTGGGAGCGCCGCAACGACCCGGCCACGCGCGCCTACAATCAGATCCCGTGGTCGCAGCGGCTGATCATCTTCTCGACCTACATGATCCTGGTCGTCGCGCTGGTCTGGGGCATGCACGCCGCCTACGTCGTGCACACCTAGGCGTAGGATGACCCGGTGAGCGACGACGTCGAACTCAGCACCACCCGCCTGCTGCCCGTCAGCGAGGCCGCCCGCGCGCTTGGGGTGAGCATCGACACGCTCCGGCGGTGGGAGCGCGAGGGCAAGCTCGAGACCAGCCGCGACGCTGCGAACCGGCGGATGGTGTCGTCGGACGAGATCCTGCGGCTCGGCGGCCGGGTGCCGACCCACGCGGGCGCCGGATTCTCGGCCCGAAACCGCTTCGAGGGCATCGTGCGCGACGTCGAGGTCTCGGGGGTCGTCGCGCTCGTGACGCTCGAGGCAGGGCCGTACACGGTGGTCTCGGTCATCACGCGCGACTCGGTGGACGAGCTCGGGCTCGCGCCGGGCGTGAGGGCGGTCGCCACGGTGAAGGCGACGTCGGTGATGATCGCCCGCGACGAGTAGCGGTGGAGGTGCGCGCCGACCACGGGGGCCGCTGCTTCGACGCGATCCCCGCGATGGTGCAGCGCCTGATGGCAGAGCCCGGCGCGCCGAAGCTCGTGCTGGTGTGGATCGACGCCTTCGGCTGGCGCTTTGCCGAGCGCCACGCCGACCACCCGTGGCTTCGGCGAGTGGCAGCCGACGGGACCATCGAGCAGTGGACCAGCCAGTTTCCCTCGACCACCACCGCGCACTTCGTCACACTTCACTCGACGCTGCCGGTGGCAGAGCACGGCCTCTATGAGTGGTACGTCTACGAGCCATCGCTCGACCGGATGATCTGCCCGCTGAAGTACTCGTTCGCAGGCGACCACGAGCGCGGCACGCTCGGAAGCGCCGTCGCCTCACCCGCGGCGCTGCTCCCGCAGGTGGTGCCGCTCCTGGCCGGGCTCGCGATGAACGGCGCCGAGTGCCACGCGTTCCAGAGCTCGGCCTACACGCCCAGCGCCGCAACGGGGGTCGCGCTCGCGGGCGCCGCGGTGCACCCGTTCGACGACCCGGTGGCCGGCCTCGAAAGCCTCGCCTCGGTCATCGCCCGGCCCGGCCCGCTCTTTGCCTTCGTCTACATCGATACCGTGGATACCGTCGGCCACCTCATGGGCCCCGATTCGGCCGGGTTCGATGCCGAGATCAGCCGCGTGCTGGACGGGCTCGAGCAGCTCTGCCGCCGCTCCCCCGGCGACGTGCGCATGCTGGTGACCGCAGACCACGGCCAGGCTGCCGTGGACCCGGCCACCACCATCTACGTGAACCGCGCGTGGCCGGGCATCACCGACCACCTCCAGCGCGGCGCCGACGGCGGGGTGCTGGCGCCCGGCGGCTCGGCGCGCGATCTGTTCCTCCACGTGAAGCCTCAAGACCTCGACATCGTGGTGGAGCGGCTCGCGGCGATCGTGGGTGAGAGAGCCGATGTGCACCGCACCGAGCAGCTCCTCGCAGACGGCGTCTTCGGGCCGGCGCCCTCGGCCCGGCTGCGCGAGCGGATCGGCAACGTCCTGATCCTGCCCCGCGCCGGCGAGACGGTGTGGTGGTTCGAGGAGGGTCGCTACGAGCAGACGTTCTACGGCCACCACGGCGGTGCGAGCGCCGATGAGATGCTGATCCCGCTCATCACGCTGCCGATGGGGTAAAAGGGGTTCGCATGGCGATGCCGAATGCCAGAGCCATGAGCAGCTTCGATCTCAGCCAAGCCGCCGACACGCCGATTCTGGCGCGGATCGTCATCCCGGTCTCCGCAGTCCAGAAAGAGGCCGTCGGCGAGGTCCGGGGCATGTCCCTGGAGCACTGCGAAGTGCCCCTCCCGCCCACCGCGCGCGTCGTCTCGGCAGAGCGCACCGAGGGTGCCTGGGTGGTCTGGTACGTCGAGAAGGTCGACGCGATCTAGCGTTACGGCAGCTCGCCGGCCGGCGCCACGCCGGCGACGATCCAGCGCTTTCCGCGCCATCTGAAGAGCCCGATCACCAGGCGCGTGGCCACGAACGCCGTGAGTCCCGCCCAGATTCCCGTGAGCCCCCAGTCCCAGTGCGCGGCTGCGAGCGTCAGCGGCATGAAGGCGCACACGGCCGCGATCACCGAGACGTTTCGCATGAAGCGCAGGTCGCCGGCGCCGAAGAACACGCCGTCGAGGGCGAAGAGCACGCCCGCCATGGGCATCATCCCGGCGAGCCAGGGCCAGAGCACCGCGGCCTGATGGAGCACGCCGGGATCGTCGGTGAAGATCTTCGGGATGAGGTTGTGGCCCAGGCCGAAGACCGCGCCGAACACGAACCCCAGCAGCAGCCCGGCGACCATGAGGCGGCGCGCCAGGGCCTCGGCGATGGAGACCGCCGAGCCGCCCAGAAGACGGCCGATGAGGGCCTGGGCGGCGATCGCCGTCGCGTCCAGGAAGAGCGCGCAGAACCCCCAGAGCTGCACGCCGATCTGCTGGGCGGCGAGCTCGTCGTTCCCCATCCGCGCCGCCACGCCGGTGGCGATCGTGAACGCCGCGAAGAACGCCAGAGTGCGCACGCTCAGGTCGCGCGCGGCGCCGAGCTGCAGCCGGATACGGGCCCAGCTCGGGCGAAGCGGCGCGCCCTTGCGGCGCAGGATCTCCAGGAAGACGAGGCCCGACGCGGCCTGGGCGAGCACGTTTGCGATCGCCGAGCCCTCGATCCCCATCCCCAGGCCGATGATGAGGATCGCCGAGACGCCGATCGAGAGCACGTTTGCCACGCCGATCACGATGAGCGGCGTGACCGTGTCCTGGAACGCGCGCATCCAGCCCTGCCCGGCGGCCACGATCAGCACCAGCGGCGCGCCGAGCGCGGCGATGCGGATCCACTCGAGGGCCTGGCCGGCAGCGGCGGTGTCGCCTCCGCCCAGCAGCCGGATTGCAGGGCCGGCGAGGAGCTCGATCACGGCGATGAGGGCGATGCCGAGGCCGATCGCAAGCCACGTAGCCTGGACGCCCACGTCGATGGCCTCGTCGTGGCGGTCGGCGCCGTAGAGGCGGGCTGCCCGCGACGTGGTGCCGTACTCCAGGAACGTGCAGAAGCCGAAGATCTCCGAGAGCAGGAGCCCGCCCAGCGCGAGGCCCGCGAGCGGCAGCGTGCCGAGATGGCCGACGATGGCGGTGTCGCCCAGCACGTAGAGCGGCTCGGCGATGAGCGCACCCAGCGCAGGCACCGCGAGCCACAGCACCTCGCGATCGCTGGGCATGGTGTGGTTCACGCCCGAGTCATAGCCGCCTGCAGGGGATCGGCGATACGATGTGACCTCCATGGCGGAGTACCAAACCACCTACTGGCGCACCATTCCCTCGATGGTCTCTGCCCGCGATGCGTCGGGCGCGACATCCAAGGTGTCGCTGCCCAATCGCTTTCAGGAAGCCATCGACGAGGCCGCCATGCGCGCCGCCGCAACCGATGCCGACGCCTACCTGGCCGACTGGCGCCAGGAGGACTGGCAGGAGCGCGACGGCGATCCGGCCACGGTGGCAGAGGCCGTCGCGGCCGAGCTCGACGAGGCATTCACCGAGCAGCGGCTGGCTGCGCTCCTGGATGAGGCCGGGTGAGCGTGGCCCCGTCGTCCTCGCTGCGTGACCTGGCGGCCGAGCGCGGCGTGATCGTCGGCGACGGCGCCTACGGCACGGCGCTCCAGGATGCCGGCCTCGCAGCGGGCGAGGCGGGCGAGCTCTGGAACCTCGAGCAGGTCGCCAGGGTCGAGCAGATCCACCGCGGCTACGCCGAGGCCGGCGGGATGTTTCTCACCACCAACACCTTCGGCGGCACGCGACCGCGGCTTGCGATGAACGGCCTCGATGACCGGGTGCGCGAGATCAACCGCGCCGCCGCGCAGATCGCCAGGCGGGTCGCAGACGAGTTTCCCGGGGTGCTCGTGGCCGGCAATATCGGCCCCACCGGCGAGCTGATCGAGCCCCTGGGCGTGATGACCGTGGATGAGGCTACAGATGTGTTCGCCGAGCAGGCCGCTGCGCTGGCCGAGGGCGGCGCCGACTTCATCCTGATCGAGACGATGAGCGACATGTCCGAGATGGAGGCCGCCATCGCCGGCGCCAAGCGCGGCGCTCCCGGGCTCGAGGTGATGGCGACGATGAGCTTCGACACCAACCTGCACACCATGATGGGCGTGAGCCCGGCGCAGGCGTTCGCGCGGATGGCCGAGCTGGGCGTCACCGGCGCCGGAGCCAACTGCGGCCGCGGGCCGGAGGAGATGGAGGCCATCATCACGATGATCGCCGACGACCGGCCTGTCGGCCCCCTGCTCATCGCGCAGTCGAATGCAGGCCTGCCGCACATGGACGGCGACAGGTTCGTCTACGACGTCGATCCCGCGGGGATGGCCGTCCACGCCCGCCGCTTGCGCGAGCTGGGCGTGGACGTCATCGGCGGCTGCTGCGGATCAACCCCCGCGCACGTCGCCGCGATGGCCGACGCGCTCGGGGGCTGACGACCTCAGTCCGCTGATCCCATCGATCCCTGGGTGGGATCGGAGACGCTCACCTGCACGTGCGGGCCTGCGGTGCTAGTGAGGTTGGGGGTGACACGCCACTGCGGGTTGGTGGCGCTGCAGGTGCCGAGCACCGCCGGGCCGCTCTGATCCGGCGTTGCCGGAGCATTGACGCAGTGGTCGTCGTAGGCGAAGCTCACGATCAGCGACCCGCCGTTGGCATGATCCGGGAACGCCGTCGTCGTGGGCTGGAGCTGCCACTGCTGAGCGTTGTTCGTGGGATCACACTTGGCGAGCCGCAGCGTGGACTGCGACGACGCCTCGAGGCACGTGTCGTCGTAGGCGTTTCGCAGGAGGCCCCAGGGCTGCCGCGAGGTGTCCTTTGACACGAACGTCCACTGCTGGTCGGCTCCGTCGGGCGCGCCGAGCGCAGTGAGGACGATGCTCCCGTCCGCAGCTGCGGTGAGTGTCCGCCCGCCGGCCATGGTCGAGTCGATCGTCGAGTACGCATACGGCGCGGCCTGGTACGACCACCGCTGGTTCGCCTGGCCGTTGCAGTCCCACAGCTCGATCTGCGATCCCGGGTCACGAGCGCCCGCGCGGATATCGAGGCATCGTCCCGACTGGTCGCCGGTGATGGTGCCGTCGCCGTGGATCGTCCACCGCTGGTTCGCCTGGCCGTTGCACTGCCAGGTGGTGATGGCCGTCCCTGCCGACGTCCCCTGTCCTGCGGCGTCCAGGCAGAGGCCGCCTGCGGTGGTGATGGTGTGGTCGGGACGCACGCTCCAGCCGTTGGCTGCGCACGATGCGATCGCAACCGTGGTCACCTGGTAGCCCGCTCCGCGATCCGAGAGGCACACCCCCGAGAGCTCGCTGGCAATCGGGGCAGCGATCGCCGCCGTCGAGAGCGACGGGTCGGTGTCTGCCACCGGCAGCTCGATGAACGCGCCCTGCTTCGTGATCTCGCTGTCAACCGCGTCCACGTAGGTCTGGGCGACCAGGCCACCCGGCGACGTCGCCGCCTGGATACCCGGCTCGACCGAGCTATCAAAGTGATCACCGTAATACGGCTTGCGCGCATCACAGCCCAGCATCTGGGCCTCGTCAGGGATGTCACCGGCCTGGCTATCGCCGTTGCGACACCCCGTGTACATCGCAAGCACATAGTCGGGCCGCTCCACCTGCTGCAAGTAGCCATGCGTGAACTCCGCAAAGCCATCCCCGCCATTCAGCTTCGAGACGGCGTTACGGATAGCCGCCTCCACACCCTGGCTACCCGACACGAAGCCGGTACGAAGCGCATCCAGGCTCTGCTGCGTCGCAGCGCGGATCTTCGCCTTCTGGGCCACGCCCGCGTTACGGTCGGCTACTCCGGCATTCGCGACACCGGCATCGATCGAGGCCTGCGCGAGATCACCCGCGTAGAGGATCTCGTGCTGAGCCCGGTCAAACGCTGAGTTTGCCGCCGACACCAGCGCCGGGATCGTCTTCTCGAGCAGGCCCTTTGCGACCTGCGTCTTCCACGCCGCATCCCGCCGGCTCTCGATATTCCACGACGCATAGCTCTGATACCGCGGGTCGTTCGGATCCATGTTGAGAAACGTGTCCACGATCGCAGTCACAAACGAGACCACGCCCAACACCAACGCCAGCTCCGGCTGACCCACCAGATCAAGCGCAAACGAGAAGAGCGCCGTCACGTTACTCACCACAAACGCCGGATCCTTGTGCTGCAACCCATCCATGATCCCAAGGATCTGACCAACCCCAGGCACCAGCGCCAGCGCCGCGGTCGACTTGTCGAGATCGGTCGAATCGCTCTGGAAGGTCTCCACCACACCCTTGATCCACAAGATCACACCAACACCAAGCGACGCCTCATTCGCAAACCGCCACCCCTCCGCCAACTTCGACGCCGAAGACGCACCAGTCGGCACAAACACCTTCCCCGTGCGATACGACTCACCCAGATCACCCGTAAACCCCTGCTCACCAGCCGCATCCACCCTCACACCCGCATACGCCGCCAACTCCGACGGTGACAGCTTGGGGACCACAGCCTCAGCCGCCCCCTCCACCACCGGCTCACCATGCTCCACCACCGAACGATCAAACTCCTCCTGTGCACGCCGCTCATCATCCGTGGGAGGTGGCGCCTCTTCAGCAACCCCGCACGAGCTCGCAGGGTCGGCACTCACGCAACGCCCGACCGAGACGGCGCGGCTCATTGGCACGCCAGAGCTCTCGGGGTGCAGCTGCACAGCCTGACCGCGGGTGTTCAGCTGCTGCATGAATCGGGGCAGATCAGCCGGGGAGTCCAACCGCCAGAGACCGGGGTCGGGATCGGGCGACATGCGGGTGTAGCTGTCGCGAAAGATCAGGCCGCGCTGTTTCACATAGGTACGCTCTGTGAGCCCGGCGACCAGCTCCCGCGCCGCAAGCGTCCGGGACGCGTCTTTGGCCACCGCGATGTTGAACGGGGTGTTTCCCTGCTTCGTGCGCAGCACCGCGAGAGCGCGAGTGAGATCGCCTGTCGCCAGCTCGATCGACCGGACGTCCAGTGGGTTCGCGTTGATTTTCATCCCACCGTCCGGCAACCGTTCGCCGCCGTTTGCCGCAAAGAGCTCGTTCAGCGACCCATGCGTGCGTGCTTCCTCCACCGGAACCGGGATGCGGAGCACCTCTCCCGTGACCGGGTGGATCACCTCGGGCGAGACACGCTGGCTGCGACCGCTCCGTGAGCCGCTCAGAAAGTGGGATGCGTGGACGAGCTCGTGGAACATGGACGTGTCGGGCGTCGTGACGAACTCGCCGGCCATCCCGGGGTTCCGGTAGGTCGTCATCAGCTCGGGCTCCGACCAGATCTGGGCCACGGCGCCATACCCGTCGGCGCCCCGAGACGTCGTGTCCGCCGCCCATCGACCCTGCTGGATGACCACGTTGATATCGGTGGCCTCGACCGTCGCCGTATCGACGAAGTAGATGTCGCGCGCGCGTGCCGCATCGTCGTCGGTCTCGTGGAGGGGCGCCAGATCGCCCAGGCTCTCGAGCAGGGTCTTGCCCGCCGCAGTGGTCGCGATGGTGTCGAGCAGCACCTTGATGTTTGCGAGAAACTGGGGATCGACGCCGGCGTCCGAAGCGGTCGCCACCGCGATCCCGGGGCGCACGACAGTCGCATGCAACGTCGGCGAGTCGTACGGCGTTACGAGGTCGAGCGACGCTCCCGGTGCGACGTGCTCGCGGATGGTGGGGGTGGGCGCGCCCTGCGCGGGCGACAGCGAGAACACGCCCAGGACGAGGGCGATGGGGACGGCGCCGAGCAGCGGGCGCAGCCGGGAGAGTGAATGCATCCGGCCAACCTACGTGCGAAAGCGGCGGCGCCGGCTCAAGTCACAAATTTCGTGACACTTACGTTACGGTTGTTATGCGAGTTGCAGCACAGGGCGTAACGCTTCGCCCGAGCGCACCAGGTTTACCGCGGCCTCGACGTCGGCCAGCGGCAGCCGGTGCGAGATGAGCCGCTCGAGCGGAAGCTGCCCGCGACGATAAGCGTCGAGGATGAGCGGCACATCGCGATCGGGCCGGGCTGAGCCGTACACCGAGCCCAGCACGCGCCGCTCCATCCGCGGGAACGTCAACGCAGGCAGCACCAGCTCGGCGTCTGCCCGGGGGATCCCGAGAAGGACGGTCGCACCCCGCGCGCGCGTCGAGAGAAACGCGGCGCGGATGGATGCATTCCGGGCCGAGGTCTCGAAGGCGTAGTCCACGCCGCCACCGCTGACGCGCACCAGCTCGGCCGCAGTCGCATCGGGGTCGTCGCCGAGGTGCACAGCGGCGGTCGCGCCGAGCTCCACGGCGCGCTCGAGCCGGTGCTCCCGCGAGTCCACCGCGATCACCTGCGAGGCACCGGCCATGACCGCGCCCATCACCGATGCGAGCCCCGTGCCGCCGAGCCCCACGACCGCCACGCGATCGCCTGGGCGCACGCCCGCTGTGCGCCACACCGCGCACACGCCGCTCGTGACCGCGCAGCCCACCAGCGCGCCGATCTCGAACGGCACGTCATCGGCGATGCGGATGCACGAGCGCTCCGGCACCACAGCTTTCTCGGCAAACGCCGACAGGAAGCAGTAATGGTGCACCGTCGCCCCGCCGAACCTCAGCCGGGTGGTGCCGTCGAGCAGCCCGCCGGTAAGCATCCGCGGCCACGCCGTCGCACAGAGGTGCGGCAGGTCGCGCAAGCACTCGTCGCAGTGGCCGCAGTACGGCGCCCACGAGAGCGACACGTGATCGCCGACGGCAAGCGACGTCACGCCCGCGCCCAGCGCCTCCACCACGCCGGCGCCCTCATGGCCCGGCACCACCGGGCACGGCACCTCCACGGTGCCGTCGAGCAGGTTGAGGTCGTCGCTGCAGACGCCGGCCGCGTGCAGCCGCACCCGCACCTCGCCCGGGCCGGGCTCGTCGAGCTCGAGGTCGACGACGCGAAGCGCAGTGCCGGCGGCGGGCAGCAGTGCGGCGCGGATGGTCACACCCGCAGCCGCTCGCCGCGCGGATCGAAGAGCGGCTCCTCGGTGACCGTTGCGCCGACGCGGCGGTCGAAGATCCGGACGTCCACCCGCGACCCCGGATCCGCGATGCCGACCGGCAGATAGCCGTAGGCGATGCTCTTGCCGATGGTGTAGCCGAAGTCCGCGCTGGTCACGTAGCCGACGGCATGGTCACCTGCCAGCAGCGGCTCGTAGCCGAGCGGCGCTGCATCAGGATCGTCCAGCACCAGGCAGCACAGCTTGCGCGACGGCCCCGACTCGCGCTCGCGGAGCGCCGCCTCGCGGCCGATGAACGAGCTCTTCGAGAGGTTCACGGTGAAGCCGAGGCCCGCCTCAACCGGGGAGTACTCGGTGTGCATGTCAACGCCCGCGAACCGATAGCCCTTCTCGACGCGCAGCGAGTTGAACGCCGCCGTCCCCACCGGCACCACCCCGAACTCCTCGCCGGCGGCGAAGAGCGCGTCCCAGAGCCAGCGGCCGTGCTCGGTGTTGACGTAGAGCTCGTAGCCGAGCTCGCCCACGTAGGAGATGCGAAGCGCGAGCGCCGGCACCGGGCCGACCTCGATCTGACGGGCCGCCATGTACCCGAACGCCTCGGTCGAGAGGTCGGCGGTGGTGAGCTTCTCCAGCACCTTGCGCGCCTGCGGGCCCCACACCCCGATCACCGCATACGACGAGGTGACGTCGCGCATCCGCACGCCGCCGCCCTCGGGCAGCTGGTACCTGAGCCACGCGATGTCACGCGGGCCGGAGCCGCCGCCGGTGATCACCAGGAAGCGATCCTCGCTGAGACGGGTGACCGTCAGGTCGCACACGGTGCCGCCCGCGTGGTCGAGCACCGTCGTATAGAGGATCCGGCCAACAGGGCGATCGATCTCGCTCGCACACACGCGGTTCAGCCAGTCGGCGGCGCCGTGGCCCTCGACCTCGACCTTGGCAAACGGCGTGAGGTCGAAGACGCCGACGCCGTTTCGCGTGGCGGCATGCTCGCGGCCGATGACGGGCGACCAGTGCCGGGCTGCCCAGGCCGAGCGATGCTGCGTGAACTCCGGGGCGGCGAGCACCGAGTTGGTCTCGAACCATTGCGCCCGCTCCCAGCCCGCGCTCTCGATGAGCTCGGCGCCGGCCTCCTCGAACCGCTGGTGGTACGGCGTGGTGCGAAGCCCGCGCGGATGCAGCATCTGCTGCAGCGGGTGGATGATGTCGTACACCTCGCGGTACTGCTGGGCGCCGCGGGCCCTGACGTAGGCGTCGGTGGTCGCGAACTCGTAGAAGCGGTCGGGGTGCGCCTGGCGCAGGTCGATCTCGCTGCGGCCGGTGGTCAGGAGGTCGACCACGGCCTTCGCCGAGCCGCCCGCATGCGTGACCCAGATGCCCTCGGCGAGCCAGAGGCCGCGCACGCGCGAGGACTCGCCCAGCATCGGGTAGCCGTCGGGCGTGAACGAGAAGTGGCCGTTGAAGCGGTCGGCGAGCTCCACGTCGCGAAGCGACGGCAGCATCGTGTTGGTCGCATCGCGGGCGTCGGCGAAGTCGCGCTCGGTGAACGGCAGCTGCGCCGTGGTGTGGCCGTCGGGCTCGCGCGCGAACTCGCGCGGCTCGATGGTGAGCGGCTCGTGCCGGTAGGCGCCGATGCCGTAGGAGTCGCCGCGCTGCTTGAAGTACATCGAGCGATCCTGGTGGCGCATGATGGGGTGCTCGACCTCGGTCGTGTGGCCGGCCAGCTCGGGCAGCGGCACGGTGTAGGCCATCAGATGCTGCATGGGCTGGAGCGGCATGGGCACCCCGGTGAGGGCCTGCAGGTTCTTGCTCCAGATGCCGGCGCAGGCGATCACGGTGGTGGCGGCGATCGTCCCGTTGGAGGTCTCGACCCCGCGGATGCGGCCGTCGCGGATGTCGAAGCCGGTCACCTCGGTGAGCTCGTTGATCTCGGCGCCGCGCGACTCGGCCTGCCGCAGCAGCACGTCGCAGGTGTTGATCGCCTTGCAGAGCCCGTCGCGGGCGACGTAGAGGCCGCCGAGCACGGTTCCGGGGTCGAGCAGGGGCTCCATCGCGCCGCACTCCTCGGGCGTGAGCACCGAGGCCTCGATGCCGATCGCCTCGAGGTAGGCGCGGCGCCGGTGGCACTCGGCCAGCCGCTCGGGCGTGGTCGCAAGCTCGATGCCGCCGACCTCGAGCCACGTAGGCAGCTCATCGGTGTTGAGCTCGCGATAGAGATCGGTGGATCGCTTGGCGAGCATCCCGAGCGAGCGGCTGGCGTTGGCGTGGAAGACGAGCCCGGGAGCGTGGTAGCTCGACCCGCCCGTGTTGCCGAGGGGGCCCTGGTCAACCACCACGACGTTTCGGATCCCCGCCCTGGTGAGGTAGTGCGCGACCGCCGAACCGACGATCCCCGCCCCCACGACCACCACGTCAGCTCGCTTTCGCATACGCCCCTCCGATCATCTGCTCGAGCTCGTGCTCGAGCCCGGTATCACCGACATCCCGAATCTCGAGCGAGAGCCCCATGCGCGCGGCGGCGCGGCCCGCGGCGCGCTCCAGCTCGGGCGTGCGGCGCTGGGCCAGCCACACCACGCGCGTGTAGTTGCCGAAGTAGTCGTCACGGAGCTCGGGGTAGCGGTCGAGCCCGAGGCCCGTCCACACCGTGCGCTCGAAGCTCCGCGCGAGGAAGTCGGTCAGAAAGTAGGTGCCCGGCTCGGCTGCCGCGGCCTCGGCGACCTGGCGCTTGCCGAACACGTCGTAGCAGTGCTCACCGGCCAGGCGCTTGATGCCGCGCTGGTCGAGCACCGCGTCGAGCGCGCCGTAGGTGCCGCAGTCGGCGTAGGCCACCGCGACCGAGCGGTAGCTCCCGGCCAGCTGATCGGCGAGGTCGGCGACGGCAGGGGCGATCTTCTCGGGCCGGTTGTGGAGCGCAGGCGGCAGCGGGTGCACGTCGATCGCCCAGCCGCGCCGGCGCGCGATCTGCTCGACGTGCAGGCTGAGCGCACCGCAGGCGATCACGGCCACGTCGCTCATCCCGGGAAGGCCAGCTGGTCGATGAAGAGGTCGTTGAAGTCGGCGCGGCCGCTGAGCTCGACGTAGGTCACCTCGTCGGGGATCGCCCGCGCGGCAGCGCGCTCGTTGATGGAGAGCGCGGCCATCTTTGCGCCCTCACCGGCCACGTTTCCGGCGCTGATGATGCGCGGGAGGGCCATCCTCGGCACCAGGCCGATGCGGATGGCGCTCGACGGGGAGAGGTAGGAGCCGAAGCTCCCCGCCAGGAGCACCTGCTGGATGTCCTCCACCTTCACCCCGAGGTCGTTCACGAGGATGTTCCAGCCGGTTGCGATCGACGCCTTCGCAAACTGCAGCTCGCGCACGTCGCGCTGCGACAGATACACGCTGTTGGCAGGGTCCTCGCCGCGCCAGGCGAGCACGAACACGCGCTCCTCGCCGACCTTCACCAGGCGCTTGGAGAGCCCCGGCCATGCCTCGGCGGCGGCCTCGTCTGCGATGAACTTGCCGGAGTGATCGATCAGGCCGGCCTCCACCAGCTGGGCGACCGCGTCAACCAGGCCGGAGCCGCACATGCCGATGGGATCGGTGTCGCCGATCACCTCGAGCGTCATGTCGTCGTCGGCCACCTTCACGCCCTCGATGGCGCCCTCTGCGGCGCGCATGCCGCAGCGGATGGAGGCGGCCTCGAAGGCCGGGCCGGCCGGGGCCGCGGTGGTGAGCACGAGCTCGCTCGAGCCCAGTGCGATCTCGGAGTTGGTGCCGACGTCGATGAAGAGCCGCAGGCGCTTGTCGCGGGTGAGCCCGGTCGCGAGCATGCCGGCCACGATGTCGCCGCCGACGTAGGCCCCGAGCGCGGGGAACGCCATCGCGGGGGCGCGCGGATGGATCTTGATGCCGAAGTCGATGGCGTCGGCGCGCGGCAGGTCGCGCGCGGCGACGATGAACGGGGCCACGGCGAGCGGCTCGGGGTCGATGCCGAGCGCGAGCTGGGTCATGGTCTGGTTGCCGCAGAGCACCGCCTCGTACACCTCGGCGGGATCGACGCCGGCCTCCTCGCACACCTCGGTGGTGAGCAGGCTGAGCGTCTCCTGGGCGCGGGACTGCAGCTGGTCGAGCGCGTCGGGATCCATCATGGTGGCCGACACGCGCGAGATCACGTCTGCGCCGAAGGGCTGCTGGCGGTTGAGCACCGACTTCACCGCGAGCGGCTGGCCGGTGCCGAGGTCGATGAGGGTCGCAACCACGGTGGTGGTGCCCAGGTCGTAGGCGATCGCATGGCGGCGGTCGGTGGTGTCGCCGGGCTCGACGTCGATCAGCGTCTCGTCCACGATCACGGCCGTGACCTTGAAGTCGGCGGCACGCAGCGTCTTCGGCAGCTTGGTGATGGCGCCGAGCAGCACCTTCAGCTCGAAGTCGGGGATCGCCGCGAGCAGCCGCTCGAGGTCGGACACCTGATCCTCGAGCGTCGGCTCCTCGAGCTCGACGTAGCGCTTCTGCACCGCTGGCCGCAGGATCACATGCCGGCCGACGCCGACGAGCGCCGCCTTCGGGCGGGTCTGGAGCGGCGGCACCTCGGCCTCGATGTCGACCACCGCGGCGGCCCGGCACGCGAGCCGCCAGCCGGAGCGCATCTCGTCGGGCGAGAACGCGCGCGGATCGACGTTCGAGATCGGCACGTTGCCCGAGAGCACCTTGATCTTGCACTTCTTGCAGGTGCCGTGGCCCCCGCAGGTCGAGTCGATGGCGACCCCGTTCCACGAGGCCGCATCGAAGATGGTGGTACCGGCGGGAACGCGCGTCTCGGTGCCGTCGGGCAGGAACTTGATGCGGACCCGGCCGGTGCCCTCGACGACGACCTCCTCGGCGGCGCTCACGCTGACGCAGCCGCCTTCCGGGCACGGTGAACCCTGATCCAGTTTGCGCCCCACTCGTCGTGGCCCAGCAGGAAGTCGGCGGCGCGCACGCCGTCAACGCACTGGCGGGAGCGGGCGTCCATGATCGCAGAGGTCAGACCATGGGACTCGGCAATGGCGAGGAACGTCGCGCCGAGCGTCGGGCGGTCGGGCAGGCCGAATGCGGTGTTGGAGGCGCCGCAGGTCATGTTCACGCCGAGATCGTCGCGGATGAGGCGCACCGTCTCGTTGAAGAGGTTGACCGCGCGCGGCTCCGCTCCCACCGGCATGGCCAGCGGATCGATGACGACGTCCTCGCGCTTGATGCCATAGTCCTCCGCGCGCGAGACGATCTTCCGCGCGATCTCAAGGCGCCGCTGGGGCTCCATCGGGATCTCATCGTCATTGGCCAGACCAATCACCGCAGCGCCGTGCTTGGCCACCAGCGGCAGGATGGCGTCCATCCGCTCGTCCTCGCCGGTGACGGAGTTGACCAGCGCCTTGCCCTGGTAGGCGGAGAGCCCGGCCTCGAGCGCCTCGATGATGGACGAGTCGATGCAGAGCGGGATGTCGGTGAGGCCCTGGATCATGCGCACGGCCTGATCCATGAGGCCGACCTCGTCGGCCAGCGGGTCGCCGACGTTCACGTCGAGCATGTCGGCGCCGCCGGCGATCTGCTCCTCGACGTCGATCTCGATCTGGCTCAGGTCACCGGCCTGGAGCTGCGCCTGAAAGGCCTTGCGACCGGTCGGGTTGATCCGCTCTCCGATGATGCAGAACGGGTGGCCCGCGCCGATCACGACGGTCTTGGACTGCGACTCCAGGATGGTGTCCATAGGTTCCTTTCGAACTGGTGCTGCGTTAGCCGGACAACGAGGTGCGTGCCGCCCGCCGCTCGGCGAGCCACTCCGCGGAGGCCTCGAGGCCTCCGAACGGGAAGATGTGGAACCCCTGGATGAGGCTGCCCGGATCGTCCTCGACCGACTTGCCGATGGTCGAGACCACCTCGTCGGGCTTCCACGAGCGGGTGGTGGCGAGCTTCAGGAGCCCGCCGGACTGCTTGCGCAGAACCTCGATGGACGGCCCGATGCCGCAGGCAAGCGCGAACTTGAGAAGCCGCGGGGGCGAGGTGACCCCGGGGATGCCGGCGATCACGGGGATGCGGTTGCCGGCCGCGCGGATGCGGCGCTCCCACTCGACGTAGGCGCTCCCCGCCAGGGCGAACTGCGTGACGATGCGAAACTCGAACGGCAGCGAGCCCGCGAGCTCGTTCTTGCGGGCGAGGGCCTCGGCAATCTGGCTGTCCGAGATGTCGGGACTGCCCTCGGGATGGCCGGCGACGCCGACCCGGGCGACGCCGTGGGTCTCGAGCAGGCCCGACTCGAGCACGTCGAAGGAGCTCGCGAGGCTGCCGACCGGCTCCTTGAGCCCGCCGGCGACCACCAGCACGTCGTCGACCTGGGCCTGCTCGCGCAGGTCTCCCAGCACCCGGTCGACCTGATCCAGATCCGAGTAGCCACGCACCGCGATGTGCGGCACCGGCACGTGGCCGGCCGCCCGTACCTGAGCCGCCGCGGGGGCGAGCTGTGCGGGATCGGCCCCCGGCAGCGCCGTGATGTAGATGCTGGTGCCCTCGGGCAGCAGATCCCCGAGCGCGTCGAGGTTGCCGGCGTCGCGCGGGGTCACCTCGATGCTGGCGCCGGGATTCATGCCGGCGTCAGCGCTCGCCGCTTCTCGATGAGCTCCTTGGCCAGCCGCACCGCAGTGGAGGCGTCAGCCGCATAGCCGTCGGCGCCCACGGCGTCGGCGTACTCCTGCGTGACCGGCGCACCGCCGACCATGACGATCACCTTGTCGCGGATGCCGCCCTTCTGAAGGGCGTTGATGTTGGCCTTGAACATCGGCATCGTGGTGGTGAGGAATGCCGAGAAGCCCACGATGTCCGGCTCGTGCTCGTTGATGTTCTCGACGAACGTCTCAGGAGCGACGTTCACGCCGAGGTCGATGACCGTGAAGCCGGCGCCCTCGAGCATGATGTTCACCAGGTTCTTGCCGATGTCATGCACGTCGCCCTTGACGGTGCCCATGAGGAATGTGCCGATCGGCTTGGCGCCGGTCTCGGCCAGCAGCGGACGCAGGATGTTGAGCGCGCCCTGCATCGCGCGGGCGGCGATGAGCATCTCGGGCACGAAGTAGTCGCCGCGCTCGAACCGCGCGCCGACCTCCTCGAGCGAGGGGATGAGCGAGTCGTAGAGCAGCGTCTCGGGGCCGATGCCGTCGGCGATGCCCTGCTCGGTCAGCTCCTTGACCCTGGGGGCATTGCCGACCAGGGTGGCCTCGTACATCTCTTGAAGTAGCTCGTCTTGAGTCATGCAGCTCCTTGGGTCGTGCCTTCGTGACCGAGGCGTGCGGACAGATGCCCTGCCTCTCGCACAATAATTCCACCAAGCTCCTGAAGTCGCGCACGGGGCAGCCGGTGGTCGGGACCTGAGATCGAGATGGCGGCAACCACCGCAGCGCCGGCGTCGTACACCGGAGCAGCTGCAGCCGCCAGGTTGGGTTCGAGTTCGTCAACGACGACGGCAAATCCTTGTGCCCGGATCTGCCGCAGCTGCTGATCGAGGATGACGCGGTCGGTGACCGTCTCGGGCGTGAGCCGCTCGAGCGGGCCGCGCGGGAGGCGTGCGGCGCCGTAGGCGAGGAACACCTTGCCGAGCGCATTGGTGTGCATGCCCACCCTGCGGCCGAGCCAGTTGGTGGCGCCGATGAAGTGCGACGAGTCGACCTGGGCGAGATGCTCGACGCCGAGCGACGTGGGAACCGCGAGGTTCACGGTCTCGCCGCTGATCTCTGCCAGCGCCTCGAGCGTGGGAGCGCAGAGCTCGACCAGATCGCGGTCGGAGACGCCGCGGTGGGCCAGCCGCATGAGCACCGGGCCGGCGCGCAGCGGGCCGCGCGAGGTGGCGCGCTGCACCAGCGCCTGGCGCTCGAGCGCCGAGACCAGCCGCGACACGGTGCTCTTGGGCAGGTCAGTGCGCTCTGCGAGCTCGCCGATGGAGACCGGGTCGTCGCTTTCGACCACCATCACCAGAAGCTGGGCGGCGCGATCGATGGATTGGGTGCCGGTGGGTGCGGGCAATTGAAATAGACTCCATGATGTGGAACACTAGTTCCACCATACGGATCATAAGGGTGCCGTACGAGGTCCGTCAAGCGAGCCGCTAACCAGCCGGAGGGCGCATGTTCCTGAACAAAATGCCGCGCTACGAGATTCTTTCGCCCGACGCGATGGAGGTGCTCGACCGCGGTTGGCGGAAGATCGTTTCCGAGATCGGCGTCGAGTTCATCCTGCCGGAGGCGGTCGAGATCTTCCGCGCCGCGGGGTGCAAGACCGAGGGCGCCAACGTGTGGCTCGACCCCGAGTTCGTGCTCGAGCAGGTCGCCAAGGTGCCGAAGGAGTTCGAGCTGCAGGCCCGCAACCCCGAGAAGAGCGTCACCATCGGCGGCGACAACATGGTGTTCTCGGCGGTCTACGGGCCGCCCTTCGCGCGCCAGGGCGACGTCCGCCGCGAGGCCACGATGGAGGACTTCCGAAACTTCGTCAAGCTCTCGCAGAGCTTCGACGAGCTCGACTCGCCCGGCGGCACCATCTGCGAGCCCAACGACACGCCGCTCGACTCGCGCCACCTCGACATGGTCTACGCGCTGATGACGCTCTCGGACAAGCCGCACATGGGCTCGGTCACGTCGGGCCCCAACGCCGCCGACACGATCGCGATGAGCGAGATCCTCTTCGGCAGCCGCGAGGCCATCCTCGAGAAGCCCGCGACGCTCTCGCTGATCAACGTGAACTCGCCGCTTCGCTTCGACGACCGCATGCTCTCGGCGATGCTCACCTACAACCGCTCGAACCAGGCGGTCATCATCACGCCGTTCCTCCTGATGGGCGCGATGTCGCCGGTCACCATCCCGGCGACGCTGGTGCAGCAGATGGCCGAGGCACTGGCGGGGATCGCGCTCACGCAGCTCGTGAACCCCGGCTGCCCCGTGGTGTTCGGCTCGTTTCTCTCGAACACCGACCTGCAGTCGGGCTCGCCCAGCTTCGGCACGCCGGAGTCGGCCATGGGCCTGCTCTGCACCGGCCAGATCGCGCGCCACTTCGGGCTTCCGTGGCGCTCGGGCGGCGGGCTCACGTCCAGCCAGACGCCCGATGCCCAGGCCGCCTACGAGGCGCTCAACACGATGCTGCCGACGTTCCTCGCGGGTGCCAACTACGTCATGCACTCGGCCGGCTGGCTCGAGTCGGGCCTCGTCTCGAGCTACGAGAAGTTCATCGTGGACATCGAGATCCTGCGGATGCTGAAGGAGGAGTTCACGCCGCTCGAGATCGACGAGGCGAGCCTCGCCTACGGCGCGCACGTCGAGGTCGGCGCCGGCGGCCACTTCCTCGGCGCCGAGCACACGCTGGAACGGTTCCGCACCTGCTTCTACCGCCCGCTACTCTCGTCCACCGAGAACTTCGAGCGCTGGCAGCGCAAGGGCGGCGACGACGCAGCCGCGCGGGCCGGCACTATCTGGCGCGAGACGCTGGAAAACTACGAGCAGCCGCCGCTGGACGAGGGCATCCGCCAGCAGCTGGAGGAGTACGTCAACCGCCGCCGGGCCGAGCTCGGCGACTGAGGGGAGCAGACCATGGGTGAAAAAGTCGACGCCATCATCATCGGCGCGGGCGTGATCGGCGCCGCGACCGCCTTCGAGCTGGCCAAGCGCGGCTATTCGACGCTCAACATCGACAAGGGGCCGTCGGCCGGGTACGGCGCGACATCCAACTCGTGCGCCATCGTGCGCGCCCACTACTCCTCCATCGACGGCGTCGCCATGGCCTACGAGGGATTCAAGTACTGGGAGGACTGGGCCAACTACCTCGAGGTGCCCGACGAGGCCGGCCTTGCCAAGTACATGCAGTGCGGCACGATCCTGCTGAAGAGCTCGACCGCCCACCACGACAAGGTGCTCCCCCACTACGACGCGGTCGGGGTCACGTACGAGGACTGGGACACCGATACCACCAAGCAGAAGATGCCCATCTTCGACATGCACGAGTTCTGGCCGCCGACCCGTCCCTCTGAGGATCCCAACTTCATGGATCCCCGCGGCGGCGAGCTGCCCGGCGCCATCTACACGCCCGAGTCCGGCTACGTGTCCGACCCGGCGCTTGCATCCCACAACCTGCAGCGCGCGGCCGAGGCCAAGGGCAGCAGGTTCCTCTATCGCAAGGCGGTCACCGAGATCCGCCGCGAGAACGGCCGCGTGGCGGGCGTGACGCTCGACGACGGCACTCAGATCGACGCGAAGATCGTGGTGAACGTCGCCGGCCCGCACTCGTTCGTGATCAACCGCATGGCCGGCGTTGAGGACGGGATGAACATCAAGACCCACGCGCTGCGCCACGAGGTGCACCACGTGCCGGCGCCCGAGGACTTCGACTACGACCACGACGGCGCGCACGTCTCCGACGGCGACAACGCCATCTACTTCCGGCCCGAGGTGGGAAACCACATCCTGATCGGCTCGGAGGATCCCGATTGCGACCCGCAGGTCTGGGTCGAGAATCCCGACGACTTCGACCGCAACATCAGCCGCGACCAGTGGGAGGCGCAGGTGTACCGCTGCGCCCGCCGCATCCCGTCGATCCCGATCCCGAACGAGATGAAGGGCGTCGTTGACCTCTACGACTGCTCGGACGACTGGATCCCGCTCTACGACAAGAGCGATCTGGGCGGCTTCTACATGGCGATCGGCACCAGCGGCAACCAGTTCAAGAACGGGCCGGTGGCCGGTCACTGCATGGCCGAGCTGATCGACGCGGTCGAGAAGGGCCACGATCACGACAGCGATCCGCTCAAGGTGACGGTGCCCTACACGGGCCTCGAGCTCGACATGGGCTTCTACTCACGCCTGCGCGAGATCAACGAGAACTCGAGCTTCTCGGTCAATGGCTAGCACTCCCGGCCCGCGCATCATCGTCACGCGCCGCATCCCCGATGAGGCGCTCGACGTGCTGTCCGAGGCCGGCGGCGAGGTCTGGGTCTCACCCCATGACAGGCCGCTGACCACCGATGAGCTGCACGAGGCCGTTGCCGGTGCCGACGCGGTCGTGACGCTCCTTCACGACCGCGTCGACGCGGCGTTTCTCGATGCCGCAGGCGACCAGCTCGCAGTGGTCGCCAACGTGGCGGTCGGGTACGACAACGCCGATGTGCCCGCGATGATCGACCGTGGCGTGACCTTCACCAACACGCCAGGCGTGCTGACCGAGGCGACCGCGGACATCGCGTTTGCCCTCGTCCTGATGTCCACCCGCCGCCTCGCGGAGGGAGACCGGATGATCCGCGCGGGCGGCAGCTGGTCGTGGAACATGTTCTTCATGCTGGGAAACGGCCTCCAGGGAAAGACGCTGGGCATCGTTGGCATGGGGCAGATCGGCGCGGCGACCGCTCGCCGGGCCCGGGCGTTCGGGATGAAGATCGCCTACACCGGGCGGCACCGGGCGGCGGCGGAGCTCGATGCCGAGCTCGACGCGACCTACATCGAGTCGCTCGACGACCTGCTCGCGACCGCCGACGTGGTGTCGCTGCACTGCCCGCTCTCACCGGAGACGCGGCACCTCATGGATTCGCGCCGCCTGGGACTGATGAAGCCCACCGCCCACCTGATCAACACCACGCGCGGGCCGGTGGTGGACGAGGCCGCGCTGGTGGATGCGCTCGCCGCGAAGGTGATCGCCGGCGCGGGGCTGGATGTGTTCGAGGAGGAGCCGAAGGTGCACCCGGGCCTGATCACGCTCGAGAACGTCACGCTGATCCCGCACCTGGGATCGGCCACGATCGAGACGCGAACGGCGATGGGCGTGCTCGCGGCAAGAAATGCCGTGGCGGTGCTGCGCGGCCAGGCGCCGCTCACACCCGTGGCGAAGTAGACGCCGCCGGCGGCGGTTGATTCGGCGGGCGGGCGGCCGATTACGCGGCGGTGGCCTATGACTACGACCTGCTGGTGATCGGCTCCGGCCCGGCAGGGCAGAAAGCCGCCATCCAGGCCGCCAAGCTCGGCCGGCGCGTCGCGATGGTCGAGCGCGGGCACATGATCGGCGGGGTGTGCGTCAACACCGGCACGATCCCCTCAAAGACGCTCCGCGAGGCCGTGCTCTACCTCACCGGCACCAGCCACCGCGGCATCTACGGCCACAGCCATCGCGTGAAGGATCCCATCACCAGCGAGGATCTGGTGTGGCGCATCGACGGCGTCATCCAGAGCGAGGTGGACGTCGTCCGCCACCAGCTGCGGCGAAACGGCGTGACTCTCGTCGTCGGATCGGCCCGCTTCCGCGATCCGCACACCGTGGCGGTCATCGGCGAGCACGGCGAGGAGCGGCGGATGAGCGCCGCGAAGATCGTGATCGCCGTGGGCACCCGGCCGGCGCGGCCCTCCACCGTGGAGTTCGACGGCAGCACCGTGCTCGACTCCGACGACGTGCTCTCGCTGAAGTGGGTGCCACACTCGCTGCTGGTGGTCGGCGCCGGCGTGATCGGCATCGAGTACGCATCGATGTTCGCGGCCCTCGGCACCAAGGTGACCGTGGTCGAGAGCCGCCCGCGGCTCCTCGAGTTCTGCGACTCCCAGATCGTGGAGGCGCTCCAGTACCAGCTGCGCGATATGGGGGTGGTCTTCCGGTTCGGCGAGACCGTCACCGCCGTGGAGAAGCGGCCGGGCGGCGCCATCGCCACCCTCGCCAGCGGCAAGCGCATCCCGGCCGAGGCCGTGCTCTACTCCGCCGGCCGGCAGGGAGCCACCGACGACCTCGGCCTGGAGCTCGCCGGCATCAAGGCCGACAGCCGCGGCCGGATCCAGGTGTCGCGCACGTACACGACCCGGGTGCGCCACATCTATGCGGTGGGCGACGTGATCGGCTTCCCCAGCCTCGCGGCCACGTCGATGGAGCAGGGCCGCGTGGCGGCCTGCCACGCGTTCGGGGAGAAGGCCCAGGTGCCGATCGAGCCGCTGCCGATCGGCATCTACACGATCCCCGAGATCAGCTTCGTCGGGAAGACCGAGGAGCAGCTCACCGCCTCGGCCGTGCCCTACGAGATTGGCATCTCGCGCCACCGCGAGCTGGCCCGCGGCCAGATCCTGGGCGACTCGCAGGGGATGTTGAAGCTGCTCGTCTCGCCCGCCGACGGCCGGCTTCTGGGCGTGCACGTGTTCGGCTCGGGCGCAAGCGAGCTGGTGCACATCGGCCAGATGCTGATGATCACGGGCGGCACCGTGAACCACCTCGTGGAGGCGGTTTTCAACTATCCGACGCTGGCCGAGTCCTACCGCGTCGCCGCCCTCGATGCCCTGAACCGCGTCCAGGATGTTCGCCGGATGGCGGCCTGATCTCGACTACCCTTCGTGCTTCATGCCGGTGAAACCGTCCACCACCCACGAGGGCGGCTGCCTCTGCGGCGCCGTTCGCTACACCGTCAGCGGGCCCTTGCGAAACCTGGTGGTGTGCCACTGCGAGGTGTGCCGGAAGGTGCATGGCGGGCCCGCTCCACACTCGGCGTGCGAGCGTGACGACCTCCGCATCACCGGTGAGAGCGCCCTTCGCTGGCACTCCCTCGACGGGGCCCAGCGCGGGTTCTGCGACCAGTGCGGCAGCCGGCTCTTCTGGGATCGCGGATTCGACACCATCTCGATCTGCGCCGGCAGCCTGGACGAGCCCACCGGCCTGCACATCGATCAGCACATCTTCGTGGCCTCAGCCGCCGCATGGGAAGAGCCGGCCGACGGGCTCCCCGGAAGCGGCCGGGTGGCCCGCTGAGCCGCTCCACTCGTCGCGGCCTCCTGGTCGGCGGCGGCGTCGCGCTGGTGGCCGCGGTGGGAGTCGGCTGGGAGCAGCGGCGGCCGATCCACACCTGGTATGAGAACGAGTCCGGAGCGTGCGGCCCCGGCGCGCCCAGCGTGCCCAACTCGAACTCGCTGATCGTCTCGGGGAGCTTCCACTCCCCCACGGTGCCAGAGCCCGTGGGCTACGCCGTCTCATTCCCGCCGGGCCAGCATGACCACTCGAAGCTGCCGCTGGTGATCTGCATGCCTGGGCGCGGCCAGACGGCCGAGTCGGGCATGGCCGACCTGCACCTCGCCGACTTCGCCGCCCTCTCTCCCACGCCGATGGCCCTTGCGGTGGTGGATGGCGGCGAGACGTACTGGCATCCGCGCCAGAACGGTGAGGACCGCATGACGATGCTCATGCACGATTTCCTGCCGCTGCTCGAGTCGAAGTACGGCCTCGGCAAGGCCGGGCGCGCGACCTTCGGCTGGTCGATGGGCGGGTTCGGCGCCATCCTCGCAGCCGAGCTCTACCCCAGGGTGTTCACGGCCGTTGCCGCGCTCAGCGCCGCGATGTGGCCGACCTATGCCGAGCAGCACTCGGCGGTGCCCGACGCGTTCGATTCGAAGCTCGACTTCCAGATCAACAACTCGTTCGCCCACATCGGCCGGCTGAACGCCACGCCGGTGTTCATCGCAGTCGGGACGGGCGATCCCTACCACGCCAACGACGTGGAGTTCGCCTCGAGGCTCACGCGAAAGCCGCGCACGTACTTCACGGCCGGCTGCCACGACAACAACTTCTGGGAGAACGCGGCGGGGCCGGCGTTCAGGTTCCTGGGCGCGGAGTTCGCGCTCCAGAGCTACTGAGGATCAGACGCGCGTGAGCGGCTTGTACTTGAGCCGGTGGGGCTGGTCGGCGTCGGCCCCGAGGCGCTCGCGCCGGTTGGCCTCGTACTCCTCGTGCGTGCCCTCGAACCAGACCACCTGAGAGTCGCCCTCGAAGGCCAGCATGTGGGTCGCAACGCGGTCGAGGAACCAGCGATCGTGGGTGATGACCACCGCACAGCCGGCGAACGACACGAGCGCGTCCTCGAGCGCGCGCAGGGTGTCGACGTCGAGGTCGTTGGTGGGCTCGTCCAGCAGGAGCAGGTTTCCGCCGCTTCGCAGGAGCTTGGCGAGGTGGAGACGGTTTCGCTCGCCGCCGGAGAGGTCGCCGACGCGCTTCTGCTGGTCGCCGCCGCGGAAGTTGAACGAGGCGACGTAGGCCCGCGAAGGCATCTCGCGCTTCCCGAGCGTGATGAGGTCGTGGCCGCCGGAGATCTCCTTCCACACCGTGTTGGCGGGATCGAGGTCGGCGCGCGCCTGATCGACGTAGGCCAGCTGCACGGTCTCGCCGATGCGAAGCGTGCCGGAGTCGGGCTGCTCCTGGCCGGCGATCATGCGAAAGAGGGTGGTCTTGCCGGCGCCGTTTGCGCCGATCACGCCGACGATGCCGCCGGGCGGCAGCGAGAAGCTGAGGTTCTCGACCAGGAGGCGGTCGCCGAAGCCCTTGTTCAGGTCGCGCGCCTCGACCACGACGTTGCCGAGCCGCTCGCCTGCGGGGATGTGGATCTCGACCGAGTCGAGCTTGACCGCGGCGTCCTCTGCCAGCATCTGCTCGTAGGCGGCGACGCGGGCCTTGGACTTGGCCTGCCTCGCGCGCGGCGACATCTGCACCCACTCGAGCTCGCGCGCGAGCGTGCGGCGCCGGGCTGACTCCTGCTTCTCCTCGACGGCCAGGCGGGCCTGCTTCTGCTCGAGCCACGATGTGTAGTTGCCCTGGAACGGGATGCCATGGCCGCGATCGAGCTCGAGGATCCAGCCGGCAACGTTGTCCAGGAAGTACCGGTCGTGGGTCACGGCGAGCACGGTGCCGGGGAAGCTCTCGAGGTAGTGCTCGAGCCAGGCGACGGAGTCGGCGTCGAGATGGTTGGTGGGCTCGTCCAGCAGCAGCAGATCGGGTGACGAGAGCAGCAGGCGCGCGAGCGCGACGCGGCGGATCTCACCGCCCGAGAGGTTGGTGACGGCGGCATCGCCGGGCGGCGTGCGAAGCGCGTCCATGGCGACGTCGATGGTGCGGTCGAGGTTCCAGGCATCGGTGCGCTCGATGCGGTCCTGCACCTCGCCCTGCTCCTCGAGCAGCGCAGTCATGGCGTCGTCGTCCATCGGCTCGGCGAACTCGGCGGCGATCGCATTGAAGCGATCCAGCAGCGCGCGCTTCTCGGCGACGCCGTCCTCGACGTTCCCGCGCACGTCCTTGGCCGGGTCGAGCAGCGGCTCCTGGGGCAGGTAGCCGACGGTCGCCTTGGGCGCGATCACGGCGCTGCCGTTGGACGGCTCGTCGAGGCCGGCCATGATCTTCAGGAGCGTCGATTTACCCGCGCCGTTGGGGCCGAGCACGCCGATCTTGGCGCCCGGAAGGAACGACAGCGAGATATCGCGCAGCACCTGACGGTCTGGACCAAAGAACTTGTTGACCCGGTGCATTGAGTAGACATATTCAGCACTCATCGGTGCGGAACTCTAGCTACGGAAGCTCTTGCGCCCACCCCAGAGGAGCCCGAACGCACAGGCCGCGGCGAACCCGACAGCACCGGAGATGATCCCGACCGCAACGCCGCCGCCGAGGTTGTGCACCCCGATCAGACCCGGCCCCGCCACCAGGAACACCGGAATGAGCACGAGCACCCGGTCGAGCATCATCTCGCGCGGCCCGGCCGCCCACCACCACACACAGGTAGCCGAGACCACCACGGCCACCCCAACCTCGACCCTCCCTGCGTTCACCGACGAGATCGCACCGACGGCCACCGCGGCGACCAGGCTGTACGTCCAGAGCGCGATCAAGCTGCCGACCACGACCAGGGCAACGTCACGCTTGACGAGCTTCTGAAGACTCTCACGTTCCATTGTCACGACGCTCATTGTCACACATCCCTCAGAGGAGAAAAAGGGCGGGCCGCGTACTGCGGCCCGCCCGTGGTGCTCGTCAGATCAGATCACGGGCCGCCGTGTGCCGGAGCCGGCCCGACGTCGGCCATCGAGTCGCCGACCGCCGATGCCTGATGCTCGGGCAGGACGCCCATCTTGTTCTTCTGGTAGCCGTAGTACAGGATGAGACCTGCGCCCATCGCGACCACCACGCCGGTGATCGGGCCGTAGGCCTGATACCACTTCGGCCCGTAGAACTCCTTGCGGGGCCAGAGCAGGTTGACGGTCATCGCAGCGCCGTAGAGGACGGCGAGCACGTTGGTGAGGATCGCGAACCTGCCCAGTGAGAACAGCCCGCGGTTGGCCGTCGGAAGATTGTTCGGCCAGCCGTTGAGGCGGTTTCGCAGGAGCGGGATGTTGACTCCCAGATATGCGATGTACATGTACACGATGCCGAGGGCGATGATGACCTCGAACGCGTACTGGTTGTAGATGTTGAACGCGAGGATCAGAAGCGCGATCACTCCCACGAGAACCGCGGGGAACACCGGAACACGCCGCGTGCCGGAGACCGACGCCAGGCGCGACCCTCCCGGCAGGTTGTTGTCGCGGCCCATGGCGAACAGGATCCGCACGGACATGGCATGGATCGCCAGGCAGCACACGAAGATGGCAAGTGCGCAGTCCGCGAGGAACAGGTTGCCCCAGCTGTCGCCGAGGACATCCTTGGTGATGACGGTCAGGCTCAGCGCGGTCGGATCCTTGTAGAGCGCTCCGCTCACGGCCATGGTGCCGAAGAGGATGAGCAGGAAGCCCATCGTGCCGGCGGTCGCGAGCGCCTGGAGGATGGCCCGCGGGGCACGCTTGCGGGGATCATCCGTCTCCTCCGCCAGCGATCCGGCAGAGTCGAATCCGTACATCACGTAGAGCGGCATGATCGCGCCGATCAGGAGGGCGCCGAGGTAGCCCCAGGCATGTCCCGTGCCGGTGCTGGCGGTGTTGGTCAGCACCTCGGTGGGCGATCGAGTGGCATGGATCAGGAAGAGGATCACCAGGCCCGCAGCGCCGATCAGCTCGGACGCCACGCCGATGTTGTTGATCTTGGAGAGCACGGACACGCCGGCGCAGTTGATGATCGTCGTGAGGACGATCATGATCATGCCGAGGATGATCGCGTTCTCGGCGAAGTCCTTGCTGTAGAAGTTGAGCGAGTTGTCCGGAGAGCCAACGAGCTGGAACTTCGGCGAGATCTGCGGCAGGATGACCTGCCACGCGAGCGCCACGGCCGGCACGGTGACGATCTGCGCACAGAGATAGATCCAGCCGGTGTTCCATGCCCACGCCTTGCCCGCGACCTGCTTGGACCACTGGTACACCGAGCCTGCGAGCGGATAGTGCGCGGCGAGCTCTGAGAACTGCAGCGCAACCATGAACTGGCCGGCAAGCACGAACAGCCAGGCCCAGATGAATGCGGGGCCCGCGAACGCGAACCCGAGACCGGAGGTCTGAAACATCCCGGTGAGGATCGAGATGTAGCTGAAGCCCGCGGCGAACGAGGAAAAGCTCCCGAGCGTTCTGTGCAGCTCCTGTTTGTACCCGAACTCCGCCAGATCGTTGGAGTCGGTTTGCACCTGATCCGCCATGAAGGCTCCTTCTGATCAGAGGGGGAAAATGACCTGAGAAGCGATCTTCTCGGATGCTGCCGCAAAAGTCAATGCAGCGTTTGCAACGTTCGCTGCGTGCCCAGACAGTCGCTTAAATGCCCGAGGGCGGCCGTGGAAATCCACGACCGCCCCCGGCTTCCCCCGGTCCCCCCAGGAGGTGTTAGTGAGCCGAGACGAACAGGCCCCGTCCGCTCCAGTCGCCGGCTGCGGCGACTAGTGAGGGCGAGCCGCTGGTCTGGCCGCCCGTGAAGCCGATGCTCGAGAGCCCGGCGGCGGTGGTGAAGTAGAGCTTGCCGCCGGCGATCGTCATGCTGTTCACCGGGCTCGGCAGGCTGCCGGCGGTGTACGTCAGCGCACCGATCACGTTGCCCTGAGCCTCGAAGTAGCGGTAGTAGAGGGTGCTCGAGCCGGCGACCGTGTAGTAGAGCCGGCCGGTCGAAGCGTCGTAGGCCATTCCGGTGAGCGAGGCGATCGGGAAGTTCGCGGAGCTCAGGCCGTTCAGGTTGACGGTGGTGGCGGCTCCGTAGCTCGAGCCGTCGAACGAGCGGGCGTAGAGGTTGCCGTCGCTCGAGCCGTTGTAGAGCGTGCCGTTGATCATGAACGCTCCGCGCACCTGCGACCAGTCCATCGAGGTGGACGTGGTGGCCGCGCCGAGGTTGGAGCCGTCGAAGCTCTGGCTCACGAGGCCGGATGCACCAACCGAGTCGAGGTTGCCCGGCAGCGCGCCGGAGCTGTACGTCGGGACGGTGGCGCCGCCGGTCGCCGGCATCAGTGCGATGCGGTTGCGGACGAGGCCGTCGATGTAGGCGGTGTCCGAGCCGACCCAGAGGCCCTGGGCGGTCGAGAGCAGGGCCCACACGCCCGAGCCGCGCGGGTTGCGGCCGGGGTTCCAGGGCAGCGGCATGCCGTTGATCGGATCGAGCGCGGCGATGCCCATGCGGCCGACGCCGCCTGCGCCGAGGGCGTCACTGGCGTTGGGGTTGTTCATCCAGCGCTGGTGGCCGCCGGCGTAGATGGCCGAGCCGGTGTCGGTGACCTGCGTGATGCTGTCGCCACCGGTGTAGTCCGTCCAGATCGGCTCCTGGCCAGGGGTGGTGGCGTTGGCGTCCCAGCGGTTCACGGAGTCGCACAGCACGCCGGCCGAGGGGCCGCCGGAATACGCGCCGGTGTCGCCCACGGTGAAGTGCTGTCCGTCGGGCGAGAACTCGACGTCGCGGATGTAGGTGTCGAACTTGTGGTTGCAGAGCGGCTTGAAGGCGTCGGTCTCCCACGGGGACACCGAGACCGGGGTGGTCGTCAGGTCGAGCATGGCGATCTGCGCGCGATCCTGGCCGCCGGCGGTGAGGAACGTGCCCGTGGCGACGAGCTTGGTGCCGTCGGGCGAGATGTCGAAGTGGGCGACGCGGAGGGTGCCCTGCCGCTTGTTGGTGAACGCGACGTTGACGTTGGGGTCGGCGACGCCCGTGTTGACGTTCACCGCGGCGAAGCGCTGGCGCGGCTGGCCGCCGATGGCGTCGAACGCGCCGCCGGCGTAGAGATCATTACCGAGAACCTGGATGTCCTCGACCCACGTGCCGCTCACGTTGGGCTTGAAGGTGGTGTCGATCGAGCCGTCGGCCATGTTGATCTTGACCAGGCGCTTGGCGGTCACGCCGTTGACGGTCTGGAACTTGCCGGCCACGAACACCGCCTTGCCGCCCGGTGCCGCAGCGACGGCCGTGACCTCGCCGCCCGCGAACACGGGTGCGAAGTTGGGGTCGACGGCGCCGGTGGTGGGGTTGAACGCGAGGAGCTCGGCGCGGTTGTACGTGGTCGTACCGCCGGACTTGACCGAGGTGAACGTCCCTCCGGCCACGATCTCGCTGCCGACGGTGGCGATGCCGTTGACCGTCCCGTTGTTGATGTTGGGGGTCTTCGACATGGGTGTCGAGGAAACGACGACGGACTGGGCTGCGTTGACCTCAGCGCCGACGGACGAGGCCACTGCGAGAGCAGCCAGGGGAGCACAAACGAACGCAGCTACGCGGACGCATCGAAGCACGGGGGGATCTCCTTGGGGGGATTGGAACCAGAAGCCTGTGCATCGATGGTACGTGCGGGTTGACTACCCCGCTAGGGTGATTTTTTGCTTTTGATTGATGATGGTGGTAACGCTGCCGATCAGGACGGCGCTACGAACAGCCCCCCCACTCCGGTCGCCCAGTTGATGCCGTCGGCCGGCGGGCCAGACAGCCGCAGCGGCGTGCCGCTGATGGTCCCGTTGCTGAACACGAGCGAGTTGAGGCAGCCGGCGCTCCCCACGTAGTAGACGTGCCCGCCGACGCCCGTCATCGTGACGGGCTGCGCCGGGAACCTGCCCGCGACCGTGACGGTGGCGCCGAGCAGCCCGCTCTCGGGCTCGAACAGCCGGTAGTACAGGTTGGAATCGCCGATCACGGAGTAGTAGAGGCGGCCGGTGGCAGCGTCGAAGAACGCACCGCTCACGGTTGCGATCTGGGCGGTGAGCCCGTTGAGCGGCAGATCGACGGGGGTGTCGGATGCGCCGCGCGTGAACGTTCGCGCGTACAGATGCCCGTCGCTCCAGAACGAGTAGAGCGTGTTGCCCACCATGAAGCTGCCATGGGCACCGGCATACGACGCCATGGCCGGAAGCTGCTGCCGCGTTCCGACCGCGGCGCCGTCGAACGGCGCGCTCCAGACGCCGAGCGGCCCGACGGTATCGAGCGGCCCGGGGAGCTGGGCGATGCTCACCGGCGGGACGGCGGTGCCGCCCACGGTCGGGAACATGGCCACGCGCGGGCGGAACAGCCCGTCGGTGTAGTCCGTGTCGGAGCCGACCCAGAGGCCGTCGGGGTTGACGAAGAACGCATACACGCCGGTTCCGCGCGGATCGCGCCCGGGGTTCCATCTGAACGGCATCCCATTGACCGGGTCGAGCGCGGCGATGCCGCTGCGGGGGATCGCGCCGGGCGCGGCCGAGTTGTTGGCCGTGTTCTCCATCCAGCGCTGGTGCCCGCCGGCGTAGATCGCCGTACCGGTCACGGCCAGCTTCGTGATGCTGTCGCCGCCGGTGGGGTCGACCCACGTCGGCACCCTGCCAACGCCGGTGGCGTAGGTCTCGAACCGGCTCACCGAGTCGCAGAGGCCCGCGCCACCGCCCTCCGTGCCGACCACGAAGTATCTGCTGTCGGGGGAGAACACGACATCGCGGATGTTGCCCCCGTCCTTCAGCTTGCATGTGGTCTTGAAGCCGTCGGTCTCCCAGTTGGCCACAGAGATCGGACTCGTGGTGAGGTCGAGCTGCACCAGCTGGGCGCGATCCTGACCGTTCACGGTGGTGAACCCACCCGCAGCGACCAGGCGGCCGCCGTTGGGGGCCACGTCGAAGTGGGTGACGTCCACGGGCCCGGTGAGCGGCCCGGCAAACGTGACGTTGACCGACGGATCGAGGACGCCGGTGGTGGGATCCACGGCGGCGAAGCCGGTGCGAGGCTCCCCGCCGACCGTCGCGAACGCACCGCCGAAGTAGAGGCGGCTGCCGCGCAACTCGGCGTCCTCGACGCCGCCCTCGCCGACCCTGGGCAGAAACGTCCTGTCGGTGGAGCCGTCCGCGACGCGGAGCTTGACGAGACCGCGCTGCTGCCTACCGTTGACCATCACGAACCGTCCGGCGGCGTACACCGATCCGTCACTGGTCGGGACGAGTGCGAACACCGAGCCGCCGGAGATCTGCGGGGCGAAGGACATGTTGATGGCCCCGGTGGTCGCGTTGAACGCGAAGAGGTCGGTGCGCGCGATCACGGCCCCTCCGGCGGTCTTGACCTGCGTGAAGTCGCCGCCCACGATGATCTGATTGCCGACCTGAGTGATTGCCTGCACCCGCCCGTCGCGCACCTGCGGGGTCCACGCCACGGGGGTCTGGGACACGACGACCGAATGCGTCACGTCGCCGAGCGCGGGAGCGCTCGTCGCGAGCGCCGACAGCGCCAGTGCCAACACGCCGCCGAAAACGTGCCTCGAGTGCCTCACAACCGACCTCCGTACCAGTATCAAATCAGAATAACGACAAGAGGACGATAGCGTGATGCACGTCGCAGGTTGGGAACAACTCTGCAACGTTTGTGGCGGTATTCTGCGCGGATGGCCACACTGGCGGAACCGTCGCGGCGCCGCGACCGCAGATCGACATTGCTGGATGCGACGTGCAGGCTGATCGCCCAGACGGGCACCGGCACGCTCCGCATCGAGGATGTCGCGCGCGAGGCCGGAGTCTCGATCGGCCTCGTGTACTACTACTTCGATAGCCGCGATGAGCTGCTCGCGTCGGCCTTCGAGCACGCCAACCGACGTGCCGAGGAGGTCGCCGCCGGGCTCCTTCGCGAAGGCGGCACCGGCCTGGAGCGCGTCGTTGACCGGCTCCTGCTGGAGGTGGCAGACGACCCGGTCGCGGCCGAGTCCTGGATGGTGTGGATCGCCATGACGGCCGGCGCCATGACCCAGCCGCGGCTGCGCGAGCTGGTGCACGAGGCCTACCAGGTGTGGACGGCCGAGGTCTGCGCGCTCCTCGAGGAGGGGCGAGAGGACGGCTCGGTGCCCGAGGCGGTGGACGCCGCCGCATCGGCGCTTCGCCTCACGTCGAGCATGGACGGCCTCGGAACCCGGTGGATGATGGAGTCCATCGACAACGCGCAGGCGCAGGCCCACGCGCTGAAGGCCATCGAGCACGAGCTCGGAGTGGCCATCCCACCGCGCTGAGCAACCCTTACGGTTTGTTCACGAACCCCTGGCCTGGGGCTTACAGCGCGCGCCGATACCTACCGGGCCCCATCTTCGACACCCCTGATACCTCACCCACACGGGGCTACCGGCGACATCTCCACGCCGGCTCATACCTCCCCCATATCCCGGCGCTCGATACCGACCCGAGCGCCGGGGATGGGGAGAGATACGCGTGGGTGCTGCCTAGAGCGCTGCCGAGCCCTCGAGCGCCGACGCGGTGCCGCTGCTGTCGCCCTGCGTGCCGCCGCCGGACTGGCTGTCGCCCTGCTTCTTGCCGCTCGGCGGAGGAGGCCCGCCCCAGCCGCCGTGATGATCGAAGCCGTTGGTCACGAGATCATCGATGCGCTTCGAGAGGAAGCCCTCGATCTTGGTGGCCTGCGCCTGGGTCATCTTGCCGGCCTTGACGGCCGCGTCCAGTGGCTTGCGAGCCGCCGCCACCAGCGCCTGCTCGAGGCCCTCGGCGGTCTTCCCGTGCGCCGTGGCGATCGCGGCCGGGGTCTTGCCCGCCTGAAGCTCGGTCTGGAGCTCCTTGGACGTGATGCCGAGATACGCCGCCGCCGGGGTCAGCCACATCATCGGGCCGCCGCGCGGATGCCCGGGGCCGCCAAACATGTGGTGGCGCCCGCCGCCGAAGCCGGGGCCGCCGGGGCCGCCGAAGCCGCCCGAGCCGAACCCGTGCATGCCGCCGTCCTTCATCCGCGCCTTGAGCTTGTCGGCATGGGCCTGCGTGAGCTTGCCCTCCTTGACCAGCTGGTCGAGGCGGTCGGCCATGGCGCCCTGGTAGGCGCTCTTCACCTTGGCCGGCGAGACGCCGAGCCTGCGGGCGAAATCGTTCATGAACGACGGCGCCGTGCTCGATCCGGCGCCCAGCGCCGTGCCGGCGACGCCGACCACTCCCACCGCAATGGCACCTGCCACCGCGATTCGCTTCCTATGTCCGTTCATGTCCCGCGCTCCTTTGGCGATATCTCCTCGGAATATGCGCGAGCACACGGCGGGCCGCAAGACCCTTTCCGTGATTCTTGGGTAACTCTCAGGAAGCCCCGACGGCCGCCTTCAGCGATTCGACCACCTCGTCGCTGGTCATCGGCTGCGAGAACATCGGGTAGTCCTGAGACGTGGCCGACTGCTGCTCGGCATCCGAGGTGGCCGCGGTGCAGTCGGTGAGGGTGACCACGTCGTAGCCCTTCTCGTACGCCGTGCGCATCGTTGACTCGACGCAGCAGTTGGTGAGAAAGCCGCCCAGGATCACGGTCTCGACGTCGCGGCTTCGCAGCACGAAGTCGAGGTTGGTGGACGCGAAGGTATCGAGCCCGCGCTTGCCCTCGATGACGATGTCGCCCTCCTCGGGCGCCAACTCGTCGCAGATCGCAGCGCCCCACGTGTCCTTCACGAACGCGTTGGAGTCGATGACCCCTTTAAGGATCCCGTAGACCTTCTCGGGATCGCCCAGCTCGCCGTAGCCGGGCGCGAAGGTGATGGGGGCGTGCAGCACCTTCACTCCCGCCGCCCGCGCCTCGGCCACCACCTTCTGGGTGTTCGCGATCATCTGCGAGTCGGACATGACGCCCTTCACGGCATCGTGCAGCGCGCCGCCCTCGCTGGTGAAGTCGTTCTGGTACTCGATCAGCACCAGCGCGGTCTTGCTGGGATCCATCTCCATCACTCGCCTCCTGAAGGGTGGTCGGGAACGCCTGCCTCGGCCTTCTCGCGCAGGCGCATTCGGGCATCGCCGATCTGATCGCGCATCTCCGCCGCAGCGGCGTCGTCGGGCGGCGGGACGTGGGCAGCGGGCGCGGCCGGCTCCTCGGCCGCGGGAACGTCGGCGACCGCTGCAGGCTCGAGCAGCTCCGCCACGTCCTCGTCGTGCGCGCCTCGCCGCGAACGCACTGCAGCGGCGGCGGCAACCGCTCCGCCGGCGGACGCCACGCCGGCGATGAACCATCCAACACGTCTCATCTGCACCTCCGATCGGGAGACAGCCGAGTATACTCCCGGCTTCAATCGAGCTTCCTGTCTCGGCGTGGTGCCGCAACCTGATCGTGGCACCCGAAGGGTGGCGAATGCCACCGGCACGCCGAGGCCGCTTTCAGTCCAGAGGAGGTGATCAGGATTAACGAATACGAGATCATGCTGATGATCGACCCGGAAGTCGCCGAAGAGCGGCACGCGGAGATCATCGACCGCGTCCAGGAGAACATCACCAAGGGTGGTGGCACCTGGAACTCCGTCGATGCGTGGGGCAAGCGCAAGCTCGCCTACGAGATCGACCACAAGACCGACGCGTGGTACTTCGTGCTGAGCTTCGACAGCGACCCCGCTGCGCTGGACGAGGCCACACGCGTGCTCGCCATCACCGACGGCGTCATGCGCCACATGGCCACGACCCGCATCCAGAGCAGCAAGACGACGGCCGCCCCCACGGAGGCCGCGGAGGTCGCCGGCTGAGAAAAACGCCGGCCGATCGCGTGCCTATCATCAACGAACGCACGTTCGACAAAGCACGCTAGAGGAGGTACCACCAAATGGCACAAAACATCAATAGAGTGATCCTCACAGGCAATCTCACCGCTGACCCCGAGCTGTCCTCTCTGCCGAGTGGAAACTCCGTCTGCAAGCTGCGGATTGCCGTCAACGGCCGCACCAAGGATCCGAGCGGCTCGTGGGTCGACAAGCCCAACTTCTTCACCGTCACGGTGTGGGGGCCGCAGGGCGAGAACTGCGCCACCTACCTGAGCAAGGGCCGCCCGGTTGCGATCGACGGCCGGCTCGAGTGGCGTCAGTGGGAGGCCCAGGACGGCAGCAAGCGCTCGGCCGTCGAGGTCATCGCCGACACGGTCCAGTTCCTGGGCTCGCGTGACGGCGGCGACGGTGGCGGCGGCGGCGGCGCCTCACGGCCCGCATTCACGCAGACCACCGAGCTCAAGCCCCAGCCGGCCGAGGCCTTCGCAGGCTCCGGCTCTGACGACGACATCCCGTTCTAGGAAGGTAATTCATGGCTTCGAAGCCCAAGCGGCGCACAGCGCCGAAACGAGGCGCCGGCACCGGCCCTCAGACTCGACGGAAGCCTTGCTACTTCTGCAAGGACAAGATCGAGGAGATCGACTACAAGAACTACAACCAGCTGCGCCGGTACACGTCGGAGAAGGGCAAGATCCGCTCTCGCCGCATCTCCGGTGCCTGCCGGCGGCATCAGCGCCAGGTTGCGACCGCGGTCAAGCGCGCTCGCGAGATGGCTCTGCTGCCCTACGCGGTCAACTAGCAGCCGCGATCAGGCGTTTCCCGCTCGCAGCGGGTTGTTCGTGCATGCAGGGGTGGTCAAGCCACCCCCGCCATGCGACCATCGACGGCGGCTACCGCCGCCCGACAATTTGAGGATGGGATGACACAGAGAGGCACACAGGCGATCCTGCTTCAGGACGTCGACAAGCTTGGCCGGAAGGGCGACGTGGTTCAGGTCGCGCCCGGCTACCTGCGCAACTATCTCGGCCCCCGCCGGCTGGCCGAGGGTGCCACCGACGCACGCGTGGCCGAGGCCCGGCGGCAGGACGAGATGCGCCGCCGCCACGAGGCCCAGTCCGAGGAGCAGGCCAACGACGTGGCCCACATCCTCAACCGCACCGTGCTCACCATCAAGGAGCGCGCCGGCGTCGGGGACAAGCTCTACGGCTCGGTGACCAGCTCCGATGTCGCCGATGCGATCTGGAAGGCGCGGAAGATCCGCGTCGATCGCCGCAAGGTGCATCTGGTCGAGCCCATCAAGTCGCTCGGCAGCCACCTGGTCGGCGTGACCGTGTGGGGCGATGTCCGCGCCACCATCAAGGTGATGGTCGTGCCCGGCGCCGCCGGCGAAGAGGGATCCGTCGAGGCCTTCGAGGGCGAGCCCTCCGAGCCGCTCGACTACTAGCACCACACCGAGAAGAGACCCCATGGCAGTCGCTCCCCAGCAGCAAGCACCCAACCTCCCGCCCCAGGACCTGGACGCGGAGGAATCGGTGCTGGGCGCGATGCTCGTCTCTCCCACGGCGGTTGCGGTGGTATCGGAGGTGCTCCACCCGGAGGACTTCTACCTCGGCTCCCACGCCCACATCTACCGCACGATCATGGAGATGTACGGCGCGGGCGAGACCATCGACTCCATCACGCTCACCAACGCGCTCACCAGCCGCGGGCTGCTCGACCAGGTCGGCGGCAAGGAGGTCGTGCACACGCTCGCGGCCACCGTGCCGGCGGCGGCAAACGCCGGCCACTACGCCCAGATCGTGCGCGACGCCGCCACGTACCGCTCGCTGATCCGCGCGGGCACCGAGATCGCGACCCTGGGCTACGACCACCTCGGTGAGCCGCAGCAGGTGGTGGACAAGGCCGAGCAGATCGTGTTCGGCATCGCCGACAAGCGCATCAGCCGCGACTTCTCGCCCATCCACACGCTGCTGAACGAGTCGTTCGAGCGGCTCACGGCGCTGGCCGAGTCCGGCAGCGACCTCACCGGGGTCTCCTCGGGCCTGCGCGACCTCGACCGGATCACTGCCGGGTTCCAGCCGTCCAACCTCGTGGTGATGGCGGCCCGCCCCGGCATGGGGAAGACGTCGCTTGCGCTCAACATCTCCGCCCACCTCGGCGTGCGCGAGAACAAGCCGGTTGCGATCTTCTCGCTGGAGATGTCGCAGGAGGAGGTGACCCAGCGGCTGATGTGCTCGGAGGCCCGGGTCGACTCCAAGCGGCTGCGCACCGGCTCGCTGGACGACGCCGACTGGGCCAAGCTCACCAACGCCTGCGACAAGCTCTCCCGCGCGCCGATCTACATCGACGACACGGCCGGCGTCTCGCCCATCGAGATCAAGGCGAAGACCCGGCGGCTGCAGTCGCGGCTGAAGGATCAGGGCGGTCTGGGCCTGGTGGTCATCGACTACCTCCAGCTCATGGGCGGCCAGTCGCGGGTGGAGAACCGGGTGCAGGAGATCTCGCAGATCTCGCGCTCGCTGAAGCTCATCGCGCGCGACCTCGACGTGCCGGTGATCGCCATCTCGCAGCTCTCGCGCGCGGTGGAGGCCCGGTCAGACAAGCGGCCGCAGCTCTCCGACCTGCGCGAGTCGGGATCCATCGAGCAGGACGCCGACCTGGTGATGTTCGTCTACCGCGATGACTACTACAACAAGGACTCCGAAGATATGGGCACCGCCGAGCTGATCGTCGCCAAGCACCGAAACGGGCCGCTCGACACGGTGCGCCTCGCCTACGTCGGCCGCTACACCCGGTTCGACAACCTGGGCCGCACGGCATGAGCGGCCTCTCGGTGATCGTCGGCGCCCAGTGGGGCGACGAGGGCAAGGGCAAGATCGTCGACATGCTCGCGCGCGACGCCGATGTGGTGGCGCGCTACCAGGGCGGCAACAACGCCGGGCACACGCTGGTGATCGGCGATGAGACCTACAAGCTGCGGCTGGTGCCGAGCGGCATCCTCTACCCCGGCACCATGTGCGTGCTCGGGCCAGGGCTCGGTGATCGATCCCGAGATCCTGATCGAGGAGCTCGACGGGCTGGAGGAGCGCGGCATCGACACGTCGGGCCTGCGGATCTCCGGCAACGCGCACCTGATCATGCCGTGGCACAAGATCATCGACGCCGACTCCGAGCTCGCGCTCGGGCGCCTCGCGATCGGCACCACCCGGCGCGGCATCGGCCCGGCCTACGCCGACAAGGCGTTTCGCGTGGGCATCCGCGTGCAGGACCTGCTCGACGAGAAGATCCTGCGCCTGAAGATCCAGACCGCGCTCTCGGTCAAGAACGAGCTCCTGAAGAAGGTGCACCACCATCGCCCGCTGGACAAGGACGTCCTGACCGAGGCGATGATGCGTTACGCCAAGCGCATCAGGCCGTACATCTTCGATACGGCGCTGCTGGTGCACCAGGCGCTCGAGGACGACAAGGTCGTGCTGTGCGAGGGCGCCCAGGCGACGCTGCTCGACATCGACTCGGGCACGTATCCGTTCGTCACCTCGTCGAACCCCACCGCCGGCGGCGCGTGCACCGGCCTCGGCATCGGCCCGACGCGGGTCAGCGCGGTGCTGGGCGTGACCAAGGCCTACCTGACGCGGGTGGGCGCCGGGCCGTTTCCGAGCGAGGCCGACCCCGAGCGCGGCGTGGTGCTGCGCGACGTGGGCGGCGAGTACGGCACGGTCACGGGCCGTGAGCGGCGCTGCGGCTGGCTCGATCTGGTCGGGCTGCGCTACGCGGCGCGGCTGAACGGGATGACGCAGCTCGCGGTGACCAAGCTCGACGTGCTTTCGGCATTCGATTCGATCCCCGTGTGCGCCGCCTACCAGCTGCAGGACGGCACCATCACGCGCGAGTTCCCCAGCCACCAGTCCGACTTCCACCACGCCCAGCCGGTGTACGAGGATCTGCCCGGCTGGGGCGGCGACATCTCGGGCATCACCGAGCTCGCCCAGCTGCCCCAGGCCGCGCAGGACTACCTGCAGTTCGTGGAGGAGCAGGTGGGCGTGCCGGTCGCGATCGTCGGCGTGGGCCAGCGGCGCGACCAGACGGTGCGCGTGCGCGAGTTCCTCTCAGCCGCCTGACGCCTGAATACACGGTGCCAGGCACCGTTTATTCATGAGCGGATGCGCTCGCCCTTCGGGTCGTAGAGCGGCTCTGCCGCGACCGTGGCGTTGACCCACTCGCCGAACACCTCGATCTGGACGTTGGTGCCCACCTCGGCCTGGGCGACCGGCAGGTAGGCCAGCGCGATGGAGCTCTCCACCGCGTAGCCGTAGCCGCCAGTCGTCACGCGCCCGACGATCTCCTCGCCGATGCGCACCGGCTCCGAGCCCAGCGTGACCGCCCGCGGGTCATCCAGCACCAGACACGCCAGCCGCCGCTCGGCACCGCGCTCGCGGGCGGCCACCACCGCATCGCGGCCGATGAACCCGCCGGGCTTATCGACCTTCACCGCGAACCCGAGACCGGCCTCGTCCGGACCGTCCTCGGGCGTGATGTCCGAGCCCCACACGCGATAGCCCTTCTCGAGCCGAAGCGCATCGATCGCCCGGTAGCCGCAGGCCACCAGGCCGTGCTCGGCGCCGGCCTCCCAGAGCAGATCCCAGAGGCCCGCCCCGTACTCGGCGGGGCAGTAGATCTCCCAGCCCAGCTCGCCCACGTAGGTCACGCGCGCGGCGACGGCAGGCACGTTGCCGATCGAGAGCTCCTGAGCGGTCATGTACCTGAACCCCTCGTGCGAGAGGTCGGCCTTGGTCAGCGGCTGCAGGATGTCGCGCGCCCGCGGGCCCCAGAGGCAGAAGCACGCGAAGGCCGAGCTCACGTCGTTCAGCACCACCGACCCGTCGCCGGGGAGGTGCTTCCGTAGCCAGCTGAGGTCGTGGTTTCCGAACGCCGTGCCGGTCACGATGCGAAACGACTGCTCGCCGAGGCGCGTCACGGTGAAGTCGGCCTCGATGCCACCGGCGTTGTTCAGCATCTGGGTGTACACCAGCGTGCCCACGGGCCGGTCGACGTCGTTCGCGCACATCCGCTGGAGGAACTCGAGCGCGCCCGGCCCCTGCACGGCGATCTTCGCGAACGAGCTCTGATCGAAGAGGCCCGCGCGCTCGCGCGTGGCGAGCGCCTCGGCCGCGATCGCCGGCGACCAGTTCTGGCCCGCCCAACCGGTGGGCCGCAGGCCCTCGTCGCCGTGCGGCGCGTTGGGATCGAACCAGTTGGCGCGCTCCCAGCCCGACTTCTCGCCGAAGCTCGCACCCAGCAGCCGCAGCCGATCGTAGGCCGGCGAGAGCCGCAGCGGCCGCCCGGCCTCGCGCTCGTGATTGGGGTACTTGATGTCGTAGTAGGTCGCGTAGACCTCGGTGGCGCGCGCCAGCGTGAAGCGCTGGCTGCGGTACTGGCCGCCGAACCGGCGGATGTCCATGTGCCACAGGTCGAGGCTGGGCTCGCCCTCGGTGATCCACTCGCCCATCATCCAGCCGATGCCGCCGGCGCCCGCCAGGCCGTGGGCGCAGAACCCGGCCGCCACCCAGAACCCGGGCACCTCCGACTCGCCGAGGATGAACTCGCCGTCGGGCGTGAACGCCTCGGGGCCGTTGTAGAGCTTCTTCACCTCGGCCGACTCCATCGCCGGCACCCGCATGATGGAGTTTCGGAGGATCTCGTCGAACCGGTCCCAGTCCTCGGGCAGGAGCTCGGCCTCGAAGCCGTCGGGCACGCCGTCGAGCGCCCACGGATCGGGGTTTCGCTCGTAGCCGCCCATGATGAGCCCGCCGACCTCGGTGCGGTAGTAGATGAGGTTGTCGGGATCGCGCAGCGTGGGCAGCGGCGCCAGCGGCGGATCGAACGTCTCGGTGACGAGGAACTCGTGGGCGTACGGGATGATCGGGACGTTCACGCCCACGAGCCGGGCGACCTGCGGCGTGTACATGCCCCCGGCGCACACCACGACGTCGGTGCGGATGGTGCCCTTGTCAGTGACGACCTCGTGCACGCGGCCGTTCTTCAGCGTGATGTCGAGCACCTTCGTGCGCTGCTCGATCTCGGCGCCGCGTAGCCGCGCCCCGTCGGCCAGCGCGAAGGTGAGCTGGCTGGGATCGAGGTAGCCGTCGCGCGGCAGGAAGGCCGCTGCGAGCACGCCGTCGGTGGACATGAGCGGGAACATCTCCTGCGCTTCCTTCGCCGACACGATCTCGATGGGCAGGCCGAAGCTCTTGCCCCAGCCGGCCTGGCGCTGGATCTCCTCATACCGCGCCTGGGACGAGGCGAGCCGAAGACCGCCGAGCTCGTGCCATCCCGGATCCTTGCCGGTCTCCTCGGCGAGCTCTGCATAGAGGCCGACGGAGTACTGCATCATCCGGGTGAGGCTGACGGTGGAGCGAAGCTGGCCGACGAGGCCCGCCGAGTGCCACGTGGAGCCGTGCGTGAGGCCGTACTGCTCGACCAGCACGACGTCGCTCCAGCCCATCTTCGCCAGGTGGTAGAGGATGCTGCAGCCACCCACGCCGCCGCCGATGACGACCGCCCGTGCCTCAGTGCGCATGTTGCCCCCACCCTTCGACGATTGGTATAGACCAGTCCAGCGCAGACACTATCGCATCGGCATCGCCCAGTCGATCGACCGGCGTGGTGCCCTCAACCGCGACGCACCACATGCCTGCGGCCTTCGCCGACTCGACCCCCATCGGCGAGTCCTCGAACACCAGCACATCGGCCGCCGCGACCGGCTGTGCCAGGCCCCGGTTGAGGCGCTCGAGCGCCAGGAGATAGCCCTCGGGGTCGGGCTTTCCCCGCTCCACGTCCTCGGCCGAGACCACGACCTCGAAGAGATTGGTCAGACCAGAGATCCGCAGCACCTCGGCGATCTCCGCGCCCGCAGCACCCGAGGCGATCGCCACCGGCACGCGCGCCGCCACCTCGCGCACGAACGCCGCGGCCCGGGGCAGCACCGGTGAGGCCACGGCGACCTCCTCGAAGTAGAGCTCCGACCGGCGCTGGAGCAGCCGGGCGGCGAGATCCTCGTCCCAGCGATCGAACCAGCGCAGCATCCGCTCGACGATCTCGGGGTCGGAGTAGCCGGCGAACTCGGCAAAGTAGAGGTCGGCCGAGACCTCGATCCCGATCTCCTGGAACATGCGCGCGAAGATGCGCGCAAGCACCGGCTCGTCGTCGGAGATGGTGCCGTTGAAATCGAACAGCACCGCCCGTGGGTGTGGGAGGAGTGCCATGCGATCTACGATAAGGCATCGACAGCGCACTGCTCCCCCACCACCGCACCGGCCGCTGGCTGGTGCTCGATCCGGGATCGCGGGATCCATTCGGCAAGCTCGAGGCGTTCCTGGCCGACGCGGGATTCGCCGTCACGCCCGGCGCTGAGGCGACCGCCGGCGCCGTGGTCGCCGATCTCTATCTGGGCTACCGGCTTGCCGCGAGCCTCGGCGGCGTGACCGAGCTGCAGCCGCCGGAGCCGTGCCCCCTGCCCGACCTCGCCTGCCACGTGCACCGCCGCTCCGATCCGCCCGCACCCGGCGAGGCGCGAGTGGGCACCTTCGTCCCGACGTGGTCGCCTGCCGAGTATGCAGCCGCGGTGACCGCCGCCCGCGAGGCGATTGGCCGCGGCGACGTCTACCAGGTGAACCTGGTGCAGCACATGCAGGCGCCGTTCGCCGGCGATCCGCGCGGCGTGCTGCCCCGGCTCGCGCCGGTCGCGGGCGCGTGGGCGATGGACATGCACGGCGACGGCTGGTCGGTGGTGTCGGCCACGCCCGAGCTCTTCCTGCGCACGCAGGGCCGCTACGTCGAGACGATGCCGATCAAGGGCACGCGCCCGGCGGGCAGCGGGGGCCCGATCGCAGCCAGCGCAAAGGACCGCGCCGAGCACATGATGATCGTCGATCTCGAGCGAAACGACCTGGGCCGCGTGTGCGAGCCGGGCTCGATCCACGTGCCGTCGTTCATGACCGAGTCGCCGATGGCAGGCGTGCGCCACATGATCTCGACCGTGGCCGGGACGCTGCGGCCCGACGTGGGCCTCGCCGCGCTCCTTCGCGCCACCTTCCCGGGCGGATCGGTGACCGGCGCGCCCAAGATCTCGGCGATCGATCACATCGCGCGGCTCGAGCCCGTGGGCCGCGGCGCCTCGATGGCGGCGCTCGGCACGGTCACCCCCAACGGCGACGTCGATCTTGGTCTGACCATTCGCACGTTCGCGATCGCCGAGGGCCAGATCCACCTCTGGGTGGGCGGCGGCATCGTGTGGGACTCCGACCCCGCGTCCGAGGTCGAGGAGTCGCTGGTCAAGGCACGGCCGCTGCTAGCGCTGCTCTAGCCTCGCGACCGGCGGGCGACTGCCACCACTGCGCGTGGCCCAGCACGAAGGTCTCCCAGGCCCAGTCGGCCTTCGCACGGTCGCGCTCCACGCCCCAGTAGTAGTCGAGAAACGAGATGCCGTACTGGAACTGGCAGATCGCGACCATGTCGACGAGGCTCTCCCGCTCGGCCGCGGTGAGCGGCAGCTCGCGGTGGTAGGCGGCGATGAGGTGTGCCGCGTGACCGATGTCGTAGGCGGCGTCGTCGCCGGCGGAGATGCGGTTCCAGAAGAAGCAGTTGCGCTCGATCGCGACGGCCAGGTCGAGCAGCCGCGGCCCGCAGTCGGTCTGGTGGAAGTCGATGATGCCCGAGACCTGGTCGCCTGCGAAGAAGAGGTTGTTGGTCTGCCAGTCGCCGTGCAGCGGCGCGACCGGCAGGCCGGCCGCCACCGGCGCGAGCCGCTCGAAGAGCCCGGCGTAGGCGGCGTCGATGGGCGCGAGGTCGCGTCCGGCCAGGTACTCGGCGACCGCCGGGCGGGCGACGGCGAGCTCGGAAACCACGACGACAGGCGGCCGGTCGAGCGGCCCGAGCTGCACCACGAACCCCGCCTGCGGCTGGGGCCGAAGCGGCGTGAAGCCGGCTCCCGCCCGGTGGAAGCGGGCGAGCATCGCCCCCGCGGCCTCGACGTGGGCGAGCGAGCGGAACGGCTCCCAGGTGTCGGTGCCCGTGTAGGCGTCGGCGCCCGCGGCCGGCTCCCACAGCTCGTACCAGAGCTCGCCGCGCTGGATGAGCCCGCGCGGCCGCGTGGCGGGCACGCCCGCGGCGGCGATGTGCGCGGCGACGGCGTGCTGCCACTCGACCTGGCCGATCGCCCGGCGCATGGCCGGCTGGCGCTTGAGGTAGACGTCGCCCGCGGGCGTCTCGCACCGTGAGGCGGCAAAGAGCCAGCGCCGGTGCCGCTCGGTCACGCGCACGCCGCGGCCGAGCACCTCCTCGGCCTCGGCCTGCTCGATGGGATCCCAGAATCGGTCGTCGACGCCCACCCGGGCGACGGTACCATCCGCTCATGGCGTCGGACGTCCTTGTCTCACCCGAGTGGCTCCAGGAGAACCTCATGAACGTGCGGATCCTGGACGTCCGCGGCGAGGTCGCCGCCGAGGAGCCTCGCTACCGCGCCTACCTCGACCGCTATCTCGAGGGGCACATCCCCGGCGCCGTCTTCGCCGACTGGCGCCACGACTTCACCGACCGCATGTCCGACGTGCCGGTCACGCTGGCCTCACCCGACGTGTTCGAGATGGACGCCTCACGCCTGGGGATCGGCGCCGAGACCACCGTGGTGGCCTACGACGACTACCGGAACATGCTCGCCGGCCGCATCATCTGGGTGCTGCGAAGCTACGGCCATCAGGCCGCCTACCTCCTCGACGGCGGCCTCCAGGCATGGACGGACGCGGGCTACCAGCTGGAGACCCGCGAGCCGCCGACGCCGCCGGTGAACCCGCCCGTGCGCGCCGGCAAGGTCGACGGCCTGGTGGACATCGATGCGGTGCACGATGCGATCGGCTCCGACGTGCAGCTGGTGGACGCGCGGCCCAAAGCGCAGTACACGGGCGAGGATGCGCACGCAAGGCGCGCGGGCCACATCCCGAGCGCCGTCAGCATGCCCTACACCGACCTGCTCGCCGCCGACGGCCGGTTCCTGGCGCCCGAGCAGCTCGCCGAGAAGCTGGAGCAGGCGGGCATCGACACCTCCGCGCCCGCAGTCGCCTACTGCAACGGCGGCGTCTCGGCCACGGTGGTCGCCCACGCCATCGAGCTGGCCGGCGGGCCGCGCCCGCAGATCTACGACGGGTCGTGGAACGAGTGGGGAAACCGCGACGACACGCCGGTCGATACGGGCGCCTGACGCGCCCGGCATGTCCGGTCGCATGCTCATACCTGCGCCCAAGTGGTTAAGATCGCCATTGCGCAAGGGTGGATCAGCGACATACCCTTTGCCGCCGGCCGAAACGCCGCACACCGAGGAAGCAGTCACTGCGAAGGAGGAGTTCGTTGCCGACCGACCTTGAACGGTTCGTCGCGGCCGATGGCCGTGATGACAAGATCGCCGAGGTGCGCAGGCGGATCGACGCCGAGGGCATCACCTACATCTACTACCAGTTCATCTCCGTCACCGGGCGGATCATGGGCAAGGGCGTGCCGGCCCCGCACTGGGAGTCCATGGCCAACAAGGGCTTCCAGCTGGTGTACGGCTCCACCGCGAACCTCTTCACCGACCGCTACGGCGAGTACATCGGCTACGGCGCCGAGGCCTGGGAGCTCGTGGGCATCCCCGAGCCCGAGACGTTCCAGGTGCTGCCGTGGGACAAGAAGGTCGCCCGCGTCTGGTGCACCTGCTTCCGCGGCCGCGAGGACGAGAAGGACGGCGGCGCCTACCTGACGTCGGACTGCCGCTCGAACCTCAAGCAGATCCAGTCCGCCTTCACCGAGAAGACCGGCCTGCACCTTCGCGCCGGCACCGAGCCCGAGATGATGTGGCTCAAGATGAAGGACGATGGCACGCCTGACGTCACCGGCGTGACGAAGCCCTACTGCTACCACATCGACCAGTTCTCCGAGCTCCAGCCGATCATCCACAAGGTGATCGAGTACGGCGCCGCGATGGGCCTCGACATGATCCAGGGCGACCACGAGGACGCGCCGGGCCAGATCGAGCTGAACTTCAACTTCGACCGCGCCGAGATCACGGCCGACAACCTGTCCACGTTCCGCCAGATCTGCAAGCAGGTCGGGCGCGAGCTGAACGTGTTCCCGTGCTTCATGCCCAAGCCGTTCATGGGCGTGTCGGCCAACGGCTGCCACCACAACATCTCCCTCTGGGAGGGCGAGACCAACGCCTTCATGCCCGAGGGCGACGACCAGCGGCTGCCCAGCCAGATCGGCCTCTACGCCATCGGCGGCGTGCTCGAGCACCTCTCGGCGCTCACGGCGGTCACGGCCTCGACGGTCAACTCCTACCGCCGCCTGTGGGACACCGGCTTCTGGGCTCCCGTCTTCGCCGACTGGGGCTTCCAGAACCGCACCACCGCGCTTCGCGTGTCGGCGCCGGGCCGGTTCGAGTACCGCTCGGTGGACTCGGCCGTGAACCCGTACCTGTCGCTTGCCGCGCTCATCAAGTGCATGGAGGACGGCATCAACCGCAAGCTCGATCCGGGCCCGCCGGAGGAGCGCAACATCTACGAGGCGATGTCAGGCGGCAAGGAGGTCAAGAAGATCCCGATGACCTTCGGCGACGCGCTCGACGCGCTGGACGAGGACGACGTGGTGCAGTCGGCCCTGCCCGACGAGATGTTCAAGGTGTTCCGCCACTACAAGCGGGACGAGTGGGAGCGCTACTGCGCCGAGGTGACCGACTGGGACGTCAAGGAGTACCTGGACGTCCTGCCGTAACCAGCTCGTGAATCTGAGCGGCTGGGCACCGGGCAACCGGTGCCCAGCGCCGTTAAGGATCCTTTCAGTATGGAGGATCGGCTATATCCCGGATGCCCTCGAGACCGGTACGATTTGCCCCTCTACCCCCGGTCTGCAAGCGGGATCGGGACCATGTTGCGAACGCCATCCGAAAGGCGACCAGTATGTGTGGAATCGCAGGAATCATCTATCGAGACGGAGCCAGCGGCGTCGGTCAGGACATGACCAAGATGCTGCAGTCGATGAAGCATCGCGGCCCCGACTCGACCGGCTACGCGCTCTTCGCGCCGCCGTCTCCCAACATCGTCATGCGCTACACGCTGGCCGACACCGGTGATGCGCGCGACTACGAGTTCGCCGACCGGCTCGAACGCCACCGGTTCGAGGTCGAGGCCCGGCTGCGCGAGATCGGCGCGAAGGTGCACACCGTCGAGGCCGAGACCGACTACGCCTACCGGGCGTCCATCGAGTACGACGGCGACCTCAAGAAGCTCGCCGACTACGTTGAGGACGTGCCGGCCGTCGAGGTGCTGTCGCTGGGCCACTCGCTCGAGATCGTGAAGGATCTGGGCGACGCCGAGACCGTGTCCGGCCAGTACGGCCTGGGCAACTTCAACGGCACCCACGCCATCGGCCACGTCCGCATGGCCACCGAGTCCGACGTCGACATCTCCGGCGCGCACCCCTACTGGGCGTATCCGTTCTCGGACGTCGCGGTGGTGCACAACGGCCAGCTGACCAACTACTTCTACTGGCGCCGCCGGCTCGAGCGAAGCGGCCACCGCTTCCAGTCCGAGTGCGACTCCGAGATCATCGCGGTGTACCTGGCCGAGAAGATGAGCGAGGGCCAGACGCTGGAGGAGGCCATGCACGCGAGCCTCGACGAGCTCGACGGCGTGTTCACCTACATGTGCGTGACCGCAGACGCCCTGGGCGTGGCCAAGGACGAGATGGCCGCGAAGCCCCTGGTGCTGTACGAAGGCGAGGACATGGTCGCGCTGGCGTCGGAGGAGATCGCAATCCGGGCCGTGATCGACCACGAGATCGACACCTACGACCCGTACGAGGGGGAGGTACTGGTATGGACGCGGTAGGCGAAAGCGCCATCACCTACGACGCGCGCGGTCTCGCCGAGCCGTTCGCGGAGGTTCCGAACGTCTCGGAGATCAGCGGCGACTCGGCCGTGTTCGACGCGGCCGATCTGACCACGCGCCAGATCAACCTGGAGATCCGAAACCTCGTGTACGAGCGGGGCATCAAGGAAGTCACGGTGCAGAACCCCGGCTCCAAGCACTCGCTGGGCGTCGGCATCCTCACCCGCTGCAAGATCAACTTCGAGGGCAGCCTCGGCTACTTCGGCTGCGGCGTCATCGACGGCCCCGAGGTGCACATCTCAGGCCGCGTCGGCTGGTCGGTGTGCGAGAACATGATGTCGGGCACCGTCGTGATCGAGGGCAACGCAGGCTCGCTCACCGGAGCCGCCCTGCGCGGCGGCGACCTGGTGATCAAGGGCCGCTGCGGCGCCCGGTCGGGGATCGACCAGAAGGGCGGGCTGATCTTCACGATGGGCTCCGTCGGCTCGATGACCGGCTTCATGATGCAGCGCGGCCGGCAGATCATCTGCGGCGATGCGGGCCCCGGCCTGGGTGACTCCATGTACGACGGGATCATCTACGTCGGCGGCAAGGTCAAGGCCCTGGGCATCGACTGCGTCCCGGGCGAGTGGACGGACGCCGACTCCGAGTACATCAACCGCAAGTTCTCGATCTACGACCTGGGCACGCCGCCGGAGTTCCAGAAGTTCGTCTGCGGCAAGAAGCTCTACAACTACGACAACCTCGAGCCTTCCGAGCGGAAGCTCGTCCTTTAAGGAGGGACGCATGTCAGAAGACTCCCTCGCAAAGCAGAACGTGCTCGGACATAGCCGGATCTTCACGCCTGAGGTCATGAATGACATTCACGTGAAGGCCGAGCTGGGCCGTTATCGCATGCGCGGATTCTCGATGTTCAAGCCGATCCCGCACTGGGACGAGCTGATGTTCATGCCGGGCACGCTGACCCGGTTCGTCATCGAGGGCTATCGCGAGAAGTGCGAGACCAAGACGATCCTGGGCGCGCGCTTTGCCAAGAAGCCGATCGAGCTCGACATCCCGGTGTACATCACGGGCATGAGCTTCGGTGCGCTCTCGCTCGAGGCCAAGCAGGCACTCGCCCGCGGCGCCTCGATGGCCGGCACGGCGACGTGCTCCGGCGAGGGCGGCATGATCCCGCCCGAGCGCGACGAGTCCACCAAGTGGTACTACCAGTGCATCCAGAGCCGGTACGGGTTCAACCCGCACCACCTGATGCTCGCCGATGCCTGTGAGTTCTTCATCGGGCAGGGCTGCAAGGTGGGCCTCGGCGGCCACCTCATGGGCCAGAAGGTGACCGAGCAGGTCGCCGAGATGCGCTCGCTGCCGGCCGGCATCGACCAGCGCTCACCCGCTCGCCACCCCGACTGGCTGGGCCCCGACGACCTCTCGCTGAAGATCCAGGAGGTCCGTGAGGCCACCGACTACCAGATCCCGATCCAGCTCAAGCTGGGCGCATCGCGGGTGTACGACGACGTGCGGATGGCGGCCAAGTGCGGCCCCGACATCATCTACCTGGACGGCGCCGAGGGCGGCACCGGCGCAGGCCCGCACATCGCCACCGAGGAGACCGGCATCCCGCTGATGGCGGCGATCCCCGAGGCCCGCAGGGCGCTCGAGGACGTCGGCCTGGCCGACCAGATCGACCTGGTCGTCGCCGGCGGCATCCGAAACGGGGGCGACGTCGCCAAGGCGATCGCACTCGGCGCGAAGGCGGTGGCCATCGGCCACTCGGCGCTGATGGCGCTCAACTGCAACAAGGAGATCCCCGGGGTCACCGACTACGAGGGCACCGTGGGCGTTCCCGCGGGCTCGTGTTACCACTGCCACACCGGCCGCTGCCCGGTGGGCGTTGCCACGCAGGATCCCGAGCTGCGCAAGCGGCTGCGGGTGGAGGACGCATCCGAGCGCGTCTACAACTTCCTGCACACCCTCACCCTCGAGGTGCAGATGCTTGCCCGCGCGTGCGGCAAGACCAACATCCACAGCCTCGAGCCCGAGGATCTGTGCGCGCTGACCACCGAGGCCGCCGCCATGGCGCGCGTCCCGCTGGCCGGCACGACCTACATCCCCGGTGTGACCGAGCAGCAGACGCTGGCCGAGATCAAGCAGCTGCTCGAGAAGAAGCACGAGGAAGAGGCAATCCGCGAAGCTCACCTCGAAGCGACGGGAGACTGATCGTGAGCGTCAGAGAGCCAGAGAAGCACACTTCGATCGACGCCGAGTTCATGGCGGGCAAGCGGTTCGAGTACCAGGAGGACATCTCGCTGGTGCAGGACATCGACCTGATGGCCGCGACGCCCGGCAAGGACATCAACTGGCTGGAGGACATCAACCTGCTCGAGGAGGATGGCACGCCGGCCGTGTTCGACCGGTACTCCAACTGCTTCATCAAGATCTACTTCGACATCCCCGAGGGGCGCGAGGACGAGTTCGCGCGGAAGGTGCTGATCAAGCACCTCACGTCAGGGAACTCGTACGGGATCCTGATGAAGGAGAAGCACTGCAAGTTCCCCCAGCCCGAGCTGGGGCCGTGGGTGGAGAACTCGCGCATCGTCGGCACCGACTGGAAGCCGCCCGTGCTCGAGGGCTGGGAACCGCCGGTCCACTGAGCACCCTGCGCCGCGGTGAATCAATGGTGCCTGGCACCATTGATTCACCGCCGCAGCCGGGTTCAGCTCCAGGGGTAGGGCGAGTTCGAGACCGGGTGCAGCGCACCGGTCGCGAAGCGCTCGTACGTGAACGGCTTCAGCACCTTCGACTCGCCGCCGGTCATGACGCGCGCGACCTCGCGGCCGACGCCGATCATCTTGTAGCCGTGGTTCGAGTCGGCGATGACGTAGACGTTGGGCAGCATGTAGTCGAACACGGGGAAGCTATCGACGGTGAAGCAGCCGACGCCGCCCGAGCGGATGTTCTTGTACGTGGCGCGCTTGCCCTCGAAGCGCTTCATGCAGTGCGAGAGCGAGGCGCACCACATGTCGGCGAAGTCGCCCTCGACCGATGCGGTGGGGTACGGGTCGACCTCGTACTCGTGGCCGACGACGATCGGCGCAGCGCCGCCCTGCACGCCGTGGAGATCCTGCTTGAAGTAGTTGCCCCAGAACTCATCGGTGATGAGCTTGCCCTCGTCGTCGTAGAGCGGCGCGTCGGAGTCGACGTGCAGCACCGGCGGCATGGAGCCGTCCTCGAGCGAGAGGAGCTTGGGATCGACGCCGATCTCGCCCTCCTGGAGGTACCAGTACGTCCACATGTCGAGGTCCTTGTTGACCTGGCCGTCGGGCGTGTGGACGTCGAGCGTGTTGGGGAGGCCCAGCATCGTCCAGATCTGCTCGATCCACGGGCCGACGCCGACCACGACCTGCTCGACCTGGATGTCGCCCTGGTCGGTCTTGACCGTGGTGACCGCGCCGGAGGCGTCGGTGTCGAAGCCGGTGACGCGGACGCCGTCCACGATCTTCGCGCCGGCCTGCTTGGCCTTGGCGGCGAGACCGTGCAGCGAGGCCATGTTGTTGGCGAAGCCGCCCTTCTCCTCGTGGAGCGCGACGTGGACGCCCTGGGCGCGCCAGTCGGGGAACATCGCCTTCATGTGCTCGCGCACCTCGTTCTCGCCGACGATCAGCTCGGACGGGTAGCCGATGGCGTCGTGCCGCTTGCTGACCTCGGTGAGGTCGCCGATCTGGCGCTCGGCGCCGAGGGCGATGTAGCCCACCTCGTGGAAGCTGAACGCCTCCGGATCCTGCTCCCAGACCTCGACGTTGGCGGCCATCAGCTCGCTCATGGCGGGCTGGAAGTAGTTGTTGCGGATGACGCCGCAGGCGATGCCCGAGGCGCCGGCGCCCACGCCGGTCTTGTCGATGACCAGCACGTCGGGCTCCTCACCCCTCGCTGTCTGCTCCTTGGCGAGGTGCCAGGCGGATGAGAGGCCGTGGATCCCGGCTCCGATGACGAGGTACTTGGCGTGCGACGGCAGGCTCATGGACGTCCTTTGTTCGATTCATTGCCCCAGTGGCAATGGCATTTCCATTTCTGAGCTCACCCTAGTCCGGGGGCCGGTCAGCGTCAAGGAACGCGGGCGACGCGTAACGCCGCCGCAACAATCGACTCCAGGCTCCTAGGCGTGACCCAGGGCGCGGGAGATCGCTTCGGAGTGGGCCAGCAGGGCCGGGAGGGCGGCGTCCTGGGCTGCCGTGTCGAAGCGGGCCGAGGGGCCCTGCAGGCCGATGACGGCCACCAGGTCGCCCGCGGCGCCGAACACCGGGGCGGCAATTGCGTTCAGATCCGGCTCGCGCTCTCCCTCCGCCCGCGCCCAGCCCTGCTCGCGCACCGCTGTGACCTCTGCGTCCAGCGCGGCCCGGTCGGTGATGGTGAGCGGTGTGTAGCGCTCGAGCTCCGGCGCGGGCGTGACCGCCACCCCGAACGCCAAGCCGATCTTGCCGGTGGCGGTGGCGTGGCCGATGCTGGGCCGCCCTACCCGCGCGATGCTCGCAACCGATGCCCGGCTGGGCACGAAGTCCACCGTCACTGCATCGCGCTCGGCCGGCACCGAGAGCGTCGCGGTCTCGCCCGTCTCGGCCTCGAGCTCGACCAGGTGGCGGCGGGCGATGCCGCGCAGGTCGAGGCCGGCCAGCACGTGGTTGGAGAGCGCCAGCAGGTGGGTGCCCAGGCGGTAGCGGCCGGTCTCTGCCACATGCTCGACGTAGCCGGCGTCCACCAGCGTCGAGAGCGTGCGCGAGACCGTCGATGGGTTGATGCCCGTGATGCGCGCGAGGTCGGTGTTTCGGGCATCGCCCTGCACCTGCATGAATGCGTCCAGCACGCGCATCGCGCGCTCCACCGCTGCAAGGCGGCGCTCTGCGGGTCGACCTGTGGGCGGCACGGGCCTATTATGGTCATGCATGGCCACGCATCACGACCCAACCCGGCGCATCGACTTCCGCGATGTCGTCGGCGCGTTTGCCACCGGCGTCACCGTCGTGACCGCCCGCTACGGCGAATCGCGCGCGGGCATGACCCTCAACTCGTTCACCTCGGTGTCGCTCGATCCGCTCATGATCCTGGTCTCGCTGGCCCACGGCACCCGCACCCTGGACAAGATCCAGCAGAGCAACCAGTTCGCCGTGAACGTGCTTCACCGCCGCCAGCGCGAGGTCGCGCTCGCCTTCGCCAAGCCCGGCGCGCCGTTCCCCGAGGGCCACACGGTGCTGGATCCCGCAGGCTACGTCGTCGTGCGACACTCGCTCGCGATCCTGCGCTGCGAGACCGCGCACATCTTCACCGCCGGCGATCACGACCTGGTCGTAGGCGAGGTGACCGACTTCGAGGGCTCCGGCGGCGAGCCGCTCATCTTCCACCGCGGAGCGTTCGGCGGCCTCGACGAGGACGCGCTGATCCCCCAGGGACGCGTCATCGGCATCGCCGGCGGCTGGTAGCCCAGCCTCAAGCGCGTCTTTGAATCGGTCGATGCAATCTCGTCCTTGCGAGATCCCGCATCGTGCGCTTCGTCCCCCGCCCACACCTCAGGCTCGGCCTTCTCGGTACCTTCGCGCTGGCAAGCGCGGTTCCGGTGCTGCTGCTCGGCCTCGCGCTCGCCACGGTGCTGGGCAACCAGATCCGCAGCCGGAGCACCAACTCGACGGTGCAGGGCGTCGAGTTCGCCACCCAGGCGGGCCTCTCGGGGATCGTCTCGGGCGATCTCGCGCAGGACCAGCGGCTCGACCCCGTGAACGAGGCCAGGCTGCAGGCGGCGATCGCTTCCCAGCACGCCATGAAGTTCGCGCGGGTCAACATCTGGTCGGCCGACCGGCAGCTGCTCTACTCCACCAAGCACGAGCTGATCGGCACCCACCCCACGCCGTCGGACGAGCTGCTGGACGTGCTCGGGGGCGAGGAGAACGCGGTGGAGACGCTGCATCCATCGCAGCGGCTCACGACCGAGCAGGACAACGCCGACATCCTGAAGCAGTACGGCAGCCTGCTCGAGGTCTACGTGCCCATCACCCAGCCGGGCAAGAGCCGCGCGGTGGGCGCGTTCGAGGTCTACATCCCCGACGCGCCGCTGGCCGCCTCCATCGCCGGCGACACCCGAAACCTCGACCTGGTGCTGATCCTCGGCCTCGGCCTGCTCTACGCGGTGCTCTTCCGGATGGTGATGCGCGCCGCGCGGAAGCTCGATGCCCACGCCGACGAGCTGGGCACCGACAGCCTCACCGGCCTCCCCAACCGCACCCTCTTCCAGGGCCGCGGCGTGGATGCGCTGGAGGCATCGGCCGGCGCGGGTGAGCGTGTCGCCCTGCTCCTGATCGACCTCGATCGCTTCAAGGAGATCAACGACACCCTGGGCCACCACACCGGCGACCTGCTGCTGCAGGCCATCACCCCGCGCATCCAGCAGACCCTCGGCCCGGCACAGACGCTGGCCCGGCTGGGCGGCGACGAGTTCGGCGTGCTCGTCCCGCACCTGCCCGACCCGCAGTCGGCGCTCTTCCTGGCCCGCGGCATCCACAAGGTGCTGGAGCAGCCGTTCGGCATCCAGGGGGTGACGCTCGACGTCGAGGCCTCGATCGGCATCGCGTGCTTCCCCGATCACGCCGCCGACTTCGACCAGCTCATGCAGCACGCCGACGTCGCCATGTACACCGCCAAGGGCAAGCGCACCGGCTATGAGCTCTACGAGCCGGGCGCGGCCGGCGCCGACGCCTCGCGTCTCCAGCTGGCCGGCGACCTGCGAAACGCCCAGCCGCGGCGCCAGCTGGAGATGCACTACCAGCCCAAGGTGAGCCTCGCGGACGGCCGCGTGGTGGGCGCCGAGGCGCTGATGCGCTGGCACCACCCCGAGCACGGGCTGATGATGCCCGACCAGTTCATCCCGCTGGCCGAGCGCAGCGGGCTGATCCGATCGCTCACCCTCTTCGCACTCGACGCAGCGGTGCGCGAGGCGGCGCGGTGGTTCTCGGCCGGCATCGAGCTGGCGGTCTCGGTGAACCTCTCGACGCGTGACCTCATCGACATCCAGCTGCCCGACGAGATCGAGCGGATGCTGGGGACGTGGCGCGTCCCGCCCAGCCGCCTCGAGCTGGAGATCACCGAGAGCGTGCTGATGGCAGACCCGGAGCGCGCCGCCGCCGTGCTCGAGCAGCTGAGCCGCCTCGGGGTGAAGATCTCGATCGACGACTTCGGCTCGGGCTACTCATCGCTGGGCTACCTGAAGCGGCTGCACGTGAGCGATCTGAAGATCGACAAGTCGTTCGTGCTGAACATGACCGAGAGCGAGGGCGACGCCACCATCGTCAAGTCGACCATCGACATGGCCCACAACCTCGGCCTCGGAGTGGTGGCCGAAGGCGTCGAGACCCAGGCGGTCTACGACCGGCTGCGCACGATGGGCTGCGACGCGGCGCAGGGCTTTCTCCTCAGCCGGCCGGTGAGCGACGACGCCCTCCTCGCGTGGGTCCGCGACCGCGTGGGCGGCACGCGGCCGGTCGCCGCCTAGAGACCCTCGCCCGCGACCCAGAAGAGGCAGGGTGCCCGCTTTCGCACCTTGCGCGCGATGCGGGCAAAGAGCCGCGGGCGAAACCGCGAGCGATCCGGGCCCAGCACCAGCAGGCCGGCCTGATACTCGCCGGCCAGGTCGAGCACGGCATCCACCGGCTTGGCGCAGGCGATGCGCAGGTGCTCCACCTCGAGGCCGAGGCCCACCATCTGGGCGACGAGGTGCTTGATCTGATCGCGATCCTCGTCCTCCTCGAGCTCGGCGTAGCGCAGCGTGATCGCAAGCGGCCAGAAGGGCCGCTCGACCGCGTCCAGCACGATCAGCCGCGCGTTGGTCTCGAGCGCTGCCTGGGCCGCGACCCGCACGGCCTCGGGGTCGAACGGGACCGCGAGCGTGGCCAGCATCACGATCCCGACGCGGGAGTTGCCCGCCGGTGTCTCGACCGGCGGCTCGATCGTGGTAGACCCCCTGACCTTCACGCGTCGTAGTCTCCCCCACCGGGGCCCCCGCGGCAAGGGGGCCGCGACACATTCTTTGCGGAGGGCGGCCCGGGACGGGCCGCCCTCCGGCATCTATCGGTCAGTCAACCGCCGCGCCGACAGGCGGCACGTCGTCGGGCATCGCCGGGGCCCAGAGCCGCAGCTTCAGCGGCTTCCGTTCCTGGATCACGACGCGGATGATGTAGAGCACCGCGGCGATCATCAGGATGCCGATGCCCTGGAACACCACCGTCTTTGACGTGTTACCCCAGGCCAGGCCCGAGTTCCAGCCGCCCCAGACCAGCATCAGCAGGTCGAAGGCTGCAAGTAACCCGGCGATCGGCACCCAGAGCCTGCTGACCGCGATCGGCCGTGGCCAGTTGGGCCGGTCCTCCCGCAGGAGCAGGAACCCGGACATCGCGAACACGTGGCACAGCACGTAGCCCAGGTTGGAGAAGATCAGGATCTTGATCGCCCCCTGCGGGTCATACGCATAGGTGCAGAGCAGGATGATGTTCAGCACCGCGTCGAGCGTCATTGCGTTCGCCGGCACGTGTTTCGAGTTGAGCTTGCCGAACCACTTGATGGTCATCCCGTCCTGCGAGATGCCGTAGAGCGCTCGCGACCCGTCCGCCGTTGCCGTGTTCATGGCCAGCACGATTCCCGCGCAGAGCGAGATGATCGCGATGCTGGCCAGGAAGCTGGGCAAGAGGATGTGCAGGGTCGCGGGCATGAACGTGTAGAGGTTTGCGACCGTGATGTTCTGGTCGCCGAACGTGCCCATCGCACCCATCGGCAGGAGGCCGTAGGTGATGACGCCGAAGATGGCTGCAACGCGCAGCGCCTTTGGCGTATCCCGGGCCGTGTCGTGATATTCGGGTGCAAACGTGGCGCAGCACTCCATGCCGTAGGCCGACCAGCACATTGCGTAGAGCCACACGATGATCAGCGTGAAGCTACTGGTGCCGAGCGAGCCGGCGGTCGCGCTGATGTTGTTGTGCAGGTTGGAGGAGTGCCAGTCACCGGTGAGGTAGGGCAGCACGATCATGGCGGCCAGCGGGATCATCAGCAGGGCGCCGGTCACGTACCCGACCCACACGGCCGGCCGCATGCCGACCACGTTGAAGACCCAGATGATGAGGATGATCGCGATCGTGAGCGCGATCGGGAAGTTGAAGTAGATGGTCTGCCCCGCGATGGACCACGTGTGGTTCCAGCTCGAGCCGGCCGCTTCGGAGCCCGTGTACCACTCGTTCTGGACGAGGAAGCCCACGACGACGCCCGTGGCGGAGAGCACCACGGACCAGCCGATCCAGTAGCCGAAGGCGGCGATCGGACCGACGAACGAGAAGTACTTCTTCCACGCCTCGTGCGCGTAGATGGCGATGCCGCCCGAGAGCTTGGGGAACATGGCGGCCGTCTCGGAGTAGATGTAGTTGTGCAGGGCGCCGAGAACCACCGACACCGTCCAGAGGATCGCGGCTCCCCAGCCACCGAGGCTGAACACCGAGCCACCGAGGCTCGTGATCAGGAAGCTCGGGTTTGCCAGCGCGACGACGAACCCGTCGAACCAGCTGATCGATTTCAGGAGTTCTCGTTCCTCGACCACAGCGGTCGCCATAAAAACCTCCTAGGAGTCCAGCATCGAAAAAGACTGAATCCGCGGATCAAACATGATGGATCGGACGAAAGTCAAGGATTCCCAGCACCGTTTGTGTCGAAGCGCCCTTGCCAGCGGGCCGGACGTGGGCAAAGATACATCGCTGTGAAGCCACCACAGATAACTCTCACCTGCGATTGCGGCGAGTCGGGCATGGCGGGCTACGGGCAGACGTGGACGTGCCCGAAGTGCGGCAAGACCTACGACACCTCGACGATCCCAAGCGCCGAGTACGGCGCGATCCTGACCCTCACGAAGCGCTACCAGATGGTCAGCGTGGCCATCGTGAGCGTGCTTGCGATCATCGTCCTGGTGGTCGCGCTCACCGGCCAGACCGTCTCGATCTTCGCCGGCCTCGCGGTCTCGCTCCTGTCGTGGTTCCTCTACATCCGGCCGCTGGTGCACCGCCGCCACAAGCGCGCGGTGGCCCAGCTCACGCGCAACTGGGACATCAAGGCCGAACAGGCGTAGGCGGGCCGGGTGAATAGACGGTGCCTGGCACCGTCTATTCACCCGGAGCCTGCGCGTGGTGCTACTCGGCGTTTGCCTCTGCGAGCAGCTTCTCGCCCAGCTCGCGCTTCTCGTCCGAGGTCATCTTCTTGATCTCGTTGGAGAGGGCGCGCTGGTTGATGACGACGTTCCAGTAGTCGAGCGACTCCATGCCGAGCAGGGCGGTCTTGCCGACGAACTGCCGCAGCACCTCGTTGGTGGGGCCCATGACCCAGCCGGCCTTGCCGTCGCGCAGGTAGCGCTCGAGCTGGAGCGGCTCCTTCTTGTATGCCGTGCCGCCGCAGCAGTGCAGCATCTTGTCGACCACGTGGGCCACGTTCTTGGCCGCGGTGAACTTGATCTGCCAGAGCCACGGCAGGTAGTTGCCGCGCTTCAGCTCATCGGTGATGGTGATCTGCGAGTTGTCCGACACCAGGTCGAGCGCATGGGCCACGCCGAACGTCAGCAGACGCGAGGCGTTGGTGTCCATGATGGCCTCGCCGACCGCGTCCTGGATGGTCGGGTAGTCACACACGCGCAGGCCCACGTCCTTGTGGGTCTTCCGCGTGGTGTGCCGGATCGCGATGTCGATCGCGCCCAGCGAGATGCCGTTCCACGTGCCGGACGAGCCGATCAGGAAGTTCGGGTCAACAGACTCGTCGTTGGAGAACGCGCCGTCGCCGACCTCACCGACCAGCTGCTCCTCGGGCACGAACTTCCAGTCGAGCAGGAGCGTGCCGGACTGGTTACCGCGCAGGCCCATCGCGTCCCACTCCTCGGGCTTGGCGATGATCTCCGACTTGTCGACGACGAACACCGAGAGGTTGGAGTAGTCGCCGTTGTAGTCCGGCGAGGTGGTCTGCAGCACGTAGAAGTCGGCAAACCCGGCCGACGTGGTCCACGACGCCTTCTTCAGCACCTCGAACCCGCCGTCGACGCGCCGGGCGCCCGAGGCGATGGGGTACCAGAAGTGCGACCCGGTCTCGGGGTCGGAGAAGGAGAGCGTGCCGATGAGGCCCTCGCGCACCTTCTTCAGGTAGTTCTCGATCAGGTAGGGCGTCGCGCGCAGCTTGAGCGCCTCGACGGCACCGGTGTGCATCGTGTAACACATGGCGCACGAGGCGTCGCCGTAGCGGGCGATGGTCTCGGTCACGTTCGCGTACATGACGTGGTTCTGGCCGAGCCCGCCCCACTCCTTCGGGAGCATGAGCCCGAGGAAGCCGTCCGCCGCAAGCGCCTCGAGGCTCTTGCGCGGGAAGGTGAGGGTGCGGTCGTTCTCCGCAGCGAGCGGCCGGATGGTCTCCTCGCAGATCTCCTTCAACCGCTCGAGCAGTGCGAGCTGCTCGTCGTCCAGATACCAGTCGGGCTGGAACATCGGATCAAGTCCGTTCATCGCAGACTCGGTGACCGTTGCCATCCGGGTCTCCCTTCGTCGAAAATAGGCTCAAATAATGTTACTGCGCTTGCAGGGTCGCGGTCTATGGTGGTTGCGCCACCTCGTGGCGGGATGTGCATGCCGGAGTGGACACCGAACCCCGCTTTGGGCGCCAATCCGGTTGTGACTGCGATGCACCAGCGTGCACCTGTACCATCTGGATATGTCGGTTTCGCACACATCCGCGGACATGCCGGACAGTGCCCCGGCAACCGCGCGGCGTGGCGTTGACAGCCGCTACCTCCATCAGATCATCAACACGGTCTCCTCGACGCTCGACCTCGACCGGGTGTTGCGTGCGATCGTCGAGGTTATCAGTGATGCGATCGACTGCCACGCGTGCTTCGTCTACTTCGTGGACCCCGCCGACGGCGCGCTGACCCTGCGGTCGGTATCCGAGCCCTACGGTGCGCTTGTGGGCCGCCTGCGCTTCGAGCACGGCGAGGGGCTCGCCGGGTGGGTGGCGGCCAACAACCAGCCGGTGTTCCTGGGCGACAACGCCCTGGCCGATCCGCGCGTGAAGATCGTGCCCGAGGCCGAGGAGGAGGACTACCAGTCGCTGGTGGCCGTGCCGCTCAACGACAAGTCCGGCACCGTGATCGGCGTGATCGCGCTGCACGCCGAGGCGCCGCGCGAGTTCACGCAGGCCGACTCCGACTTCCTGATGCACTCCGCCACCCTCGTGGCCGGCGCGATCGAGAACGCGCGGCTCTACCAGGACACGCGCAGGCGCCTGGCGCTGGTCGAGGGACTCGCGGACATGGCCCGCGCGGTGGCCGGCGCGCCGCGGCTCGAGGATCTGCTGCCGGCGGTCACCAAGCGCGCACACCGGCTGCTGACGGTGGACGCCTGCCAGCTCTACGTGGTGGACCCCTCCGGCGGGAGCCTTCTGCTCTGCAGCAGCTGGCCGCCCGAGGCCGCGCCGCCGGCGCCGCTCACCGCGCACGAGATGGGCGTCGAGCTCGCACGGCGCACCGGCGAGGGTGGACGTCTGGCCACACGGCTCTGGGGCATGGACACGCGCGGCTCGGCCGCCGTGCTCTCGCTGGTGGCCGCCGACGAGCTGGTCGGCTTCCTGGCGCTGCGGATCCCCGACGGGCAGCGGATGGATGCCGAGGAGCGCGAGATCGCCGCGTCGATCGCCGGCCAGACGGCCGTCGCGATCAAGAAGGTGGAGCTCATCGAGCGGCTCACCGAGCGAAACGCGATCAAGGATCTGCTGGAGGATCTGGCCCGCGCCACAGCGCCGGCCGACGAGCTCTCCGACCGGGCCCGCGCGCTGGGCTGCGATCTGGGCCGCGGGCACCTGGTGATGCAGGCCGTGCCCCGCCCCGGAGCGGCGCAGCGCAGCTGGGACGACGTCGCCGCCGCGCTCGAGACCAACGCGACCCGCGCCTTCCCGGGCTCGATCTTCGACCGCCGCGACGCGGCGCTTCGCGGGCTCATCCGGCTCGACGTCGGCGGCGAGAAGGCGGCCGTGGCGAAGCTGCGCGAGCTCCACGCGACGCTGAACGCGCACCACCCGCTCGCGATCGGCCTCTCCCAGCGCTGCGAGGGGCCGCAGAGCTTCCGGACGGGCTTCGAGGAGGCCGAGCAGGCGGTTGCCGCCGCGGCGATCGTCAGCCCCGAGCCGAGCGTGGTGGGGTTCGACGATCTCGGCGCATACAAGTACCTGCTGCGGGTGGGCCAGGACGGCCGCGTGCGCGACCCCCGCGGCGACGCGCTCAAGGTGCTGGTGGAGTACGACCGCCGGCACCGCTCGCAGCTCCTCTCGACGCTTGAGGAGTTCCTCAAGCGCCGCGGCAACATCGCGGCCGCCGCCCAGACGCTCTTCGTGCACCCCAACACGCTGCGCCAGCGCCTGCGGCGCATCCAGGATCTGACGGGCCTCGACGTCGCCAACGAGGACTGGCTGATGATCGAGATCGAGCTGAAGCTGCTACGGCTCGAGCACGCCCTCGGCCGCCCCGGCTGACGACAGCTCGATCACCGCGCCCATGTAGGCCTGCGCGGCGTCGATGTGGTGGCGCACCGCCGCCTCGGCCGCATCCGCGTCGCCTGCGGCCACCGCCTGATGAATGGCGGCGTGCTCGGCGGCATCGCCGGGAATCCACCCGGCGCCGGCCAGGCTGACGTAGGCCTGGTAGAGCGGCCGGCCCAGGTCGGCCGCCCACAGCTGGTCGGCCAGCCGCTGGAAGAACTCGTTGGCGGACGCGTCGGCGAGCGCGAGGTGGAACTCGCGGCTGGCCTCGTACGCCTCCCAGGGGTCGGTGGCAGCGGCCTCGGCCGCGATGGCCACGCGCATCCGCTCGAGCGCCTCGGCCGGCTGCCGCTCGGCGGCCAGGCGCGCGACGATGGGCTCGGTCAGGAGCCGCACCTCGACTGCCGCGCGCGTGCGCGACTCGCTCATGGTGGCCACGAAGAACCCGCGGTTGGGGTGGAACTCCACCAGCTGATCGGCGGTCAGGCGTGCCAGCGCCTCGCGTACCGGGGTGCGCGACGTGCCCAGCTGCTGGGCGATGTCGGCCTGGTGCAGCCTGTGGCCGGGCGGCAGCGCACCGCTTGCGATCTCTCGCCGGAGGCTGCCGTAGATCGAATCGACGATCGAATGGCTGGGTAGCGGTTCCACTCCATGACGGATCGTATACAATCGGCATTCTTGTCTGACGGCGATACGGGAGAGGGACGAATGACGGAGCTCGATCAGGTTCGCGCGACCGCGGAGGCAGACGGCATCGAGTTCGTGTTCGCGCAGTTCGTGGACATGAACGGGAAGCCGTCGGCCAAGCTGGTGCCGATCACCAACTGGGAGAACATGGTGACCGAGGGCGCCGGCTTCGCCGGATTCGCCGCCGGCCCAATTGGCCAGACCCCCGCCTCGCCCGACATGATGGCGGTGCCGGACATCAGCACCTATACGCCGGTCCCCTTCAAGCCCGGCCTCGCGCGGTTTGCCTGCGACATCACGGTGCTGGGCGAGGAGTGGCCGTACTGCCCGCGCACCATCCTGCGGCGCCAGCTGGAGCGCGCGAAGAGCCTTGGCTACACGTTCAAGGTGGGCATGGAGCTCGAGTTCTTCCTGCTGCGCGAGTCCGCCGACGGCGGCATCGAGCTGGCCGACCCGCTCGACAACCTGGCCCAGCCCTGTTACGACATGAAGGGCCTCACCCGCCAGTACGAGTTCCTCTCGACGCTCTCGCGCTACATCAACCAGCTCGGCTGGGGCTCGTATGCGAACGACCACGAGGATGCAAACGGCCAGTTCGAGTCGAACTTCGAGTTCGCAGACGCGCTGATCACCGCCGACCGCGCGATCTTCTTCCGCTACATGGTGCATGCCATGGCGCAGGAGCGCGGGATGCTCGCGACGTTCATGCCCAAGCCGTTCTCGCACCTCACCGGAAACGGCGGCCACTTCCACATGAGCCTCTGGGACGAGTCGGGCCAGAAGGATCTCTTCAAGGACGACAACGACCCCAACGGCCTCGGGCTCTCGCAGCTGGGCTACCACTTCACGGGCGGCCTGAAGAAGCACGCCGACGCCTACATCGCCATCACCGCGCCCACCGTCAACAGCTACAAGCGGCTCACCACCACCGCGGGCACGCCGACGTCCGGCGCCACCTGGTCGCCCATCTTCATCACCCACGGCGCCAACAACCGCACCCAGATGCTGCGGCTCCCCGGCGGGCACGTCGAGGATCGCACCGTGGACGGCGCCTGCAACCCGTACCTCGGGATGGCGGCCATCCTCGCCGCGGGCCTCGACGGCATCGAGCACGAGCTCGACCCGGGGCCGCACAACGACGACAACCTGTACGAGCTCACGCCCGCGCAGCTGAAGGAGCGCGGCATCGAGCTGCTGCCCGCCAACCTGCTGGACGCGACGCGAAACCTCGAGCAGAACGAGGTGCTGCGAAAGGCCTTCGGCCACACCGGCACCGAGGACTACATCGACTACTACGTGAAGACCAAGCAGGACGAGTGGAACGCCTACCACGAGCAGGTCACGCCGTGGGAGGTCAAGAGCTACCTGACCCTGTTCTAGAGCAAAGGAGCGCCGCGGGTGTGTGCGGAATCGTTGGACTGTTCGCCAAATCGGATGCCATAAAGGCAGAGCTCGGCCGGCACCTGGAGGCCATGCTGATCCAGATGAACGACCGGGGGCCGGACTCCGCGGGCGTCGCCTTCTACCGCGAGCCGGCGGCGGAGGGCGGCTGCAAGCTGACGCTGCAGCACCCCGACGAGGACTACCCGTGGGATGAGCTCGCGGAGGCTGCCGAGCGGGAGTTCGGCGGGCCGGTGAAGCTCCAGCGTCGCGCCAACCACGCCGTGGTGCACCTGGCGGCCGAGGCCGGCGCCGCCGAGCTCTGGGTCGCGGTGGCCCACCCCGAGGTGCGGCTGATGAGCGCGGGCTCCATCATCGAGCTCTACAAGGAGGTCGGGCTGCCGCGGAGCTTCGCCGAGCGGTTCCACCTGTCGGATCTGGACGGGAGCCACGCGCTGGGCCACACGCGGATGGCGACCGAGAGCCGGGTCACCACCGACGGCTCGCACCCGTTCTCGACCGGGCTCGACCTGTGCCTGGTGCACAACGGCTCGCTCTCCAACCACAACCGCGTGCGCCGCAACCTGGAGCGCGAGGGCATCGTCTTTCGCACCCAGAACGACAGCGAGGTCGCCGCCGGATACCTGATGTGGAGGATGCGCGAGGGAGCGACGCTCACCGAGGCCCTGGAGGGCTGCCTCGACGACCTGGACGGCTTCTACACGTTTGCCGTGGGCACCGCCGACGGCTTCGCGGTGCTGCGCGACCCCATCGCGTGCAAGCCGGCGGTGATGGCCGAGACCGGTGACTGGGTGGCGATGGCGTCGGAGTACCGCGCCATCGCAACGCTCCCGGGCGCGGATGCCGCAACCATCTGGGAGCCCGAGCCGGCCACGGTGTACTCGTGGGAGCGGGAGCGGGTCTCGTGACCGTCGTCGACCTGGCTTCGACCCCGCTTCGCGAGCTGAACCAGCAGCTGCACGACCTGGCCGGCGCGCCGGATCCCGAGCGCGAGTGGCAGGTGATCAACCCGTCGGGCGCCCACGCGGTGGCCTGCGGGATCGACGCCGACGTCGCGGTCGAGATCGACGGCCACGTGGGCTACTACTGCGCAGGCATGAACCAGCAGGCGCGGGTCACGGTGCGCGGGAACGCCGGCGTGGGCCTGGCCGAGAACATCATGAGCGGCACGGTGACGGTAACCGGCAACGCGAGCCAGGCGGCCGGCGCGACCGCCCGCGGCGGCCTGATCGTGATCGAGGGCGATGCCTCGGCGCGCTGCGGGATCTCGCTGAAGGGCGGCGACATCGTCGTCAAGGGCTCGATCGGCCACATGAGCGCATTCATGGCCCAGACCGGGCGGATCGTCGTGCTCGGCGACGCCGGCGATGCGCTGGGCGACTCCATCTACGAGGCCCGCATCTACGTGCGCGGCACCGTCAAGAGCCTGGGCGCCGACTGCATCGAGAAGGAGCTTCGGCCCGAGCACCTCGAGGAGCTGCGCGAGCTTTTGGAGGCGGCCGCCGCGGACGCCGATCCGCAGGAGTTCCGCCGGTACGGCTCGGCGCGGCAGCTCTACACCTTCCACATCGACAACGCGGGGAGCTACTGATGCCCGACGGCCTGCGCGAGAGCGCGCTCTACGACCGCACCGTGATCGCCGAGATCCAGCGGGCGGCGCGCGAGGGCATCTACGACATCCGCGGGTTCGGCGCCAAGCGACGCGTGCCGCACTTCGACGATCTGCTCTTCCTCGGCGCAAGCGTTTCGCGCTACCCGCTGGAGGGCTACCGCGAGCGGTGCGACACCAACGTCACGCTGGGCACGCGGTTTGCAAAGAAGCCGCTCGAGCTGAAGATCCCGGTGACCATCGCGGGCATGAGCTTCGGCGCGCTCTCGGCGCCGGCCAAGGAGGCGCTCGGGCGGGGCGCGAGCGAGGTGGGCACGTCCACCACCACAGGCGACGGCGGCATGACGCCGGAGGAGCGCGGCCACTCCGACATGCTGGTCTACCAGCTGCTGCCCAGCCGCTACGGGATGAACCCCGATGACCTGCGGCGGGCCGACGCGATCGAGGTCGTGATCGGCCAGGGCGCGAAGCCGGGCGGCGGCGGGATGCTCCTGGGCCACAAGATCTCCGATCGCGTGGCCGAGATGCGGAGCCTGCCGCAGGGCATCGATCAGCGAAGCGCCTGCCGGCACCCCGACTGGACGGGACCGGACGATCTGGAGATCAAGATCCAGGAGCTGCGCGAGATCACCGACTGGGAGAAGCCGATCTTCATCAAGGTCGGCGCGACGCGGACGTACTACGACGTGCAGCTCGCGGTGAAGGCCGGCGCCGACGTGATCGTGGTGGACGGCATGCAGGGCGGCACGGCGGCGACCCAGGACGTCTTCATCGAGCACGTGGGGATCCCGACGCTGGCCGCGGTGCCGCTCGCGGTGAAGGCGCTGCAGGAGCTGGGGCTGCACCGCGAGGTGCAGCTGATCGTCTCGGGCGGCATCCGCAAGGGTGCCGACGTGGCCAAGGCGCTGGCGCTGGGCGCCGACGCGGTCTCGATCGGCGTGGGGGCGATGATCGCGCTTGGCGACAACGCGCCCGAGCTGGACGCCGAGTACCGGAAGATCGGCTCGGCGGCCGGGTTCTACGACGACTGGCAGGCGGGGCTCGACCCGGCGGGCATCTCGACGCAGGATCCCGAGCTCTCGGCGCGGTTCGATCCGGTGGCCGGCGGGCGGCGGCTCGCGAACTACCTGCGGGTGCTCACGCTCGAGGCCCAGACGCTGGCGCGGGCGTGCGGGAAGTCGCACGTGCACAACCTGGAGCCGGAGGACATGGTGGCGCTCACCATCGAGGCCTCGGCGATCACCGGCATCCCGCTGGTGGGCACCGACTTCGCCTTCCGGCCCGAGTCGTTCGCCGACGCGGTGGCCGAGGCCCTGGCGCGCCGTGAGTAACAGGTGCCCGGCACCGTTTCCTCGCCGGCCGATGGACAACCCGACACAAGAGTTTGTCGAATTGTTCGTCCCGTTGCACTGACCCCCGGCCGTGGATTCCCCTAGGATCTGACGTGGTTTCGGGAGATGTTCTCGTGTGTGGGTTTCTCTACAAGGGCGGTGACCTTCGCCGCCCCGGGGCGCCTCCGGCAAGAATGACCACCGCGACCTTGGCGTCAACACCTGAAGGGATCCACTGACCAGCGATGAGCTATCTCCTAGCCTGTCCCAACTGCGGCCGCCGTCCCGTCGATGAGTTCTCCTACGGTGGCGAGATCACGTTTCGCCCCGACTCGTCCGAGGACGAGCACGCTCTGTTCAGCTACCTCTACATGAAGCGCAACGTCCAGGGCGAGCAGACGGAGTGGTGGTTCCACTCCTCGGGCTGCCGGGAGTGGTTCCAGGCGCGACGCATCACCACCAACAACACCGTGATCGAGACTGCAAAGCCGGGAGCCCTCAGTGCCTGATCAACGACTGTCCGAGCACCGCGGCGAGCTGATCGACCGCGGTCGCGAGATCGCCTTCTCCTGGCAGGGCGAGCCGTACACCGGCTACGCGGGCGACACCGTCGCCTCCGCCCTCTACGCCTCGGGCGTGCGCATCTTCTCCCGCTCCTTCAAGTACCACCGCCCGCGCGGACTGCTCTGCTGCGGCGGCGCGTGCCCCAACTGCCTGGTCGAGGTGGACGGCGTGCCCACGGTGCGCGCCTGCATGACACCCATCGCCGGCGGCATGAAGGTGAACGCCCAGAACGTGTGGCCGTCGCTCGAGCGCGATGCCCTCTCGGCGCTCACCAAGGTCACCCCCGGCTTCGGGATGCAGGTTGGCTTCTACTACAAGACGTTCATCCGGCCTCGCTGGGCCTGGAAGTACTACGAGAAGTTCCTGCGCTCGGCCGCCGGGCTCGGCAAGCTCGATCCCAACCACCGCCGCACGCGCCGGTTCGAGAAGGTGCACCGCCACGTGGACGTCCTGGTCATCGGCGGCGGCAAGTCTGGCCTGGAGGCGGCCATCGCCGCAGCCGCCGACGGCCGTGACGTGGCGCTGGTGGACGAGGGCCTCGCCCTGGGCGGCCTGCTCGCCTACTCCGGCCACGACGCCGCGATCGAGGCCGAGAAGCTCATCCAGCAGGCCCGCGACCTGAACGTGTTCATCCTGCAGCCGGCCTTCGCCGGCGGCCTCTACGAGGGCAACCTCGTGCCGGTCTACCAGGGCGACACCATGCACCGCTTCCGCGCCGCAGAGGTCGTCCTCGCCAACGGCACCATGGAGCAGCCGCTGGTGTTCGCAGGCAACGACCTCCCCGGCGTGATGCTGGGAAGCGCCGCGCGCCGCCTCGCCAACCAGTACCGCATCTCCCCCGGTGAGCAGGCCGTGGTGGTGTGCGCCGACGACTCCGGCTTCGACGCCGCGGTGGACATGGCCGCCGCCGGCGTGAACGTCGTCGCGGTCGCCGACACGCGCGAGCACGCCACCAGCGAGAAGCTCGCCCAGGCCGGGATCGAGCACCTCACCGGCTTCGCGCCGGTGCGGGCCAAGGGCTCGAAGGCCGTCACCGGCATCGAGGTCGCCCGCGGATCGGAGCGGCGCAGCATCGAGGCCGACCTCGTGCTGATGTCCGGCGGCCAGGTCGGCCAGCTGGGCTTCCTCACCCAGGCCGGCGGCAGCATCAAGTACGACAAGCAGAAGCGCGTCTACGTGCCCGACCGCATCCCCGAGGGCGTGCGCGTCGAGGTCGATCCGGTGGGCTCCACCGAGGCGATCCCCGCCAAGTGCGGCAGCGCGTCGGGCAAGCAGTTCGTCTGCTACTGCGAGGACGTCACCACGAAGGACGTCCACCAGTCGGTGCAGGAGGGCTTCGCCTCGCTCGAGCTGAGCAAGCGCTACACCACGGTCACCATGGGCCCCTGCCAGGGACGCATGTGCCACCGCAACTCGGGCCTCCTCATCGCCAGCGAGCTGGGAGTGGATCCCGACGCCCAGCAGGCCGGCGTGACCACCGCCCGGCCGCCGCACAACCCCACCAGCTTCTCGCTGCTGGCGGGCCGCGGCTACGAGCCGGTGAAGCGCACCGCCATCCATCACTGGCACGCCGAGCGCGGCGGCAAGATGCTCTGGGCAGGCGACTGGAAGCGCCCGTACGACTACGGCTCGCCCGACGACGAGGTCATGGCGGTGCACGAGTCGCTCGGCCTGATCGACGTCTCCACGCTGGGCAAGCTCATCGTGCGCGGGCCTGACGCCGCCGAGTTCCTCGAGCGGCTCTACCCCAACCGGTTCGGCGACATGAAGCTCGCCCGGGTGCGATACGGCATCGTCTGCGGCGATGACGGATCGATCCTGGACGACGGCACCGTCGCCCGGCTCTCCGACACCGAGTACTACGTCACCACGACGTCCTCGGGCGCGGGCGGCATGGAGCAGTGGTTCACCTGGTGGAACGCCGTCTGGAACATGGACGTACAGATCATCCAGGTCACCAGCGCCATCGCCGCGGTGAACGTCGCCGGGCCCCACGCCCGCGAGACGCTCGCCAAGCTGACCGACGCCGACCTCTCGAACGAGGCGTTCCCGTACCTCGGTGCGGGCCACTTCACCGTCGCCGGCGTGCCGGCGCTGGTGCTGCGGATCGGCTTCGTCGGCGAGCTCGGCTACGAGATCCACTACCCGAGCGCTGCCGGCGAGTACCTCTGGGAGCAGCTGATGGAGGCGGGCGCAGAGTTCTCGGTGAAGCCCTTCGGGCTCGAGCCCCAGCGCGTGCTGCGCCTCGAGAAGGCCCACATCATCGTCGGCCAGGACACCAATGCCGAGTCCAACCCGCTCGAGGCCGCGATGCCGTGGATCGTCAAGCTCGACAAGGAGTCGCCCTGGATCGGCAAGTACTCGCTGGAGTACATCAAGCGCCGCGGCGACAGGTTCGCGCTCATCGGGTTCACCGTCGAGAACGGCAAGACGCCGGTCGAGGGCACCCAGGTGATCGGCACCAACGGCCGGCCGGTGGGACGCATCACCAGCTCGCGGTTCTCCAAGCGGCTGGGCAAGGCGATCGGCATCGCCTGGGTGCCCATCGACTACGCGGGTGAGGGCAACGCCATCACCATCTCGGATCCGTCCGGCGCCAAGATCCCCGCGACCGTGACCCACAAAGCGTTCTACGACCCCGATGGAGAGAAGCTGCGCTCATGAGTGCGATTGACCCCTACGCGTTCCTCTCGCCGGCTGCCGTGGCCGCCGACGGCACGTACACACCCGCCCTGCGGACGCCGATGGAGCGACTCCACGTGGCCGCAGGCGCGTCGCTCACCGACCTCAACGGCTGGCGGATCGCCACCTACCCGGCCGAGTCGGCCGAGCTCTGGATCGCCGATCGCTCGCACCTGGGAAAGCTCGACCTGCGCGGCACCGCCGAGGAGCTGGACACGCTCACCGGCGGCCTCGAGCCGGGCACTGCCCGCGACGACGGCGGCGTCTGGACGCTGCGGATCACCGCGACGCACGGCTACGTCATCTGCGCGTTCGACCGGGTCTCCGAGCTGCGTGAGCGCATCGGCGGCGCGGCTGTGGACATCACGTGCGCGATGGCCGCCGTCGAGATCGGCGGCGAGGAGTGGCGCGAGGTGTTCATGCGCTCCTCCGGATCGGACATCCGCGAGAAGAAGTTCCCCGCCAACTCGTGCATCGCCGGCTCGGTGATGCGCTGCGGCACGATCATGCTGAACGCCGGCGACCGCCTGCTGATGCTGATCGGCTGGGAGTTCGGTGAGTACTTCTGGGAAGCGATCCTCGATGCCGGCGTGAACCTCGGCATCACCCCCGTGAATCCCCTTGGCAACCCGGTGAAGCAGGAGGTGTCGGCATGATCGGGCTGCTCAAGAAGCATCGCTACTTCAAGGCGCACGAGCTGAAGTCGTCGTACGACGTGGTCATCATCGGCGCGGGCGCCCACGGGCTCGCCACCGCCTACTACCTGGCCAAGAACCACGGCATCAAGAACATCGCGATCGTGGACAAGTCCTACATGGGCGCCGGCGGCTCGGGCCGCAACACCACCATCATCCGCTCGAACTACCTCACGCCCGAGGGCGCCCTCTTCTACGAGGCCAGCGTGAAGCTCTACGAGAGCCTCTCGCAGGAGCTCAACTTCAACACGATGTTCTCGCAGCACGGGCACCTCACCCTGGCGCACTCCGACCGCTCGGTGAACACCATGATGGAGCGGGCCGAGGTGAACCGGCTGGTGGGCGTCGACTCGCGGGTGATCTACCCCGACGAGATCAAGGACGTCTGCCCCCAGCTCGACATCACCGACCACCCGACGTTCCCGATCCTGGCCGCGCTCTACCACCCGCCCGGCGGCATCATCCGCCACGACGCGGTGGTGTGGGGCTACGGCAAGGAAGCCGTGAAGATGGGCGCCGAGATCCACCCCTACACCGAGGTCACGGCGATCAACACGTCGGGCGGCAAGGTGACCGGGGTCGAGACCAACCGCGGCACCATCAACGCCGGCACCGTCATCTCGTGCACGGCCGGCTGGAGCTCGGGCATCTGCGACATGGTGAACATCCCGCTGCCGCTCACGACCCACATCCTCCAGGCGTGCGTCACCGAGCCGGTGAAGCCGCTGCTCGACAAGATCATCGTGTCGGGCACCCTGCACATCTACATCAGCCAGTCCGACCGCGGTGAGTTCGTGATGGGCTCCGAGATCGAGCCGTACTCGGGCTACTCGACGAAGGGCACGTTCCGCTTCATCGAGGATCTCGCGATGCACATGATCGAGCTTCTGCCCATGCTGGGCGAGGCCCGCATCCTGCGCCAGTGGACGGGCCTCTGCGACGTCTCGCCCGACTACTCGCCCATCATGGGCGAGACCGAGGTCGAGGGGTTCGTGGTCGACGCCGGCTGGGGCACCTACGGATTCAAGGCCTCCCCCATCGTCGGCCACACCATCGCCGAGTACGTCGGCACCCAGAAGACGCCGCAGCTGATCGAGCCGTTCAAGCTGTCGCGGTTCTACGAGGACAAGCTCGTGTCCGAGCGTGGCGCCGCGGCCGTTTCGCACTAGTACCGACAAGGAGAACTTCGTTGAAGTCAAGCCTGGAGATTGCGCAGGAAGCGGTCCTCCGACCGATCATGGACGTCGCCCTGGAGATGGGCCTCGAGGAGGATGAGGTCGATCTGTACGGCAAGTACAAGGCGAAGGTCAGCCTGAGCGCCATCGACCGGCTGCAGGACCGGCCGGACGCGAAGATCATCTGCGTCTCCGCCATCACGCCCACCAAGGCGGGCGAGGGCAAGACCACCACGTCGGTGTCGCTCACGCAGGGCATGGGCGCGATCGGCAAGAAGCCGGTGCTCTGCCTGCGCGAGCCGTCGCTCGGCCCCATCTTCGGCATCAAGGGCGGCGCGGCCGGCGGCGGTCTCACCCAGGTCGTGCCGATGGAGGATCTCAACCTCCACTTCACCGGCGACTTCCACGCGGTGGCTGCGGCCAACAACATGCTCGCGGCGTTCATCGACCGCCACATCTTCTACGGCAACGAGTGCAAGCTCGCCCCGCACGGCGTGTCGTGGCGGCGCGCGGTCGATATGAACGACCGCAACCTGCGCAACATCGCCACCGGCCTGGGCGGCCCGACCCACGGGATCCCGCGCGAGACCGGCTTCGACATCGTGGCGGCCTCCGAGATCATGGCCATCATGGGCATGGCGACCTCGCTGCAGGATCTGCGCAAGCGGATCGGCAGCATCACGGTTGGCTACAACACCGACGGCGCGCCCGTCACGGCCGAGCAGATGGGCTGCGCCGGCGCGATGACCGTGCTGCTGAAGGACGCGCTCAAGCCCAACCTGATCCAGACGCTCGAGGGCCAGCCGTGCTTCATGCACATCGGCCCGTTCGGCAACATCGCCCACGGCAACAGCTCGGTGATCGCCGATCTCGCGGGCAAGAAGCTGGGCGAGTACCTGATCACCGAGGCCGGCTTCGGCTCGGATCTGGGCATGGAGAAGTTCATGGACATCGTCTGTCGCGGCGGCGGGTTCAAGCCGAGCGCAGTGGTGATCGTGGCCACCGCGAAGGCGCTGAAGCACCACGCCGGGCATGACCGACCAGAACGCCTCGGCCGCCGACAACCTGAAGGCGATCGAGACGGGCGGCGCCAACCTCGAGCGGCACATCATGAACGCCAGGGAGTTTGGCGTGCCGTGCGTGGTTGCGGCCAACCGGTTCCCCGGCGACACCGACGACGAGGTGGCGCTGGTGCAGAAGCTGGGCCTCGAGTACGGCGCGCACGCTGCCGTCCTGAACGAGGGCTTCACCGACGGCGGCAAGGGTGCCGCCGAGATGGCCGAGGCAGTCGCCGACGCCGCCGACCAGCCCAACTCGTTCAACTTCATGTACGAGGACTCCGACGCGATCGACGTCAAGATCGAGAAGATCGCCAAGCGCATCTACCGGGCCGAGGGCGTGGACTTCGCCCCGGCTGCGCAGCAGAAGATCGAGCAGTTCACGCGCGACGGGCTCACCGGCCTCTCGATCTGCATGGCCAAGACCCACCTGTCGCTCTCGGCCGACCCGGCGCTCGCCAACGCGCCCACCGGCTATCGCATCCCGGTGCGGGACATCCGGCCCTACACGGGCGCCGGGTTCCTGACCGCGCTCTGCGGCGACATCATGCAGATGCCGGGCCTGGGCGTCTCGCCCGCCGGGTTCAACGTGGACATCGATGAGAACGGAAAGACCGTCGGTCTCTTCTAGGAGCCCCGACCCGTACCTCGGATCCCCGGTCGGGGAGTTCCTCGACCAGCTTGCCGACCGCACCCCCGCTCCCGGCGGGGGTGCGTGCGCGGCCCTCACGTGCGCGATGGCAGCCGGGCTCGTGGAGATGGCGGCCTCGTTCGGCGCCGCGCGCGGCATGGACCGGGTGCACGAGCGGGCTCATGAGCTTCGCGCCTCGGTGCAGGGCATGGCTCACGCCGACGGCGAGGCCTACGGCGTGGTGATCGAGGCGCTTCGCCTGCCGCCGGGCGACGAGCGGCGCGACAGGCTGGATGCGGCCGTGGCCGGGGCCATCGCCTCGCCCATCGCGATCCTCGAGATCGCGGCCGAGGTGGCGTCGCTCGCGGCCGAGGTGGCCGAGACCGGCAACCGCAACCTCGAGGGTGACGCGCTCACCGGAGCGCTTCTGGCCGAGGCCGCAGCACGGTCGGCGGCGACGCTCGCGCAGCTCAACGTGAGCATGCTCTCGCGCCATGCGATGATCGACGCGCAGCTCGACAACCTGCGCCCCGCCCTTGCCCGCGCCACCCGTGCGCGGGAGCGCGCGGTGAGCGCCTACGCGGCCATGTAGACTCGCTCTCGATGCGCGTATTGGTGGTCGGATCTGGGGCACGCGAGCATGCGCTTGCCTGGAAGCTGAGCTCGTCTCCCGAGCTCACGGCGCTGCATGCCGCGCCGGGGAATCCCGGCATGGCGAGGCTGGCCGAGCTGCACGACGTGGCGGTCACCGACCTCGAGGGTCTCACCGCGCTGGCGCAGCGGCTGGATGCCGAGCTGGTGGTGATCGGGCCCGAGGTGCCGCTGGTGGCGGGCCTCACCGACCGGCTCCAGGCCGTGGGCATCCCGGCCTTCGGGCCGACGATGGCGGCGGCCGAGCTCGAGGGCTCGAAGGCGTTTGCAAAGCACGTGATGGCCGACATCGGCGTGCCCACGGCGCGGTACTCGGTGTGCGACACGATGGCCGCCGTGGAGGCTGCGATCGCCGAGTCCGAGGGCCAGGTCGTGATCAAGGCCGACGGGCTCGCGGCCGGCAAGGGCGTGGTGGTGTGCTCCACCGTGGAGGAGGCCAATGAGGCCGCCCGGGCGTGCCTGGTGGGCGACCGGTTTGGCACCGCCGGTGCCCGCGTGGTGGTGGAGGAGCGGATGACGGGGCCCGAGATCTCGGTGCTGGCGCTCTGCGACGGCGAGCGCGTGCTGCCGCTCGCGCCCGCGCGCGACTTCAAGCGCATCAACGACGGCGACGAGGGCCCGAACACCGGCGGCATGGGCTGCATCTCGCCGGTGCCCGACGTCGACTCCGACATGCTCGAGGAGATCCTCGAGACGGTGCACCGGCCCGTGATCTACGAGATGGCGCGGCGCGACAAGCCGTTTCGCGGGTGCCTCTACGCGGGCCTGATGCTCACCGCCGACGGCCCGAAGGTGATCGAGTTCAACACGCGCTGGGGCGACCCCGAGACGCAGGTGATCGTGCCGCGGCTGCAGGGCGACCTGCTGCCTGCGCTCTACGCATCGGCCACCGCGTCGCTCGAGCACTCGGGCATGGCGGTGAGCGACGAGGCCTGCGTGACCGTCGTGATCTCCTCGCACGGCTACCCCGAGACGCCCGAGGCCGGCGCCGTGATCGAGGGCATCGACGATGCCGAGTCCATCGCCGGCGTGCAGGTGTTCCACGCGGGCACGGCGATCCGCGACGGCGCCCTGGTGGCCGCGGGCGGCCGCGTGCTGAACGTGACCGCAGTCGCCGACGACCTGTCCACCGCCCGTGAGCGCGCCTACGCCGCCGTTGGCCGCATCACGATGGCGGGATCCCATCACCGAACCGATATAGGAGCCGAAGCAGTGGCAATGGAGCAAAAACATGTCTGAGCAGCCCGCACCCATGGCAGAGGTCAAGCACCTCTGGGATCAGCTCGAGCAGGAGGGGCCGCAGGTCGGCATCCTCATGGGCTCGGAGTCCGACAAGGAAGTCATGCAGAAGGCGGCCGACGAGCTGCTCGAGCGGGGCATCACCTTCGAGATGAACGTGCTCTCGGCCCACCGCGACCCGCGAGGCGTGGCCGAGTACGCGTCCGGAGCGGCGCTGCGCGGCGTGCGCGTGCTGATCGCCGGCGCCGGCAAGGCGGCTGCGCTGCCCGGCGTGGTGGCGGCCTACACCGATCTGCCGGTGATCGGCGTGCCGATCAAGACCTCCGACCTGGGCGGCATGGACTCGCTGCTCTCGATCGTGCAGATGCCCCCGGGCGTGCCGGTGGCGTGCATGGCGATCAACGGCTCACGAAACGCCGCGATCTTCGCGGCCAAGATCATCGCCCAGGGAGCACAGCCTCCGCCGGCTGAGCTGACCTAGGGTCGGGTGGGGGCGTGAATAAACGGTGCCTGGCACCGTTTATTCACGTCGCCCGACACGAAGCCACGTCGGACACCCGTAGCTGCGAACCAGCCACCATCAGCTGCACGCTCACCTGCTCTCGCGCCTCTGACACGAACTCGAGGCCCAGGCCGGAACGCATCCAACCACGGCCTCCCACGGGCGTCCACTGGTTACGTCCACCCAGTTCCCAGGAAGGCGCCGACAGATCGAGCATCACCACCTCGTCGCGATTCTCCTCCGCCACCACGAGGGTGCGGCCGCCGTCGTACTCGAGAACAAACGCGCTTGACCGAAACGTCGGGTCGAGGTCGAAAACGCGCCTCAGGACCCCCCGGTCGATGCAGAGGCGCTGGAGCTCGAGATGAGTGAACCGGGCCACGGCGCTTCCAGCATACGTGCAGCCGTCCAGCCCGGTTGGTGAATAACCGGTGCCTGGCACCGTCCATTCACCGCTCCAGCCTGGCCCATCGTCGAGCGACGGCAGCCCCGGTTGATAAACTGACGGCCTGTCCGTCCGACCTCCTCGAAAGGCAGCGCCGCCGGCTTGATCTCCCGCTATACCCGCCCCGCGATGGGTGCCGTCTGGTCGGACGAGCGCAAGTTCCAGCGGTGGCTGGATGTGGAGATCGCAGCCATGGCCGGCTGGGCCGAGCTCGGCGTCGTGCCCCATGCGGCCGTTCAGGCCGTGCGCGAGCGCGCCCACGTTGATGTGCCGCGCATCCTCGAGATCGAGGATCGCACCCACCACGACGTCCTCGCCTTCACCGAGTCCATCGCCGAGCAGGTGAACGACCCCGAGCACGCGCGCTGGTTCCACTACGGCCTCACCTCGTCGGACATCGGCGACACGGCCCTCGGCCTGCAGATGCGCGACGCCGGCGAGCTCATCATCGAGGGGATCACCGCCGTCGAGCGCGCCGCCCTCACCCGCGCCGAGGAGTTCCGCAACACCCCGATGATCGGCCGCACCCACGGCGTGCACGCCGAGCCCACCACCTTCGGCCTGAAGCTGCTCGGCTGGGTCACCGAGCTGCGCCGCCAGCGCGAGCGCCTGCAGACCGCCTTCGACGGCGTCGCCGTCGGCAAGCTCTCCGGCGCAGTGGGCGCCTACGCCAACACCGATCCGCGCGTGGAGGAGTACGCCCTCGAGGAGCTTGGCCTGCGCCGCGAGGACGTCGCCACCCAGGTGATCCCGCGCGACCGCCACGCCGCCCTCCTTGCCGCCATCGCCGGTGCCGGCGCGAGCCTCGAGCGCTATGCCCTCGAGATCCGCCACCTGCAGCGCACCGAGGTGCGCGAGGCGCGCGAGCCGTTCGCCAAGGGCCAGAAGGGCTCGTCGGCCATGCCGCACAAGCAGAACCCCATCGTCTGCGAACGCATCTGCGGCCTCGCCCGCATCCTCCGTGCAAACGCCGTTGTCGGCTTCGAGGACGTGGCCCTCTGGCACGAGCGCGACATCTCCCACTCCTCCGCCGAGCGCGTCGTCCTGCCCGACTCCACCATCACGCTCGACTACATGCTGGAGAAGACCCGCTGGCTCATCGAGGGCCTGGTCGCCTTCCCGGACCGCATGCTCAAGAACCTCGAGGACTCCCACGGGCTGGTGTTCTCGGGCCGGGTGCTGCTGCAGCTGGTCGAGTCGGGCCTCTCCCGCGAGGCCGCCTACGAGATCGTCCAGCGAAACGCCCTCGCGGCCTGGGACAACGGCACCGCGCTCCGCGACCTGCTCGAGGCCGACCCCGATGCCATGGCGGCCCTCGGCCCCGACGCGCTGGACGCCGCATTCGACCTGGACTCGTTCCTGAGCCACGTCGACGAGATCTTCGATCGCACACTCACGACCCTCGAGGTGACGCATGTCTGACCAGAACACTCTCGCCGAGCGCCATGAGGCCTCCGGCAAGGTGCGCGAGATGTACGGATTCGGCGACCAGATGCTGATGGTGGCATCCGATCGCATCTCGGCCTTCGACGTCATCCTGCCCACCCCGATCCCCCACAAGGGCCGCGTGCTCACCGCGCATGTCGCTCTTCTGGTTCGACGCGCACCGAGCAGATCGTGCCCAACCACCTGATCTCCGCCGATCCCACCAAGTTCCCCGACCAGGCCCAGGGCGACCCCGAGCTGGCCGGCCGCTCCATGCTGGTCGAGCGACTCACGATGCTGCCGATCGAGTGCGTGGTGCGCGGCTACCTCGTGGGCTCCGGCTGGAAGGACTACCAGGCGCACCGGCTCGGTCTGCGGCCACGCGCTGCCGCCCGGGCCTGCAGCAGGCCGAGAAGCTGCCCGAGCCGCTCTTCACCCCGGCGACCAAGGCCACCGACGGCCACGACGTGAACATCGACCGCAGCCACGGGCGCGATCCTCGTCGGCAGCGAGGAGCGCTACGCCGAGCTCGAGCGGGTCTCGATCGAGCTCTACAAGGCAGCCGCCGAGTACGCCGCGACCCACGGCATCATCATCGCCGACACCAAGTTCGAGTTCGGGCTCGTCCGACGACGGCCGGCTGGTGCTGGGCGACGAGGTGCTCACGCCCGACTCGTCCCGCTTCTGGCCGGCCGACTCCTACCAGGTCGGCACCTCGCCGCCGTCGTTCGACAAGCAGTACGTGCGCGACTGGCTCGAGACGCTCGACTGGAACAAGGAGGCGCCCGGCCCCGCGATGCCGGCCGAGGTGGTCGAGGGCACCAAGCGCCGCTACATCGAGGCCTACGAGGTGCATCACCGGCGGGTCGTTCGAGGCATACCTCAAGGGCATGGGGGTGACGCCGTGAAGGTCACCGTCACCGTGCGGCCGCGCGACGGCATCCTCGATCCGCAGGGCGAGACGCTTCGGCGGTCGCTCGCCGGGCTCGGGTACCCCGCCTGCGGCGGTGCGTGCCGGCAAGGTGTTCGACCTCGAGCTCGACACGGACGACCCCGCCGAGGCCCACCGCCTGGCCGAGGAGATCGCCGACCGGGTGCTCGCAAACCCGCTGATCGAGCAGTTCGAGATCGAGAGCCCCGCCGGGGCCGCCGCGTGAGCGAACGGGTCGGCATCGTCACGTTCCCCGGTGCCTGCGACGACCGCGATGCCGCCCGCGCGGTCGAGCTGATGGGCGCCGAGCCGGTGGTGCTCTGGCACGCCGACGACGACCTCAAGGGCGTCGATGCGGTGCATGATCCCCGGCGGGTTCTCCTACGGCGACTACCTGCGCCCGGGCGCGATCGCCGCGCTCTCGCCGGTGATGTCGGCCGTCTCGCCGCCACGCCGCCGACGGCGGCCGGGTGCTGGGCATCTGCAACGGGTTCCAGGTGCTGACCGAGGCCCACCTGCTGCCGGGCGCGCTTCGGCCCAACTCCGACGCTGCGGTTTCGCTGCCACGACGTGCACCTGCGCGTCGAGCGGGAGTCGGCGTGGCTTCCCGGCGTCGCGGCCGGCGACGCCATCACGATCCCGATGAAGCACCACGACGGCTGCTTCTTCGCCTCGCCCGAGGACGTGCGCGCCATGGAGGACGCGCGGCCAGGTGCTGCTGCGCTACGAGCCCAACCCCAACGGATCGGTCGACGCGATCGCCGCGGTCACCAACGCCGCGCGGAAACGTCGCCGGGCTGATGCCGCATCCCGAGCACGCGGTCGACGCGCTGCTGGGCTCGACCGACGGCCGGATCCTGCTCGCCGGGCTGCTGGGACGATCGGGCGTCGCTGCCGAGGTCGCTACGATGGACGCGGAGTCGCGCGTGAACGCCGTCACGCCACAGCCGCTGCACCGCAGCCTCGGTCTCACCGACGGCGAGCTCGAGCGCAATCCAGGAGCTGCTCGGGCGCGATCCCAACGACTTCGAGCTGGCGGTGTTCTCGCTGCTCTGGAGCGAGCACTGCGGCTACAAGCACTCCAAGCTGCTGCTGAAGCGCCTGCCGACCGACGGCGAGGCAGTGCTGCAGGGCCCGGGCGAGAACGCCGGCGTGATCGCCGCCGGCGACGGCCTCGGCGTCGCGCTCAAGGTGGAGAGCCACAACCACCCGTCGGCGGTGGAGCCGTTCCAGGGCGCGGCGACGGGCGTCGGCGGCATCCTGCGCGACATCTTCGCCATGGGCGCGCGGCCCATCGCGATCCTCGATTCGCTGCGCTTCGGCGAGCTCGACGCGCCCAACCAGACGCGCCTCTTCCAGGGCGTGGTGACGGGCGTCGGGCCACTACGGCAACTGCGTGGGCGTCGCCAACGTCGGCGGCGAGGTGATGTTCGAGCGCGCCGTACGAGCAGCAACTGCCTGGTGAACGCGATGTGCGTGGGCGTGCTGCCGGTGGAGCGCATCCAGTCGGCCGCCGCCGCCGGAGCCGGCAACCTGGTGGTGCTCTACGGCGCGCGCACCGGCCGCGACGGCATCGGCGGGGCCAGCGTCCTTGCCTCGCAGGGGTTCGACGAGGGCTCCGGCGCCAAGCGCCCCTCGGTGCAGGTCGGCGACCCGTTCGCCGGCAAGAAGCTGATCGAGTGCACGCTCGCGCTGCTGGATGCGCAGCTCGTGGTCTCGCTGCAGGATCTGGGCGCGGCGGGGCTCGCGTCGTCCACGGCCGAGATGGCGTCGTCCGGCGGCGTCGGGCTCGACATCGACCTGGGCAAGGTGCCGCTGCGCGAGGCCGACATGGAGCCGTTCGAGATCATGATCTCGGAGTCGCAGGAGCGCATGGCGGCCATCGTCACGCCCGAGCCGGGTGGCACGAGGTCGTGGCGCTCTGCGCGCACTGGGACATCGACGCGACCGTGATCGGCGAGGTCACCGACCGCGGCAAGCTGCGCTGCTTCCTGCACGGCGCCGAGGTGGGCGACATCCCCGTCTCGACGCTGGTGGAGGACTGCCCCCGCTACGTGCTCGCGCCCGAGCGTCCCGCGCGGCTGCGCGACGAGCCCATCGATCCGCCGCCGCCGCTCGAGCGATCCCACTGCCGACCTGCGAGCGCTGCTGGGCTCGCCCAACATCGCGAGCCGCCGCTGGATCACGCGCCAGTACGACCAGCTGGTGGGCTCGGGCACGGTCATCCGGCCCGGCGGCGACGCGGGCGTCGTGCGGCTCACGCCGTCCAACCGCGCGATCGCGATCTCGCTCGACGGCAACGGCCGGCGCACCTGGCTCGACCCGCGGCGCGGCGGTGCAAGCGCGGTGTGCGAGGCCGCGCGAAACGTCGCCTGCACGGGCGCGCGCCCGGCAGCGGTCACCAACTGCCTCAACTTCGGAAACCCCGAGACTCCCGAGGTCGCCTACGAGCTGGGCGAGGCCATCGAGGGCATGTCGCTGGCCTGCGAGGCGCTCGGCCTGCCGGTGGTCTCCGGCAACGTCTCGCTCTACAACGAGCACATGAGCAAGCCGATCTACCCCACGCCCGTGGTCGGCGTGGTCGGGCTGCTCGAGGACGCCTCGCTGGCGGTCTCTGCCGGCTTCAAGAACGAGGGCGACCAGGTGTTCCTGGCAGGGCTCGGGCCGGCCGCGATCGACGGATCCGAGTACCAGAAGGTGGTGCTCGGGAAGGTCGAGGGCCGCATCCCCGATCCCGACCTCGAGAACGAGGCGTGGCTGCACGAGTTCCTGGCAAGCGCCGCCGAGGCGCGGCTGCTGGCAAGCGCGCATGACGTGTCCGACGGCGGACTTGCGGTGTGCGTCGCCGAGTCGGCCATCGCCGGGGGCATCGGCGTCACCGTCGAGGCCGAGGAGCTCTTCGCCGAGGGCGAGGGCCGCGTGGTGATCTCGGTCTCGCCCGAGCTCGCGCCGGCGCTCCTCGACATCGCCGGCGACCTGCCGATCCAGCCGCTCGGCACCGTTGGTGGCGACCAGATCCACATCGGTCAGGCACACTTGAGCTTGCACGACGCAACCGAGATTCACGCTTCGGCAATTCCCCACGCGATGGGAGACACTGAGTAGGCATGTGTGGCGTCTTTGGCATCTATGACCCCGTCGGCAGCCCCGACCGCGACGTGGCGCGCCTGACCTTCTTCGGCCTCTACGCGCTGCAGCACCGGGGCCAGGAGTCGGCCGGCATCGCGGTGAGCGACGGCGCCCGCGTGACGGCCATGAAGGACATGGGCCTGGTCTCGCAGGTGTTCGACGAGCCCAAGCTCTCGGGCCTGCCCGGGCGCATGGCCATCGGCCACGCGCGCTACTCCACCACGGGCTCGACCGTGTGGCAGAACGCCCAGCCGGTGGTGCGCCACGGCCACGGCCACACCATCGCGCTCGGCCACAACGGCAACCTCACCAACACCACGCAGCTCCGCGACGAGCTGCAGGCCGAGGGCGTGCGGCTGCACTCGAGCTCCGACACCGAGGCGATCGCCGCGCTCATCGCACAGCACCCCTCCGACGATCTGGAGGAGTCCATCGCCGCCACCATGAACCGCATCGAGGGCGCGTTCGCGGCAGTCGTCCTCACCGAGAACGCGGTGGCGGGCTTCCGCGACCCTGACGGCATCCGGCCGCTGGTTGTGGGCCGGCTGGACGACGCCTACGTGCTGGCCTCCGAGACGTGCGCGCTCGACCTGATCGGCGCGACGCTCGACCGCGAGCTCGGCCCCGGCGAGCTGGTGGTCATCGACGACAACGGCCCGCGCTACCGCCAGGCGGTCGAGCAGCGAAGCGGCGCGCTCTGCATCTTCGAGTACATCTACTTCGCGCGCCCCGACTCCACCATGCAGGGCGCGACGCTGCACGACGTGCGCCGCCGCATGGGCGAGCGGCTGGCCGCCGAGGCGCCGGTCGATGCCGACGTGGTGATCGGCGTGCCCGACTCCGGCACCCCCGCCGCGGTGGGCTTCGCGAATGCGAGCGGCATCCCGTTCGGCGAGGGCCTGGTGAAGAACCGCTACGTCGGTCGCACCTTCATCCAGCCCGACCAGGAGCTGCGCGAGCGCGGCGTTCGGCTCAAGTTCAACGTGCTTCGCTCGGTGCTCGAGGGCAAGCGCGTGGTGGTGGTCGATGACTCCATCGTGCGCGGCTCGACCACGCGAAAGCTCGTGGCGATGCTGTTCGAGGCCGGCGCGCTCGAGGTGCACCTACGCATCTCCTCGCCGCCGATCATCTCGCCGTGCTTCTACGGCATCGACATGGCCGACCAGAGCCAGCTGATCGCCGCGGGCCGCGACACCGAGCAGATCCGCGAGAAGCTGGGCGCCACGTCGCTCGCCTACCTGTCGCTGGACGGGCTGCAGACGGCGGCCGACCAGCCCGCGTCCAGGTTCTGCCGGGCGTGCCTCACGGGCGACTACCCGACCGAGATCCCGGCCGACGTGCGGCTTGCGAAGCTGCGGTTCGAGAACCGGCCGGTGCCGGTAGAGATCCGGTGAGCGAGCCCGCTCCGCTGACATACGCCGATGCGGGCGTGAGCCTCGAGGCGGCCGATGCGGTGGTGTCGCGCATCAAGCAGGCCGTGACCTCGACGCACTCGAGCGAGGTGATGGCCAACCACGGCGGATTCGCCGGGCTCTTCACGCCGAGCGTCGGTGACCCGCTCATCTCGGCGGGCTGCGACGGCGTCGGCACCAAGGTGCTGCTCGGGGTCGCTGCCAGGCGGCTGCACGGCCTGGGCATCGACCTGGTGGCGATGAGCGCTAACGACGTGATCACCTCCGGCGGCCGACCCGCGTTCTTCCTGGACGTGATCACCTGCGGGCGGATCGACCCCGAGGTCATCGCCGAGCTGGTGGAGGGCATCGCCGAGGGCTGCCGGCAGGCCGGCTGCGCGCTCCTCGGTGGCGAGACCGCCGAGCACCCCGACATGATGCGGCCCGACGATCTGGATCTGGCCGGGTTCTGCGTCGCGCTCTCGGAGCGCCGCGAGCTGGTGTCGGGCTCGAGGATCGAGGTAGGCGATGCGATCATCGCGCTGCCGTCCAGCGGGCCGCACTCCAATGGGTACTCCCTCATCCGAAAGCTCCTGGAGCGCTCGGGCACGGCGCTCGACGCGACTCCGGCCGAGCTTGGCGGCGCATCGGTGGCCGAGGCGCTGCTGGAGCCCACCCGGATCTATGCGAAGCCGGTGCACGAGCTGGTGCGCACGGTGGACGTGCGCGGGATGGCGCACATCACCGGCGGCGGGCTCCTCGGAAACCTCGTGCGGCAGTTCCCCGACGGGCTGGGTGCGCGCATCAACCTGGACTCGTGGAAGCGGCCGGCGGTGTTCGACTGGCTCGCGAGCCTGGGCGTCGAGGAGGACGAGATGCGGCGCGTGTTCAACCTGGGCGTGGGGTACATCGCGGTGGTCGAGCAGGCGTCGGTGGGCGCAGCGCTCACCGCGCTGGCGCGCGGAGGGTGTCCCGGCTGGCCGGCCGGCGAGGTCACGGCGGTTCCGGGAGTGGAGCTGCGCTGAAGACCGGCGTCCTGATCTCGGGCAACGGCACCAATCTGCAAGCACTGATCGACGCCGGAGATATCGAGATCACCTGCGTGGTCTCGAGCCGCGCCGGAGTGCCGGGAATCGTGCGGGCCGAGCGGGCGGCGATTCCCGTGATGGTGTCGGGCGACGAGGCCGAGACGGCGGCGTTCCTGGAGCGGCACGAGGTCGATCTGGTGGTGCTGGCCGGGTACATGCGGATCCTCTCGCCGGGGTTTCTCGAGCGATTCCCGCGCGGTGCGATCAACGTGCACCCGTCGCTGCTCCCCGCGTTTCCCGGGCGCACTGCGATCGCCGACGCGCTGGCCCACGGCGTGCGGGTCACCGGCGTGACGGTGCACCGCGTGGACGAGGGCGTGGATACCGGGCCGATCCTCCTGCAGGAGGCCGTTGAGGTTCCGTATGATGTCGATTCCTTGGATCTCGAGGAGCGAATCCACCAGGTCGAGCACCGGCTGCTGGTTCAGGCGGTGCGGGACATCCGAACCCAGGAACGGTGAACATGAAGGTCGCACGCGCACTGATCTCGGTGTCCGACAAGAACGGCCTCGGCACCTTCGCGGAGGGGCTGCACAAGCTCGGGATCGAGCTGATCTCGACGTCCGGCACCGCCGCGTTCCTGGAGGAGGCCGGGCTGCCGGTCACCCGCGTGGAGGATCTCACCGGGCAGGCAGAGCTGCTCGAGGGGCGCGTGAAGACGCTTCATCCGGTGGTGTTCGCGGGCATCCTGGCGCGACGTGACCGGGCCGACGACATGGCGTCGCTGCGGGCCCAGGGGATCGAGCCGATCGACATGGTGGTGTCCAATCTCTATCCGTTCCGGCGGGTGTCCGGCAGGCGCGGCGTGCCCGAGGCCGAGATCCTCGAGAACATCGACGTCGGCGGCCCGTCGATGGTGCGCGCTGCGGCCAAGAACCATGCGTCGGTGGCGGTGGTGACGGCACCGGAGCGCTACGGATTCATCCTCGATGAGCTCACCTCGAGCGGCGGTGCGCTCTCGGACGACACGCGGCGCGAGCTGGCCGCCGATGCGTTCTCGCACACGGCGTCGTACGATGCGGCCATCGCGGGCTGGTTCACCGACACCGAGCCGTTCCCCGACCGGCTCGTGCTGGACTACCTCAAGGTCACGGATCTGACCTACGGCGAGAACCCCCACCAGCGCGCGGCGTTCTACCGCGATGCGGGTGCGCGGCGCCACCTGCTCTCGCGCGTCGAGCAGCACGGCGGCCCGCAGCTCTCGTTCAACAACCTTGGCGACCTGCACGCGGCCCGCATCCTGGCCGCGGCGTTCCAGGTGCCGGCGGCGGTCATCATCAAACACGGGATCCCGTCGGGCGTCGCTGTTGGAGCGAGCCTCGATGAGGCGTTCGAGCTGGCGCTTGCCACCGACAAGGAGGCGGCGTTCGGCGCCGTGATCGCCGTGAACAGGCCCATCACCGCCGAGCTGGCGACGTCGATGACCGAGCGGAAGCTGGACGTGCTCTTCGCGCCCGGCTACGAGGACGGCGCGGTGGATGTGCTGGCGAAGAAGCCGAGCATCCGGATCCTCGAGGACCAGGAGCGGCGCAAGACCTCGCCGGGAGAGCGCGACATCCGCCGCGTGATCGGCGGCGTGCTGGTGCAGGATCGCGACATGGAGCTGGACGAGCGCGAGGCGATGGAGGTCGTCACCGAGACCCACCCGTCGAAGCGCCAGTGGGACGATCTGCTCTTCGCGTGGCGCATCGCGCACTTCGTCCGGTCAAACGCGATCGTGCTGGCGAAGGATCTGGCGACGGTGGGCATCGGCGCCGGCCAGGTGAGCCGGGTGGACGCGGTGCGGCTCGCGGTGGAGAAGGCCGGCGACCGCGCGAGCGGCTCGGTGATGGCCTCCGACGCGTTCTTCCCGTTCGACGACGGCCCGAAGGCGGCGTTCGCGGCGGGCGTAACCGCGGTGATCCAGCCGGGCGGCTCGGTGCGCGACGACGAGATCATCGCGGCCTGCAATGAGGCGGGCGTCGCCATGGTGTTCACGGGTCGCCGCCACTTCGTGCACTAGCCGCCAGTTCAGCTCGTGGGTGCACGGTGCCTGGCACCGTGGAGACGTTGCGCTCCGATCACTCTAGGTATAGCATGAGTGATATGCTCGAGACGCTCGCGATCCTTGCCTTCTTCGGCGCCGCCGGGCTGGTGCTCGGCGTCATCGCGGGGCTTCGCCTCGACCGCAGGGCGCGGATGGCGGGCATGCTCCTCGGACTCGCCGCGGGCATCGCCCTCTCGATCGAGATCGTCCGCGAGGTCTCGGCCAGCGACTCGTCCACCGCGGCGATCGGCCTCATCTTCGTGCCGTTCCCGCCGGTCTTCAACGCCGCTTCCGGCTACGTTGCCGCCTGGGTCGCGCGCAGCCTGAGGCTTCGACGAAGGGCCACGCTGCCGACAGGTGAATGAGCGGTGCCTGGCACCGTTTATTCACTGAGCGCCGGCCGCCAGCAGGCCCGGCACGTCGGTGAACGGCACCCCGCCGGCCGTCCGCACGTGGATCGCCGGGATGCCCACCGCCCGCGCTCCCGCGGCGTCCGCATTCGGGTTGTCGCCCACCATCCAGACCACGCGGGGGTCGCCTGCCGCCTCGCGCGCCAGCGCGAACGCCTGCGGGTGCGGCTTCTCGTAGCCCATCGATGCCGACGTCAGCACCGCGTCGAACCGGTCATACACGCCCAGCCCGCGCATGATCGCCGGCAGCTCGGGCACGTGGTTCGAGAGCACCACGTGCTTCCAGCCGTCGGCCGTGAGCTGGTCGAGCACCGGCAGCGTGTCGTCGAAGAGGTGCCAGCTCACCGTGTGGTCGATGAACTGCGCCCGTGTGCGCGCCGCCAGCCACGCGGCCCGCTCGTCGTCGTGCCCGACCCCGGCAAACGCTCGCGCGAGCATCGCCTCCATCGGCTCCCACCACACGTCGGCGTCGGTCACCTCCGGATGGGCCAGATCCTCGGCGTCCCACGGAAACCCGTTGTGGATCAGCGGGGAGAGCGTCTCCATCTCGACCTCGTGGCCCGCGTGGTGCTCGTCCAGCACCTGGATCATCGCGCCACGCCAGTTGCCCTCGCGGTAGGCAAGCGTGCCGTCGAAATCCCAGATCACTGCCCGGTCGGCTACGAGCGTGCCTCGCTCACCAGCTTGAGATACGCAGACTCGTAGTCGGACACCATGCGCGCCGCCGAGAACCGCTCGCGGGCATCGTGTGCGACGTCGGCGCGGTCGAGCCCCACCACCTCGTCGAACCGCTCGACGAGGCCATCGATGTCGTCGCAGACGATGCCGCTGCGCCCGTCGCGCACCACCTCGGGCACCGCTCCCAGGCCGATCGCCGCCACCGGCGTGCCGCAGGCCATCGACTCGATCATGACCAGGCCGAACGGCTCGGGCCACTGGATGGGAAAGAGCGTCACCATCGCGCGCTGGAGCAGCTCGACCTTCTCGTCGTGCGACACCTCGCCGAGGTACTCGATGTTGCCGTCGAGGTGCGGGCGCACCGCCGCCTCGAAGTGCTCGCGCTCCTCCACGTCGTGGATCTTGCCGGCGAGCTTCAGCGGCAGCCCGGTGCGCCGCGCGATCTCGACGGCGTTGTGGGCGCCCTTGTCGGGTGACATGCGCCCGATGAAGAGCAGATAGCCGTCGTGGATGCCGCTGTACGGGTAGGACTCCATGTCGATCGCGTTGTGGCACGTCGCGAGCCAGTTGAGGCCGGGCCGCGGGCTGCGCTGATCCTCGGACAGCGAGATGAGCCGCACGTTGGGCGCGATCATCTTGATCTGCTCGTAGACGAGGCCGGGCTCGCCGGTGAGCGGGCCGTGGGTGGTGTGGCAGAACGGCGTGGAGATGGTCGCGCCGAGGGCGGCGGCGAGGGGGCCTGAGTGGTCGTTGACCACGTCGAACTCCTCTGCGCGCTCAAGGCACGTGAGCGTGTGGTGCAGGTCGGGCAGCGACATCCCGATGCGATACGACGGCGACTCGTCGTAGCTCGTCACCAGGTGGGCCTTCGTGCGGGAGTCGCCCGCGGCGAAGAGCGTCACGTCGTGGCCGCGATCGACCAGGCCGTCGGCGAGGATCGAGACCACCCACTCGATGCCGCCGTAGCGCACCGGGGGCACCGCAAACCATGCGGGTGCGAGCAGCGCGACCTTCATGCGCGCTCCGCCTTCGGGATCACGAACCGGTCGGCCGTGTGGGTGTCGGAGAACCGCACGACCTTCACGTCGAGCAGCCCCGCCCCGCGGCCGGCGGCGCGCACCTCGCCCTCGCTCAGCGGCGCGTCCTTGCCCTTGCGCCGGATCGTCCAGAGGCCGCCGTCGGGGGCAAGCTCGCGGCGCAGCGCGGGGAGCTCCTCGAGCACTGCCGGGCTCTCGGCCAGCACGAAGAGGTGATCGAGATCGCCGCCGTCCTGCACCACCTCCGCCCCGCGCTGATCCAGCTGGGCGCGAAATTTGGCATCGTGGAGGCCCCGGAGCGCCACCCGCTGGCCGGGCTTTACGCCCAGCTTGTCGATGACGGTCTTCGGATGCAGGATGCGGTCGGCCCAGCGCTCGGCGCGTGCCCCCAGCTCCAGCTGGAGCGGGCCGCCCGGATAGGCGATCTCGAGGGTGCCGCCGGCGACCTCCGCCGCGGTCACCTCGGCAAAGGGCACCACGACCCGAAAATCACCCCGGAAGCGCACGTCGTCGGTCTCGAGCTGCGCCCTGCCCGCCGAGCTCACACCGGCGTGTCGGGCAACGCATTCGACCTCCTGACCCATACCCGCAGTCTACGCGCCTCCAGCCCGTATGCTGCGCGGCGATGGATGCTTCGCGAATGCTGCGGATGGGGCTGGTTGGTGCCGGTCTCGTCGCGCAGGCAGACCACGCCTACTACCTGTGGGAGGAGCGCGAGCTGTTCGACTTCGTGGCCATCGCCGCGCCGTCGGTTGCCGCGCGCGACGCGCTGGGGGAGCGCTACGACGTGCCAGAGCTCCGCGACGACATCCACGGGCTGCTGGATCTGGGCCTTGACGGCATCGTGATCGCCGCCCCCGATGCGGTGCACGCCGACATCGCCCTGGCCGCGCTGGATGCCGGCATCCACGTGCTCTGCGAGAAGCCGCTGGCACTCACGTTCGCCGATGCCACACGGATTGGCGAGCGTGGAGAGGCGGCCGGGCTGGTGGTGCAGGTCGGGACGATGAAGCGCTTCGATCCGGCCTACGAAGGCATGCTCGAGCTGCTGCCAGCGCGCGCAGAGGACGTGCGCACCATCTCGATCGAGGTGCACGATCCCGGCTCCGCGCCGTTCATCGATCACCTGCCGTGGGCCGAGAGCGGCGATCGCGATCCTGCCGAGCTTCGGGCGCGCACGGCCGCCGCCGCTGCAGATGCCGCCGGCCGGGAGGTGTCGGTGTCGGACGTCGAGCTCCACGCCTTCGGCGGGTTCGTTGGCTCGCTCGTCCACAACCTCAACCAGGTCGATGGGATCTGCGAGTTCTACGGCGCCTCCGCGCCCGAGCTCCTCTCCTCCGCGACCTGGGACGGGGGCAGCGCTGTCGAGCTCGGCGCCCTCCTGCCGTGGGGCGGGCGGGCGCGGCTCGCCCACATCCGGCTGCCGGGCGTCTCGGACTACCGCGAGCGGGTGACCGTCTACTGCACCGATCGCGTGCTCGAGCTGGAGTTCCCATCGCCGTACCTGCGCCACCAACCCACGCGGCTCACCGTCCGCAGCGGGAACGGCCCGAAGCTCGAGCAGACCGAGCGGCGAGTCTCATATGAGGAGTCGTTCCGCACCGAGCTGCAGGCATTCCACGCGGCCGTCACCGCGGGCGCACCGGCGCGCTGCACCGCCCGCGAGGCGGCGGCAGACGTCGATCTGCTCACGCGGGCGTTTGCGATGGCGATCGGCGCGTGACGATGCGGCTGGCGATCGTGGGAGCGGGCCGCATGGGCAGAAAGCACATCGCGGCAGCCGAGACGGCCGGGATCGAGATCTGCGCGGTGGTGGATCCGATGTCGCCAGACGCGACGCATACCAGCATCGCCGGCATCGCCCAAACCGGGGCGACCGCCGCGGTGATGGCGGCGCCCACGCCCCAGCACGTCGAGCTGGTGACAGCCCTCGTCGACCTCGGCCTCGACGTGCTGACCGAAAAGCCCGTCGGGCTCGATCCCGACGCGCTGCCGGCGCTCGCCGAGCATGCGACGCAGCGCGGCCGGGTGGTCGCGGTGGGGTTCTGGCGGCGCAGCGCGTGGCCGTATCTCGAGGCGCTTCGGCTCATCCAGGCGGGTGCCATCGGCCGGCCCGTGCTGGTGCGCGGCGCACACTGGAACGCGGTGGCCCCACCGATCGAGTTCTGCGATGTGTCGGTCTCCGGCGGGATCGAGGTGGACTGCGGCGTGCACGAGTTCGACGTCGCGCGGCTCCTGCTGGGGGGCGAGATCCAGACGGTGACCGGCTACGGCGCGTCGCCGAGCGCGCTGGATCCGGTGGGCGACGTCGAGACCGCGGCCGGCGTCGCACGGCTCTCGAACGGGACGGTCACCACCCTCGACCTCACACGCACCGCGGGCTATGCCAACGATGTACGCACGGAGGTGGTGGGCGATGCGGGCAGCCTCCAGATCCAGGCCGACGACCGCGGCTACGTGAAGCTCGGTGACGCGGCCGGGCTGCGCGAGGTGTCGGAGCCGGCGGCGGCAGACGTGCTCACCGATGCGCTGGCGCGTCAGCTGACGAGCTTCGCCGAGGCCATCGAGGGTGCCGAGCCGCGCGCCACCCTGGCCGACGCCGAGGCGGCGCTGCGGGCCGGCCTCGCAATGCGCGAGTCGCGCCTCACCGGGCGCCCGGTCACGGTCGGCTGACTCAGAACTCCTGAGGGCACCACGGCGGGACGGCGGACGCGAAGATCGCATCCGCGCGACGGGCAGCCCCCGGCACGAGCTCACGGATGCGGCCGGCCGCCACGAGCACCGACGGCCGCGCGCCCGCCATGAACACCGCGCCCAGATCGTTCGACGAGAGCTCGAGCTCGGCGGGGAGCGAGGTACGCTCGGCCACACCGCCCTCCAGATGCCATCGGCCGCTGTTCTCCGGGCAGGCCCGGTCGGTGAGCTCGAACACGAGTGCGCGATCGTCCTCATACCCGCGCGCGGCGAGGCCGGCGGCGACGTCGATCAGCCGCAGCAGCATGCCGTCGTGGAGCTTCGGGCGCAGCCGCCGGGGCTCGGTCACCATCCACTCAAGCGGGGTGCCGACGGGGAGCCCGGGCTCGCTGACGTTCACCCGCGTGGTCAGGTCGATGGACGTCAGAAACCGCCAGAGCTCGCGCGCGGCATCCGGGGTGAGCGCCATCGCCTCGCGCACCCACACGATGCCGTCGGGGATGTTGTCGGGCCAGCGCTGCTCCATGCGGTAGAGCGCGTAGGCCTCGTCGCGCCCGTCGATCTCGACGACGACGCAGTAGAGCGGGCCGCGATCACCCTTCGGCTCGCCGGGGTCGCGGGCGCGGAAGGCCTCGAACCAGTCCTGGTCGCGCTCGAACATGCCGGGCGTGACGTCTCGGAGCCGGTCGTGGATGGCCGAGGTGCGCGGGAAGCATGTCGCCGTGTCAATGCGGTGGACGCGCACCTCGCCGGCCGTCTCCCCCAGGAGCGTGACCGACGAGTCGGCATCGATGATGAGCTCGGTGGTCGCGATCCCGTAGCCGCTCGACCAGTAGATGGCCGCCTCGGATGCCCAGAGCGCGGCGATCGCCTCGCCATGCTCACGCGCGTCGGCAAACATCCGCTGCATCATCGCGGTCATGATCCCGCGCCGCCGATGCGTGGGCGAGACGCCGACGAGCGTGACGCCTGCGACGGGCGCCACCTTGCCGCCGGGCATCGTCATGCGAAGCGGAAACGCGCCGGAGGTGCCCACAGGCTGGCCGTCCTCCCACGCCCACACGCAGCGATCCGCGTCGAGGATCGACACGTCGTGGTCCATGTGCGGCTCGTTGGCAGCCTCGTGAAACCAGCTGTCGGAGGCGCGCATGAAATCGGGCAGCTCTGCGGTTGTGAGTGTGCGTAGAACGATCACGGCGGGATGCACCCTACCAGCCTGCAGGAACCGCCCCTACAATGTGTAGACGGTGAGCGTGTCGGTGCTCTTCTTGAACGTTATGCCTCCGTTATGCCCACTCAGACGGGACGCCCTCTACCAGACGGCCCCTTCACCAGGCAGGCACCGATTTCGGCGCAGCCACCGACCGCCGAATATCGCTAACAACATGCATCTACACGCCGACGAGCCTCCTACGTCCGCACGTTTACAACGAGCCGATAGTGAGCATCCAGCGCCAGATCAAATACCCAAGAGCTCAGGCAATTGTCGTGTCAGCCTTGACGTTGTTATTTGTAGGCGTGACGATGTTCGGGCTGATCGTTGGTAGCAATGGCATTCGGGGAGCGACCGTGGCCTCCGTCGCGGTTGGGGCGTTCCTGGTTTACGCAACGATCGTGAAACCTTCGACGTTGGGTTTTACGCTCCCCGGTTGGTCGACGGTCGCGATATATGGCGCAATGGCGATCGCGATCGTGGCAGCGCGAAGGGACGAGCAATATGTCGTTGCCGGATTTTGTGCCGAGGGCGTTAGGTACATTTGCAGGCCTCAATATGGCTCGCGGACAGGTCGAATTTTGGGCGCGATTACGCGCGGGAATCTCGACCCGGGATCGAGGTGACGATGGACGTAGGTCACCCTGACCGCTTGAGCCTCCCATGCCGCTTCGCGTACTGCTCACCGCGGTTGAAGATGAAGAGCCCCAGCGGGATCGAGAGGGCTCCGATGAGGATCAGCGGCCACAGGTCGCCCCAGAGCTGCGTCACGCTCTGGCCGCCCAGAATCGCGTGACGACAGCCGCGCAGCGTGTACGTCGCCGGCGAGATGGTGGCGAGCCACTGCATCCACTGCGGGAGCACGGTCACCGGGTAGTAGACGCCGGAGACCACCAGCAGCATGCCCTGGGCGATGAAGCCCAGCTGCGTGCCCTTCTCGGGCGAGATCAGCGGCAGCACGGCGGTCATCATGCCGATGCCCACGAACGAGATCGATGAGAACGCAAGGATCACGACCGCCGCGGCGAAGTTCGCGTTGCCGTAGTGCACGCCCAGCATGTAGCTGACCACGACGAACAGCAGGATTGTCCGAAGCGTGCCGTAGACCACCGCGAACGCCCCCATCCCCAGCAGGTGCGCAGGGCGCGAGAGCGGCGCCATGAACGTGTACTCGATGGTGCCCTCCCACCGCTCCCACGCCACGGTCTCGGTCACGATCTCGAACACCAGGCCGAGGTATGACCAGAGCACCGCGCCGATGAGCAGCACGATCTCGGTGTCGTTCACGTTGATGTGCCCGCCGGCCGCGTCCACGCCCTTGGCGATGAACACGATCGTGAGCGTGTTGGCGATCGTGTAGAGGAACCACGCGAGCTCCCACCAGGCAAAGCGCCTGATGAGATACGTGTTTCGCTCGACGATCCCCGCGAAGCCGATCGCCTCGCGCCGCATTCCCTCGATCATCCTGCCCTCACCTCCTCCACCCGGTCGTTCTCGTCGCCGTCCTCGTCGGAGAACTCCCGCCCGGTTGCCTCCATGAACGCGCCCTCGAGCGACTCGGCGCCGTACTGCGCCACCACGCGCTCGGGCGTGTCGAGGCAGAGCAGCCGGCCGTCGTAGAGGATGCCGACGCGGTCGGCCATGGCGGCCGCCTCGTCCATGTCGTGGGTACAGAGCAGAATGGTCACGTCGCTGGTCGCGCGGATCGACTCCACGAACGCCCGCACCTCGCGCTTGGAGCGCGGATCGAGGCCGGTGGTGGGCTCGTCGAGCAGCAGGAGGAGCGGCGAGGTGAGAAGCGCCCGCGCCAGAGCGATCTTCTGCTGCATGCCGCGCGAGAGATCCTCCATCGGCTCGCCCGCGCGCTTTGCAGGAAACCCCACGCGGTCGAGGATCTCGGGCAGCCGCGCACGAGTCTGAGCCGGCGTGAGCCCGTAGAACCGCGCGGAGTAGCTGAGGTTTTCCATCGGCGACATGCGCTTGAAGAACGACGCCTCCACCGACACGCGGTTGATCATTCGCTGCACCTGCCGGGGATGCTTGAACACGTCCACGCCGAACACCTCGGCGGTGCCGCCGTCGTGCAGGAGCAGCGTTGAGAGCAGCCGTACGAGCGTTGACTTCCCCGAGCCGTTCTGGCCGAGGATCGCCACGCACTCGCCTCGCTCGACCGAGAACGACACCCCGTCGAGCGCGGTCGCCCACGTCTTCTTGCCACGGCGGCCAGAGCCGTCGCGGCGCACGAACTTCTTGGTGAGATCACGTACTTCGAGTGCAGGTGTGGCGGGCACGAAGCCCCTCCTGAAAGGTGCGGATGAAGCCCGGCTGGGAGCGCGCAAAGGGCAGCGCATGGCGGGCGACTATTGAGTGTGAGCGGCGGCGCGGCGACGCTGGTGTTCTCGGCGAAGACCAGCGCAGTCGGCAACTCTAGCACCGGAGGGATTGACGAACCACGAAAGTTGCGCCACGTTTGGTACATGCTCCCCCGCCGCTCGGTCACCGCTGCCCTGCTCGTCTCCCTCGCCGCGCTCGGATCGGCCGCAGTCGCGCAGGCCGACTCGGCGACGACGCCCGCGATCACCGTCACGCAAGCCGGGTACAACGCCGACTACTCCAGCCCGGCACTGCTCGACCCGTCCGCGCCGGTCATGATCGGCGATTCGGTGCGCATCAAGGAGGTCGTGACGAATACCGGCCAGAGCGCGGCGCCGTTCACGCTCACGATGACCCTCCCGCCCGAGGGCCGCAACGCAACGTGGATCGGCCGCGGCATGGATTACAACGGCAACGCCTCGTGCGACAACGTGATCGACACGCCCGTCGTCTGCGCCGGCACCCTCGGCCCCGGCGGCTCGGCCGTCTTCTGGCTGGACGAGGATGCCCACGCCCCCGGCGTGCTGAGCGTCGGTGCGTCGGTGACATCCGGCTCGGACACCGCGACCTCCACATGGCAGGCGCAGGTCGACTGCCAGGTGATGGGCACCGACGGCGACGACGTGCTCACCGCCGGCCCGGGCCAGGCGGCGTGCGGCCTTGGCGGAAACGACATCCTCATCGCGCAGAAGGGCTCGATCGGGCTCTTCGGCGGCGCCGGCAACGACGTGCTGCGGCTGGGCCTCAACGACCCGCAGACCGACGCCGCCAGCCTCGCGCTGGGCGGCGACGGCATCGACACGGCAAGCTTCACGAACGCGCCCAACGCCATCGTTGTGTGCCCCAGCGACGCCGGCGGATTCTCGTCAGGCGGTAGGGGCACGTCGGAGCTCGGCGACGCAGAGATGGGCGGTATCGAGAACATCGTCGGATCGCGCTACGACGACTACCTCAAGGGCAACCCGGGCCCCAACGAGATCCAGGGCGGCGGCGGGAACGATGAGATCACCGGCGGCGCCGGCCACGACATCATCGACGGCAATGCCGGTAACGACCGGTTCATGGGCGCCGACCGCACGCGCGACTCGCTCAGCGGCGGGCCCGGCACCGACCACGCCGATATCGACCGAAGCGACCTCACCAGCTCGACCACCACGCAGACCAGCCCGACGTTCCTCGGGCCGTGCTCGTGACTCAGTAGGCGATGACGCGGCGGGCGCCGTCACCGGCGCTCATCCGGGCGAACGCGTCGTTCACGGCGTCGAGCTCGATCCGCTCGCTCACCAGCCGGTCGATGGGGAGCTTCCCCGCCAGATGGAGGCGCGCCAGCCGCGGGAAGTCGATCTCGGGCTGGGTGAAGCCGTAGTTGCAGCCAAGGAGCGTCTTCGAGCCGTCGGCGAAGAGGAGCGCATCGAAGGTGGTGGCCGTCGCGTCGGGCGTGAGGCCAACCAGCACGCAGGTGCCGCCGCGGGGGATCAGCGCGATCGCCGACTCGATGGTGCGCACCAGGCCGAGCGCCTCGAACACGTAGTCGGGCCCGCCCGGGCAGATCTGCCACACCTCGGCGGGCATGCCCTCGCCGCCCCGCACGCCGTGGGTCGCCCCCACGCTCCTTGCGAGCTCGAGCTTCTCGTCGCTCAGATCGACCGCGATGATGGGGTCGGCGCCCGCGAGGGCTGCGCCCATGATGATCGAGAGCCCGACGCCGCCGCAGCCGATCACGACCACCGAGGCGCCCGGCTCGACCTTCGCCGTGTTGATGGCAGCACCGACGCCCGTGGCGACCGCACAGCCGATGAGCGCGCCGACGTCGGCCGGGAGCTCGTCGGGCATGGCCACAGCGGCAGCCTCGGGCACGACCGATCGCTCACCGAAGGTGCCGACGCCGAGGTACGACCACACGTCCTCGCCGCCCTGCCGGTGAAGGCGGGTGGTGCCGTCGATCATGCGGTTCTCGAGCGCGCGGCTGTCCTCGCAGAGCCAGGGCTTGCCGGCGTGGCACCGGCGGCAGTGGCCACAGGGCGCGAGCCACGAGAGGGTGACCCGGTCGCCCGGCTTCACCGCGCTCACGCCCTCGCCCACCGACTCGACCTCGGCGAAGCCCTCGTGCCCCAGCACCACCGGAGGAGCGCACTTCCAGTCGCCCTCGATCACGTGCAGGTCGGAGCGGCACACGCCGGAGGCGAGCATGCGCAGCGCCACCTCACCCCTGCGGGGAGGGTCGATCTCGAGCTCTTCGATTGCGAGTGGCTGGTGAGGGCCGTTGAAGACTGCGCCGCGCATGCGCGGGAGCCTACTTGGAATCCGCCCAGATCACACGGCGACGTGCCGACTGCTCGGTCTCGGCCGGAACGCTCTTTCGCCGCCGCACCAGCACCAGCCGCCACGCGACCACCGCGAGCAGGACGACGCCGAGCACGATCAGCAGGTTCCAGGGGATGATCAGCACGTTCTTGGGCGAGCTGAAGCTGAGCGCCGTGGTGTCGTTGTAGAAGAGGTGGGTCTGCAGGTGGGTCATGCCGATGAACGGCGCGCCGCTCCAGGCCGCCTCGATGTAGCGCACCGAGCCGGGGAGGATCGTGTAGTGCGGGGCCTTCACGTCGCTGCTGGAGCCGCCGAGCGAAAGCCCCGACGTGAACGACGTGGTGCCGTGGAGCACGTTGAAGAACTCGTTTCCGTGGTTCACGACAGCCACCTGCGCGGTGACCGTGGGGTTGAAGAGCGCGTCCCACAGGTCGCCGGGCGAGCGCACCGAGGTGAGCGACTTCCAGTGCACGTTCACCGACTGGGGGATCGCAGCGCCCTTGAAGATGAGCCCGGTGCCGTCGGACTTGGTGACGCCGGCCGCCAGGAGCGATGCCACCGCGGGCTGGAACTTCACGCCGCCCGAGGTGCTGAGCGTGCGCGAGCGGAAGATCACCGCGAGGGTGTGGGTGCCCGGCGGGATGCCCTGGGGCACCTTCACCGTGACGTCGAGCGCGCCGTAGGCGTGGGGCGCGACGCGCAGCACCTTTTCGGAGAGCGTCGTCCAGGCGGCGGCCGAGCCGGGCACCGAGCCGGGCGCCTTGAAGTTGACGGTCGAGTCCGAGGAGATGGTGTAGTCCTGCGGGAACACGTCGAGCGTCACGGGCTTCGTGCCCTTGTTGTAGACCTTGATGACCGTGTGTGAGGTGTGCCCCGGCGCCAGCCGCAGCTGGAGCTTGGACGGCGCGACGCCGATGTTGATCGGCGGTGCCGACTGGGCGGCGGTCGCGTTGGGGACGATGGCCACGGCGGCGAGCGCCAGTGCGGCCAGCGAAGCTTTTGTGCGCATGGAGTACCTCACGGTGTGGTTGCGATGTAGGTGATGGTGGTGGAGTACGGCGATGTCGAGGCCGGGTCGGAGTAGCCGACGGTCAGCCGGTAGTCGAGCGGGACGGTGGTGCCGGTGGTCGCCGCGCCGGTGGTGATGGTCGCGGGGGTCGTCGTGAACGGCGTGAACGTGGTGCCGCCAGTGCGCCGCCACGCGAGCTCGGAGAGCGGGATCGTGTGGCCCGTGCCGTCGCTGAAGGCGCCCGCGCCGCTACCGGTGAGCGTCCAGCCGGCATTCGCGACCACGGTGGCGGTAACGGCGCTGAGGAGCGTGATGGGCGAGGTGAGCGGGCTGATCGTGCCGAGGGTCACCGAGGAGTTGGAGAGGGCCAGGGTGACGGTGGGCGCGAGGCTCAGCGAGAGGTCGTCGAAGCCGGCCTCGCCCGCGCCCACGAGCCGCAGCTCGATGGTCACCGTCTTCGTGCTGGCCTGCGTCGTGAACGTGAAGTTGTTGAGGGTCCAGCCGGAGTTCTTCAGGCTGTTCGAGAGGATGGTGGAGGTGTTGCTGGGCGACTCCACGACCACGACCTGGGCCTGCGCGGCGGTCGAGAGGTTCGCGGTCGAGATCTGGGCCGAGATGGTGTACGGCGTGGACCCGGTGACCGCGATGCCGGCCTGATCAACGTGGCTGTCGAACGTCGTGCCGCCGCTGTAGAGCGTGAGCGAGTCGGTGCCGGAGCTCGCCACGAGGTGGTTGTAGAGCTCGCCCGGGCGGCCGCTGGTGATCACCATGGGGTTCCAGGAGCCGGGGTCGGTGGTGGTCATGATGGGCTTCTCGAACGTCAGCATCTTCCCGGCGGTGGCCGTGGTGTTGGTGTCGTACATGCCGATGGCGCCGCTCGGGTACGTCGTATCGGTCGCCGTGACGCTCGTGATGAGGGTGCCGATCGCGTTGCCGTTGCTCGAGTAGGCCGCGCAAGTGAGGCTCGAGCCGGTCGCGGTGGCCTTCAGGTAGCCGGGAAGGCCGGCGGTGACGGTCATGGCGCTGGTCTTCAGCACGGTGTCGGTGCCGCCGACGCGCCTGACGAGCTGGAGCGCGGTCGAGGTGACGGTGCAGCCGTAGAAGTCGCTCGCGTCGCGGTAGCGGAATGCGATGCCGCCGGAGAGGCCGGTGCGGAGGGTGACCGGGGTGCCCTGCATCTGGAAGGTGCCGTCGGTGTAATCGTTGGAGCCGGTGACCACGACGACGTCGCTCGAGCGGGCCGCGCCGGTGGGCACGATCGAGCCGCCCGAGGCGGTCGCTCCGCCGAGGGCCACGGTGTAGGGCTGCATGTCGGGAATGCTCTGGTCGGTGAACATCGTGGTGGTGGTTCCGTCGGTCTCGAAGCCTGGGTTCTGGATGAGATTGGTCGCTGCGAGCGCGCCGACGGGCGACAGCACGGCGGCCGCCAGCAAACTGCACGCCAGGAAGGCGGCACGCGCGCGATAGATGGGCATCAAGCCCACCGTTCGCAATCGGACGAGACCTTCCTGCCCGGGGCCGGTTTTGGGCCGTTAACCGAAGAAGGGATCTCCCGGCCCGGGAGATCCCTTCTGGCGCGCTCATTTCATGGATGAGCGCGGGCTGACCGTGTCAGGGAGCTACGGCGTGACGGCCGTATAGGTCAGCGTGTCCGTGAACGCAGCGGTGGAGATCGGATCGTTCCACGCGAGCGTCAGTGCGTACTGCAGGTTGTTCGGCGTACCGGTGGTCGGCGTTGCCGTTGCGCCACTGGCGACGGTGGTCGCCGTGCTCGAGAGCGGCACGGTCGTGGCACCACTGGTGACGCTCATGCGGCTATCGGGGATGGTCTTGCCGGTTCCGTCGGTGAAATTGCCGGAGCCCTTGACCTGCAGGCGCCACGGCGAGTTCGAGAAGACGGTGGCAACGGTGGCATTCGCAGCCGAGGTCGCCGTCGCGAGCGGATCGACGACGCCGAAGTCGTACGAGGTGTTGCTGAGGGTCAGCTGCACCGCAGACTGGTCGGTGAACTTGACCGTCTGGTTGGCGGAAGCCGACGTTGCGGCCGAAGCCGGTGAGACGACCACGGCGGCCGCGACAACAGCGACGCAGGCAGCCAGCGCGAAGCGCGCTCGGGACATTGGAAGACTCCTTGATACGGGGGGACAAAACGGCCGGCCGCTTTCGGTCGGTCGGCACGTTCTGTGTCGGCCCTCACGCCGGAGCCGCCCATACCCCTTTCGGGGGATTCCCGATTTTGGAGTGGCCCTGAATATTAAGTGCCTGGCACCGTCTATTCAGGGCCCGTGTGGGGGGCGCGGCGGCCGGTCTAGCCGATGTCCGTCCTGTTCCAGAGCGTTGCATCCTCCTCGCCCAGGTGCCAGAAGCCGACGCTGAAGCCGTTCGTCCGCGCCAGCGCCACCCTCGCTCCCAGCGACGTGGAGTTCTGGTACCAGACGTCGTGGCTCACGCCGCCCCTGGTGTAGGAGAAGTGCGGCGACTCGGTGGTCGGATCCATCACCGGCGTCGCGTTCACGTCATCCATCAGCGCGCGGATGCTCGAGTACTCCATCGCCGTCGCGGGGTTGCTCGCCCCGCCGCCGTTCGGCCAGTCCATCCCGTACATCCCCAGCCCGAGGATGAACTTCGACTTGTCGGGCATCGTGTCCATGTAGGTCACCACCCGCTGCTCCCACGTGATGTCGTCGATCGAGCCCGGCGCCGACGTGGCCCAGTGGTAGCCCCAGCCCATCACGAACACGTGGTCGGCGGCGGCTCCCAGCGCCTTGTAGTCGTAGAAGCCCTGCCGGCCCACCAGCTGGTTGTAGTACGCCGCCGCCACGCACACCGCAAGCGTCTTACCCTCGGCGTGCAGCTGGCCGCCCAGATCCTGGATGAAGCTGGTCATCGCCGCGCGGTCGGTGGCCGCGCCGCTCTCGAAGTCGATGTTGATGCCGTCGAAGTCGTTGGTGTCAACGAGATCCATGATCTTCGCGATGGTCGCAGAGCGAACCGATGGGTCGGTCAGGATGTCGTGCAGCACCGTCTGCGACTGGCAGTTGAGCCGCGGCAGCACCGCCACCTTGCGCGCCTGCGCGTACTTGGTGATGAGCGGGTCGTTCGCGCCGGTGATGCTGTCGTTACTCTGACAGTCATAGTAGGTGGGATAGACCACGTTGAAGCGCTTGTAGTGCGACTCGAAGTCCTGGAAGCTGCGGTCGGTGCTCGCCAGGATGAACGCCTCGGCCGTGCCCGTGGTCGGGTCCGGCGCGAGCGTCGACGTGGCGACCGCCGGCGAGCTGTTGCTGGTCACGCCCGTCGCATCCACCGCGCGCACCGTGATGGTGTACGGGGTCGATGAGAAGAGGTTCTTGAGCGTGAAGCTGCGCGCCGTGGTCTGTGCCACCACGGTGCCGTTTCGCAGCACGCGGTAGCCCACCACGCGGAAGTCGCCGGCCGACGATGCCGGCCACGAGACGGCGATGCTCTGCGCCGTGCGGGTGACCAGCGAGACCGACTTCGGCGCCGCCGCCTTGTGGTAGATGATGGTGCGCTGGATGGAGTTGTGGCACGCCGAGACGGCGCCCGTGGACGACACCACGCGCACGCCGAACACGTACGTCCGGCCCGGGGTCACCCGCACCGCGATCGCCCGGTTGTGGGTCTGCCCGATCACCGTGCCGTTGCGGAGCACGCGATACGAGAACGATGCCGGGTGCGAGGCCGGCGCGGACCACCGAAAGGTGCCCGACGTGTGCCCCACCACCCGCGTCCAGACGAGGTTGGTCGGAGCCTTGCCGGTACACGCCGAGGCCATGGCCATCTGCGTGCCGTATGCACCCGTGACCACCGCCATCGTCGCGGCAGCCGCCATCACGGTTGCGAGTCGTTTCATCATTCCACCGTCACTGTCTTTGCGAGATTTCTGGGTTGATCGACGTTCAGCCCGCGGGCCTCCGCCACCTCGAGGGCGAGCAGCTGCAGCGGGATCGCAGCCAGCACCGGCTGCAGGTCGGGGTGCACGGGAGGAAGCCAGCACACCGCGTCCGCGTACTCGCGGACGCGGTGCTGGCCGGCGGATGCGACGACCAGGGTGGTCGCGCCGCGCGCCCGCGCTTCGGAGAGGTTGGAGAGGAGCTTCTCGAGCACCGCAGAGTCGGTCGCCACGCAGACCACCGGCGTGCCGTCGGAGAGCAGGGCCAGCGGCCCGTGCTTCATCTCGCCCGCCGGATAGGCGTCGGCCGGCACGTAGGAGATCTCCTTCATCTTGAGTGCCCCCTCGCGCGCGACCGGGTAGGCCAGCTCGCGCCCGAGGAACATGAAGAGCTCGCGATCGGCATGCCGGGCCGCCGCCGCCGCGATCGGCTCGGCCGCGTCGGCGATGGTCTCGGCCACCAGTCCGGGCAGGCGGCAGAGCTCGCTCTCGAGCACGTCCAGCTCGGCGACCGAGCGAGCGCCGCGCAGCCGCGCCAGGTAGAGCGCAAGGAGCGCGAAGGCCACCACCTGGCTCGTGAACGTCTTCGTGGCCGCGACGCCGATCTCGAGGCCCGCGTGGGTGCGGATCACGGCGTCGGCCTCACGCGTCGCCTGGCTGAGCGCGGCGTTGGTGAGGGCGATGGTGGGCGCGCCCAGCTCACGGGCGAGCCGGAGCGCCGCGACGGTGTCGCGCGTCTCGCCAGACTGGGTCACGCCCACCACCAGCTCGCCTGGGTCGAGCAGTGGAGCCGAGCTGCACCACTCCGAGGCGATCGCGGTGGTCGTCGGGATGCCTGCCCAGCGCTGCAGCAGGATCTGGCCGACCATGGCCGCATTGTGAGATGTCCCGCAGCCGGTGATGGTGATGCGCGAGAGCGACGCCAGCTGCGCCCGCGAGACGGCTCCGAACACCGGGTTTCGGCCCACGTGGGCGGCGATGGTGCGGCGAAGCGCGTCGGGCTGCTCGGTGATCTCCTTGCGCATGAACGAGCTGTACTCGCCCATGTCGGAGGCATCCGCGTCGCGCTCGACGGTCTCGGCGGAGCGCAGCACCGGCATGCCGGTGGCAGACGTGATGCGAAGCTCGCCGGCCGAGACGATCACGATCTCGTCGTCGCCGATGAACGACACCTCGGTCATCTCGTCGGGCAGCGCCGCGATGGCCGAGGCGACGAACGCCTCGCCCTCGCCCAGGCCGATCACCATGGGGCAGTCGCGGCGGGCGCCGCCCAGCGTCTGCGGGTCGTCCGCGCGCATCGCGAGGAATGCGAAGTGGCCCTTCATCAGATCGCAGCTCTGGCGGATGGCGAGCTGCAGGTCGGCGCCGGCGAACCGGCAGCCCAGCAGGTGGGCGACCACCTCGGCATCGGTCTGCGACGTGAAGGTGCAGCCGTGGCGGATGAGCTCGTCGCGCAGCTGCTCGTAGTTCTCGACGATGCCGTTCAGGACGATGTGCACCGACTCGTCGCAGCTCGTGTGCGGGTGGGCGTTCGCGGTGGTGACGTCGCCGTGGGTTGCCCAGCGGGTGTGGGCGATCCCCATGTGGGCCGGCGAGCGGCCCCCGTCGGCGGCCACGGCGGCCCGCAGGGCGTCGAGGTTTCCCACCGACCGCACCGAGCGGATGCCGGACGCTCCCTGCAGGCTCACGCCGGCGGAGTCATAGCCCCGGTACTCGAGCCGTGACAGCCCCTCCACCAGGAGCCCTTGAGCATCCCGGCGACCCACATATCCGACAATTCCACACATGTAATTCCTCCAGCGAATGACGCGCGTTGGTGTTGAGAGAGAATCAGCCGGCCGGCGAGGCGAGCAGCTGAGAGACGGTGACCAGCGTGTAGCCGCGGCTGCGAAGCCCGGCGATGATCTTTGGCAGCGCCTGGACGGTTGCCCAGCGCGGGCCGCCGCCGTCGTGCAGGACGACGATCGCGCCCGGCTTTGCCTGCTTGAGGACGGACCGTGCGATCGCGGCCGGATCGGTCGAGCGGAAGTCGCTCGGGTCGGCCGACCAGAGGGCGGTGCCCAGCCCCTCCGACGCCGCGATGCGGGCAAACCGCGTGCGGTCGAGCCCGTAGGGCGGCCGCGTGAAGCACGGCGAGACCGGCACTGCCGCCTTGATCGCGTTCTGGGTCTGGGTGATGGAGAGCCCGACGCTCGAGTTGTCGGCGTGGTCGAGCGCGGTGCCCGTCCACGTGCCGTTTCCGATCTCGTCGCCGGCGAGCACCATGCGCACCAGGAGCCGCTGCTCGCTGGTGAGCTGCGCGCCGTTCACGAAGAAGGTGGCCTTCTCGCCGTGGGTGCGGAGCACGTCCAGCATCTGCGCCGTGTACGGCGAAGGGCCGCCGTCGAACGTGAGGGCGATCTGCTTGGAGCCGGCCGGCCCCGACTTCACGGGCGTGCTGGTGATCGTCGGGCACTGGTAGGCGGCCGCGGCTGCCACCAGCTGGGTGTTGGTGTAGCGCACGTCGAGGCCGCGCTGCTCGTAGGTGGTGTGGGCGAGCGCCATCGACGCCCGAAGCCGCTGGATGAGCTGGGCCCCGGTCCAGTCGATGGCCTGCAGGCGGTGGATGTGCATGGTGTCATCGCCCGGGAGCGCCGGCCGCCATCCCGCCTCGTCGTCCTGGTCGAACGCGAGCTGGAAGCGGGCGCGAAGCACCTGGTTGAGCGCCGCCGCGACGCCCGGCTGGGCCGTCTGGCCCCAGTCGCCGTACGGATAGGCAAAGGCGATGGGGTGGTCGGGTGAGTTGTCGTCGATCAGCGACTCGTCGCTGTCGAGGTCATCGCCGATGCGCTGCTTGTAGTGGGCGATCGACTCGCCCGGATCGAGCGAGACCAGAAGCGACTCGGTCTTGCCGTTCACGACGTGGGTGTGGTGCAGCGTGTCGGTGTGGTTTGCGAGCTCCCAGTGGCCGTCGGAGGCGTAGCCCGAGAGCGCGCCCCACGTGGCGTAGTAGAAGCTCGACTCGCCGGGATCGGCTCCGATCACGAACATCGTGGCCTTCATGCCGGTGGCCTTCAGGATCGGGTCGGCCTGCAGCATCGCGTCCTCGCGGCCGTCGTCGAACGTGATCAGCACCGGCCGCGACGGCAGGAGCGACGGGTTGGCGGTGCGCAGGTACTGCGCGAGCTGCGAGGTGGAGATCGAGTGGTATCCGGCGGCCTCGAGGGCGCGCATCTGCTGGGCGAAGTGCGAGCGGCTGATGACGTACTTCGCGTCGGCCGTGTCGGTGGTGGAGCGGCCGATGCCGTGGTAGACCAGCACGGGCACGCCGTAGTTGGGCTTGCCCCTGTCGGCCTTCGCGACCACCATCTGGCCGGCCGGAAGCTGCGGCGTGGACGGCGCCCAAAGGCTGTAGCGCGCCTTCAGATACATGAGGTAGCCGTCGGAGGTGTGCGCCATGTAGAAGAAGATCGGGATCGGCGTGAGCATGAGCGTCACCACGCCGAGCACGGTCTGGCGAAACCACTTGCGGCGCATCTTCTCGGCGTCGGAGCGCACGGCACGAGCCCTGCGCCGGGGGAGCGCAAAGCTCATGCCGCCACCTTCGCCTCGGTGTCGCCCGGCCCCATGACCGTGACCACGCCCTCACCCTCGTTGTGGCTCGAGGTGCGGGTGCCCCACTTCGTGTTGCGAAGCGTGAGCACCGCGTAGTAGGTCTGCCACACGAGCACGCCCATGTAGATCACGATGAACGTGATGCCGTGGTACCAGATGGGGCTGCGGCGGCTCACCGCGTAGTAGAGCGAGTAGAGCAGCGCCATCACGTAGGCGCCGACGATGTAGAACCACGGATCGCCCTGGCCGAGGCTCCGCCAGTAGAGCGCGTGGAACACGACGATCGGGGCGACCCACGGGAAGATCACCGACATGTAGGTCATGAACGCCGCGACGGGGTGCTTGCGCCAGATGAACCGCACGACGTAGAGCGACTCGCGCAGCCAGCTCTTCTTCCAGCGAAGCTGCTGCACCAGGAAGGTGCGCAGGTCGGCCGGCGCGATGGTGTGGCTCTTCGCGTTTGCCTGGAACGTGACCCGGTGGTTTCGCAGGATCATGTTGGTGAGCGCGCGATCATCGCCGTAGGTCGCCTTGCGCCCCAGGAACCGCTGGTTCTCCCACTTCTCGAGGATCTCCATCATGGCGGTGCGGCGGTAGGCCGAGAAGCAGCCCGACGCGCACGTGACGCAGCCGAACACCGACTCCGAGCCCTTGATGACCCGGAAGGCCACGTAGTAGCGAACCTGCTGCATCTTGGTGATCAGGTTGTGGCCCTTGTTCAGGACGTCGGCGGTGCCCACCACGGCGCCAACCCGCTGGTCGCGGAAGTCGGCCATGATGTGGTTGAGGCCGTCCTCCTCGATCACCGAGTCGGAGTCGATGAAGACGCAGCACCTCGCCCGTCGAGCGGCGGATGCCCTCGGCCATGGCGGCCCGCTTGCCGCGGTTGTGCGAGAACTGCACGCACACGAGGCTCGGGTGGCGCTCGCGGGCTGCGAGCATCTGCTCCCAGGTGCCGTCGGAGGAGCCGTCGTCGACGGCCACCACCTCGAGATGTCCCTCGGGGTAGTCGGCGCCGTAGCAGGCGTCGATGGTGGGGCCGATGCCGCTCTCCTCGTTGAACGCCGGGATCACGATGGACGCGGTCGGCCGGTGGCCGGTGTCCGGCGTCGGCCGGTAGAACGGCGCCAGCACGAAGCGAGCAACACGTAGAGGGTGACCAGCACCGAGTAGGTGCCGAAGACCGGGTCGTGGAAGATGGTGTCGACCGAGAGGTCCTTCGCCATCCAGATCCAGTAGAGGAGCGCGATGCCGTAGAGGATGCACACCACCTGGAGGATGCGCGAGATCACGCTCACCGCGCGCGATCCGCGCAGGTGCTCGTCGAGGCCGCCGGTGCTCTCGTCCATCGGGCTGAACGCGACGGGCTGCAGGGCCGGCTCGACCAGCACCTCGTCGTCGTCCTCGCCTGCGGCCTCGGCGGCTGCTTCGGGTGCAGGCGCGGGCACGGGCACGACCTCGGGCTCGGGCTCCGGTTGCGGAGCGAGCGCGAGGCCGGGCCCGGCCTCATGCCCGGGCTCGTCGGGAGCCACATCCCAGGGACTCACGTCCGCCGGGGCCAGGTGCAACGGCACCGCCTCGGACGTGCGGGATCGCTCCACGGGCCGGGCAATCTCGGCGCCGATGCTCACCACGTCCAGCAGCATTCCTGCGCTCGGGTGGCGCTTTCGCATGTTCTTCAGCACCGCCATCTAGATCGAGACCACTCCTGCGCTGACCTGACCGGCGACGTTTCTGGTATCGACCACCACAGCGCCCGCATCACGCCAGAGCGGCGCTTCCAGGAACTCGTCGTGATGGGTGAGGATGACGATGCAGTCCACGTCGGCGACCGTCTCGGGCGTCCAGGCCTCCGACCGGTAGATGCGCTCCTGCACCGCAACCGACCCGACGTGCGGATCGCAGTAGTGCACCTCGCCGCCGCGGCGCGGCGAGCTCCTCGAAGATCCGCATGGCCGGCGACTCGCGCAGGTCCGAGACGTTGGGCTTGTAGGCCACGCCCAGCAGCAGGATCCGCGAGCCGTGCACGGCCTTGCCGTGCTCGTTCAGCGCCTCGGCGACGCGGCCGACGACGTGGTCGGGCATGCCGGTGTTGATCTCGTGGGCGACCTCGATCATGCGGGTCTGGTAGCCGTACTCCTTCAGGCGGTGGCTGATGAAGTGCGGCACCACCGGGATGCAGTCGCCGCCAAGGCCCGGGCCGGGGTAGTGGGCCATGAAGCCGAACGGCTTGGTGGCGGCGGCGTCGATGACCTCCCAGGCGGAGATGCCCAGGCGGCTCGACACCAGCGCCAGCTCGTTCGCCAGGGCGATGTTGACCTGGCGGAAGGTGTTCTCGTAGAGCTTCACCATCTCGGCGACGGTGGGTGAGGAGACCTCGATGACGGTGTCGACGACGGTCTCGTAGAGCAGGCGGGTGCGGCGGCGGCACTCCTCGGTGACGCCCGAGACGATCTTGGGCGTGGTGCGAAGCGTCCAGCCGTCCTTGTTGGCCGGATCGACGCGCTCGGGGGCGTAGCCGAGGAAGAAGTCGACGCCGCACGGTCCCGCCGGTGGCGCGCTCGAAGATGGGCACCAGCACCTGCATGGTGGTGTCGGGCACCGTGGTTGACTGGAGCACGACGAGGCCGCCGGGCTGGATATGGGCAGCAGCCTGCTCGGCCGCCGCGATGACGAACGAGAGATCCGGCGTGCGCGTCTTCGAGAGCGGCGTGGGCACGCAGATGGTGAGCGCGGTCATCGAGTGGACGTGCTCGTACCCGGTTGATGCGTTCAGCCGCGGGAGCTCTGCCAGCGTCTGCGGACGAGACGTCGGGCAGGTAGCTCGCGCGGTCGTTCACCGCCGACGTGCGCCGCGCGTTGGTATCGACACCGGCGACGGGGAAGCCCGCCTCGGCGAATCCCACCGCCAGCGGCAGCCCCGCGTAGCCCAGCCCGATCACGCCGACCAGCGCCGTGCGGTCGCGGATTGCAGTATCGAAGACGTCCTCGTACGTAAGGCCGGCGCGCGCCGCAGCGTGCGCCGACAGAGCAAGTTCAGACATGCCGACCCCAGTGGTTGACCCCATGAATCAAATCGAGCCGCAGCGACCCCTCGCCGCGGACATACCCCAGTGTCTCGGCGCCCGGGATGGCCGACGTGATCCTCACCTAGGGGAACCGGTGTCACCTTTGGGAGGGATATGGGCCTACGCATTGCTGCGGCCGGCTCACAGGAAACGCGGAGCTTCCTCGCAGGTGCGCTCAAGGCTGCGCGTGTCTCATGCGGGAGTCGTCTTTTCCCTCACGAGGAGTCTTTGTGTTCTACCTGTCGTACATGTTTGCTGAGCTTCGGCGGCGCAAGGGCCGCACGATCCTCACCGCGCTCGGGCTGGCCGTCGGAGTCGGCCTGGTGGTGACCGTCAACGCCCTCTCGACCGGCCTCGATGACGCCCAGGCCCGGGTGCTGAAGCCGCTCACGGGAGTGGGCACCGACATGTCTGTGACCCGGCCGCTGAAGGTCACGGCCAACAGCTCGCCGCAGCAGCGGCAGCTGAACGGCGGCGGGCCTCCCGGGCTCAACTTCGGCAGCCTGAAGCCGGGCGCGAAGATCGACAAGGACACGTTCACCGCGGCCACCAACCAGACGTTCTCGAGCGCGCGGGTGGCGCAGATCGCGAAGATGTCGGGCGTCGCGGGGGCGGCGGGCGAGCTGACGCTCACCGACCTGCACGTCACCGGCACGGTGCCGAAGATCCGCATCCAGCAGAACAGCGGCGGCACCCAGAACGGCGGCGGGTTCGGCGGCGGCGGCAACACCAACGGCCCGCCGACGGGCTCGTTCGGCAGAAGCAGCATCAAGTTCAGCGCGCGGACGGTGACGGGCATCGACCAGACGCACCCCTCGCTCGGCTCGGTCACGCCGAGCCAGATCGTGAAGGGCACGTACTTCACGAGCGCCGGCGGGGCATACCAGGCGATCCTCTCGAGCGGCTACGCCAAGGGCCAGAACCTGCACGTGGGCTCGGCGTTCACCATGGACGGCAAGACCTTCACCGTGGTGGGCATCGCCTCGGCGCCGCTGGGCGGCACGTCGTCTGACGCCTACGTCGAGCTCGGCACGCTCCAGACGCTCGCAAAGCTCACCAACCAGGTGAACACCGTGCAGGTGCGCGCGACCGACACGTCGCAGGTGACGCCGGTGGCCAACCAGATCACGGCAGGCTTCAAGGGCGCCTCGGTGACGACGGCGGCCGACCTGGCAGCGCGCGTGGGCGGGTCGCTGAGCGACGCGCGGAGCCTCTCGTCGAAGCTCGGCCGGGCGCTCGAGCTGGTGGGGCTCGCAGCCGCGATCCTCATCGCGAGCCTGCTCACGCTGGCGTCGGTGTCGAAGCGGGTGCGCGAGATCGGCACGCTGAAGGCGCTGGGCTGGTCGCAGTGGACGGTGGTGCGGCAGATCAGCGGCGAGTCGCTCTTCCAGGGCGTGCTCGGCGGGGTGATCGGGGCGCTCATCGGCGTGGCCGGCGCGGCGGCGATCAACGCCGTGGGCTGGACGCTCAAGGCAACGGTCGCGGCGCCGGCGTCGGCAGTGTCGCGGGCAGTGCAGGGCGGGCCTCCGGGTGCCGGCGGCGGGGGCTTCGGCCTCGGCCGGGCAGCGAGCGCAGCCTCGACGTCCTCGGGCTCGACGCTGGTGAAGATCACCACCTCGCCGAGCCTTCGGCTGATCCTGCTCGCGATCGGCCTGGCGGTTCTGGGCGGCCTGATCGCCGGGGCCATCGGCGGTTTGCGAGCTGCGCGGATGCGGCCGGCAGCGGCGCTTCGCACCATCGAGTAATCCAGCAAATCATGACGCAAGGAGATCCCATGGAACATGCATACGACCTGCACCGCGTCTCGAAGGTCTACGGCTCGGGCGAGCGCCGCGTGGTGGCGGTCAACGAGATCGACCTGACGGTCGAAACCGGCGAGTTCGTCGCCATCGTCGGGGCCAGCGGCTCGGGCAAGACGACGCTTCTGCAGCTGCTCGGCGCGCTCGACCGGCCCACGTCGGGCACCATCGAGTGCGCCGGAGAGGACATGGCGGAGATGAGCGAGGGCGAGCTCTCGCGGCTTCGGCGCGAGCGGATCGGCTTCATCTTCCAGCAGTTCAACCTGATCCCGACGCTCACCGCCGAGCAGAACGTGGAGGCCGCCGCCGCGGCAGCGCACCGCTCGTCGGCCGACCGGCGGGCGCGGGCGCGGCAGCTGCTCGAGGACGTCGGCCTCGGCGCCCGGGCCGGGCACCTGCCGTCGCAGCTCTCGGGCGGCGAGCAGCAGCGCGTGGCGATCGCCCGGTCGCTGATCAACGAGCCGAGCGTGCTCCTGGCCGACGAGCCCACCGGCAACCTGGACACGACCACGGGCGAGGAGATCCTCCAGCTGCTGCAGCGCCTCTCAGCCGGCCAGGGTCAGACGGTGGTGCTGATCACCCACGACCCCGCGATCGCGGCGACGGCGTCGCGGACGGTGCGGCTGAAGGACGGCTCGATCGTCGAGGACTCGGGGGCGGCGACGCTGGCGATCAACGCATCGACGTGAGTCGCGGTGCCCGGCACCGCTATTCACCGGCGCGGAGGAACGCGATCAGCTCGGCCAGGCCGGGGTCGGAAGCGACGAGGTCGGCCGCCTGGTTGAGCTCGGCCAGGCGCGCGGCGAAGCCGGCCTCGTCGGCCACCTCGTCGTCGTGGCCCTCCACCGCGATTGCCACGTCGAAGCCCGCCAACCGCTTCGTCACCGCCCGCACGCCGGCCACCGTCAGGTGGTGCACGGGCGCGTACAGCCGCTCGTAGAGCGCATCTCCCGTGAAGAGCACCCTGTCCTTTGGCACGTAGATCACGCACGAGTCGGCTGCGTGGTCACCGCCCACGTGCTGCATCACCGCGGTCACGCCGCCCAGGTCGATCGAGTGGGAGTCCTCCACGATCACGCTCGGCAGGACGATCTGCAAGTCCGACCGGTCGGGGAGCTCGACCTTGATCATGTCGGCGCAGAACGCGATCTCGCGCCCGTCGGCCACCCGCGCGTCGAGTGCGACATCGCTCCAGTCGTAGCCCGCCTGGAGAGCGAGCGCCTCGGCCGTCTGGCGGTGGGCGATGACGGGGGCGGCCACCGCGGCCGAGCCGAAGCTGTGATCCCAGTGCCAGTGAGTGAGGGCGATCCCGGTGACGGGCGGACGGCCGCGCGCCTCCAGCTCGGCGACGAACGCCGAGAGGTGCGAGACCGACGCCCCGCCCTCCACCAGCAGCGTGCCGGCGGTGCCGTGCACGGCACCAAGCGACGGGCGGTCCGTGCGATCGTCGGGCGTGAACCAGTCGACGTGCGGTGAGAGCGTCTCGAAGCGAGCCTCGGCCATCGGCGCAGTTTATGCTCCCGCCCATGCGCATCACCGCCGTTCGCTGTTACCGCCAGTGGCAGCCCTTTGCCGACGGCACCTACGCGACCTCGGGCGGGATCGCCGAGGGGTTCGACTCGCTGATCGTCGCCCTCGACACCGACGAGGGGGTCACCGGCTGGGGCGAGATGGCGCCGCTCGGAGCGTTCTACGACGCAGCGTTCGCCGCCGGAGCGCGGGCGGCGGCCGAGCTCCTGGCAGACGCGCTGCTGGGCGCAGATCCGCGCGCGCACCACCGCATCACCCAGCTGCTCGACCAGGCGCTGCGCGGGCACCCGTATGCCAAGTCGGCCTTCGACATGGCCTGCTGGGACGCGTCGGCGCGGGCTTCCGGCCAGCTGCTCTGCGACGCGCTGGGCGGCCGGTTCGGCGAGCGGGTGGATCTGTATCGCTCGATCGCCCCGGCGGCGCCGGACGCCATGGCCGAGGCCGCCCGCGGCTACGTGCGCGCCGGATATCGCCGCCTCCAGGTGAAGGTCGGCGGCGATCCGCTGGCCGATGCGCAGAGCCTCGCGGCGGTGCACGAGGCGGTCGGCAGCGACGTCACGCTCTTTGCCGACGCGAACGCCGGCTTCTCCACCGGCCGGGCGCTGACGTTCCTGCGCGAGACGTCCGGGTTCGAGTTCACCTTCGAGCAGCCGTGCGCCACGGTGGATGAGTGCGCCCTGGTGCGCCGCCACTGCGATCACCCGCTGGTGCTGGACGAGGCAGTCGTCTCGGTGGCGGCCGTCGCAGCGCTTGCCCGCGACCGGATCTGCGACGGCATCACCATCAAGATCTCGCGCGTCGGCGGCGTCACCCGCGCCGCGCAGATCCGCGACCTCGCAGTCGAGCTCGGGCTGGACGTGACGGTCGAGGACACCGGCGGCGCCGACATCGATACCGCCGCGATGCTGCACCTCTCGCTCTCCACCCCCGAGTCCGCGCGGCTCCACACCGTGGACTTCTGCAACTGGGTGACCGTCTCCAACGGCTCCGGCGTGCCGGCGGCCGCCAACGGCGGAATGGAGGTTCCGGCAGGCGCCGGGCTGGGAATAGATGTGCGCGAGGATGCGCTTGGCGCGCCGTTTCTCACACGCTCTTGAACTCAAACACCACCAACAGGAGGGATTGAGATGCGAAGAAGGTCGTTAGCGGTGGTCGGACTGGCCGTCGCATGGCTCGTGGTGGGTGCGGCGGTGGCGCAGGCGAGCAGCCTCGCCGGGCGGGTCGAGGTTGGCGGGCCCAACCGCCACACGCAGCAGCTCAGCGCGTCGCTCAACTGGTCTGGCTGGGGCGCGACGTCGAAGGTGGGCAAGTTCAGCTACGTCCACTCACGCTTCGTGCAGCCCGCCATCACGTGCAACGGGACAAAGCACAACTGGACATCGGAGTGGGTCGGGCTGGACGGGTTTGCGTCCAACACCGTCGAGCAGGACGGCACCGACGCCTTCTGCGGCGGCGCGGATCGCAAGACCCCGCACTACGCCGCGTGGTACGAGCTCTATCCGGCACCGTCGATCAACGTGTTCCGCGTGCATCCGGGAGACACCATCGATACGGTCGTGTTCTTCAAGCACGGCAAGTTCCACCTGACCGTTGCCGACCTCACCACCCACCGCTCGGCGACGCACGTCGCAGCGTGCTCCGCGTGCCTGCGCAGCTCGGCCGAGTGGATCGTCGAGCGCCCCGCGCTCTGCGCGAACGCGTCGTGCACCAAGGCGATCCTCACCGCCCTGGCGAACTTCGGCTCGACCACCATGCGGCAGGACTGGGCCCGGGTCGATGGGCAGAAGGTGACGGGCATCCGGCGCTACACCAAGACGCCGATCGACATGGTGCAGCCGAAGCCGCACAACCAGCTGCAGCAGCTGGACGCAACCAGCCCGCTGTTTCCTTCGGGTGATGCGTTTGGCATCAAGTGGCTGGCGCGCGGCGGCATCTACCCGCTGACCCTCTAACGGATCACGCCGGGCGGGTGGATGGCCACCCGCCCGGCGCCGCCGCTAGAACATGGTCTGGGTCTTGGCGAAGCTGCCGGCTGCGGGGTTCCCCGCCGGGTCGGTGATGGTCGCCGCGGGCACGTAGGTGACCGACACGTTCTTCACCACGGCGAGGCTCGCGCAGCCTGCGCCCGTGCACGCCCCGAAGACCTGCACCGTGAGCGCATCGCCCGCCGTCGCGAGGGTGAGCGTCGATCCCGGCCAGGCGGCGGTCGAACCGTCGAGCGTCACGTAGCCGGCGCTCCCCAGGTCGAGCGATCCGCTCTGGAAGCTGGGGATGGTCACCGTGTCGTTTGCCCCGGCGCCCGGATCGGTGACGGTGAAGTTGGTGGTCGCGGGGATCGAGCTCGCCAGCAACGGCTCGCTCCACTCCGACGTGAGCTGGTCGCACTGCTCCACCAGGCCGGCCGTGTTCGGGAGCCCCGCGCAGGCGCCCTTCGAGTTGTGCTGGTGGCGGAACCCCACGGGCACCGGGCCGGCGCCGTCCATCGGGGCGCTCGCAGCGAACGACGAGTGGTTGCCGGCAGCGTCCTGGATGCCGTTGCCCGCGGCCAGCGCGATCTTGAACAGGTTGACGGCCGTATCGGGCTGATCCGTCCAGGCGCCCAGGTGGAGGGTCGCGACGCTGCCGCTGACCGTGACCGACTGCAGCACTCCGCCGCCCGGCACATCGGTGAGCGTCCAGCCCTGCGTGCACGGCGCGGTGCAGGCCGCGAGCGCCTCGTTGAACGTGACCGTCACCGTATCGACGAACCCGTCGTGGTTCTGGTCGGACATCACCATGCCGGTGAGGGCGGGCGGCGTCTTGTCACCGGTGCCCGGATCGACGACCGTGACCGAGCTCGCCGACGAGTTGTTGGCCGAGACGGTGTCAACGGCAGACCCGCTGACCGTCGCAGTGTTGCCGACCGTCTGCGGCGTCGCCGGAGCCGTCACCTTGATCGTGATGGTGGCGCTGGTACCGGACTTCAGGAGGCCGATGCTGCAGCTCACGGCGGTCGTGCCCGTGCAGGTGCCGGTGTCGGTGGTGACCGACGTGGCAGTCAGGGGCAGGTTGTCGCTGAACTGCGCGGCCGGCTCGTCGGCCGGGCCGTGGTTTGCGACCGTGAAGACGTACGAGAACGATGCGCCCTCATTGACCTTCGCGGCCACCGCGGTGGTGACCCCGAGGTCGGCGCCGCCGCCGCTGGCAACCGCGGTGGTCGCCGAGGCCGAGTTGTTGGCGGTGCTGGGATCGGCCGTGGCCGAGCTGACCGAGACCGTGTTGACGATGGAGCCCGGCGTGTTGGGCGCAAGCGTGATGGCGACCGACGTGCCGGCGGTGGTCACCGTGCCGAGTGCGCACGTGACGGTGCGCGCCGTGCTGTCGTAGGTGCAGCCCGAGGGAGCGCTCACGAAGTCGAGCCCGGCGGGCAGCGCGTCGGTGAGCGTCGTGGTCTGTGCCGGGTCGGGGCCGGCGTTGCCCACCTGGGCCGTGTACGTCACGCTCTGGCCGGTGCTCACGTTGGACGGCGACCCGGTGAGGCCCACCGAGAGGTCGGCCGACGTCGCCGCGCCGGAGTCGGTGAACTGCGCGAAGTTGAAGCGCGGCAGATCGTTCACGCGCGTGAAGTCACCGCCCACGTAGATCTTGTTGGTGCCGAACGCGTCGATCCCGAACACGCCGAGGAATCCGGACGTGACCTGCGGCAGCCACGTGGTGTCGAGCGCGCCCGTGCCAGGGTTGGCGCGCACCAGCTGTGAGACGACCGTGCTGCCGTACTTCAGGAAGTGCCCGCCGAAGTAGGGCGTGCCGTTGAGCACGTCAACGGCCTGGACGTTGCCGTCGGTCTTGATCTCCCAGATCTTCGCGCCGGTGGCCAGGTTGACTGCGAGCGCCTTGCCGCCCCCGCCGCCGCCGGCGGCGAAGAGGCTGCCGCCGGCTGCGAGGTCCAGCACCGGATAGCTGGGGTGGTAGACCCCCGCGATGCTCGCCCCGGTCGTGGGATTGAGCGCCGTCAGCTTGCCCTGCGACGTGCCGTTCACGGTGTTGAAGTTGCCCGCCACGTAGAGCCGGTTGCCGGTCAGCGCGAAGTCGCGCACGAGGTTGTCGGCCGATGCCGTGAACCCGGGGATCGCCGCCCCCGTCGCCGGATTGAGCGCGGCGATGCGGGTGGTGGGGGTAGTGAACGCGCCGCCGATGTAGAGGTGGTCAGAGGTCACGGCGAGCGCGCGCACGACGTTGTTCGGCCATGCGTACGGCTTCCACGCGAGCAGCGCCCCGGTGGAGGTGCTGAACGCGGCGATGCGCTTCTGCGTCTTCCCGCCGACCGTGGTGAAGTTGCCTGCGGCGTAGAGCGTGGAGCCGTCGGGCGACTGCGCCAGCGCGAACACCTCGCCGTTGACTGCCGGCGCGAACGAGGTGGGCTGCCCTGTGGTCGCATCGATGCCAGCCAGGTTCGAGACCGTGGTGGTCGCCGAGCTGGCGGGATCCTGCAGGCCCGTGAACGTGCCGCCCAGATAGATCGCGTTGCCCACGCGCAGCACCGCATCGACCTTCCCGTTGGTGCCCCAGGTCGAGTCAGGCGTGACGGGAATGGCCGCCGAGGCGACGGATGCCCCCGCGACGACGATGCAGATCATGGAGACAAGCGCGGCGAGCACGCGGGCAGGGCGAAACGTCATTCAGGCTCCTTCGAGATGACCGGGGATCGTCGGTTTTGGCACAAATCGACGGATTGAGTGTAGATTCGGTCCGATAACCGGTCAAGGCTGCGCCAACAATTTCGCGGGCGGCTCTGCGCTAGAACGGGCCGCGCGGGGTGTACGAGCCGCGCGGGGCGCCCACTGCGACGAACGACAAGCCGTCGGGACCGGCGATAGGACATCGGGTTGTCTCGGGATCGAACCGGAGGAAGGTGCCCATCGAAACCGGCACGTCCTCCCCGTCGATCCGCCACTTTCCGGAGCCTGCAACGACCACACTGACTTCTTCCTGACCTGACTCGGCCTCGTTGTGCTCGAAGCCCTCGAGCCCGGCGGGGATGTCGAACCAGTTGATGCCGAAGGCCTCAGCCCCGAGCACCCGGCGGACGAAGCGAACCGATCCGCCGGGGCCCGAAGGCTCAACCTCTTCGACATGCGCGATGCTGTAGCCCATCGCATCGAGTCATACCAAAATCAGAGTCACGCCTCTGTAACAATTTCGCGCGTATCCCTGTCACGCGCCGTCCGCGTGGCCCCGGCGCCCTGGCTCTCGAGCACCGTGAACGCAAGCGCGAGCCCGGCGAGCGCCAGGCCGGCGCCGACCACGAACGCGAGGTGGAACCCGCCCGTGAGCGCGGCCGCCTCCGAGCTGCCGCCGTCACGCAGCGTCGATGCGCGCCCGCTCGAGAGCGTGGCCAGCACGGCCAGGCCCAGCGCGCCGCCCACCTGCTGGGTGGTGTTGACGAGCCCCGATGCGAGCCCGGAGTCCTCGGGCGTGGCGCCCGACATCGCGAGCGTCATGAGCGCCGGGAAGCCGAGCCCGGCGCCGATGCCCAGCGCGATGACCGCCGGCAGCACGTCCTGCGCGTAGCGGCCGTCAACCGGCGCGTGGGCGAACCAGGCGAGGCCCGCCGCGATCAGGACGAGGCCGGGGATGAGGGTGGCGCGGGCGCCGATGCGCGTGATGAGCCGCGGCGAGACGAAGAGCGACATGCCGCCGATCGACACCGAGACCGGCAGGAACGCGAGGCCGACCTGCACCGGATCGAAGCCCTGCACCTCCTGCAGGTAGAGCGCCCCCAGGAAGAACGTCGCGAAGAGCCCCGCGACCATGAAGATCTGGATCGAGTTGGCCCCCACCACGTTTCGCGACCGGAAGATCCGCAGCGGCATGAGCGGGTTTCGGGCACGCGACTCGCGAAGGACGAATCCGGCCAGAAGCGCGACCGACACCGCCGCGAGGATCAGCGTGCGCGGAGCGCCCCAGCCGATGTCGGCGGCGCCGACGATGGTGTAGACGCCCAGCATCAGCGAGCCGGTGACGAGCACCGCGCCGGGCACGTCTGCGCCGTGGGCGAGGCCGATGCCCTGGTCGCGCTCGAGCAGCCGCACGGCGAGGACGCCGGTGACGATGCCGATGGGCAGGTTGATGAAGAAGATCCAGTGCCAGCTGAGCAACTCGGTGAGGATGCCGCCGGCCAGCAGGCCGATGGATCCGCCGGCCGCGGCCGTGAAGCTGTAGATGCCGATCGCCTTGGCCCGGTCAACCGGCTCGGGGAACATGGTCACGATCATGCCGAGGATGACGGCCGAGGTCATGGCGCCGCCGATGCCCTGGATGAACCGGGCGGCGATCAGGACGTCGCTGCTCTGCGCGAGCCCGCAGGCGAGCGAGGCGGCGACGAACACCGTGAGGCCGGTGAGGAAGATCGAGCGGCGCCCGAGCAGGTCACCGAGCCGGCCGGCCAGCAGGAGCAGGCCGCCGAACGGGATCAGGTAGGCGTTGACGACCCAGGCGAGGCTCGACTGCGAGAAGCCGAGGTCGGTCTGGATGGCCGGGAGCGCCACGTTCACGACGGTGGCGTCGAGGATGATCATGAGCATGCCGACGCACAGGACGACCAGTGCGATCCAGCGGTTTTGACGGTCGAGTGCGGGGAGTGCATCCATCTGAAAGCTCCAGTCCAGGTTCGTGGGACTCGGAACCGTAGCAGATGGTTTTGTACAAAACTATTTCGTTCCGGATAATCGTCCGGACGCTAGGCGTGTGCTCCCCGCCGCCGCGGCTGATGCTCGCACTCGCACGGGGTCGAGAGCCGCCCGCCCACCAGCGCGGCAAGCGACTCGACCAGCGCATCGCGATGCTCGGCCGGAAGCCCCGCCAGCACGTCGCCCTGCACCCGCTCGATGACCTTCTCGGCCTCGGCCACCTTGCGCTTGCCGGCCGCGGTCACGGTGATCACGCGGGCGCGGCGGTCGGTGGCCGACGGGCGCCGCTCGGCCAGGCCAGCGGCCTCCAGCGAATCGACCGTGACGACCATGGTTGTCTTGTCGAGGCCCACGATCTGGGCGAGCTCGGTCTGGGTCTTCTCGCCCGTGAGCGCCGTTGCCAGCACGCAGTAGCCGCGCGGCACCAGGTCGAGCTCCTCGAGCGCAGCGGTCATCTCGGTGGCAAGCGCGAAGTTGGCCTGCGAGAGAAGCCAGCTGAGATTGGTATCCAGTGGAGCGAGAGCCACGTGTTGATCGTAGCACCAGATGCGCCTGTTGCAAGATGATCTGCTACGGGACGTTCTCGGGCGACCTCTGACCCGGGGTGTATGGTCACTCGTGTGACCTGCGCCTGGTGCTCTCATCATGGAACGCATGCGCCGGCCGGGCAGGTGACCACCGCCACCGGAACGCGCCGCTGCAGGCGTTGTGCAACCTGCGGCCACGAGGCCACCGAGCAGGTCGAGCGCGAGGCGCGGCAGCTGAGCGAGAAGAACATGAAGGCCGGCGCCGCGCTGCTTCGCAGCAACGGCTTCCAACAGACCTCCGACGGCCGCTGGCAGCTGGAGGAGTGGGGCGCAGACGAGCGGCTGACGGCGTTCGACGCGATCACCGTCGTGCTGCTGAACCGGCAGTGGGCCGGCTCGCTGGGAGGGTACGGCTAGGTCCGTACGGTTTGCCGCACGCACCCGGCCGAGGCGGGAATCAGCCGTCGGCCGGGCACGTACAGGCGGAGGACTAGCCTACGAGTACGACGTTGGTCGCCTCGGGGCCTTTAGCACCCTCGCGCGCCTCGAACTCGACCTTCGCACCTTCGGGGAGCGACTTAAAGCCGTCGCCACCGATTGCGGAGTGATGGACGAAGAGATCCTTCGATCCCTCGTCGGGCGCGATAAAGCCGTAACCCTTCGCGTCGTTGAACCACTTCACGGTTCCAGTTGCCATGTAACACCTCCCTACATATTCACGAACGAGTAAGGAAGAGCAGAAGCACAACCGAACGGACGTTCTCGACGGGCTCATAGTAGCGTACTTTTCGCGAAAAGGTCGTGTTTTCGGCGAAATCCGCCGATAGGCCCCTACATCCACGAGGAGCCAGCATGATTCAGCAGAAGGAAACGCCGTGCGCAAGCTGCGGGAAGCCCGTCGGAAACGGGGCCGTCAAGATCAGCTTTGCGGGCGGTGAGCCCCGCACGCGCGAGTACCACTCGGAGTGCTGGGCGCAGGAGTGCCGTGACGCCCGCGTCGCCGCAGGCAAGCCGGCCGTCGCCACGCGCGGCTTCTCGAACTACCGCCGCCCCAAGGCCTCGTAGCCGACGCCGGCCGCTGGCGCCGGGAGCGCCGGGCCGGTAGCCTCGAACGCATGAAGCGCCGAGGATTCGTGGCCGCCGTGCTCGCACTGCCGTTCGTCGGCGGCGTCGTGGGCAGGGCCCGGGCCGAGACCAGGCCGGCGCCGGCCGTACCCGCGGTCAGCGCCGAGGAGACGGTCTGGGAGCACCTCGACCACTGCTCGTCGTGGGAGGAGACGGTCGTGAAGCTGCGGGCCTACGCCGAGGCCGGCCATGCCGATGCCGACGTGCTGCGGCGGGTCGCAGCCACCATCGAGCGGGGCATCTCCAGCGCCGGCCCCGAGCCTGACGGCGTGCTGGGCCTCTACCCCGCCACCGCCCTGATGCTCGCGAGCCTCGAGCACCTCGGGCAGTACGGCACCGACGGCGAGCGCGACGCGCAGGCGGCGCTCATCCGCCGGCTCACGGAGCGCGCGTAGTGGCAACGGCAGTCGCCCGCGTGGCGTTCGCAGCCGACTGCGGCGGCGCGAAGAGCTCGAAGATGCCGAAGGTGGCCGCGGCCATCAACGCGGCGTTCGGGCGCTTCGCGGCGAAGTCCCAGACGTGGCTCATCATCGGCGGCGACGAGTACGACTGGGCCTCGACGGCCACCATGGCGCACTACGACACCTTCCTGAACTCGGCCAACGTCTCCGCCGCCCGCACGGTCATGACGCCCGGAAACCACAGCAACGGCCCCGGCGGAGCGACGGCCGGCGACGCGAAGGCGTGGCTCGCCTACAACTCGGCGAAGGGCACGAAGACGCGCACCAACGGCGGCTGGATCGACCAGGCCAACGGCATCCCGCTCACCGACCAGTACCTGGACATCGGCGGCATCCGGTTCATCATCGTGAACTCGGGCGGGGTGAGGAACGCCGACCCCGGCTGGCCCGTGCCGGTCACCGGCGGCCCGGCGGCCGGCAATCCGCGGGTCGCCTGGCTCCGGTCGGCGTGGGCCCCGGGGCGGGCCAACGTGGTGGTCACCCACCACCCGCGCTGGAGCCGCTACGGCGACAACTGCGACAACCCAACCATGCAGAGCCTGATCAGCGAGATGCGCGGCGTGAACGATGCGTCCGGCCCCCACTCGAGCCTGATCCTGCAGGGCCACAGCCACAACATGCAGCTGATGAAGCCGCAGCTGGCAAGCGGCTCCTACCCGGGGATCACCAGCGCCGTGATCGGCCTCTGCTCGACCGCGCCCGGGACGCAGGCCGCGCCCGCGGGCAACACCTCGAAGCAGTCCTGGCTCCAGTTTGCGAACCTCTCGCCCGGCGCCTGCGGGTTCCTGCAGATCGACATCATGAGCGACAGGTCGCTGCAGCTCTCGGTCATCAACGCGGCCGACACGACCGGCAAGCTGATGGCAAACACGTCAGGCACCGGAGTGACTGGGGCCGCGACCGCCAAGATTCTCACCGCGTAGCGGCGCGAAGCGCTGCAGGAGCAGCGCCGCCACCAGCAGCACCACGCCGGTGAAGATGAACGAGACGGCGCGGGCCATCGCGGTGAGGAACGCCAGGTCGTAGAGGAAGAGCTTGCCGAGGGCGACGAAGAGCAGCGCGATCGCCGCCGCCCGAAGCGGCCGGTTGCCGCCGCGAAGCGACGCGACCACCAGGCCCAGGCCGACCAGCACCCAGCTGATGGAGACCAGCACCTGGCCCTGCTGGAAGCCGTCCTTCACCGCCTGGAGGTCGGAGCCCGATACCCGCAGCTGCTCACCGCCCACGAGCCCTGCGGCCAGCGTCCAGAGCGCCATGGCGGCGCCGGCGTAGACCAGGCCCTTCCAGAGCGGGTGGCCGGCGAGCACCCGCTGCTCGCCGGCGGCCGGCCGCGAGGCGGCGTAGGCAGCCATGAAGAGCGCGATGGTGGCCGCAGCCGCTGCAGCGAGACCGGCGGCCGGGGCGTGGTTGGTCTCGAAGAGCATCGCAGGCGTCTCGTAGACGGCGAGCACCAGGAGCGTCACTCCGGCGGCGAGGGCCGTCGCCAGCTCGAGCAGCGGACGCGCGACGAGCCGGGCCTCGAGCGATCGCGGCCACACCGCGACCAGCAGGCTCACCGCGACCGAGATCCCGGCCCAGGCCACCAGCGGGTACTGGCCGGGCAGGAGCATCGCGGCAAGCTGCATCACCAGCGCGACGGGGAGCCACAGCGCGTAGCTTCGCAGCAGCGGCCGCCGGACGGCCGTGGCCACGATCAGCGCCGAGACGGCGGCGATCGCGATGCTCTCCCAGCCGGCGGTGCGGCCGTGATCGGCGATGGCGGCGAGCGATCCGTCGTAGGCCCAGGCGGCGATCAGGCCCAGGCCGAGCATCGATCCGGCGGCAGCCAGGAGCGGCTCCTCGCCGAGGCGCCTGCGAGCCGCAGGCAGATGCATCGCGATGCCGGCTGCCGCGGCGACTCCCAGCCACGCCCAGATGGCATACGGGGCGGGGATCGCCTGCACGATGAGGTAGGCGAGCGTTGCGACCGGCAGCAGGATCAGGTGATCGGCGCCCGCCGCAACCGGCCGGCGAAGCGACCAGGCAAGGACGACTGCCGAGACGAGGAGCGCCACCACGCCGGGGATCCCCTGATCGGCGCCAAAGCCGTTCCAGCCGAGGTCTGCGAGGTGCGAGACCGGCGCGGTGACGATCAGCGCAACGAGCGCGCCGGCAGCCCAGAGCGCGGCGCCGGTGGCGATGAGCGAGACGTCGGGCAGCCAGCTCAGCTGGTACGGCGTGCGGCGGTAGGCCAGCACGGCGGCGGCGAGCACGGCGTAGGCGATGACCGCCCACTCGGCGTGCAGGCTCCAGGCCACGCCGTAGCCGACCGCAGCTGCAGGGAGCAGCCAGAGGACGCCGAGCAGCGTCCGGTCGATCCAGCGAAGCCCGAAGCAGAGCCCCGCCCCGGCGAGTGCGACCCCTGCCAGCGCGACGAGACCGGCAGCCGATCCCGCGCCCAGCGCCGGCAGGTGGTCGTAGGTCGGCGTCGTGATCGTCAGGGTCCCGCTGACGGCGAGCGCCAGGTAGACGGCAGAGGCGAGGTTCAGGCGGCGTGCGCGCTGCAGGCTGCGGCGCGTGATGCGCTCGGCGGCCGCGACCAGCATCAACGACTCGGCCGCCCAGCCGCACACCAGCGCGGGGCCGCCCAGCAAGAGACCGGTGCCGGCGGCGATCGCGGTGAGGCTGAACGCGCCGAGGATGTCGGTGAGATCGGCGTGCGGCCGGCGCGCGATGGTGGGCACCGCCGCGAGGGCGGCCCAGATCAGGGCGAGCACCATGAGGCCGATGCCCGACTCGGAGTGCCCCGCGAAGGTGCGCCCGCCTGTGAGGAGGAACACCCCGCCCACCGAGACGGCGAAGGCCGACGAGGCCAGCGGCCAGCCAAACAGCGAGAGCGAGACGCGATCGGCCTTGCGCAGCTCGACGGCGAAGAGCATCGCGACGCTCAGCGCGGCAACGAGCTCGACGCCCAGCACGGCGGCACTCGCACCGGTGTGTGACTGCGACACCGCCAGCAGGGCAAGCGCCTGGCCCACGGCGATCAGCCATGCGGCACCGAGCAGGTACTCCCAGCGCTCCCGCCAGTAGATGGCCAGGGCGGCAGCGCCCATGATGACTGCAAACAGCACGCCGCCGGCGGTGACGTGGTGGGTCACGAGCACCGGGGCGAGCATTGCGGCGCCGACGCCGAAGACCGCCAGCGGCTGCTGCTTCACGCGGATGGCGACGGCCACCGCGACGGCCGCGACGACGGCCGCGAGCGGGAGGGCGACGGCGTCGCCGAAGAAGCCGTAGAGCGAGGTGGCTGCCCAGAGCGTTGCATAGAGGCCGGCGATGCCCGCGCCTGCGGCGGCGAGGATCGAGTCGGCGCGCAGCTTGCGGCGATCCAGCTCGATTGCGCCGCCCAGCAGCCCGAGCGAGACCAGCAGGCCGAGCCCGACCTTCATCTCGGGGGTCACCCAGCCGCGGCTCGCGGCCATGACGAAGAGCAGGATCACGCCGAGCGCGGTGGCCGCGCCTCCTGCCCAGGCGAGCGTGCGGGCGGTGAAGAGCCGCTCGGCGAGCGCCGCCCAGTCAACGGAGGGCACGAGCGGATCGTGCTTCACCGGCGGAAGGGTGAGCTCCGGTGCGGGCACCGGTCGCGGCGGCGGCGGCGGCGTGACCGGCACGACGGGCGGGGGCGGAGTCACGACCATGGGCTCGGGCACAGGCGGCGGAGCGGTGGCCAGGCCCAGGTGGAGCTCCAGATCCTCGACGCGATGCGAGAGCTGGGCGACCTGGCCTCTCAGAACCTGGATCTCGGGGTGGGTGTGCTCACTCACGTCGGCCTCCTCGGCTGCTGCTCAAAATAGCGTGCGTGATATCAACATAGCCCTAATGCTATGTCCCGTCAACCCCCGGTCAAGCGTTTCCCTCGCCCGCCCGCGGGGCATTTGCCGATCGCACCGATCTGGAAGGAGGGCCCGATGCCCAAGGAGTGGACGGACAAGCAGGAGCGCAAGTACGAGCACATCGTCGAGAGCGAGAAGGATCAGGGCGCCCCGGCGAAGCGCGCCAAGGAGATCGCGGCGCGCACCGTCAACAAGGAGCGCGCGCAGAAGGGCCAGACCAAGACGGCCTCGCGCAGCTCCACCCACGACATGTCGTCGTCACGACGCGGCGGGCAGCGCTCGGGCAGCAACGGCCCCAAGGGCCGCACCAAGGCCCAGCTCTACAACGAGGCCCGGCAGCGCGGCATCGACGGCCGCTCGTCGATGAACAAGGAGCAGCTCAGACGGGCTGTGGACGCGAAGAAGAGCTAGCGGGCTCGGCCTCCGGCCGCTCGCCGGAATCGGGCCGCGGCATGAGCTTCTCGCGGGGCACGCGCTCGAGCCACGCACCTGCCGCCAGCGACGTGAGCACGGCGAGCAGGACGAGCACGGCGTAGAAGCCCTGGTCGATGATGCCCGCCGCGAAGGCGGTGGAGGCCACGACGATGCCCGGTCCGCCGCGGGCGTTCATGGCCACGGCGAGGTTCACGGACGCAAAGCTGCCCTCACCGGCGACGCGCGCACCGAGGTAGACGCTTGCCGCCTTGATCGCGCAGGCCGCCAGCAGGAAGCCCAGGAAGAAGGTGATGCTGAAGCCGTGGATCAGGTCGAGCCCGAGGCCGATCCCGGCGAAGTACACGGGGATGAAGAAGGCGAGTGAGAAGCTGCGGATGGCAAGCGTCGCCTCCGAGCGCGACGGCTCGGTAGCCGCGACCACCACGCCCGCGACGAAGGCGCCGAAGAACGCCTCGAGCCCCAGCATCAGGGCCACCGCGGTGGTGAGGATCAGAAACGTGAGCTGATGCGCGACCGGGGTGGCGCGCTGGACAGCGTTCCACTCGAGGGCGCCGATCCAGCGATACGCGGGCGGGCCGCCGGCCAGAAACGCCGCCAGGAAGGCCACCGTGCCGACCACGTGGTAGAGCAGATCGGCGTTGGATCCAGCCGCGATGCCGAGCAGCGACGGGAGGCCGAAGAGCGTGCCGCCGCTGCCGCCCGCATACCCGATGGCAACCGCGAGCACCACGTAGAGCACGAGGTCCTCGAGCACGGCCACGCCCAGCACGACGCGGGCAAACGCGGTGTCGAGGATGCCGATGTCGTGCATGATCCGCGAGATCACCGGGATGCTGGTGATGGCCATCGCGATGGAGAACACGAGCACGAAGGACGTCGTGTTGCCGTTGGGGCCCCACAGGCTCTGCTGGTGGATCATCTGCGTGATCGCAAGGCCCGCGGCAAACGGGATGCACATGCCGGCGACGAAGACGGCCGCCACCGTGCGGCGCTCGCCGCGATGAAAGACCGTCCGAAGCTCCGACCCGGCGATGAAGAGCAGCAGCAGGAGGCCGAGCTGGTACACCGCGCCGAGGATGACCGACGTGGGGCTGTCGGGCGGGAAGAGCCACGCCTGCGCCGCGGGCCAGACGAAGCCGAGCACGGTCGGCCCCAGGAGCAGGCCGCCGATGATCTCGCCGATCGCCCGGGGCTGGCGGTGGTGGACGAACACCGAGCCCATGCCGTGGGCGCACAGAAGCAGCGCGGCGAGCGCGATGAGCACGTGGGCCAGATCGGGCGTCGCGAGCGAGCTCATGACACCGCGCGGGTCTCGGACGCCACCAGCTCATCGCCCGAGTAGAAGAGGGAGGCGACGTCCGCCGTGCGGGCGATCACGTCCTCCTGCTCCTCCGGCGAGAGCCGCTGACGCCACGCCCATGCATTCGCGCGGCTGTCCATCGGCTGGAACGCCGTGCGCGAGAGGCCGACTCGGCCCCACGGGTTCTGGCGGCGCGAGTCCTGCGGGCTGGTGGCGGTGCGGATGGCCTGCTCGGCGTCGTCGCCGAAGGCGAGCCCGAGACGCTTGTAGAGATCGCGGAACTGCGGGACCGGATCCCAGGCGAGATCCTCGTACCGCACGACGATCGCGTCGGGGTGCTTCGCCGCGTCCTGGGCGATGGCGGAGTGGATCAGCCGGTAGAGCAGGCAGCCGTGGGCGAACACGTCGAACGGCTCGGCGTTGATGCGATCGATGTCGTCGCCGAACTCCTGGAGGTACGCGGCGCGGAGCTCGGGCTGCGCGGCGATGTCGGGCAGGTTGTCGCGCCAGCGCGTGCCGATGCGCTTGAGGCTCGAGAGGATGCCGGCGGGGTGCCGCACCAGGTAGACCACGCGGCAGCCGTGGCTGTCGGCCAGCCAGCGCGCGGCGAACACCGCGTAGGGATCGTCGACCACCGGGATGGAGCCGCGGATGCGGCCCGCGGTGAACGTCGAGAGGTACTTCGCCATCTTCGCCAGGTCGTAGGGAGCCTGGTTTGCCCGCAGCTCCGACCCCACGTGGTAGCGCAGCCGCAGCATGTCGGCGTAGCCCGGCCCGTACTCGGCGTCGTTGTGGGCGGCGATGTACTGGTAGGAGAGCGGCGCCGGCACCCGCAGGATGCCTGGCGAGAGCCCGGGCGGATGGCGGCGGTTGAGCGGCTCGTTGATGTGCACCGAGCCGCCGCCGTCCACCAGCATCTTGGCAACCCAGCTGCCGCCCGACCGGGCCATGCCGGTCGCCAGGATCGGGCTCGCGCTCACGAGACCGCCGCGAGCCGCGTGCTCTGGAAGAGGTACGTCCCCGACTTGCGGGGATCGGGATCGCTGCGGTCGATCGGCTCGGCCAGCGAGATCTGCCCGTCGGTCACGTCGAACACCACCGCGGAGGCGGTGGGCATCGCGAACTGCCAGTCGTGCTCGGTGGGCCCGGCGACGCGCAGCACGGCGAGCCGCACCATGACGCCGTGGGTGACGGCGGCGACTGCGGTGCCCGGAGCGTGCGCCGCGCCGATCTCACCGAGCGCCGCGACGACCCGGTCTGCAGCAGTGGCGACTGCCTCGCCCTGGGGGCACACGGCCCGCTCGGGCTGGTTCAGGTAGAGCTCGAACTCGGCCGCGTCGTTGAGCGAGGCCTCCTCCTTCGTCATGCCTTCCCACACCCCGTAGTCGAGGTTGGTGAGGTCATCGACGGGACGCACGGCGCCCACCTTGTTGACGCTCGTGATCGCCTTGCCGACCTCGATCGCGCGGCGCAGCGGGCTCGAGTAAACCGCGGTGAGCTCAGCGCCGCTGAGCCCGTTCGCGGCATCCCATGCCTCGCGCCGCCCAACCTCGTCGAGCGGCACCTGAAGCCGGCCCCTGAACCTGACCTGCGCGTTCATGACGGTGCGTCCGTGGCGGACGAGAAAGATGCGCGTGCTGCCGGCCGGGACCGCGCCGAACTGAAGTCCTCGAGAGAGATCCATGTCGCTCCTTCGTACGATCGGAGCGCCACCAGACTTGCGGTGTGGTAGATCTCCAGTAAATCAGTAGGATTTACTGAGAATACGTCAGTTTGGTGAACGGGTCAATACCGAACGTGCACGACGCTTTCCTGATGCTGCACGCTGTTCGGACTGGGTCGTTTAGAGCTCGGTGTCGGCCAGCGAGGCACCGGCGACCAGCGCCGCCTCGCCATGCTCCACCGCGTGGGCATCCGCGAGCACCTCGCGCTCGCTGCGCCCCGCCCGGCGGGCCGTCGGGATGATGATGCTGGCGAGCGTCGCGAGGATCGCGGCGATCATCAGAAATGCGAAGCCGTCCTGGTACCCGGCGTTGGTGGGGATGCCGTCGGCACCCGCGCCGGACGTGACGATGGTGGCCATGATGGCGCCGCCGATCGCGCCGCCGATGGTCCGCACGTTGGCGTTGATGCCGGACGCGACACCGACCTCCGTGGGATCGACCGACTCGACGATGAGGTTGGACATCGAGGCAAACGCGAAGCCGAGCCCGATGCCAAGGACGCTCGAGGCCACGTAGATCTCCCACCGGTCGGTGTGGGCAAAGGCGAGGATCGCGAACGGGATCACGGTGATGAGCGAGCCGATGAGCAGCACCAGCTTCGACCCGATCCGCGCCGCCACGGGCGCGGAGATGAGCCCGAACGCGAACATCGTGATGGTCATCGGCAGGAGGAAGAGCCCCGACTCGGTGACGCTTGCGCCGAACCCGTAGCCGGCGCTGGGCGACGTCTGCAGGAACTCGGGCAGGAAGCCGATGGCCGAGTACATCGCGGCACCGAAGAGGAGCGCCACCAGGTTGGTTGTCCAGACCGCTTTCAGGCGCATCATGCGCATGTCGATGAGCGGATGCGTGGTGTGCAGCTCGACCCACGCCCACGCGGCGGCGAGCACCACAGCGAGCAGCAGGAGGCCCAGCGTCTTCGTTGACGTCCAGCCCCAGATCTCGCCCTCGGAGACGGCGACGAGCAGGGCGATGAGCCAGCCGGAGAGGAGGATCGCGGGCAGGTACGGGATGCGGCCGGGGATGCGCGACTTCGACTCGGGCACGACGAGGAGCGCGGCAACCGCGGCGATGGTCACGACCACGGCGGGGATCCAGAACAGGAAGTGCCAGCTGACGACGCCCACGATGGGGCCTGCCAGCACGATGCCGGCAGCGCCGCCCACGGCGAGCATGGCAGCCACCACGGCGATGCTGGAGGCCACCTTCTCGCGCGGCGCCTCGTCGCGGATGATGCCGAACGCCAGCGGCAGCGTCGCGCCGCCGATGCCCTGCAGCACGCGCGCGACGATCATGAGCGCGATCGACGTGGAGAGGGCGCCCAGCACCGAGCCGGCCGCGACCACGAAGAGCGTGGCGACCAGGATCTTCTTCTTGCCGAACATGTCGCCGGCGCGGCCCAGGATGGGCGTCGCGACCGAGGCGGCCAGCAGGTAGGCGGTGAGCACCCACGTCACGGTGTCCTGCGAGGTGTGCAGCGCGTGCTGGATGGTGGGCAGCATCGGCAGCACCATCGACTGGGCCACCGAGTAGGCCGTGACGGCGACCAGGACGACGGCAAATGTCCAGCTGTAGTGTGTGCGGGTGTCGTGCGCTTCCTGCATGGAGGCGGCAGAGTAGCAGAAGCGGAGTTACCCTCCGGTTACTACCGGATCTCGCCTGCCTCCGCTGGATATGATCGTCACGTGGAGGCTGACGAGGACGGGTGGCTCGACCGTCGCCGTAAGGTGCTCGCCGCCCGCTGGGAGCTGGTGCGCATGCTGCGCGTCGCCTCGCCCTGGCTGGTGGCCGCCGCGGTGCTGGTCGCGCTCATCGCGGGCCTCCTGCCGATCGGGCTGATCCTGGCCGGCGGGCTGCTCACCGAGCGCATCTACGCGGTGTCGCAGGCATCGGGCGATCCCGGCTTCCGGCCCGTGTACGACGCGTTTGCCCTGGTGATGGGGCTCTTCCTGGTGACCGAGGTGATGGTGCCGATCCAGAACAGGCTGCGCTGGCTCATCACCAAGCGGGTGGACGGCGACGCGCGGCTCACCGTGATGCGCGGCGCCCTGCTCGGCACTGACATGACGCGCCTCCACGGCAAGGAGTACCTCGATGCGATGGCGCTCGCGCGCGGGCTGATCCGGTGGTCGGCCACGCCCGGCCAGGGCGCCGCGGGCATGATCGGCCTCAGCCGCGACTACCTCACCGTGCTCGCGGCCACGGTCGTGGCCGCGTGGTTTCAGCCGCTGATCGCGATCATCGCGCTCGTGGTGGGGCTGCTCGTGCGGCTGCGCTGGCGCCGGATCACGTTCGGGCTCAACCGCGAGTGGTTCAAGGGCGCGCGCCACCGGCACGAGGCGTCGTACTTCACCGATCTCGGACTCGGCCGCCGAAGCGCCAACGAGCTGCGCCTGTTCGGGATCGGCGAGTGGTTCAGGCAGCGCATCGACGCCGCCGGCATGCGCGCCTGGGCACCCACCTGGGAGGCCCGGCGGTTCCAGATGGGCGTGAACTCGGCGATCCACATCGCGGCCACCGGGGCAGTGGCGCTGGGCGCGCTGGTGTGGGCCGCGCGGGCGTTCTCCGACGGCGACATCGGCATCGGCGGCCTGGTGATCTTCGTCCCGACGATGTTCACGACGCTCGCGGTGGGCCGGTACTTCGCCGACGACAGCGCGATCGAGTACGGCGTCGTCACGCTGCCGGCGATCCGCACGCTCGAGCGCCTGGCCGCGCAGACGGTGGTCGGCGAAACGGGCACGCAGGCGCCGCGGCGAGACCAGCCGCCGGGCATCGAGCTGCGCGGGGTCTCGTTCGCCTACCCCGGTGGGGCCACGGTGCTCGACGGCATCGATCTCGCGATCCCCGCGGGCACGTCGGCGGCACTGATCGGGATGAACGGGGCGGGCAAGACCACGCTCGTGCGGCTCCTCTGCGGCCTCTACCCGCCCGACTCGGGCGCTGTCGAGATCGACGGGACCGACCTGCGCGAGATGGATCTGGACGAGTGGCACCGGCTGATCGCGCCGATGTTCCAGGAGTTCATGCGGCTGCCGGTGAGCGTCGCCGAGAACGTCGGGGTGGGCGCGATCGACCACATCGGCGACCGCCCCGCCGTGGAGCACGCGCTGGCCGAGGCCGGCGCGCGGCGGTTCTCCGAGCGGCTGCCCGACGGCTTCGACTCGCTGCTCGCCACGCGCCAGGCCGACGGCACCGACCTCTCGGGCGGCCAGTGGCAGCGCCTGGGCATCAGCCGGGCGCTCTTCGCGCTCGAGCACGGCGCCCGGTTCCTGATCCTCGACGAGCCCACCTCGAACCTCGACACGGCCTCCGAGGAGCACGTGATCACCAAGCTGCTGGACGAGACCGGAGGACGCGCGACGTCGCTCCTGGTGACCCACCGGCTCGCACTCGCGCGCCGCACCGATCACATCTTCGTGGTCGAGCACGGCCGGGTGGTGGAGCACGGCACCCACGACGAGCTGCTCGGGCTGGGCGGAAGCTACGCGGCGGCATTCCTCATGCAGGCCGCCCTCTACCCGCTGACGGAGGATCGTGAAGACGACGCCTGACAGGCCGCCCGCGCGGGCGGGGATGCGGATGCTCTTTGCAAGCGCGCGGGCGACCGACCCCGGCGGCCTCTACACGAGCATCGGCCTGAGCCTTGTGATGGCGCTGCTCGCGCCGCTCTATCCGCTGCTCTTCAAGGTGCTGATCGACGCCGCCGTGGATCACGAGACGACCACCATCACGGTGGCCGCCGCGGCCATCGCGATCACCTCGGCCGTGTCGGCCGTGGCGGGGAGCTACTCGGCGATGTTCGGCTGGAACCTGTGGGAGCGGATGACCTTCACGCTGGACGAGCGGCTGGTGTCGGCCACCGCGCGGATCGGCCTGGTCGACCGGGTCGAGCGGCCCGACTACATGGAGCACCTGACGCTGGTGCGCACCGGCCGAGAGCACTTCCAGGAGTCGATGATGTCGCTCAACTTCGCCGGCATCCTCGCGATCCAGGTGCTGGTGACCGTGATCATCCTGGCCTCGGTCGCGCCTGTGCTGCTGCTGCTCCCCGTGTTCAGCATCGCGCCGATCTGGGCCAGCCGCTGGGCCGAGGCCCGCACGCAGCGAGCGCTCGAGGACTCGGCCGAGGACACGCGCGCGGCCGACGGCTTCGCGCTGCTCTCGGTGGATGCGCCGTCGGCGGGCGAGCTGCGCGTGCTGCGGCTGCGCGACATGGTGATCGGCCGCCACCAGGCAGCGTGGGAGCGGGCGATGGGCCGCCAGTGGAAGGCCGAGACGCAGGGCGCAGTGGTCTCGACGCTTGCGCTCATCTTCTTCACGCTGGGCTTCGGCGGCGCCCTCCTGCTGGTCACGGTGCAGGCGCTGCACGGCGACACGAGCATCGGCTCGGTGATCCTGGTGCTCACGGCCGGGCAGCAGCTGCACAACCAGATCGGCGGCGTGCTGGCGAGCTCGGGCGATCTCTTTCGGATCGTCGAGACCATGCGCCACTACGCGTGGATCGTGCGGTACGCCGACGAGCAGGAGGAGCGCGGGACGATCGCGCCGGGCGATCGCGTCACGAGCGGGATCGCGCTGGAGCACGTCTCGTTTCGCTACGCCGGCGCCGGCCGCGACGCCATCGACGACGTCTCGCTCACCCTCCCCGCGGGGGCGGTGGTCGCGATCGTGGGCGAGAACGGCGCAGGCAAGAGCACGCTGGTATCGCTCCTCTGCGGCCTCCACCGGCCCACGAACGGGCGGATCACGGTGGACGGCACGGATCTCGCCGAGCTCCACGCGCCGTCCTGGCGCGGGCGGCTCTCCGGCGCGTTTCAGGAGTTCGTGCGGTTCGAGGTGCTCGCGCGCGAGAGCATCGGCCTGGGCCGCATCGCGGACGTCGAGGACGCCGGCAAGGTGCGCGCCGCCCTCGGGCGGGCAGACGTGCTCGACCTGGAGGCCGAGCTGCCCGAAGGCCTCGAGACGCCGTTCGGCCGGGCGTTCCTGGACGGGATCGACCTCTCGGGCGGGCAGTGGCAGAAGGTGGCGCTGGCCCGCTCGATGATGCGCGAGGAGCCGCTGGTGCTGGTGCTGGACGAGCCCACCTACTCGCTGGACGTCGAGTCCGAGCGACGCGTGTACGAGTGGTTCTCGCGCGTGGCCGCCGACGACGCGAGCGGCACCGTCACGGTGATCGTCTCGCACCGGTTCTCGTCGGTGCGCGCCGCCGACCTGGTGGCGGTGATGCACGAGGGCAGGCTCGCCCAGTGGGGCAGCCACGACGAGCTGGTATCGGTCGAGGGCCCGTACGCCGAGATGTACCGGACGCAGGCCGAGGGCTACCGCTGAGCGGTCACTCGCTGAGCAGCGGCGCGTTCTCCCTGGCGGTCACCGTGCGGTCGCGGCCCGCCTCCTTCGCGCGATAGAGCGCCACGTCGGCCTGATGCAGCAGCTTCACGACGTCGGCCGGCGCCCGCTCTGCGGCGATCCCAGCGCTGGTGGTGACCGGCGGGTCGATGGTGGTCAGGTGGTTTCGCACCCGCTCGGCGAAGCCGTAGGCGTCCAGCAGATCGCAGTTGGTCAAAAGCACCACGAACTCCTCGCCGCCCATACGCGACAGCAGGTCGATGCCGCGGGCCTGCTCGCGCAGCACCTGCCCGAACTGGGCCAGCACCTGGTCGCCCGCGTGGTGGCCGAACTCGTCGTTGATGCGCTTGAAGTAGTCGAGGTCGAACGACGCGATCGCGACCATCGACTGCTCGCGGCGCGCGCGGGCAAACTCGATGGGCGCGCGCTCCTCGAAGCCCCTGCGGTTGAGCAGGCCCGTGAGCGCGTCCACCCGTGCCTCCTCCACCAGCGCATCGACCAGCTTCTGGTTGTGATCGGCCATGAGCCGCACCACGCACGCCATGATGGTGACCGTGACGACCACGTCGAGCCAGCGGTCGAAGTACCCCACTCCCGGCGGGAACGACCGCAGCACCACCGCATGCGCGACCGCCACCGTGGCCACCGTGCCGGCGGCGACCCGCCAGCCGAAGAACCACGCCGCCCACACCACGGGCCAGAGGTAGAGCACGGCGCCGTCGCCGGTGCCGCCGGTGGTCGCGACCGCATCTGCGATCAGCACCACGCCGAGCGGCGCCAGGAGCGCCAGCCACCGGCACTCCACGTGGCGGGAGCCGACGATCACCAGCGGGGAGAGGATCAGCGCGACGAGCGGCGGGATCATGGACGAGGACGGCCCGCCGGGCGTCAGGGTCTCGACCACCCCCAGGAACGCGGCGCCGGCGAGCATGGCCGCAGCGCTCCATGCAAGCAGCCTGTCACGAGCGATCTGTGCGTCACCAAGCGCGCTCATGCCCCCCTATCGGCAGCGCTGGCGCATCGGCTTAGCCGTGCTCTAAGGTTGATCCAATGCCCGGACTGCCACTGACCGGCGGCTGCCTCTGCGGCCAGGTGCGCTACGAGATCTCGGCGCCGCTCGTGAGCGCCGTCTACTGCCACTGCACCCGCTGCCAGCACCGCAGCGGCACGGCTGCGGCGCCCAGCGCACGGGTGGCGCCGGGCGCGCTTCGCATCGTCGCGGGCGAGGAGCTGGTGCGCTGCTACCAGCCGCCCGACGGATTTCGCAAGTGCTTCTGCGCGAACTGCGGCTCGGCGCTCTGGAGCAAGGATCCGCACGAGGAGTCAGACGTCGCCGTGCGCCTGGGGACGTTCGACGGCGACCCGGGGATCCGGCCCTCGGCGCGGCAGTGGGTCTCGGTCGCGGCGGTCTGGGAGCCGCTTCCCGACGACGGCCTGCCGACGTTTCCCGAGGGCCGTCCGCGACCCGGGAGCGCCTGAGCGGCAGCCGTTTACCCGGTGCGCCACGTGGGTAGCGCCTGGGGATGAAAACCACCCTCGAACAGGAGATCAAGCTCCGCCCGGGCACGCGCTTTCGGGGCATCGACCTGAAGGGCCGCGAGATCGCGCCCCGCTCGCTCTGGTCCACCTACTACGACACCGATGACCTGCGGCTCGCCGCCGGCCGGCTCACGCTGCGCCGTCGCGGCTCCGGCGCCGAGGCGGTCTGGCAGCTGAAGCTGGGCCACGGCCAGGACCGCACCGAGCTCGAGTGGCCGGCGCCCACCACCGACGTGCCCGACGAGGTGGCAAACCTCGTCCTCGCGCACACGCGCGCGCGGCTCCTGAGCCCGATCGCAACGCTCCATACCGAGCGCCGCGGGGTGGTCGTGCAGAAGGACGGGACGGACATCGCCGAGGTGACCGAGGACCACGTCGATGTCGTCGATGAGAACCGGGTGGTTGCGTCGTTCGACGAGCTCGAGGTGGAGCTCGTCGGAGGTGACGTGAAGGCGCTGCGAAAGCTCGAGCGCAAGCTGCGAAAGCGCGGCGCGGTGGATCCCGACGGCCGGCCGAAGCTGTTCCAGGCGATCGGCTTTGAGCCCAACCACCAGCGCGGCAACCCGCGCTCGGCGCGGGAGTGCCTCAAAGCCGACCTGCAGGAGCAGTACCAGGCGATCCTCGAGTACGACCCGGGCACGCGCCTGGGCACCGATACCGAGCAGCTGCACAAGCAGCGGGTGGCCGTACGGCGGATCCGGGCGACGCTGCGCGCCGGGCGGCCGCTGCTCGACCGCGCGTGGGCCGACAACCTGCGCGCGGCGCTCCGCCGCCTGGGCCAGGATCTGGGCAAGGTGCGCGACCTCGATGTGCAGATCGAGCGGTTCGAGGAGCTGGGCGGCGGGGAGATGGCCGAGCAGCTTCGCACGCGCCGCGCCGAGGCGCAGGCAGAGCTCGTGCGCGAGCTCTCCTCCGCCTGGTACATCAGCCTCCTGAACCGGCTCGAGCAGGCGGTGGAGCACCCCGCGTTCTCGGGTCGCGGCTCGCTGCGGGCACAGGTACGCAAGGAGCACCGGCGGGCCAGGCGCAAGGTGAAGCACCTGCCCGGCCACCCCTCCGATACGCAGCTGCACGACGTGCGAAAGGCCGTCAAGCGGGCGCGGTACTCGGCCGAGGTCGCCGCATCGTGTAGCCACAAGGGCCTCGACGACTACATCGATCGCGCAAAGGACGTGCAGGATCTGCTCGGCGAGCACCAGGACGCAGTGGTCTCGATCGAGCTCGTCCACCAGCTGGGAGGCCCCGCCGATCTGGTGGAGCAGAACGAGGCGCGGAAGCGCGCGGTACGAAAGGCGTTCCCCAAGCGGTGGAAGAAGCTCGACAGGGCTCGTTAGGATCTGCGGAATGGCCGCACGCACCTCTCCGCCGTTTCGGGCCGATCACGTCGGCAGCCTGCTGCGCCCGCCACAGCTTCTGAAGGCGCGTGAGCAGGCCGCGGCCGGCGACATCTCTGGCGACGAGCTGCGCGCGATCGAGGACGAGGCAATCCGCGAGGTCGTGGCGATGCAGCAGGACGCCGGCCTCCAGTCGGCCACCGACGGGGAGTTCCGCCGCGCCGCCTGGCACATGGACTTCATCTACCAGCTGGACGGGGTCAGCAAGGCGCCCGGCGACATGAAGGTGCACTTCCGAAACGAGGACGGCGAGATCGACTTCACGCCGGCGGCCATGCACATCGACGCGCCGGATCGGCGTGAGCGAGACGATCTTCGCCGACGCGTTCACGTTCCTGAAGGAGACCGTCACGACGGCGACGCCCAAGCTCACGATCCCGTCGCCGAGCATGGTGCACTACCGCGGCGGGCGGGCTGCGATCGATCCCGCGGTGTACCCGGACATGGACGGGTTCTGGGCCGACCTCACCGCCGCCTACGCCGACGAGGTCAGCCGCCTGAGCGCGCTCGGCTGCACCTACCTACAGTTCGACGACACGAGCCTCGCCTACCTGAACGATCCCGAGCAGCGCGCATACGTGGCGGGCATCGGCGGCGACCCCGACCGCCAGCACGTGGAGTACATCCGCCACATCAACGAGGCGCTCGCCGCGCGGCCCGAGGGGATGGCGGTCACCACGCACATGTGCCGCGGCAACTTCCGCTCGTCGTGGGCGGCCGAGGGCGACTACGAGTTCGTGGCAGAGGCGCTCTTCAACGAGCTCGCCGTGGACGGCTTCTTCCTGGAGTACGACGACGCCCGCTCGGGCGGGTTCGCGCCGCTGCGGTTCGTGCCGAAGGGCAAGATGGTGGTGCTCGGGCTCGTCACCACCAAGCGCGGTGAGCTCGAGCAGAAGGACGAGCTGAAGCGCCGGGTCGAGGAGGCCTCGCAGTTCGTGCCGCTCGAGCAGCTCTGCCTCTCGCCGCAGTGCGGGTTCTCCTCGACGGTGGAGGGAAACGTGCTGAGCTACGACGACGAGGTGGCAAAGCTGCGGCTGATCGTGGAGACGGCCGCCGAGATCTGGGGGTGAATCGCCGGTGCCTGGCACCGTCTATTCACGCAGCGAGGCCCGCCCGCTCGATGTCGCGCTCCCAGCGGCGGCACTCCCGCCACCTGATGTAGCCCTCGCGCGGGGCGAAGTGCACCACGTGCACCGGCTGGGCCAGCGCATGGCGGACGAGCGCCTCCCTCGGCCGCGGCGCGAGCAGCGTGCGCACCACGACCTCGACGCCGAAGGCGGCCGCGAGCCGCACCGGCTCGGTGCAGGCGATCCAGCCGCTCTCGGCCAGCGGCGAGTCGCGGCGCGCGATCATCGAGCGCGGCAGCACCACTCCCGAGACCGCGTTCACCACCAGCAGCCGGAACCCGCCGAACGCCGCATCCTCCACCGCGCGCACCGCGACCCGGCGGTCGAACGGCGCCTCTGCGGTGAGCAGCATCACGGCCGATTCGCGCCCGCCGGCCCGATCGCTGCCGTGCGGCGTGGTTGTTTCCAGGAGACTCACACCCCGGGTAGTCGGCCGCACCGCGACCCACTACACTCGGCCACTCAGATCCACGAGAGGAGCACCCCTTGTCGCCACGCGAGGCAATCGAACGATCATTCACCGGCTGGGAGAAGGTTGACCCGAAGTCCGTCGCCGAGCTGTTCGCACCGGACGGCCGCTACGAGGATCCGCTGTTTCCCGAGGCGCTGGTGGGCCCCGAGGCGATCGAGGCGGGCATCCGCCCGGGCATGGAGGAGATCACCGATCTCACGATCAGGATCAAGCACCTCACGCAGAGCGCCGACGTGGGCATCGTGGAGGCCGAGTTTCGCTCGAAGATGGCCGGCAGCGACGCCCGCCTCGACTTCGACTTCGCCATGGTGGTCACGATGCGCGACGGCCTCATCACGCGCCTGACCGAGTACTTCGACACGCGGGGCCTGGTATGACCGCCGTCGCCTACTCCGGGATGCCGCTCTCCTACACGGTGCGCCGCTCGCCCTACTTCGAGCGCGCGATCGCCGAGGGCGCGGTCGAGTTCATGGTCTACAACCACATGTACATGCCGCTCGACTACGGCCGCGACTTCAAGGAGGACTACGACGCCCTGCTCGAGCGCGTGACCCTCTGGGACGTCGGCGCCGAGCGCCAGACCGAGCTCCGCGGCCCCGACGCGCTGCGCTTTGCGAACTACCTGGCGCCGCGCGACCTCTCGGGCCTCGAGGTGGGCACGTGCAAGTTCTCGCCGGTATGCGACCAGCGCGGCGAGATCATGGCCGACTGCATCGTGCTGCGGCCCGCCGAGGACGTGGTGTGGTTCTCGCACGGCGACGTCGACTACGAGCTGTGGGCCTACGGGCTGGCGCTCGCCGGCGGCTACGACGTGACGGTCGAGGAGGCCGACGTCTCGCCGATGCAGCTGCAGGGCCCGCTCGCGCGGCAGGTGCTGGCACCGCTCTGCGATCACGATCTGGCAAAGCTCCCGCGGTTTCGCTGCGTCACCACCAGGGTCGCCGGCGTGGAGGCCGTGGTCTCGAACACCGGCTGGAGCCGCGAGGACGGCTACGAGATCTATCCGCTGGGCGACTCGAGGGCGGTCGAGATCTGGGATGCGATCGTCGCCGGCGGCGAGCCGCACGGCCTGCTGATCACCGGCCCCAACGTGAACCGTGCGGTGGAGCAGGGCATCACCGATACCCAGTACCGCGTGAACTCGGGGATGAACCCGTTCGAGGCCGGCATGGGCTCGATGATCGACCTGGACGGCGGCGACTTCGTCGGCCGCGATGCGCTGCTGAAGGTGCGCGACGAGGGCCCCGAGCGGCGCACGATCGGGCTCGTGATCGAGGGTGAGCCCATCCCCTGGCTGACCGACTTCTGGCCGGTGCTCGACGCGGACGGCACGCAGATCGGCCACGCGCGATGGGCGGTGTGGTCGTATGCCCTCGATCAGTCGATCGCCATCGCCATCGTGAGCGAGGACGCCGCCGACGGAGAGAGCTTCATCGTGCGGTGCCCCGACGGTGAGCGCATCGCGCACGCGCACGAGATCCCCTTCGTGCCCTAGGCACTGCCTGGATGCGGTATGAATATTCTTGACTCTGGCAGGAGCTAAGAAGGGGCCACCAATGACAGCCACCACCGCGTACACCGGCGGGCGCAGCCGCAACTTCGTGCTGGCCGCGATGATCTTTGCCGTCGCGATGACGTTCATCGACCAGACGATCGTCTCGATCGCGGCACCCAACGTGCAGGACGAGCTGCACCTCTCGAGCACGGGGATCCAGTGGGCGATCAACGCCTACCTGCTGTCGCTCGCCGCGCTCTTCGCGCTGGGCGGGAGGCTGGCCGACACGCTGGGCCACAAGAAGATGGTGACCATCGGCGTGATCCTCTTCGCGGCAGCGTCGGGCATGTGCGGGCTCACGCCCGACAGCGGCATCGCCGAGGCGTGGATCGTCACCTTCCGGGTGATCCAGGGCGTCGGCGGGGCGCTCCTCTTCCCCGCGGCGCTCGCGATCGTGGTGCAGACGTTCGAGCTGCGCCAGCGCGGCAAGGCCCTTGCGATCTTCTTCGGCGTGGCCGGCGGCCTCACCGCGATTGGCCCGATCCTGGGCGGCTACCTCACCGAGTGGACGTGGCGCGCCATCTTCTGGGTCAACATCCCCGTCGCGATCATCGCGCTGATCATGATCTTCATCTCGAACCCGCAGACACAGCACGAGCGGGCGAAGATCGACTATCGCGGCACGGTGCTGATCGCTGCCGGCATCGCGCTCAGCATCTTCGGGTTCCAGCAGTCGGCCACGTGGGGCTGGAGCGATCCGCGCGTGATCGGCTCGCTCGTGATCGGCGCCGTGATCCTGGTGATCTTCTACTTCGTGGAGCAGCGCACCGAGCAGCCGCTGATGCAGGTGAGCATCTTCAAGATCCGGCCGTTCCTCGTCCAGAACATCGTGCTGGCGATCTCGATGCTGTGCTTCGTGCCGATCTTCTTCTTCGCGAGCGAGTACGCCCAGATCTCGCTGGGCGACTCGGCGAGCTCGGCGGGCACGCTCTTGCTCTACTTCTTCATCGGCTTCGTGATCGCCGCGCAGATCGCCGGCCGGATGATGGACAAGGGCGGGGCCAAGCGGCCGGTGGTGATCGGCTGCATCATCGCCGCGGTCGGCTTCTACCTGTGGGGCGGCGACGCCACGTCGCTGAGCTTCGGCGACCAGCAGTGGGACATCATCATCGCCGGGGCCGGGATGGGCGCGATGCTCGGCCCGGCCAGCACCGACGCTGTGAACCGCGCGTCGCGGCTCTCCTACGGCGAGGCCACCGGCATCACCCAGACCATCCGAAACTATGCCGCGGCGCTGGGGCTCGCGATCCTCGGTAACGTGCTGGTGAACAAGATGCACGACCACCTCGTGACGTCGCTGCTGGCCCAGGGTGCGAGCCAGGCGAAGGCCGAGGCTGAGGCCTCACAGTTCGGGAGCGGCGGGTCGGGTGGCGGCAGCGTCACGAACATCCCCCACTTCGTGCGGCTCGATTTCGCCCAGTCCACGCAGACCGTGCTCTACAGCATGGCGGGGATCATGGCGGCGGCGGCAATCGTTGCGATCGTCGGCCTGCGGTCAGGCGCGCAGGAGCAGGAGAACCTCACGCCGGAGGACATCGACGCGCAGGCGGCCGCCGGCACGGCGTGAGGCCGGCCGGGGACTGAGCGGCGAGTCAGGCGACGTCCAGCGCCTGGCCGCCGTCGACCGGGATCACTGCGCCGGTGACGAAGGACGATCCCGGCAGCGAGAGGAACCACACCCAGCGGGCGATCTCGTCCGCCGTCGCGATGCGGCCCACCACCGTCTGGGCCGCCAGCCACTTGTAGCCCTCGTCCAGGTCGGTCATCCAGGTCGCGTGGAGCGGCGTGTCGATCGGGCCCGGCGCGATGGCGTTGACCCTGATGCCCTTCGGCGCCAGCTCGCCGGCCATCGACCGCGTCAGGTAGTCGAGCGCCGCCTTCGAGAGGCCGTAGAGCGCCTGGTTGGTGCGGATCATCGTGCCCGACGACGAGCTGATGTGGACGATCGACGCCGACGGCGAGGCCTCCAGCAGGTCGAGGCCGGACTGCGCCAGCATGAACGGCGCACGCACGTTGATCGCGTAGTGATCGTCGATCTCGTCCAGCGGATAGGTGCCGAAGTCGCGGGTACGCACGATGCCGGCGCTCGAGACCAGCACATCGAGCCGGCCGAACCGCTCGCGCACGTGGCCGATGATGGCGTCGGCAGCGTCGGCCCGAGCCAGGTCGGCGACGAACGGGGAGATCCGCTCCGGGGCCTTCGCGATCACCTCGTCCAGCTTCTCGGGCCGCCGCCCGACGATGACCACGTCCATGCCGCCCTCGGCGAGCCGAAGCGCGGTGGCCTCGCCGATGCCGGAGCCGCCGCCGGTCACCACGGCGACCGCGCCGTCGAGTGTCCCTTCGTCGGGCGCGCTCATATCTTCGCCGTCTTCAGCGTGCTCTGGGCAAAGATCTCGGCCGGCTCGAGCAGGATCGGCGAGAGCCCCTGCTCGTGTGAGTAGCGAAGGAACGCCGAGAGCGTGGACTCGTTCTCATCGATGCCGTAGGGCCAGAAGTCCTCGGTCCCGAACGTCTCGCGCGTCTCCTCGGCGGCCGAGGTGAGCCACGGCAGCATGTACTTGAGCGCAGTGGTCTCGAAGAGCTCGGCTGTTGCGCGCCGCTTCGACTCCTCGAAGGCTTTCATCAGCGATCGCGCGACCCACGGGTTGTCATCCAGCACGTCGGAGCGGATCACCACCGTGTGCATGATCGGGAAGATCCCCGTCTCGCGCAGATAGTCGTGCTCGACATCGACGTAGTTCTCGAAGAGCCGGGCGACGTTGGGCGAGCGCCTGGCAAAGCACGACGGCATGTGTGCTGTATAGAGCGCGTCGATGTCACCCGCCTCGAGCATGGCCGAGAGCGTGCGCTCATCACCTATCGGCACGATCGTGATGTCGTCGGGCAGATCCATCGGCGTCTCTTCCCGCCCGGGCTGCTCGAGCCCGCCCGTGTAGTACTGGACGCTGTTGACCGGCACGTCGTAGAAGTCGGACATGATGCCCTTGATCCACACCGCGGCAGTCATCTGATACTCGGGACACCCCACGCGCTTTCCCGCCAGATCGCTTGGGCTCTTGATGCCGCTGCGGGTGTTGATATAGATGCTCGAGTGACGGAACATCCGTGACGGGAACACCGGTATCGCGACGAACGGCCGCGGCGTCAGCGGCACCGTGCGCACATACCACGAGAGTGACATCTCCGATGCGTCGAACTCCTTGTAGCGCAACATCCGGAAGAAGCTCTCGGGCATCATCATCGGGACGTACGTCAGATCGATGCCCTCGGGCTGCACCGATCCGTCCTGGAGGCCGCGGGTACGGTCGTAGTCCCAGCACGCGAGGGTGAGGGGCAGCTTTCTCATACCGGGTCCGCCATGGCCGACGGGGCCACCGCTGCCAGCTCGCGGCCGGCGATCATGCCGAACACCGCCGCCTGGCCGAGCGTGGCGCCGCCACCGGGGTAGGCCACACCGAACACCGACGCCGCGACGTTCCCGGCCGCGTACAGGCCGGGAATCGGGGCACCGCTGAAATCGACCACGCGTGCGTGCTCGTCAATCACCGCGCCTCCTTTGGTGCCAAAGCAGCGGACGCTGATGCGCTCGCCGTAGTACGGGCCGTCGCCCAGCGGCCGAAGCGCCGGGTTGGGCAGCGACGTGTCGAACTTGCGCCAGCGGTCATAGCGGGTCGAGCCGCGCCCGAACTGCGGATCCTGCCCCTCGGCGGCGTGCACGTTGAACTCGGCGACCTGCTCGGCCAGCCCGGCGGGGTTGATCCCGAGCGCCTCGGCCAGCGCTTTCAGCGTGGGCGCCTGCACCACCCGGCCCGCGGCCAGATCCTGCGCGAGCGCATCGGGGCCGGCCTCGAACGACCGCCCCGGCGGGTGGTCGCTGACGGTGAATGCCGGATAGTTCGCGTTCTCGTAGCTGGAGCGGTCGAACCTGGTGACGACCTCGCCGTAGTCGTGGTAGTTCAGGCACTCGTCCACGAACCGCCTGCCGTCGCGGTTGACCGCAATGGCACCGGGCGCCCCGCCGCCGACCGCCGACCACCAGACCTCATCGAGCAGGGCCACCCTGGCGCCTGCCGAGGTGGCCATCCGCAGGCCGTCGCCCTGGTTCCCGTCACGCGGGCTGAGAGGTTCGTCCAGCGGCCGGCCGATGAGCTCGGCCCACATCATCCGGTTCCACTCGAAGCCGCCGGCGGCCAGCATCACGCCACGGCGGGCGCGGTAGGTCTCTGCCCGGCCCGCGTGCACCAGGTCAACCCCGCGAACCACGCCGCGCTCGATCACGAGCCCCGCGGCCCGGGCGTCGGTCACGAACCGCACTCCGCGGTCGAGGCACGCCTCGATCAGCCCGGCGACGAGCGCGCAGCCGCGGGCCACGATGTTCGCCGCGATGCGCTCCCTGGCCAGCGGCACCCAGCCCCACGGGTCGCCGGCCTCCAGGTACTCGCGCATCTCGGTCCAGAGGATCGGCTCGGTCCCGCCCGGCCACACCGGCCGGCGGACCAGATCGACGTACTCGTCCGACAGCCGGCCCAGCTCGTAACAGCCCACGCCGATCAGCCGCCCGTACGGCGCTGCGCCCGGCAGCTCGGACTGGTAGTCCGGCCGCTCCAGATCGAGGTAGAGGTCAAGCGGCGTCTGCTCGCGGTAGAGGTCGACGAGCTCCGGCGCGCCCGCGATGAACGCGTCCAGCACCTCGCCCGAGACCCGGCCCTTCGTCAGCTCACCCAGGTACGTGCGCGCATCCACCGGGGAGTCGTCCAGCCCGGCCTCCTGCTGCATGGAGGTCGCAGGGAGCCAGAGCCCGCCGCCCGAGAGCGCGGTCGTGCCTCCCAGCAGCTGCCCGCGCTCGAGCACTACCACCTCGGCTCCGCCTACCGCCGCGGCAAGCGCCGCGGTGAGCCCGGCTGCGCCGGACCCAAGCACCACAACATCGGTCTCAAACGACACCGCCCGCCGCCTCCTTCGTCAATCGGGGAACCCAGTACCAGTCGTCCTGCGTGCCGGGCGCGTCGCCATACCTGATCGCATTCAGCACCGTGCGAGATGCGATCCGCCAACCACCGCCTGCCGAGACCCACCGGTCGTGATATTGCATGTAGAGATCGAGCCGCTCGCCGCTCGTGAGCACGTGCATGGCCATGATGTAGGCGACCGATTCCGCGCCGGTCCCGGCGAACCCGATCCGTACCTGGCCAAGCTGGTGATGCGTCCGCGCGAACCGCGCCTGGCTCACCTTCACCCGGGCGGCGAACGCATCGCTGCCGTGCAGCACGCCACCGCCGCCGGGGCCGAAGTCGGTGGTGCAGTCGGGCGTGAAGACGGCCGCCGCAGCATCGACGTCGTAGCGATCGAGCGCCTCGCAGTACACCGCGAGCGTGTCGCAGATGGCATACCGCTCGGCCAGCCGGTCGAGCGTCTCGCCCGGGATCGGGATCGCCACCGTCACCTCAGGCCACGTCCTTGCCGAGCCGCGCGCTCACCGACGACGGCTCGCCCCTGGGCATCATGTCCACGTCGTAGAGCACGCCGCAGCTGGGGCAGATGAAGTGCCGGAGCACCCACTCGGTGTCGCCGTCCTCACCGAATGACAGCGGCTGCCCGGTGGAGATGGGCTCGTCGTAGCTGCCGGCCTGCTCCTTGAAGTCGGCCGAGGCCGGACCCAGGGTGTGCTCGCACTTGCGGCACCTGTTGGTGAGCTCGCCGCCGACCTCGACGGCCTCCACGTACTCGAGGATCCGCGTCATGCCACTCCCGCCTTTCGTCGCCGCTCCTGTCGAATCTCCTTGCGGCGCGCCGCGCTTGCATCTGCATCCGGCGAGCCGTCACCGCCGAGCACCGCGCCGTAGACGTCGGTGGCCATCGCCGGGCTCACCTTGCCCTCGGCGAGGTCTGCCGCAACCAGCCCGAGCGAGCGCTCGAGCGGATCACCGAAGCCGCCGCCGCCCGAGCTCATCACGCCGACGAACACGTCGGGGTTGGGCAAGCTGCTGACGCCCTTCACCGGGCTCGCCTCCTTCTCACCGGCCAGATCACCTGCCCCGGCGGGAACCTTCCCGTGCTGGAAGAACGACCCGTGCACGTCGGCGCCGCGGTAGTAGGCCGCCGCGGCGTTCGGCGCCGGGTAGCCGCCGGCGATGCCGAGGCAGTCGCGCGGGCCGTGGCCCGCGCTCAGGTGCACCGTGTCAACGCGCTCGACCCCGTAGGAGATCATGGCGTCCTCCACCCCGAGGCCACCGCGGAACTCACCCGGGCCGCCCGAGTCGGCCACCTCGCGCCGCCACAGGAACATCAGCGGATAGAGCATCTCGGTGGACTCGATGTTGGCGACCGAGCCCTTCGGCGACCAGTGATTCTGCGCTGTGTCGGCACCGTCGCGATCGTTCAGGGCGCCCATGCCGCCCGCCATGATGTCGAGGATCAGGTGGGCGAAGAAGCTCTGGTCGCGGTTCAGGCCCGAGACGACCTGGACGTTGAACGACGCTCCCACGTTGCCGCACGACTCTCCCCGCCACTGCTCGGTGGAGAGGAGCATCTTCGACATCGCGCTCTGCGCTGCGGTCAGCACCAGGATGTTGGCGCCCGACGGTACGTTGGCCGAGACCGCCGCAGGCTTGGTGGGGTTCACCAGCGAGCCCTCCGGCAGGATGAAGTCGAGCGTGCGGAAGAGCCCCTCGTTCCACGGGATGTCGTGGCAGAGCATGGTGATGAAGGGCACCACCGCGCCGCCCTCGGTGCCCACCGGCCCGCAGTTGTCGGAGCCGCCAGTCTGGGGCGAGGAGCCGGTGAAGTCGAACGTCAGCCGGTCGTCCTCCTTGATGAGCGTGGTCTGCACCTTGATCCACGGATCGCGGATGCCCTCGACGTAGTTGGAGGCGCTCCAGCGGCCGTCGGGGATCTCCTTCAGCCGGGCGCGGATGCGCCGCTCGGAGTAGTCCATCAGGTCGGAGAAGAGCCCCTTCACCGCGTCGGCGCCGTAGCGCTCGACCATCTCCAGGATGCGCATCGTGATGACGTTGTTCGACGCGATCTTGGCACGGATCTCGAGGATGTTGAGCTCGGGGATGCGCGTCATGTTGAACATCAGGTCCTCGACGTCCTTGCGCACCTTGCCGCCCTCGACGATCTTCAGCCCAGCGCAGGCAAAGCCCTCCTGGTACACGTTGTCGGCCGACACGCACATGCTGCCGATGTCCATGCCGCCCAGGTCGTTGTGGTGTGACGCGGTGCCGGCCCACGCGATGAGCTCGCCGTCGGCGAAGATCGGCGCCAGCACCTGGATGTCGTTTGCGTGCACTGCGGCGATGTAGGTGTCGTTCATGAGGTACTGGTCGCCGTCCTGGATGCCCGGCTCGTCGCCGTAGCGCTCCAGGATGTGCTTGACGCCGGCGTTCAGCGACTTCGACCAGTGCAGGCAGCCGGCGCCGAAGACGACCAGGTCGCCGGTGCCGGTGAGGATCGCCTCCTGGTGGTCGCCGGCCTCGTACACCACGGTGCTCCCCGAGACCCGGCCGATGGTGTGGTAGGCCTCGGCGATGATCTGATCGAGCTTGTGGCGCATCACCCCGAACGTGATCGGATCCAGGCTGGATGCGGGTTCGACGGTTGCCATCAGGCCTCTCCTCCTACCGAAAGCGCGCTCTCGAGCTGGCCGTACGACCGCTCTGGGAGGGCGATGTGAGTGTTGGAGTAGCTATCGATCGTGGCGGTGTGCCCCGGAGGCACCACGATGGTGGTGTGGGCGGCCTCGATGATCGCGGGGCCGTCGATGCTCATCCCCGGCCGCAGCAGATCGTGGCGGTAGATGTCGGTGGTCTCGCCGGCGCCCTCGAAGATCACGGTGCGCTGCGAGACGTGGGCCGCGGACGGATCCGAGCCGCCCTCGGTGATCTGCTCGCGCTGGGCATTTCGCGGGTGGCCGTAGCCCTCCACCTCGAACGAGGTGAGGAAGCGGCCGGCGTCAACGTAGCCCGAGCCCTTGCCGTAGAGCTGCTCGTAGCGGCGGTCGAACATCTCGCACACCTCCGCCGGGTCGATGTCGGGGCTCTCGAGCTCGAGCCGCACGGTGTGCAGCTGCACGCCGTAGCGCATCATCACCGCATAGACGATCTCGCGATCCTCCTCGGCAACGCCGTTGTTGTCGAGCCGCTCGACCACGTCGCGCTCGAGGCTTCGCAGGTTCTCGGTGAACCGCGCGGCGTCCATCGGCATCGGCGCGAAGTCGTTCATGCGCGCCTGGTGCAGGAGCGGGGCCGTGGCGACGCCCACCGCGGAGAGCGCGCCTGCCAGGGCCGGGACGACCACCGTGCGCAGGCCGAGCTCCCCCGCGTAGAAGGCGGCGTGCATGGCGCCGGCGCCGCCGTAGGCGAAGAGCACGAAGTCGCGCGGGTCATAGCCGCGGGCGATCACGCGCTGGGTGAGAAGCGCCGCCATCTTGGCGTTCGCGATGGCCGCAATGCCGGCGGCCGCCTCCTCGACCTCCATGCCGAGCTGGTCGGCCACCCTGGCCACCGCGGTTCGCGCGCCGGCCGCGTCGAGATCCATCTCACCGCCCAGAAAGTAGTCGGGGTTGACGTAGCCGAGCACCACGTCGGCGTCGGTGAGGGTGGGCTCGGTGCCGCCGTTGCCGTACGCTGCCGGCCCCGGCCGGGCGCCTGCGCTGCGCGGGCCCACGTTGAGGGCGCCGCCGTCGTCCACCCAGGCGATGGATCCGCCGCCGGCGCCGATGGACTCGACCTCGATCATGGGCACGCTCAGGTGCATGCTGCCCACCACCGGGTCGGTGGAGCGAAGCCACGAGCCCTCCACCACCAGGCCGACGTCGAAGCTGGTGCCGCCGACGTCGGTCGCGATCACGTTGTCGAAGCCGATCAGCTGGCCCTCGCGCTGGGTGGCGATCACCCCGCCGGCGGGGCCGGACTGCATCGTGTAGGCCGGGCGCGTCTCCTCGGGGTAGAGGCAGCCGCCGTCGCTCTGGGCCACCAGCAGCTCGCCGGTGAAGCCGAGGCTCTGGAGGCGGGCTTTCAGGTTGTCCACCGTGCGCGTGAGCGGCGGCGCGACGTAGGCGTTCAGCACCGTGCTCGAGAACCGCTCGTACTCACCCACCGAGGTCGAGACCTCCGACGAGGTCGAGACCTGTAGGTCGGGGGCGACCGCAGCGATCACCTCGCGGGCGCGCTGCTCGTGGGCCGTGTTTCGGATCGACCAGAGGAAGCACACTGCCAGCGCCTCGATGCCGGCCTCCACCAGCTCGCGGGTGGCCTGCGCGAGGCCCTCCTCGTCGAGCGCGACGACCACGTCGCCGTTCCAGTCGATGCGCTCGTCCACGCCGCGCACCAGCTTCTTGGGCACCAGCGGCTCGGGCTTCTGATGGCGGAACGCGTGTCGCAGCTCCTCCTCGTTCAGCCCGGCCCAGCCCGACATCGCACGGGCGATGAACGTCGTGTCCTCGAAGCCCTTGGTGGTGATCAGGCCGGTCGCGGCGCCGCCGCGGGTGAGCACCGCGTTGATGGCCGCCGTGCCGCTGAAGCGAAAGACCGAGGTCTCCGAGAGCACGCCCTCGACGCTCTTGCCGAGGCCGTCGGCCAGGGAGCTGACGGAGGCCACGATGCCCTCGATGAGGTTCTCGGGCGTGGTGAGCGCCTTGCCGGTGTGCACCCGGCCGTCGTCGTCAAGGGCGGCGATATCGGTGAACGTTCCGCCAGTATCGACACCGATCGCATAGGTCATCGGTCGACTCCATTCTGGTTGTCACTCGTCAGGGCCGGCTCGAGCAACTCGAGCGCGGCGGGGAAGGTCGGGACGGCGCCGGTGGTCTCGCCCACGGCGAGCCCGCTGGCGCGGTAGTAGCGGGGCAGAACGGCGCGGGACTTGATGCGCCAGCCGTGCTCGGTGAGCACCACCTCGTCCTCATAGTCCCCCAGCTTGAAGCCGGTCTCGACGTTCAGCGTGAGGAACTTGCTCACCACGCGCACGGCCGGGCCGTCGCGGTAGGCGTAGACGTTGGTGGACTGGTGGGCCGGCGGATGGGGCGGCTTGCCGAGACCGAAGAACGCCGCGATGCGCGGGATGCCCTCGTGCCGGCCGGCGTTGACGGCGGTCGCGTCGAACACCGCGTCGGGCGTGAAGACCTCGGCGAGCGAGGCGACCGGGGAACCGTCGGCAACATGACCGTAGAGTGCCATCAGCTGGTGGATCTCGATCAGCTCTGCAGGCGTGAGCGGCTCCTCGCTCATACGACCGCCCCCTCGGACGCGACCGTGTCGTCGGTGCGGGCGGCGGCCGCTGCGGCCTTGCGGGCGCGGGAGAGCCGGTAGCGCGCCTCGAAGCCTGAGACGCCGACTGCCACGATCAGCGCGACGCCGTTGAAGAGGTCGGGTACCCAGAAGCTGGCACCGCCCAGCTCGAGGCCGGTGACGCCCACCATCAGCAGGTAGTTGGCGATCACGGAGCCGATCACGTTGAAGCGGCCGCGCTTGATCATGGTCGCCCCGAGGAACGCCGCGGCGTAGGCGGGCAGCAGGTATCCCGTGCCCATGTCGTTGGTGGCCGCCCCGAGCCGGGCCGTGAGGACGATGCCGGCAAACGCCGCCACCACCGAGCTCCCCATCATGGCGAGGAACAGGTAGAGCCGCACGCGCACGCCGGCCAGCCGGGCAGCGTCGGCCCCGCCGCCGATCGCGAAGAGGTAGCGGCCGAACGGCGTGTGCTCGAGCAGGTACCAGCCGAACGCCGCGAGCACGACGAGGTAGACCACGGTGATGGGAATCCCCAGGGGCTGAGCGTTTCCCAGACGCGTGAAGCTCGCCGGGAAGCCGATGATCTGCACGTCGTTGGTGATGTACTCCACCAGCGCGATCAGCACCGAGCTGACGCCCAGCGTCGCGATGAACGAGTTGATCTTGCCGAACACCACGAGGCTCGCGTTCACGACGCCGATGCCAACCCCGGCAGCCATCGCACCGATGACCGCCGGGGTGGTCGCATAGCCCTTGTGCATCAGCCAAGCCGCGATCACTGCCGAGGCTGTCACGGTCTGCCCCACTGCCAGGTCGAACTCCCCTGCGGCAAGCGGGAGCAGCAGCCCCAGCGTGATGATCGCGGTGATCGCCTGTGACTGGGCGATGTTGATCAGGTTCGTATGCGTCAGAAAGACGTCGGGGATCCACAGCGAGAAGATGATGATGAGCGCGATCAGCAGGTAGACGCCGCTGAGGCGCCCGAACGAGAGCGCGCTTCGGATGCTGGCCATGCGGCTGCGGGCCGGCACTGTGAGGCGGGGATCGGTCGTGGACGAGACGTTTGTGCGATCGACGGTCATGCGACTTTGAGTCCTTGTTCGACAATTTTCTGGGCCGAGACGTCGTCGCCCGAGAGCTCCGAGACGATCCGGCCGCGGCGCAGCACGATCACGCGGTGGCACACCGTGGCGAGCTGCTCGGCGTCGCTCGAGGCGATCACCATGCCGACGCCGGTCGCAGCCGCGTCCAGCAGCTGCTGGTTGATGGCAGCGCGGGCGCCGATGTCCACGCCCTGCACGGGCTCGTCCAGGATCAGCACCTTCGGCGAGCAGCGCAGCGCCCGGGCGAGCACCACCTTCTGCTGGTTCCCGCCGCTGAGCGTCGCGAGCAGGCGCTCGGGGTCGCGCGGCACCACGTTCAGCGCCTCGATCCAGTGGTCGGCGTCGGGGGCCTCGCCTCGCGTGCCGAGCCAGCCGAGCTTGCGAGGACGGAGCTTCGGCAGGGTGACGTTCTCGCGCACCGTCATCTGCGGGATGGCGCTCAGGTGCTGGCGATCGGACGCCACCAGCACGATCCCCGCCTGGAGCGCCGCGCGCGGCGTGCCCACGGCCAGCGGCGCTCCCTCAAGCGTCAGCTCGCCCGAGATCCACTCCATGTCACCGCCGAGCAGGTACGGCAACGCATCGCGCCCCGAGCCGAGCACCCCGGCGATGCCGAGGATCTCGCCGGGGGCGAGGTCGAAGCTGACGTCGGCGACGGTGCCGCCGCACAGGTGATCGAGCCGCAGGAGCGACTCGTCGTGCGACGGGGCGGAGACGGCAGAGACGGCGTCCTCGCTGCGGCCGAGGATCATCTCGACGAGCGCCGCGTGGGTCAGCTCCGAGACCGCGCGGTCGCCCACAACGCGGCCGTCGCGAAGCACGGTCACGTGGTCGGCGATCTCGAGCACCTCGTCCAGCCGGTGCGAGACGTAGAGCACGGCCACGCCGCGCTCGAGCACGGCGCGGATCATCCCGAAGAGGCGCAGCACGTCGCTGCGGATGAGCGCCTCGGTGGGCTCGTCGAGGACGATCACGCGAAGGGTCGTACCCTCCTCGCGAAACGCCCGGCCGATCGCGAGCATCGTGCGCTCGACGGGGCTCAGGCTCGCGACGGGCACGCGCAGGTCGAAGTTCACGCCGAGCGAGCTCAGCAGCTCCCCGGCCTCCTGCGCCTCACGCTTGTCCGACACCCACCAGCGCGAGCGGTAGCCGCGGCCCATCGCCAGGTTGTCGAGCGCGCTGATGCTGCCGACCAGGCCCAGATCCTGGTGGATGAAGCGGATGCCGGCGTGCTCTGCGGCGACGTTCGAGCCCAGCGGGAAGGGCTCGCCGTCCAGCCAGGCCTCGGCGCCGGACTCGGGCTCGTGGTAGCCCGCGAGAATCTTGATGAGGGTGGACTTGCCCGACCCGTTCTCGCCGAGGAGCGCGTGCACCTTGCCCGCCTCGAGCTCGAGGTCAACGCTGTCCAGGGCGCGCTGGCCCGGGAAGATCTTGGTGATGCGACGCAGCCGCAGGACGGGTGCCGAAGCACCCGTCCCGCCGGCGTCGTGTGTGGCTAGCCCAGCTTCCACAGCGTGGTGAAGTAGCTCTTGTAGTCGGTCTGCCCGATGTAGGGCTGCTGCGGGTCGCCGATGTTGTCCTTGTTCATGTACTGGAACGGCTCGGTGGAGTACTGCGACTCATCCACCGTCTGGTTGCCGAGCGCCTTGATGATGGCGTCCACCATCCAGAAGCCCGAGACGTAATCGGGCTCGGCCACTGCCGAGGTCTCCTGCCCGGCCTTGACCGACGCGAGGTTGGTCGACTCCGGCGATGCGGTGATGATGTGCACCTTGGAGGTGAGGCCCACCCCGGCGAGCGCCTGCGGCACTCCCAGCGAGAGGTCGCCGTAGTAGAACACCAGCTCGTTGATGTCGGGGTTCGACTGGAGCGTGCTGACGACCTTGCTGGCGATGTCGGTGTCGGCGGGGCTCACGTTGAGCACCTTGAGCGAGCAGTCCGGGCACGTCGCCATCCGGGTCTTCAGTCCGGCGAGCGACGGCGCGGCGGCCGGGAAGGCCGGCGTGGTCACGTAGAGCACGTTGGCCTTGCCGGAGGCGTCGGCTATGGCCCAGCGAGCGAGCCAGTCGCCGCGCTTGACGTAGCCGGGAGGCCCGTTCACGACGGCGGTGATGCCGCCGCCCTGCGAGTCGGTGGTGTTCGCCGAGACGTACGGGATGCCCTTGGCCGCGAGCTGGGCGAGCTGCTTCTTGAAGAGCACCGAGTTGTAGCCGGTCGCGATCACGCCGTCGGGGTTCAGCTGGACGGCGCGGTTCCAGTCGTTCGAGATCGCCTCGGGCGTTGCACCCACGACGATGGTGGTCAGCTTCCAGCCAACCATGTCGGTTGCCTCTTTGATGCCGGTGCCGATGAGGTGGCAGACGGGAGCGCCGCAATCCATGTAGACGATCGACTTGCCGGTTGCGGGCTTCGCGGTCGCGGGCGTCGTGGGCCCGAGGTTGGCCTGCTCGTAGGTCGAGTGCTCCTTGACGAAGGACTGGTTGGCGGTCGCGACCGGTGACCCACTCGAGGACGAGCCGCCCGATGAGCTGTCGCTGCTACTGCTGCTGCTTCCGCATGCTGCGGCTCCCAGCGTCAGCGCCGCGCAGACGGCGGCAATCCCGAACGCGCCGGAGTATTTCCGGAATCGTTCGCCACGTGTTGCGGTCTTCATAGAGAACTCCTGTTGGAGGGTGGGCGCCCAGATGCGCGGGCAGACGAGAGGATCAGAGTCATGTCGTGAGGAGACCGGCATCGACGGGGATCGCGATGCCGGAGACGAGGGAGGCCAGATCGCTGACCGCGAAGAGCGCCACCCGGGCGACGTCGTCAGGCTCGGCAAGACGGCCGAGCGGGTGGCGGGCGAGCTCGGCCGCGGGCGGTTCCACCGGCACGCCGGCGGCCTTGCAGCCTTCGATGTAGCCATCGCTGTAGGTGATGGTCGGGCAGATCGCGACAGCGCGGATGCCCGCGGAGCCAAGCTCGAGGGCGAGGCTGCGGGTGAGGCCGAGGAGGCCGTGCTTGGATGCGACGTAGTGGGCGTAGCCGGCCGCGTGGGCGATCAGCGACATGGTGGAGGCGACGTTCACGATGACGCCGCCGCGGCCCTGATCGACCATCACCGTGCCGGCCTCGCGGGCGGCGATGAACGAGCCGCGCAGGTTGATGTCGAGCACGCGATCCCACGACTCGTCGGTGATGTCGGCGAGCGGCTCGTAGGGGTAGACGCCGGCGCAGTTGACCCAGATGTCGATGCTTCCGAGGGTCTCGCGGGCCGCGGTGACCACCTGTTTCACGGAGGCCGAATCGGTCACGTCCAGCCGCGCGCCGGAGGCAGTGCCGCCGATGGTGATGCGGGCGGCAGCCTCGTCGGCGCCGGCGATGTCGGCGAGCACGACGTTTGCGCCCGCCTCGGCGATGCGCGCGGCGATGGCGAATCCGATGCCGCGGCCGGCGCCCGTCACGACGGCGTTTCGGCCGGAGAGCGAGATGAGGTCGGCGAGGGCGGGACTGGTGTCGGTGACGGCGCTCATGCAGTTGCCTCCGGTATGAAGCTCAGTGCGACGCGGTGGTAGGTGCGATGCGCGAACGCCGGCACGTGGGTGAGGTCGGATGCGGCCGCGTCGAGCTCGATCTCGCCGAGGCGCTCGAACAGGGTCTCGTAGGCAACTCGGGCCTCGAGCCGGGCGAGCTCGGAGCCCACGCAGAAGTGCGGGCCGAAGCCGAACGAGAGGTGGCGCTTCACGTTCGGCCGGTCGGGATCGAACGTGTCGGGGTTGCTGAACACCGCGGGATCGCGGTTTGCCGCCCCGATCATGAGCGCGACCATCTGGCCGGAGTGCACCGGGCAGCCGCCGACCTCTGTGTCGCCGGTGGAGCGGCGGAATCCGACCTGGACGGGGGCGTCGAAGCGCAGCGACTCCTCGAGGAAGTTCGGGATCAGCTGCGGCTCGGCGCGGAGCCGCGCCTGGAGGCCGGGCGTCCTTAGCATGAGCACCATCGAGTTGGCGATCAGGTTGGACGTGGTCTCGTGCCCCGCGGTCGCGAACTGGGCGATCATCGGGAGGAGCTCGGAGATCTCCAGGCGGCGGCCGCCCTCGATCTCGGCGGTCACGAGGTCGCCGAGCAGGTCGTCGTAGCGCTCGGCGCGCCGCTCCTCGATGCGCGCGATGAAGAACTCCTGGAACTCGAGCGTCGAGCGGGCCACGTCGCGGCGGCGATCGTCGCCGAGCACGTCGAGCATGCCGGAGAGGAAGTCGGCCGTCCAGCGCTGCACGTCGCCGACGTGCTCCTTGTCGACGCCGAGGATGCCGCCGATCACGTAGAGCGGCAGCGGGATCGCGTACTCGGTGGTGAGGTTGACGCTGCCGCGCGCTGCGAAGCCGTCTACAAGCTCGTTGGCCCAGACCCGGATCTCGGGCTCCATCGCGCGCATGCGGCGCGGGTTGAACGCGAGGTTCGCGAGGCGGCGGTGGGCGGTGTGCTCGGGCGGGTCGGACGTGAAGAGCGCGGGCTGCTCGGCGTGCGCTTCGGCCAGGATGGCGAGCACGTCCTCGGGCACCGGCTCGACGCCCACGCCCATGCGCAGGTTGCCGCTGCCGCCGGGATCGAGCTCATTGCTCAGGGTCTTCGTGTCGCGGACGAGCTTCGAGACGTACTCATGCCCGAAGACGGCGACTCCGACGTTGGGATCGACCGCCACGGGCGTCTCGGCGGCGAGCGTCGAATAGCTTGCGTAGGGATCCTCCATGAAGGCGGGATCCAGCAGATTCACCTGTGGCTCGGCGCTCTCGCTCACGCGGACAACCTCCTGGGCTCGTTCCCATGTGACAACCCGACATCGGATCGCACAAATGACAATAGGAATGCCTACAAGGCGGCGCAGCGACATTCATCCCGCAACGGTGTGACTTATGTCGCTTCGGTGAACAATCCGTAACGCACATCACGTGTGAATATTAAGTGCCTGGCACCGTGTATTCACTCGTGGCTTCGGGCGACCAGCTCGTCGTATGACGGGTCTCCCCAGAGCTCTGCGAACTCGTCGCTCACCACGTCGCCCAGGCGTACAGGGTCGAGCACCACAATACAGTTACCCGAACGATTCACCAGTCCCTGATCGCGAAATGATGCAATCGTCCGGCCAACTACCTCGCGCACGCTGCCTATAGCATCGGCAATGTCCTGTTGCGTTGCCGAGACGACAAGCTTTTCGCCTGCGGGTTCCGCCACATCCAGCAAGTGGCGGGCAACTCTTGCACCAACTGATGCAAAGACGTTGTGCACCATCCGCTCCTGAATAGCAAAGAGCGAGCGAGAGATCTCCGTTGACATCGCCCAGCTAAGCGCGGAGTTGCGCTTCGCGACGTAGCGAAACGTCTCCACCGAGAGGTGCAGCACGCGCCCCCGCGAGACCGCCTGCACGCCGGCCGGCGCAGAGTTGGCCACCACCGACGGCGTGCCCACCACGTCGCCTGCGCGCGCCAGCCGAAGCGTGACCCTCCGGCCCGCGCCCGACGTGCGATAGATCCGCACCACCCCGGAGATCACGAGGATCAGATGCGGCGGCCCGGGCCGGAACAGCTCGCGCTGGATCTCCTCGCCCGGCCCCACCGCGGCCTCCCAGGACGACGCGAGGAGCTCGCTGCGATCCTCGCGGCTCGCCTCCGAGAGGAAGCTGCGAAACCACGCCTCCTGGATGTGCGCCGGAACGCCCGACGATGCCAGCGCCTCGCCGCTCCTCGGGGTGGGGCGCACGCTCATGCCACCGCCTCCGGGAACACGAGCAGCTTGGACTGCACCTTGCCCACGTCGTCGCGCGGAAGCGCCTCGAGAAACTCGATCCGACGCGGGTACTTGTAGGGCGAGAGCTCCCGCTTCACCAGGTTCTGGAGCTCCTTGCGCAACCCATCGTCCGCGCGCACGCCGGCGACCACCACGAACGCCGCGACGATCTCCTGGCGGATGGCATCCGGCGCCGACACCACAGCGACCTCGCGCACCGCAGGATGCCGCGCCAGCACCTCCTCTACCTCCGCCGGCGCCACCTTGAAGCCCGCGGTCGAGATCATGTGATCGGTGCGGCCCAGATACGAGGCGCTGCCGTGCCGGTCGAAGCTGATGAGGTCGTCCGCCATCGTCCAGCCGTCGATCACGTCGCGCCGCTGGAGGTCGGGCCGGCGCCAGTAGGTGAGCCCCGAGGGGCCGCGCACGGCCATGCGCCCGGCCTCGCCGGACACCACCGGGCGCACCTCGCCCGACTCCAGATCCGAGGCGATCACGAAGTAGCCGGGGGACGCGTGACCCAGCACCGCAGGCCCATCGGGGTCGCCCGCCTGCGGCACCAGCACCCACGTTGCAAACGACGTGCTGCCGTAGTTGTTGACCAGCCGTACGCCGCGCGCCGCCCACCATTCACGCACGGAGCTGGACGACGCCGACTGCCACATCGCAAACGCCCGGCGAAGCGACGCCGCCGAGCCCGCGCCGGGATCCGACTCGATCACGTCGCGCAGGCGCGCCCAGGTTGCGAGCACCGACGTGAAGGTGTGCACATCGTGCTGGTCGATCGCGCCGAGCATCACCTCGGGGCGGCCGAACTGCTCGACCATGACGACCGTGGCGCCGTGCATCAGCGTGAAGATGGTGTGGTAGATGAATCCCAGCGCATGGCCGACCGGCGCCGCGGCCGCCCAGCGCTCGCCGGGCGCAACCCCCGTCGCCGCCCCCACGGCGTATCCGCCGTAGAGGAACCGGCGCTGCGTGTGGTAGCAGCCCTTCGGCCGGCCGGTGGATCCACCGGTGTGCCAGATGAGGCCCACCCCATCGGGATCTGGAGCGGCGTGATCGTCGGCGTCGGACGCACCCGCGAGCAGCGAGTCCCAGTCCAGGAACGGGTGCTGCGCCCCGTCCGCAAAGCCGATCACGTGCTGCACCGTGGTGCCCTCGATGCCGGTCGCGACCTCATCGGCCCACGCTCCGCGGACGTCGGCCACCAGCAGGTAGGCATCCACGTCGCTCAGGAAGAACGTGATCTCGGCCGCCCGGGCCTGGATCGGCACCGGCACCACAACGGCCCCGATCCGCCACGAAGCCAGCGCGGTGATGATCGCCTCCGGCCGGTTGGCCGTGCGAAACGCCACCCGGTGGCCGGGCCGCACGCCGTGTGCGACCAGCACGTTTGCAAGCCGCCGGCTGAGCTCTGCGAGCTCGAGGTAGGTGAGCGAGGTGCCCGCCTCGTGGTGGATCACCGCGACGCTCGCGGGGTTCGACACGGCCCATCGGTCAGCCAGCGCCTCGGCCAGCGGGAGCGTCGTGAAGGCAACCTCGTCGGGATACTCGGGCTGCAGCCCGGGCGCGACCAGATCGGCCGGCGCGATGGTGTCGAGGAGCGGGTAGATGTCCCTCATGAGGGCGGCCTATCGTCCTGACTCAGGTGTAAAGACATGCTGTCGAGCGCCATGGCCACCGCCAGCTCTGCGACCTCCGGGGCGCGCAGCTTGCCCGCCGGTGAGTACCACGCGAGCATCGAGTTGAGCAGGCCCAGGCCCAGCAGCGCGATCAGCCGCGGCGACCCGGGACGCACCAGCGACCGCGCCTGCCCGGCGGCGACGATCTCGCCGATCAGCTCGGCGTAGGCGTGCTCGCCGCGCGTGATGCTCCGCTTGCGCTTCCCCGAGAGCGTCTGATGCTCGGCGAAGTAGATGCGGAAGGCCTGGGCGTTCTCCAGCAGCAGCTCGGCGTGGGACTGGAAGATGAGCCGCAGCCGGTCGGGCGGCGGCGCGGCGGAGGCGGCGATCGGCCGGGCGCGGTCGAGCAGGTCGTCACCGAGGTGCCCGATCAGCCGCCAGAGGAGGTCTTCCTTGGAGTCGAAGTAGTAGTAGAAGAGCGGCCGCGTGATGCCGAGCCGCGCGGTGATCTCCTGCAGGCTGGTCTCGGTGTAGCCCACCTCGCTGAAGAGCGCGAGCGCCTGCTCCATCAGCTCTGCCTCGCGGCCCTTCGGGGCGAGCTCACCGACCGGGCTCTCGGTCATGGGGCCTCCGCCAGGATCTCGGCGAGCCGGGCACGGCCGTCAACCGGCACCAGATGGCCGCTTCCCGCCACGATCTCGACCCGTGCGCCGGCGATCAGGGCCGCGCAGTCGTGCGAGATCGACGGGGGCACCACGTCGTCCAGCTCACCGTGGACGAAGACCGAGCTGGTGGTGACCTGCGGCGCCACGGCCGCCGGCTCGAACCGGCCCAGCACCCCCACAGTCTCGAGCGCGACCGGCAGCCGGGTGGCGCCGAACATCGCGGCGAGCCACGCGAGGGTGGCGGCCGACTGGTCGGTCTTGCAGATGGCTCCGGCCGAGAGCCGCGCGAACTCGGGCCAGTCGCGGCGCATCGCCTTCGGCATGCGCTCGTACGGCGCGGTGGCGGCGCTCGGCACGCCGATGAGGACGAGCTTCGCGAGCGGCGCGGGGCTTCGCGCCGACATCACCATGGCCACGGCCGCGCCGAACGCGAACCCCACCACGGTCACCTCACCGACCTCGAGCTCTGCCAGCAGATCGCTCACGTCGTCCGCGTGGCGCTCCAGATCGTAGGGTCCCGAGAGCCGGGCAGACTCGCCGAATCCGGCCATGTCAGGGGCGATCACGCGATGGTCTGCGGCCAGCGCCTCCTCCTGGACATCCCAGAGCCGGCGGTTGAGGCACCACCCGTGCAGCAGCACCACGACCGGCCCCGAGCCGCGGTCGGAGTACACCAGGCCACGCCGGCTGAGGCGTATGTCAGATCCGACTTCGGCGTCGCGAACAGTTGACATCTCGCCTAGGATAGGTTTTACACTGGTGTAAATCAAGTCCCGCCTGATGGAAACCGAAACCTCCCTCACACCACCCGTCGACGATGGCGCGCTTCGCAGCAGCGAGCTCTGGGACGTCGCGATCTGCGGATTCGGGCCGGTGGGCGCGGCGCTTGCGGCACTGCTCGGCCGGCGCGGGATCCGCGTGATCGTGTTCGACCAGGCCGCCGACGTCTTCGCCCTCCCGCGCGCCGCGCACCTCGATCACACCGCGCTTCGGCTGCTGCAGGAGCTGGGGTGCATGGACGACCTGCTCGCCGGGATGCTGGCCAACAACGGGCTCGACTTCATGACCGCCGACGGCCGCCTGCTGATGCGCGTGCCCGGCGGCCAGTCGAGCATCTCCGGCCTGCCCGCCTCGATGTACTTCCACCAGCCGGGGTTCGACCGCCGCCTCTGCGGCGTCGCCGCCGCCCAGCCGACCGTCACCGCCCGGCGCAACTCGCGCGCGATCGCCTTCGAGCAGCTGGACGACCGCGTGGTCATCACCACGGAGGGCCCCGGGGGCGAGACGGAGCGAATCGAGGCCTCCTACCTGGTCGGCGCCGACGGCTCGTGGAGCCCGGTGCGCGAGTGGGCCGGGATGCGCCTTGACGACCTGCGGTTCGAGGAGCGCTGGCTGGTGTGCGACCTCACGCTCGAGGGCGACATCCCCGACCTGCCCGACCGCGCCATCACCATCTGCGACCCGGCCCGCCCGCTCTACTCGATCCCCATGCCGGCGCCGCGCTACCGGTTCGAGTTCATGCTGATGCCCGGCGAGGACGCCGCCGAGATGGAGCGCCCCGAGCGGGTGCTCGAGCTGGTCGGAGCCCACCTGCCCCGCGAGGTCGTGCGTATCGAGCGAAGCGCGACCTACACGTTCCACGGGCTGGTCGCCGAGCAGTGGCGCGCGGGCCGCGTGCTGATCGCGGGCGACGCCGCCCACCAGATGCCGCCGTTCCTCGGCCAGGGCATGTGCTCGGGGCTGCGCGATGCCGCGAACCTGGCATGGAAGCTCGAGCACGTGATCCGCGGCGCATCGCCTGATCTCCTGGACACCTACGAGACCGAGCGGAGCCCGCATGTGCGCCGCGTGGTAGAGGCAGCCGTCGAGTTCGGCCGCGTGATCTGCACCACCGACCCCGCAGTGGCCGAGGCCCGCAACGAGGCGCTCCTCGGCGACCCGCGCGCCGCCGAGGAGCGCGCCGCCTTCCGCCTGCCCCCGCTCACACAGGGCGAGATGGTGCTCGCCGGCGGCGGCGACCTCTTCATCCAGCCGCACACCGAGCCGGGAGACCTGCGCCTGGACGACATCCAGGGGTCGCGGTTCCTTGTCATCGCCGAGCCGCGGGAGGAGTGGGCCGAGGCGCTCGGCTGGTGGCGCGAGGTGGCAGGCGCGCTGGTGGCCGCACCCGGCATGCTGCCTGATCCCGCCGGCGCGGTTGCCCGCTTCATGGCCTCGCGCAAGGCGGAGTTCATGATCGTGCGGCCCGACCGCTACGTGCTCGCCTCGGGCAGCGACCTGACGGCACCCACCTGGGCCGCCGCCCGCCTGCTCACACCGGAAGGAGTTGCCAGTGACGCTCGACGTTCGCCGTGAGGATGGATATGAGGTGTGGTCGATGGCGTTTGCGCCGGTCAACGCGATCGGGCCGGAGTTCCTGGACGCGCTCGAGGCCGAGCTCGACCGGGCGGTGGCCGATCAGGCAATCGCCGGCGTGGTGCTCACCAGCGGCCTGCGCGTGTTCAACGCCGGCGCCGACGCCGCCTGGATCGGATCGGTGGTGAAGGAGCGCGGCCCCGAGGGGCTGCTCGCGGAGTTCGAGGAGAACATGAACCGCCTGCGATCGCTCTGCGTGCGTATCCGCCAGAGCGACCTGCTGGTGGTCGCGGCCCTGAACGGCCACACGCTGGCCGGCGGCCTGGAGCTCGCGGCCGCCTGCGACCTGCGATTCTCGTCCAGCGCCGAGAAGATCAAGATCGGCGTCTCCGAGATGAAGCTCTTCGGCGTGCTCCCCAGCGGCGGCGGCGGGACGCAGTTCCTCAGCCGGCTGATGGGCCCCGCCCGGGCGTTCGAGTTCATCCTGGAGTCCGAGCCGTGTAACCCGGCGCGCGCGCTCGAGCTGGGCCTGGTCGAGCGCGTGTATCCCGCCGATGAGCTGCTGCCCCAGACCGAGGCGTTCGTCGCGCGGGTCGCCGGGCGCGCCGGGCGGATCGGCATCAACGCGGCCAAGCGCGCCATCCTTGACGCCTCCGATCTCTCGCTGCCCGATGCCCTCGCGCTGGATCGCGCCGTCCACTGGGACACGATGCGCCGCGGCGGGTTCCTGCCGGGCATCCGCTCGTTCGTGGAGCAGTTCGGCTGATGCGCGGAGTCGCCGTCGCAGGGGCCGGGGTCACGCCGTTCGGCAAGTTCGAGTGGGCTGAGCTGCGCGCGCTGGCCACCGGCGCGATCGAGTCTGCGCTGGCCGACGCGGGGCTGGATCGCGCGGCCATCGACATGGCGTTCGTCGCGAGCACCGTGAACGCGCTCACCACCGGCCAGGTCGCCGTGGTCGGCCAGGTGGTGCTGAGCGAGGCAGGCATCGCGGGGATCCCGGTGCACAACGTCGAGAACGCCTGCGCGGGATCAAGCACCGCGGTCAACCTCGCGACGCACGCAGTGCGCGCCGGGGCGGCTGAGGCGGTGCTGGTGGTGGGCATCGAGAAGATGACCGCGCCCGACCGCGAGACCATCTTCCTGGCCCTGAACGGCGCCGCGGACGCCGAGTGGGTGCGAAGCACGGGCACCGACCCCGCGGCCGAGAGCGTGTTCGTCAAGGAGGTCTACCAGGATCGGCTGCAGGACTACGCGGGCCGCCATGGGCCGATCGACCCTCAAGCGCTCGCCCAGATCGCGGTGAAGAACCGGCGCCACGCGGGGTTCAACCCCAATGCGCAGTACCGCGAGCCGCTCACGGCCGAGAAGGTGCTCGGCGCACGCGTGGTGGTTGCGCCGATCACCACCCTCATGTGCAGCCCCATCGCCGACGGCGCCGCCGCCGTGATCGTCTGCTCCGAGCGCGTCGCGGCCGCGAGCCGCCGGCCGGTGTGGATCAGGGCATCGGCCACGTCGATGGGCTCAGCGCCGCCGCGATCGGAGTCCACCATCGCCCGCCTCGCGCGCACCGCCTACGCCGAGGCCGGCATCACCGGCGCCGATGTCTCGGTGGCCGAGGTGCACGACGCGACGGCGTTCGGCGAGCTGCTGGCAACCGAGGAGCTGGGCATCTGCCCCGCCGGCAAGGGAGCGGCGTTTGCCCTCGCAGGAGAGTCGGCTCTGGGCGGCAGCGTGCCGGTCAACACCGGCGGCGGCCTCGAGTCGCGAGGCCATCCGCTGGCCGCAACCGGCGCCGCCCAGATCGCAGAGCTCACCACCCAGCTGCGCGGCGAGGCCGGCGAGCGCCAGGTGCCCGGTGCGCGGATCGGCGTGGCCGAGACGGCCGGCGGATTCGTCGGCGGCGACTCGGCCGCCGTCGCGGTCACCGTGCTCGGCAGCGAGCAGGCGGACGCCTGATGGCAACGATCGCCCGGGTCAGGCGGCGCGTGATCATGTCCGACGTCGACGCGGTGCAGGTGCACTTCGCCGCCCACTACCGCTGGTTCGACGCAGCCTTCCACGAGCTGATGGCAGAGCTCGGCCACCCGCTCGCCGGGGTGATCGCCGCGGGCCACGGCACGCCCGTGGTCGACTCGCACTGCTCCTACCTCGCCCCCGTGACCATCGACCAGGCCATCGAGATCACCGCGCAGGTCAGGCGGGTCGGCGCGACCAGCTTCGGCGTGGGCTATGAGATCCGCCGCGGCGAGACCATGATCGCGAACGGCGAGACCACGCACGTGTGGGTGCAGCTGAACGACGGTAACGCGACCTCCATGAAGGCCCCCGACTGGCTGCGAAAGGAGGTCGCATGAGCGATACCGCAGCCGTGATCGGCAGCGGCACCATGGGCGTCGGGATCGCGTCGGTGCTCGCACGGGCAGGGTTCGAGGTGCGCCTGGTGGACGCCGATCTGCAGCTTGCGCGGGCCGGCGCCGAGCGCGCCCGCACGTCGCTTGAAAACGGCGTGATGCGCGGCAAGATCGACGCAGCCGAGGCCGCCGCGGCCATCCGCCGTATCACTCCCACCGCGGGCATCGCGAGCATCTCCGGCCCGGTGCAGCTGGTGATCGAGGCCGTGCCCGAGCTCGCCGAGCTGAAGGAGCAGGTGCTGAGCGAGGCCGAGAATCTCGGCCCCGACCTGCTTGCCACCAACACGAGCGCGCTCTCCATCGGCTCGCTCGCCGACAGCCTGCTCCGCCCCGAGCGGTTCCTCGGCCTGCATTTCTTCAACCCCGTGCCGGCGATGCCGCTGGTCGAGATCGTGGTGGCCGAGTCAACGGGCAGAGACGCCCTCGGGGCGGCCGAGCAGCTGGTGGCGCGCATCGGCAAGACCGCCATCGTGGTGCGCGACGTGCCGGGCTTTGCGACCAGCCGCCTGGGCGTGATGCTCGGCCTCGAGGCCATCCGCATGCTCGAGCAGCAGGTCGCAAGCGCCGAGGACATCGACAGGGCCATGACGCTCGGCTACCGCCATCCGGTGGGGCCGCTCCGGCTGACCGACATCGTCGGGCTGGACGTGCGGCTGAACATCGCCCGGAACCTCGCGGAGGTCTACGGCGCGCGATTCGATCCCCCGCCCCTCCTCGAGCAGATGGTGGCCGCCGGGAAGCTCGGCCAGAAGAGCGGCGAGGGGTTCTACCGGTGGGACGCATGAGCAGCCTCGAGATCCGCCGCACCGACGAGCGCGTGGTCATCACGCTGGCGCGGCCCGAGGCGAGAAACGCCATCACCCAGGCGATGGTCACCGAGCTGCATGCCGTGCTGGACGAGCTGGAGCGCGAGCCGCGCATCGCGATCGTGACCGGCGGCGACCAGGGCGTGTTCGCCGGCGGCGCCGACATCGCAGAGCTCCGCGAGCGCGGACGAGACGAGGCCCTCGCGGCCATCAACCTCACCGTGTTCGAGCGCCTGCGGCGGCTGCCGATGCCCACCATCGCCGCCGTTGACGGCCCCGCCCTCGGCGGGGGCGCCGAGCTGGCCTACGCCTGCGACATCCGCATCGCGAGCGACCGCGCGCAGTTCGGCCAGCCCGAGGTGCGGCTCGGCATCATGGCCGCCGCCGGCGCATGCCACCGGCTGCCGAAGCTGGTGGGCGAGTCGCTGGCCAAGGAGATGCTCCTGGCCGGCCGCACGCTCGATGCCGGGGAGGCGCTGCGGCACGGGCTGGTATCGCGGGTGGTGGCGCCGGACGAGCTGCTGGCTACCGCCGGCGCAATGGCCGATCAGATGGGCCGGGCGAGCCCCATGGCGCTTCGGCTGACCAAGCTGGCAGTCGACTCGCCGCCCGAGGCACACCCCGTAGTGGAGCTGCTGGGCCAGGCCGTGCTGTTCGAAGACGACGAGAAGCGCGTACGGATGACCAAGTTCCTCGAGCGCAGAAGGGCAGGCACATGAGCATCGCCGACCGTGAATGGAAGCTTCTGATCGGCGGGGAGCTGGTGCCCGCCCTGGACGGCTCGCGCATGGACGCGGTGAACCCCGCCACCGGCCGGAACCTCACCACGATCCCCGCCGCCGGTACCGCCGACGTCGATCGCGCCGTGGCCGCGGCCCGGGAGGCGTTCCCGGCGTGGCGCGACACCCCGGCACCGCAGCGCGCCGCCCTCGTTCTGGCGCTCGCCGCCTCCATCGAGGAGCACGGCGAGGAGCTGGCCGAGCTCGACAGCCTGGACAACGGCACGCCGCTCAAGGTGCTGCGAAACGACTACAAGCTGGCCGTCGAGCAGCTGCGCTACTTCGCGGGCATCGCCGGCGAGCTGGGCGGCGCCACCATCCCCACCCCCGCTGCCGACTCGCTCGACTTCACCGTGCGCGAGCCGTTTGGCGTCGTCGCGCGGATCGTGCCGTTCAACCACCCGCTGATGTTCGCCGCCTCCAAGCTCGCGGCGCCGCTGGTGGCGGGAAACACCGTGGTGCTGAAGCCGTCGCAGCACACATCGCTCTCGGCACTTCGCCTCGGAGAGCTCTGCGGCGAGGTGCTGCCCGCGGGAGTGGTGAACGTGCTCTCGGGCCGCGGCAGCGTGATCGGCGACCACCTGGTGCGGCACCCCGACGTGCCGCGGATCGCCCTCACCGGGAGCGTCGAGGTCGGCCTGCACCTCATGCGCGAGGCGGCCACCGGCCAGATCAAGACGGTGACTCTCGAGCTGGGCGGCAAGAACCCGATCATCGTCTTTCCCGACGCCGATCGCGCCGCAGGCGCTCGCCGGCGTGGTGCGCGGCATGAACTTCGCGTGGCAGGGCCAGTCGTGCGGCTCGACGTCGCGGCTCTACGTACACCGGTCGATCTTCGATGAGTTCGTCGCAGAGCTCGGCCGGCGGATGGCGGCGATGAAGGTCGGCGACCCGCTGGACGAGGCCACCGACGTCGGCGCGATCGTCTCCCAGCAGCAGTACACGTCGGTGAGCGGCTACATCGAGCGGGCGCTCGGGCACGATCGGCTCACGCACGTCACCGGCGGCGTGCCGGAGCCCGGGATCCACGGCGGCGGCTGGTTCATCGAGCCCACCCTCTTCACCTGCGAGTCGGGCGACGGCATCGAGATCGTGAGCTCCGAGATCTTCGGACCGGTGCTGGTGGCCATCCCGTTCGACTCCTACGACGAGGTGCTGGCGGCGGCAAACGCGCTCCCCCTCGGCCTCACCGGCAGCGTCTACACGCGTGACCTGACCACCGCGATGCGGGCGAGCCGCGACCTGGAGTGCGGCTACGTGTGGGTCAACTGGTCGTCGTCCCACATCCCGGGAACGCCGTTCGGCGGCACCAAGAACAGCGGCCTCGGCCGCGAGGAGGGCCGCGACGAGCTGCACTCCTACACCCAGCAGAAGAACGTCTACATCAACTTCGAAGAGGAGACATGAGCGAGACGTATGACGGCATCATCATCGGCTCGGGCCAGCACGGCCTGATCCTGGGCTCCTACCTGGCGAAGGCCGGCCTGAAGATCGCGATCCTGGAGCGCCGCATGATGTTCGGCGGCGGCCTCTCGACCATCGAGCCGGGGCCTCCCGGCTTCTACCAGAACCCGCACTCCATCAACCACTTCAACATCTCGCTCACCCCGTGGTACGCCGATCTGGAGCTCTCCGCGAAGGTGCGCTACATCACCCCGCAGTTCGACTTCGCCCAGCCCCACGCCGACGGCACGGCGCTGGTGTTCTCTCGCGACATCGACGAGATGTGCGCCTCCATCGCGCGGTTCTCGAAGAGAGACGCCGAGACGTTCCGCGAGTGGAACGTGCGCGCCGACCTGATCAGCGACGAGATCTTCCTGCCCGAGCGCTACTCCGAGCCGCTGGCCGAAGCCGAGCGCGACGAGCTGCTGAGCCGCTCCGCGGTGGGCCGCGATTTCCTCGAGATCACCCGCAAGCAGCCCCTCGACGTGGTGAACGAGCTCTTCGAGAGCGAGCGCGTGCGGCTGCTCCTGCTCTTCAAGCTCTCGCTCTTCGGCACCGTGCTCTACGACGCAGTGACCGAGCGCAGTCCCATGGGCGCGCTGGTGCGCGGGTTCGATCTGGCGGCCGGCTACCAGGTGTGCGCCGGCGGCAGCTGGAACCTGGCAAACGGCCTGATGGAGCGGTTCATCGAGCACGGCGGCACCTACGTGAACCATGCCCACGTCGAGCGGATCGTGGTGGAGGGAAACCGCGCCACGGGCGTCGAGCTGGCCGACGGCCGCTCGTTCCGGGCACGACAGTTCGTCGCCAGCGCGATCGATGTGGAGCAGACGTTCAACACCATGGTCGGCCGCGAGCAGCTGCCCGAGAGCTACCGGTCAAAGGTGGACGCGTTCAAGCAGACCGAGTGGACGCTGTTCGGCATCCACCTGGCGCTGAGGGAGGCTCCACAGTACGCCTCGGCCGGGTTCGACCCCAACATCAACCACGCGCTCAAGTACAACATCGGCTGCGAGTCGATGGAGCAGCTCTTCGCGCTGCACGACGAGGTCGCCGAGGGCAAGATCCCGTCGCGCGTCTCGTTCGGCACGGGTGCGATCACCACGTTCGACCCGAGCCAGGCGCCTCCCGGCCACCACACCGCCTACGGCTGGCACGCGATGCCGTTCGCGCCCGGCGGCCGGCCCGAGAACATCGAGCCGCTGAAGCAGGAGTTCGCCCAGCGGATGATCGAGAAGTGGCGCGAGTACGCACCCAACCTCACGCCGGACAACATCCTTGACACCTACGTCTACACCGCCAACGAGTACAGCCGCGAGTTCATCAACATGACACGCGGTGACATCTTCATGGGCTCGTTCGCGGGCAGCCAGACGATGTGGAACCACTTCGGCTATCACACCCCCATCGACGGCCTCTACATGGTGGGCTCGCCCACGCACCCGGGCGGCGCTGTCTCCGGCGGGGGCGGCTACATCTCGGCCGGCGTGATCGCGCGCGACCTGGGCATCGATCCGTGGTGGAGCCCGGTCGATGCCCGGGAATCTCTCCAGAAGCTGGCGGCGGCACCGCGGTGAGCGGCGGAGGAGCCATCGTCACCGGAGGGGGCCAGGGCCTGGGCCGGGCCTTCGCGCTCGGGCTGGCCGAGGCCGGCCACCCGGTGGTGGTGGCCGACATCAATGCCGGGCCGGCAGAGGCGGTGGCGGCCGAGGTGAGGGCGGCCGGAGGGACGGCGGTGGCAGTGGCCGTGGACGTGTCGGATGCCGGGAGCGCCGAGGCGATGGCCGAGGCTGCGATCGCGGCGTTCGGCGCCCCCGAGGTGCTGGTGAACAACGCCGCGATCTTCTCGGCTCTCACCATGAAGCCGATCACCGAGATCTCCCCGGACGAGTGGGACCGCGTGGTGCGCGTGAATCTGGGCGGCGCGTTTTTGTGCACCCGCGCCGTGGTGCCGGCGATGGGCGAGGCCGGTTACGGGAAGATCATCAACATCTCATCGGCCACCGTCTTCACCGGAAGGCCGGGGTACCCCCACTACGTCGCGTCGAAGGCCGGGGTGATCGGCCTCACGCGCGCGCTCGCCTCCGAGCTCGGGCCGATGGGGATCCGCGTGAATGCGGTCTCGCCGGGATCGACCCAGACCGAGATCGAGCGGGCCACCATCACGCCCGCCGACCGCGCGGCGATGGCCGGCCAGACGGCGCTTCGGCGGGTGCAGGTGGCCGGCGACCTGGTGGGCACGGTGGTGTTCCTGGCCTCGCCGGCGAGCGACTTCGTCACGGGCCAGACGATCAACGTCGACGGCGGGTATGCCTTCCACTGATCTCGTGGTGGTGGGGTTCGGCGCGGCCGGGGCAGCGACCGCGCTGGCGGCCGCCGAACTGGGAGCGGCGGTCACCATTCTCGAGAAGCAGCCGGCCGGTGCGCACACGCCCAGCGCGCGGATGTCGGGCGGCATCCTCATGGGCATGAACGACGCCGGGCGCGGCGCGGCGTACCTGGATCGCTGCGCCCAGGGGGTTGTGCCCGAGCCGGTCTCGCGCGCGTGGGCGGAGAAGGCGTGCGACCTGGTGGGCTGGCACGAGCGGATCGGCGCAGACCTCCACCTGCAGCGGATCGCCGGCGCCGAGCATCCCGGAATCGAGGGGTCGGAGGCAGTGGACGTGTACCGGCAGGGGCTCACGACCGACGGGGAGCCGGTGCCCGAGGAGCACGGCTGGGGCGATGCGTCGCAGGCGCGCGGGGCGGCGGTGGGGGCGGCGGCCACCCGCCACCTCGCCTCGATCCGGGCGGGGACGCACTACTTCGCGGCGGTGCGCGCGGCGGTCGAGCGCGATCCGCGCATCACCGTGCGGTGGGAGTCGCCCGGCCGGCGGCTGGAGCGATCCGGTGACGGGCGCGTCGCGGCGGTGCTGCACGGCGCCGGGGAGCGGCTGGATGCCCGCGTGGGGGTCGTGCTCACCACGGGCGGGTTCGAGCACAGCGAGCAGCTGAAGCGCGACTTCCTGCCGGTGAGTCCCGCGTACTTCTACGGGAACCCCGGCAATACGGGCGACGGGATCCGCATGGCCCAGGCGGTGGGCGCCGATCTCTGGCACATGAACCTCATGTTCGGCCGGGCGGTGGGGCGGTTTCCGATGGCCGACGGCAGCTCGATGAACTTCATCATCGCGCTGGCTCCGCCTGGCTACGTGCTCACCGACCGGTACGGGCGCCGGTTCGCCGACGAGGACTCACAGGCGCTCTTTCGCCACGACTTCCATCACCAGCTGACCGCGGAGCGGATTCCCTGCTTCTGGTTCTTCGACGAGCGGCGGCGCAAGGCCGGGCCGCTGACGTCGGTCACGGCCGGGGCGGTCGCGGTGGGCGCGTACGGCTGGAGCGCCGATAACTCCAGAGAGATCGAGCGCGGCTGGATCGCCCAGGGAGACTCGATCGCCGCGGCCGCCACAGCGGCCGGAGTCGAAGATCCCGCCGCCGCCGACGCCACCGTGGCGGCCTACAACGAGTCGTGCCGCTCGGGCACCGACCCGTTCCGCGACCCGGGCACGCTGGTGCCGCTCGACCAGCCGCCCTACTACTGCGTGCCGCTCTATCCCGGCGGCCCAAACACCGGCGGCGGCCCGCGACGCGACGAGCACGCGCGGATCCTGGACGCCTATGGCGAGGTGATCCCGGGCCTCTTCGGCGCCGGCAACAACGGCCAGGCGATGGGGATGCTCTACCCCGCCGACGGCGCGAACCTCTCGGAGGCGGTCTGCTTCGGCCGGATCGCGGCAGAGACGGCCCTTGCATAAACGGTGCCAGGCACCGGCTATTCACTAGGCTCCCACCATGCGGACGTTTCGCGCGATCACCGATGAGGAGTCGCTGCGGGCCGTGATCGGCTCGCCCACCGAGGTCGTCGTCTCGAAGATCTCGGACTCGGTGAACGCCCTCACGCGGCGGTTCATCGAACGCTCGCCGTTCGTCTGCGTCGCCACCAGGATGCCCGGCGGCGGCATGGACGTCTCGCCGCGCGGCGACCCGCCGGGCTTCGTCCGGGTGCTGGACGAGCGCACCCTGCTGGTGCCCGACCGGCCCGGCAACCGCATCGCCGACACGCTCACCAACCTCGTGGCCGACCCGGCGATCGCGCTGCTCTTCATCATCCCCGGCATCGGCGACTCGTTCCGGGTCAACGGCACCGGCGTGATCACCGACGACGAGGAGCTGCTCGCGCCGAGCGAGGTGGGCGGGCGGGTGCCCAAGCTGGGCATCGTCGTCTCGGTGCAGGAGGCCTACACGCAGTGCTCCAAGGCCTTCATCCGATCCGACCTCTGGAACCCCGAGCACCACCTCGACCGCTCCGAGCTGCCCAGCTCGGGAGCCATCCTGCGGTCGCTGAACGACCCCGCGTTCGACGCCGACCGGTACGACCGCGAGCGCGAGCAGCGCTACGCCCGCGGCGAGGGCCTCTACTAGCAGGGTCACCGCGTGCCGGGGCGAACTCCCCGCGCATGGACATCCCCATCAGCGGCAGCGCCCGCAAGCTCTTCGGCGCGGCGTTCGTGATCACGGTGGCCCTGCTGCTCTTCCTGCAGTTCATCGTCATCCCGTGGATCGCCGACGAGCCCACGCCGAGCGGCGTCGAGGTCTCCGATCAGGTGATCGGCCACATCATCGGCACGCTGGTGGGCGGCACGCTGCTGGCAATCGTCGCCCTGAAGCTCTTGCCGAAGTCCGAGCGCCCCGAGATCGTGCACACCCTCGCGCCCCACCAGATCCACGAGACGCTCGAGCAGGACATCCGCGCGAGCACGTCGTGGCGGTTTCGCGGCGCGCTGGGCGAGTACACCCGCGCGCGCACCATCCCCGAGATCGTGGAGCGTACGGCGAGGTCACAGGTGCGGCACCGGCTCGACATCGAGCTGCTCGACCCCACCGACGACCGCGCCGTCGAGTCCTACGCGCTCTTTCGCGCGAGCGAGGCGACCGGAAACGATGAGGACTGGTCGGCCGATCGCGTGCGGCGCGACATCTACGCGACCATCCTCACCGCCGCGTGCGCGGCCTCCGAGCAGCCGCTGCTCACGGTCACGCTCGGCCTCCAGCCCGCGTTCTCGATCCTGCTCCTGGACGTTGGCGACCAGCACGCGATCATCACCAAGACCAACCGCACGCAGCCGGCGCTGGTGTTCCCGCGCGAGAGCTTCTACTACGCCGCCTGCACGGACGAGTTCGACTGGTCGCTGCGCCAGTCACGAAACGTCGGGCTGCGAAGCGCAGCGATCGACCGCGCGGGCCTGACCGCGCAGAACGTGGGCGGAGCCCTCACGCGGCTCGGGCTGGGATCGCCCTACCTCGAGAGCGCCGGGAACTGCTCGGAGCTGATGCAGGCGTTCGCGGCGCCGGTCAATCCGTACGACTAGATGAGGCCCTCGCGCACGGCCTCGGCAACCGCCTGCGAGCGCGTCCGCGCGTCCAGCTTGGTCGAGATGTCGTGCAGCACGTTCTTGATGGTGCGCTCGCTGTAGCACATCTCCTCGGCGACCTCCCTCGTCGCCCGCCCGGCCGCCACCAGGCGCAGCACCTTCTGCTCGCGCTCGGTGAGCCGCGAGAGCGAGAGCCCGCGTGGCTCCAGCATGTCGCGCGAGACCCGCGAGAGCGTCCGCAGCAACGTGCCCAGCAGCTCGGGCGCCATGACTCCCGCTCCGTCGGAGGCGGCGCGGATCGCGCTTGCCAGCGACTCCGACGTGAGGCTGTCCTTGCGCAGGTACCCGATCGCGCCGGCCTGCACCGAGGCGATCACCCGCCGCTCGTCGGGGCTCGAGGAGCACACCACCACCCGTCCGCTGCCCTCGTCGCACACCAGCCGGATGAGCTCGTTGGTGCCCGGCATGACGTCGTCAACCAGCACGACGTCGGCGCGCAGCAGCTCGGGATGCCCGTAGGCATCTGGGATCGAGCCAGCTTCGATTACGGCCTCGACGTCCTCGAGACCAATCAGACAGGCGGTAACGCCACTTCGATAGATGAAGTGCCCGTCGACGACAAACAGAACCATGCCAAGAACCCCCGGTTCGCCGGGTTGATTTCAACCCCGGCAAGAAGCGATACTAGGGTATTCAGGGGGGAAATGAAAGGCAGGAAATGGCTCAGCTCGTCACGGTGAACGCACAGATCCAGTGCACGCATCAAGGGGTGGTCACGCTCAAGCCCGGCCAGGTGAAAGCGGTTGCCGGTGACGGCGGCATCCTGTGCGATCCCGACCTCGTCGGGGCGCCCATCATCGGCTGCCTGCAGGCGCCTTCCACCAACACCAAACCGTGCACCACGGTGGTGTCGGTGATCCCGGCCGGATCGGTCTCGCTGAAGGTCACCGTGAACGGCAAGCCGGCGTACATCTCGACGCTCTCGGGCGTGACCGACGGCGTGCCGCCCGGCTCCATCAGCGTCACGGATCCCGGACAAGAGATCACCTCTGCTTGATGGCGAGTAGCGGCGACAACGGGCGCACGGTCGGCCGCTACACCATCGTCCGCGAGATCGGGCGCGGGGGCATGGCGACGGTGTTCCTCGCGCGCCAGCAGGGCCTCGAGCGCGACGTCGCGCTGAAGCAGCTGGCCGCCTTCCACGCTGCCGATGCGACGTTCAGCGAGCGGTTCCTGCGCGAGTCGCAGATGGCGGGCTCGCTGAGCCACCCGAACATCGTGACGGTGTTCGACTTCTTCGAGGCCGACGGCTCGCCCTACATCGCGATGGAGTACCTCGAGCGCGGGTCGCTGCGGCCGTGGATCTCGTCGCTCGACCTGGCAGCATCCAGCGGCGCCATCATGGACGTGCTCGCCGGGCTCGCCCACGCGGAGGAGCGGCGGATCGTGCACCGCGACCTGAAGCCCGAGAACCTGATGCTCACCAACCAGGGCCGCATCAAGATCGCCGACTTCGGCATCGCCAAGGCCTACGACGAGGCCACGCCCCAGGTCAACCTCACCCAGACCGGGATGACGATGGGGACGCCCACCTACATGGCGCCGGAGCAGGCGCTGGGCAAGGAGGTGGGGCCGTGGACAGACCTCTACTCGGTGGGCGTGATCGCCTACGAGATGCTGGTCGGGAAGGTGCCGTTCCACGACTCCGACACGCCGATGGCGATCCTCATGCGGCAGGTGAACGACCCCATCCCGCCGCCGCGATCGATCAACCCCGACCTCGACCCCGACCTCGGGATGTGGCTCGAGAAGATGCTCCACAAGGATCCCGAGCAGCGCTACCGCAGCGCGACCGAGGCCGGCGACGACCTCGACGAGATCGTGATCGACCAGCTCGGGCCGCGCTGGCGGCGAAGCTCGGGGATCACGACGCTCCCGATCGCGGCAGAGGCCGGCGCGGCTGCGGGCGCCGCCACGGTGCCGCCCACCGCTGCGCCGCCGGTGACGCCCCCTGCGACGGCGGCGCCGGCCGACGACGGCTTCGTGACGTTCGGCGCCGCGCCGGTGATCCCGCCGCCGGCCGATGTCCCGCCGGCCGCCGCTGAGCCGCCGCCTCCTCCGCCTCCACCACCCCCTGCTGTGGAGACGCCGGCCGAGCCCCAGCCGGAGCCCGCGCCCGTCCCGGCCATGGCGACAGCGGCGCCGGTCACCCCGGCCACCCAGAAGGCGGTGCCGGAGCCCGAGGGCACCTACGACTGGCCGACCGCCGCGAAGGGCGGGGGGAGCAACTCGAAGAAGACGCTCCTGGTCATCGGCGCGGTGGTCGTGCTGATCGCCGCGGTCGCCGCCGTCTACGGGATCACGCAGAGCGGCGGCAGCTCGTCCGCGAAGCCGCCGCCGATCACCACGCAGGTCACGTCGTGGACGGTCGCGAACTTCCCGCAGTCGGCCCAGTCCGAGGTGATCAGCGGGATCGGCTCGGGGCCGGGCGGGTTTGCGGCAGTCGGGTACGTGAACAGCGCCAAGGGCCCGCGCGCCGCGGTGTGGACATCGCCCACCGGGGCGACCTGGAAGCTCACCGCACCGCTCGACGAGGGCTCACCGGCCGGGCACCAGTCGCTGGGCGGCGTGGTGGTCGATGGCCCGGACATCCTCGTAAGCGGGCGCACGCCCACCAAGCAGAGCAAGGACAGCGCCGCGGTGTGGATGTCCACCGACGGCGGGGCGACCTGGAAGTCCACCGGGCCCGCCCCCGACGCGAAGGCCGCCGCGATGCACGACGTCGTGAAGACGCCCAACGGCTACGTCGGCGTGGGCGAGTCGGGCAACGACGCCGCCGCCTGGACGTCGGCCGACGGCACCTCGTGGAAGCCCGCCTGCCCCTACGGCGCGAGCGGGTGCGTGGTGGCCGGGCGCCAGCAGCTGCGCGGGGCAACGGCGCTCGGCAACGTCGTGGTGGCGGTGGGCGAGGACAACGGCAAGCCGTCGGTGTGGGGGCTCAGCCCCTCGGGCTGGTCGCGCGTCTGGCTCGGCACCATGCCGGGATCGATGGCCGACATCGCCCAGCTGAACGCAAACACGCTGGTCGCCGTGGGCTTCACCGGCACCGGCGACGCGACGTCCCCCACGGCGTGGACGTCGGTGGACGGCGGGGCCCACTGGACGGCCGGCACCACGCTCGCGCCGCCCACCGCGAGCTCCGAGGCGTGGGGCGTGACCGCGGTGCCCGGCGGCGGGGCAACGGCGGTCGGCGGCGTCACCAGCGGCCAGTCGTTCGACGCCGCGATCTGGACGACGACCAACGGGAAGACGTGGAAGCAGTCGCCGCCGAGCGCATTCGATGCACCGGCCGGCAGCTCGCTCAACGCCGCGGCGGCCGGTGGCGGGGCCGTCATCGCGGCGGGCTGGAGCGGCGTGGGCACGTCACAGCGCGCGGCGGCCTGGCGCGAGCCCATCAAGTAGCCCGTGAATATTAAGTGCCTGGCACCGTTTATGCACCGCCGTTGAGCAGCGAGTTCGCCGTGTCCAGCTGCTCCTGGTAGCGGTAGCGGTACTGGGCCGCGCAGCCCTCCACGTCGCCCACCCAGTTGCCGTACTGGCTGGGATCCTTGCCGTAGTTCGCGTAGCCCTCCGCCAGCCGCTGCTTGTGGATGGCAACCGCGTGATCGATGAACCACTTCAGCTGCAGCTCGGGCTTGTGCTCGAACCCGGGGTAGTCGCGCTCCCAGATGGACGTGCGCATCTGGAAGAAGCCCAGCGAGTCGCGATCGCCGTACTGCAGGTTTCGCAGGCCCGACTCGCTGAGCGCCGCCATGATCGGGAGCTGCGGCGGGATGCCGGCCTTCCGCGCCTCGCCCGCCATCCACTCGGCGATCTTCGCCCGCGGCGCGTTGTCGCCCGGGTAGGGGATCTCACCCGCGCCGAGACCGCCCATGCCGTGCGCGTCGGCCGCGGCGGCGACAGGGTGCATCCCCGCCGCGCCGAACTGGGCCGTACCGGGCGTCGCCTGCACCGCGGGCATCGCGCTGCTCATGCCCGGCCCGGCGGGGGCTGCGAGCGCGGCGCCGCCGGATCCGCCCTGCATCTGCTCCACCTCGCGCACCGCCCACTGCGGCATCGGCGCGTTGGCGCCCGCGAGCCCCGAGACCCGCCGCGCACCTGCATACTGCGCCGCGTAGTAGGGGTCGTCCAGCCGCGCGTACTTCACCACGTCGCCGGTGTGCGGGGCCTCGATGAACCGGCCGTGGCCCACGTACATCCCCACGTGGTGGACGTCGCCGTTCTCGCGGAAGAACACCAGGTCGCCGGCCTCCAGCTGGCTGCGCGGCACGGCCTTGCCGTTGAAGATCTGCTCCTCCGAGGTGCGGTCGAGGTGCACGCCAACCTTGTTCCACACGTACTGCATCAGCCCCGAGCAGTCGAACCCCGACGGGCTCTCGCCGCCGTAGACGTACTTGGTGCCCAGGTAGCTCTGGGCGATCTTCACGGCGACCGCCGCGCGCAGCGTCTCGGGATCGCCGGCAAGGCTCGAGCCCATCGCGCCGGCGGCGTCTGCGACCGGAGCGCCCGACGCGGCCACCACGTGATGGTCAGCGACAGCGGCCACGGGGGCAGCGGCTGGGGCGCCGCCCATGCCGTCGCCGGTCGCGGGCACGATCCGCCGGGCGTTCACGAAGTGATCCTTGAACACGCTCACAGCCTGGATCTGCACGTCGGTGCCGGTGTGCGGCGCCGCGATCACCTTGCCGTCGCCGATGTACATCACCACGTGCTCGGGGTCGGAGCCCCCGTCCCAGTTGGAGAAGATCAGGTCGCCGGGCTTGAAGTGGCCCCACTGCACCGCCGTGCCCTGGGCCGCCTGCGTCCACGTCGTGCGGCCGAGGCTGGTGACGCCCGCCTGGCGGTAGGCCCACTGCACCAGGCCCGAGCAGTCGTACCCGATCTTGGGATCCTCCCCGCCCCAGACGTAGGGCTCGCCCAGCATCTTCTTGGCCTGGGCCACCGCCTCGAGCGCCTTGGGCGCCGCGTCGCCCTGCATCATCCCGCCCGGCGCGCTGCCGCCGGCAAGCTCGATCGCCACCGGGTTCTGCTGCGCGTTCGAAGATGCGACGGGCATCGCCGAGATCGACCCGGCAGGCGGCGCCACCGATCCCGCGGCCGGCGCCACGGGCGGCGGCTCGGTGGACGACGGCACCACGGCGAGGCCCGGCCGCGTGGCGTGAGCCTCCGCAGCGGCAGCCGCGTGGGCTGCGTGGCCGTGTGCCTGGGGCATGATCTGCTCGGCGAAGTGCGCGATGCTGATGCCCTCGGCGGCAGCGGCAAAGATCACGCCGGCCAGGCTCGAGCGCGATTCGCGCAGCTCGATGGTCTCGGTGCCGCGGCCCACCTCCCCGAGCTCCGCGCCGAGCCCGGGCATGCCGAGCTCCTGGCAGACGCCCACGGGATCGACCCGAAACCGCGCCCTAAGCGCCGGATCCATCAGCAGCTGGGCGATCAGCGCAGGGGCATCGTCCGATGGCTCAGCTGCCACCTGCTCCACCCTTTCTGCGCGTCACCCGCCTCAACAACGGCCTCCCGACTGTCACCACCACCGGCATCAGCAGCAACAGATCGAACGCGCCGATGATGACCAGAGCGATCCAGCGCTTCGGCGCCACATCCACCAGCACCGCGTAATACCGGACACTCATCAGTATGCCGAAGGCGGCTGCGACTAGCAACCACCCGATCCCGGCCAGGGCGTACACCTCCAGCACGCGCGTGTCGGTCTGCTCCACGGGCTCGCCGGCCAGCCGCAGCGCCAGCCGCTCGCGGGCGCGCTTGCGAAGGCCCGGCTGGCCGACCATGTCCACCAGCACGTGGTAGCCGTCGCGATCCATGAACGGGTTGAGGTTGAGGACGGCCCCGAGGTAGGCGCCGATCACGATCTGGAATGCCACCTCGCGCACCGATCCGCCGGCCGCGACGCCCACCAGCGCGCAGGCACCGCCCACGACGAAGTCGCTCACCGGGCCGGCGAGGCTCACCGCGATGCGCCGCCGGCGCGGCTCGAACCACGCCTCGGAGGTGTCCACGAACGCGTAGGGGAAGATCAGCAGGAGCTTCAGCCCGGCCCGGCGCACGCGCCGCCCGAACGACGACATGGTGAGGCCGTGCGCGCACTCGTGGAACGCCACCACCGCGAAGCGGCCGATGAGGAAGCAGAGGCTGCCGAGGCCCAGGCTGTGGTTCACGATGAGCGGGTTGGCCGAGCCCGTCGCCACCAGCCAGATGAAGCCCGCGAGGCCGCCGATCGCGATCAGCGCCTGGAGCAGGAGCACCGGCCGGGTGAAGAGCAGGAAGCCGCCGTGCCGGTACACCCAGTCGAAGAACCGCCCGGCGCCGCCGAACGTCAGCTCGCGCGGCTGGAAGAGGCTGCGAAGGCCGCCGCCGAGCTCCATCTCGCCCCTGCCCTCGACGCCCTCGAGCATGCCGCGATCGCCGAGGTCTGCCAGCAGCCGCGCGAGCCTGGCCGGGCCGGTTGGCCCCAGCCGCTGCTCTGCCTCGGCGATCAGCTCGGGCAGCGTGCAGCTGCCGTCCATCAGCTGGAAGAGCTCGGCCTCGGGCTCGCCCATCCGCAGGTAGTCCTGCCCGCGCAGGTCGGCCAGCATGTAGCGGCGATCGCCCTCGGCGGCGTCGAGCCGCTTCATCGCCCAGCCCGACCGCACCCGCGGCCGGAACCCGAACTCGCCGGCGTCGGAGGCCATCCGCTCGGCGCCGACAGCAGGTACCAGCAGGCTCGCACCGGGGGGCACCACGATGGTGCGGCCGGCGTGATGCTCGTCGCGCGGGCGCTCCACCACGATCCTCGTGTCGCCCACGCGCACGCGGTCGCCGTCGCGCAGCGGCTGGGCCTCGCCCGAGACCTGCACGTCGTTCAGGTAGGTGCCGTGGCTCGATCCGGCGTCGCGCAGAAACGATCCCGCCGGGGTGACCGCGGCCTCGGCGTGATGGCGCGAGACGCTGGGATCATCCAGCCGGATGTCGCAGTCGGTCGCCCGGCCGATGGTGATCTTCTCGACCAGCGCGACCCGCGTGGTGGCTCCCACAACCAGCTCGAGCTCGGGCGGCGCGCCGGCGCGCGAGGCGCCGCAGCTGGGACAGGGCCGGTCGTCTCGGGGACGCTGGCGGCGGCACGCCCGGCACAGCATGTCAGGGGGTCGCGACCTGCTGGGGCAGATACGACGGGTTGCAGCCGACCTGGCCCGGGATGGCGACCGGCGTGGGGGTCGGGGCGTTGGGATCGAGCACGGTGATGGGCGAGGTGGCCTGGCACTGCGCCGCCGAGTAGGCCAGCGCGCTTGTCGGCCCACCATGCCAGCGCGCCGGCGGGGATCGGCGTGGCGCCCACCTGCTTGGGCGTCTGCAGCGCCCCGTTCTGGATCTGGGCGATCTGCAGCACCGGGGCCGTCGCACCCACGCTCAGGGCGAGCTCGCGGCCCTTGGGGCTGAACGCCGCGTACTGCACCGGGCCGGTGACGACCAGGCCCGGGGTCTCGACCCAGTCGCTGCCGTTGGCGTCAAACGGCGTCTGGGTGGTGAACTGCACCATGCCGGCCGGCTGCTCGGTGGTGGGATCGAGCGCCACCGCCATGATCGAGAGGCCGTCCGGCGCCCACGTCGGCCGGTCGAGGTCGTAGGTGGCATCCGGCGAGGTGCACGGCACCGCGGCGGGGGCGTCGAGGTCGGCGAAGCAGAGCGTCGAGCCGGTCGAGCCCGTCGGCGGCCACACGGTGTAGGCCACGACGTGCTTGGTGGGATCGGGCGCGAACACGGGCCGGTGGGCATCCACGCCGGCCGCGCTCAGCGGCTGATCGACGGCCGGCGTGGCCGCCTGGTTGATGACGTGCACCGCGCCCGCACCGCCGGATGCCCGCTGCAGGTAGGCGAGCTGGGTCGCATCGGGGCTGTAGGACGGCTCGGTGTCGGTGGCGCCCGTTGTCGAGATGAGCTTGGCGGCCTTCGCGCCGGGCTGCTGCACGAAGATGCTCGTGAGATCGTCATAGGTCACCGGCGGCGGCTGTGACACGTAGATGGTGATGGGGCTCCCCTTCGGCACCATCTGGCCCGCGGCCGGCGTCTGCGAGATGGTCTGGCCGAAGGCCACCGCGGGATCCAGCAGCGGCACCTTCTGCACGGTGAATCCGGCTGCAGCGGCGGCTGCGGGAGTGGCCGGCACCGCGGCGTTGGGGCTGCCCCCGCCGTTGGCTGCCGCCGCGGCGGCCGAGACGTTGAACGTGACCTTCACCGGCGCGCCCTGGGCCACGAGCTGGCCGGCGGCCGGCGCCTGGCAGTTGCTCGCGAGCGAGTGGTCGGTCGCCGCCGGCGTGGGGTCGGGCGGCACCAGCGCGAGCCCGGCCTGCTTTGCCAGCGCCGTTGCCTGGGCGAGCGTCTGGCCGCACAGGTTGGGCACCTTGGCGGTGGGCGGCCCGGCGCCGAGCACCACCGAGACGACGGCGTTCTTCTTGGCTGAGCTCTTACCCTCGGGCGTCTGGGAGATGATCTTGCCCCAGTCCTTCGAGTCGCCGGGAAGCGTCTTCGTCTGCGGCAGGTCGGTCGAGAGCTGGAGCCCGGCGTCCTTCAGCTTCGCGCCGGCCTGGGCGAGCGTGTCGCCGCGCAGGCTGGGCACCGATACCGACTTGTTGGAGTACTGGTTCCAGAGGAAGACGGCCGCCACGATCAGGAGCGCCAGCACGATGGGCGACCACCACGGCAGCCACGGCTTCTGCTTGAAGACGCCCGCGCACCGGCTCTGCCTGAGCGCCGTCGGCGGAGGTCGCTGCCACCGTGAACGGCCGCTCCACGGGCCGGCCCACCCAGATCTGGCTGCGCGGCTCCACCGTGAACTCGGTGCCGGCGCGACGGCCGGGATTGGCCGTGACCTTGCGGTCGGCGAACGTGAACTTGCAGAGCTGCTCCTCGTCCTCGCCGTCGTAGCCGATCTCGATGGGGGCGTTGCCGCTGTTTCGGGTCGCGACGGCGAAGCTCGCCTTGCGCCGGCCGCTGCCGCGCTCGGGCCGAAGCTCGGACTCGAGCTGGTGAAACGGCGTGATGGTGAGCTCGGCGTCCACCGCCCCCACGTCGGCGCCGCTTGCCCGTGACCGCGCCACCAGCGTGACCGGGCGCGCCCCGGCCGTCGCCTCGGCGCTCCGCGGCGGGTGGAACTGCACGCGCAGATCGTGCTCGAAGTCCCCTGCCCGGGCGCCGAACGGCACGAGATAGACGGTGGAGGGCGTGATGGTGTACCAGCTCGGCCGGGATCCCCTCGAGCCGCAGATCGTAGTTGTCCACCTTGCCGCTCTGGTTTCGGACGGCGCCCTGCAGCTCGCCCTGACCGCCGGGCGGCATGCTCACCGTGGGCCGGCCCGAGGCGGTGCCGTCGGGGCCGCCGAGCGTCAGCTGCACCTCATCGGAGCGCGCGACCGGCGGCGCGGCGGGCGCCTGGGGCGGCGGGGGCGGAGGCGGTGACGCGGCCGGCGGCGGCGTCGGTGGCGGGCCGGCGGGCGGATGGCCCGGCGAGGGCGGCGAGACGGCAGCGGGCGGCGGCACCGCGGGCACAGCGCGGGTGGGATCCCAGCGCAGGTAGTTCTTGCACTTCGCGCAGAAGTCGGCGTCGTCGGGGTTCTCGTGCTGACAGCGCGGGCAGACCTTCATGAGCCGCCGGCCGCCGGAGTTCGTGGCTGCTTCACACGCAGACGGTATCCCACTCCGACGGGCTTCAGCTGATCGATGACCCGGGCGACCTCGGCCTGCTCGGCCACGGGCAGCGGCGCGTCGCAGTAGACCACGAACGCCCGCGCCGGCGGCTGGGCCGGCAGCTTGTCGTCGGCAACCACGCCGCCGCCGTCCTCTACACGCAGGGGATAGTCGGGGAAGATGATGCTGAGCGCGAGCTCGAGCCCTCCCCGCGTGCCGCGGCGCCGGGCGAGCTCCGGCGCCCGCCGGACCAGGGCGCGGCGGCGCTCGAGCGGCCACGTCTCGTCCATCTCGAGGCCGAGCCAGGCGGCCATCAGGTCGAGCATGTCGGCCGGGGCGAGCTCGGGGCTGAGGTGCGCAGGGAGGCTGTCGAGGAGCGCCGTGGGCGGATCGAGCACCTGCTCGAGCGCCGCCACGAACCCCAGCGCGAACTGCGCCGAGGCGCCCCGCCGGGCCATGAACCCGGGCGAGTGGTACACCGTCGGCAGCCCGTTCTGCAGCGTCCGGCGGCGGCTGATGACCGCCGGCACGTCGCGGTGGATCGCCGGCGTGTCGGGGTTCACCGCCACGGCGGGCAGCATCGCGACGGTGGAGGAGGTGTCGTATCCGGCCACTCAGATCTCCCGGGGCTCGGCCTTCACGATGTGCTCGCCCGAGGCGATGACCTCGTCGTCTGCGAGCACCAGATGGGTCGCGGTGGGCTTCGGATCCTGCTCGCCCGTCTCGAGGTCGGTCTCGTAGACCCGCAGGATCTTCACGAACTCGACGCCGTTCACGGCGCCCACCACGCCGAAGAGCTCACCCTGGTTGAGCGCCCGGCCGAAGCCCCAGCCGGTGCCCGTGCCCTCGGTCGATCCGCCCACCAGCGGGTTCAGGTAGCGGTAGAGCGCACGCCGCACATCGTCCTCGACGCGGCCCAGGTCGCTGCCCGGCGCCGACTGGACGTTCACCACCACGGTGACGCCGCGCAGCCGCGCCTCACCGACGTCCACCGTCATGCCCAGCATGCGGCGCTCGTCGAGGTAGGCCGCGACCTCGGCGCGCAGCTCGGCATCGGGGATCAGCTCGTGGCGCAGCAGCTGGCGGCCGGGATCCGACACGCCCGCGAGCAGCCGCACCGGGATCACGCCGCCGGGCTCCGGCTCGAGGCACCGGGCCCGGGCCACGCGCGGGGTCGCCTCGCGGCAGAGGTACTCGTAGTCGGCAGAGGTCACCGCGCGGTGGCGGGTGCGGAACTCCATCGCCGCGCGCAGTGCGGGCGCTCTCGAGCGACTCGGGATCGAGCCCGCCCACCGCCGGCCGCGGATTGGTGACCGTCGAGACCCCGGCGATCGACGACTTCGGGGTGCCGAGCACGCCCGCGGCCACGTTCCCCGCCCGGCCGCCGCCGTGCTGGTAGCGGCGCATGCGCACGATCGCGCCCTTTGGCGGCGCTGCGCCGTAGATGCCCCAGTTGCCGTCGGGCAGCCGGATCGCCGGCCCGAACTGCACCTCGCCGGCGGCGGCGTCCAGCACGTAGTGCGGGTCGGTCTTCCCGCTCTCGGCAAACGACTCGCACTGCTGCCACGGCACCCAGTCGCCGCCGCCCGGGTCGCGCACCTCCACCACGTCGGCCGGGCCGGCGGTGATCACCGGGGCGTGGCGCACGGTGAAGGCCTGGCCCGGCGTGCCGTCGCTCTCGCCCAGGAGCTCACCGAGCTCGGTCGCCGCGTGCGATGCCGGCACGAGCGCGCCGATCGCGCCGGCCTCCAGGCCGTAGATCTCGGGCGGGTGCGTGTAGGCGCCCGCAAGGCCGCCGCGGGTGAGCGCGTTCACGCGGCAGCGCACCCAGTGAGCGCGCGTCGCGCCCACGAGCCCGCTGCCGGCGGAGGGCGGGATCTCGAGCTCGATCGCGCCGCTGCCGTAGTTGAAGCCGCCGGTGCGATCCTCGAGCACCGGCACCTCCATCCACTGATCGTCGCCGGCGGAGACCTCCCAGCGAAGCGGCGGATCGTCGGGATCCACGCCCGGGCCGCGCGCCTGCGAGCACTCGACGTCCAGCGAGAGCACGAGCCGCGCGATGGGCGTGTCGAAGCCCAGGTAGAGCGCATCGCCCGGTGCCGGGGGCATGCCGAACGGGAGCTGGTCGCGGCCGCGCGGCTGGGCCTTGCCCGACGCCACGCCGATGTCCTTCACCTCGCCGCCGCGCTCCACCAGGTAGGCCGACATCTCGAGCGCCGGGATCACGAACTCGTCATTGGTCGAGAAGACGATCGACTCCTGGGCGGCCGTGCGCACGGTGCCCACCTCCGAGCCGGCGCCGATGGTGACGGGCTCGGCGGCCGTCGAGCTCAGCCGAAACCGCAGATCGGTGGCCGCCGCCGTGGGCGGCTGGAGCGTGATCCCCAGCAGCTCGAGGAGCGCCACGTGCAGCTTGTCGGGGATGCGGTTGACCCGGTAGATGAGGATGTCGGTCATCCACGCGAAGAGCTCGATCAGGGTCACGCCGGGGTCGGAGACGTTGTGCTCGTTCCACTCCGGGCACGACTGGCTGATGCGCTTGCGGGCCTCGTTCACGAGGTCCTGGAAGTCGCGGTCGTCCAGCACGATCTGCGGGAGGCTCATGCGGTCTCCTCGGCCGGGATGACGTAGAACGGGTACACCAGGTTGCGCCGGTCGTTGGTGGCGCGAAGCACGTAGGTGATCTCGATCTGCAGCTCGCCCGCGTCGGCGCGCTCCAGGTTGAACTGGACGCCGGCGACGTCGATCCGCGGCTCCCAGCGGTCGAGCGCGACGCGGATGGCGAGCTCCATCTCGTTCAGGCTGGCGGCGTCGAGGCCGCCGAAGATGTGGTTGTGGATCCCGCACCCGAACTCGGGCCGCATCGGCCGCTCCCCCGGCGCCGTTGCCAGGATGAGGCCGATCGCCTCCTCGACGTCCTCGTAGCCGCGCACGAGCTCGACCGTGCCGCGGGCGTCCAGCCGCAGAGGAAACGCGATACCCGATCCGATGAAGTCCGACATCCTGCTGCTTCCTATCCCAGTGAGATCTGCGAGCCGCTGATCTTGACCTGGCCGTCGGCGTCCAGCTCGATGCTGGAGGCCTTCAGCTTGAGCGATCCGGACGCCTGGATCGTGATCGAGCCGTCCGTGGTGATCTCCAGATCCTTCTCGCCCTTGACCGTGATCTGGTCGCCCGCGCTCATCCAGATCTGCTCGTCGCTTCGCAGCGCGAACGACCCGTCGGCCTGCACGAGGTCGTCGCCCGGCTTCGCCTTCCCGTTCCAGACGCTCCCCAGCACGTAGGGCCGGCGCACGTCGTCGTGCTCGAAGCCGATGACCACCTCGTCGCCGACCACCGGCATCATGAGGAGGCCCCGGGCGTCGCCGGCCGCCGGGCGAGACCACCCGCGCCCACCAGCCCTCGGTGTCGTCGCCGAGCGCCGGGTAGGTGACCCTGACGCGGCCGAGATCCTCGGGATCGTCGTTCTGGCTGACGACGCCGATCACCAGCGAGTTCCCCCAGCTGCGCGGGGCCGCGGGCGTCATGAGGTCGACGAGGCTCCGCGAGGCGCGGCCGCCGATGGTGAACTGCGTCTCGTACCCCCGGCCGCCGCGGTAGATGTGGCTGGTGGCCGAGAGCGCGTAGGTGCCGCCGAAGCGCGAGCCGACGCCGCCCACCTTGATGCTGGTGCCGGCGCGCAGGCGGGGGTCGCCGCGGCTGGTGCCCTCGGCCTCGACGTAGGCGTTTGCGAGCCGCGCCACCAGGCTCTTTGCCAGGGCGTCGCCCTCGCCGCTGGTCATCACCGGCCGGTCGGCCACGGTGACCGTGCCGCCGCCGAGCGAGGAGACCACGTCGGATCGCTCCACGCCGATATCGACGCCCAGCGTGCCGGCCTGGGCCTTCGACTCGATCACGTCCTTGGTGGATGGATCCCACGAGCGCACGACCACCTCGTCGATCTGCTGCACGCCCGTGACGCGCGGCCGGAAGACCAGCAGGTTGTCGCCCAGGTCAGCTCGAGCGGGTCGCCCGCGTCGCTCCCGGCCTGGCGGAAGCTGAGCTCGGTGCCGTTCACGACCACCTCGAAGTCGATGCGGCGGGCAAGGCGCCAGAGGAACTGCCAGTCGGTCTCGTTGTTCTGCTGGACGAAGTCGTAGGCCTCGCCGCTGCTGTCGATCTGGCCCTCGTCGAGGCCCGCGCGCGAGGCCACCTTCCGCGCGATGTCGTCGGCCGTCATGTTCTGGTAGGTCTGGGTCTCGTGCGTGCGGTTGAGCCCGGCGACTGGTCGTAGCCGCGCGCGACGATGGTGGCGCCCGCGGCTTGAACACCGGCTCGACCGCAGCGATCTTGCCCTTCAGCATGCTCACGAGGCTGGTGCCGTCGGGAGCCGCGAGCTTGATCTCGACGTCGGCGCCCAGCGGCAGCGGGTCGGTGTCGATCGCCTGCATGCCGGGGTCGGCGAGCACCAGGCGGAAGGTGTCGGGCAGCGTCAGGTTGTCGTCGATGCGTACCTCGGTGAGGTTCGAGGCCAGCGCGTCGTCGAGCGCGGTGCCGTTGACCGTCACCTGGACGCCGGCGATCACGACGTCCTCCGCGGGATCGCGAGGGTCGCGCCGCGCGAGAGCCGCATCGGGTCGTCGATGCCGTTCTCGCTCGCGATCGCGCGCCAGGCGGTGGCGTCGCCGTAGGCGGCGTAGGCGATGGACTGGAGGCTGTCGCCGTCGCGCACGACGTGCGTGCGGAGGCCCGCGATGCCGGTGGTGGTGGGGTTCTGGCGCAGCGACCCGGTGCCGCCGCTGCCGGTGGTACGGGTGATCTGGCTCAGCTGGAGGTGCGCGTGGGCGCGGATGGGCCGGCCGTCGGGCTCGAACAGCGTGAACTGCAGCGAGAGGCTCTGGGTGACCGCCAGGAAGATCACCGGGCCCCAGTGGAAGCGCACGGCGGGCGGGCGCTTGTTGTTCTTGTCGCCGCCGGTGGGGTCGCCCACGGTCATGAGGCCCATGAGCTGCTCGGAGATGTCCAGCACGTCTGACTCCTCCGCCTCGCCGGCGTCGAAGAGCAGGTCGAGGCTGAGGCTGGACGGGCTGCCGCCGCCGTACTGCAGCGTGGGCACCTCCTGGCCGGGCGACTTCTGCTCGCTCCAGTCGCTCGACTTCGAGATGGAGTAGTCCTTGGGGTTGAACCAGCAGTCCAGCTTCTGCCACGAGAACGAGTCGGCCTTGTCCCACGACTGCGTGCGGTCACCCTGCTCGATCTCGAGGTAGGCGCGCTGGAAGTTCGCGGGGATGTTGGAGCCGATCGGCGAGGTGAGCATCAGATCCTCACCACGATTCCGGCGTGGGCGATCTCGAGCGTCTCGGTGGCGGCGGTGGAGGAGCCGGCGTTCAGGTTGGGGCCCGACCACTTCACCGGGAAGGCGTCGGCGAAGCCCCACGTGCGCACCGGGATGCCGGCGGGGCTGAGCAGCGCGATCATGACGTGGCCGCGCGAGGACGGCTCCTGCGTGGACATGAACCACTCGAGGAGCGCGCTCTCGTGGGTCATCCCGCGCTTCATGACGATGTTGGGGTACGAGAGGCGGCCGGGGATCTTGTGGGTGAAGCTGTTGAGGCCGCCCTCCTGGAACGACTCGACCTCGCGCTCGACGGCGATCCCGTTGCACTCCGAGAACCGGCCGAGCACGGCGGCGATGCCCTCGGCGCGCACCAGGAAGCTGAGCTCGCCGACGGGGTCGGGCATCAGGCCGTAGGCGGCGTCGCGCATGCTCACAGGAGGTCTCCCAGCAGGTCGCCCATGCGCTCGCGCTCGGCCATGAGGTCGCGGCGGAGGCGCTCGACGACCTCCTCGTACATCCGGTCGGCATCTTCCCGGGGGTCGCTCGCCCGCTGCGCGGCGGGCGCGGGCGGGGCGCTGATCTCGGCGCTCTGGCCCGCGTCCGCGGCTGCCGGGCCGGCGGACGCGGGCTGCTCGTCGCGCATCAGCATCAGCGCGGCTGCCTGGGCGGGTGTCGGCTGCTCCTGCGCGCCGGCGGGCGGGGGCGGCGGGGGCCACGCGGCGGAGAGCGCATCGGGCTCCTGCCGGCGCGGGCGCTGCTGCGGCGATCGGGTCACGCGAAGGAGCGTCGCCGGAGCACTCCGGGCCGGCACAGCCCGCTGCGGGGCCGGCGGCGACGGGGCTGCGGTGCGGGAGACCTGGCGCGCGAGCCGCACGCGGGCCGCTGGGGAGGCGGGGCCGGCAGCAGGCTCGGCGGCTGCCTCCGGCGGGTCGATCTGCTCGGCCGGGGCGGGCACGACCTCGACGATCTCGATGATCTGCGGCTCGGGGCCGGGCTGGGCCGGGAGCTCGGGCTCTGGCTCGAGCCCGGGCTGCGGCTCGGGCGCCGGCGCGACGGCCGCGCGGCTGATCACCGGGGTCACGGCAGCGGGCGCAGCCACCCTCGGCGGGGGCTGCGGATCCACCGTCTCCATCGCGGTTTCGGCGGGCTGGACGGGGCGGGCAATTCGCTGCGGAATCGCGGCCAGCGCGCGCAAGATCTTCCGCACAGAAGACGCACGCGGTGCCGCGGGGGGCGACGCCTCAGCCCGCTCCCCGAGCGGCCTAGCGGCCACAATCGGCTCGGCGCGTGAATCAACGGTGCCTGGCACCGTTGATTCACCACGGTGCACGCGATGGAGCTTCGGCGCCGGTGCCGGGGGCTGCTGCGCGGGGGTGCGGCGGCTGACCCGCATCACCGCCGGCGGGCCGCCGGCCGCAGGCGCCGGGGCGTCCGGCACGGCCGGCGGAGGCGGCACCGGGACGGGCGCGGCTGGTTCAACCGCGGCGGGCACGGGTGAGACATCCGGGAGCGAAGCGTCGTCCCTGGCGCCGTTCCGCACCGGGGGCGCCTCGGGCACCGCCTCGGGGCCAGGCCCGGGAACTGGCGCCTCGGCCGCGGGCGCCGCCGGCGGCTCGAACGGCGCATCGGCGGGCTCGGGCGCCGGGGCTGCGGCGGGGCGCGGCGAGATCCGGAAGCCCGCCGGCACCTCCTCGATGCGGCTGCGCACGGCAGGTGGCGGCGAGGCCGCGCTTCGCAGCACCGCCGGCCGGGCGGCCGGAGCCGGCGGCAGCGGGTCGAGAAACGACGGGCGCTCCCCCGGCTCGGCGGATGCCGCCGCCACGGCAAACGGCACGCCCTCGGCCTCGCCGTCGCCGAAGAGCCACCGCGCCGCGAACTCGCTCATGCCCTCGGGCACCGGCACGTCCCACGCCGGCTCGGCTGCCGCTGCAGGCGCGGCCCGGCGCGAGAGCCGGGTGGCCGCGCCCAGGAGCTTCGGCCGGCGCCGCTCGGCAAGCCGCCGCGCGAGCGACTGGCCGCCGCGCCGCGAGGCGACCTGCTGGCGCCTTCGGATCCGTGTGAGCTGGGGAAGTTCGGTATGAGGCATGTGGTGTCCGGCCTAGCCGCCGCCCGCCAGGCGGGTCGCAGCCTCCAGGAACCGGCGCCGGTCGCGATGCTCCAGATCGAGGATCGTCTCCAGCGGCCAGTGGAAGTGATGGGCAAGCTCGGCCGTCTCCTCGAAGAGCTCCTCGGGAGACGGCCGCGTCATTCCCCCAGCGCGTACCTCCTCGATCTCGCTGAGGTCGACCTCGAACTGCGTGCGAGCACTGCGGGCAGCTCACCGAGCCGACCGCCGTCGCCGTCGGCGTTCAGCCGCTCGTAGAGCCGCTGGAGGTGGTCGAAGTCGGCCGCGTAAGAGCTGCTCCACCAGCTGCGGCGTGATGTCGGTGACCGTCGCCGAGCCGGGTGATGACCCGGGCCAGCAGCAGCACCGTCAGGTAGGCGTCGTTCTCGCGCACCGCGGGATCGCGCAGCGGCTCGATCTCGTCCCGCGCCGTGGCCAGCCGCATCGTGCCCTCGCGATGGACGGTGCCGCGCTGCGTCGACGTAGCCCCGCGGCAGGGTGAACGCGTACTCGGTGCGCGATGGGTGTCGCGGTGCTCATCCGCCCTACATCCGCTCGAGGCCCTCGTGGCAGATCTGGATCTCCTCGACGGCCACCTCGTTGCCCGAGGCGTTCAGCGTCGCGCCCGTGTACTTGATCGGCCAGCCCTGGTCGAACTTCCACGTCGCGATGGTCGATGCCCGAGTAGTCGATGAGCGCGATGTTGCCGTCGACGCGGGCGCTGTCGGGGCCCTCGTTGATCACCGTCTGGCGCCACTTCCAGATGTCGAGGCTCTCATCCACGCCCCGCTTGAGGCTGATGTTCGACCACTTGGTGGCGCCCGGCACCTTGCGGATGAGGGGCCGGCCGTTGTCGTCGACCGAGTGCTGCTCGATCACCGAGGTCTCGGAGTCGAGCCCGTTGCACTCGCGGAACATGCCGACGCCCTCGTGGCCGCCCAGGTCGAGCCGGAAATGAGTCGCCGGCCTTGGCTGCTTTGCTTGGCATTGATCCTCCCTAGAGAACGTGTGTGTGGCTACGAGACGTCGGCTGCGCCGGCGGTGTACTGGCTGATCCGGAAGACGACGAACTCGGCCGGCTTCACGGGCGAGATGCCGATCTCCATCACGACCTGCCCCGCCTCGATCACGTCGGTCGGGTTGGTCTCGGCGTCGCACTTCACGAAGAACGCCTCCTCCGGCGTTGCGCCGAAGAGCGCGCCCGCCGCGCCACGTGCGCGTGAGGAAGCTCGAGACGGCGATGCGAAGGCGGATCCAGAGGCGCTCGTCGTTGGGCTCGAACACGGCCCACTGGGTGCCCTCCATGATCGACTCCGAGACGTAGTTGAAGAGCCGGCGCACGTTGAGGTAGCGCCACTCGGGATCGCTCGAGAGCGTCCGGGCGCCCCACACGCGGATCCCGCGGCCGGGGAACGCGCGGATGCAGTTGATGCCCGGGCTGGTTGAGCCCGCCCTGCTCGTCGTGGGTGACCTGGAAGGCCAGGCCGTTCACGCCCAGCACCACCTCGTTGGCCGGCGCCTTGTGCACGCCGCGGGTGTTGTCGGTGCGGGCCCAGACGCCCGCCATGTGGCCCGACGGCGGCACCATCATCGGCTGGCGCGTGAGCGGGTCCATCACCTCGAGCCACGGGTAGTAGAGCGTCGCGAACTTCGAGTCGTAGCCCGCCGTGTTCATGCGCCACTCGAGCATGTCCTGGGGCAGCAGGCCGGGCGGCGGATCGAGGATCGCCATCCGGTCCTTCGCCGCCTCGCAGTGGGCGATCATCTTGCCCTGGATGTCGCGCAGCTGCGCGTCGCCCTTGCCGTCGGCACCGGCAGAGGCCCATGAGGTCGGGCACGCAGAGCATCGTGATCTCATCGACTGCGGCGAGGCTGCCGAGGCCCTCGCGGCGGGCGACGTCGCCCTCGAACTGGCCGGCGTCAACCGGGTCGGACGGCGTGGACGGCACGGTCAGCGTGTACTTGCCCTCCTGCGGCCGGCCGTCGGGGAGCGCGGCGCTCGTGTCCTCGAGCTGCACCAGCTTCGACGACGCGTTCACCTTGGTGGCCAGGTTCTGGCGGCCCTTCTTCAGCGTCAGGCCGTCGAACTCCTCGCTCTGGCCCCCGCCGGTGATCGTGATCTTGTAGGTGGGCTGCACCTCGCCGTCGCCGCCCTCCTCCGGCGCGACGCTGGGCTCCTCGGCCAGCTCGATGGTGAGCTCGCCGGCCACGCCGTCGCGCGCCGTGGCGCGGAACGCCTCTGCCGCCGAGTCACCCGCGGCGGGCAGGGCTGCCTGCGGCGTCGCGTTGCCGCCCGAGGCACCGACGCGCACCACCCAGCAGAGGCCGCCGCCGTTCTGGAAGAAGCCGTACACGGAGTGCGCGAGGTACGCACCCTCCATGAAGGGGCCGTCCTCGGGCTTCAGCGGGTTGCTGTAGAGCCGTGCGAACTGCGTCCAGTTCGCGATGCGCATCGGCCGGTTGACCGGGCCGCCGGGCGCAAGGCCGACGAACGCCGCGACCGAGGTGCCGACGCCCTCGATCGGCTTCGACTGCGACGGGACCTCCTCGACGTAGACCCCTGGAGTCAGATACGTGGTTGCCATGTCAGAGACTCTCCTGTTCGCGTGCGTTTTGGGAAATCAGCTCGGTGAGAAGCGCGTGCCGGGCGCCGTTGTAGAAGCGGCGTGGCCGGGCGCTGCCGCTATCGAAGACCTGCATCTCGCTGTCGTCCTGGGCCCACAGGATGAGCTTGGTCTCGGGCGCGGCGGTGCGGATCTCCTCGCCCAGCTCCTGCGCGTCGTCGGCCAGCGCGAGCACCACCGCATCGGGCGCGAGCCGGCGGGCGTGATCGACGATCGCCGACGGGGCGCCCTCGGCGGTCACCACGTCGATGCCGCCCTCCACCAGCATGCGCGTCATGCCCATCGAGATGATCGGCTCGAGGTGCCCCAGAAGGACGCAGGGCTGGGCGTGGGCACGGGCAGACATGTGCCAGCGAGTGTGGACCCTGGGGCGTCCCGCCACCAGTGATTTGGGTGCATCTCTGTGGGCAGGACGGCCTGCCCGATCGTCACGCCTTCTTGCGCCGGGGCGCGGCGGGCTTGCCGAGCTCCAGGTCGAGCCGGCCGCCGGGCACGTCGAGCCGGCCCTCGGCCACCTCGTCGCCGGCACCGCGCGCAACGCACTGGTAGGTGCCCTCGGGCAGCGGCGCGAACCGGAACCTGCCCTCGGCGTCGGTCACCGCCAGGAGCCCGCGGTCGGTGAGCGCCACCCACGCGCCGGCCACCGGCTGGCCGTCGCCGTCGCGCACTACGCCGCCCGCGCGCGACTCCTCCTGCATGGTTGCCCGGCGGGCGTTTCGGTCGTGCAGCCGGATGGTCTGGGTGCGCACCTCGGGACCGCGCTCGAGGGCGGTACCAGGCTCGCAGGAGAGCGTGACGACGTAGTCGAGCGACGCCTTGTACTGGCCGCCCACCGCCGACCAGAAGTCGGCCTTGCCCTCGCCCCGCGCCTGGCCCACGCGCGTGGTGATGGGGAACCGCTGGGCGCTGTGGTCGCGCAGCGTGCCCGCCAGCAGGTCGGCCGGGAGCTCCGGGTAGGCGTAGAGCACGGCCAGCACCTGCGAGAGCAGGCGGTGCTCGTCCTCCACCTCGCGCGTCCACCCGGTCACCGCGAACGAGACCTCCATGCGAAGCGGCGGGCGCGACTCGGTGGTGCGGCCGTCGATCCGCCGCGACTCCCAGTCCACCGGCCGGTGCTCGAGCGACTCGCGCAGGTCGTACAGGAAGAGGTTGACGGTGGGCGCCGAGAGGGCGGACGACCACTCGTTGCCCGGGGCGTCGAACGCGATGTCGACGCCCTCGAAGCCGTGCCGGCCCAGCTCGCGTTTGAGCAGCGCCCGGATCGTCTCGTCCAGGTCGGCGAACATCGTGTTCAGGGGAACAGTGACGGCCACGGACATGGTGTCTCACAGTATGCGGCCCGCGATGCAATTGGCAGGCGGCCGCCGGGCAGCAACTCGGGCGAGCGGTGCTGCCCTTTCGGGCAGCCGGATCAGATCAGCTCGTGAAACCGCTCGAAGTCGGACTCGAGCGTGAGGCGGCCGAGCTTCGCGTACTCGAGCGCCACGCCGCGCACGAGGTGCCGCATGCCAATCGCCGAGCCCTCGTCGGCGGCCAGGAACGCACCGGCGAGCGATGCGTTTCGGATGTTGCCGCCTGCGAGCTTGAACTGGTTGGCGAGAAACGCGGTATCGACGTCGTCTGCCAGCGGCGCCTGCCCGGGCAGCACCAGCTCCCAGATGCGGCGCCGGTCGGCCGCCTCCGGGAACGGGAAGTCCACGACGAAGTCGAGCCGGCGCAGGAACGCGTCGTCCATGTTCTGGCGGAAGTTGGTCGCGAGGATCACCGCGCCGGGATAGGAGTCCATGCGCTGAAGCAGGTAGGAGACCTCGATGTTGGCGTACCGGTCGTGCGAGTCGCGCACGTCCGAGCGGCGGCCGAAGAGCGCGTCGGCCTCGTCGAAGAAGAGGATCGCGTTGGAGCCCTCGGCCGCCGAGAAGATGCGGTCGAGGTTCTTCTCGGTCTCCCCGATGTACTTCGAGACGGTCGCGGCCAGGTCGATGCGGAAGAGATCCAGCCCGAGGTCGGCGCCCAGCACCTGCGCGGCCATGGTCTTGCCGGTGCCCGACTCGCCCGCGAAGAGCACCTTCATCCCCTGGTTCCGCGCGACGGTGCGGTCGTAGCCCCACTCCGAGAGCACCAGGTCGCGGTGGCGCAGGAACGCCGAGATCGACCGCAGCACCTCGCGCGGGCGGTCGGGAAGCACCATGTCGTCCCAGCCGAACGCCGGCTCGAGCAGCGTGGCGAGCTCTGCGAGGCCGGTGGTGGATGCAAGGCGCGCGCCGTGGTCGAGGTCGGACGCAAGCGGCACGTCGCGGCCGTGCGAGCGGGCCGACACCGCGCCGGCCTCGCTGGCCTCTGCCACCTGCCTGATCGAGAGCCGGAACTTGGCCGCGACGTCGGCCACGTCGCCCGAGCCGGCCAGCTGCCCCCAGGCGGTGAGCCGGTCGCCGTAGGTCGGCCCCGGCACCTGGATCACGAAGGCCGCCTCGGGCATGAGCGCCGCCACCGTGTGGGGGTCGGTGCGGCAGAGCACCACCAGCCCGGGCTGCTCGCACAGGGCCTGCGCCCACCGCCGCGCCTGGGCGGGCTCGGCGCGCTCGAGGCCCTCGAAGCACAGGGTGTGGCGCTCGAGCACCGACCGCAGCCGGGCGTCGGCAAGCGCCTCGGCGTTCCCGGCCACGGCGGCATCCACCACCAGCAGCGAGCGCCCGAGCGCGACTGCCAGCAGCTCGGGAGCGTCCGGGCCACCGGCGACCACCGGCAGCACGCGGGCCGCGCCGGCCACCGACCGCAGCTCGGCGATCTCGGCCTCGCGGCCCAGCTCGTAGGCGGGCTGCTCGACCACGCGGGCCTCCGGGGCACCGGGCCGCGGCCCGTCGAGCCGCGCGCCGAGGAGGTGGGCCACCAGCCGGTCGTTCACCTTCGCCGGGCGGTCCGCCAGGGGCAGCGTGCCGTGCGGCTCGAGCAGCGTGAGCGCGCCGACCGCGCGCAGGGTCGAGCCGCTGTCGAAGCACTGCCAGACGTCGGCCTCGGAGACGCCGTCGCCCGCCAGCAGCCGCACCACCAGCCGCGGGCTCGCGAGCTTCCGCGTGACGTCGTCGTGCAGGTAGCCGAAGAGGCGCCCGTAGCTTGGCCCCAGCTCCGGCGCCGCGCAGAGGCCCAGCACCGCCGCCTCGAGCGCCGAGAGGTCGAGAAACTCTGCCGCGGTGCGAAGCCGGGGATCGGCGTCTGCCAGCGCCGGCCGGCGGGCGAGGGCGAGCGCGAGATCGTCCGACACGTAGAGGCCCCGCATCGCATCGGCGGGGTTGGGGTCGTCGCGCGCGGCCTCCTGCACGGCGAGCCGGATACGCGCATCCAGCAGCTCGAACCGCAGGTCGTCAGCCGGCGAGCTCACCGGCTCCGGCCTCCGCCTCGGTCTCGAACGCGTCGCCGGGCTGCGAGACCACCATCGGGCCGGTCACCGGCGCGCCGCGCTGCTGCACCACGTGGGTCAGCTCGTGGGCGAGCAGGCGGTCGCCCTCTGCCGAGCCCGGCCGGTACTCGCCCTGGGCGAAGTAGACGTCGCTGCCGGTGGTGAACGCGCGGGCGGAGACGGCGTCGCTCAGATCGGCAGCGGTCGCGTCGGTGTGGACGCGCACGTCGGCCAGCGAGTCGCCGAGCGGCTCTGCGAACTGCTCCTGCGTGCCGGAGCTGAGCGGGATGCCGCCGCCGCGCGTGCGCGCAATGGTCTGCTCGACCGCCGGGTGCACGGCGCCGCCGGCGAGCAGCCCGCCGCTCGTGACGAGGTCGGTGAACGCGCGGTTTCCCATCGCCGAGGCGAGCTCTGCAGGCTCCCCGGCCTGATCCGAAGCGCGATCGGCCGCCGACGGGATCGACTCCCTGCCGTGGCCGTCATACGATCGGTCGGAATCCAAAAATCCCCCTGCCAGAGCGGACGGACGTAGGGTAACGTACGCGCGCAGACGATGGGCAGCGAGTCCACACGCGAGCGCGTCTCCGGCGGCAGGCCGGACGAGCAGCGAGCGCCGGTCGCCCCGGCACCCGCACGCGCCGCGCTGCTCCAGCGCGCGGCGGGCAACGCCGCGACCAGCCGCATGCTCATGCGCGAGCCCACGGGCCACTACGAGATGACCGAGACGGAGCGGCGCAACGAGTTCCCGGCGGTGCTGGCGGTCAACCGAAACGTCGAGAACGTCAGCTTCCACCCGTCCACGGGCGGGGCGTGGACAACGCCCACCGTCGGCCCTCCGCCGCCGCCCACCCCCGTCGTGCCGGCCAGCTGGGACATCGACATCTGGATCGACAACTACCCGCACCACTACAAGGCTCTCGACGCCGACCGCGCGCTGAAGACCCTGCAGCAGCTCCGCGGCCAGGTGCTGAACGACCTCAACTACTACCGCAAGCAGCACGCTGACATGCTCGAGAACCGGGCGAGCCATCCCATCGTCGGCTTCCTCTCCGACAAGGTGGGCGGCACGAGCCCGCCGCCGATCGGCATCTGGGACGAGATCGAGAACGGCCCGCTCGAGGAGGCCAGGAAGAGCACCGGGATCAGCGCGTCGCTCCTGATCGAGCTGGCCGATCCCAACCCGCCGAAGCCGAAGGAGAACCCCGAGATCCAGCACAACCTGCCGGAGGGGCTCAACCTGGACAACTTCGCGCCCAAGCAGGACATGAGCCCCGAGGCGATGCAGCGGCGAGCGTCCGAGCAGAAGGCCGACGAGCTCATCAAGAAGGCGGCCGAGGCAGTGCAGAAGGCGTCCGACGACATCCGGATCAAGGACAAGAGCGTGTTCTACTACCGCGAGGACACGGTGCACGGCGCGGGCAACATCGTCACCGGCCTCGAGGTGGCAAAGACCGCCGGGCAGGTGGCCGCCGCGGGGCTGGGCGGCGGCATCGCGGTCGAGATGAAGCTCGGGCTCCTCGGGGCCTCGACGCTCACCGCCGGCGTCTCGGCGGGGTACTCGGCCGGGCAGGAGATCGCCCAGCAGGGCGGCGGCATGATCTGGGGCGACCAGGATCACTTCGACTGGGGCAAGGTGGCAAAGGTCGGCACGAAGGCAGCCGTCACCGGGTTCGTCGGCGGGTTGATGGGCGGGATGTTCACCAAGGCGCTGAGCGGGGCGCTTGGGAAGATGATCTCGGGGCTCACCGCGGACGAGCTCGCGACCGCCGGGCTGACCGGGAGCGAGTTCCTGAGCAAGGGCCAGACGCTCTTCCTGTCGTGGGTGGGCGGCACCGGGATGAGCCCGTTCAGCACTGCCGCCGGCGAGCTGATGGACTACGCGCTGGACGGCAAGTTCACCGACACCAGCGTGAGCGGATTCCTCGACCGGTGCCTCCACGACATGCTGCTGAGCGGGGTGCTCGGCGGCTTCTTCCACTTCTCCGCGGCGCACGGCAACTCGGTCACGGGCCACCCGTTCGAGGTGGAGCCGCCGCCGGAGGTGCACTCCAACGGCGTGCCGCTGCCGGTCGAGCCCGAGGTGACGCGGCCGGTGCAGCGCCCCGCCGAGGACGCGCCTCAGGCGCTTGAGCAGGCGCCGGGGAAGCGGCGCCCGCCACGCATCCCGCCCGGCAAGAAGTTCGTGAAGCCCAAGCCCGCCACGCCTGCGCCCATCGAGATCGACATGCCGCTCATGATGACCGACACCGAGCTCGGGGCGTTCGTCCAGCGCCTGGTATCGAGGCAGCTCCCGTCGCTCAAGGGAAAGGTCATCTGGCACGAGACGCAGGCCGAGTACGAGCAGATCGGGTACCACAAGAGCGGCGTGCGGCCGCAGTCGGGCGGCTTCTTCGATCCCGAAACGGGCGAGCTGCACATCGCCCCCGGCCAGCCGATGCGGATCGTCGTGCACGAGGCCGTGCACGCCCTGGCCCGCAGCCTCCAGCCGCACGGCCGGCAGCTGATCGGCGACTTCCTCGACGAGGGCATCACCGACACGCTCACCCTCGAGGCGGTCGGGCCCGATCCGGTCGAGATGAGCTACCGCCGCAACATGGACTTCGTCGATGAGCTGGGCGGCCGCGTGGGCCTCTCCCGGGTCAGAAACGTCGTGCTCCAGGGGAACTTCGTCGGATTTCGAAACGCGGTCAAGGCCCGGCTCGGGACAGAGGTTGCGACGCAGGAGTTCTTCACCAAGCTGCGTGCGCTCCCGATCGCGGGCGACCCGGTGGTGGAGGCCGAGCTGCTCAACATGCTGGACAACCCGCCGAAGGGTCCCTGACCGGCGCGATATCCTGCGGGTATTGCCGAACGAGCGCTCCGTCTCGTTCACGACCAAAGGATCCACCCGATGGCGACCTTTATGACCACGCTGCCAGGGCGTGACTACCACGCCGCCGACATCTTCGACCTCGAGCGCGAGAAGGTCTTTGCGAACAACTGGTTCTACGCCGGACGCGCCGAGGGCCTCGAGCAACCTGGCGACTTCGTGACGGTTGACGTGACGGGTGAGAGCATCATCGTCGTGCGCGGCAAGGACGGCGAGCTGCGCGGCTTCTACAACGTGTGCCGCCACCGCGGCTCCCAGCTCTGCGACGAGCACGCTGGGCGCATGAAGGGCGCCGTGAAGTGCCCGTACCACGCCTGGTCGTACTCGTTCGACGGCAAGCTGATCGGCACTCCGAACGTCACCAAGGACGAGATCGACCGCGAGTCGCTCGGCCTCTGGCCCGTGTCGGTCGAGACGTGGCAGGGGTTCCTGTTCGTCCACCTCGACCCGAACGCCGGGCCGCTCGAGCTGGCGCTCGCCGAGCACCCCGACGATCCGCTCTCGTTCGCGCGCTTCGGCCTCGGCGACCTCCGCATCGGCCACCGCACCGTGAGCGAGGTCGATGCGAACTGGAAGATCCTGATCGACAACTACAACGAGTGCCTCCACTGCCCGACGGTGCACCCCGAGCTGGTCGCCGTGGTGCCGACGTTTCGCGACGGCGCGGTGTACGACAAGTCGCGCTCGGATAGCGGCGTCACCATCGTCGACGGCGGCAACAGCTTCACGCTCACCGGCCGCTCGAGCCTCCCGGTGCTGCCGGGCCTGAGCCACGAGGACGAGGAGGCGGTGCACGGCTGCACCGTCTACCCCAACATGTTCATCGACGTGGCCGGCACGGGCGCGATCTCGACCCTGCTCCTGCCGCGCGAGGCCGGACACACCACGGTCATCACCGAGTACCTGTTCCGGCCGGAGGTGATCGCGATGGAGGGGTTCGACCCGTCCGAGGTTGTGGACTTCACCGAGCTCGTCGCACACCAGGACTACGTGGTGTGCGAGCGAGTCCAGCGAGGCGTGCGGTCGCGGGCGTTCAGCCACGGCGTGCTCGCCCAGAAGGACTCGCTCCTGGACGACTTCTACAAGCGATACCTGGAGCAGCGCGGGCCGGCAGAGTAAGCGCGGTCAGCGGACAGACCGGAGCCCCTACTCGGTGGTGCGCCGCCGGTAGAGGGTGCTCGCGAGCGGTGCGAACACGATCAGGAGCACCGCGCACCACATCAGCGACGCCGTCAGCGGGTGCTGCATCGGCCACGCGTGGATGGACGCCGACGGGTTCGGGTTGCCGAAGAGGTTCCGCGCCGCGGCCGTGACCGCGCTCACCGGGTTCCAGTTGGCAACCGTCTGGAGCACCTCCGGCATCCGCCGCGTCGGCACAAGCGCGTTCGAGACGATCGCCATCGGAAACAGGATCACCAGGCCGATGCCCTGCGCCGATTCGGCACTCTTGCTGATGATTCCCAGGCACGCGCATCCCCACGAGAGCGCATAGCTGAACAGCAGGAACAGCCCGAAGCCGCCCAGCACCGAGAGGAAGCCCGCGTCGGGCCGCCACCCCACCGCCAGGCCGGTCAGGGCCACGATCGTCGTGCAGATCGCCGCCGTCATCAGGTCGGCCAGCGACCGGCCGACGAGCACCGCCGGCTTCCACATCGGAAGCGTACGGAAGCGGTCGATCACGCCGGTGTTGAGGTCGGTCGAGAGCCCCACCGCCGTCCCCATGGACGAGGTCGTCAGGTTCAGCGCGAGCAGCCCCGCCAGCGCGAAATCGACGTAGCTCGACCCTCCCGGCAGCACCACTCCGGCGCCGAACACGTACACGAAGAGGATCGTGAAGAGCACCGGCTGGACGGTCACGTCCGAGAGCTGCAAGGGCTCGCGGGCGATGTGCACGAGGTTTCTGCCGGTCAGCACGCTCAGGTTGCGAAACCGGCTTGCGATGGTTGCGGTCATGCCGCTGTCACCTCCAGTTGGTCGCCGGCCGTGGTCTGATCACCGTCGGATCCGTGGCCGGTCAGCGAGAAGAAGACGTCGTCCAGCGAGGGCTGGTGCACGTCGATGTTGTCCACGCTCACGCCCGCGTCGTCCAGGGCGCGCACGATGGTGGTTGCAAGCCCCGGCACGCTCTGGACAGGAGCGCGTAGGCGCCTGCCGTCCTTGCTCACGTGCACCTCGCCGGCGACGTGCGGCGCGAGCGCTGCGACCGCCATGGAGTCGGGCCGCGAGAGCGCGATGTCGAGCCGCGCGCCGCCCACCTCGGCCTTCAGCTGGGCCGCGGTGCCGGTGGCAATCGCGCGGCCGTGGTCGATCACGATGATCGAGTCGGCCAGCTCGTCGGCCTCGTCGAGGTACTGCGTGGTCAGAAGCAGCGTCGCGCCGTCGGCGACCAGCTCGCGGATCACGCCCCACATCCCCACGCGGCTCGTGGGATCAAGGCCCGTGGTGGGCTCGTCGAGGAAGAGCACCGGCGGACGGGTCATCAGGCTCGCCGCCAGGTCGATGCGCCGGCGCATGCCGCCGGAGTACTCACGCAGCTGGCGATCGCCGGCGTCGGTCAGCTCGAACCGCTCGAGCAGCTCGGCGGCACGCGCCCGCGCGTCTGCCCTGCGCATGCCGCCGAGGCGCCCGATCATCACCAGGTTCTGGCGGCCGCTCAGGACGCCGTCGAGCGTGGCGTCCTGGCCCGTGACCCCGATGCTCTCCTGCACGGCCGCGGGATTCTGCACCACGTCGAAGCCGTTGACCCGCGCAGTGCCGCTGTCGGGAATCACGAGCGTGGTGAGGATCCGCACCGCGGTGGTCTTCCCCGCGCCGTTGGGGCCGAGCACGCCCAGGATGGCACCCTTCGGCACCTCCAGGTCGAGGCCGGCGAGGGCCAGCGTCGAGCCGTACCGCTTGGTCAGGCCCTGCGCCTCGATCGTCAGTTCATCTCCCATCTCAGCTCCTTACTTACCGGTCGGCTAGTTATTGGTCGCAGACTACTCGCCAACTTACCGGGCGTCAAGTAAAGTTCGGGATATGACAGAATCCCCCGCAGAGATGGCCGAGACCGCACCCCGCACCCGAGCCCCGCGCGGCGAGACGCGCGAGCGGATCCTCGACGTGGCGCTCGAGCTGTTCAACGAGCAGGGCTACGACAAGACGTCGCTGCGCGAGATCGCCGAGCGCCTCGGGGTGACCAAGGCCGCCCTCTACTACCACTTCCAGAGCAAGCAGGACATCCTGCTCGAGCTGCACCTGCGGCTGCACACGCTGGGCCGCGAGATGGCCGACCAGCTCGACACGCTCACGCCCGAGCAGATCGCCGCGGGGTGGCCGGCGATCCTCGACCGGCTCATCGATCAGGTGCTCGAGAACCGCGACCTCTTCATGCTGCACCAGCGAAACCAGAACGCGTTCAGGTCGCTGCAGGACGACGAGCGGCACCAGGCCGAGAACGACGACATGGAGCAGCGGCTGCGTGCGTTCATGGCCAACGAGGGGATCCCGCTGGAGCAGCGCGTCCGCATGACCGCCTCACTGGGAGCTGTCTTCGTGACCCTGATGGGCGCGGGCGAGATGTACGGCGAGAGCGTCTCGGTCGACGACGTGGTGGGCTACGTACGAAAGCTCGCGCACGACATGCTGCGCTGAGCCCCTAGAGCTTCTTCTTCAGCAGGTCGAACATGCCGCGCACGACCTGCTTCTGCATCGCCTTGCCCTGGCGGCTGTTGAGGAAGCCGCCCAGCTCGTTCAGTCCGCCGCTCGGCGCCGGCGCCTTCGGCTTGGGCTGCTGCTTGGGCTTCGCGGTTCCCTGCTTCTTCGGGGGCGCAGGTGCCGGCTTGGCCGCCGGCGGATCGAGGCGCGCCGCCAGCATCTCGCGCGCGCTCTGGTTGTCGATCCGCGTCGCGTAGGTGGCAAAGAGCGGTGATGCCTTGGCCTGCGCATCGATGTCGTCAACCGCCCCCATGTGCGACATCGGCGCCCGCAGCCGGGTCTGCACGAGCGGGGTGGGAACGCCCGACTCCGACAGGATCGTGACGGCCGCCTCACCCGTGCCGAGGCTGGTGAGAAGCTCCTCCACCTTGTAGTACGGCGACGTCGGGAACGTCGAGGCGGTGGCCTTCAGCGCCTTGGCGTCCTCCGGCGTGAAGGCGCGCAGCGCGTGCTGGATGCGGTTGCCCAGCTGGCCGAGCACGTCGGGCGGGATGTCCTTGGGCATCTGCGTGACAAAGAAGACGCCCACGCCCTTGGAGCGGATCATCCGCACGGTCTGCGTGACCGAATCGAGGAACGCCTTTGTGGCTCCGTCGAACAGCAGATGAGCCTCGTCGAAGAAGAACACCAGCTTCGGCTTCTCCAGATCGCCAACCTCGGGAAGCTCCTCGAAGAGCTCGGCGAGCATCCACATGAGCGCCGTCGAGAACATCTGCGGCTTGGTCTGCACCGCGGGCAGCTCGAGGCTCGAGATGATCCCGCGGCCGTCGGGCGCGATCCGCAGCAGATCGGTGATCGCAAACTGCGGCTCACCGAAGAGCTCGTTCCCGCCGCCGTCCTCGAGCATCGCGAGCGAGCGCAGGAGCACGCCGATGGTGGCCTTCGAGACGCCGCCGAGGCCGGTCAGCTCGGCCTTGCCCTGGTCGCTCTCGAGATAGCCCAGCAGCGTGCGCAGATCCGAGAGATCCAGCAGCGGCAGCGCCTTCTCGTCGGCGTAGCGGAACACCAGCGAGAGGCTCTGCTCCTGCGTGTCGTTGGCGCCCAGGATCTTTGCCAGAAGCTGCGGGCCGAAGTCCGAGACCGTCGCACGCACCGGCACCCCGGGCCCGATGCCGCCCAGCGACAGGAACTCCACCGGGCACGCCTTCGGCGCATACTCGACACCCAGCTCGGCCGACCGCTTTGGCGCCGGCCCATCGGCCGCGCCCGCGGCGGAGAGCCCGGAGAGATCGCCCTTCATGTCGGCCACGAACACGGGCACGCCGGCGTTCGAGAGCTGCTCGGAGATCATCTGGAGCGTCACCGTCTTGCCGGTGCCGGTCGCGCCGGCGATCAGCCCGTGACGGTTGAGCATGCCCAGCGGCATCCGCACCAGCGCGTCGGCGTCCACCTGCCCCTCGAGCATGCCCTTGCCGAGCTCGACGGCCGGCCCGTCGGACGCATACCCCTTGGCGATGGTGTCCCCGAACTCGGTCACCGCTGGATCCTTTCACACCGGGGCAGCTGCAGCCAGTTTCGGTTCCAGTCTTACGCGCACGTCATATTGAAGGGTGAGAGTAGTTGCGCGCTCAAGTGATAACCTCTGGCGTACGCCAGTTGGAACCCGCTCGAAGCGAGGGCGCGGTTATCAGAAAGATTTACCCGGAGGTGAGGTTATTGCGATTTTTCGATCATACGGAGCCGGAGGCCGACACCGTGGCGTCTAAGCTCCCATGATGAGCAACGCAACACGCCTCAAAGGGCTCATCGCTTCTGGAGCGGTGGCCCTGGTGCTCGTCGCGGCGGCCTGTGGTGGATCGAGCTCCAGCTCGTCCTCCTCGAGCACGCCCTCGACGTCCGCCCCGGCGACCAGCACCACCCCTGCAACCTCCACGCCCGCCACCTCCACGGCGGCAAGCGGGGGCGGCAATGCAGCGGCGGGCAAGGTCGTCTTCACCAGCACCTGCGCGACCTGCCACACGCTGGCAGATGCAGGGGCAACGGGCTCTGTCGGGCCCAACCTGGATCAGCTCAAGCCCAATGATGCCCTGGTCATCCACCAGGTCACCAACGGCGGCGGCGGAATGCCCGCGTTCGGCGGACAGCTGTCGCAGACCCAGATCCAGGACGTCGCCAAGTACGTCAGCACCGTGGCCGGCAACGGCTCGAGCAACAGCGGTAGCGGCGGCGGCGGCACCCCCTGATCGGATGACGTCATCGCGGGCCCGGCTCTCGCCACGAGCGCCGGGCCCCGCGGTGGTCAGCCCCCATATCCCGCAAACTGCGCCTCGAGCACCCCTTCTCCGCCCGAGAGGCCCGGGAGCTTCTGCTGCAGGTGGTTCACGCGGGCAGCCGGCAGCAGCGCCTCGAGTAGCGCAACGTCGCCGTCGGCGGATGTTGCCTCAACCACTGCGCCCAGCCGCGACAGCAGCTGCAGAAGCGCACTCACCGAGCCGGCCGGGAGCTCGATGCTCACCCGCTGCTGGGGCTCGCATACCTGGGTGCCTGCCTCGCGCAGCACCCGGCCCAGCACGATGGGTGTGAGCTTTCGGTAGTCGGACGCCCCGGTGCCCGGCGAGCTATAGCCGCAGTCGGTCATGGTCACGAGGCAGTCGGCCACCTCCCAGCCGCCCGGCCCGCGCTTCAGCGCGTCGTGCACGTACTCATCCATGGCGTCGGCGAACGCCGCCTCGGTCTTGTAGACGTACATCGGCAGCGATCGCACGCCCACGTCCAGCCGAAACGTGACGCCCGAGCCCGTGGGCGCGGGCTCGATCCGCAGGCCCATGGTGGCCAGGTACGGGTTGCCGGAGCCCATCTCGAGCACGGCCGCACCCCGGCCCACCACCCGCTCGATGCACACGGGGGTCGTCTCGCGGAACGTCACGTCCACGCCGAAGTCGGAGGCAAGCGTCGACTGGATCACCTCCTTCTGCACCTCGCCGTAGAGCGACACCGACATCTCATGCCTGGCGTCGTCCTGCCGCACGTCGATCAGCGGATCCTGGTCGGCGAGCTGCGCCAGCGCGACCCGCAGGCGGCCGCTATCGGCGGGGCGCGAGGGCACCACGACCGTCTCGAGCGCCGGGGGCGGGAACTGCGGGGCGACCGTGCGCGCCACCCCCAGGCTGTCGCCGATCCGGACGTCGCCGAGGCCCCAGACCCTGCCGATCTCGCCCGCGACGAGCGCCCGGCGGCGCTCCGCCGTCCCGTCGGCGAACACGCTGATGGCCGTCACCTTGCCCTCGGCGCCGCGCCCGAGCTGCACCCGGTCGCGCGTCCTCACCGTGCCCGCGAAGATCCTCACGTAGGCGACGCGCCGCCCGCCGCGCTCGCGGTCGATCTTGAACACCGTCCCCGACACGGGCGCGGCGGCATCGCCCGCGGAGGCAGGCAGCTGCCGCACGATCGCCGTCTGCAGCGGCTCGATGCCCGCGCCCGAGCGCGCCGAGCCGATGAGCACCGGCGCACCCTCCTGCTCGGGCATCCGCCGGGCGATCATCCGCATCACCCGCTCCGGGTCGGCGCCTGCCCGGTCGGTCTTGTTCATGAAGATCAGCGTCGACACGCCAAGGCGATCGAGCGCGCGCGAGAGCACCCGGGTCTGCGCCTGCACGCCCTCGACGGCCGAGACCACCAGGACGGCGCCGTCGAGCACGCCGAGCACGCGCTCGACCTCGGCGATGAAGTCGGGGTGGCCCGGCGTATCGATCAGGTTGACCGTGACGTCCTCGATCGCGAACGACACGACCGCCGATTTGATCGTGATGCCCCGCCGGCGCTCGAGCGCCATCGAGTCGGTCTGCGTCGTCCCCCGATCGACGCTTCCGATCTCGCCGATCACGCCTGCCGCGTAGAGCAGCCGCTCGGTGAGCGTTGTCTTACCGGCGTCTACATGCGCCAGGATCCCCAGGTTGAGCATTCTCCGTACCACGCGTCATACCCTCCGAATAGGTCATAAAGCCTCTCGATATGGACATGAACGCCTGGCGCATGCGTGCTCCCTTGGGTGATCCCGGCCGTGCACCGGCCACCCGGAAAACCTAGCACCATCTCCGCCGCGCCGCCGGGAATCGGACCTGCCGAACCCCGGCACATCGAACATATGTTCGCTACCATACGGGGCATGGAGCTCCGCTGGAAACTGGCGGGTGAGAGCGACCAGCTCGCGCTCTTCGACCCGTATGGCGATGCCGAGCCCCGGCGCGAGCTCGCCGAGGTCGAGTACCTGCACGTGCGCTCGCGAAAGATCATCAACCGCGTGCCTGAGGCGTCGCGGATGCCCTTCCGCCACACCATCAACGCCTACCGCGGCTGCGCCCACGCCTGCACGTACTGCTTCGCCCGGCCCACCCACGAGTACCTCGGGATGGACGCCGGCCGCGACTTCGAGCGGCGCATCGTGGTGAAGCTGAATGCGGTGGAGCTCCTGAAGCACGAGCTCGCCGCTCCCGCGTGGGAGGGCGAGACCATCGCGATGGGCACCAACACCGACCCCTACCAGCCGGCGGAGGGGCGCTACCGGCTCACGCGCGGCATCGTCGAGGTGCTGAGCGAGGCCCGAAACCCATTCTCGATCCTCACCAAGAGCTCGATGATCATCCGCGACGCCCAGCTGCTGGCCGAGGCGCGCACGCGGACGCAGGTGGGCGTCTCATTCTCGATCGCGACGGTCGATACCGACGTGTGGCGCGCAACCGAGCCGGGCACGCCGCCGCCGCAGAAGCGGCTGGAGGCACTCGCCCGCCTCACGGCCCTGGGCATCCCCTGCAGCGTGCTGGTCGCGCCCATCATCCCGGGCGTCTCCGACTCAGAGGCCCAGCTCGGGGCGGTGGTGGGCGCCTGCCGCGACGCGGGCGCGGTATCGGTCACCCCCATCGTCCTTCACCTGCGGCGCGGCGTGAAGGAGCAGTTCATGCCCTGGCTCGAGGGCTACCGACCCGAGCTCATCGCCGACTACCAGCAGCTCTACGCCCGCTCCTACGCACCCGACGAGGTGCGCCAACGCATCACCGAGACCGTCCGGCGCGCCGGTGCATAGCGGCGCCACCCACTGGCACTCACCCGGCGCCGGCGGGGACCTTCACGGGCTCCTTGGCCGCCGGCTGCGACAGCACCAGGGTGTAGAGCCCGACCGCTGCCACGACGAGCGCGGCGATGGCCAGCGACGCCTCGCCGACCGAGTCGTGGAGCTGCTCGTTGAAGAGCAGCGTGCCGATCAGCACCGCCACTGCTGAGTCCAGCGTCTGCTCGGTCGCGATGGCGAGCTCGAGGCCGTGCTGCAGCGCGATCTGGGTGAGCCAGAACGCCGCGATGCTCACCGCCACCAGCGCGTAGACGTGCCAGTCGGTGAAGACGCCGAGCACGCCGTCATCGAGCATGTCCACCGTGGACTTGGTGAGCGCCGCGCAGAGGCCGAAGAGGATGCCCGAGGCGCTCCCCACCGCGGCGGCGCGGATCGACGAGCGCGCCTTCAGCGTCGCGCCGACCAGCACCACCGAGACACCGACGCAGATGCCGCCGGCCACCAGCCATGCGCCGACCGACGCGTCGTTGGTGCCGCCGGTGGGGTTTGCGAGCACGAGGAAGGCGATGAGCCCGGCGGTGGTGAGGACGGCGCCCAGTATCTCGCGGCGGTTCACGATCTGCGCCGTCAGCCACACCCCCAGAGGCAGCGCGAACACCACGCTCGTCACCTGGATCGGCTGCACCACGATGAGCCGTCCGAGGCCGAGCGCCGTTGCCTGGAGGCCGAAGCCGATGACCTCGACCAGTACGCCCAGAAGCCATACCGGCCGCTGCGCAAGCTTCGCCAGGAAGTCCGCCTGCATCCCCGCGTCGGCCGACTCCTCGCTGCCGCCCTTCTGCTGGAGCACGGTGCCCAGGGCGAAGAGAAACGCGGCGCCCACCGCGAGAGCAATGGCGATCATCGGCCTACCCTACCTAGGGCCCGGGCGCACCCACCGGATCGGCGGCGCATGCGGGCGGCCGGTGTGCTTCACTCGGATGCTCCGTGCTGCACGCAACGCTTCAGATCGTCCTCTATGCGGTCCTCGCGGGCCTCAGCCCGCTTGCCTTCGCGGCGGCGCTCGCCACCGTGCACGCGGGGAGGCCCAAGGCGCTTGCGTTCGGGGTGGGGTTCGTCGGGGCGCAGCTCGCGACGTGCGGGCTTTTGATCGCGCTCGACCGCGAGGCCGTCGGCTCGGGCCGAAGCCGCCACTCGGGCCTGCAGATCGTGCTCGATTTCGTGGTCGCCGTGCTGCTCGTGATCGCGGCGGGCACGGTCCGGCGCCGCCCGGTGACAGCCCATCAGGGGAACCAGAGCGAGCGCACGCGCCGGATCCTCGAGCGGCTGACCCGCCTGCGCGTCGGGACAACGCTCGCGGCCGGCATCGTGCTCGGCATCGGCGTCCCCAAGCGCCTGCTGCTCTCCGCGCTTGCGATGACGACGATCTCCACGTCGGGCCTGCACGCCACGGGAGAGACGACGCTCGTGGCCGTCTACGTCGTGATCGCCACCGCGCTGGTGTGGGCGCCGGTCATCCTGTTCGTGTTCCTCGGCGAGCGCGCCGTGGCTGTGATGAAGCGGGCCCAGGCGGAGGTCACGCGCCGCCAGCCGGGCATCGCGGTCTACGCGCTGCTCGGCCTCGCCGCGCTCTTCCTGATCGAGGGCACCGGCAGCCTCCTCACTCGCTAAGTTACTTGACGACCGGTAAGTTCATGGCTAGCCTGCAAGCCGTGGACGACGTTCTCAGCACCAGGCAGTCACCCCGAAGCCTTCGGGATGCGTGGATCGCCCTGGCCGGGCTCTCGGCGGTGTTCCTCTTCGAGATGCTCGACAACTCCATCCTGAACGTCGCGCTGCCGACCATCGGCCGCGACCTGCACGCCTCCACCACCGCCCTGCAGTGGGTCACCGGGGCCTACGCCGTGGTGTTCGGCGGCCTGATGCTGGCGTTCGGAGCGATCGCCGACCGGTTCGGGCGGCGCCGGCTCATGCTGATCGGCCTCGTCATGCTCGGCGTCGCGAGCCTGGCCACGGCCTTCGTCTCGACCGCCGAGCAGCTCATCGCCGTGCGGGTGACGATGGGCGTTGCGGCCGCGATGACCACACCGGGATCGATCGCGCTCGCGTTCCGGCTGTTCGGCGAGGAGGGCCTGCGGGTCAAGGCGATCACCCTGATCTCGACCGTGGGCCTGATCGGGCTCGCGATCGGCCCGACGGTGGGCGGCCTGGTGCTCGCGGTGGCGCCGTGGCAGGTGCTGCTGCTGGCAAACGTGCCGATCGCGGTGCTCGCGATCCTCGGCATCCGGTTCGGCATCGCGGCCGACGCCGAGGAGGAGCTCCACCGCGATCCGGTCGACATCGCCGGGGCGGTGCTCGCCACGGCGGCCATCGTGCTGGCACTGCTCGCACCGACGCTCTTCGTCAACGACGGCGTGTCATCGTGGGCTGCGTGGGCGAGCACGGCAGCGGCCGTCGCGGGTGCGGTGCTGTTCGTCCTTCGCGAGCGCTCTGCGCGCTTCCCACTGCTCGACCTCAGGCTGGTGGCCAATCCGCTGGTCTCGAGCGGCCTTGCGTTCAAGGCGGCGACGGGGCTCGCGACCGCCGGCATGGGGTACATGGTGACGCTCCAGCTCCAGCTCGACTGGGGCTGGTCGCCGGCGCTGGCGGCCATCGGCCTGCTGCCGCAGGTGGTCGTGCTCATCGCAGGCGGCGTGTTCGTGAACCCCTTCGTGCAGTGGGTCGGCATCGGGCGGGCGGCGTGGATCAGCTCCATCGCCGTCGTCTCCGGGCTCGCCGTCTACAGCGTGCTCGGGCACATCGGATACGTGTGGGTCGCCGTCGCGCTGGTACTGGTGGCGGCAGGGATGCGCGTGGTGGGCGTGGTCGCAGGGATCAACATCATCAGCGGCCTGCCGGAGGATCGCACCTCCATCGGCGCGGCCCTGAACGACACGGCGACCGAGGTCGCCTCCGCCACGGGGATCGCGGTCACCGGCACGATCCTCGCGGCGATCTTCGCCGGCGACATCGCGACCTCACACTGGAGCGCGCAGCAGACGTCGGACTTCCACAACGCCATCACCATCGCGGGGCTCGCCCTCACCGCGGCGTCTGCGACGCTGGTGGGCTGGGGCTTCTTCCGGTCGCGGGGCGCGGTGCCGCGGCCGTCCCAGGCTGCCCAGGCCCCGAAGCCGCAGGCTCCGGCCCCCGCTAGCCGAGCGTGACCGCGGCGGAGCCGGACGACGCAGGCTCGGGGAGCCGCATCATCCGGAAGGAGTTGCCCAGCCCGATCAGGGCGGCAAGGATCGGGATCAGGAGCGCCACCTGAAGCGCACGGTGGCGGGCGTCGGTGTTGATGCTGACGATCTCGTCCTGCACCGGTTGCGGCTCGCCCGCGAGCCGCTGCTGGAGCTGGGTGTTGCTCATCACCTGGGCGTCGTGCTCGAGGGTGTCGGAGACGCGTTGCTGCTGGGCGGGCGTGAGCACCGTGCTCGAATCGGCGAGGTGGGTGAAGCTGAGCGAGAGCGTGGCAAGCATGATCGCACCGGCGAAGGCCAGGCCGAACGAGAGTCCGAACGATCCCGCGGCGGAGTTCACGCCTGCGGCCTCGCTGACGTGCTCCTCGGAGATGGGCGCCAGCGTGTAGTTGTTGAGCTGCGACACCAGCAGGCCGAGGCCGGCCCCGGCGATCATCAGCGGGATCACCAGGTACCAGCCGGAGTCTGCGCGCGGCACGATCGGGATCAGGATGATGAGGCCGGCGCTGAGCAGGGCGAATCCGACGCGGATGATGCTGCTGGCGCGCCGGTTGCCCGCCCTCTTCTCGGCCACCAGCGCCACGGCGAACATCGTCAGCGAGAGCGGCGCGAGCGAGAGCCCGGCCTGCATCGCCGAATACTCGAACACCATCTGCAGGTAGATGGGGAGCACGATCATCGTGCCCCCGAGCGCGATCTGCTGCAGCATCTGCTGGGAGATCCCGAACCGGAACACCCTGGAGCTGAAGAGGCCGGGGTCGATCAGGGTCGGCTGTCCGCGGCGCTTGCGACGCACCAGCCAGTAGGCGAGCGCCGCCATCGCGGCAGCCCCGACGACGAGCAGGGCGCCGACTGCCTCGCCGCCCTCTTGCCACACGAGGATGCCGAGCACGATCCCGCCCATGCCCACCACCGACAGCGCGGCACCGACGAGGTCGATGCTGCGAGGCCCCGTGTAGGCGACGTCGCGCACGAGGCGGATGTTGACGAGCACCACCGCGATGATCACGTCCTCCAGCAGGAACGCGATGCGCCACGAGAGGTACGTGGTGATGAACCCTCCCAGCAAGGGGCCGACCGCCGCCGCGATCGCCGCCGACGCTCCAACCAGGGCGTAGGCCTTCTTCTGCGCGGTACCCGCGAAGTTGCCGTGGATCAACGACTGCATCGCGGGCAAAAGCAGCGAGGCGCCGAGCCCGCCGATGATGGCCCAGAAGACGATCACCGCCGTCAGGCTCTGCGCCAGCGCCATCGCCAGGGCGCCGCAGGCGTAGGCGATGAGGCCCAGCACGTATGCCCGCTTGCGGCCGATCAGGTCGCCGACCTTGCTCCCGATCAGGATGAACGCTGCCGACACGAGGGCCTCCAGCGCGATCGCGGACTGCACCCCGCTCACCGTGGTGCCGAGGTCGTGGACGACCGCGGAGATCGAGACGTTCATGAGCGATGTGTCCACGACCAGGACGAACATCGCCATCGCCAGCAGGATCGCCAGCCGCGGGTTCCCCGCCTCCGGCTCGGGCGACTCGTCGTGCGCGGGACTGGTCATCCGGCTGCCACTCTCCCGCGGGTTCTACCGGCGGAGGGACCGCGACGCCGGCTCGTGGATCCGGCTCACCCAGGTGAACCGACGGTGGGGCGGCCCTGCGGCGCCTTGAGGATGAACCCCCGTTGTGCAAAGCTGTTCGTAGGTTGTTCGCATCGTGGGACCCACCCGGTGGCATCGACCTCGCCAGCCTCAATCCCAGCGAGCAGCTTCCCCTGTCCGAGTCGAAGCTCGCGCCTCCGAGGCTGCATCCCGCGCGGATCGGGCGAGCGAGGATCCACGAGCGCCTCGACGCCGGCTCGGCGGTGCCGCTCACGCTCGTCGCCGCGCCGGCCGGCTACGGCAAGACGTCGGCGGTGTGCGAGTGGGCTGCGCGCTCTGCCGGGCCGGTGGCCTGGGTGACGCTCGACGTCGGCGACAACGATCCGGCCCGGCTCTGGCGGTACGTGGCAAACGCGCTGAACCGGATCCGTGACGGGATCGGCCGCACGGCAATCCAGCGGCTGACGATCACCGGCATGCCGGTCGAAGCCGCGCTCGACGAGATCATCGCCGGGCTGGGCGCGTTCGAGCGGGAGATCGCGCTGGTGCTCGACGACTTCCACGTCGTCACGGACTCGCGGTCCCTCGCCAGCGTGGACTACCTCCTGGCGCGGCTGCCCGCAAACGCGCGGGTGGTCATGGTCACCCGCAGCGACCCGGCACTCGAGATCGTCGTCCGCCGGCGCGCGTACTCCGCGGTCGCCGAGCTGCGGGCCGACGAGCTCGCGTTCACGCGCGGTGAGGTGCAGGAGTTTCTGGTGTCACGAGGGCTGCAGGCGCTCGAGCCGCCTGACGGCGACGTCCTCTACGATCGCACGGAGGGCTGGCCGGCGGCGCTGGTGCTCGCCGCTCTCTGGCTGGCCGGCGTCGCCGACGTTCCCCGGGCGGTACGCGACTTCGGCGCGAGCCAGCAATTCGTCGCCGACTTCCTCAGCAACGAGGTGCTGACGTCGATGGACGATGACGCCAGGTCGCTGCTGTTCCACGCCTCGGTGCTCGGCCGGTTCACACCGCGGCTCTGCGACGCGGTGCTGGGTCGCGACGATTCGGCAGCCCGGCTCACAGCGCTCGCACACAACAACCTCCTGCTCACGCGGCTCGACGGCCGTGACTGGTTTCGCCTGCATCCGCTGTTCGCGGAGTTCGCCACGCTTCGCCTGCGCGACCAGCATCGAGGCGCTCCCGAGGCGATCCACCGCCAGGCGGCGGAGTGGCTCTGGTCGGAGGGGTTGCCGGTAGAGGCCATCGAACATGCTGCCGCGGCCGGCGAGGAGCAGATGGTGGCCGAGATCCTCGAGGAGTACCACCTGCAGCTGATCCGGACAGGCGGCTGCCAGACGCTGCTTCGGTGGGCCGGCGAGCTCTCGGACGGCACCCTCGTGTCGTTCCCGCAGGTGGCAGCGGCGTCGGCCACCGCGGCGTCGATCCTCGGCGGCCGCGCCCTGGAGCGACGGCGGCTGCTGCAGCTGGTCGATCGTGCCCGGTCGCGCGATCCGGAGAGCTTCGACGGCTACACCGAGGCGACTGCGGAGATGGTCAGAGCGGCGGCGATCGACACCGACGTTGCGCTTGCCGTCGCCAGCGGAGCGCGCGCAGTGGAGCTCGGCCGCGACGGGCGCGACCCCGTCCTGGTGGCGGCGCTCGCAGCGCACGCCCGCGCGCTCTACTTCTCCGGCGACCTCGCCGGCGCCTGGAAAGCAGCGCTCGGAGCGGTTGAGCATCCCGATGCCGAGAACCGGCCGCCCGGCCACATTCTTGCCCGCTCGACGCTGGCGCTGGTCGCCGCCGAGCAGGGGCGGATCGACGCCGCGCGCGTGCATGCCGAGAAGGCCAAGTCGATCGTGCGAACCACCTACGCCAGCCGCAGCTGGATCGGAGCAAACGCCAGCGTGGCAGTCGGTGCGGTCCTGATGGCAGAGGGTCAGCTCACACCCGCCGATCGCGAGTTCGTGATCGCCGAGCAGTTCTTCAGAGACGAGGTCGCGACCGTCCACGAGGCATGGCTGCTGGTAGTGCTCGCCGGCATCCGGGTGCGCCGCGGCCGGCTCACCGAGGCCGAGTCGCTGCTCCGGCGAGCCGCCGACGCAATGGCCGAGCTCACCGATCCCGGCCGGGTCTCGGCACTCGCGGCGGAGGTCGCCGACGAGCTCCAGGGGCTGCAGCACCGCGCCATCGCAGGGGAGATCGCGCAGGCACCGTCGGGAGCCGAGCTCACCGTGCTGCGGCTGCTCCCCTCCGACAGGTCGGCCCGCGAGATCGGCGAGGAGCTCTTCCTCTCAGGAAACACCGTCCGCACCCACATCCGGATGATCTACCGCAAGCTCGGCGTGAACTCGCGCGCCGAGGCCGTCGCCCGCGCCACCGCGCTCGGGCTGCTCGAGCAACCCCGGTCACCCAGGTGATCTGAGCACCCCATCGCGCGGCGCGCCGCACGGCGTGCAACGGTTGAGACATGTCGGCGCGCCGGTACCAGTTCACGATCGCGAGCGAGCTCGGGGACCAGAGCCTGACGGCGTTCGGCGGCATGGCGGCCACCCGGCTCGAGGGCACGACCATCCTGGTCGGTCAGGTGCGGGATCAGGCCGAGCTCCAGGGCGTGCTCACACGATTCGCCGACCTGGGCCTGACGCTTCTGAACGCCGCGATCGTGGAGGACGGCTTCAGCCCCTGGGAGCCCGGCCCACCGGCCTAGCCACCATCGAAAGGAGTGACCGTGGCTGCACCATGTCAACCAGGAGACATCGACGGACGAGCGGGGAGGCTCGCCGGATGGACGGCGTTCTCGGCCGTGATTCTCATCGTCGTCGGCCTCTTCAACCTCATCAACGGCGCCGATGCCATCCACAACGCGAACTACTTCGTGAGCGACCGGGTGTACGCGAACCTCAAGTTCTGGGGGTGGATCTTCCTGATCTGGGGCGTGCTCCAGATCGTCGCCGGCGTGCTGGTCGCAACCAGGCACCGACACGGGCGCGCGCTCGGGGTGAGCCTGGCCGCGATCGCCGGGGTCCTCTGGTTTCTGATGATCTTCTCCGAGCCGTGGGCGGCGCTGGTCGGGGTCTCGATGAGCGTGCTCGTGCTCTACGGCCTGAGCGTCGGGATGGCGGACGAATACTCGTGAGCCGAACGGTGTGCGGGTGCCGGGCAGCCTCATGAGAGTGCCCGGCGCCCGCGCGTTTCGCGAGTACCGGGCAGCGTGGCTCCCGAAGGACGTGATCGCGGGGCTCGTGCTGACGACGCTTCTGGTGCCGCAGGGAATGGCCTACGCTGAACTGGCCGGCCTCCCGCCCATCACCGGGCTCTACACGTCCATCCTGTGCCTCGTCGGATATGCAGTCTTCGGGCCGTCGCGGATCCTGGTGCTCGGCCCCGACTCGTCGCTCGGCCCGATGATCGCTGCCACGATCATCCCGCTGATCGGCGCGGGCGGCGATCCTGGGCGCGCGATCGCGCTCGCCTCGGGGCTGGCGCTGATTGTCGGTGCGATGATGATGCTGGGCGGCATCGCGCGGCTTGGGTTCGTTGCCGACCTCCTCTCGAAGCCCACCATGATCGGCTACATGAACGGGCTTGCGGTCACGATCCTGGTCGGCCAGCTGCCGAAGCTCTTCGGATTCTCGATCGATGCCAACGGCCTGATCGACGAGATCCGGGGCTTCGTCACGGGCGTGGGTGATGGCGACACCGTCGCCGCGGCGCTCGGGATCGGCGTGCTCGGGCTGGCGGTGATGTTCGGGCTGCGGCGCCTGCTGCCGGCCGTGCCGAACGTGCTGGTCGCAGTGGTCGTCTCGATCGTCGTGGCCAATCTGGCCGGCCTCGAGCAGCGCGGAGTGGAGGTTGTCGGAACGCTGCCGCAGGGCTTCCCGCCGTTCACGGTGCCCGACATCAGGCTCTCGGATCTTCCGCTGCTGATCGGCGGCGCGCTCGGCATCGCGCTGGTGTCGCTGGCCGACACGATCGCCACGTCCTCGGCCTTTGCGGGACGCACCGGGGATGAGGTGGACGGCGATCAGGAGATGATCGGGATCGGCGTCGCCAACATCGCCGCGGGGCTGTTTCAGGGGTTCCCGGTGAGCACCAGCGGCTCGCGGACTGCAGTCGCCGAGCAGGTCGGAGCCAGATCGCAGTTCACGGGCATCGTCGGTGCGCTCTCGATCACCGCCATGCTGCTGCTCTTCCCCGGGCTGCTGCGCGACCTCCCGCAGCCGACGCTCGCAGCCGTCGTCATCGCAGCATCGCTCTCACTGGCCGACATCCCCGGCACCCTCCGGCTCTGGCGCCAGCGGCGAACGGAGTTCGCCGTCTCGATCGCGGCGTTCCTCGGGGTCGCGCTGCTCGGGGTGCTCGCCGGGATCGCGGTCGCGGTCGCGCTCTCGGTGCTGAACGTGTTTCGGCGGGCGTGGTGGCCGTACCAGGCGCTGCTCGGCAGGGTGGACGGCATCCCCGGCTACCACGACACGGCGGCGTACCCCGATGCCGCGGTGCCGCCCGGGCTCGTGATCCTCCGGTTCGACGGGCCGCTCTTCTTCGCGAACACCCGGGCATTCAAGCAGCGAGTCCTCGAGCTCAGCAACGCTGACCCGCCGCCTGCGTGGATCGTCATCGCTGCGGAGCCGATCACCGACGTCGATACCACCGCCGGGGACATGCTCGAAGAGCTGGACGAGGCGCTCAACGCCCGGGGCGTCTCGCTGGTGTTTGCCGAGCTGAAGGATCCCGTGCGCGAGAAGATCGAGCGCTACGAGCTCACGCGCACGATCGATCCAGAGCACTTCTACCCGACGCTCGACGCGGCCGTGGATGCCTACCGGGTAGCCGCCGCGGCGCGATAGCTTTGTAGGATCGGGGGAATGACCGACGTCATCGTGGCCGGGGGCGGCCTGGCGGGCCTGACCGCCGCCAGGGATCTGATGCTGGGCGGTGCCGATGTGGTGTGCCTCGAGGCGCGCGACCGGCCGGGCGGCCGTGCCCACCAGGTCGTGGTGGAGGACGGCCGCACCGTGCAGATGGGCGGCGAGCTGGTCGGTGAGTTCCATACGGCGTATCGCGGGCTGGCCGGGGAGCTCGGCCTCGAGTTCCGGGGCGGGTTCGTGGACGAGCCGGGCGAATCGACCTGGAACCTCGGGGAGGGCATCACCGTCGGCGACGACCCGCCGTGGCTGACCGAGGCAGACCTCGCGGATCGCGACCGCGTACGGCAGCAGCTCGCCGCGCTCTCACGCACAGTTGATCCGGCCGATCCGTGGCGCCACCCCGACGCCGAGCGCCTCGACCGCCTGTCGGTGAACGACTGGCTGCGTGAGATCGACGTGTCGCCGGCGGCGATGCGCCTCTCCGAGGTTGCCCACTTCGGCGGCGCGACGGGCGCGGGCGAACGGCTCTCGCTGCTTGCGGTGCTGCGCATGGACGCTGCGGCCGGCGCCCTGGGCACCTACGCATACGAGTCGTGGGAAGGGCTGACCCTCGCCGAGGGCAGCGCATCCCTCCCGCTCGCCCTCGCCGGCCGGCTGGGCGACCGGCTGCGGCTGGGGGCGGTGGTGACCTCGATCGATGTGGGACGCCGCGTCGCGGTGCAGCTCGCCACCGGCGAGCGGCTCACCGCGGACGCACTCGTCTGCGCGCTGCCGGTCGGCCCGCTGCGCGAGGTACGCATCACCGGCCTCAGCAACGAGCGGCTCGCCTCGCTTCACCGTGTGCGTCACGCCCTGGCGGCGAAGGCGGCGATCTCCTATCCCGAGCCGTTCTGGCGCGATCGCGGGCAGAACGGGATGGCCGACGGCGAGGGCCCTCCGGGGCCGACGTGGCCGCAGGCCGAGGGGGTGCTCTCGGTGATCGTCCCGCCCGAGCGGCTTGCGTTTCACCTGGGCGCGCCGCCCGAGGTGCGGCGGGCGCAGCTGCTCGCCGACCTCGCCCGGCTCTTCGGGCCTCAGGCGGCCGAGCCTTCGGGCTACGCGACCGTCGAGTGGGCGATCGAGCCCTTCACCAGGGGGTACCTCACCCAGTGGGCTCCGGGGGATCTCACGGCTGTCGGCCCGCTGCACGGCACCCACGAGCCGCCGTTCTACGTCTGCGGCGCCGACCACTGGGTGGCGGGCTGGATGGAGGGAGCTGTGCGCACCGCGCGGGCCGCGGCCGCAGCGGTGCTCGGTTAGCCCAGCCCGAGCTCTGCGAGCAGGGCGAGATCGCCGGGCTCGACGGGCGCTCGAGGCGACGTGGCCATCTGGCCGAGGAGGAGCTCCGCTGCGCCGGCCATCGCCCCGGGGCCGTCCAGCCGGTAGCGGGGCGGCAGCATCGGGCCGAGGAGGAGCGCCTCGCGGAGCTCCGGGCGCGCTTCGAGGTCGGGGGCGACGCCCGAGGCCTCGGAGAAGGCGAGCGCGAGGGCGTCGTGTGAGTCGAGCGCCGGGGGCGGGACGCGGGTGCTCGCGCGCATCTCGGCTTCCGGAGGGGGATCGACCGCGCCGGCCCAGAGGTTCACGATCCAGCGGGCCTGCAGCTCGAGCAGCGGGAAGTACGGGCCGGCAGTCGGGTACTGGCCGATCACACCGAGGCCGGGCAGGTCGGGATGGAACGTGCGCAGGTGGAGCCGCAGGTCATGCCCCGTGCAGGCCCAGACCTGCTCGTCGAGGTAGGGGATGTCCAGCTCGTACCCGGTCGCGCAGACGATCGCATCGACGGTTGCCCGCTCGCCGTCGGTGAACGTCACCGTCCGGCCCGCCGCCGATGCGAGTGCCGGGCGGCAGTCGATGGCGCCGCTCTGCACCTGGCGGAGGTAGTCCTGCGAGAGCGAGACGCCTGCGCGCAGGATGTCGGGGTCGGGCGCCGGCGCGCCGAACTCGGCAGGATCGCCGGCGATGCGCACCACGCGCTCGCGGAGGATGCGCCCGAACTCCTCGCGCGGCAGCTCTCGCCGCCGCAGAGCGCCCAGATGCGAGTACCACTGCCAGTCCGACGGCACGCCGCGGCACACCTTCTGCAGCACGTACCTCGGCTTGCGGTAGGCGGAGATGACGCCGTTCACGTCGGCGATGTCGGATGCGATCTCGTGCCCGCTCACGCCGTTTCCGTAGACCAGCGGCCGCCCCTCCCGAAACGCCGCCGCACCGGGATAGTCGTAGGCGTGCAGCAGCTCGCCGGTATATCCCGCGAGCCCCGGCGGAACATGCGGCGCGTGGAAGCGCCCCGACGCCACCACCACGGCGTCGAACGGCTCGCCGTCCACCGTCCACCCGGGCAGCACTGACTGCACCGTGCGCCCGAACTGGATGTGCTCCGTCACGCCGAACGTGTCGGAGTACGCTCGCAGGTAGGCGTGGATCAGCTCCGCATATGGGTAGAGCTCGTAGTCGGGCGGAACCGGGAAGTCCGAGAACGCCGTCATCCACCGGCTCGTGTTGGTGCGCATCCCCGGCCACACGCCGCTCACCGGCGAGGCCGCGTTCCACTGCCCGCCGAGGTCGTCCTGAGCCTCGAACACCGTCACGTCGAAGCCCGCCGCCAGCGCGTGCCTGGCAGCGAGCAGACCTGAAGGGCCGGCGCCGATCACCGCAACGCGCGAGCCGTCAGCCAGGCGCATCCAGGTCCGGGTACTCGTCTTTGCGCCAGGATCGCGGCTCGGCCGGCCCGGGCTTCGGGGTGCGCTCCTCAAGGAAGCTGAAGTATGGCGCGACGAACGGGTCGGGTGCCGACACGGTGTAGGTGTGGTAGACCGTGCCGTTCTCGAGGGCGAAGGCGATCCAGCTCGGGTTCTCGCGCAGGCCGTCCTTCAGGTCGGCCCCGATCTGACCCGCCCACTCCTCGAGCCAGCCGGGCGGTGCGTCGAGGATCCCCCTCACCTCGGGCCGGGTCAGGGCCTGCTCCTCGGTCAGCGCGAGCCCGAAATCCACCGCGAAGTCGGTGTTGTAGGTCGAGACGTAGGGAAACTCCCAGCCCATCCGCTGCTTGTAGGCGGTCAGCCGCTCGATCGGGGCGCGGGAGAAGCAGATCAGCGTGATGTCGCTGTGGTTCAGGTGAATGAGCGTGCCGTCGAGCACGTCGGCCAGGCCGGTGCAGCCCGGGCAGGCACCGAGCGAGTACTCGGGCCCGAACATGATGTTGTACGCCAGCAGCTGGGAGCGGCCGTCGAACAGCTCGGCGAGCGTCTTCTTCCCCTCGGCCGTGTCGAGCTCGTACTCCTTCTCGACCGGCACCCACGGCAGAGCGCGCCGCTTCGCCTTGACCTCCTCGTTTCGCTCGGCCTGCTCGGCCTCCAGCTGGGCAAGCTCGTCGCGGGCCGCCTGCCACTCCTCACGGGTTCCGATTGCGTGCTGCGTCATCGAACGCCTCCTCGTTTCAGACTCCAGCGGCCCGATACCCCGATCTCCTCCTGGAGTATCCACGTGGGTGTAGGGCGCGAGCGATCTGGGAACCGGCCAGGCATGACTGCGGTATCGGAGCGACTCACGACTCGCACGACGCTGATCCTGCTGGCCGGGGCGCTGGTGGCGTGGGTGGTCACGATCGAGCGCATGCGCGGGATGGACGAGGGGCCGGGCACCGATCTCGGCGGGCTGGGCTGGTATCTCGGCATCTGGGTCACCATGACCGCGGCGATGATGCTGCCCACGGCCGCCCCGGCGGCGCGCGGCGTGGCGCGACGGGCCACGTACGTGCCGACGCTGATCTTCATGGCGATGTACCTGCTGGTGTGGAGCGCCTACGGCGCGGCGGCGTACTGCGTGTACGAGCTGATCGCCTCGCTCGACATCGCGCAGCTCTCATGGGATCAGTCCGGGCCGTATGCCGCGGGTGCCGTGATCGTTGCCGCGGGCCTCTACGAGCTGACGCCGCTCAAGCTGGCATGCCTCCGGCGCTGCCACGCGGCGCAGAGCGGAGGTGCGGTGCGAAGCGGCTTTGCCCACGGCATCGACTGCGTCGGCTGCTCCGGCGGGCTGATGGCGGTGCTGTTCGTGCTGGGGGCGATGAGCCTCTGGTGGATGGCTGTCGTGACCATCGTGATCCTCGCCGAGAAGGTGCTGGCCGCCGGCCCGCGGCTGGTACCCATCGTCGCTTTAGCGCTGGTGGTGCTCGGCCTCTGGGTCGCCGTCTCTCCGGGCACGGTGCCCGGGCTGACCGACCCCAGTGGCGCTCCATCCATGCAGATGGATATGGGCGAGTGACGCCTCAGGCGGCGGGCCGCCGGTAGCGGATGTGCGTGGCGAGCGGCGAGTGGAGCACCTCGACCGGCTCGTACTCGAAGGAGTCGATCCCGTCGAACAGCCGCTCACCGGATCCGAGCAGGACGGGGGTCACGTCGAGCGTGAGCTCATCGATCACGCCGGCGGCGAGCGCCTGGCGGACGGTTGATGCGCCGCCGGCGATGTCGATGCCGCCCTCACCGGCCGCGGCCGATGCCTGGGCGTAGGCGTCGTCGAAGCCACCTGTGACGAAGTGGAAGCTCGTGCCGCCCTCCATCTCGACGGGCTCGCGGGCGTGGTGGGTGAGGACGAAGACCGGCGCGTGGTACGGCGGCTCGGCGCCCCACCATCCATCCCAGTCGCCTTCCCACTCCCCGCGGATCGGCCCGAACATGTTGCGGCCCATGATGTAGGCACCGCGCGGCCGCATGAGCCAGCTCACCGCCGTGGCATCGGCGTCGTTGGCGCGCTCGTCGCCGAGGTGCCATGCGTGGACACCCAGGCCGCCCTTCCCCAGCGGATTCTCCAGGCTCTGATCCGGCCCGGCGACGAAGCCGTCGAGCGAGATCGACATGTGGCAGGTGGTGTCGGGCATCAGGATCCTCCAGGTCGGGCGGTTCTCCGGCACCGTACCGCACGACATGCGCTCTCACGCTCTCAGCTCTCTCTCAGCTCTCGCCAAGACCGGGCTGAGGTTCGGCCGTGATCATGACGGCATGCAAAGAACCGGCTCCAACCGCCCTACGCGCGCTCAGCTCAAGCGACGCCTCGGCCTCGCGAAACGCGGCGTGATCGTGCTGGCGGTGGGCTCGTTCGCGTCGATCGGCGTGCTCGCGGCCGGCAAAAGCTCGGCCGCGGCTACCGCATCCCACTCGAAGAACACGCAGACGGAGCAGTCCCAATCGGATTCCCAGGACTACTTCGGCTGGGGTCAGTCCAACGACAGCGGCGGCGGCTCACTGGGGAGCGGTTCCGGCTCCAGTCCCTCCGCGGGGACGGGCGCATCGTGACGTGGCAGCAGCTTCCCGGTAGCGTGACTGCCACCTTCGCCGCGATGGGCACGGAGGTCGCGGTGATCCTGCCGTCCGCCGATGCCGCGCGAGCGGATGACGTGCGTGACCTCTTCGCAGAGTGGGAGGCGGCCCTCAGCCGGTTTCGCCCAGCGAGCGATCTGAGCCGGCTCAACGCCCGCAGCGGCTCCCCGGTGGCGACCCGGGAACCGCTGACCGGCGTGCTGCGCCAGGCTCTGCGGGCTGCGGCCGCCACCAGCGGCATCTTCGATCCCACCCTCGGATCCGACCTCAGCGACGTGGGCTACGCGCGGACATTCTCGTCGCTTCGTGGCGAGATCGATGTGCAGCCTCCCAGGCCGCGCCGGGCGACCTGGCGAGATGTCCGCATCGGCCCGCTCGGCGTGATGATCATCCCCCGCGGTCTCTGCGTCGACCTCGGCGGTATCGCCAAGGGAATGGCAGTCGACGCGGCGCTGGCACGCCTGCTCGAACTCGGCGTGGAGTCCGCGCTGGTCTCGGCCGGCGGGGACCTCGCGGTGACGGGGTCGCCGCCGGAGCGCAGCACCTGGCCGATCACGGTGCCCGCAGCCGGCGGCGAGACGGTCGTGACGCTGAGTCACGGAGCGCTCGCCACGTCGAGCACCGAGAAGCGGCGATGGCAGACCGCGGCGGGGCCGATGCACCACCTGCTCGACCCGCGTACCCGCCGGCCGGCCGACACGGATCTCGTGCGAGTCTCGGTGCATGCGCAGAGCTGTGAAACCGCCGAGGTGGCGGCGAAGACCGCGCTGATCCTGGGATCCGCCGCGGGCGCCCGGTTCCTGGAACAGCATCGGCTGTCGGGACTCCTGACGACTTCCGACGCGTCAGTGCCAGTCGGGGCGTGGCCGGCGCCCGACATGCGAGCGGCCGCATGAGCGCCTCGCACCTGGCCTGGTACAGCGTGCGTGCCAGCGGCTATACGGCGCTTCTCCTGCTGACACTCTCGATGGTCTCCGGCATCCTGATGAGCCTCAAGGTTCGCTCGGCCTGGTGGCCGCGCGCCCTCACCAACGAGCTCCACGCGTTCCTCTCGCTGGTCTCGCTGGTGTTCATCGGCATCCACGTGGTGACGACGATCCTCGACCCCTACGCGGCCTTCGGGCTTGCCGGAGCGCTCGTGCCCTTCGCGACGGGGTATCAGACGCTGGGCATGGCGACGGGCATCGTCGCCACGTATCTGATGCTCGCGGTCTGGATCTCCTCACAGCTTCAGTCACGGATCGGCTGGCGGACATGGCGGGCGCTGCACTACTCGGTGTTCGCCGTGTACGTGCTCTCAGTCGTGCACACGCTGATGGCCGGCGAGGACGGTTCCACCACCTGGGGAGTGTGGATGACGGTTGTGAGCGTTGTAATCGTGTGCGGCATGACGGCGGTGCGGGTGTTCGGTTGGGGCAGGCCCGCCCGCACCGCTGCCGCGGGCGCGCTCCGGGAGGGCTAACGCACGCTAAGCGGTCAGGAACCGCGCTTGGTGATACGTCTGTCCTCGGCGTCGAACGGCTTGGACGATGTGAAGTGGTCGTTGGGCACCAGGGGCGGCGTGGGAGGTGGGTCATGCGTGAGGCCGTAGACGGCGGCCGCGAGCATCACCAGCGCGATAATCACCAAGCCCGCGACGACGTAATAGAGCCCGCGGTCAAAGGCAATCCACCCAAGCACGACGTACGGTATGAGCATGGGCAGCGCGATGACGAACAACCAGCGCTCGCCCTGCCGTCCGGGATCGTTCTTCATCGTTGGCGAGCCCTAAGGGCCGACACGGGCCCCGACGAGAACCGTGAACGCGAGTTGGCCTCCATTGGCACAACCGTACACCGGGGCATGGGAACCGAACCGGCACGCGCTTGCTGATCCTCCTGCTCCAGGACGGCGAGGTCGGATGGGCCGTGTAGGGATCGAACCTACGACCTTGGGATTAAAAGTCCCCTGCTCTACCAACTGAGCTAACGGCCCCTCGGACAATCCTAGATGGGTCGTCTGCGACCCGCTTTCGCCACGGCGGCGATGGGCGTACAGTGGGCGCATGGATTCCCTTCGACGACGCCCTGTGGCGATGGTGGGCGTCCTGCTCGCGATCGCGTGGATCGTGATCGTCGCGTACGAGACGCTCTTCGTCGAACCGAGGATCGGCTGGTACGGCGACATCGCCCAGGTGATCTCCGAGTCCGTATCGGGCGTGATCGCACTCGCGGCCCTCGTATGGCTGATCGAGCGCAGCCGGATCCTGGAGCGATCGTGAGCTCGAGCTACGACCGGACGGTCAGGTTTGCCAGGGAGCGCGGCGGGCGCAGACCGGCGGCAGCCATTGCACTCGCCCTGGCGGTGCTCTGGATGATCGCGACGCTCTACGAGGTGGTCGCCCACGAGCACCTCGGCTGGTACCGGGACGCCAGCGAGTTCGTCTCCCTCTCAGCCAGCGGCATCATTTTCCTCACCGCAATCGTTTGGCTGTACGAGGCCGCCACCAGCCGCGACTGAAGGTGGTAGGTTGGTCGGTGCGGTCGCCGGCACGGGCAGCCGCGAAATCCACCACGGAGCATCCCATGACCCGAGTCAACCGGGAGGGCGAGCCGAGCTACGCCGGCATCGCAACGTTCTCGAAGCTGGCGCTCGCACTCACGCCGGCCGAACTCGACGGCGTCGACGTCGCCATCGTCGGAGCGCCGTTCGACGAGGCCGTCTCCAACCGGCCCGGCACCCGCTACGGGCCGCGCGCGATCCGCAATGCCGACGACTCCGAGGGCGTGCCGCCAACCCGGCCTCACATGCTGCTGGGCATCGATCCCTTCGCCGAGCTGAACGTGGTGGACTACGGCGATGCCGAGACCACGCCGGGCGACACGGCGAAGAGCCACGAGGCGGTCAAGCAGCTGGTTGGCGAGATCTGCGCGGCGGGCGCGATTCCCGTGATCCTCGGCGGCGACCACTCGGTCGCGCTCCCCGACATGACCGCCGTGGCTGAGCACTATGGCCTCGGGACCGTGGGGGTCATCCACTTCGACGCCCACGCCGACACGGCCGCGGCCCTCCAGGGCGTCACGCTCTCGCACGGCTCGCCGATGCGCCTGGTGGTCGACCGGGGCGCGATCCGCGGCGATCAGTTCATCCAGGTGGGGCTGCGCGGCTGGTGGCCCGAGGAGGAGGAGTTCACGTGGATGCGCGAGAGCGGATTTCGCTGGTACACGATGTACGAGCTGGACGAGCGCGGCTTCATCCCCTGCCTCAACGAGGTGATCGCCGCCGCGCGTGAGTGGGATCACGTGTTCCTCTCGGTCGACATCGACTCGCTCGACCCCGCCTACGCCCCCGGCACCGGCACGCCCGAGATCGGCGGGCTCACCACCCGCGAGCTCGGCACCGCGATCCGCCGGATCACCGCAGAGCTCCCCGTCGTTGGCTTCGAGCTGGTCGAGGTCTCGCCTGCCTACGACGTGAACGGCATCACCGCGGTGAACGCCCACCGGCTGGTGCTCGAGGCACTCTCCGGCCTGGCACTGCATCACAGCGGCAAGGCCCCGAACCCGCAGCTCGACTCCAGATCAGCATGAAATTTTCACACCCTGGGAACCATTCCGTCCGCCCCGTCGTATTAGATATGTGACTCCCTTGACCACGCACACAGACATCGTCACGCGCTTCCCCCTGGCCCCCGAGGTCGTGTGGCAGCGCTACCTCGAGGTCACGCAAAACCTCGCCGGCGATGAGTACGAGCAGGTCGAGTCACAAGCCTGGGAACAGCTGCAGGAAGCGCTGGGCAACCTCGAATCGCCCGCGTCGCTCTCCGTCGACTGACGGGTATCCTGCTCTCGCCTGCCCCCATCGGCTAGTGGCCCAGGCCCCCGCCCTTTCACGGCGGTAACGCGGGTTCGAATCCCGCTGGGGGTATCGCGCCGACCGCCGCCCACTGCTCGCGTGGAACCGCCGGCCTCCGCTCGCGACTGTTGAACGGTGCCAGGCACAGTCCGAACGTACGCGGCAAAATCTGCGCAGACTCGTGACGGCTCGTGCCAGGCACAGTCCGAACGCACGCGACGAATCCGCGCAGAACTCGTGACCACTACCCGAGGTTGATCGCGGTGCCGCGTACGTCGGCACCCACGGGGGAGAGCCGCCCCTCGTCGGTCACGATCAGCAGCGGGATCCCGCCGGCGGCGCTCGAGATGGCCGCTCCCGCGGCCACCCTGCGCTCGATCTCCGCGAACGTCAGCTCGCCGTGGCCGATCACCGTCGCGCCTCGCGCCGGCGGCTCGAACCCCGCCTGGCCGTGATCGGTCGCGAGCCTGAACACGTGCCCTGAGCCCAGCTCGTCGCGCAGCTCTGCGGCGGCGACGGTGTTGAAGTCGTCGTTCGCCGAGAGCAGGAGCACATCGGACACGTCCTCGAGCGCTGCCACCCGGCCCGGTGCGTCCACCATGAGCGTGCTGCGACCGGCCTCGATGCCGGCGTCGAGCGCAGCAACCAGGTCGTCCTGGGGCCCCACCCACATGCTCACCGCCACTCCGGCCTGGGTCAGCGCCGCTGCCATGTCGCGCGCCCACCCGTGCCCGCCGACGATCAGCACGCGCGAGCCGCCCTTCCCCGCGACACCCAGCCAGCGCGCCACGGGGGCCGCGGTGAGCCCATACAGCACGACGGTGCCAAAGATCGCGCAGAACACGAGCGGCAGCACGTCGTTGGCTCCTGCAGCGCCCGACTGCGCCAGCGCGGGCCCGAATGACGACGCCGTCGCCCCGGCAATGATGCCCCGTGGCGCCATCCACGCGGCGAACGCCCGCTCCCGCGTGCCGAACCCCGCCCCGGCCGTGGAGAGCACGACGGCCACCGGCCGGATCACGAGCACCATGACCACCAGCAGCGCCACGGCCTCGGGCAGCACCCGCCGCACCTCGGCCTGCGACACCGACGCCGAGACCAGCACGAAGAGCACGCCGATGAGCATCTGCACGAGCGTCTCGTTGAACTCGAACAGCGCGTGCGCCACCGGAACCCGGCGCTGGTTGCCGAACGCCGCGCCCATGATCGTCGCCGCCAGCAGGCCGTAGTCGTCGTGGATCACGTCCGCAAGCACGACCACGGCGATGATGCTGGTCAACATCACGGCAACGCCCATCCGCGGGATGTTGCGATCGACGTAGGCGAGGAGCAGCACCAGGATCACGGCGCCCGCCAGACCCACGGCAAGGCCCACGAGGAAGCTCTCGAGGAGCTCGCCCGCGTGGAACGCCTTGTCGCCCGCCAGGCCCGCCTGCACCCCCTCGAACACGAGCACGCCCAGGATCGCGCCGATCGGATCGACCAGCACCCCCTCCCACTTGAGGAGCGTGCGGATGCGGCGCGCGGGCCGGACGAACCCGAGGAGCGGAACCACCACGGTCGGCCCCGACACCACCAGGATCGCGCCGATCACGAGCGCGACGCCGGTGCTCATCCCCGAGAACAGGAGCGCCACCGTGATCGCGATCGCGACGCCGGTCACCACGACGCCGACGCTCACGAGCGTCCCGACCGCGCGCCGGATGCTGGGATCGATCTCGCGGACCGAGAGCTGCGAGCCCGCCTCGAACAGGATCACGCCCACCGCCACGGCCACGAACGGCTGGTAGAGATCTCCCAGCAGCTGGTTGGGATCGACGTCCGACGTGATGTTGCCCGCGACGAACCCGGCCGGCAGCAGCAGGACGATCGCCGGGACACCGAACCGCGCGGCCAGAAGCTGGGCAGCCACAGCCAGCGTGATCACGAGCCCGATCCCGGTCAGAATCTGATCAGTCGTCATGAGCCTCGCCTACCGCCGGCGCAACATCACCCCCGCCGGCTTTCGGTTTTGGTGCTGGTCAGAGCTTCGAGGGCTGGGACGCGTCGGTGAACTCGGCGAACTCGCCGGTGATCAGGTACGCCGTCTGCTCGCCGATGTCCACGCAGTTGTCACCGATGCGCTCGAGGCTGCGCGAGATGAGCACCGCGCGAAGCGACGCCTCGCGGAGCGACTCGCCGGTGTCGTCGATGTCGAGCAAGCGTTCGCTGAACCGGTGGTGGGCCGTGTTGACGGCCTGATCGAGATTCACGAGCGACTGCGCCCCCTCGAGGTCGCGGTTGGCGAAGGAGCCCATCGCGATCGCGAGCATGTCGTCGGCCCGGCTCGCCATCACGGTGAAATCGTGGATGAGGTTCGGGGGGATCGGCGTGTACTTCGTGAGGTGGAAGAGCTTTGCGATGTTCACGCACTGATCGCCGATGCGCTCGAGGTTGTGGTTGATGTGCACCACCGCGAGCACCAGCCGCAGGTCAACGGCGACCGGCGCCTGCCGCGCGAGCAGCGAGGCCACGTTGCGCTCGACCGTGATGTAGAGCTGATCGATGGGGTCGTCGGCCGCGATGATCTCGTCGGCGATCGCGGGACTCCCGCTCTGGAGCATGTCGATCACCCGCGCCAGCGAGACGCGGATGCGGCCCGCTTCCTCCTGCACTGCGGCCTCGAGCTCGTCGAGCTCTGCGTGGAACCGCTCTCGCGACTCGCTCATACTGGCACCCCTAGCCGAATCGGCCGGTCACGTAGTCCTCTGTCCGCTGGTCTGCAGGCTTGAGGAAGAGGTTCGAGGTCGGGCCGTACTCCACCAGGATGCCGTGCCGGTCCTCGCCTTCGGTCACCTCGACGCTGTAGAAGGCGGTCATGTCGGCGACGCGGGCGGCCTGCTGCATGTTGTGGGTGACGATCACGATCGTGTAGTCGGTCTTCAGCCGCTGCACGAGGTCCTCGACGATCTGCGACGCGATCGGATCGAGCGCCGATGCGGGCTCGTCCATGAGGATCACGTCGGGCTCCACGGCGATCGCGCGGGCGATGCAGAGGCGCTGCTGCTGGCCGCCCGAGAGGGAGAGGGCGCTGGCCTTGAGCCGGTGCTTCACCTCGTCCCAGAGACCGGCGCCGGTGAGCGCAGCCTCCACGCGGTCGCTCAGGTTGTCCTTCATGCCGTGCAGGCGCATGCCGTAGGCGACGTTGTCGTAGATCGACTTCGGGAACGGGTTGGGCCGCTGGAACACCATCCCGATGCGGCGGCGCACCTCCACGGCGTCCACGCCCGAGGCGTTCAGGTCGTGCCCGTGGTAGTTGATGGTGCCGTTCACCGACGCGCCCTTGATGAGGTCGTTCATGCGGTTGAAGCTGCGCAGAAGCGTCGTCTTGCCGCAGCCCGACGGGCCGATGAACGCGGTGACGAGGTTCTTGTGGATCTGCATGTTCACGTCGGTGATGGCGGGCTTGGAGCCGTACGAGACGGTGACGTTCTGGACGTCAAACACCACCTCGTGGCCCTCCTGCGGGTTCTCGCCGTGCTCGGCGGCCAGCGATGCGATTCGTGATGCAGCCGGGACAGAGCTCGGGCTCTCCGCCGGCACACCGATCTCCGCGGCCGTGGGCTCGACGGACGTCTCGGCTGTGACTGGGTTATCGCTCATTGGATTGCAAAACCGCCTTTGAGATAAGTGAGAGCTTTCAACATCATCGCATCTGCTCGATCTGGCGTCGAGTACGGAGCGAGAGGAGACGTCCCGCGAGGCTTCCGATCAGCACCATCGCGATCAGCACGAGTGCAGCTGCCCATGCCTGCTGCTGCAGGGCCTGGCTGGGCTGCTCGGAGTTCTCGAAGATGCTGAGCGGGATCGACGCCATCGGCTTGCTCGGATCGAACGAGACGGTGTTGGCGAAGATCGACGTGGTGAAGAGCAGCGGTGCAGTCTCACCCGCCGCGCGGGCGACGGCCACGATGGTGGCGGTGACGATGCCGCCAAGCGCGGTCGGGAGGATCACCGTGAGCACCGACCGGGAGCGGGTCGCGCCCAGCGCCATCGAGCCCTCGCGCAGCGAGCTCGGCACCAGCAGGAGCACCTCTTCGGTGGAGCGCGCGATCAGCGGCAGCATGATGATCGAGAGCGCCAGACCGCCTGCCCACCCGCTCTGGCCGCGGCCCGTCACGATCAGCGTGAAGATGAACACGCCGATGACGATGGTCGGGATGCCTGCCAGCATGTTCAGCACCAGCCGCACGGCCTGAGCCGCGGGCGGCGGTGCGAACTCGGTAGTGAAGATCGCGACCAGGATGCCCACGGGCACCGCGATACACGTCGCGATCAGCACCATGATCGCCGTGCCGACGATCGAGTTGGCGATGCCGCCGCTCTGGCTGGCGTTGGTGATGAAGATGCTCGAGGACGGCGTCGTGGTGAGGAAGCTCCAGCTGAGTGCACCGGCGCCGTGCTGGAACACGCTTCCCAGCACGATGAGGAGCACCGCGATGGCGACAACCGAGGCGACGACGCCCAGGGCCTCCATGAACTTGCCCACGCGCTTGCGGCGCTTCGACCGGCGTGAGACCTGCTGGAACGGGTTGGGCCCGACTGCGGCGCTGCTCATGCTCGTGCCTCCCGCTTGGCGTTCATACGCCGCACGATCAGCTGCGCGGCGACGTTGGTGACGAGGCTGATCGCGAGCAGGATGACTGCCAGATAGACCAGCGAGGACTTCTGCAGCGACGTCGCCGCGCCCTGGTACTGGCTGGCGAGCATGCTGGCGAGCGTGTTACCCGAGGCAAAGAGGCTTGCCTTCGCAGAGAGCGAGCCGCCGATCACCTGGGTGACCGCGATCGCCTCGCCTGCCGCGCGGCCGAAGCCCAGCATGATGCCGGCCACGAGGCCGCCGCCCACCTGGGGGATCGCGACCTGCCGGATCATCTCCCAGCGCGTGGAGCCGAGGGCCATGGAGCCCTGCTTCAGATCCGACGGCACGCTCGTGAAGAGCTCACGGCTGATGCTCGCCACGATCGGGACCACCATGATGGTGAGGATCAGGACTGCCGGCAACATGCCGACCGGGGATGGATACCCCGAGAACAACGGGATGAACCCCAGGTGGTTGTTGAGCCAGGGCTCCACGTGGGTGTCCAGGAACGGGCCGAGCACGATGATGCCCCAGAGGCCGAGGATCACGCTCGGGATGGCGGCGAGCAGCTCGACCAGCATGCCGATCGGCGTGCGCACCACGGTCGGAGCCAGCTCGCTGAGAAAGAGGCCGATGGCGAGACCGATCGGCACCGCCAGAAGCAGCGAGACGATCGACGTGAAGAGCGTGCCGTAGATCAGGTCGCGGGCACCGAACACGTTGGTGACCGGATTCCAGTCAGACGACGTGAGGAAGCCGAGCCCGAACGCCTGAATCGACGACCAGGCGCCCTTGATCGTTTCATAGACGATCAGCGCCATCATGACGCCGATGAGGATCGCTACCGCAGTGGTGAGGGCACGGAGGCCACGGTCACCAAGGTGACGGCCCCCTGTGGGTGCGCCAATGTCGTCGCTCAGTTCAGCTGCCATGGAGATGTGTCGTTTCGTTCGCGGATTGCTTGAGGAGACGTGAACTCACCTCTGGGCACCAGCCGTCGGCCGGTGCCCAGAGGTGCTTGATGGAGCTACTGGATCTTCGCGATGACCGTCTTGTCGTGCGCGACGATGTTCGCCGGCAGCGGCGGGTACCCGAGGTCAGGTCCGAAGGCCTGGCCCTTGGTGATCGCGTAGGTCAGGAACGCCGCGAGCGTCGGGCCGTGAGTGGCCTGAGTCGGCACGATCGCGTAGGTGTAGGTCGACATCGGGTAGGCGGTGGCCGCCGAAGCAGGCGGGTTCACCAGCGGCACCGAGCCGTCGGGCTGGATCGACGTGACAGCCTTGGCCGCCGCGAGGATGTTGTCGGTCGAGGGCTCCTGGTACTTGCCGGCTGCGTTCTGCAGCAGGGCCTCGTTCAGCGAGTCGGCAGCGATGTAGGAGACTGCCACGTAGCTGATGGAGCCGTCGGTCGCCTGGACTGCAGCAGCAACGCCCGAGTTCTTCTCGGCAGCGTTGCCCGTGGGCCACGAGGGGCTCGTGGAGGCGCCGACCTTGGACTTCCAGTCGGGGCTCACCGCGGACAGGTAGCTCGTGAACACCCAGCTGTCACCCGAGCTATCAGAGCGGTAGATCGGCGTGATGTGTGTTGCCGGGAGGCTCACGCCGCTGTTCAGCTGCTGGATGGCCGGATCGTTCCAGGTGGTGATCGTCCCGAGGAAGATCTTGGCGAGCACATCGCCCGTGAGGTGAAGGTTGTTCGGAACGCCCTTCACGTTGTACGTCACGACTGTTGCCGCGAGCGCCCACGGAACCTGCAGGCAGCTCTTGCACGCAGTTGCCTGGTCGGGGGTCAGGGGAGCGTCGCTTGCACCGAAATCGACGGTGCGGTTGGTGATGGCATCGACGCCGCCACCGGAGCCGATTGCGCCGTACGTCACGGTGACGGCGGCGGGGCTCTTGGCGTAGTCGGGCTGCCACTGTGCCATCAGAGGTGCCACAAGCGTGGAGCCGGCACCCACGAGCACGGACGTCGTCGAGCTCGACGTCGAGGGAGTCGATCCACTGCTGGTGGAGCTCCCGCTGCTTGACGAGCTACCGCATCCCGCGGCCAGCGCAACTACGGCCACGCATGGTGCGATGACCCACTTCAACTTCGGCATAGAAAAACCCTCCGTTAGCATTCAAGCTTTTGACGGAGAGATTGTGGATGCTCCCCTGAGCGCGCGGGGTGACGATGCGGAAGCAACGCGGTAAACATTTGGTGAATCACCATCATGAGATGGTGAATTAGGCGCCCAAAGCGCTCAGAAGCGCCAGGCGTCGCAGGATATTTCCCGCGTCCGCGGGGGTAGTGTTCTCCCGCAGATACCGATCCTCCGAAAGGGATTCACATGGGGTTTGACCAGTACCACGAGCCACCAGAGGAGCTGTCGCAGGAGACCCGCACGATGGCCCGGATGTTCGCGTCGCTCACCGAAGAGGCCGAGGCGATCAACTGGTACGAGCAGCGGCTCTCGCTCGAGCAGGATCCCGAGGCGATCGCCGTCATCCGCGACGCGATGCACGAGGAGTACAAGCACTTCTCGATGGATCTCGAGTTCCTGTTCCGCAAGCGGCCCGAATGGCGGCTCATCGCCCAGGGCGTGCTGTTCCAGGACGGCGACCTGGTGGAGAACGCTGAGATCGCCGAGGCGGCCGGCGAGGGCGATGCCGGCTCGGGCTCCAGCAGCCCGGTCGACGGCTCGCTCGGGCTCGGATCGATGGTGACGGCATGAGCCATCTCCTTCGCGAGCACGCACCTGTCAGTGAGCTCAACTGGCAGCAGATCGACGACGAGGCCAAGGAGCGGCTCTCCCCCGGGCTCGCCGCCCGCCGGCTGGTCGACTTCGAAGGCCCCAAGGGCTGGCAGTACTCGGCCACCAACCTCGGCCGCGTCACCCGCATCGGGTTCGCCGCGGCCGACGGCAACAGCCGGCTCGAGCCACGCTCGCGCATCGTGCTGCCGCTGGCAGAGCTCCACGCCGACTTCAGGGTGAGCCGCTCGGAGCTACGGGCGGGCGACCGGGGCGCCGAGGACATCAACTTCGACGACCTCGATGCGGCGGCGGAGGTGGTCACAGCGGCCGAGAACATCGCCGTGTTCCACGGCTGGGACGAGGCCGGCATCACGGGCATCACGGCTGCTACGCCGCACAAGGTGATCAAGGCCGGAGCGTCGATCGACGACTACCCGGCGAAGGTCGCCCAGGCGGTCGAGCTGCTGCTGCGAAACGGCGTGGGCGGCCCGTACGGCATCGCCCTTGGCCGCGACCAGTACACGAAGGTCATCCAGACCACCGAGAAGGGCGGCTACCTGCTGGCCGAGCACCTCAAGCGCATCCTCGGCGGCCCGCTCGTGTGGGCGCCGGGAGTGAACGGCGCCGTGGTGGTGAGCCTGCGCGGCGGTGACTTCCTGTTCGAGTCCGGCCAGGATCTCTCGGTGGGCTACGTCTACCACGATGCCGAGGCGGTGCACCTCTACATCGAGGAGTCGTTCAGCTTCCGCGTGGCAACGCCGGAAGCTGCGGTCGCGATCGCCTGAGCAGGCCAGGTCTGCGGCGTGAATATTAAGTGCCTGGCACCTTCTATTCACGCCGCAGGCTTGCCTAGTCGGTGAGGGCGGCCTCGGAGATGTCGAAGCGCTCGAGCGTCGGGACCGCGTGGATCTCGACCGGGATCACCTTGTACTCGGGGCAGCTGGTGTTGACGTCCGCGCCCTGGCCGACCAGCAGGTTGGTGCGGATCTCCGGGAAGTGGAACGCGGTGAACACGTGGCCCTCGATGATCTTCTCCGTGAGCATCACGGGCAGCTCGATCTCGCCGTGCTGGCTTCGGATGACCACTTCCTGGCCGTCGCGCAGGCCCATCGACTCAGCGTCGGCGGGGTGCATCTCGAGCACGTCGCTGGGCAGCAGCTCGAGGTTGCCCGTGCGACGGGTCATCGTGCCGGCGTTGTAGTGCTCGAGCCGGCGGCCGGTGACCAGGATGACCGGGAACTCCTCGCTGACCTCATCGCCCGGAGCCTTGTAGGGCAGCGCCGCGAACGCGCCGCGGCCGCCGGGCCGGGTGAACCGATCCTCGTAGAGGATGGGCGAGTCCTTGCCCTCAGGATCGACGGGCCACTGCAGCCCCTTGCGGCCGAGCCGCTCGTGGCTGACGCCGGCGAAGTCGGGCGTGAGCGCTGCGATCTCGTCCATGGTGTCGGCCGAGGTCTCGTGCGGGATCTCGTGGCCGAGAGCCGCCGAGACCAGCTTGATGATGTCGAAGTCGGTCTTGGCCGATCCGGGAGGCTCGATCGCCGGGGACACCAGCTGGATGCGGCGCTCGGCGTTGGTAAACGTGCCGGCCTTCTCCAGGAACGACGAGGCGGGCAGCACCACGTCGGCGAACTTGGTGGTCTCGGTCTCGAAGATGTCCTGGCACACCAGGAACTCGAGGTTCTCGAGCGCGGCCACCACGTGCTTGGTGTCCGGGTCGGTCTGGGCGACGTCCTCGCCGAAGATGTACATCGCCTTCAGCCGGCCATCGACCGCGGCGTCGAACATCTGCGGGATGGTGTAGCCCTTCTCGCGCGGCAGATCGACGCCCCATGCGGCCTCGAACTGCTGGGCGACGTCCTCGTCGCCGACCGAGCGGTAGGCGGTGTAGGTGTCGGGCAGCGCGCCCATGTCGGACGAGCCCTGCACGTTGTTCTGGCCGCGGAGCGGCAGGAGCGCCGAGCCGGGGCGGCCGAGCTTGCCGGTCATCATCGCGACGTTGCAGATGAGCTGGACGACCTCCGAGCCGTACTTGTGCTCGGTCACTCCCAGGCCCCAGACGAAGCACGCGTTCTCGGCCTCGGCATACATGTGCGCGGCGGCCTCGATGTCGGCGCCGGGGATGCCCGTGATCTCCTCGACGGCCTCGGGCGTGTAGAGCTTGCACAGCTCCTGCGCCTCCTCGAAGCCCTCGGTGCGCTCGTCGATGAACTTCTGATCGACCAGGCCGTCACGATCGATGACGTGCATGAGGCCGAGCAGCACCGCGGCGTTGGTGCCCGGGCGAGGCGAGACGTGCAGCTCGCCGTAGTCGGCCAGCTCGATGCGGCGCGGGTCGATGGTGATGAGCTTGGCGCCCCGCAGGGCGGCCTGCTTGATGCGCGCGCCGACCACCGGATGGGCCTGGGTGGGGTTGGCGCCGATGATGATGACGACGTCGGTCTTGTCGATGTCGACGAACGCGCCGGTCGCGCCCGAGAGGCCCAGCGCCTTTCGCAAGGCAAACGACGTGGGCGAATGGCACACGCGCGAGCAGTTGTCGATGTTGTTGGTGCCGATCGCGGCGCGCATCATGCGCTGCATCAGGTAGCAGTCCTCGTTGGTGGCGCGCGACGAGGCGAGGCCTGCGATCGCGTCGGCCCCGTGGTCGGCCTTGATGCGGTTCATCTCGGTCGCGATGCGGTTGAGGGCCTCTTCCCACGTGGCCAGGCGGAAGCCGTCGCCCTCGCGGATCAGCGGCGCCGTCAGCCGCTCACGCGAGCGCGAGAACTGATGGGCAAACCGGCCCTTGACGCACGTGTGGCCCTCGTTGGCGGGACCGTCGATTGCAGGGGAGATGGACATGACCCGGCCCTTGTGCACGTGCGTCTCCAACCGGCAGCCGACACCGCAGTAGCCGCACGTGGTGGTTCCGGTCGATTCAAACTCGAGATCGCTGCGCATGTGAAAGCCTCCAGATCGGTAGTCCCATTCTAGTCACGGGGGCGCTTTCGGCAATGCAATGTGCGACTTCCCACACCTCGCGGGCGGAGATCGTTGACTCCGCGACGTGGAACGTCAGCCGCGCTGCTTGGGGTCGAGCATGTTGAACGGCGCCGAGCGAGCGGGCAGCGGCGCGGCGACCGGCGGCTCGGGGATGGCCGTGGTGCGCTCCAGAAGCTCAGCAACCAGGCGGTAGACGTCGTCCGTGGTGATTCGGGTGATCGTTGGATACATGGGTTAAACGGTAGCCCGCTGCCCAGCTAGGAGCCAACGATTGGCACATGTGATCATACCAACATCTGTTAGTATGTCGGCATGGAACATGGTGAGCTTCTCCACATCGATGCCGCCGAGGGAGAGCGGCTCCGGGCTCAGCGGCCCGCCGACGGTACGGCCCAGCTGCTGGCGGCCGGCTACCACGCGCTGGGCGACCCCACCCGGCTCACGCTGGCGCTCGCGCTGCGCGGCGACCGCGAGCTCTGCGTGTGTGACCTGAGCTGGATCGCGCAGCGGTCCCAGAACCTCGTCTCCCACCACATGCGGGTGCTGAAGACCGCCGGCCTCGTGCGGGCGCGCAAGCAGGGCAAGATGACGATGTATGCGCTCACCGACCGCGGCTCGGCGCTCCTCTCCGAAGCCGCGGCGTCGCTGTGAGCAACGTCACGACGGCCATCGGCAACGCGCTTCTGATGGCATGGGAGGTGTGGTGGGCCCTCGTGCTGGGATTCGCCGTCTCGGCAGTGGTGCAGGCGTGGATCCCGCGCGAGCGCATCGAGCGGCGGCTGGCCGGATCGGGCGCGGCGCCGCTGGCGTGGGCCACCGGGCTGGGGGCGGCATCGTCGTCATGCTCCTACGCGGCCACGGCCATCGCCAAGTCGCTCTTCCAGAAGGGCGCGTCGGCCATGTCGGCCATCGCGTTTCAGTTCGCATCGACCAACCTCGTGTGGGAGCTGGGGCTCGTGCTCTGGGTGCTCCTCGGCTGGCAGTTCACGCTCGCGCAGTTCGTGGGCGGCTTCATCATGATCGGGCTGATCGCGCTGCTCCTTCGCGTCTTCATCTCGCCGCGGGTCGAGCGCGAGGCGCGGGACCACGCCGTGGCCGCCGACGACGGGCATCAGCACAAAAGTTCCTCCAGCGAGAGCAGCTGGCGGCAGCGCCTCACCTCGGTCGATGCCTGGTCGGACGTGGCCCACAACTTCCGCGGCGACTGGCAGATGCTCTGGAAGGAGATCACCGCCGGGTTCGTGCTGGCAGGCGTGGTGAGCCTCGTCCCCAACCGCGTGTTCCAGGACATCTTCGACACGGGCCTGCCCGGGCCGCTGAACGCCCTGGCAAACGCCGTGATCGGCGTGCTGATCGCCATCGCGACGTTCGTCTGCTCGGTGGGCAACGTGCCGCTGGCGGCGGTGCTCTGGTCGGGCGGGATCAGCTTCGCCGGCGTGATCGCGTTCATCTTCGCCGACCTGCTCGTGCTGCCGATCATCGCCATCTACCGCAAGTACTACGGCTGGAGCTTCACGCTGCGGCTCGTGGGCCTGATGTTCGTCACGATGGTGGTCGCAGCGCTCGCCGTGGACGCCATCTTCGACACCGCCGGGCTCATCCCGGACACGCGGCCGACCTCCGCCGACGTGTTCGGCACGGTGGCGCTCGACTACAAGCTGGTGCTGAACGCCGTCGCAACCGTCGTCTTCGTCACCCTAATTGGGCTGACGATGCGGCGCGGAGTGACCGATCCTGTGTGTGGGATGAAGGTGGACCGCAAGAGGGCGCTGCGGCTGGACGACCACGGCACCACGTACTTCTTCTGCTCGGAGGGCTGCCGGGAGTCGTTTCGCTCCGGCGCTACCGTGCACGTCCACTGAGGAACACTCGAGCATGACGGAGGCCAGATGTCGGAGGTAGCGGGGATCGAGACGCGGGGGCTGGGAAGCGCCGGGCCGCGGGTTTCTGCAGTCGGCCTGGGGTGCAACAACTTCGGCGGGCGGCTCGATCAGGCGGCGACCACCGCCGTGGTGGATGCGGCCATCGAGGCCGGCGTGACCCTCTTCGACACCGCCGACATCTACGGCGGCCAGGGCGGCAGCGAGGAGCTCCTCGGCGTGGCGCTGCGTGGGCGGCGCGACCAGGTCGTGCTCGCCACCAAGTTCGGGATGGACATGCACGGCAAGCTCGGCGATGACTCCGCGGGCCGCGGCCGACGCGACTACGTCAGGCGCGCGTGCGAGGCCTCGCTCAAGCGGCTGCAGACCGACCACATCGACCTCTACCAGTACCACGAGCCCGACGGCGTGACGCCCATGGCCGAGACGCTCGGCGCGATGAGCGAGCTCGTCACCGAGGGCAAGGTGCGCGCGCTCGGGATCTCCAACGTGAACGCGAGCGAGATCGAGGAGGCCGACGCGCTCGCGCGGCAGGAGGACTGGGCGCCGGTGGTGAGCGTGCAGAACGAGTACAGCCTCCTGAACCGCCATCTCGAGGCAGACGCGATGCCCGCGTGCGACCGGCTGGGCATCGGGATCCTCCCCTACTTCCCCCTCGCGAGCGGGCTTCTCACCGGCAAGTACCGCCGCGGCCAGGACGCGCCCGAGGGCACGCGGCTGGCCGGTCGAGGCGCGATCGCAAGCGACGCCCAGTTCGATCAGATCGAGCAGCTGGCGGCGTTCGCCGAGGCCCGCGGGATCACGCTGGCCGACGTCGCGATCGGCGCGCTTCTGAGCCACCCGTCGGTGAGCTCGGTGATCGCCGGTGCGACCAGGCCCGAGCAGGTGCTTGCGAACGTGAAGGCCGGGCAGTGGCAGCCGTCGGCGGACGATCTCGCCGAGATCGACCGCATCGCTCCGCCGCCCGCGGCCTAGCGGCTTCGGCGGCGGAAGAGCGACTTCCGCTTCGGCTCGGGTGCCTCGACGTCGCCGAGCAGCGCGCGGCGCATGCCCTCGAAATCGGTGACGCCCACGGACTCGCGCTGCTCGTCGTACTCCTCGAAGATGCGTGAGACCTGGCCGATGCGGCCGCGCTTGCCGTCGCAGAAGCGGCACTCGACCGTTGAGGGCTTGTCGGCCGAGGGCGGCGTGAGATCGACCACCTGCACCTCGCCGTCGAGGAGCTCGCCGCCGAAGCGCGCTCGCAGCTCGAGCACGTCGTAGCGGCGCAGCGGCTGGTGGGTCGAGACGATCACGCCGGTGCCGGAGAGGCCCTCGACGGCGGCGATGACGGTCTCGCCGTCCTTCACGTCGTGGCAGTGCACCGCGATCAGGCGGGCCCGCCCGCGGATGGGCTTCGACGGGTGGACGAACTCGACGTCCGACTCGAAGTGGCCCTCGATCGCGCGCATCTGCACGCGTGCGACCTGCGCGCTGTCGTACTGCGCGCGCTCCACCATGAAGCGCACGGCGAAGCGCGATCCGTCGATCTCGACGCGGCCGACGAGCTCCATCCCGCCCACGACGCGCATGCGCTCGGCGGTGCCGTGCAGGCTGGTGCCCGAGACCCATACCGAGCTCACGCGCAGCACGCCGCCGTTGTCGCGCTCGAAATCGGCGGTGCCCACGCGGGCAAATGCCTCCACGAGTTGCTCAAGCGATGGCTGAATGCCAACGATGCCCACGCTGCCCCCACTGTCAATGACCATGCGGCACCGCACGCGCCCAGCGACGGTAGCCACCCGTTCTCTTACCGACAGAAAGCGGCCGCGGCTAAACCCCCTGCGGGGGGATTCGGATGAATCAACGGTGCCAGGCACCGTTGATTCATCGTTGATTCATCGCTGATTCATGGAATGCAATTCCACTGAGATTCGGCCGGCCGGCATTTGGCTCTGGCAGCCGTCTCGGGCGCCGTGCGTGAATCGCTGGTGCCTGACACCGTTGATTCACGGTGCTTCAGGGCGCGGGCGAGACGACGCTGACCGAGACCTCGATCCCGTGCACCGCCGAGCTGCCGCCCATGTCGCTCTTGGCTCCCGGGTTGAGCACGTTCACGTTGGCGTGGCCGGCCTCGCGCTTCGGCCAGCGGCCCTTCGGTGAGAGCGCCACGCCCGGCGGCACGTCGGTGGAGAGCCGCAGCGAGAGCTCGAGCGAGCCCACGCTGTTTGCCACGGTCACGCGATCGCCCTCGCACAGCTCGCGGCGAGCAGCGTCTGCCGGATTGAGCGCGATCTCGGCGGCGCCCAGCCGCTTCGAGATCTTGGTGTCGTTGGTGAAGGTGTCGTTCAGCATCCAGCGCGACGCCGGGGTGAGCAGCCGCAGCAGATGGTTCTCCGGCCGGGCGTCTGCCCAGGGCTGGGGCAGCAGCGGATGGCCGTCGGCCTCCGCGGCGGCGGAGGCGATTTCGATGCGACCGCTGGGCGTGGGGAACTGGAGGTCTCCGAACTGCATCACCGGCTCGGCAGTGAGCGGGACGGTGCCCGCCGCGGCAAGCTCATCGAAGCTCAGCCCGACCCCGCACTGGGCGAGGAGCGCCGCGATCACCTCGTGATCGGGCTCGTAGAGCTCCGGCTCGGTGTACCCCATCGCCGCCGCCAGCCGCCGGAAGATCTCGGTGTTGGGGAGCGCGTCGCCCAGCGGCTCCGACGCCTTCGCCTGAGCCGACAGCGTGAGATCGAAGTACGAGGCCACCAGGTCGTCGAACTCCAGGAAGCTCGCGGCCGGCAGCACGATGTCGGCGTGATCCGTGGTGTCGGTCGCAAAGAGATCGATCACCACCGTGTACAGATCCTCGCGCTCGAGCGCGAGGTGCAGCCTGGCCTGCTCGGGGTTGGACGCGGCGATGTTGATGTTCCAGCAGATGAGCGCACGCGATCTGATCGGATCCTCGAGCCGCCCCGCGAGATCCATGTGGCTCACCGGCTCGGGCAGCTCGCCGAGATGCGGCCCCACGACGTAGTCGAAGTCGATGTCGAGCTGATCGTTGATGTAGAGGAACCCGGCTCCGGGCTTGCCGACGTTCCCCGTGACCGCGGGCAGGAGCGCGCATGCGCGCACCACGTTCCCGCCGGTGGGCTGGCGCTGGAGCCCCTGGCCGATCCAGAGGAGCGACGGGCCGGTGCCGTACGCATGGGCCGCGCGCTCGATCAGCCCGGCAGGCACGCCGGTGACCGCCTCGCCCCACTGCGGCGTGCACTCTGCGAGCATCGGCTCGAGCTGCTCGTAGCCCAGCGTGTGCGCCTCGACGAAGCTGGCGTCGATGAGCCCGTCGCGCCGCAGCACGTGCAGCATCGCGAACGCCAGGGCGGCATCCGTACCGGGGAACGGCTGGAGGTGGATGCCTGCCGACGCCGCCGTCTCGGTGCGCAGCGGATCCACCACGATCAGCGTGCCCGGCGACGCTCCCAGCCAGTGCTCGAACTGATGCGGCCCGGACGCCGCAGGGTTGGCGCCCCACACCAGGACGCAGCGCGTGTCAGCGCTCGTGCGCGGGTCGAACCCGGTGGTCGAGCTGCCGAACACGTAGTCCAGGGCGACGTGTCCGGCCTTGTTGCACACCGAGTCGGGATCGACCTCGGTCGCGCCCAGCCGGTGGAAGAACCGCATCGGAAGCGCCGAGGCCAGCACCGAGCACGTCCCCGTGTAGTGCGCGTTCAGGATGGTGTCGGCGCCGTGCTCGGAGACGATGCCCGAGAACCGGGCGCCGATCTCTGCCAGCGCCGCCTCCCACGAGATCGGCTCGAACCGGCCCTCGCCCTTGGGGCCGACCCGGCGAAGCGGCGTGGTCAGCCGCTGATCGCGATCGAGGAACGCCCCGTTGTACCCGATCGTGCATTTCCGGCAGAGCTTCCCGCGGCTGATGGGGTGGTCGATGTCCCCGCGGACGTTCTTGATCTTGCCGTCGGTGAGGGTGACCAGGATGCCGCAGGAGTCGTAGCAATCGCGCGGGCAGGTGGTGCGAACGGTGGAGGTCGGCATCGGCGCAGTCTACGGCGGTAGGGTTCCCGCCAGGCCATGAGCGATCGCGAAGCCGTCATCACCGCCGCCGAGAACGGCGACTCCGAAGCGCTTCGCCGCTTGCTCGAGACCGACCGCTCGCTGGCCGCGGCCCGCGACGAGCTGGGCCTCTCGGCGCTCCTCCACGCTCGCTACGGCGGCCACAGCGAGGCAGTCTCGGCGCTCCTGGCGGCCACGCCCACGACCGACATCTTCGACGCAGCCGCGGTGGGGCTCACCTCGCGCGTGAACGACCTGCTCGATGCAAACCCCGACCTCGCAAACGCCGTGAACGTCGATGGGTTCCGGCCGCTCCAGCTGGCGGCGTTCTTCGGAAACGCGCAGGCCGCGCGGCTCCTCATCGACGCGGGCGCCGACGTCTCGGCGACCTCCACCAACGGCCTCGAGCTGCAGGCGCTCCACTCGGCCGCGGCCGCCGGACATGCGGGCATCGTCACGATGCTCCTCGAGGCCGGCGCCGACGTGAACGCCCAGCAGGTGGGTGGCTACACGGCCCTCGACGCCGCCGACCAGAACGGCGACGTGGCGCTCCAGCAGCTGCTCGAAGCCGCGGGCGGTGAGCGGTGAGCGACGATTCCCGCCGCGCCGGCCACGAGCCCAACGAGGACGCGATCGACGCGACCCGCCGCACGCGCCTTGCCAACGAGCGCACCTACCTGGCCTGGTGGCGCACCGGGCTCACGTCGCTCGCCGTCAGCCTGGCAGCGGGCAAGGTGGTGCCCCAGCTCGCGCACACCAAGAAGTGGCCGTACGAGCTGCTCGGCGCCGGCTTCGCGCTGCTCGGGATCGCCTGCATCGCCTACGCCTACCAGCGCCAGCAGAACATCGAGGCGGCGCTCGACCGCGGCGAGTTCGCGCCCCACGACCAGCGCTCGAGCCTGCTCCTCACCTGCGGCGGGGTCGCGCTGGGCATCCTCACGTTCGTGCTGATCGTCGTCCGCGGCTAGACGGGCAGCTGGGTGGGCACGCCGGCGGCCTCGAGCTGCGCGCGCAGCATCTCGGCGTTGACTGGTGCCTGGGCGATCGGCATGTGGTTGATGTCCACGCTGCGCCCGTTGTTGTTGAACATCGCATAGACGTTGTCGCACTCGCCCGTGAGCTCGCGCAGCGGATCAACCCACTCGGAGAGCTCCGAGTCGGAGTAGAGGTGATCGAACCGCTCGGCGGCGCTCTTGCCCTTCACCTGCCACGTATCGGCGTTTCGGCCGTGCAGCCGCAGGTAGGCCGTGGGCGTCGTGTGGGCGATCACGGTGGGGATGATGTTGTAGGCGTCGAGCCGTGGCTCGTCCACCATCACGTAGGTGGCGCGGCGCTGCTCGAGGAACGAGAGCACCTCGGCGGTGTTCCCCTCCTCGTGCCAGCTCCGGTGCCGGAACTCGACCAGCATCTCGTCCCCACGAAGCTGCTCCTGGGCCCACTCCAGGTAGGCGAAGGCGCTCGGCTTGAACGTGAAGTAGGGCGGCATCTGCATCAGGATCCCACCCAGCTTCCCCGCCGAGCGCAGCGGCTCGAGCGCGCTATGGAAACGCTCGAACACCTCCTCCCGGAACTCGGTGCTGGGGTGGTTCACCCGGCCGCGGTGATCCAGCTCCACGCCGTCTCGCATGTCGGGCGGCAGCTGCTCGATCTTCACCGGGTGGCGGGTCATCACCCCGAAGGCCTTCACGTGGAAGGTGAAGCTCTCGGGCGTGCGCCGGGCCCAGTTGCCCACCGCCTCGTGCGTGGGAAGCGCGTAGAAGCTGGAGTTCACCTCGACGGTGTCGAACAGCTCGGCGTAGTACTTGAGGCGTCCCTCCGCCGACTTGACGTGCGGCGGGTACCAGACCTCCACGAGCGACTTGTCGGCCCACGAGCAGGTGCCGATCCGCACCGCGGTCATGCGACCGAGCCGCCCTCCGGCTCGAGCGGGAACCCCGCGTGCTCCCACATCTGGAGGCCGCCGGCGAGGTTGCGCGCGTCGTAGCCGCGCTCGACCAGGGCGTCGGCGACCTGCCCGCTGCGCGCCCCCGAGCGGCACACGATCAGGAGCGGCCCCGACGGCAGCTCATCGAGGCGTCCGCCGAGCTGGCCGATGGGGATCCAGAGCGACCCTGCAAGCCTGCCGGCCTCCCACTCGTACGGCTCGCGCACGTCGAGGGCCGAGACCTCGCCCTCGTCGAGCTGGCGCCGGGCCTCCTGGGGACTGATCTCGGGCGCTGAGTGCATCTACTCCAAAGCGTAGATCAGGCGGGGCCGGGGCGGGTAGCGCCCACGAACGTGCTGGTGAACCACGGATCCGAGAGCGACTCGAGCCGCACCACATCGCCGGTGTGCGGCGCGTGCAGCAGGAGGCCGTTGCCGGCGTAGATGCCGACGTGGCCCAGGTCGTGGAAGAAGAGCAAGTCGCCGATCTGCAGCTTGTCGATGTCGAGCGTCGGGCCCTCCTCCACCACAGGGCCGAGCGCGTACTGCGCAGCGGCGAAGTGCGGGAGCGACACGCCGTGATGGGCCCAGAGCCACATCACGAGGCCCGAGCAGTCGAAGCCCTGGGGTGAGGCGCCGCCCCACACGTAGGGCACGCCCATCTGCTTGAGGCCCTCCAGCACGACCGTGTCGCGAAGCTCGGCGCCGGGGTCTGCCCGGTTGGCCTTCTGGTCGGCCATGATCCACGATCGCGCTGCCAGCGCGAGCTTTCCCTGGCCGATGGAGTCGGCGCCCTTGATGACGGAGACCTCGGTGCCGAGCTCGGTGAGCAGCGCGTGGCGCTTCTTCAGCATCCGCTGGATCTGCACGCGGCGAAATGCGAGCTGCGCCTTCTGCTTGCGCGTGTCCTTGCGCTCGCGGTAGAGCTGGGTCTGCTCGACGGCGATCGCGTCGCGGTCGGCCTGGATCGCGACGACGGCCTCGCTGATGGCCTGGTCGGTGCGGCGCTTGTAGTCGATGCCGTTGGCGACCTGCGAGAGGCTCCGGGCACCCAGCACGATGGCCATCTCCTGCGTGTTGCCGCCCTTGTACTGGGTCACGAGAAGCCCGGCGAGCGACTTCTGCTCGGCGGCGAGCTTCTTCTCGGCCGCGTGCAGCGCGTTGGTGTTCTTGATGATCTCCCCGTGCAGCATGGAGAGCTGCCAGACCGCCTTGTCGTACTGCTCGGTGACCTGTTCCGAACGCAGATCGAGCTTGTTCACCTGAGCTCGCACGTGGGCGAGCTGTTTCTGCTTGTGCTGAAGCAGGGTGTCAGCCGAGGCGGGATGAGGGGCGACGGCAGAGAGCGAGACCGCCAGAACCGCAGCTATGGCACCGACCACCCCCAACCGCCGGTGGCACGAGTACCGACGCATTACAGAAATTGTCGGCAGGCCCGGTGAAAAACTTGAGAAGCGCCCTTCACCCGGCAGCTCCCCCTCAAGCCGGGCGTCGGATTGGCCGACAAGATGGCCGTGCGCATCATCATCCCCTGTCATCGGTGCTCCGAGCCCAAGCGTCCGCTGTCGCCCTGTGAGGCCTGCGGCATGCCCGCCGACACCAGCGCCGACGTGAGCGCGTGGCGGCTCGCCCTCCATGCGCAGTACATGGCCCGCATCACGGCGCGGCCGGAGATGCGCGAGCCCGAGGTGATGAGGACCAGCGGGAGCCCTGTCCGGCTCCACATCGACGTCGATCCGGGCGATCCGTTCGAGGTGCTCGCCGACGGCGCGACGCTCACGCTCGAGCCGCTCTTTCCCCACGCGGGCCCGCGCTCGTTCGACTGGGAAGACAGCGACCACCGCCGCCTGCGGCGCGCCTCGTAGCGCTCACTTCGCGATCGCGATCGTGCGTGTGACGAGCGCGACGGCGCTACCGTTTCGGCTCACCATCTGGCCGGTGAACACGCGCGTGGTACTGGTGCCCGCCCCATCGACGACGCGCACCGAGACCACGTGCTTGCCTGCGCGCTTGTAGACGTGCTTCACCACTCCCGTGGTGGTGGAGGCGCCCGTGCCGTCGCCAAACCGCCACACGTAGCTCGCGATGGGGCTCGTCTGCCCGTATGACCCGCGTGCGTCAAGCGTGGTCGCCTTGCCTGCACGGGCCAGGGTGATTTTGAGCGCCGCCACCGGAGGCTGATCGGGCGTGAGGGCGATGCCCGCCAGGTTGGCGGCGGAGATCGCAGTGCCCACGGCATTGGTCGCAACGCCGATGGGCCGCACGAAGGCGGAGAACCGGTCGGCGATGAACGCACGCTTGCCGTCGGGGGTGAACGCCACCCCGAGGCCGTCGCCGCTCGTTGGGTCGTTCGCGCTGACCGAGACCGCCGGGCGCGCGGTACGGCTAACGAGGTCGATGGGCACCACGTCGCTCGTGCGCGAGAGCGTGACGTAGGCGTGCACGCCGGTGGGTGAGATGGCGAGCTGCGAGGGGCCGCCGTCGGGAATCGGGATCGGCGTGCCGACCGCGCCGGTCGCGACGGTGATCGGCACGAGACCGCCCACGCTGAGCGCGACCCACGCGGTGGTGCCGTCGGGCGTGATGGCGATCGACGCAGGCAGCCGGCTCACCGGGATGGTGGTGATCGGAGCGTGGCCCTTCAGATCGACGACCAGCACCGAGTAGCCCGCGCCGATATAGGCCTTCGCCCCGTCGGGCGTGATCGCAAGCGTTCCATTACGCGGGTAGTCAGGCAGGACGATGGGCGTGCCGGCGACGCGCGTCGCGACATTGACGGGGTAGAGCAGATCGACCTCCGGGTCAGGAGGCGAGACCTCATCGGTGGTCACGTAGAGCGTCGCGCCGTCGGGGCTGAGCGCGATCGAGGTGACCCACCCGGTGAGGCCGGTCACGGCCGGGCCGGCGGTGTTGGTCGTGAGGTTCGCCGAGGTCACCTGCGTATCCGAGGCCGTGAATGCCGTCCGGCCGTCGGGAGTGACGACGATGCTCCCGCCTACGAACCCATGGATCGATGCAGTCAGCGCGCTGGTGGCCGGCGCCATCCGCTGGAGGCCGGCGGAGGTGCTGAAAACCACGTCTGCGGGTCGCAGCGCGGGTCGCGCCGCCGCTGCCCCGGCGCTCGCCGAGAGCGCTGCCCCCATCACCACGGCTGCCGCGGCCGCGAGTCGTATCCGTCCTCGCATGTGTGCTCCCTACCTCTTGATGGTGATCGTCTGGCTGGTCAGGGCCAGGGCGCTGCCGTTGCGCAGCACCGACTGGCCCGTGAACACCCGCGTCGTGCTGGTGCCCGTGGCATCGGTCACGCGCACCGAGACGACGAACTTGCCCGCCCGCTTGAACACGTGCTTCACCGCCGGGTTCGTGGTGGTGGTGCCGGTCCCGTCGCCAAACCGCCACACGTAGCTCGCGATGGCCGCTGTCTGGCCGTACGAGGCGCCCGCGTCGAGAATGGAGGCCTTGCCGGCGCGCGCGGCGCTCACCTTCAGCTTCGCGACAGGCGACTGGCTCGGGATGGCTTCGACGCTGACCGGGCCGCCCACCGAAACGGGTGCAGTCGCCAGGCCCGTCGCGAGCACGACCGGGGTGACCGCATCGGTGACATGGTCGGCGACGTAGGCGCGCTTGCCGTCGGGCGTCACCGCCACCATGAACGGCAGCTGAGAGAGGTCGGTCGATCCGCGCACCGGGATTGGCGTCCCAGCGGTCGCCGTCGAGAGGTTCACCGGCAGGACCTCGCCCGAGATCTCGAGCGAGACGTAGGCGTGCACCCCGTCGGGCGCGAGCGCGATGTCCGCCGGCAACTCATCCGGCACCGGGATGGTGGCCGTCTGGGCACCGGTTGCGACGCTGAACGCCACGAGCCCACCGTGTCCGAGGAGCACCCACACCGTCTTCCCGTCGGGTGTGATCGCGATGGCGCTGGGGAGGTTGTAGAGCGGGACGGCCGGCGAGACCACACCGCTTTTCAGGTCGACCGAGACCAGCTCCGTGCTCACGCCCACGTAGGCGCGCGAGCCGTCGGGGGTGATCGCGAGCGCGCCCTTCTTCGGTTGATCGGGAAGCACCACGGGCGTGCCCGGCGTGCCCGTCGCCACGGGCACAGCGGTCAGTTGGTATCGCGACGAGTCCTGTGCCAACGAAGCCGTCGAGGCGTAGAGCGTTGCGCCGTCGGGACTCAGCGCGAGCCCGCGGATGTCACCCGTGAGCGTGGCGAGCGTCCGGGACGTCCCCGTATTGAGATCGACGCGGGAGATGGTCGCGTCCGTCGCGGTGAACGCCGTCTTGCCGTCGGGTGAGACCACCACGCTGTCGGCCCGCGGGCCGCTGATGAACGACCCCGTCACGCCGGTGGCCGCGACGATCGGCTGAAGCCCGCTCCCCGTTCCGACCAGCACCCGGCTCGGCACCAGGACGGGCTTCGCCGCCGCCAGGCTGCCCCCAGCCGGCAGCGCCAGGCTCAGCAGTAGGGCGGCAACCGCCGCGCCTCGAACTCTTCCCCGCATGTGGTGCTCCTCGGACGTTTACGACTCAGAATGCGTAATCGTACGATCAAGGAGCAACATGAGCAAAAGCTCACGGTGATTGTTACACGGAGCGCAGATCGAGCAGGCTCTGGGGCAGCTCGAGCGGGTCAACCGCCACCCCGTGAGAGCGCATCTCATCGAGCAGCGCGGCGTAGGCGGCAGCCTCCACCGGCACCTTCGGCGTCCACTCATTCAGGTACCGCACGCCCGTGACGCCGGCCTGGTAGAGCTCCTTCAGGCAGCCGAAGCAGGGCCGAAGCGTCGAGTAACAGGTGGCGCCGTTGGCCGTGTACCCGAGCTTTGCCGCCTGCAGCACGGCGTTCTGCTCGGCGTGCACGCAGATGCAGACGTCGTACCCTCGCCCCGCCTCGTAGTCCTCGGGATGGGCACAGCGGTGGCAGCCACCCTCATCGCAGTTGGTGAATCCTGTGGGCGTGCCGTTGTACCCGGTCGCGATGATCCGCTGATCCGCCACCAGGATCGCGCCGACGTGGCGGCCCAGGCAGTTCGCGCGCTCGCGGGTCGCCACGGCCAGGAGCATGAAGTACTGCTCCTGCGTGGGGCGGACCTCGGAGCGGCGATGGTCGGAGTGCGGCACAACCGGGCACCCTACCGTGCCAGGATCTGAGCCAGATCGATTCCCTCGTCGTTCAGGACGCCATACCCGCTGCCGGTGGCGAGCTGCCACGTGCCCGGGCCCTGCCACCGCGCCCAGCTATAGCCCTTCTGGGCCATCAGCGTGGTGAGCTGATCCTGGAACACCGACCCGTGCGGATCGGTCGCCTGGGCCTCGAACTCACCCACGATCACCGGCCGCTTGAGCGTCTTCACCCAGCGATCGACGTAGGCGAGGTGCGCGGCCTGATCGGCCGAGGTGCCCTGGTAGTCGTCGATGAGATTGTTGGTCATCTGGTTGGACGGCCTGATGGTGGTCTCGCCGTCGGCGGAGTAGCCGTCCTGGTCTCCCGTGAGGCACCCGCAGAACTGGTCGTGGAAGTCGAGCACCAGGTGATGGGTGTCCCCGAAGTCGTGCAGCTTCGCATGCCGCAGACCCAGATCCCAGCCGCCGCGCAGCATCACGACGATCGCCCGCTGCTTGTCGATCGCACGCACGTCGGTGATCAGCTGCGACTCCCACCGGATGACCTCCTCGGTGCCCGCCGCCGTGGACGACGCGCCCTGCGGCTCGTTCCAGAGCTCGTAGCCCATCACGTCGGAGTACCCGTCGTAGCGGTTGACCATCATGTTGACGAAGGGCTCGTAGTCGGGCAGCGAGCTCGCGGACGTCCACCAGTCGGCACCCGTGTTGGCTCTGCCCAGGCCGGCATCGGGTTGGCGGTGGTGATGTGGAAGTCGCAGCAGCATCTGGACGCGGTCGGCCTGGTACTCCTGCACCTCGGCGTCGAGCTTGGCCAGTGGAGCGGGATCGAACGTGCCCTGGGACGACTCGATATCGGCCCAGTCGATGCGGATGCGGACGAAGTTGACGTTGCCGAGCTTGTCGACGATTGTCGGCGTGTTGTCGCCGGGAACGTCAACGCCGCGGAGCACGATGGGCGCCCCGGCCTCCATGAACTGGGTGTTGTGCGTGATGACGACGGGAGGTGTGAACATGCGGCGATCATACCTCGCCGAACTAGGTAGTCAACCCGCTTGTGTAAAATCAACACATGATACGTGCCGATTTTTGCGCCAGATGCCGTCGCGAGGCGGATGACACCCGGCCGCAGTGGCGCGCGATCGGCGACGATCTGGTGTGCCCGCACTGCCTCTCGCCGCTCGAGGCGGACACCGCGCCCCGGGCGCCGGTCTCGCCCATCTCGCGGTACGTGAAGGTGCTGAAGCGCGACCTCGACACCGGCCCGGTGCAGCGCCGGCGCATCGTCAGCGAGGTGGAAGGGCACCTGCGCGACATCGCCGCGGAGGAGACCAGCGCCCACGATCTGTCGCAGTGGCAGAGCGAACGGCTGGCGATCGCGCGGGTCGGCGACATCGACGCGATCGTGGGCGGGTACGAGCTCGGACGGCCGCCCGGCCGGCGCCGGCACCGGCTGCGGATCATCTGGATGGCCGGCCTCGTCGTTGCCGCCTGCACGGCCATCGTCCTGGTGCACGATCACGAGCGGGCACATGCCACAGCGACGCCGCCCTGCGTCCTGGGTCTGCCGCGCGCCCCGAACGCGGCGGCGCCGCATGTGATCGCACTGCCGGCGAGCGGATCAACCGCCGCCGGGGTCTCGCTGCACTTCACGCTGCCCGCAAAGGCGCTCTGCGTGAGCATGCGGATCTACAAGGATCCCGCCGCCGGGTGGATCGCGCTCAAGAACCGGCACAATCCCAACCTCGGCACGCATGCGTTCACGTGGATGGGCGAGACGCGCGACGGCGAGCACATCACCCGCAGCCGGTACTACTGGCAGGTGGTGGTGACGTGGCCGTCGGGCGCGATCACGCGCTCGGACGTCGCCCCGATCGACGTCACCTAGAGAGCGCCGCCGCCACGGCCTCGCCGATAGCCCGGTGGTTTGCCGCGTCGAAGTGGACGCCGTCGAGCGGGCTCGACTCTGCCACGCCGCGCAGGTCGAGCAGGTCGAGGCCGCGGCCGGCGGCCATCGCCGCGAACGCCTCGGAGAACTGGAGGGACGCCGCCAGGGCCTCGGCGGGCGCCGGGCTCGTCATCGGCGGTCTCGGCAAACGGCGGCGGCACGACCACCAGCACGCCCGGCGCCGCCGATCCCGGCCCGGACTCGCTCTCGGCCACGATGCCGGCCAGCTCGCCCACGCCCACCGCGGCGTCGATCGCCGAGACCGACGGCAGCCACACGTCGTTGGTGCCCAGGTAGATGACCACCACGTCGATCGGCGCCTGGCTCGCGAGGCACACCGGCAGGAACGGCCGGCCGTTGAGGATCGGCTCGCCCGGCACGTCGAACACCGAGGTGCGGCCGTTGAGACCCTCCTCGACGACTCTCGCGGACGCGCCCAGCCGGGCACCCAGCACGCCGGGCCAGCGCTCGCCGGGCGCAAGGCGCTCACCGTTCTCGGGTGAGTAGCCCCACGTGTTGGAGTCGCCGTAGCAGAGGATCGTGCGCACCATCGGCGCAGTCTATGACGAGAGCCACCGGGTGTGGTCGACGGTGCGCACGGTGGGCACCTGCGTCTCGGAGCCCGGCGCATCGCCGTTCTGGTGCACGATCCACGCGCCGTTGATGCGGATGCGGTTGAGGAGCGCCACCGCCGTGTTCTTGGCCTGCTCCTCGGAGTCGGCCTCGAAATGTGCATAGAGCGCCTGACCGCGATCGCCCCAGCCGTACTCGATTCGGAATCTCACATCGCCTCCGCTACCTCGTTACCCATCGCTCAATACTACAATGCATAACGAGGTAGCGGAAGACCTCCGCGCAAGATGTTGCCTGGATCAGCCCTGACCGGGGCTCGGTGCCGACTGGCCGAGGAAGCCTGCACCGATGATCTTCTGGGAGACAGCAGCCTTACCGAGGTAGCACTCCCACTCCCGACCGTCGGAGGTGAGACCGCGACAGCCGCCGTTCACCCGCTTGTCGGCGCCCACAGTGGGCTCGGCGGCGTTCTTCCAGTCGCTGACCTCTGCCGCCGGGGCCTTCGCGAGCGTGCAGTGATACTCGACGCCCTCGGTCACCACCGTGCACGTCGGCTCGGTGCCGGCGAGCGCGAGCGTGCCCGCGGGCATGCTCGCCGCCACGCTCTGGCTCGATGTGAGCTCGTGAGCGGCGAAGGCCACGCCCGGCACGGCGACCGCAAGGACGGCGACGGCCGCCACGGCGCGGCGCGAGAACCAGCTTCGCGAGGGCCTCGGGGCGGGCGCGGGCGCGAGGTCGGCCGCGGCCGAGCGCTCGAGCGCATCGCCGAGGTTGTTCAGATCGGGTGTCATGTCAGTCATCGAGAGATCTCCTGTGAGTCGGTGAGCCGGTGCCGGAGCGAGGCCAGGCCGCGCGAGACGCGGGCCCGGGCAACGTCCGGAGTGGTGCCTTCGATATCCGCCAGCTGGTCGTAGCCGAGGTCGCCGACGATCCGAAGCTCGATCGCCTGGCGCTGATCGGCCGGGAGGTCTGCCAGCGCCTCGTCGAGGCCCTCGAGCCACGTCTCATCCGGCTCGGTGGTCGCGGGCTCGCTGCCGAGCCGCTCGAGCACCCCCAGCCGCTCGCACGCGGCACGCTCGACGGCCCGCTTGCGGACAGACATCAGCAGCACGTTTCGGGCGATGCCGTAGAGCCACGGGCCGGCCGATCCGCCCGCCTCGTCGCGGAACCGCTCCCGCGTGAGCCACGCCTGGGCGAAGGTCTCGGCCGTCAGATCGAGCGCGGCGTGGGCGTCGCGGCACCGGCGCTGGTGGAAGCCGTTGATGCCGACCGCATACCGGTTGTAGAGCTCGCGGAACGCTGCCGAGTCGGTTCGGGCGGCGACCAGGAGCTCGGCGTCTGTCTTCATGCTGTGCAGATCATGACCGTCATGGCCACCTCCTGAGTGGACGTCTACTCAAGGGATTGCACGGCGGCGCCGGTTTGTGACGGCGCGCGAACGATCTCGCGCTAGCGGCGGATGCTCTGACGCACGGCGCCGCGCGGCCACAGGTCGCGCACAGGCACCTCGGGCGTGCACGGAGCGCAGAGCGTCTCGCCCGGAAGGCGGTACATGCTCAGGCGCGCGCCGCAGTTCGGGCACGTGGGCGGGCCGATGTCATTGCCATCCGCATCGAACACCCGTGTCGCGACCCTGAGCTTGGCCTTCGCCATGCATGCACGGTAGAGCCGGCCGCGCGGAGCCGCGTCCCTCCGATGGGGGAGCTAGCGATCGCAGGAGTTGTGCAGCTCGTGGCGCCGCTCGAGCCATTCGAGCCGGCGCTGGAGCCATGCAACTGCCTCGCGGTCGCCGCGCTGCGCGTCTCGCTCGGCCTGGGCGTAGTTCGCCGCAGAGCCGTACTCGCGCCGCAGAGCCTCGTCCGAGGCAAACGGGTTGGGCGGCCGTTCGAGCCGCTCGTCACTCACCATGCCACGAAGCGTATCGCTTACCTGCGGCGATCTCCCACGAGATAGGCCACGAGCAGCGCAGCCGGGAAGAAGATGATGCTGAAGAGGAAGAAGAGGATGAAGCTGTGGCCCTTGCGAGCAGCCACGCGCGCCGGCCAGAAGGCGATGGCGATCCAGATCAGGATGACGATGACGGCCCAGAGGAACCCGCCAATTGAGAAGAGCATGCAGTGCCTTCCATTCGGGAGCAGTTACACCGCATCGAGAATGGCACACCCGCTGACGGACGCACGAGTTCGGGGAACGCTTCACCCGGGTGAAGCAATGGGCGGTGACGGGATCGAACCGCCGACCCTCTGCGTGTAAAGCAGACGCTCTCCCAGCTGAGCTAACCGCCCCGGGAGCCACACTGTACCGGCCGGTGGCTCAGAGGGTCCGCGACGACCAGAGGATGGCGGCCAGCACGACGCTGACCACCGACGCGACCAGGCCGATGATCCAGGCCGAGATGTCCTGCGTCCCGAGGATCGCCGCGATCGCGACCGAGACGCCCACGATGCCGCTGGTCGCGATGAGCCTGACGAAGAGCGACTCGGCCCCGAACCGCTGCCGGCTGCGGCGCTCGATGAACGGCACGGCCGGCGCATCCAGGCGGCCGTGCTCCTCGCGCGCCTCGAGCTCGCGCGTCTCCTCGGGCTGATCGGGGGGCTCTGGGGGCTCAGCGCTCATCAGCCCAGCCGCGCGTCGAGGTTCACGGCAGCCGAGATCAGCGCAAGGTGCGTGAACGCCTGGGGGAAGTTGCCCAGCAGCTCGCCGCTCGGCCCGATCTCCTCGGAGTAGAGGCCCACGTGGTTGGCGTAGGTGAGCATCTTCTCGAAGGCGAGCCGCGCGTCGTCCAGCCGGTCGGCGCGGGCGAGCGCCTCGACGTACCAGAACGAGCAGATCGAGAACGTGCCCTCGTCGCCGTCCACGCCGTCGGGCGCGGCCGAGACGTTGTACCGGTAGACGAGGCTGTCGGAGACCAGCTCGCGGCTGATCGCGTCGAGGGTCGAGAGCCACCGCGGATCCTTCGGCGCGATGAACTTCACCATCGGCATGAGCAGGAGCGACGCGTCGAGCACGTCGGAGCCGTAGCTCTGGACGAAGGCCTTGCGCTTGGGGTTCCAGCCCTTGTCGAGGATCTCGAACGTGATCTCGTCGCGCACCTTGGCCCAGTGCACGGTGTCGCCCGGCAGGCCGCGCGCGGCGGCGATGCGGATGGCGCGCTCGATCGCGACCCAGCACATCAGCTTGGAGTACGTGAAGTGCTGCCGGCCGCCGCGCACCTCCCACACGCCCTCGTCGGGCTGCTGCCAGTTCTCGCACACCCAGTTGACGATGGTGCAGAGGTCGGCCCAGGTGTCGTAGGAGATCGGCTCGCCGTACTTGTTGTAGAGGTAGATCGAGTCGATCAGCTCGCCGTAGATGTCCAGCTGGAGCTGGGTCGCGGCCCCGTTTCCGATGCGCACCGGCGCCGACTGCTCGTAGCCCTCGAGGTGGTCGAGCGTGAGCTCCTCCAGCTCGTGGCGGCCGTCGATGCCGTACATGATCTGCAGCGGGCCGCCAGAGCCGCCGTCGGACTCGCGGAAGCGCGCCGTGAGCCAGTCCATGAACGCCTGCGCCTCCTCGGTGAAGCCCAGCCGCAGGAGCGCGTAGACCGAGAACGCCGCGTCGCGGATCCACGTGTAGCGGTAGTCCCAGTTGCGGCCGCCGCCGATCTGCTCGGGCAGGCTGGTGGTGGGCGCCGCGACGATCGCGCCGGTGGGCCGGTAGGTGAGGAGCTTCAGCGTGAGCGCCGAGCGGTTGACCATCTCGCGCCAGCGCCCCCGGTACTGCGACTGCGCGAGCCACCCGCGCCAGTAGCGCACCGTGCGCTGGAACTGCTGCGAGGCGTCGGCCTCGCGCATGCCGCGAAGCACGTGGTCATCGTCGCTGTCTCCCAGCGAGAAGCTCGCGGTGTCGTCGGGCCCCAGCGTGAACTCGCACCGCACCCCCAGGCCGTCGCGGGTGACGGGCTGGCTCGACTCGAGCACCATGGTCAGCTCGGGCGAGCGGAACATCGCGCCGTGCTTGCCGGCATCGGTCGTGTGCAGCGCGCGGCCGTAGTTCAGGCGGGGCTGGCACTCCATCCGAAACGTCATCTGGCCGCGCACGACCACCACGCGGCGCACCAGGTGGCGGCGGGCATCGGCGTCACGGTGGATGGGCATGAAGTCCTGCACCTCGCCGACGCCGTCGGGCGTGAGGAACCGCGTGATCAGGACGTTGGTGTCGGGGAAGTAGAGCTGCTTGATCGAGTGGCACTCCTCGACCGGCTCGATCTTCCAGTACCCGCCCTTCTCGTGATCAAGCAGCGACGCGAAGACGCTGGGAGAGTCGAAGCGCGGCCAGCAGCACCAGCCGATGGTGCCGTCGGTGCCGACGAGGGCAACCGTGTGCAGGTTGCCGATGATGCCGTACTCGGCGATAGGGAGATAGTCGGGCACCGGGGCGGAGTATCCCACGTGACCGGCGGGTTCGCCACGACCGCGGGCTATACTCTGCCGTCGCTACAGGGGGACGTAGTTCAGCTGGTTAGAACGCCGGCCTGTCACGCCGGAGGTCGCGGGTTCGAGTCCCGTCGTTCCCGTCCTGTCGAGAGGGTTGTACTCTGACCCATGGCCTCGTCCAGACCCGTCCAGTGGCTCGCCGGCCGAGACCCGGGCTTCGGTGCTCTCCGCCGGGCCGCGCGCACCGCGCTCGTGATGCCCATCATGTTCGCGATCGGCAACGAGGTCATCGGCAACGCCGACACCGCGGTGTTCGCCGCGTTCGGGTCGTTCGCGATGCTGCTGCTGGTGGACTTCGGCGGCCCGATGCACGAGCGCCTGCAAGCCCAGCTCGCGCTGGTGGCCACGGGGTTCGTCTTCATCGCCGTGGGCACGATCGCCTCGGGCACGCCCTGGGTGGCGGCGCTCGCAATGCTGGTGGTGGGCTTCGCCGTGCTCTTCGCCGGGGTGGTGAGCTCGGTGCTGGCCGGCGCCACCACGGCCCTGGTGCTGGCGTTCATCCTGCCTGTGTGCCTCATCGGCTCGGCGTCGTCCATCCCCGCGCGGTGCCTGGGCTGGGGGATGGCAGGAGCGGCCGGGCTGATCGCGGTGGCGTTCCTCTGGCCCGCTCCGCCGCGCGACACGCTGCGGCGGCCGGCGGTGCTCGCCTGCCGTGCGCTCGCACACCGCCTGCGGCTGGAGAGCGCCTACCTGCTGGGAAGCGACGACGCGCCGTCCGAGGCCGAGCGTGACCAGGCCGCCGCCGACGCAGACGGCGCGGTCGCGGCGCTCCGAAAGACGTTCCTCGCAACGCCCTACCGGCCCACCGGCCTGAGCACGCCCGGCCGCCTGGTGGTGCGGCTGGTGGACGAGCTGGGGTGGCTGAACGCCGTGGTCCGCGCCGAGGCCAGGCGGGTGCCGGGCTCGGTCAACACCGCCACGTGCCACGTCAAGTCGGCGGCCGCCAGGAGCCTCGAGCTGAGCGCCGCGCTGCTCGAGCGCCCCGAGACCGATCCGGGCGAGCTCACGCAGAGCCTGCACGAGCTGCACGAGGCGCTCATCGCGATGGAGGCACGTGCCACGGTGCGGCTGCCCCAGAAGCAGCTCGGCAGCCTCATCTCCTCGCTCGAGCCCAGCTTCCGCGCCCGCGAGCTGGGATTCGCCGCGCGCGTGGTCTCCCAGAACATCAAGCTGACGTCCGTCGCCGAGCGGCGCAGCTGGTGGGAGCGGCTGCTCGGCCGCCAGCCCGACGGCGTCCAGACCCCGTGGCAGTCGGCCATGGAGCGGGCCGGCGCCCACCTCGAGCGAGACTCCGTCTGGCTCCACAACAGCGTCCGCGGGGCGATCGGCCTGGGCCTCGCCGTCTACGTCGCGAACGTCACCGGAGTGCAGCACTCCTTCTGGGTCGTGCTGGGGACGCTCTCCGTGCTTCGGTCAAACGCCCTCAGCACCGGCCAGTTCGCCGCGCGCGGGATCGCCGGCACCATCGCCGGGTTCGCCGTGGGCGGGATCCTCGTGTCGGTGATCGGCACCAACACCGCGGTGCTCTGGGCGCTCCTTCCCGTGGCGATCCTCATGGCCGGGCTCGCGCCGGCGGTGGTGTCGTTCGCGGCCGGGCAGGCGGCGTTCACGCTCACCATCGTGATCCTCTTCAACATCATCCAGCCCGCCGGGTGGCGCGTGGGCCTGGTGCGGGTCGAGGACGTGGCGCTGGGATGTGCCGTCAGCCTGGTGGTGGGGCTGCTCTTCTGGCCGCGCGGGGCCTCGGCTGCGCTTCGCCGCGCGCTGGCCTCCGCCTACACCGAGTGCGCCCGCTACGTCGCCCGGGCCGCCGACGACATGCACCCCGCCGACCCCAGCGCCGAGTCGCTCCAGGCCTCAGCGGCCAGCCGCCGGCTCGACGACGCGTTTCGCAGCTACCTCGCCGAGCGCGGGCACAAGTCGGCGACGCTCGCCGACGTCACGAGCCTCGTCACCGGCGTGACCGCGCTTCGGCTCACGGGAGAGGCCCTGAACGACCTCTGGCACCACAGCGCCGGCACGCCGCGGAGCAGCGCCGGCGCGAAGACCGAGCTCGAGGCCGCGGGATCCCGGGTCGAGCGCTGGTACGGCACGTTTGGCGAGAGCCTCGCGGGCGCCGCCGAGGTGCCGCCGCCGCTCGATCACGACACGGCCTCCGATGCGCGCCTCGTCGCGGCCGTGCAGACCGACCTGGGGGATGCCGACGGGCACGTGAGCGATACGGCGCTTCGGCTCATCTGGAGCGCCGACCACCTCGACGTGGCCCGCCGGCTGCAGTTCACGCTGGTCGATCCCGCGCGCACCGCCACCCGCAGCTAGTCACCGCTGGGCGCCGGGATCAGCCCGAAGAGCGCCGCGTAGCTCTCGGTGAGCATGTGGGCGCCCTTCACCTGCGAGGCGACCTCGGGGCCCGCGATCTCATCGCTTCCGGGCAGCTGCCCCGCGCCGCCGGCAGGGCCGAGCGGAACGAGGATCACGGGCGGCAGCGGCTCATAGCGCTGCAGCTCGTCCGCGCCGCCGATCAGCGCGCGGACGTTGGCCGCGACGACGTCTGCCTGGCGCCCGGCGCGGCCGGCCATGTTGCTGTCGATGTTCGAGGCGTCGCCGAGGGCGAACACGTGGTCGTGCCCGGGCACCTGCAGCGTCTGGGAGGTCTCGATCTGGCCGTCAGCGCCACGTGCGGTCACGAGGTCGCCTGCGAGGTAGTCGGTCACCGGCGAGACGCCGAACGCGCGGTACCAGATGTCGGCGGTGATCTGGCGGCCGTCCTCGGTCTGGACGGTGAACGTCGCGGCCTCGCCCGGGGCGGTCGAGGGCAGCTCGGCCAGCGGGCTTCCCAGGACGAGCTCCACGCCGATCGCGGCGAGCTGGCGGCGCAGCTCGTCACGGAGCTCCTGCTTGAACGGCCCCGGCAGGATGTCGGTGGCCTGATCGACCAGCGTGATCTGCTTGCCGGGCCAGACCGCCTGGATCTCGCCGGCCAGCTCGACGCCCACGGCACCGGCGCCGAGCACCATCACCCTGTCGGCCGAGGCGAGCGTTGAGTGGGCGGAGTGGTAGCGGGCGTGCGTGTCGTCCAGGCCGATCGTGTCGGCCTTCGCGGGGAACGGGTACTGCGATCCCGTGGCGAGCACCAGGAAGTCGGGCTCGAGCACACGGCCGGATGCCAGCACCACGCGCCCCGACGATGCCTCGACGGCGCGATCCTGCACGAACTCGCCGTCGGCGAGCAGGCCGCTGAAGGGGAAGAACGCGCGCGGGAGCCAGCTCGGATCCACCAGCACCCGCAGGGCGGCGACGTTGTGGGCGAAGGCCTCCTTCGGATCGACCAGGATCACGTTGGCGTCCGCGTCGAGCGCCTTCGCGACGTTGGCACCCCCGTAGCCGCCGCCGAGCACGACGACTGTGGGCAGGTTGGTGTTCTTTGGCTTGCTCATGATGGTTGGACCCTTTCGGAGGAGATTCCTATTTGCCTGCGCGCGCAGTAGTGCATGCGAGCGCATCAATCTGTGCGAACGAGACTCTATCATTCCGCCATGGCCACTTCTCCGCCCGTCTCCTCATCCACCACCTCGTGCACGGCAAAGGGCTTCGAGGCCCTCTTCGCGCTCCAGCACATCCAGGGAAGCGTCGTTCGCCAGATCGACGAGGCGCTGGGCCGTGCGCACGCCACCAACCTCACCGGCTACGAGGTGCTGGTGCGGCTCTCCACCCTCCACGAGGACGGAGCCTCCGTGCGGTACCTCTCCGACCAGGTGCTCCTGAGCCCCAGCCGGGTCTCGCGCGTGGCCGAGGAGTTCGTGGCCCGGGGGATCCTGGAGCGCGCCGCATCGCCGCACGACGGGCGGCTCTCGCTGGTGCGCCTCACAGCGGAGGGCAAGGACGAGCTCGCGGCCATGGAGGCGACGTTCACGGGCGCCCTCGAGAAGCATTTTCTGGGGCGGCTCTCCCACGCCCAGATCCAATCGCTGATCGATATCGGTCATAGTCTGGGCGCGCCGCACTGCTGAGCTCGCAGGTGGATCAGCTGGGCCGGATCGAGGCGTACTACGACGCGGTGCCGCGGGCGCTCGTGAGCGCGCAGGAGGCCGGCCCGTTCACGGTGTTTCACCGCAGCCAGGGTTGGCCGTACTACGCCCGGCCGACGCTCGGCGGCAGCGGGCCGTTCACGGCCAGGGACGTCGAGCGGGTGCGCGCGCTCCAGCGCCGCCTGGTGCTGCCCGAGGCGTTCGAGTGGGTCGATGAGCTCGCCCCGGGGCTGGCCGATGCCGTGCGAGCCACCGGGCTCGAGGTGCACGGCCACCAGCTGATGGTGCTCACCGACCCGCAGCCGGCGCCCATCCCCGACGGCTACACCGTGCGTCTGCTGGAGCCCGGCGACCCCGCGCTCGCGGCAGCGCGCGCGGCGATCAAGCTGGGCTTCGGGCACGGCGGCACCCAGCGCGCAGCCGTCGGCGCGCTCCAGCGCGACATCGAGGTCGCATCCGGCGATCAGGCAGCGGACTTCATCAGCAGCATCATGCGCCGCGGGCTGAACGCGATGGCCGTGGCGGAGGATGCGACCGGTCCGGTCGCGGGCGGCTCGTTCTCACCCCGCGGCGAGGTGGCCGAGATCACCGGCGTCGCGACGCTTCCGGCCGCGCGCCGGCGCGGGCTCGCCCTGGCGGTGACCTCGGCGCTCATCGCCGAGGCCCGGAACCGCGGCGTGGAGCTCTGCTTCCTCTCGGCCGAGAACGACGATGTGGCCCGGATCTACGCGCGCCTGGGCTTCACGCGCGTGGCGACCGCGATGATCGCCGAGCGGTAGCCCCGCTCAGCAGACCTTGATGGAGCGGCACGGCACGCCGTCGTGCCCGTAGACGTCGGGCACGGTGCCCGAGATCGCCGCGGCCGCAGAGATCTGGGTCTTGGCGACAGGCGCCGCACAGGGAAAGTCCGTGCGCCGCACCATGGCCGCCTGCTTCGTGGAGGTGTGGATGGCGAGCGCGGCGATGAGCTGGTTCGCGCTCTTCACCGGTGCGTAGCCGCACTGCGAGGCGCCCGCAGCCCACTGCGACGTGACGCCCCCGAACCTCACCGGCGCGCCGTGGTTGAGCACCGCCCAGTAGGACAGATCCGACCACTCGCGGGCCATCCCCGGGTAGTAGATCTCGGGCAGCGGGTGGTTCACGCCCGACTTGCCGGCGGCGATGGTCCACTCCTGGGCCGGCGTCCAGTAGCCGGTCTCGAGCGAGCCGAAGTCCCAGAGGAGCGGCGGCAGCTTCCAGCCCGAGTGGTTGGAGGTGACGTCGAATGCCGCCACGAACTTGTTGGTGGCCGTCCAGGCGGGATCCCATGCCGGCTCGGCATCGATGGCGGCCGTTGCGCGCACCTTCGATCCAAAGCCGCTCTTCACCACCCACTGCTCCACCTGGTTCTGACGCACCGCCCAGGCATAGCCGGCCTCGGTGTAGGACGGCGGCTCGATGCCGCAGCCGTTGGGGCAGCACTGCGGATCCTCGTTGGTGCACGAGTTGCTGGTGCCGCGGGCCACCGAGAGCGAGCCCTTGAGCGACGCGGGCCGGCAACGCACGTAGCCGCTGATGTAAGCCTCGACCGCCTTCGAGATGGGCACGTTCCACTGGAACGTGCCGGAGAAGTCCACCGTCCCGTAGGCGCCGTTCTTGTAGGCCAGGCGGCCGAAATCGAGGATCACGAGCCCGGTCTTCTTGGCCGCGCCGGCATTGCAGCCCTGCGCGTCGAGCGTGGCGGGCAGCGTGGAATGCTCGTACTGGCTGATGGTCACGGTGGGCGTCGTGGCGGCATGGGCGACGCCTGCGCCGAGTGCCAGAACGGCAATCGCGGCACATGCAGCGGCCAGGACGAGTGTGGATCGGGGGAACATCCGCGAGCATTATCGGCAGGATCGCCGGGAGCACGAGTAGGACCCGCTACAGTCGGACCGTGACCGGGACCCTGCGCGTGTGCTCGTTTCTGCCCAGTGCGACGGAGATCATCGCCCAGCTCGGACTGGCCGATTCGCTGGTCGGCGTGTCGCAGGAGTGCCGCTGGCCGCCGGAGGTGGTGGGCACGCCGGTGGTGACCTCCGCACGCCTCGACCCGGCAGAGCTGACGAGCCTCGCCATCGACCGCCGCGTGCGCGCTGCGCTGGCCGAAGGCCGGTCGCTCTACACCGTGGATGCCGAGCTGGTTGACCGGCTCGCGCCCGACGTGATCGTCACGCAGGATCTGTGTGCGGTGTGCGCCGTCTCGAGCGGCGACCTGCGGTCGATCTGCCCGGTGGATGCGCGGGTGGTCTCGCTGGATCCGCGCACCCTGGCGCACGTGGCGGATACGGTCGAGCTGCTCGCAGGGGTGCTGGGCGTGCCCGCTGCTGCCGGGCCGATCGTCGCCGGCATGTGGAGCCGCATCGCGCAGGTGCGGGAGGCGGTTTCGGGCCGGCGGCCCCGGCGGATGTTCCTGGCGGAGTGGATCGACCCAGTGTTCTACGCAGGGCACTGGCTGCCGGAGATGATCCAGTGCGCCGGCGGCGTGGACGTGATTGGCCGCGCCGGCGAGCCGTCCTCGACCACCACCTGGGACGACGTGCTGAGCCATGCCCCCGAGCTGGTGGTGATCGCACCTTGCGGATTCGATGCCGGCGAGGCCGCGCGGCGAGCCGCCGATCTGGAGCTGCCGTGCCCGGCGGTCGCGGTGGACGGCGACAGCTACTACTCGCGTCCTTCGCCGCGGCTCGCCGAGGGGGTGGAGCAGCTGGCGCACCTGTTGCACCCCGATCTGGTGGATGACCCCGGGCTACCCGCCATCGAGCTGGCGATGGGGCCGGCCAAGCCTGGCTCGTAGGCCCTCCACCAGCTCGTCCAGCCCGTGCATCTCGGCGTCGAGCTCCCCGAGCCGCCGCTCGATGTCGCCCGCGGGCTCGCCGGCCTGCGCCCGGCGGTCGCGCAGCCGGTGGGACACCTTCAGCTGCATGCGCACGTAGGCCCGGCGCTCCCGGGCCGCATCTAGGAGCTCTTCGTCGGTGGCCACGTGAGGCGCCCCTGGGTGGGCGGCGTGATACCGGAGTACGCCACGGCGGGATCGGAGGTATCGCTCGCAACTGCCGCGCCGTACCGGCCGGCCGCCTCGCTCGCCGGGTAGAAGAACGAGGTGTCCCCGCCCCGCCCGCCCACCATCAGCACGGCGCACGGGCCGTCGCCGGCACCGACCACCACGTGGGCCGTGCCCGGTGGCGAGTAGAAGAGATCCCACTGCCGAAGCCGCCGCTCCTCATCCTCCACGATCAGGACGCACTCCCCGAAGAGCACGAGAAAGGTCTCCTGGTGGTGCTCGCGGTGGTACACCGCCGCCGCCTGGCCGGGCTCGAGCACCCGGACGTTGATCCCGAAGGCGGTGAACCGCTCGCCGCCCGAGAACGTGCCGTCGAAGAGCGCCGCCTGGCCCATGTCGGACTCGATGGCGGCCGAATCGGCCACGTTCAGGACGAACCATCCCGGCCCGGCTGGATACCGGCCGCCGGCGTCGGTCTGGGCCATCTTCGCCTCGCCTACGGGATCCCAGTCCATGGGCTCCAGTCTATCGCCGTGCCTGCCCGCGCCCGCCGCGAGATGTGCGGCGGGCGCGCGGCGCGGCGCGGTCAGAAGCCGGCGATCCCGTTGGGGGTGCCGACGCCGGTGGGCAGGTCGAACCCGGCGCGACCGGTGCAGCGGGCGGTGACCCCGTCACAGCCGGATGCGGGCCTGTTCGATCCCGAGGTCACGTCGTGGAAGGCGCCCGTGCCCAGGTGCGAGTAGAGGTACGACGCGGGAAGCGCTGCTCCGGTGACGTTGCCGGCCAGCGCGTAGACCCCTGCAATCACCGGTGCCGCAAGGCTCGTGCCACCAACCTGGATCCAGCCGAGGCGGCTGGTGTAGACGGCAAGGCCGTTGGCGGGGTCGGCGACCGCTGCCACATCGTTGTCGCCGCGGATGCCCGCGGGGCATCCGGCGGTGCTGAAGCCTGCGGCCGCCTTCTGGAACGCCGCGGGCGCGACAGCGGCCGAGCCGCCACCGCCGGTCGCGCAGCCCGATCCGGAGCGCGACCACACCTTCTCGCTGCGATAGGTGCCGTCGGCCGCCGTCGTGAGCGAGGTGCCGCCGACGGAGATCACCGTGTTCAGGACTGCGGGATAGCTCGCGCCGTACCCGTCGTCGCCGGAGGCCACGATGACCGCGTGCTTCGGCTGGTTGAACACTGCGTCGGTCTTGCTGCCAAGGCCGCCCCGGAGCGTCGAGCCCCAGCTGTTGGAGACGATGCTCGCCTGCTTGCCGGCGGCCGTCTCGGCGCTCAGGAGCGCTGCGAGGCCGTCGTTCTTGGCCTCGACCAGGACGATCTTGCAGGTCTGGCACACGGCATGCACCGACTCGACATCCAGCGACGTCTCGACATCCCAGCCCGGCTTCGCCGCCGAGCCGGCCGCTGCGCCGAGATTGGTCTTCTGGAAACACGCCGTCGTCACCGTGGTGGTGCACTGCGGGAGCACCGGCAGCGCGAACTTCTTGCTGTAGGCCGTGAGGTCGGCATAGACGCTCGCGGCATCGAAGGCGCCGACGACGGCGACCGTGGCGCCCGCGGGCGCCTTGACCGGCAGGTTGTACGCCTTGTGCAGCTGCGCCGGCGAGAGACCGGCGGGAAGCGCTGCAGGGCGAGCCGCCGAGATGACCTTGCCCGCGGGCGTCACCGCGATCATCGCAAGGCAGCGTTCGGGCCCGGTGGTACAGACACGCCGGGCCGTGGGCCGGGCGGCGTGGGCCGTCGGCGCTGCCACGGCGGCGCCCGACGATGCGACGGCCGTCAGCACAACGGCAGCCGTGCCCAGGCCAAGCAGAACTCGCTTCATGTGATCCCTCTCAAGCATTGGTGTCGTGATTGAAAACGCGTACTCGTGTACGCGAAGAACCACAACACTACTGCGTGCTGACAGTGCTGCAAGTTGCGCTATCGCACCGGAAGCGTCGCGGTGCCCGTAACGGTCGGGCCGGGCTACTTGGCGAGGCGCGCCAGGTGCCGCCGCATGGCCTGTCGGGCGCCTGCGCCGTCGCGCGCGAGGATGCTCTCCACCACGCGGGACATGTCCTTGACCACGCGGTTGGTGACCTTGGTCTCGCGCGGCGACACCTCCACCAGCATCCCGATCGTCGCCGCGAGGACCCCGTTTCCCGACGCGCTTGCGATGGCGAGGCGAAGCTCGGTATACGAGCCGCGGACACCGTCCTTGAGGTCGGCGAGGATCCTGCTGAACGCCGCTGCATCGATGGCCGTGTGGTTCCGGGCGGCCTCGCGGGCGGCGTGCGGCTCGAGCCGATCGCGCACCTCGAGCAGGTCGGCCTGATCGACCCCCGCCACGTAGGTGCCCGACCCCTGGCGCGGCTCGAGCGCGCCGAGGTCGATCAGCCGGCGCAGCCCCTCGCGAAGCGCCGGCCGCGACACTCCAAGGGTGACGGCGAGCTCACGCTCGGGCGGCAGCCGGTCGCCCACGCCCATGTTGTTCTCGGCGATGAGATCGCGGATGCGTGCGGGGACATCAGAGGCAACAGTCACGATCGGACGATCCTACATGACCGGTCAGACCACATGTGAGCGACTAGGATGGCCGTCCATGAGCCTCATGCGCGAGACAATCAACGGTCAGGCCGCCGAGCTGCGGCGAATCCTCGGTGACACGGAGAGCCCCAACGCCGCCGCCGAACGGCTGCGAAACCGGCGAGTTCTGCTGGTCGGGACCGGCACCAGCTGGCACGCGGCGAACGCCGGAGCCTGGTTTCTGCGCGCGGCGGGAGTCGAGGCGTGGGCCATCCAGGGCGCCGACGCGGCGATGCACGGCCCGCGGCCCGGGGCCGGCGACGGCCTCATCCTGATGAGCCATCGCGGCACCAAGCGCTACACGAGCGCCGCGCTCGCCGATGCCAGGGAGGCGGGCGCCGAGGTGGTGACCATCTCCGGGATCGGGGTGCCGGGAGCCGACATCGAGACGACTGCTGCCGAGACGTCGTCGGCGTTCACCGCCAGCCACACGGCGGCGATGCTCCGCGTCGCCCAGATCGCGGTCGCGCTCGGCGCCGACCTCGGCCGCCTCGATGCCGTCCCCGAGACAGTCGATGCGGTGGTGACAGCGGGCGAGACCGGCATCGAGCCGCCGGCACGGATGCTCGAGTTCGCGGGCGCGGGGATCAACCAGTGGACCGCCGCCGAGGCCGCGCTCAAGGTGCGTGAGACGTGCTACGTCGCGACCGAGGGGCACTCGGCGGAACAGCTGCTGCACGGACCGATCGTGGCGCTGGGCGAGAGCGACGCGCTGGTGTGCCTGAACGGCGGCGGGCCCGGCGAGGGCCGGCTGATCGAGGTCGCGGGCTCGGCCGAATCGGCCGGGGTCAACGTGCACACGATCACCGCGACCTACCCGTCGGAGCTCCTCTCGGTGTTCCCGCTCACCGCCGCCGTGCAGCGCATCGCCCTCGAGCTGGCCGAGCGGCTGGGCACCAACGCCGACAGCTTCGGCAAGGATCTGCCCAGCCGGGCCCACGCGCTGGACGGCATCGAGCTCTAGAGGGCGCCGCCCGCTGCGTGCGGCGCCGTGGGGTCGGCGGCCTCCGGCGAGTCCTCGCGCGCCAGGTACTCCTCGGCCATGAGCGGGTTCTCGGAGGCGCGCTGCACCACCTTCAGGAGATCGGACATGCTCGAGACCTCCTCCACCTGCTCCTTGATGAACCACTGCATGAACTGCTCGCCCGCGTAGTTGCCCTCGTCGCGGGCCTTGCCGGCCAGCGCGTTGATCTGGGCCGTCACGTTTCGCTCCTGCTGGAGCGCGAGCGCCACGGGCTCGACCGTGTCGCCGAAGGCGGTCTGCGGAGCGGCGACGCCGGGGATGGTCACGTCGCCGCCGGCGTCCATCAGGTACTGCACCATCATCATGGCGTGGTTTCGCTCCTCCAGCGCCTGCTGGTAGAAGTGCGCGGCCAGCCGCGGGAGCGTCTCCGAGTCGTAGTAGACCGCGATCGCGATGTACTGCTGGGCGGCACCGAACTCGTAGGCGATCTGGTCGTTCAGGGACTTGGTGAAATCTGACTCGGACATCGAACCTCCAACGGATGGACTCGGGGTAACCTAACCATCCCATGGCTCGTGTGCAGGCAATCCATCTGTCGCCCGTGAAGTCGCTGCGGCTGCGCGCAGTACCGGAGGCGATGATCGGCGCCGACGGCATCCCCGGGGATCGCGACTTCCTGCTGCTCGACGCCCGCGGCCGCGTGGCGACGCAGCGCCAGATCGGCAAGCTCGCGCAGGTTGAGAGCTACTGGGACGGCACCGTGCTCACGCTGCACATGCCCGATGGCGCGATCGTCTCCGGCGAGCCCGCCGAGGCCGGCCGTGCCGAGACCGAGCTCTGGGGCCGGCAGATCACCGGCGCGCTCATCGAGGGCCCGTGGAACGCTGCGCTCTCGAAGCTCGCCGGCGCGCCGCTTCGGCTCCTGCGGCCCCATGCCGCCGAGCGGGCGCTCGACTCCCACCCGGTCTCGGTGCTCTCGCAGTCGGCGGTCGATCGGCTCGGCTCCCATGCCGGCCGCGAGGGAGACCTGGATGCGCGCAGGTTCCGGCCAACGCTCCTTCTGACCGACTGCGACCCGCACGCCGAGGACGAGTGGGTGGGCCGCGAGGTGCGGGCGGGCGAGGCGGTGCTGAAGGTGGTACGGCTCGACCCGCGCTGCGTCCTCACCACCCGCCACCCGGAGAGCGGCGAGCGCGATGCCGACACGCTGCGCTGGATCGACCAGACCCGCGGCCGCGTGGACGGCGACGTCATGTTCGGCGTCTATGCAGATGTCTCGGAGCCCGGCATGGTGCGTGTCGGCGACCTGGTGGAGGTGGTATGACCAACTCTGTGCCCGCATTTCGCAACCACCTGCCGGTGAAGATCCGCTTCGGCGACGGGTGTGCCGGGGATCTCGCCGGGGTGCTGGCCGACGAGGGCGCCAGGCGGCCGCTGATCGTGATCGACGCCGGCCTCGCTGAGCTCGTGCCGGCGGTGGCCGCAGCGCTCGCCCCGGTGTCCGGTGCAGTGCGCTTCGAGAAGGCGCCCGGCGAGCCCACCGACACGCTGGTCGAGACCGCGGCAGCAGCCCTGGCCGACGCCGGCTGCGACGCCGTGGTGGCCATCGGCGGCGGCTCGGCGATGGACACCGCCAAGGCCGCGCGGCTCGTGGCTGCCCAGGGCGGCCCCTACCTGCGCTTCGCCGCGGGCGGCGTCACCTACGAGCCGCCGGCGATCCCGCTCATCTGCGTGCCCACCACGGCGGGCACCGGCAGCGAGGTCTCGGGCGGCGCGGTGATCACCGACGAGGCCAGCCACACCAAGGCCGGCATCGCGAGCCCGCACCTGCGGGCGCAGCACGCGCTGGTGGACCCGCTCCTCACCCATGGCCTGCCGCCGAAGATCACCGCCTATACCGGCGTGGACGCCCTCGCCCAGGCGATCGCGGCGATGGTGGTGACCGCGCGCACGCCGGTTGGCGACGGCATCGCGCTCGAGTCGATCCGCCTCGCCACCGAGGCACTCCCGCGCGTGGTGGCAGACGGCAGCGACGCAGACGCCCGGTCGGCCATGGCCTGCGCCAGCCTGCTGGCCGGCCTCTGCATGAACATCTCCGACTGCGGCTCGGAGCACTCGCTCGGCCAGGCGGTGGGCGGGCTGCTGGGCCTGCCCCACGGGCTCACCATCGGCCTGGTGCTGGCCGAGACGATGGATCGCGACCGCGCGACCATCCCCGCGATCTTCGAGCGCATCGCCGATGCGATGGGCGAGCCCGCGGACGGGTCGGGCGATGGATCGCGCGCCGTGACCGCCGTGCGCAGGCTGCTGGCGGAGCTCGAGTTCGAGACCTCCGCGGCGGTCGGCCTGCGCGAGGATCAGCTCGACGAGCTGGCCGAACGTGCGCTGTCCGACTACTTCATCTCGGTCGCCCCGGTACCGTGGACGGCAGACGAGGTGCGCGCCGCCTACCGGAAAGGACTGGAGCTTGGCGACAGACGGTAAGAAGCCGCCGCCGAAGCTGCTCCTGAAATGGGAGTCGCTCCCCGGCCACATACAGATGATGATCAGCTTCCCGGTGCTGGTCGTGCTGCTCTTCCTGCTGCACATCACGCTCTTTCGCCAGCCGCTGGCACGCGGCGCGCTCTACGGCGTGTTCTGGGCGATCCCGGGCACCTACCTGGTGGTGATCGCGACCCGGACGGAGGCCGCCAAGCGCAGGGGTGAGCTCGGTGACGACGAAACTCACACCGACCCCAGCCCCTGATGGCCAGTACTCTCCGACCATGACCACGACCTCACCCCCCGCCTCGCTGCCATGGACCGGCAACGCCGAGGCGGACAGCCTGATCGCGACCGATCCCAACGCGCTTCTGATCGGGTTCGTGCTCGATCAGCAGGTCACGGTGCAGAAGGCGTTCTCGGGGCCGCTCGTGCTGCGCGAGCGGCTCGGCCACCTCGATCCGGTGCGCATCGCGGCCACGGATCCCGGTGAGCTCGAGGCCGTGTTTCGCCAGAAGCCGGCGCTCCACCGCTATCCCGGCTCGATGGCCCAGCGCGTGCAGGCCCTCTGCGCGTTCCTCGCCGACCGCTACGACGGCCACGGCGAGCGGGTGTGGACGGAGGCCCGCAGCGGGGCCGATCTGAAGACGCGCCTCGCAGAGCTCCCGGGAGTCGGCGACATGAAGGTGCAGTCGATGATCGCAACTCTTGTGAAGCGGTTCGGCGTCAAACCCGCTGGGTACACCAAGATCGTGCCCCGGCACCCGACGCTGGGTGACGTGGACTCGGCCGAGGCGCTCGCCAGCTACCAGGCAGGCAAGCGCGCGGCGAAAGCAGCGAAAAGGGCGGCAAAGAGTTGATCATCGAACGTTCCATGCACCCGGGCTGGCTCTCCAACTCCTACCTCGTAGGCGATGAGGAGGGCGGCACGGGCGTGCTCATCGACTCCGGCGGGCCCACGCAGCCGCTGGTCGATGCCGCCGAGCGGCATGGCCTGACCATTACGCACCTGCTGATCACCCACGCAGACGCCGACCACATCGACAACAACGACGAGTACGTCACCCGCTACGGCATGCCGATCGCCGCGCACAAGGTGGAGGCCGATCGCATGGGCGGGGCCGACATCCTGCTGGAGGACGGCGACGTGGTCACGGCCGGCGGGCTCGAGATCACGGCGCTCTACACGCCGGGTCACAGCCCCGGGCACCTCTCGTTCCTGATCAACGGGACCGACTGCTTCACCGCCGACGTGCTCTTCCAGGGCACCGTGGGCGGCACGCTGCACGACTCCTACCCCAAGCTGCACGCCTCCGTGATGGACGTGCTGCTCGGCCTGCCCGACGAGACCGTGGTGCACCCGGGCCACATGGAGCCCACCACGATCGGCACCGAGCGCGAGTCCAACCCGTTCATCCGGGTCTGGCGCGGCATCGACGAGCCGGGCAGCGACCACTGCACGGCGATGGACAAGCCCGCCACGCTGCTGCTCTTCGGCCCGGACTACGACGGCGGCCACAAGGCGTGGGTGCGCTGGGACGACACCGGTGAGGACGACCTCGTCCCCGGAAGCCGCGTGGTCACCGAGGGGAGCTCCAATGGCAACTGAGGCGCTCCCCCAGGTGACAGAGGCGCCGGACGACTTCGTCCCGCCCACCCGCATGCGCAAGTTCTCGATGATCGTGATCACCGTGCTGCCGTTCGTCGGGCTGATCCTCGCGGTCGGCATGCTCTGGAACCGCGCCGTCGGCTGGACCGACCTCGCGCTCTTCCTGGTGCTCTACGTGCTGTGCGGCTTCGGCATCACCATCGGCTACCACCGCATGCTCACCCACCGCGCGTTCGAGGCCGTGCCGCCGCTGAAGGCGGCGCTCCTGATCTTCGGCTCGATCGCGATCCAGGGCTCGGCGGTGGACTGGGCGGTGGATCACCGCACGCACCATGCGTTCTCCGACAAGGAGGGCGACCCGCACAGCCCCCACCACGGGTTCGATGACTCCGTCATGGGCCAGCTCAAAGGCCTCGGCCACGCGCACGTCGGCTGGCTCTTCGAGCACAACCGCACCGACCGGCAGCGCTACGGCAAGGATCTGCTCGCCGACAGGATGGTGATGTTCATGGACCGCAGCTTCTTCCTGTGGGTCGTGGTCTCGTTCGCGCTGCCCTTCGCCCTGGGCGGGCTCATCACGCACTCCTGGTGGGGCGCCGTGACCGGGCTCATCTGGGGCGGGCTCGTCAGGCTCTTCTTCAACCACCACGTCACCTGGAGCGTCAACTCGATCTGCCACTTCTTCGGCCGCCGGCCGTTCACGTCGTCCGATCAGTCGACCAACAACTGGGTGCTCGCCCTGCCGTCGCTGGGCGAGTCGTGGCACCACAACCACCACGTGTTCCCGTCGTCGGCGGTGCACGGCCTCTCGCCGTGGCGCCAGTTCGACCTGTCCGGCCTCACCATCGGGCTCTGGGAGAAGATGGGGCTCGTGCGAAACGTGCGCCGGCCCACGGCCGAGCAGATCGGGCGCAAGCTCGCCCCGCCGCCCCCGCCCGCTCCCAACGCCTGAGCGGATGAGCGGCCGCATCCTGCTCGGGGAGAACCTCGAGCTGCTGCCGCAGTTCCCCGACGCGAGCTTCCAGCTGATCTACATCGACCCGCCCTTCAACACCGGGCGCACCCAGCGGCGCATCACGCTCGAGACCGTGGCCGACATCGCAGGCGATCGCGAGGGGTTCGGCGGGAAGCGATACCGCAGCCAGGCGCTGGGCACCGCGGCGTATGCCGACAGCTTCGACGACTACCCGGCATTCCTCGCGCCGCGGCTCGCGGAGGCCCGCAGGCTGCTGCATCCCACCGGCACGCTCTACGTGCACCTCGACTACCGCGAGGCCCACTACGTGAAGATCCAGCTGGACGCGATCTTCGGCCGAGACGCGTTCCTGAACGAGCTCATCTGGGCCTACGACTACGGCGGGAAGCCGAAGAACCGCTGGCCCGCCAAGCACGACACCATCCTCGTGTACGTGCGCACCCCCGGCGAGCACTTCTTCGATGCCGACGCCGTGGATCGCGAGCCGTACATGGCGCCCGGCCTGGTCACCGCCGAGAAGGCGGCCCGCGGCAAGCGCGGTACCGACGTCATCTGGCACACCATCGTCTCCCCCACCGGCCGCGAGAAGTCGGGGTACCCCACCCAAAAGCCCGAAGGATTGGTCAGACGAATTGTCCAGGCATCCAGCGCGCCCGGCGACACGGTGCTCGACTTCTTCGCCGGCTCCGGCACGCTGGGCGCAGTGGCCGAGAAGCTCGGCCGAAGCTACGTCCTGATCGACTCGAATCCCGAGGCAGTGGCGATCATGCGCGCCCGCCTGCCCGGTGCCTCACTCGAGTAGCGCCGCCGGGTCGGTCACCGGCGCCTGGCAGGCGAACCGCTCGCAGACGTACACGGCGGGCTTCCCATCGACCAGCGTCTTTCCCTCGAGCAGCGGCTCGGAGCTGGGCTCGCCCGAGCCGAACGCATAGACAGTGGTCGGCCGAAACCCGCTGAGTGCCGCATCTACGAGCGGCCCAGAGGTCTGACCAATGATCGCCACCTCGCGCGGCGGTGACAGGTGCAGATCCATCACCTGAAGGGTCTGGCCGAAGGCGTGGGGAGCGCGCGTCACGTAGTCGAGCGCCAGCCCGATCGCGCCGAGCGCCGTCTGCTCGAGCGCGGCATCGCCGGAGATCCGCGAGAGCCGCAGCAGCACCTCTGCCAGGAGCGAGCTGCCCGACGGGACCGGATTGTCGTCCAGCTCCTTGCGCCGGGCCACCAGGTGGTCGCCGCCCGCGGCGGTCGAGAAGAAGCCGCCGTTGACCGGGTCGGCGAAGAGCTCGACGGCCCGGGCGGCCAGCCGCGCGGCGCGGTGCCGGTAGCTGTCGTCGGCCGTTGCGATGGCGAGCTCCATGAGCCCGAACGCCACCGCCGCGTAGTCCTCGAGCTGCGCGGCGATCTTCGCGACGCCGTTTCGGTACGTCCGCACCGGGTTGCCCGCCGTGTCCACCATCGCAGTCTCGAGAAAGCCGGCCAGCCTCCGCGCTGCCGCCACCAGGTCGGGGCGGGCGAGCTGCCTGCCGCCCTGCGCGAGCGCCGCCAGCGCCAGGCCGTTCCAGCTCGCGAGCACCTTGTCGTCGAGCCCCGGCTGGGGGCGGGCCTGCCGCGCGGCGAGCAGCCCGGCGTCGATCCTGGCGCGGGCGGCGGGCTCGTCGCCCTGCGGGCGCAGGATGGTGGCGCCCTCGAAGTTGCCGGTCGCCGTCACCCCGTAGAACTCGATGGCGGCTTCGGCGTCCTGGGGGTCGAGCGCAGCGCGCACCTCGTCCGGCGTCCAGACGAACGTCGCGCCCTCGACGCCGCCGGTGTCGGCGTCCTGCGACGACGCCAGGCCCCCGTCGGGCAGCAGGAGCTCGCGCACCATGTAGTCGAGCGTCGCCTCGGCCACCGCGCGGTAGCGATCGTCGCCCGTGAGCTTCCAGGCGTCGAGGTAGGCCGGCGCAAGCAGGGCGTTGTCGTAGAGCATCTTCTCGAAGTGCGGCACCAGCCAGGTGTTGTCCACCGAGTAGCGGTGGAAGCCGCCGCCGATGACGTCGTACATCCCGCCGAGCGCCATGCGGTCGAGCGTCGTGGTGGCTGCCTCGAGCGCGCCCGGCGCACCGGTGCGCGCATGGGCGCGCAGCAGGAACCCCACCAGCGGGCCCTGCGGGAACTTCGGCGCGGGCCCGAACCCGCCCCACGCCCGATCGTGGATCTGCAGGAGGTGCTCCACGGCCCGGTCGGTGATGGCATCGGTCACGACGTCGTCCGAGCCGGGGCGGCGGCCCGACTCCCGCAGGGCCTCCGTGAGCCTGGCGGACATCTCGTGCACCTCCGGGCGGCGTTCGCGCCATGCTTCGGCAACCGCCTCGAGCACCTGCGGGAACGAGGGGAGCCCCGGGCGCGGCACCGGCGGGTAGTACGTGCCGCCGTAGAACGGCTCGCCGTCAGGCGTGAGGAACACCGTCATCGGCCAGCCGCCCTGACCGGTGAGGCTCACGACCGCATCCATGTAGAGCGCGTCCACGTCGGGGCGCTCCTCGCGATCGACCTTGACGCTCACGTAGAGCCTGTTCATCAGCTCCGCGGTCGCATCGTCCTCGAAGGACTCGTGGGCCATCACGTGGCACCAGTGGCACGCCGAGTACCCGATCGAGAGCAGCACCGGCACGTCGCGCTCACGTGCCTCGGCAAACGCCTCCGGGCCCCACGGCCACCAGGCCACCGGGTTGTCCTTGTGCTGCAGGAGGTACGGGCTGGTCTCGGCCGAGAGCAGGTTCACGCAGGCAGCGTATCGTCCCAGTCGACCGGAAGCGGCTCTGCGTCGCCCGATCCGAAGGGCCCGAACGCCAGCAGCTCCATGCCCTCCGGCCCGGCGGCGAACGACCGCACGGTGGACGGCGCCACGCGCAGCGCGTCGAGCGGCAGGAGCGCCACGACGTCGCCCTCGAGCTGCACCCAGCCCGTGCCCGAGAGCACCACGTAGAGCTCCTCGTCGTGGGCGTGCCGGTGGGAGAACGGCTGGCGGGCGCCCGGCGCGAGGCGCTGGTAGCTGAGGCCGAGCTGCTCGCTCTGGAGCTGCTCGCGCGCGAAGCGCGACTCCATCGACGGCGAGAGACCGAACGCCACCGCCGAGTCGTCGATCTCCTTGATGTTCTTCAGCGTGTAGCCGCTCACAGCACCACCTGCCGGATCTGATGCACCATCACCATGACCAGCGGCGCCTGGTCGTCGGGCGGCGAGGACTCGATCGAGTCCATCAGCGCCACCAGGCGATCGTACGCGCCCGCCCTGCGCGCAAGGTAGCGCTCCATCGCCGCCGGCGGGCTCAGGCCCTCACCCTCGGCGAGCACCATGGCCACCACGTGGCGGCGCAGCAGGCGCAGATCCTCCAGCAGCGACTGGTTGGCCAGGCGCTCCCAGCGGCCGCCGGCAGGCAGGTTGGCCACGCGCTGCTCGGCCTGGTCGAGGTAGAGCCGGTCGCCGACCACGAAGAAGGTGGCGGTGGTGTCGCCGATCGAGCGGCCCGAGTCGCGGGCGATCATCAGCACGTCGGGCGCGTAGGCAAGCGCCGGGACGCCGGCGGCAAACCGCGCCGCGCGCTCGGGCACGCGCGCCTCCTCGAGGGTGGTCAGGCGCTCGCTGTGGGCCTCGCGCCATGGCCCGGCACCCGTCGTGAGCAGGCCCTCCACCAGCTCGCTGAAACCCGGCTGGTCGCGGGCGATCTCGTCGCCCAGGCTCATGCCGGACGGATTTCGCAGGTACCAGCGGGTGAGCTGGGCGACCATGTCGTCAACGCCGTCCATGAGCTGGGTCTGGACGCCGCTCTCGACGATGCCGTCGAGCGTCTCGACGTCGTCCCAGCGAAACCGGGCGTTGGAGACATCTCGCGCCACGAGAAATGCCCGGGCCGCCTCGTGGGCGCCGGCGCCCGTCTGGGCGGCCATCGTCTGCACAAAGGTCAGGCCCATCGAGTTGAGCACGTCGTTGGTGATCATGGTCGCGATCAGCTCGCGCCTGAGGGGATGGTCTGCAACGTAACCGCCGAAGCGCTCGTTGATGGTGAGCGGGAAGTACTCGCGCAGCGTGGCCTGGAGGTACGGGTCGTCGGGCAGCCCGGAATCGAGGATCTGGTCGCGCAGCAGCCGCTTAGCATAGGCGAGGAGCACGCAGAGCTCCGGTCTGACCATTCCCTGACCCGCCGCGATGCGCTCGGCCATGCGCTCGGGCGACGGCAGGAACTCGAGCCGCCGGTCGAGCAGCCCCGTGCGCTCGAGCTCCTCCATCAGATCCTCGTAGGCCTCCATGCGCCGCGGCGAGGCGGCCTGCTCCTGCGAGAGGATCTGCACCTGCAGGTAGTTGTCGTAGAGCACGTGGTGCACCACGTCGTCGGCCAGCTGCTGCAGGAGGCGATCGCGGTCGGCGGTGGTGAGCTCGCCGGCATGCACCGCCAGTGCGAGCAGGATCTTCAGGTTCACCTCGTGGTCGGAGCAGTCCACGCCCGCGGAGTTGTCGATCGCATCGGTGTTGATGCGACCGCCGGCCTCCGCGTACTCGATGCGGCCGAGCTGGGTGAAGCCGAGGTTGCCGCCCTCGCCCACGACGGTGGCGCGCAGATCGGCGCCGTCCACCCGCACCGAGTCGCTGGCCCTGTCACCCACGTCGGCGTGCGACTCGGAGGCGGCCTTCACGTAGGTGCCGATGCCGCCGTTCCAGAGCAGATCGACGGGCGCGGTGAGGACGGCACGGATCAGATCGGTGGGGGCGAGCGCCACGGCGTCGGTGCCGAGGGCGTCACGTACCTGGGGGCTGAGCGGGATCGACTTCGCGGTGCGCGGCCAGACACCGCCGCCCTCCGAGATCAGGGTGCGGTCATAGTCGTCCCACGAGCTGCCCGCGAGCGAGAACAGGCGCTGGCGCTCCTTCAGCGCCGGCCCGGGATCGGGATCGGGATCCAGGAAGATGTGGCGGTGGTCGAACGCCGCCTGCAGGCGGATCACCGGCGAGAGCAGCATGCCGTTGCCGAAGACGTCGCCGGACATGTCGCCGATGCCCGCGACCGTGAACGGCTCCTTCATCACGTCGCGGCCGAGCTCGCGGAAGTGGCGCTTCACGCTCTCCCACGCGCCCTTGGCGGTGATGCCGAGCGCCTTGTGGTCGTAGCCGGCAGAGCCACCCGAGGCGAATGCATCGCCCAGCCAGAAGCCGCGCTCGAGGCTGATCTCGTTGGCCGTGTCGGAGAGGTGCGCGGTGCCCTTGTCGGCCGCCACCACCAGGTAGGCGTCGGAGCGCTCGTCGTCGAGCACCCGCACGCCGGGCGGGTGCACGGTCTCGCCGCCCACCACGTTGTCGGTCAGGTCGAGCATGCCGCGGATGAGGGTGCTGTACTGGCGGCGCTCCTCCTCCATCAGCTCCGCGCGGTCGGCCGGCGGCCGCTTCAGGATGAATCCGCCCTTGGCGCCGACCGGCACGATCACGGCGTTCTTCACCATCTGGGCCTTCATCAGGCCGAGCACCTCGGTGCGGTAGTCCTCCAGGCGGTCTGACCACCGGATGCCGCCGCGGGCGACGTATCCCCCGCGCAGGTGCACGCCCGCCATCGCGGGCGAGAACACGAAGATCTCCCAGAGCGGCACCGGCCTGGGCATCCCGGGCACGTCGGCGCACCTCACCTTGAACGAGATGTGGCCGGAGGCGAGGTCGTCGATGTAGGCATTGGTGCGCACCGTGGCGTCGATCAGCCCGAGGTAGCCGCGCAGGATCCGGTCGTCGTCGAGGCTCGAGACCTCCTCGAGGTCGCCCACCAGCTGCCGGCGGATGCGCTCGACCGTGGCCGGATCGAGCTCCTGCGCGGGATTGAAGAGCGTCTCGAAGAGCTCCACCAGCTGCACCGCGATCTTCCAGTTCCGCACCAGGCAGTCGTTCTGGTAGCGCGTGGTGAACTGCGCGCCCAGCAGCTGGCGATACTCGCGGTAGGCGCGCAGGATGGTCACCTGCCGCCACGAGAGGCCGCCGGCGACCACCAGGCGGTTGAGCCAGTCCGAGCCCGCGCGCCCTTCCCAGACCGCGCCGAAGGTGTCGGCGATGAGGTCGCCCAGCGCATCGACGTCGATCGGCTGCCCATCGGGCCCGAGGACGCCGAAATCGTGCAGGTAGCGGGTCTCGCCGTTGTCGCCCTGCAGCCGCGTCGGCACCTCCTCCACAACGGTCAGGCCCAGCTGCTCGAGCAGCGGCAGCAGATCGGTGAGCGGCGCCTTGCCGCCCGTCTTGTAGAGCTTCAGCCGCGTGAGCGAGTCCACCATGTGGCGCTCGTTCTGGAGCGCGACCACGTAGGGGCGATCGTCCCCGAGCAGCTCGAACTGGGCGACGTCGAACACCGCCTGGTAGATCTTGGCGCCGCTCTTGTAGTACTCCGGCACCAGCGCCGAGTACCGCCGCGCGAGCTGATGGCCCTCGGTGGGGCCATAGATGCCCGCCAGGGCGTCGGACAGCCGGTCATCCCAGCTGCGGGCGGCGTCTGCGATCTCCTGCTCGACCGCCGCGATGTCCACCGGTGCAGCGTCCTCCTCGTGCACGTGGATGGTGAAGTGGAAGCGCGCCGGATCGAAGTCGTTGGCGATGTAGTGCTCCACCGAGTGGCCGTGGAAGTGCACCTCGAGCAGGTGCTCGAGCCGCACGCGAAGCCCGGCAGAGACGTGGTCGGGCGGCAGCGCCACGACCGCGAACACGCTGCGGCGGGCCTCGTCGTGCAGCACGAAGAGCCGCACCTCCGGGCTCTCGGCCATCCCGAGCAGGGTCATGATGACGTGCCGAAGCTCCTGCGCCGGCGCCGCGAACAGCTCATCCTTGGGGAAGCTGTCGAAGAGCGCCACCACCGCCTTGTGGTCGTGCGAGCCCGCGAACAGATCCTCCCAGCGCGTGATGGAGTCGAGCTTTCGCCGCACGATGGGAATCAGCCGCGCCGGCTCGGTGGTGATCTTCGAGGTGAAGAGGCCCACCATCCGAAGCTCGCCCACCATGTTGCCCTCGGCATCCACGCGGCGCACCCCGATGTAGTCCATGCGCGCGGCACGGTGGATGGTGGTCTCGCTGTTGGTCTTCGAGATCACCACCAGCGGGCCGTCCAGCATGCGCCCGCGAAGCGCCGGGGACATGTCGCTGAGCGCCACGGGATCGGCGTAGCTCGACCGGGCCGGATCGGACATGATGCCGAGCCCCGAGTCGGGCACCAGCTGGAGCACCGCGTCCTCGCCGGTACCGGACATCAGGTACTCGCGGTATCCCAGGTAGATGAAGTTGTCGTCGGTGAGCCACTCGAGGAACTCGACCGACTCGTAGATCTCCTCGGCGCTGAACCGCGCGCCCGCGGTGCCCGCGACGTCGATCATCCGCTCGACGCGATCGACCATCGGCAGGAAGTCGCGCACCGCGAGGCTCAGGTCGGCGAGCACGCGCTGGATCGCCTCGACCAGATCCTCGGCGGCGCCGTCGTTGAGTGTCCTGTCCACCTCGAAGTGCATCACCGACTCGCGGTGCTCGGCGCCGCGGGCCGGGGTGATCGCCGTGACGGCGCCCGCGGCATCGCGCTCGACCCCGATCACCGGATGCACCACCGCGAGCACCTGCAGCCCGTGGGTGTGGAGCTCCGCGGTCACCGTATCGACGAGGAACGGCGAGTCCGCCAGGTTCACGTCCACCACCGATCCGCCGCTGTCGTACCCGTGGGTCTCCTGGCGCGGCCGGTAGCACCGCACAGCGACCTGATCCAGCCCGCGGCCGTTCACGAAATCGAACATCCCGCGCACCTGCGCGGCGAGGCCGGCCTCGTCGAGATCCTCGCTCAGGACCGCAGGCAACCGGCGCACGTACATGCGCACGAACTCGGCCAGCGGGCCGGTGCGGGGGGCGTCGAGCTGATCGAGCAAACGGTCGGCAAGGGCCGGGCCGCGATCTTCAGGCTCGATCATCGCGCTGGCCTGGGATGGGCCGCTCACACTGGCGATCCTAGCAGCGGTGAAGCGGCATGAGGCCGGTTATTTCCGGGTAAAACACCGGATAACCCGCAAAACCCGCCCGCGATCACCCTAGAGTGCCGCAATGCCCCTACTGCGAGAGACATTTCACCGTGAGCTGGACGAGCTCACCATCATGGTGCAGCTGGAGGCCGACGCCGTGGTGGAGCTGCTCCAGTCGGTGATGGCCGCCATCAACCGGCGCGATGCAGCGCGCGCCGACGAGGTGATCTCGGGCGACGACCGCGTCGATGAGCTGCACATCGCGACCGAGCAGAAGGTCGAGCGGCTGCTGGCCATGGAGGCGCCCGTCGCGACCGACCTGCGGCTGATCCTCTCGACCCTCCACATCAACCTCCACCTCGAGCGGATGGGCGACCAGTGCGTGAACATCGCAAAGCTCGCGAAGCTCACGTTCGAGGAGGCACCGCTCCCCACCGACCTGATGGTGACATTCGGCGAGATGGCCGACCAGGCGGTGGTGATGATCCGGACGGCGATGCACGCCTTCGCGGAGCGCGATCTCGCCGAGGCGGAGTCGCTGGTGGGGCTCGACCAGGTCATCAACGCCGCCAACCACGGCCTCGTCGGGCGCATCATGAGCCTCGACGACGAGGCGGCACCCGAGGCCGGCCTGCGGGCGATCCTCATCTCGCGCTGCCTCGAGCGCATCGGCGACAACGCCGTGGACATCGGCGAGCGCACGGCGTACCTCGTGACCGCGGAGTTCCGCGAGTTCACGGACGCATCGCATCCAGTCTGATAGTTTCGCCTGGTTATCCACACAATGGGGGGAACCATGAAGAGCAGATTGCTGTGGACGGCTGCGCTCGCAAGCGCAGCAACGCTGGCCATCGGGGGGCTCGCGTACGCGTCGTCATCCTCGAGCCCGAAGCTGACCCGCCCGACCAGCGTGAAGGTCATCGAGCACGCCGTCACCGATACCGTGGTCGACACCGGCGCCCCGGGCGATACGACCGGAGATCTCCTGACCTTCCACAACAAGATCTACAACGCCGCCGACACGAAGCAGGTGGGCCGTGACATGGGTGTCTGCACCCGCATCGATCCGAAGGCCGGCACCTGGACGTGCGACTGGACGACGTTCCTGAAGGGCGGCCAGATCACCGTTGACGGGCCGTTCTACGACACCGCCAACTCCACGCTGGCAGTGACCGGCGGCACCGGCAAGTACCGAAACGCGCGCGGATCGATGGCGCTGATCTCGATCAACGGCGGCGCCGAATACCACTTCAACTTCAACCTGCTGCCGTAAGCACCGCTTCTGATGGGTGAATGGCGGTGCGCGGCACCGTCATTCACCTGCGGCGGCAAGCGCCTGCTCGAACACTGGCTCCGAGCCGAGCCGGTCGAGCTGGGAGCCCAGGAGCAGCGACCAGTCGTGGCGCGGCAGGATGACGATGTGCTCGGAGCGGTCGCCGATGACCGCGCGGCCGAGGTCGCCGTGGCCCGTGCGCTCCACCAGCAGATCCTGCTTGCCGCAGTCGATCCGCACGCTGTCCACCGCATGGCCGCGCCCGCCGTACTGCAGCCCCATCTGGCGGCCGATGCGCGAGCGCAGCCAGCCGGCGATCAGCTGCGCCTGGTTGGCGGGGCCGTGTACCTCGACGCCCATCGCGCGCTGGAGCATGCGCAGGCCCTCGCGGTCGTCGGTGAGCGTCGCCATGGCCTCGCGCCACGGCGTGAGCCGCGCCCACGCCAGATCGGTCACCGACGGGCTGAGCTTGCACGCCTCGGCGACCGTGTCGAGGCCGCACTCGTCGGAGTCGAGGATCAGCCGCGTCGCGTTCTCGGCGAGGCCGCCCAGGAGTCGCCGGTGGGCTCCGAGCGGGCCGTTCCAGAGCAGGAACGACGGCAGGTCGGGGATCAGTAGCGAGACGACCGCGCTGGGGAGCGCCGCCGGGCGCGCGGTGATCACGATCTGCTCGGAGCGCACCTCGTGGCCCGAGACGTTGCGCCAGCAGGTGCTCGACACCTCCGCCGACGTCGGCGTGTCGTCGGGCACGGCCACGATCGCGCGGAGCGGGCGGCTGCCGCCGATCAGCTGGAGGGCGTCCAGCGTGCGGTTCAGCTGCTCGCGGTTGGCGGCGACTACGACCAGGTTGAGGGTGGTGGCGCGCACGCTCGAGCCGCTCTCGCGCGCCCGCATCCGCAGGAGCTCGCGCTCGACCAGCGTCAGATCCTCGACCCGCACCGCCTGCGCCGTGCTCATGGCCTTCGCCAGCGCCGGCCGTCGCGGGCCAGCAGCTCCTCGGCACCGCTCGGGCCCCAGCTGCCGGCCGCATACGACTGCGGGCTGCCGCCTGCCTCCCACTGCTCGAGCAGCGGGTCGGTGATCTCCCACGAGCGCTCGACGCCGTCCTGGCGGGTGAAGAGCGTGCCGTCGCCGCGGATCGCGTCGAGGATGAGCGTCTCGTAGGCCTCGGGCACCTCGGTCATGAAGGTCGAGCCGTAGAGGAAGTCCATGTTGACGGTGCGGATCGAGAGCGTCGATGCGGGCGCCTTGGCGCCGAACCGCAGCGAGATGCCCTCGTCGGGCTGGATCCGCAGCACCAGCGAGTTGTTCTCGAGGTGCTCCACCGCATGTGGCGTGAACGGGAGATGTGGCGGGCGGCGGAACTGCACCGCGATCTCGGTCACCCGCTTGGTCATCCGCTTGCCTGCGCGGATGTAGAACGGCGTGCCGGCCCAGCGCCAATTCTGGATCTGCAGCTTGGCGGCCATGTAGGTGGGCGTGCTCGAGTCGAACGCGACCCCCGGCTCCTCGGTGTAGGCCTCGGCCGCCTCGCCGGCGACGAAGCCGCTGGCGTACTGCCCGCGCACCGAGTTCTCGAACGTGAGGGGGGCGATGGCGCGAAGCAGCTTGATCTTCTCGTCACGCACCGGATCGGCCTCGAAGGTGGACGGCGGCTCCATCGCGACCAGCGCGAGCACCTGCAGGAGGTGGTTCTGGACGATGTCTCGGACGACGCCCGTCTCCTCGTAGAACGCGGCGCGGTGCTCGACCCCGATCGACTCGGCCACGGTGATCTGCACGTGATCGACGTAGGTGTTGTTCCAGACCGGCTCGAAGATGGCGTTGGCAAACCGGAAGGCGAAGATGTTCTGGACGGTCTCCTTGCCCAGGTAGTGGTCGATGCGGAAGATCTGCTGCTCGCGGAACGGCTTGTGCACAATGGCAGCGAGCTCGCGGGCGCTCTGCAGGTCGTGCCCGAACGGCTTCTCGATCACCACGCGGGCAAACCCCGGCGGCCGGTTGAGCTTGGCCGCCCCCATCCGCTGGACGATCACCGGGAAGAACTTGGACGGCGTCGAGAGGTAGTACACCCGGTTACCCTCGGTGCCGTGCTCCTGATCGACGTGCTCGAGCGTCTCGCTGAGCGAGTGGAAGTCGGCGTCGTCGTCGAACCCGCCGGGCTGGTAGCGCAGCATCGCCGCGAAGGCCGGCCAGTAGTGCTCGTCGATGGGCGTCCGCGAGTGGCTCTCGATGGAGGCCTTGCAGAAGTTGCGGTACTGGTCGTCGGACATGTCGGTGCGGGCGTAGCCCACCAGCGCGAACCGGGCCGGCAGCAGGCCGCGCCGGCCCAGGTTGTAGATCGCCGGCAGCAGCTTTCGCTGGGCCAGGTCACCGGTGGCGCCGAAGATGACGAACGCCGCCGGCACGGTCGCGCCGCCCACCCGCAGGCCGAGCCGCAGCGGGTTTTCGAGCGACCGCTCGACGATGCTCACGCGGCGCCCCGGGTAACCGCTCCGAGGCGCTCGGACACCGTCTCGAGCAGCGAGTCGAACGAGTCCGAGAACGATTTGACGCCGTCCAGCTCGAGCTTGTGCGTGACCGCGTCGAGGTCGACTCCGGCCTCGGCGATCGCAGCCAGCTCGGCCTTCGCGCCATCGACGTCGGCATCCACCGTGCGGGCCACCGTGCCGTGATCGCTGAACGCGGCGATGGTGCCCTCAGGCATGGTGTTGACCGTGTCGGGGCCGATCAGGGAGTCAACGTAGAGCACGTCGGAGTACTCCGCGTTCTTGGTGCCCGTCGAGGCCCAGAGCGGCCGCTGGACACGCGCTCCCTTGGCCGCCAGCGCCTGCCAGCGGTCAGACGCGATGGTGTTGACGAAGTGCTGGTAGGCCAGCTTCGCGTTTGCGACCGCCGCCTTGCCGCGCAGCGGCGAGCCTTCGGGCAGCTCGTTGTCGACCGCCGTATCGACGCGGCTCACGAAGAAGCTCGCGACCGAGTGGACGTCATCCACCGGCAGGCCCGCCTCGACGCGGCGCTCGAGCCCGCGGATGAAGGCCTCGTGGATCGCGTCGTAGGCGGCCAGCGAGAAGAGCAGCGTGACGTTCACGTTGATGCCGGCGAAGATGGACTCCTCGATGGCCGGCACGCCCTCGGCCGTGCCCGGGATCTTGATGAAGATGTTGGGGCGGTCGATGCGGCCCCAGAACTCCGGCGCGGCCGCGACGGACTTCGCCGTGTCGTTGGCCATCGCAGGCGGGAGCTCGAACGAGACGAAGCCGTCCAGGTGGTTGGTCGAGTCGTAGACCGAGCGGATCTGGTCGGCGGCCTCCTGCACGTCCTGGATCGCCAGCTCGAAGAACACGTCGCCGGCGGACTTGCCCGAGCCCTGGAGCTCGCGGATGGCCTCGTCATAGTCGCTCGAGTCGGCGATGGCCTTCTGGAAGATGGTCGGGTTGGAGGTGACGCCGACGATGCCGTCGTCCACCATCTTCTTGAACTCGCCGGACTTGAGCCACCCGCGACGGATGTTGTCCAGCCACGGGCTGGTGCCCGCTGCTGCCAGCTGCTTCAGATTCTCAGACATCGTTTTGTCCCCCTGTCATCGTCCCAGCAGCTTCTCGGCTGCATCGGCCACGTGCTCGGCGGTGAATCCGAGCTCCTTCATCACCGTTCCGCCGGGTGCCGAAGCGCCGAAGCGCTCGAGCCCGATCACCGTTCCCTGCAGCCCGGCATACCGCTCCCAGCCGAGCGTCGCGCCCGCCTCGACGGTCACCCGCGCCGTGATCTCCGGGGGCAGCACGCTCTGGCGGTACTCCTCGGGCTGCTCCTCGAAGAGCTCCCACGATGGCAGCGACACGACCCTGCTCCGAAGCCCCTTCTCGCCCAGGAGCGCGCGCGCCTCCTGCGCGAGGTGCACCTCCGACCCGGTCGCAATCAGAAGCACCTGGGGATCGTCGTCGCCCTCCAGCACGTAGCCGCCCTTCTCGGCGCCGGCCACCGAGGCCGCGTCGAGGATCGGCAGGCCCTGCCGCGTGAGGACGAGCGCCGTCGGCGTGTCGCGCTCCATCGCGATGCGCCAGCCGATGGACGTCTCGTTGGCGTCGGCCGGGCGGAACACCGTGATATGCGGCGTTGCGCGGAGCGTCGCGAGCTGCTCGATGGGCTGGTGGGTGGGGCCGTCCTCGCCGAGGCCGATCGAGTCGTGCGTGTACACGAACACCGACGGGATCCCCATCAGGCCGGCCAGCCGCACCGCGGGCTTGGCGTAGTCCATGAAGTTGAAGAACGTGCCGCCGTAGGGCCTGATGTTGGAGAGCGCGAGGCCGTTCAGCGCCGCGGTCATGCCGTGCTCACGCACGCCGAACCGCAGGTAGCGGCCCTCGGGCGAGGCGGGCTGGAAGTCCGTCCAGTCGGGCGGCAGCGTGTTGTTGGACGGCGTGAGGTCGGCCGAGCCGCCCATCAGCTGCGGCACCTGCTTGGCGAGCTGGGCGAGCACCTTGCCGGACGCCGCGCGCGTCGCGATGGGGCCGTCGTCGGGCATGAACGGGTCGAGCTCGAGCGCAGGCACCTCCTGCGCGTAGATCCTCCGAAGCTCCGCCGCGTCTGCCAGGCCGTCGACGTCGCGCTCCCAGGCGGCCTGGGTCTCGGCGCCCTTCGCGGCGATCTCGTCGTAGCGCTGCTGCGCGGCCTCCGGCACGTAGAAGAACCTGTCCGGGTCGAAGCCCAGCGTGCGCTTGGTCTCGGCCTGCTGCTCGGGGCCGCGAGCATCGGAGTGGGCCCGGTGGGTGCCGGCGTCGCGCGAGCCGTAGCCGATGGTGGTGCGCACCGAGATGAAGGCGGGCTGGCCCTCCACCGCGATCGCCGCGGTGATGGCGGCGTCCAGCTCGTCCAGGTCGTTGCCGTCGTCCACGCGCGAGGTCTTCCAGCCGTAGGCGTCGTAGCGTTTCACCCGGTCCTCGGTGAAGGCGATCTCGGTGTCGCCGTCGATCGAGACGTGGTTGTCGTCGTAGATGAACACCAGGTTGTCGAGGCCGAGGTGGCCTGCGAGCGATGAGGCCTCGCCGGAGACGCCCTCCATCAGGTCGCCGTCGGAGACGATCACGAACACGCGGAAGGCCGCGGGGTCGCCGTAGCGCGCGCCCAGGTGCTTGCCGGCGATCGCCATGCCGATGCTGGTGGCGGCACCCTGGCCGAGGGGGCCCGTGGTGGTCTCGACGCCCTCGGTGTGGCGGTACTCGGGATGCCCCGGAGTCTTCGAGCCCCACTGCCTGAACCGCTCGAGCTCCTCGATCGAGAGGTCGTAGCCCGTGAGGTGCAGAAGCGAGTAGAGCAGCATGCAGCCGTGGCCTGCCGAGAGCACGAAGCGGTCGCGCCCGGGCCAGTGCGCATCGGCCGGGTTGAAACGCAGATGCCGCGACCACAGCACGTGGGCCAGCGGTGCGCAGCCGAGCGGCAGCCCGGGATGGCCGGACTTGGCCTTCTCGACCGCGTCGAGGGACAGCGTCCGCACCGTGTTGATGCAGAGCAGGTCGGTTTCGTCAAAGGCTCTGGTCACAGTCGCTCCTGGAGGACGATTGGGCTCAGTCAGCACGTTACACCGCGCCGAGCGATCCTATGCCAGCGCGGGTGGCCGTCCGGGCAACCGTTCGTAGACATCTGGTGAACGGATCAGCGCGTGAGGGCGGCGAGGGCGGCGCCGGCGCGCTCCATGTCGCCCTCCTCGATGCAGCTGCAGCCCATCTCGCGAAGCGCCGCCGCAGCCTCGGGCTGGACGCCGCCGCCGATGGCAAAGCACGTCACCGAGGCCGCGCGGCAGCGCGCGGCCACCTGCGCCACGACCTTGCCGCCCAGCGTCTGCATGTCGATGCGGCCCTCGGCCGTGATGCAGATCGACGAGCCGGCCAGCGCGCCTGCAAAGCCGGTGCGCTGCATCACCAGCTTCGCGCCGGACACGGTCTCGGCGCCGAGCGACATCAGCATCGCCCCGATGCCCCCGCCGGCGCCGGCACCCGGAAGCTCGGCGGTGGGAAGGTGCAGCTCCTCGAGCCGGGCCTCCAGCTGCTTCACCTGCTCGGGCGACGCGCCCTTCTGCGGCCCGAAGACCGCGGCGGCGCCCTCGGGGCCGAGCAGGGGGTTGGTCACGTCGAGCGCGCCGACGATGGTGAGCCCCGCCGGCACCTCGCCGAGCGCCTGTCGCAGCCCCGCGCCGCCGTCGTTGGTCGCGGTGCCGCCGACACCCACGATGAGCGTCGTCGCGCCGGCATCGATCGCAGCGCGCATGAGCTCACCCGCCCCGGCAGACGATGCGCCCAGCGGATCGGGCGGCAGGTCGGCCACGCGCAGGCGCCCGCAGGCGTCGGCCACATCCAGCGCCGCGGTGCCGTCACCCAGCAGCGCAAACCGGGCCTCGCACGGGCGGCCGGCTGCGTCGTGCACCGCGGCCGGCACCCACGTCCCGTGGGCTGCGGCGCAAAGCGCCTCGGCGGTTCCCTCCCCGCCGTCGGCGAGCGGAAGCAGGCGAAAGGTGTCGTCGCGGCGCTCGGACCGCCACCCGCGCTCGATCGCGAGCGCCGCCTCGGAAGCGGTGTATGTCCCACGGAGCTTGTCTGGGGCGATCAAAACGCGGATGCCGGACTCTTTCACGACTCGGGAAGGAGTCGTGCCGGTGGACGGCGAATATGGGTCTCATGGCCACCATCACCACTCCGCCGCGCAGGCTGCAGGCCACCGAGCGCCTGTGGATGCGCTACCTGATCGCCGATATCGAAGGCGACGTCGAGAGGATGCGCCGCATCGGCCGGATCCTCGACATGTCGCGCACGGCCTGACTCCCGAGGCCCGAGATGCTACCCTCGCTCGGTCATGAGCGAAGGACTCCTCCAGGGAAAGACCGCGCTGGTCGCCGGCGTCGCCAACAAGCGCTCCATCGCCTGGGCGATCGCGCAGAAGCTGCACGAGCAAGGGGCCACGCTCGCCTTCACCTACCAGGGTGAGCGGCTCGAGGGCGGCGTGCGGAAGCTGGCCGAGAGCGTCGGCTCGACCGTGGTGGTCGACTGCGACGTGTCCGACGACGAGAGCGTCACGCGCGCCATGGCGGAGGTCGGCGAGGGGCTCGGCAAGCTCGACATCCTCGTGCACTCCATCGCCTATGCGCCGCCCGATGCATTCGAGAACCGCTTCATCGAGACGTCGCGATCGACGTTTCGCACCGCCCTCGAGGTGTCTGCCTACTCGATGATCTCGATGGCCCACGCGGCCGAGCCGCTCATGAACGACGGCGGCGCGATGGTGAGCCTCACCTACATGGCCAGCGAGCGCGTGTTCCCGGGATACAACATCATGGCGGTGGCCAAGGCCGCGCTCGAGACCAGCGTGCGCTACCTCGCATACGAGCTGGGCCCGCGGGGCATCCGCGTGAACGCCATCTCGGCTGGGCCGGTGCGGACACTCGCCGCCAAGGGCATCAAGGACTTCGACCAGATGACCGACGTCATCGAGAGCCGCGCGCCGCTTGGCCGCAACATCGACGCCTCCGACGTCGGCGATGCCGCGCTCTACCTCACCAGCCCGCTCTCGCAGATGGTGACCGGCACGGTGCAGTACGTCGATTCTGGCTACCACGCGATGGGGATGTAACGGGGTGAGCCTCGCCCTGACGGTGCTCGGCGGAAGCCCTGCATGGCCGAATCCCGGCCAGGGCGCTTCGGGGTACCTCATCGAGAGCGACACGCAGCGGATCCTGGTGGACTGCGGGTCGGGCGTGGCATCCGAGCTTCGGCTGCACGACCCCGGGCCGCTGACCGCCGTGGTGATCAGCCACTGGCACGCCGACCACTGGTTCGACCTGGTGCCACTGCACTACGCGATCCGGTACGGCAGCTGGAAGGACCGGCCGCGGGCGAGCCTGCACCTGCCGCCTGGCGGCCGCGGGGTGCTCGACACGGTGGCGTCGGTGTGGGACGGCTCGGCCGAGACGTTCGATGCCGCGTTCGACATGAGCGAGTACGACCCCATCGGCGACCTGCACCTGGGCGAGCTGCGGTTCACCTTCGCCCCGTGCCTGCACTACACGACGTGCTACTCCATCAAGATCGCGGGGCCCGAGAAGACCATCGTCTACTCGGCCGACACGGCCCCCACCGAGCGGCTCTCGCGCTTCGCGCACGACGCCGACCTCTTCCTGTGCGAGGCGGCGCTCCTCGACGCCTCGACCGACTCGAAGGAGCGCGGCCACATGGACACGCGCGAGGCGGCGACCGCGGCGGCGCGGGCCAACGTCGGCCAGCTGCTGCTCACGCACATGCCCGAGGAGAACGACCAGGAAGCCCAGATCGAGCTCGCGCGGACCATCTACAACGGGCCGGTCGACGTCGCGCGACCCGGCCTGCGGTACGAGCTCTAGCCGCTGAGCGTGACGCGCGAGAAGCCGAGCATGCCCTCGGCTGCCTTCTCCGCGCAGCGCTGCAGGCTCTCCGACATCGACGGGTTGACCGCCGCGGTCTCGGCCAGCGCCAGCACCGAGAGCTCGGCATGCACGGCCAGCGCGACGGCCGTGATCACCTCGCTGGCCCGAAAGCCCACCATGGCGCCGCCCAGGATCTTGCCGCTCTCGGGGTCGGTCAGGAGCTTGATGAGCCCGTCGGTCTCGGACTCCATCACTGCGCGCGGGTTGGCGCGGATGAGGTGCTTGGTGACCTGCACCGGCGTGTCGTCCAGGCGCGCCTGGCGCTCGGAGATGCCGGCCTTGGCGATCTCGGGGCGGGTGAACACGCACCAGGCCACCCCCGTGTAGCTGATCGCGTCGGGCAGGAGACCGGCAGCGTCCATCGCGGCGGTGCGGCCGTGCATGGCTGCGGTGTTCGCGAGCATGATCTGGCCGGTGACGTCGCCGCAGGCGTAGATGTGGGAGACGTTGGTGTGGCAGCGGTCGTCCACCGGCAGCGTGCCGCGGTCGCCGAACTCAACGCCGGCGGCCTCGAGCCCGAGGCCCTCGGTGTTGGGCCGCATCCCGATACAGAGCAGCACGTGCGAGCAGTCGATCTCGCGACCGTCCTCCAGGATGAGCTGCACCTTGTCGTTCTCGTCGATGTCGATCGCCGCGGCCCGGCCGTTCTTCACGACGTCCATCCCGCGGCGCAGGAAGACCTCCTCCAGCACCTCGGCCAGATCGGGATCGTCGTTGGGCAGCAGCTGGTCGCGCGCCGAGATGAGGGTGACCCGCGAGCCGCAGCGCGAGAAGAAGTCGGCGAACTCACACCCGGTGGGGCCGGCGCCGAGCACCACGAGATGCTCGGGCAGCTCGCGCAGGTCGAACACCTGGCGGGTGGTGAGCACCCGGCGGCCGTCGGGATGGGCGAAGCCGGGCACGAACGGCGAGGCGCCGGTGCACACCAGGAGCGCGTCGAAATCGACCGAATGCTCGCGCTCGTCCACCTCCACGTTGAGGCTGTTGGGGCCGGTGACGCGGCCGCGGCCGGGGAGCACCCGCACGTTCATGCCGTCCATCCGCTCGCGCACGCCGCGGCTCTGGTGCAGGGCGACGGCCCGGGCGCGGGCCAGGGTGCGGCGGAGGTTGACGCTCGGGAGGCCGTGCTCGAAGTCGAGCCCGCTCTCTGCGGCACGGGCGACGTTGAGCATCGCGTCGGCCGTGGTGAGGAGCGTCTTCGACGGGATCGCGTCGGTCATCGTGCAGTTGCCGCCGAGCTGGTTGTCCTCGATCAGGGTGACGTCTGCGCCCAGGTGGGCGGCGGTGACGGCGGCTGCGTATCCGGCAGGTCCGCCACCAAGAATGGCGAGTCTCATGTGCGACATCGTAAACTGATCCATCGGCCAGATCGCTACATCCCTCGACCTCGATCTCATCCGGCGCGGATTTCCCTCGCTGGAGCCCCGTCGCATCTACCTGGACAACCCCGGCGGCACCCAGGTGCACGCGTCGGTGATCGAGGCCGTGACCGACTACTACGTGCGGGCCAACGCCAACCTCGGAGGCCCGTTCGAGACGTCGGTCCTGTCCGAGCAGGTGCTCACCGACGCGCGCACCGCCGCGGCGGAGTTCCTCGGCGCGGAGTCACCTGACGAGATCATCTTCGGCGCCAACATGACGACGCTCACGATGCATGCCTCGCGGACGCTCCTGCGCGACCTGGGGCCGGGCGACGAGGTGCTGGTGACGGGGCTCGACCACGACGCCAACATCGCTCCGTGGCTGCTGGCAGCCGAGGATCGCGGCGTCACGATCCAGCAGGCGGGCGTCGATCTCGAGACGTGCCTCATCGACATGGACGACTTCGCCGCAAAGCTCTCCGGCCGCACCCGGGTGGCGGCATTCGGGTGGGCCTCCAACGGCTCGGGCACGGTCAGCGACGTCGCGCGGATGACCGCGATGGCGCGCGAGGCGGGCGCGATCACCTACGTGGACGCGGTGCACTACGGCCCGCACGGGCCCATCGACGTGACGGGCCTCGGCATCGACTTCCTGGTCTGCTCGGCCTACAAGTTCTTCGGCCCCCACGTGGGCATCCTGCGCGGCCGGCGCGAGCTGCTGGAGCGCTTCCGGCCCTACAAGGTGCGGCCCGCGACCGACGACGTGCCGTGGTCGTGGGAGACGGGCACCGTCAACCTCGAGGGGATCGCGGGGGCTGCGGCGGCCATCCGCTACCTGCAGGGGATCGGCATGGAGAACATCGCCGCCTACGAGCGCACGCTGGCGGCGCAGCTGCTCGACGGCCTCACCGCGCTTCCGAAGGTCACGGTCTATGGCACGCGCGACCTGGAGCGGCGGGTGCCGACGGCCGTGTTCAACGTCGCGGGCCGGTCGCCGGCCGAGGTCGCCGGCGCGCTGGGCGACCGCGGCATCTTCGTGTGGGACGGCAACTACTACGCCCTGGAGCTGATGCAGCGGCTGGGCCTCGAGGATTCGGGCGGGGCGGTGCGCGTCGGTGCGGTGCACTACAACACGGCCGCCGAGATCGACCTCTTCCTCGAGGCTGTCGCCGCGCTCTAGCTCAGTGGCCGGGGATGTCGTCGCCCGTGGCGGCGTCGGTGATCCACTCGCCGAACTCCGTCGCCTCGCCTGTTGGGCGCGCGCCGATGCAGACGATGCGCGTGCCGGCCTCGAGCGCCTTGTACCCACGTGAGACCGACGGGTCGGTGACCGCGACGATCTCGCCGGCACCGGCCTCGACGATGTCCTCGCCGATGGTGAACTGCGCGCGGCCGGCGACCACGATGTAGGCCTCTTCCTGGCTGGTCTCGGCCTCGTCGTGGTCGATGGTGAAGGGCTCGTCGGGATCGCACACGATGGCGTTGATGCCAAAGGCGGTCACGCCCAGCGGCGCATTCAGGGGCTGCCAGCGGCCGAACGAGGTCGGCGTGACGGCGTGGGTGGACAGGTCAACTGTGCTCATGGGTCTCCTCGGGTCATTCGAACAGGGTCAGCTCGGGTACGGCCTCGCCCCGCAGCAGCTCGTACGAGACGGCCACGAACGCGAAGCTGCGACTCTCGCACATCACCTGGGCCTGCGGCGCGATCTCCGGCGCGACGAGGATGCCGCGGCAGGGCGCGTGGGCCGGGTCGAGGTTGACGCGCTCGCAGTAGCGGGTGAGCTGCTCGACGTGGGCGGCGACGGCGCGCACGCGCTTGACCTCGACCACCACGGTGCGGCCCTCGGCGTCGCGGCAGAACAGATCGACGGGGCCGACATCGGTGAACCGCTCGCGGCTGATCACCTTGAGGCCTGCCTCGATCACGTCGGGGGCGCGCTCCAGCAGCTCGTGCATCTCACGCTCGGCGCCGTCACGCTCGAGCACCGCGGCGTCGGCGAGCACGATGGCCGAGTCGGAGTGCACCTCCTGCACGATGATCACGAGCGTCTCGTCGGAGGCGGCGCGGTAGACGCGGATCACATCGCCCTCCTCCTTCACCGAGGTGGGGCCGGCCATGTAGTTCAGCGGCTTGTACCCGCGGTCGGTGTGGACGCAGAGCGAGCCGTCGTCCTTGAACATGATGACGCGGTCGCCCGAGCCGAGCCGGGTGGTTGCACGGCCGTGGTAGGCGATCTCGCAGCGGGCGACCAGGATCCTCACGGCGAGCAGGTTACTGCGAAAAGGCCGGGCCTCCGCCCGAGATCCCCGGCGGCCGTGAATATTAAGTGCCTGGCACCGTTTATTCACGCCCGGCCGTCAGGGACGCTCTGAACCGGACGCGCCAGTACGATATGCCGATGTTCACAAAGACAACGCTTCCCAACGGGCTCCGCGTGGTTACCGCGCCCCAGCCTCAGTCACAGTCAGTCGCCGTCATGGTCATGGTTGCCGCCGGCAGCCGCTACGAGACGCGCCCCACCAGCGGCATCGCCCATTTCGCCGAGCACATGTTCTTCAAGGGCACCGAGAACCGCCCCACCGCCAAGGACATCTCGGCCGAGGTTGACGGCATCGGCGGTGAGTTCAACGCCTTCACCGGCAAGGAGTACACCGGCTACTACATCAAGTGTGCCGCCGAGCATCGCCAGCTGGCGCTCGATGTGCTGGCCGACCAGCTCCTGCGCTCGAAGTTCGACCCCGAGGAGGTCGAGCGGGAGAAGGGCGTCATCATCGAAGAGCTCAACATGTACGTCGATACGCCGCGCGACCACGTCGACAGCGTCTATGACCACCTGCTCTTCGGCGACCAGCCGCTGGGCTGGGACATCATCGGCACCAAGGAGACCATCCGAAACGCCTCGCGCCAGACGTTCCTCGACTACCTCGACGCCTGGTACACGCCGCGGCGCCTGGTCGTGGGTGCCGCCGGCGCCGTTGACGACGGCTTCGCCGACGAGGTCGCCGCGCAGTTCGGGCACCTCGTTGACCGCCCCACCGGCGAGCCCGCTGCCGACGACTCGGTGCAGACCGCAGCCCGGGTGTCGCTGGACACGCGCGACTCCGACCAGGCCCACCTGCGCCTCGGCGTCCGCGGCATCCAGACCACGCACCCCGATCGCTACGTGATGCAGGTGCTGGGCGCGATCCTCGGCGGCGGAATGTCGTCGCGGCTCTTCACCGAGGTGCGCGAGCGAAATGGTCTGGCCTATTACGTGTTCGCCCACCACGCGGCGTACCACGACACCGGCACGCTCTTCTCACAGGCCGGCGTCGATACCGACCGCATCGACCTGGCCGTCACGACCATCCTCAAGGAGTTCCGCGCGATGGCCGCTGCGCCGGTCGCCGACGACGAGCTGCGGCGGGTGAAGAACTACCTGAAGGGCCGCACGGTGCTCTCGCTGGAGGACTCGCGCGGGCTCATCTCGTTCGGCCTTCGCCGTGAGGTGCTCGAGAACCAGCTGGTGGAGCCGCAGGAGGTGCTCGACGGCGTCGAGGCCGTCACGGCGGCCGACATCCAGCGGCTCGCCGAGCAGATCATGGTCACCGACGGGCTCAACTTCAGCCTGGTCGGCCCGTTCGACAGCGAGGAGCGGTTCCTGGATCTCCTGGCGGCCTGATCAGTGCCTCCCGAGAGCTACGACGACCTGTTCGACCGCCACCTGGCGGCTGCCCGTTCGACCCTGCCCGCGGACATCCGCATCTGGGACGCGCACACGCACCTGGGCGTGGACGACGACGGCATGCACCAGTCCGTCGCCGAGCTGCTCGAGGCGATGGACGCGGCCGGCGTGGCCCGGTCGAACACCTTCCCGCTGAACGATCCAGAGCGGTTCCCCAACTACCGGGTGCCGAACGACCGCGTGCTGGAGTGGTGCGCCGAGGCGGACGGGCGGCTGGTGCCGTTCTGCCGCCTCGACCTGAGCGACGACCCCATCGGCGAGGCCACCCGTGCGATCGGCCTCGGGGCCCGCGGCATCAAGCTGCATCCGCGGGCGCAGAAGTTCGACTTCGCGGCTGCGGGGCTCGATCCCGTGTTCTCGCTGGCCGAGGAGCACTCGGTGCCGGTGCTGATCCACGCCGGGCGAGGCCTGCCGGCGATCGCCGACGACCTGCGGCTGCTGGTTGACCGCCATCCCGGCGCGCAGCTGATCCTGGCCCACGGCGCGACGGCCGATCTGCAGCACATCGGCCGCACGCTGCACGACCGCCCGAACGTCACCTACGACACCTCGGTGTGGTCGACCACCGACCTGCGGGCCGTGCTGAGCACGGTCGCTCCCGAGCAGGTGCTCTGGGCCAGTGACCTGCCCTACGGCCAGCCGGCGATGATGATCATCCAGCTCGCGCACCTGTGCCGCGCGGCGAACGCCACCGACGAGCAGGTGCACGCGCTCTTCTGGGGCAACGCCGAGCGGGTGAGCCGCGGCGAGGCGGCAGCGACGCTCTCGGCTCCGCTCCTGGGCGAGCCGGGACGCCGGACGACGCAGCACTCCCGCATCGCCGACTACCTGGTGATGGTCACGCCGCTGCTCTGGATGTACCAGCCCGACCTGCCCGGCGCACTCACCCTGGCGGTGCGCGCGTGCGACGTGGACGGCAGCCCCGAGCTCGGGGACGTGGCGGAGCTCATCACCGCTGCCGCAGCGCTCTGGGACGAAGGGATCGCGCTCGAGGACAAGGAGCTGGGCCAGCCGTACATGCGCGCCGCCATGCGCCTGCTCCAGGTCGCGCTCGCGATCCTCGACACGCCGTGATCGCGGTGCTGGTGCTGGCCGGCGGCGCGGGCCGGCGATTCGGCGGCGCCAAGCAGCTGCACGAGGTCGGCGGCCGGCCGATGCTCGAGCGCGTGGTGGCGATCGTGAACGCCGCGGAGCTGGGCGAGGTGGTGGTGGTGCTCGGCGCACGCGCCGGGGAGGTTGCCGCGGCGGTGGACCTCGGCACTGCGCGGGCGGTGGTGTGCGAGCGCTGGGACGACGGCCAGGCCGCATCGCTTCGCTGCGGCCTCGGCGCACTCGGCGACGATGTGAGCGCCGCGCTGGTGGTGCTCGGCGACGGGCCGAACCTGGATCCCCGCGCGCTGCGGCGGATGGCCGTGGCCAACCAGGTGGTGCCGGAGGCCGTGCTGGCCGCCGACTACGGCGCCGGGCGATCGCACCCGGTGGTGCTGCCGCGAGAGGTGTGGTCAGACCTGCCGGAGTCGGGCGAGGCGGCCGGGCGGACGCTGCCGTGGGAGTCGGTGGACTGCACCGACCTCACCCCGCCGGGAGACGTTGACTACGCCTCGTGACCGGAGCAGCGCAGCCGCAGCCGGTCGACGAACCCTTCGGGCGTCGGATCCTGGCAGCACGACGTCTTGACCGTGTCCCGCAAGTTTCGCTCGAACACGTAGCGGTCGTTGCAGTAGGCGCACTCACGGAGGTGGAGATCGACGGTCGCGACCTCCTTCTCGGTCAGCGCGCGGTCGATGTAGGGCTGCAGCAGATGCTCGAAGCCGCGACACGGGTCGGCGCTCATGCCGTGGGCTCCTTCTCGCTGGCCCGCTCGGCCAGGCCCTGCTTCAGCAGTCGGCGCCCGCGGTAGAGCCGCGACATGACCGTGCCGATCGGGACTCCCAGAATCCCGGCGGCATCGGCGTAGGAGAACTCACCAATATCCACCAGTACCACCACCTCTCGGAACGCCGGGGGCAGATCGGCCATCGAATCCACGATGGCGCCTGCGCCGGCCAGCCGGTCGAGCACCTCGTCCTGGGGCTGCTCGGGCGCCTCGGAGAGGCGGTTGTACAGGTAGTAATCGCTCTGCTCGTCGATCGACTCCTGCCGGGGGCGGCGGTTCTGCTTGCGCACGGCGTCAAGGTTGACGTTTCGGAGGATCGTCGCCAGCCAGGCCGCCAGGTTGGTGCCCGGCGTAAAGCTGCGCCACGAGCGAAACGCCCGCAGGTAGGCCTCCTGGACAAGGTCCTCGGCCGCCGTGGGCGACCCGGTCAGCCGCAGCGCGATGCGGTACAGCTGGTCGGCGTGCGTGAGGGCCTCTTCCTCGAACCGGGCACGGTCACGGGCCTCGCGCGCCTGCACGAGCCCTGGAGCGCCCTCGGTCTGATCGAGATCCTCAGCCACGAAAACGAGGGTATCAGTTGTCAGCAACATTCCAGTGTGTGTAAACGCCGAACCGTTCTCTCACATTCCCCAGCAAGTTCTAGTCACTTCGGCTAATATCACCGGGCAATGACGAGCCCCCACATCACACGCCCCCAGATCGCCGTCATCGGCGCCGGCCTGGCAGGGCTCTATGCAGCGCTTCGAGCCGCGGCCCAGGGCGCATCGGTCACGCTCATCACCAAGGGCGCGCTCCGCACGTCCAACTCCTTCATGGCCCAGGGCGGCATCGCCTCGGCCATCGCGCCGGGAGACTCGCCCGAGCAGCACTTCGCCGACACCATCGTCGCGGGCCGCGGGCTGTGCGACGAGGAGGCCGTCCGCGTGCTGGTGACCGACGGCATCCAGCGGATCGCCGATCTCGAGCGCTACGGCGTGCAGTTCGACCGAGACGCAGACGGCGCCTACCAGCTGGGCCGCGAGGGCGGGCACGGCCGAAACCGCATCCTGCATGCGGGCGGTAGCGCCACGGGCGCGGCCATCGCCGAGCAGCTCATCGCGTGCGTCCGCGCAGAGCCGCTCATCCACGTGCTCGAGCACGCCTCGGCCATCGGGCTCATCTCCGACGGAGCCTCCTGCGCCGGCGCATGGGTGCTGCACCACGACGAGCTGCTCGACGTGCGCGCGCCGATGACCCTGGTGGCAACCGGCGGCGCCTGCGCGCTCTACCAGCGCACCACCAACCCGCCGAGCGCAACCGGCGACGGCATCGCGATGGCCAAGCACGCCGGGGCGACGCTGGCAGATATGGAGTTCGTGCAGTTCCACCCCACGGCCCTTGCCAAGGGCGAGCGGGCCTTCCTCATCTCCGAGGCCGTACGCGGCGAGGGCGCATACCTGGTGGACGAGCAGGGCGAGCGGTTCATGCTAGATCTGAACCCGCTGGCCGAGCTCGCGCCGCGCGACGTGGTGGCATCGGCCATCCACGCGCGCACCCAGATTGGTCTGACCAGTTATCTCACGCTGCGGCACCTCGATCCGGATGCGGTGCGAGCCCACTTCCCCAACCTCGTTGCCGGCTGCCGGGCCGAGGGGCTGGATCTGGCCACCGATCTCATCCCGGTGGCACCCGCAGCGCATTACCTCATGGGCGGCATCGCCACAGACCTCTCCGGCGCGACCAGCGTTGCCGGCCTCTATGCCAGCGGCGAGTGTGCCCGCACCGGCGCGCACGGGGCCAACCGCCTCGCGTCCAACTCGCTGCTCGAGTGCTTCGTGTTCTCACACCGCGCGGTCGATGCCGGCCTGGGCGGCCCGCTGCTGCAGGTGGATGTGGCACCCCCTGCACGCACCAACGTCCGAGCGCCCCTGGCGGAGCTTCGCGAGCACATGTGGCTCGACGCCGGCCCCGCCCGAGATGCCGAGGGGCTCGAGCGGCTGCTCGGCTGGCTGGGCTCGCAGGCGCAGTCCAACCCGGTGACCGTGTCCACGGAGATCGCCCGCGCGGCGCTCGCACGGCCTGCGAGCATCGGCTCGCATATCCGCTCCGACGAGGAGGCCGTATGCGCACCGCTCCCACTCGCGCGCTGATCGACACCGGGCTCGCCGAGGACGTCGGCGGCGGCGACGTCACCACCGACTCGATCGTCCCGGCCGAGCTCATGGCCGAGGCGGGCGTCGTGGTGCGAGCGCCCGGGGTCATCTGCGGGCTGGACGCCGCGATCGATGTGTTTCGCACGCTCGACCCGGCCGCCGCCACCCAGCTCCTGGCCGCCGACGGGGATCTCATCGACGACGCGCCCCGCACCGTCGCCATCGTGCGCGGCCACGCCCGGGCGATCCTCACCGGCGAGCGGCTGGCGCTCAACCTGCTGCAGCGGGCCTCGGGCATCGCCACGGCCACCCGGCGCTACGCCGACGCGGTCGCGGGCTTCGACGTGGAGCTGCTGGACACCCGCAAGACCGTGCCGGGACTCCGCGAGCTCGACCGCCACGCCGTGCGCTGCGGCGGCGGCACCAACCACCGCTTCGGGCTGTTCGACGCGGTGCTCATCAAGGACAACCACATCGCGATCGCGGGCGGGATCGAGCCCGCCGTGGCCGCGGTGCTCAAAAACCGGCCGGGCGCGTCGATCGAAATCGAGGTGGACACGCTCGACCAGCTCGATCAGGCCCTCGCCTGCGGAGCCGACACCATCCTGCTCGACAACATGCCTCCGGCGATCCTCCGAGACGCCGTCCGGCAAACCGATGGGCGGGCCCGGCTCGAAGCATCCGGGGGGATCACTCTCGAAACCATCGCCGAGGTCGCCGCCACAGGCGTCGATGCAATCTCGATCGGCGCCCTGACTCACTCGGTGTCCGCACTGGACATCGCGCTGGAGGTCCGCACATGACAACCCTCACTCACACCGACACCGATCTGCACCAGGAGGCCAGGGCCCTCGCCGCCGAGCGAAACGCCGTGATCCTCGCCCACAACTACCAGGTGCCCGACGTCCAGGACGTGGCCGACCACGTCGGCGACTCGCTCGGGCTCTCGCAGATCGCGGCGAGCACCGAGGCCGACGTGATCGTCTTCTGCGGCGTCCACTTCATGGCCGAGACCGCCGCGATCCTCTCGCCCGAGAAGACCGTGCTGATCCCCGACACCGGCGCCGGCTGCTCGCTCGCTGCCAGCATCGACGCCGAGGCGCTGCGGCGCTGGAAGGCCGAGAACCCCGATGCCGTGGTCGTGAGCTACGTGAACACCACCGCCGAGGTGAAGGCGCTCTCCGATTACTGCTGCACCTCCGGCAACGCCGAGGCAGTCATCAACGCCGTGCCGCTCGACCGCGAGATCCTGTTTCTGCCCGACATGTTTCTCGGCACGTACCTCGAGCGCGTGACCGGCCGCAAGATGAAGGTGTGGCCGGGCGAGTGCCACGTGCACGCCGGGATCCGCACCGATGACGTGCGGAAGATCCTCGACGAGCGGCCCGAGTCCGACCTGCTCATCCACCCCGAGTGCGGCTGTGCCAGCCAGTGCATGTACCTGGCGTCGACCGACGCGAGCATCGGCCGGCGTACCAAAGTGCTCTCCACCGAGGGCATGGTGCGGCACGCGCGGGCATCGAGCGCCGATGAGTTCGTGATCGCGACCGAGACCGGCATCCTGCACCGCCTCGCCAAGGAGGCGCCGGACAAGCGTTTCGTCGCGATGTCCGAGCGGGCAGTGTGCCGCTATATGAAGATGATCACCCTCGAGAAGCTGCGCGACTCGCTGCGCGACATGAAGTTCGTGGTGACGGTCGAGCCCGAGACGGCCGCCGCCGCCCGCGGTGCGATCCAGCGGATGGTCGAGATCGTTTGAGCGCGGGCGCCGGCAGAACGATGGACGGTTGGACGTCCGGGGTCTACCGGCGCCGGTACCTGGTGGTGCTGACGTGGGTGGCGATCGTCTCGCTGGCCCTGGCCGCCGAGTACGGCGGGTTCGGGCCGAAGCTCGCCGACCTCCTCTCCAACAGGTTCGACCTGCCCGGCACCGAGTCGGCACAGGCCCAGTCGCTGCTGCAGAAGCACTTCCACGAGCGCGACGACTCGAGCTTCACCGTGGTGTTCCAGCCAACGGGCTCCGCGCCCGTCGATCGGGCGGCCGCGGAGCACTCGCTGGACGTCCAGGCAAAAGCGCTCGGCCACGGGGTGCTCGGGCCGCTGCAGGAGGCACGGGGCGGCGTGCTCTACGCGACGCTCGGCACCACGCTTCCGCCGGACAAGGCCCAGGACATGGTGAGCACCATCCGCGAGGCGCGTCCGGACATCCCCGGCACCCGCACCTACCTCACCGGCCAGGTGGCGGTGAACAAGGATCTGCAGCCGGTGTTCGACTCCGACCTGAAGCGCGGCGAGTTCCTGATCGCGCTGCCCGTCGCGACGCTCGTGCTGCTCTTCATCTTCGGTACCGCCGGGGCCACCATCGTGCCGCTCATCATGGCCCTTGCCACGGTGCCGACGACGCTCGGGATCGTCTGGGCGATCGCCCACTGGCTCAACATGGCCATCTACGTGCAGCAGCTGGTGTCGCTGATCGGCATCGCCATCGCGATCGACTACTCGCTCCTGATCGTCTACCGCTATCGCGAGGAGCTCCTGCGCACGCCGGGCGATCCCAACCAAGCGCTCCTTACCACGATGAACACGGCGGGCCGCGCGGTGCTGTTCTCGGGCGTGACGGTCGCCATCGGCCTCGCCCTGCTGGTGGTGCTGCCGCTGCCGTTCATCCGCTCGATGGGCATCGGCGGCGTGCTCATCCCGCTGGTGTCGGTCGCGGCGGCGATGACCCTCCTCCCCGCGGTGCTCGGGATCATGGGCAGCGGCGTGAACCGGCTGCGCGTGGTGCCGAAGTCGGTGATGACCCGCCGCGAGAACTCCGACACCGGCATCTGGGCACGCCTGGCGGCCACCATCATGAAGCGGCCAAAGCTCATTGCCGGCATCGTGTCGCTCACGCTGATCGCCTCCGCGATCCCCGCGGTCTTCCTGTCGCTCACGCCGGGCTCCAGCAAGGGCCTGCCGCCGCAGTCGGAGGCGGTGCAGGGGCTGGAGCTGCTCGAGGGGCTGCTCGGCCCCGGAACGCTCTCGCCCGCGATCGTCGTGGTCGATACGGGGCACCCCGGCGGCGCGGGCTCGGCGTTGCCGGCTGTGGAGAAGCTGGTCCGGCAGGTGCATGCCGATCCCGAGGTGGCCAGGGTGCAGGGCCCTGTCCCTGGTCATACCACCTACTTCGTGGACCCCAGCGGGCAGTTCCTCCGCATCATCATCGCCACGAAGACCGACTACGGCACCGATCAGGCCAAGAAGTTCACCGGCCGGCTCAGGAACCAGTACATCCCGGCATCCGGCTTCGGGAGCGCCCAGGTGTTCGCCGGCGGCGGCCCCCCGACGGGTGTGGACTTCATCAACCGGGCGTACAAGCTGTTCCCCTGGCTCATCCTGACGGTGCTGATCCTCACCTACATCGTGCTGCTGCGGGCATTCCGGTCGATCGTGCTGCCGCTGAAGGCAGTGCTGCTGAACGTGCTCTCGATCACCGCGACCTACGGCATACTCGTGATCACGTTCAAGTGGGGCGCGGGCACCGTAATTGGTCTGACCCAATCGAACCAGATCGAAGCGTGGATCCCCATCTTCCTGTTCGCGATGCTGTTCGGGCTCTCGATGGACTACGAGGTGTTCCTGCTCTCGCGGATGCGCGAGATCTACGACGAGACGGGCGACACCACCCTCGCCGTCACGCAGGGGCTCGAGAAGACGGGTCGCATCGTGACTGCGGCGGCAGCCATCATGGTGGCTGCGTTCTCGGGCTTCGTGATCGGCAGCCTGCTGGGCCTGCAGGAGTTCGGCTGGGGCCTCGCCGTCGCCATCGCGATCGACGCCACCATCATCCGTGCGCTGCTGGTGCCGGCGCTGATGGCGATCATGGGAAAGTGGAACTGGTACCTGCCCAACTGGGCTGCACGGGCGGCCCACATCGCGCCGTCTGCGCTACCGGCACCCTCCGAGAGCGGCGACTGACAGACTGACGGGGTGCTGCTGCTGGTGCCCACCGAACTCGAGGCCGACATGCTGCCGGGCACCCCGCCCATGCCCGTCGCGATCTGCGGCGTCGGGCTCGCCGAGGCCGGCGCGCGGGCCGCGCACGCGATCGCCACCCGGCCCGAGGCGGCCGAGGGAGTCATCCTCATCGGTGCGGCGGGCACGCTCGATCCCGGGCGGTTTCCGGTGGGGTCGGTGGTCGAGGCCGGAAGCGTTCGCTGCCACGGGATCGGAGCCGGCGGCCGCTCGCCCCACGCGATGGGCTTCGGCCGGCCCGACGTGCTGGCGCTGGCCGGCAGCGGCCCCGAGATCCTCTCGGTGGCCGAGGCGTCGGAGGCCGCCCAGATCGCGGGTCTCACCGCGCGCTACCCGCGCGCCGTGGCCGAGGAGATGGAGGGCTACGCCGTCGCGCTCGCGGCACATGAGTTCGGCGTGCCCGTCACCATCGTGCGCGGCATCTCAAATGTCGCCGGCGACCGCAACGTCGCCGGCTGGGCGCTCCCCGAAGCGCTCCAGGCCGTCTGCAAGCGACTCCACTGGAGGTCTGACCCATGAAGCTCCGCGTGGGCATCTCGCCCTGCCCCAACGACACGTTCGCGTTCCACGGCATTCTCGAGAAGCGCGTGGACCTCCGCGGCCTCGACATCGAGATCGACTTCGCAGACGTCCAGCAGCTGAACGACGGGCTGGTCGGCGGGAGGTATGACCTTTCCAAGGCGAGCTTCCACCAGGCGCTGCTCCTCACCGACAGGTTCGGCGTGGTGCGATCCGGGTCGGCGCTGGGATTTGGTGTCGGCCCGCTCCTGGTGGCTGCAGAGCCCGGACTCGGCCCCAGCTCCAGCGCGCGCGTGCTCTGCCCCGGCCCGACCACCACCGCGACGCTGCTCTACCACTGCCTGCACCCGCACCAGGGCGTGATCCGCCACGCGGTGTTCTCCGACATCGGCGCCGAGCTCCGTTCCGGCGGTGCCGATATCGGCGTGCTGATCCACGAGGGCCGGCTCACCTACGAGCGCGACGGGCTCATCCTGCTCGAGGATCTGGGCACGTCGTTCGAGCAGCTCGCTGACGCCCCGGTGCCGCTCGGCGGCATCCTGGCCTCGCTCGAGCTGCCCCGCGACGTGGTCGAGCGCTTTCACGCGGTGCTGCAGGACTCCATCAGCTATGGCTGGGCCAACCGCGAGGACACCCTGCCCACCATCCGCGCCCACGCCCAGGAGATGGGCGAGGACGTGATCTGGCCCTACGTCGAGCTCTACGTGAACGACAGCACGTTCGATCTGGGCACCGAGGGTGAGCGGTCGCTCCGTACGCTCGAGGTCACCGGGCGCGAGGCCGGCGTGCTGCCGGCCGGCCGGCCGGAGCTTCAAATCCTCGGATAGGCCTGGGCGCGGTCGGGTCGCCGGCCGAAGAACCATTTCTCGAGCTCTGGGAGGAGCTCCGCTGTAGTGAACTCGGCCACGTCCTGCGCACGCCCCTCGCTGAGGCACACCTCGAGGTCGGACTCGAGCGCCTCGTTGGCGGCGTCCACCGCGTCGCCCATCTCGTAGCCCTCGAACACGTAGTCGTCGGCGTGCACGGCGCCGTCGTGACGCTCGGCGAGGCCCACAGCCCGCCCCACAGCCCAGAGCGCGCCCGGCTTGCGCTCGATCCACAGCGTGATCTGCTCGGAACCGCCGTCGTCTCCAACGCCGCTCACGGTACGCTCGGCAAACCAGTTGCGCTGCATCTCGGGGCCCCCCCGGTCGAGGATTTGGGCCCCGGAGACTAGCCGATCTCAGCCCGCGAAATCGTCCGGGTTCACGCTCTCGAGAAACTTCTTGAACTCGTCGATGACCTCGCCCGCATCGTCGGGCTCCTGTCCGAATTCGATCGCCGAGTCGTCCAGCACGGAGTCGGCGACGAAGATCGGCGCCTCCGTGCGGACCGCCAGCGCGAGGGCATCGGACGGGCGCGAGTCGATCTCGACCTCGGCTCCGTCCACCTGCAGCGTGATGAGGGCGTGGAACGTGTTCTCGCGGAGCTCCGTGACTGAGACCTTGGCCACGGTCGCGTCGAGCTTCTCCAGCATGCTCGTGACGAGGTCGTGGGTCATCGGCCGCGCAGTGGGCGTGCCCTGCAGCTTCATGAGGATGGCCGCGGCCTCGGGATGCCCGATCCAGATCGGGAGAAAACGATTGCCGTCAAGCGTCCGCAAAAGGACGATTGGCTGCTTGCCGACCATGTCGAACGAGACGCCATAGATCGTCATCTTGTGCAACAGCTGACCTCCACCAACAGATCATAGCCCTTGGGTTGGAGGTCGCCCCGGGGCGGGTAACCCGCAGCACAGCACCGGCCGGCGCAAGGCCGGGACTGAGTGGTCAGGCCGCGCAGATGGAGACCCCGGGATGGGCGATCCAGGATTCGAACCTGGGACCTCCGCCTTATCAGAGCGGCGCTCTAACCGACTGAGCTAATCGCCCGGGGGAGCGGTGAGGATAGCACCCCAGCGCGCTCCGCCAGCGAGGTTCCCGCGGGCGCTAGTCAGCCCAGGAGACGCGCTCGGCGCGCAGCTGGTCGATGATGCGCCCGAGCTCGGCGCTGTTGGTGAAGTGCAGCTCGACCCGGCCGCCATTTGCCCCGCGCTTGACCGCCGCCTTGAGGTTGAGCGACGCCCAGGCCGCATCGATGACGAGGTTCGAGAGCTCGTCCTCCATCGACCCCGGCACCACTGAGAGCGGAGCCTTCTTGCGCTTGGTCGGCGCCCGCTTGGCGGCCTCCTCGGTCTGCCGCACCGAGAGGCCCCGCTTGGCAGCCAGGCGGCCGAGCGCAAGCCGCTCGTCCTGGCCCTCGACCAGCAGCACCGCACGGCCGTGGCCCTCCGAGAGGGCTCCGGCGGCGATCATGTCCAGCACCACATCGGGGAGCTCCAGCAGCCGCAGCGTGTTTGCAACCGCGGAGCGGCTCTTGCCTACCCGCCGCGCGATGTCTGCCTGGGTGAGATCGAGCTCATCGGCGAGCATCGCGTAGGCGCGCGCCTGATCGATGGGGTTCAGATCGACGCGGGCGACGTTCTCGGCCATCGCCAGCACGAGGCTGTCGCGATCGGTGCCGCGCCGCACGACAGCGGGGATGGTGCGAAGCCCGGCCTTCTGCGCCGCGCGCCAGCGACGCTCGCCGGCAATGATCTCGTACGCGCCGCCGTCGGACTCGCGGACGACGATCGGCTGGACGACGCCCTCGGACTTGATGGACTCGGCGAGCTCGTTGAGCGCGTCCTCGTCGAAGTGGTGCCGCGGCTGCTTGGGCCCGGGCACGACCTGGCCCAGCTCGATGTCGATCAGTGAGGTCTGACCACTGGGAAACTCCGAGACCAGGGCCGCCAGCCCGCGCCCGAGGCCGCGTTGCTTGGAAGGCTCAGCCACGCTCGACCACCTCCATGGCGGCCCGGAAGTACGCGTCGGCGCCCGCCGATCGAGCGTCGTAGCGGGTGATCGGCACGCCGTGGCTGGGAGCCTCGGCGAGCCGGACGCTGCGCGGCACGACGGTATCGAACACCAGGTCGCCGAAGTACGAGCGCACCTCGTCGGCAACGTCGCTGGAGAGCCGCGTGCGGCCGTCGTACATGGTGAGGAGCACGCCGGTGACGCCGAGGCGCGGGTTGAGCCGCGTGCGCACGAGCTCGATGCTCTGCAGGAGCTGCGCCAGGCCCTCGAGTGCGTAGTACTCGCACTGGACAGGCACGATCAGCCTGTTTGCCGCAGAGAGCGCGTTCACGGTGAGCAGGCCGAGTGACGGCGGGCAGTCCACGAACACGTAGGGATACCGCTCCTCGGTGCCGGCGAGGATGTCACGCAGCAGCGTGCCGTGATCGTTGGGCAGCTCGACCTGGGCGGCGGCGAGATCGGGGTGCGACGGAGCGAGGTCGAGGTTCGGGATCGACGTCGAGACAACAACTTCGTCGAGCGGCTTCCCGTGCAGCAGATCGTAGGTGCTCGCCTCGAGCTGATCAGGCCGGAAGCCCAGTCCGGTAGTGGCATTCGCCTGCGGGTCGAGGTCGATCAGGAGCACGGGCATTCCGGCTTCGGCGACACACGCAGCCATGTTGATGGCGGTAGTGGTCTTACCGACGCCGCCCTTCTGGTTGGCCAGTGCGTAGACGCGTCCGTTCACGCCTCCGATGGTAGCGAGGGCGGCGGACGTGTCGGGGCTCCGCCGAGTGTTTCACGTGAAACAATTTCTCCGCGCTCATCGCAGGTGTTTCACGTGAAACACCTACCCGAGCGGGCGCTTGGCCGCCATCCCGGCGCGACGCGGGTATCTCTCCGGGGTGTCCCCGAGCTTGTCCACCACAAGCAGGTGATGCGTGTCCGAGACCGGTTCGGCGCGGGCGATAGCGGCAGAGAGCTCGCCGCACACGTGCGCGAGCGGCTCGAGCGGTACCGCTCCCATCCAGAGAATCACTGTGCCACCGCTTCGCACGAGCGGCAAGCAGAGCTCGAGCGCGACGGGCGGCGGGGCGAGCGCTCGGGCGAGCGCCATGTCGTAGCGGTCGCGCCCATCGGCCCGCGCATAGTCCTCAGACCGCTCAGTGATCACGCCGCACGGTAGTCCCAACGCCTCCACCGTTGTGCGGAGGAACTCGGACTTGCGCTCTCTGGACTCGAGCAGATCAACGGCCAGACCAGTCTCGATCGCGATCGGGATGCCCGGAGAGCCGCCACCCGAGCCGACATCGATCAGCGTGCGCGGCGCTCGCTCGGCGATGACGGGCATCGCGGTCAGCGAGTCCAGCACGTGGAGCTCCCACGCCGCCGCCGGATCCGTCACGGCCGTCAGCGAGACGGGCGCCGCGAGGAGGAGGCGGCAGTACTCGCGGAGCGCGTCGGAGTGTTTCACGTGAAACATCTGCGCTCGGATCAGGGGAGATGTTTCACGTGAAACACCTACGCCGGAACGACGACGACGTGCCGATTTGGCTCTGCGCCTTCGCTCTCGGTGCCGACGCCCTCGAACTCCTTCAACCGCAGGTGGACGATCTTTCGCTCCACCGACGTCATCGGCTCCAGCGCGACCGGCCGGCCGCTGCTGCGCACCTCGACCGCGGCGTTGACCGCAACGTCGTGCAGCATGCGCTCGCGGCGCTCGCGATAGCCCTGGGCGTCGATTACGACCTCGACCTCCTCGCCGTGGCGGTGCATCATGGCGTTCGCGAGATACTGGATCGCGTCAATGGTCTGGCCATGGCGGCCGATCACGAGACCCAGATCCTCGCCCGTGATGGTGGCCTGGAGCGTGGAGCCCCGCTGCACGATCCGCACGCTCGAGTCGACCGTGATCGCGGCGACCACCTGGGACAGCATGTCTGCCAGGCGATCGGACGCCTCGGTGGGCGTATCGGGGCCGGTGACGACGACGCTCGGCTCAACGTCAGGCTGCGCGGGCGCGGAATCGGGCGGGCCATCGGGCACGCGGGTGAGGATCGCGCTCACGCGAACCGGCTCGTACCCAACTCCCAGAACACCCCGCGAGCCCTCGGACACCAGCTGGTACTCGATCGCGCTGCGGTCGAGATCGGGGAAACGCCGCTCCAGCTCGTGCAACGCTGCGTAGCGCGCATCGGCCTCGGTCTCGCCGGTGGCCTCGCAGCGCACGTCACTCATTTTCCGCCGCCACCACGCTTGCTGCTCTTCGGCGCCGGCTTGGTGCCCTTCGGCGTGCGGCTGCGGCCGGTCTTGGGCGTCTGGCCCGATTTCGACGCGAGTGCCTTCGAGCCACCGGACTTGGACGACGAGCCGCCGCCGGCATCCTTGGGGTTCGTCAGCCGCGCGAGTGCGCCGCCAAGGCCGCCGCCCTCATCCTTGGGCCCCTTGGGCTGCGTCTGCAGGTGCGGGAACCGATTGCCCATCGTCTTCTTGATGAGGCCCTGCTGCCCGATCGTCCACAGGTTGGTGGTGATCCAGTAGATCACGAGGCCCACCGTGAAGCCCTTGATGAAGAACGCGAACACCACCGACATGCCGGCGAAGAGGTAGCGCTGCTGCTTGTCGGTGATGAACGAGAAGAGCAGGGTCGAGCCCAGCATCGAGAGCAGATAGAGCCCGGTGAGCAGGTACTCCTGGCCCGCCGGGAGATCCGACATCTTCACGAAGATGTTGTTGATGAACAGGAAGCTCTCGCCGCCGGTGGGATGGATGTGGTACCGGAGCACCGAGTTCAGGCCGATGAACACCGGGATCTGGAACACGAGCGGGAGACACGACGCGAACGGGTTGATGTTGTGCTCTTTGTAGAGCGCCATGATCTCGGCCTGCTTGGCGGCCGAGTCCTCGCGTGACTTCTTGTCCTTGTACTTGTTCTGGATCTGCTTGATCTTGGGCGCGACCGCCTGCATGCCGGCAGCGGAGCGCAGCTGCTTGATGGTAAGCGGGAAGATCGCGAGCCGCACCGTGACCGTGACCATCACGATGGCCCAGCCCCAGTTGCCCGTCCAGCCGAAGTAGGTGTTCAGCAGCCACTCGAGAACCGCCTGGATCTGCTCCCAGACGATGAGGTAGGTGATCATCGGTGCCTCACCGGGTCATATCCGCCGCGCGACCAGGGGTTACAGCGAAGCAGCCGCCAGAGCGCGAGGCCGAGGCCGCGCACCGGGCCGTACTCGCGCACCGCCGTCTCGGCGTAGTGGGAGCACGTAGGCTCGTACTTGCACACGCGAGGCGTTGCCGAGGTCATTGCAACAAACGGCATAAGCGATGCGCGCACGATCCGCAGCAGCCAGATGACGGCAGACGAGATCACGCCTTCACCGCCTGGAACAGCTCGGTGACCTGATCGCACAGCCAGTCGAAGTCCTGCGCCTCGAGCGCCGCCGCCAGACCGGGGCGGGCGATGACGACGTAGTCGGTGCCGGGCTCCAGAAGCTCCTCGTGGCGGTCGATGGCGGCCTTCAGCCGGCGCTTCACCGCGTTTCGGTCGACGGCGTCGCCAACCCTCCGGGGCACGGCAAATCCCACCCGGGGCTCGGTGGAGGCGATCTCATCCGGCTCGCGGAGCCGGTAGCGCAGCGTCAGGTACCGGCCCGCCCTGGAGCGGCCCAGCTGCGCCACGGCGTCGAACTCGGCAGCGCGCGACAGACGCCCTCGGGCGACTGGAGTTGCACCACCGCCGGGGGTTCGAGCCGGCACGAATCCTAGGCTGACAGGCGCTTGCGGCCCCGCGCGCGGCGGCGCTTGAGCACCGCGCGACCCGCACGAGTGCTCATGCGCTTACGGAAACCGTGCGTCTTGGAACGCTTGCGGGTGTTTGGCTGATAAGTGCGCTTCATGGGCGACGGCCAGTATAGATGAGTCTCGCCCCCGCACGTTCCGCTTGATTTCGACTGTGGATAGTCTGGGCCCCGCCGGGGATAGACCGCCGTGCAAAAGGCCGTGGAAACCGCAGGAATCGGGGCCCGACCAGCAGCTTTCCACAGCTGTTGGCAAGTCTGTGGAAGACCCACAGAAATCCCTGCAAATCACGGGCTTTCAGGCAGTTGTGAACGCATCGGCGGGTGCGCCGACGCCGCACCCACGGGCGAGTTACACTCGCTCACTGATGCCCGAAGAACGGATCTCAAGCTCCAGCTGGGAGAACATCTCAGACAAGCTGCGCGACGCCCTCAATGCCGGCACCTACGGCAAGTGGTTCGCGACGGCCAGCGCCCTCGAGCAGCACGACGACGTGCTGGTCGTGGGCGTTCCCAACGAGTTCACCAAGAGCTGGATCGAGAGCCACTTCGGCTCGCTCCTGGACGCCGCCGCCGCCGAGCAGGACCTCGTCGTCGAGCTCCGCGTGGCCGTCGCCGAGGCCAAGGCCGACATCGTCTCGGCCGCCGACCATCCGCCGGCCGACACCCACCCGCCGCGCATGGAGCCCACCGGCCGGCTGACCGGCTCGAAGCTGAATCCGCGGTACACGTTTGACCTGTTTGTGATCGGCCCGAGCAACCGGTTCGCCCACGCCGCAGCCCTCGCGGTGGCCGAATCCCCTGCTCAGGCCTACAACCCGCTCTTCATCCACGGATCCACCGGGCTGGGGAAAACCCACCTCCTGCAGGCAGTCGGTCAGTACGTGCTCCAGCAGCACCCCGAGCTGACCGTGCGGTACGTCACGACCGAGACGCTGATGAACGAGTTTGTGGACGCTTTGCGGGAGAAAAAGGTTGTCAACTTCAAACAGCGCTACAGGAACGCGGACATTCTGCTGGTCGATGACATCCAGTTCCTGGAAGGGAAAGAGAACCTCCAGGAGGAGTTTTTCCACACCTTCAACAGCCTGTACGAGGCCGGCAAGCAGATCGTGATCGCCTCCGACCGCTCGCCGAAGAAGCTCGCGACCCTCGAGGAGCGGCTCCGGACGCGGTTCGAATGGGGTCTGACCACTGACGTGCAGCCGCCCGACCTCGAGACGCGCATCGCGATCCTCCGCAAGAAGGTGATCACGGATCAGCTGAGCATCGACGATCCCGAGGTGCTCACCTTCATCGCCGACCGGGTCACGACCAACATCCGCGAGCTCGAGGGGGCGCTCACGCGCGTCCTTGCCTACGCGTCGCTCACGGGCCGGCCGATCACCGTCGAGGTCGCCCAGGAGGTGCTGAAGGATCTCTTCCCCGACGGCGCCGGACGGCCCATCACCATCGAGCAGATCCAGTCTGCGGTGTGTGAGCGGTTCCGGGTGAGCCTGGCAGAGCTCAAGGGCGACAAGCGCACGCAGGACATCGTCTACCCGCGCCACGTCGCGATGTACCTGGCGCGCGAGCTGACCGACGTATCGCTGCCGAAGATCGGTGCCAAGTTCGGCGGCCGCGACCACTCCTCGGTGATCCATGCCAAGGACAAGATCTCCAAGCTCCTGGTGGAGGATCGCGAGTCGTTCAACCTCGTCCAGGACCTCACCGCACGCATCAAACAGTCCCGGTGAACTTCCGTGGGTAACCTGTGGGCGGCCCGGGAGAGATCCGTCGTTTCGGGGGGAAACCCGGCCTTCACCGGGCAGACGCACGACACCCGGTGGAAACACCGCGACGCGCCCACAGCTTCGTCCACACCGGCAGATCGACTACCAGACGGGCCCTGAGGCACTTTCCCACACCATCCACAGCCCCTACTTCTATAACCTCCTTTTAAGACTTAAAAAGAACACCAGTAGAAGAGCCGTGAGGAGCGCAATCACATGAAGATCGTTTGTCAGCAGGGAGACCTCTCCGCCGCCTTGGCGATCGCCGCCCGCGGCGTCTCGCAGCGCTCCACCGTCCAGATCCTCTCGGGGATCCTGCTCCGGGCGGAGTCCTCGCTCGAGCTCGCGGCCACCGACATGGAGCTCTCGCTGCGTGTCCCGGTCACCGCCCGGGTGGACGAGCCCGGCGCCGTGGTGCTGCCCGGCCGGCTCCTGCTCGACATCGTGAAGGCGCTGCCCTCCGCCGAGGTCACCATCGAGCAGCCGCTTGGCTCCGGCTCGGTGAAGATCTCCTGCGGCCAGAGCGAGTACACGCTGCACGCCCAGGGCGCCGAGGACTTCCCGCACCTGCCCGAGGCCGACGGCACGCCGTTCACGGTCGAGCGCGACGCGTTCGCCCAGACCGTCGCCCACGTGTCGCGAGCCGCGTCGCGTGACGAGTCGCGCCCCGTGCTCACCGGCGTGCTGGTGGAGTTCTCGGAGGGCTCGGTCACCATGGCCGCCACCGACAGCTACCGGCTCTCGGTGAAGACCGCAGCGCTCCCCGGATCGACCGTCGAGAGCCAGGCGATCGTGCCTGCCAGGGCGCTTGGCGAGCTGACCCGCATCGCCTCGGGCGAGAAGATCGAGATCTGGATCGGCGAGAACCAGATCCTCTTCCGGGCCGACGGCGTGACGCTCTCGGCCCGCCGCATCGACGGCCAGTTCCCCAACTGGCGGCAGCTTCTGCCCCAGACCTTCGAGCACGAGATCTCCATCAACCGGGCGGAGTTCATCGACGTCGTCCGTCGCACCGCGCTCATGGCCCAGCGCAACCTGCCGCTGCGCCTCTCGTTCGACCAGGGCGCGCTCACCATCAGCTCGCAGACCCAGGACGTCGGCGAGGCGCGCGAGTCGGTGCCGGTCGACTTCCAGGGCGAGCGCCTCGAGATCGGCTTCAATGCCGAGTTCCTGCGCGAGGGCATCGAGAGCGTCGAGGGCGACAACGTGAAGCTGAAGCTCATCAGCCCGCTTCGCCCCGGCCTGCTCCAGGGCGACGACTCGGACTTCTCGTACCTGATCATGCCGATCCGCCTGTCGTCCTGAGCGAGCGCGGCCGGTGCGCGTAACGGCCGCCAGGGGCCACGACTTCCGCTGCTACGAGCGGGTCGAGGTGGAGCTGCCGCCGGGGCTCGTCGGAGTGGTCGGGCCCAACGGCGCGGGCAAGACGAGCCTGATCGAGATGATCCACTTCGCGCTCATCGCCTACTCGCCGAGGACGTCCAACGAGCGCCGGCTGGTGCGGCTGGGGCAGCCGCTGCTGCGCGCCGAGGCAGACGCAGTGGTGGGATCGAAAGCCGTCACGACCCGCGTGGGCTACCAGCCGGGCGAGCCCAAGCACGTGGTGGTGGACGGCGCTCCCATCGAGTCGGTCGAGCGGTTGCTCGCGCGGTTCCCGGTGCTGGTCTTCACGCCCGACAGGCTGCGCCTGGTGCAGGGCGCGCCGGCGCTTCGCCGCTCGTACTTCGATCGGGTGCTCGCTCGCCTCTGGCCTGCCGCGAGTGCCGCCGCTGCCGAGTACGGCCGGGCGCTGGCCCAGCGAAACCACCTGCTCCGCCGCGTGCGGTCGCGGGCGGCGTCGTTCGATGCGCTCGATCCGTGGGACGACCTGGTGGCGCGCTGGGGGGCGGAGCTCATCACGGCCCGCTTCAGGCTGGTGGAAGCGCTCGAGCCGCCGCTCATCGCGCGGGCGTCCGAGCTGGGCGGCGAGCCGGGTGATGCGCCGCTGCGCTATATCGCCGGGGTCGAGGGGGGCTACGACGCGCTGCTCACCGCGCTTCGCGACAGGCGCGGCCGAGACACCGAGCGGGCGACCACAGGGGTGGGCCCGCACCTCGACGACTTCCAGATCTCCGACGCCGGCCGCGACCTGCGCTCGTTCGGGTCGCAGGGCGAGCAGCGCCGGGCGCTCCTGGCGCTGATCCTGGCCGAGGCCGACGTGATCACCGAGCAGCGCGACGAGCGGCCGTTGCTGCTGCTCGACGACGTCACCGGCGAGTTCGACTCGTCGCGGCGCGAGCTCCTGCTGAACGCGCTCACCCACTTCGACCAGGCGGTGGTCACCACCACCGACGCCGGCGATCTGGGGGATGCCGGGGCCGCGCTGATCGCCGTCGACGCCGGTACCGTGTCGGTCATATGAGCGGGTACAAGCGCGATCTCCGGCAGGTGGGCACCATCATGGACAGGGTGGCGCGGGCGCCGCGCACCGACGACCGGCTGCTTGCGATCCGCGACGTGTGGGCCGATGCGGTCGGCAAGGACGTCGCGCGAAACGCGTTTCCCGTGCGGATCAACCGCGCCGGGAGCCTCACCGTGCACTGCTCGGGAGCCACCTGGGCGGCGGAGCTCACGCTGCTTCGCTCACACCTCCAGGCGCGACTTGACGAGCGTCTGGGCGAGGGGTCGCCGGAGGAGCTCCGCTTCGAGGTGGGGGAGCTGCCCGCGCCTGTGGCAGAGCCGGAACCGCACTCGCCGCGTACCCCCAACCCCCGCGCTGCCGAGCTGGCTTCGGGGATCGCCGACCCGGATCTGCGGCGCACGGTGGAGCGCGCCATCGCGGTTCGTTTCGGCGCACCTTCGTAACGGCCGGGCAGGGGGCTCCAGCAGGTCCCTCTGATAAAATGAAAACTCGTTCGCTGTCCCCTATTCATGCGGGTACTACTTGACTGATCCCGGCTACGACGCCAAAGACATCACCGTTCTCGAAGGGCTCGAGGCTGTCCGCCGACGGCCCGGGATGTACATCGGCTCGACCGGTCCCCGCGGGCTCCACCATCTTGTGTACGAGGTGGTGGACAACAGCGTCGACGAAGCATTGCAAGGGCACTGCGACCACATCGTGGCCCGGCTCGCTCCCGACGGGAGCGTGACGGTCAGCGACAACGGCCGCGGCATCCCGGTCGACATCATGCCCGAGAACGGGCTGCCTGCGGCCGAGATCGTGCTGACCAAGCTCCACGCCGGCGGCAAGTTCGGCGGCGAGGGCTACAAGGTCTCCGGCGGCCTGCACGGCGTCGGTATCTCCGTCGTCAACGCGCTGTCCTCGCGCCTCACGCTGCAGATCACGCGCGACGGCTACGTGTGGACGCAGCACTACGAGCGCGGCGAGCCGATGGAGCCGCTCACCCGCGGCGCTGAGAGCGACGACGACGGCACCGTCATCACGTTCCTGCCCGACGACGAGATCTTCGAGGAGACCGAGTTCTCCTTCGACACGCTGTCCCAGCGCCTGCGCGAGATGGCGTTCCTCACCCGCGGCCTCAAGATCGAGCTCATCGACGAGCGCGCCGGCGGCGAGAGCATCGTCTTCAAGTACGACGGCGGCATCGTCGACTTCATCGCCTACGTGAACGAGGGCAAGGAGACCGTCCACAAGGACGTCATCTTCTTCGAGAACGACACCGAGGAGGGCCAGGTCGAGCTGGCCATGCAGTGGAACCAGAGCTACGTGGAGTCCACCTACTCGTTCGCCAACAACATCAACACGCACGAGGGCGGCACGCACCTCTCCGGCTTCAAGGCGTCCCTCACGCGCACGCTCAATGAGTACGCGCGCACGAAGGGCCTCCTGAAGGAGAAGGAGGAGCCGCTCACCGGCGACGACTGCCGCGAAGGCCTGGCGGCGATCGTGTCGGTCAAGCTGCGCGAGCCGCAGTTCGAGGGCCAGACCAAGACCAAGCTGGGCAACCCGTCCATCCGCAGCCTCGTGGAGACCAGCTCCAACGCGCGCCTCAGCGAGTTCCTCGAGGAGCACCCCAACGAGGCCAAGCAGATCGTCAACAAGCTCATCTCCGCCAGCCGGGCGCGCCAGGCGGCCCGCGCGGCCCGCGACGCCACGCGGCGCAAGTCCGCCCTCGGTGGCGGCGGCCTGCCGGGCAAGCTCGCCGACTGCTCGCTGCGCGACCCGCACTCCACCGAGCTCTACCTGGTCGAGGGCGACAGCGCCGGCGGATCGGCCGTGGACGCCCGCGACCGCAGCTTCCAGGCGATCCTGCCGCTGCGCGGCAAGATCATCAACGTCGAGAAGGCCCGCATCAACAAGGTGCTCTCCAACAACGAGATCCAGGCCATGATCACCGCGATCGGCACGGGCATCGGCGAGGAGATGGATGTCGACCGGGCCCGGTACCACAAGATCGTGCTCACCTGTGATGCCGACGTCGACGGCGCGCACATCCGCACGCTGATCCTCACGTTCCTCTTCCGGCACATGAAGGAGCTGATCGAGGCGGGGTACGTGTACATCGCCCAGCCGCCGCTCTACCGGCTCAAGGTCGGCAACGACGAGCGCTACTTCGAGAAGGAGCATCAGCTGGAGGACTGGCTGGTGCGCGAGCGGCTCGACAAGATCGAGATCACCGACCGCAACGGCCAGACCATCAAGCTCAGCGAGTCGCGGCTGCAGCGCCTCCAGCGCGCGGTCAAGGAGTACGAGGGCTGGGGCTCGAAGCTGAAGGAGACCTACGGCAACGAGGTCGTCGGCTTCGTCAAGGACAACCGCATGATCGAGCGGGAGATCAACGACGTGACCGCGCTCGAGAAGTACTTCCGCGAGCAGGTGCACGAGGACGAGCTGCACCGGGTCGAGATCGCCGAGGTCACCAGCGACTCGGTCGTGGTCAAGGTGTCCGAGAAGTCCACGGGCGCTGCCCGCACGTCCATCTTCCCGCTGGCGCTGTTCCAGTCGCACGGCTATCGCAGCCTGCAGGCCACGCATCGCCGGCTCATCGAGATCACCGGCGAGCCCGCGTTCACGTTTCGCATGAACAAGCTCAGCGAGTCGGTGCAGACGTTCGAGGACTTCCGGCCGACCCTGCTCTCGCTCGCGCAGGAGGGCCTCAACCTGCAGCGGTTCAAGGGCCTCGGCGAGATGAACCCCGAGCAGCTGTGGGAGACCACGCTCAACCCGGAGAACCGCATCCTCCAGCAGGTCTCGGTGGAGGACGCCGCCGCTGCCGACGAGATCTTCTCGATGCTCATGGGCGACGCGGTCGAGCCGCGCCGCAACTTCATCGAGCGAAACGCTCGCGACGTCAAGTTCCTCGACATCTGAAATGAGCTCCATTGGCCTTTGACACTCTTGACGGCGGACGTGTAGAGCCGCGCGAGCTCGCGGAGGAGATGCGCTCCAGCTATCTCGATTACGCCATGAGCGTGATCGTCGGCCGCGCGCTGCCCGACGTGCGCGACGGCCTGAAGCCTGTGCACCGCCGCGTGCTCTACGCCATGTCCGAGCGGGGCCTGCAGCCCGGCCGGCCGTACTCGAAGTGCGCTGCCGTGGTCGGCGACGTGCTGGGCAAGTACCACCCGCACGGTGACTCGGCCGCCTATGACGCGCTCGTGCGCATGGCGCAGTGGTTCTCGCTGCGCTACTCGCTGGTCGATGGCCAGGGCAACTTCGGAAACCAGGACGGCTACGGCGCCGCCGCCATGCGCTACACCGAGTGCCGGCTGACGAAGCTCGCGACCGAGCTGCTCCGCGACATCGATGCGAACACCGTCGACTTCGGCCCCAACTACGACGGCCGCCACAAGGAGCCCACGGTGCTCCCGTCGCGGTACCCGAACCTCATCGTGAACGGCTCGGCCGGCATCGCCGTCGGCATGGCGACCAACATCCCGCCGCACAACCTGGGCGAGACCATCGACGCCACCGTCGAGCTGATCGACAACCCCGATGCCACGGTCGACGACCTGATGCAGCACATCAAGGGCCCCGACTTCCCGACGGCCGGCCTCATCATGGGCACCGCCGGCATCCGCGAGGCCTACGAGACCGGCCGCGGCCGCGTCGTGATGCGCGCCCGCGTGCACACCGAGGACGTGAAGGGCAACAAGTCGGCGCTCATCGTCACCGAGCTGCCGTACATGGTCAAGAAGGGCGGCGACGACGGCGTGATCGCGAAGATCGCCGAGCTCGTCAACAACAAGACGATGCCCGAGATCGCCGACATCAACGACGAGTCCGACCGCAACGGCATGCGCATCTACATCGAGCTGAAGCGCGACGCCATCCCGCTGGTGGTGCTCAACAAGCTCTACAAGCACACGGCGCTGCAGAGCACCTTCGGCGTGAACATGGTCGCGCTCGTCGATGTGGTCAACCCGCGCACGCTCTCGCTGAAGCAGGCGCTGAGCTACTACCTCGATCACCAGCGCGAGGTCGTCACCCGCCGCACCAAGGACGAGCTGGAGCGCGCCGAGCGGCGTGCGCACGTGCTCGAGGGCTACCTGATCGCGCTCGACAACCTCGACGAGGTGATCGTGGTCATCCGCGGCTCCGACGACGCCGAGACGGCCAGGGCCGAGCTCATCAGCCGGTTTGGCCTGAGCGAGATCCAGGCCCAGGCGATCCTCGACATGCGCCTGCGCGCCCTCACCGGGCTTGAGCGGGCGAAGATCAAGTCCGAGCACGACGACCTGACCGAGCGCATCGGCGAGCTCCGCGGCATCCTCGCCGACGAGTCGCGCCTGATGGCGCTCATCCGTGAGGAGATGCTCGAGATCAAGGAGGCCTACGGCGACGATCGGCGCACCGAGATCGTCCCGGCCGAGGGCGAGATCGACCTCGAGCAGCTCATCGCCGAGGAGGACATGGTCATCTCCATCACCGCCTCCGGCTACATCAAGCGCCTGGCGCTCTCCGCGTACCGCACGCAGGGCCGCGGCGGGGTCGGCGTCATCGGCATGGACATGAAGGAGGACGACTACATCGAGCACCTGTTCGTCGCCTCCACCCACGACTACCTGCTGTTCTTCACCACGGTGGGCAAGGTCTACCGCGTGAAGGTGCACGAGCTGCCGCAGGGCAACCGCCAGTCCAAGGGCCGCGCGCTGGTGAACGTGCTGCCGCTGCGCCAGGACGAGTACGTCCGGGCCGTGATCGACACGCGCGATTACAGCGAGGGCAAGTTCCTGATGTTCGCCACGCGCAAGGGCATCGTGAAGAAGACCGAGTTCAAGTCGTACGACACCATCCTCAAGGCCGACGGCATCATCGCGCTGAAGGTGCGCGAGGGCGACGAGCTGGTCGGCGTGCGCCTGACCGACGGCGACGACGATGTGCTGATGGTCTCGCGCAACGGCTCGGCCGTGCGGTTCTCCGAGCACGACGTCCGCCCGATGGGCCGCGACACCACCGGCGTCGCCGGCATGAAGATGCGCGCGTCCGACGAGGTCATCGCGGTTGAGATCGCCCACGACGACCAGGATCTGCTGGTGGTCACCGAGAACGGGTTCGGCAAGCGCACCCGCGTGGACGAGTACCCGATCAAGGGCCGCGGCACCATGGGCGTGCTCACCATCCGCTACACCGAGTCACGCGGCCGGCTGGCCGGCGCCATGATCGTGAAGGACTCCTACGAGGTGATGTTCATCTCCACGGACGGCACCGTCATCCGCCAGCCCGCCGACGGCATCTCGCGCATGGGCCGATCGACCCAGGGCGTGCGGCTGATGAATCTGCGCAAGGGCGACAAGGTGGGAAGCATCGCCCGCGTGACCGAGCCGCAGCCGCCTTCCACTGACGTCCCCGAGGCCGACGAGCTCCCGCTCGAGCCCGCTCCGGAGAGCACTCAAGAATCGGACGGATCTGCCGATACTGCCACCGACTAGGCGTTCGAAACCGCACGTCTTGTCAGCTGGAAGGAATTGGAGTCCCACTCGCGAATCTGATTGCATCGGCACGCGTCGTGCCGAAGCTCCGAACGGAAGGCCAAGCGATGCGCCAGGTAGACCTGCTCGAACCGGTCACTGTCACAGACCATCTCGAACACCTCGATCTGTACCTCAGCCAGGTGTGTGCAGTCGCGGATATCTCGAAGATGCAGCTCGATTACTGGACGAACAAAGCGGACATCCCGACCAAGGGCCGCAAGCAGCGCATGTACGACATGCACGCCGTGGAGCTCGTCATGCTGATCAAGCAGGCGAAGGACAAGGGTCTCAACCTGCAGGCAGCGATCCTCGCCGCCCGCGAGTTCCAGGCCCGCGACGAGGCCACGCCGCTAGCGTCGTAGCTCGGCTGCGGCGACCGCGGGGTCGACCGTGTTGACCCAGACGCCCGTGCCGAGCTCGACCGACGCCGGCACGGTGAGCCGCGGCAGGATCTCGATGTGCCAGTGGAAGCCGGTCGCGGCGCGCGGTGACTCGTGCACGACGGCGTTCCAGGCGAGCTCGGGGCCGAGCACGGTCTGAAGCTTCTCGACCGCTGCTCTGAGCGAAGCGGTCATCACCTCGGGCGAGTTGGTGCGCGCCTCGTGGGCCTGCGGCACGATCCAGGTCTCGTAGGGCATCCGGCCCCAGGTGGGGCAGAAGGTGACCAGGCCGTGCTCGTCGGACACGATGTTCTCGTGCTCACCAGCGAGCGCGGCGCAGAGCCGGCAGTCGCCGGTGAGCGCCTCGAGCTCCTGCGCGAGCACGGGCGGCACCTCGGCGAACGGCACCAGCTGCGAGTGTGAGTGATCCAGCGACGCGCCGGCACCCGGGCCCTCGTTCACGCATAGGAGCACCCACGCGGCGCCCGCCTCGGCGGCGGCGTCGGCGCGAAGCCGCCAGGCGGTGCCCACCAGCTCGAGCACCTCCGCGGGCACGTCGGCGAAGCGGGTCGTGTGCCGGGGCCCGTGGATGATCACCTCCTGGCCGTCGAAGGCCGGGAACTTGTTGGGCACCACCCGCACCTGCCAGCCCGGGGAATCGGCAGGCGCGTCGTCGGGCCGGCCGAGGGCGAGCGTCTCGGGCGGCGTCATCGCCTCGTTTCCCTCGCAGAGGGGACAGACCCTGGCATCGCCGCTTCGCGTGGTCTGGCCAGAGGCTCCCGGGCGTGACGCGCGGCCCGGTGCGATGACCACGGGCACGCCGGTGAGCGGGTTTCGGACGATGCGCATCGCCGCAGGGTAGTTCAGTCCACGATGACCGAGGTGACCTCGGCCGAGCTGTGCGAGACGCCGCCCACGATGAGGCGCCCGAGCTGGTCCACCCCGTCGCACACGCTCTCCCCGCCTCCCGCGAGCGTCACCCACCGGCCGGCGAGGCCGTCGTGGTCGAGGCCGGTGAAGCCCTGCTCTTCGAAGCGCGCGTAGCGCTGCTCGATGGCCCAGAGGATGTCGGCGAGGAGCTGCGGGCGGTCGGCCTCGGAGCCGGTCTCGAGCAGGAGCGAGGTGGGCGTGACCCGCGCGGCGGGCGGCAGCTGATCCTGCGTCAGGTTGGCGTTCACCCCGACCCCTGCGGTCACGCGCCCGTCGCGCTGCTCGATGAGGATGCCCGTGAGCTTTCGGTCGCGCACCACCACGTCGTTGGGCCAGCGCACGCGCGCGTCCACCGGCACCGCGTCGCACACGGCGTCGGCGATCACCAGCGAGAGCGCGGGCAGCCTGTCGACCGGGGTGCGCGGATGCAGCGCGAGCGAGAACATCACGCCGGCTCCGTGCGGGCACTCCCAGACCCGTCCGAGGCGGCCGCGCCCGGCGGTCTGGAGCTCGCAGACGACGACCCCGCCGTGCGGTAGATCGCGGGCGTGCTCCTGGGTGGACTCGACGGTGTCGTGAAAGACGTAAGGGTGCCCGAAGCGCCCCTTCAGGAGCGGTTCGGCAACATCTGGCTCAAGCGTCCGGCCCATGGCCTAACTAGACTATCGGCTCGATGTTCACGCAACCGAAACGCTCCTCTGCTCGTCTGACGCTTCGAACGCAAGGCAATGACCAGCTGCCGTACGCGACGCTCTCGGATGTGGTGCTCGCGGTGCGGGCGAAGGACGGTGACAAGCGCGCTTTGGAGACTCTCGTGGAACGCCACCAGCCGGCCGTGCGCCGCCTGTCGGGCTACCTGCTGAGCGATCCTCAGGACGCCGAGGACGCCGCCCAGGACGCGCTTGCGAAGCTCTGCACGCGCATCCACCAGTTCCGCGGCGAGTCGCAGTTCACCACGTGGCTCCACAGCCTGGTCTCGAACACGTGCCGCGACCTGGGGGCGCGCCAGCGCCGGCGCCAGCACCAGCCGCTCGAGGCCTGCCACCTGGGCGTGGGGGCCGACGAGCCGGCCGAGACCGCGCTCGAGCACGACGAGCGCCGCAGCCTGCGCGCCGGGCTCGCCTCGCTCTCGGGCGAGCAGCGCCACGTGATGGTGATGAAGGACGTGCTGTCGCTCTCCTACGAGGAGATCGCCGGCGTCCTCGAGATGCCCGTCGGCACGGTCAAGTGCCACGCCCATCGCGGCCGGGCCCGGATGCAGAAGGCGCTGGCACCGCTGCGCCAGGCGGCCGGCGGGTGACGGCGGCTCCGCTCGACCGGAGCGCGATCGAAGCGATCATCCCTCACCGCGAGCCGTTCCTCCTGATCGACGAGATCAGCGAGCTCGAGCCCGGCGTGCGGGCTGTCGGCCGCTACCACGTGCCCGCCGACGCCTGGTACCTGCGCGGCCACTTCCCCGGCAACCCGATCATGCCCGGCGTGCTGCAGGTGGAGTCGCTGGCCCAGGTCGGGGCGGTCTGCGGCCTCTCGCACCCGGATTTCGCCGGCAAGCTCGCGCTCTTCGCGGGCATCGACGGCGTCCGGTTCAAGCGCATCGTCCGGCCGGGCGACACGCTCGACCTGGTGTGTGAGATCAACCGCCTGCGCGGGCCCATCGGCCGCGCTGACGCGACTGCATCGGTCGCGGGCGAGCTCGCCTGCCGCGGCACCATCACCTTCGCGCTCACGGAGGCCCCGGCTCAGTGATCGCTGCGTGCAGGACAGGGGTCGAGGTGCTGGGCGTGGGCTCCTACGTGCCCGAGCGGATCATGCACAACGACGAGATCGCGACCATGGTCGAGACCTCGGACGCGTGGATCGCCGAGCGCACGGGCATCCACGAGCGCCGCATCGCCGCCGAGAACGAGTCGTGTGCCGACCTGGGCGCTGCAGCCGCGCGAAAGGCGCTGGCCGATGCCGCGGTCGATCCGGCAGACATCGACCTGATCGTGGCCGCCACTGCCAGCCCCGATTTCTACTTTCCCGCGACCGCGGCGCTCATCGGCGAGCAGATCGGCGCGCGGAACGTCGCTGCATTCGATCTCTCGGCGGCGTGCAGCGGATTCATCTACGCGCTGGCGCAGGCCTACAGCCAGGTGGAGTCGGGTCTCGCCGACACGGCTCTCGTGATCGGCACCGAGGTGTTCTCGCGGCTGCTCGACTGGACGGATCGCTCCACCTGCGTCCTCTTCGGCGACGGGGCCGGTGCCGTGGTGCTCGGCCGGCGCGGAGCCGGGAAGGGCCTGATCGGCTTCGAGATCGGCTCCGACGGCCGCGGTGGCGACCTGCTCAAGGTGGCGGCCGCCGGCCACCGCGAGGACTCGCACTCGCCGTACGTGGAGATGGACGGGCCGCAGGTCTACCGGTTTGCCACCACCGTGTCGGTCGAGTCGGCCCAGCGCGTGCTGGATGCCTCGGGCCTCTCGGTGGCCGACGTCGACGTCTTCGTGCCCCACCAGGCCAACCAGCGCATCATCGAGCACTCCGCAAAGCGGCTGGGGATCCCGCCCGAGAAGGTGTGCTCCAACGTCGCGCGCTACGGCAACACGTCGGCTGCCTCCATTCCGCTCTGCCTGGATGAGAGCCTGCGCGACGGCAAGGTGAGCCAGGGCGACATCGTGCTGATGGTGGGCTTCGGCGGCGGCCTCTCGTGGGGGTCGTGTGTGATGGAATGGACGGCTCCGGCACGAGGAGATGCGTCATGACGAAGATTGCGTTCTGCTTCCCGGGGCAGGGCAGCCAGCGGGAGGGGATGGGCCGCGACCTGGCGGCTGCATATCCGGCAGCCGCCGAGGTGTTCGCCCAGGCCGACATGGTGGCCGGGTTCGACGTGAGTGCCCTCTGCTTCGAGGGCTCGATCGAGGATCTCTCGCGCACCGAGCTGACCCAGCCGGCGCTCGTGACCGCCTCGCTCGCAGCGTGGCGCGCGCTGCAGGCGCGCTACGGCACCGTCCCCGACGTGGTGGTCGGCCACAGCGTGGGCGAGTACTCGGCCCTGGCGGCCGCCGGTGCGATCGACGTGCCCGACGTGATCGCGCTCGTCCGTGAGCGCGGCCTCGCAACGGCGGAGTCCACGGGCGGCGGCGGCATGGCGGCGATCCTGAAGCTCACCGACGAGCAGGTCGAGGAGCTCTGCTCGGCGTACGACGACGTGTGGCCCGCGAACTACAACTCGCCCGGCCAGGTGGTCATCTCCGGCAGTCAGGCCGGCATCGACGACATCGCCGGCAAGGTGCGCGAGCTCGGCGGGCGGCTCATCCCGCTGGCAGTGTCCGGTGCGTTTCACAGCCCGCTGGTGGGCGACGCGGCCCTGCGGCTGGAGCCAGCCGTCCAGGCAGCGCGATTCGGCGACCTGAAGGCGCCGTTCATGTCGACCGTCACCAACAGGCTCGAGACCATCGATCGCGTGCCGGGCCTCCTCGTCGATCAGCTCACCGCGCCGGTGCGCTTCACCCAGGCCGTGCAGGCGCTCGTCGCCGACGGGGTGGACACGTTCGTGGAGATCGGCCCCGGCGGCGTGCTCGCGGGCCTGATCAGGCGGATCGACCGCAGCGTGACGGCAATTTCCATTGGCACACCAGACGAGCTCGACGCTGCGGAGGCGACCCTTGGCTGAATCAGAACTCAACGGGCGCATTGCGCTGGTCACCGGCGGCTCGCGCGGTATCGGCGCTGCCGTGTGCGGCGAGCTCGGTGCCGCCGGCGCAACCGTGGTGGTCAACTACGCCCGCGATGCGAGCGCGGCTCAGGCCGTGGCCGCGGTGATCATCGAGGCAGGGGGCGACGCGCACGTGGTGCAGGGAGACATCTCCACCGCAGCAGGGGCCGCCGAGCTGGTCGCCGGGGTGGAGGAGACGATCGGCCCGATCGCGATCCTCGTGAACAACGCCGGCATCACCCGCGACAACCTCATCATGAAGCTCGAGGAGGACGACTGGCGCGCGGTGATCGACACCAACCTCGGCGGGGCGTTCTTCACCTGCCGCGCGGTGGCCAGGCCAATGCTCAAGCGGCGGGCCGGGACGATCATCAACATGTCGTCCGTGGTGGGCGTGCACGGGAACGCCGGTCAGACCAATTACTCGGCGTCGAAGGCGGGGCTCATCGGTCTCACCAAGTCGCTGGCCAAGGAGCTGGGCGGTCGCGGCATCCGCGTGAACGCCATCGCTCCCGGGTATATCGCAACCGAGCTGACCGACGCGCTGCCCGAGCCGGCCCGCCAGGCGATCCTCGACTCGACGCCGCTCAAGCGGCTTGGGGATCCGGCAGACGTGGCCCGCGCTGTGCGATTCCTGGCGTCGGATGCGGCGTCGTTCATTACGGGAGATGTGCTGGCGGTCGATGGAGGTCTGGGAGCATGAGCGAGAGACGACGGGTAGTGGTGACAGGATTCGGGGCCATCACCCCGTGTGGTCTGACCGCTGAGGACACGTGGCAGTCCATCCGCAACGGACGCTCCGGCGTCTCGAAGGTCGAGGCCGTGACCATGCCGGACGACTGCGTCGATATCGCGGGCGAGATCAAGCATTTCGATCCCAGCCGGTTCATGGACAAGCGCACCATCCGAAAGACCGACCGGTTCGCGCAGATCGCGGTGAACGCCGCCGGCGAGGCGATCGAGCACTCGGGCATCGACATCGAGGCCGACGGCGATCGCATCGGATGCTCCATCGGCACGGGCATCGGCGGGCTCACGACGCAGGAGATCGCCCACGAGAAGATGTTCGCGGCGGGCCCGGACCGGCTCAACCCGTTCTGGGTGACCGCGCTGATCGCAAACATGGGCGCTGCCGAGGTCTCGATGCGCTTCGGCACGCGCGGCCCGCTCACCACCGAGTCCACCGCATGCGCCGCCTCGGGCATGTCGATCGGGAACGCCACGATGTACATCCGCCACGGGATGTGCGATGCCATGCTGGCGGGCGGGGTCGAGGCCCCGATCCGGCCGCTCGCGCTCGGCGGGTTCGGCAACATGCGCGCGCTCTCGCGCCGCGTGAACGATCCCGAGGCCGCCAGCCGGCCGTTCGACTCCGGCCGCGACGGATTCGTGCTCTCGGAGGGCGGCGCAGTGCTGGTGCTGGAGGAGCTCGAGCGCGCGAAGGCGCGCGGGGCGACCATCCTCGGCGAGATCGCCGGGTACGGCATGTCGTCGGATGCCCACCACGTGACCGAGCCCGACCCGGTGGGCGGTAACCCCGCCCGCGCCATGCGCATGGCGATGGAGGAGGCCGGCGTCACGCCCGAGGACATCGACTACGTCAACGCCCACGGTACCTCCACCCCGGCTGGCGACTCGGCCGAGACCCGGGCGCTGAAGCTCGCGCTGGGCGAGGAGCGGGCCAGGGCGATCCCGATCTCGTCTACCAAGAGCGAGACCGGGCACATGCTGGGCGCCGCGGGCGCGACGGAGGCGATGATCTCGCTGATGGCGATGCGCGACTCGTTCGTGCCGCCCACCATCAACCTGACCGATCCGGATCCCGAGTGCGACCTCGACTACATCCCCAACGTGGGCCGCGACGTGGTGGTCAACACGGCGCTCTCCAACTCGTTTGGCTTCGGCGGCCACAACGCGGTGCTCGTGCTGCGCAAGTGGGCGGAGTAGCGCAGAGTGGCCGACCGGATCAGCGTCGACATCACCACCGCCGCAGAGGCCGCCCAGCCTGTGCGGAAGGCGACGCGCAGCCGTAACACCTGCCCCACCTGCGGCTCGCACTATCGCGAGGAGGAGATGGTCGCAAACCTGCGGGTGTGCACCCACTGCGGCCACCACTTCTCGGTGACCTCGCGCGAGCGCATCCTCCAGCTGGCCGACGAGGGCACGTGGTCGGAGACCGCCGCCAACCTCACATCGGCCGACCCGCTCGCGTTCGTCGACTCGCGGCCCTATCCCGAGCGGCTCGCCGAGGCCCAGGACGCGACCGGCATGCTCGACGCGGTGCTGGTGGGTACCGCCGCGATCGGTGGCCAGCGGGTGGCGCTCTCGGTGATGGACTTCACGTTCATGGGCGGCAGCATGGGCTCGGTGGTGGGCGAGAAGTTCGCGCGGGCTGCCGACGCCGCCGTGGCCGAGCACATCCCGCTGGTGTCGGTGGCCTCGTCGGGCGGCGCGCGCATGCAGGAGGGCGTCCTGGCCCTGATGCAGATGGCAAAGACGGTGGCCTCCGTGGACGAGCTGCGCGAGGCCGGGCTGCCCTACATCTCGGTGCTCGCCCATCCCACCACCGGCGGCGTGGCGGCCAGCTTCGCTGCGCTCGGCGACGTGATCATCGCCGAGCCGGGTGCGCTGCTCTCGTTCTCGGGCCCGCGCGTGGTGAAGCAGACCACCCGCGAGAACGTGCCTGACGACTTCGGCCTCGCCGAGTCCAACCACCGCCACGGTCACGTCGATCTCATCGTGCCCCGCCCCGAGCTGCAGGATCGCCTGGCCGGCGCGATCGCGCTGCTCTCGGGCGGTACGCCGTACCGCCGGCCAGCCACGGCCGTGACCCCGGGCGGCGTGGTACGGGCAGCCGGCGGCCTTCGCCGGCGGATCGGCGGGGTCTTCTCGCGCCACCACGACGACCCGGGCACATGACCAGCTCGGAGCGACGCTTTCCGTTCCTGCGCCGGCGCGGCCCGGACTCCGAGTCGTGGCATGCCGTGCAGGTGGCCCGCCACCAGGACCGGCCGTACACGCTGGACTACCTCGATCGCATCTGCGACGACTTCCTCGAGCTGCACGGCGACCAGGCTGAGGGCGACGATCCGGCGATCGTCGCGGGCATCGGCTCGTTCCGCGGGCAGTCGGTGGCGTTCGTGGGCCACCAGAAGGGCCGCGACCTCAAGCAGCGCACCTACCGCAACTTCGGCATGCCCCGCCCCGAGGGGTACCGCAAGGCGATGCGGGTCTTCGGCCTGGCGGCGCGGCTCAACTTCCCGGTGGTGACGCTCATCGATACGCCGGGCGCGTATCCGGGCGTGGGGGCCGAGCAGCGTGGCCAGTCGGGCGCTATTGCCCGCTCGCAGCTGATGCTCATGGGCCTGAACGTGCCGGTGGTTGCGTGCGTGATCGGCGAGGGATCGTCGGGCGGCGCGCTTGCAATCGGCGTCGCCGACCGCGTGATGATGCAGCAGCACTCCATCTACACCGTGATCTCGCCCGAGGGCTGTGCGGCGATCCTCTGGAAGGATGCCGGCGAGGCCCGCCGGGCCGCAGGCGCGCTTCGGCCCACCGCGGATGCGTGCCTCGAGCTTGGCGTGGTGGACGCGATCGTGCCCGAGCCTTCGGGCGGTGCGCATCGCGATCACGGCAAGGCCGCCGAGCTGCTGGCAGAGGCCATCTCGGAGGAGCTCGACATGCTCCAGAGCATCCCGCCGCAGGAGCGGCGGCAGCTCAGGCGGCGCAAGTTCCGCGAGATGGGTGCCTGGGTCGAGTAATCTGGGTTCGGTGACCCGCGGGCTGACACGCAGCGAGACGGTAACGTCGGCCCTGGCCGCTCTGTTCACCGTTGTCACGGTGATCGCGGCAGTGGCGGGCGGCCCCAACACCCTCCAGTTCATCGCGGCCGCCGCTGCGCTGCTCGTCCTGGCCTGGGTCGTGGGCGTCGGCACCGAGCAGCTGGGCGAGAGCGCCGGGCCGCGGGTCGGCGGGGTGCTGAACGCGACCTTCGGCAACGCCGCCGAGCTGATCATCACCATCTTCGCGATCCGGGCGGGCGAGATCGACGTCGCGCGCGCCTCGATCACAGGCTCGATCCTGGGCAACACGCTGCTGGTGCTGGGCGCCGCCATGCTCCTGGGCGGCCTGAAGAACGGCGTGCAGAAGTTCGACCGAAACCTCGCCGGGATGAACGCCTCGATGCTGGTGCTGGCCGTGATCGGCCTCGGCATCCCCACCGCGTTTGCGGCGGTGGCGCCGTCGGAGGCCCACGTCCAGGCGATCTCGGACATGACGGCGGGCATCCTGCTGGTGTGTTACGTGCTCTCGCTGATCTTCACCTTCCAGCTGCCGATGGTGGGCCGCGCGGGAGTGGAGGAGCCCGCCGCCGCGCATCTCGCGCCCTGGATGTCGATGGCGATGCTGCTGGTCGCGACGCTCGCGGTGACCGTGACGGCCGAGATCTTCGTCGGCACGCTCGACGGCATCATCTCGAGCTGGGGCATCTCCGCGACGTTCCTCGGGCTCATCATCGTGCCGATCGTCGGCAACATCGCCGAGAGCCTCATCGCGATCAAGGTGGCCTGGCAGAACCAGATGGACTTCTCGATGGTGGTGTCGCTCGGCTCGTCGTTGCAGATCGCGGTGGGCGTCGCGCCGATCCTCGTGTTCGTCTCGCTCCTCACCGCCCACGACTTCAACCTGGTGTTCCCGCTGATCGAGATCCTCGCGCTGGTGGCCGCAGTGACCATCACCGCCATCATCGCGCTCGACGGTGAGTCCAACTGGCTGGAGGGGGCGCAGCTGATCGCCGTCTACCTGATCGTCGCGACCACGGTGTGGTACCTGTGACCGGCCGGCAGCGGATGATCGCAGTCATCGCCCTCGGCCTCGCCGCGGTGGCGATCGGCGTGCGCGCGGCCGGCGTCGAGGGCGCGCTGACGTTCGTGATCGCCGCGATCGCGCTGATCGGGCTCGCCTGGCTCCTGGGCGAGGCGACCGAGCAGGCCGGCGGCACGGTCGGGCCGCGCGCCTCGGCGCTCCTCAACGCATCGTTCGGCAACCTGCCCGAGATCGTGATCGTCATCCTGGCCATCAACGCCGGGCTGAACGACATCGCGCGCGCGTCGATCATCGGCTCGGTCACGGGCAACATCCTGATGATCCTGGGCCTCGCCCTGTTCCTGGGCGGCTGGAAGAACGGCATCCAGAAGTTCAATGCCCGGCTGGCCGCCACCAACTCGTCGATGCTGGTGCTCGCGGTGATCGGCATGGGCATCCCCACGCTGTTTCACTCGGTCGAGCCGACGGCGCACGACGCGGAGCTGCTCTCGGTGTGGACGGGCGTGGTGCTGGTGGTGATCTACCTGGCCTACGTCTACTTCTCGTTCACGACGCCGGGGCTGCGCTACATCGTCGCCGGCCACGAGAGCACGTGGAGCCGCCGCGAGTCGGTGATCGCGCTGACACTCGCGGCGGTCGCAACCGGCGTGGTCTCGGAGGTGCTGGTGAAGTCGATCGAGCCGGTGGTGCACGACTGGGGGCTGCCGCGGGCGTTCATCGGGTTCGTGCTGGTGCCGTTCGTCGGCAACGTGCCCGAGCACTTCTCGGCGGTGCGCCTGGCCTACCGCGACAGCGTCGATTTCGCGATGGGCATCTCGTTCGGCTCGGCGATCCAGGTGGCGCTCTTCGCATCATCTGTGGCCGTGTTCGCGTCGCTCATCGTGGGCCACCACCTGACGCTCGTGTTCCCGCCGCTCGAGCTGGGCGCGCTCGCGGCAGCGGGCATCGTCGCGACGCTGGTCACGCGCGGCGGCGAGACCAACTGGCTGGAAGGCCTCCAGCTGATCGGGATCTACGTGCTGGTCGCGGTCACCTTCTGGCTGTTCGGCTGACGGCGGCCGCGGATCATCTGACCGGGTAGTACCTGCCGTTGGTCGCGGGGATCACCTGCGAGGTCACGAACACCGGGGTCTGGTGGTTGCCCGGGGAGTAGAAGTACGAGCCGTCCGCCGCGTGCCGCGCCGCCAGCCAGGCCTGGGCCGCCGTGTTCTTGAGCTTGCAGGAGAGCCGCGCCTGGATCGCCCACGACGTTGACTGGCTGTCGGCCGCGCCGCCCGGGAGCAGCGGGTATCCGCCGCCGCCGATGTGCACGTTGCCCAGGTACCCGAACCCCCGCTTGATGTGCGTGTTGCTGCACGGGATGCCGGCCGACCGCATCGCGAGGATCGCCGCGGCCGTGTCGTTCGAGTCGGCACCGGCGGGCATCTGCGGCAGGTAGGAGTAGCCGCCGTTGGACTGCTGGTGGCTCTCGATGTAGGCGATCGACTTGGCCGGCAGCGCCTGCCCGGCAGCCTTCAGCGCCATCACGCCCCAGTACGTGGAGTTCGCGTAGGAGCCGATGCGGCCGGTGCTCGGGGCCACGGTGTTCCGCAGCGCGGTGATCACGTTTCGGCCGCCGAAGGTCGACGGGTTGTGCTGCAGGGCGACGATGGCGAGGATGCCCCGCTCGTAGGCGTAGGCGTCCGACCACTTCCGCGCGCCGGACGCGAGGAAGGTCACAGGCGTCTTGCCGCCCGGCCGGCGGAGGGCGGCGGGCGTGCCTCCGGCGGCGCGCAGCGCCATCACCGACCACTCCGTGAGCGTGACGCCCGGGATGCCGCCGGTCTCGGCAATGCCGCCCGACGTGGTCTGGTGGCTTCGCACGTAGTTCACGGCGCTGCCTGCGGCCATCGCCGGTGCGGCGGCAGCGAGGCTCGCGGTGAGGAGTGCGGGGATCAGGAGTGTGCGTCTCATGTTTGCTCCAGTGGGACGAAGGTTCCGTGCAGCTTCTGTGCGTAGCGATCGATCGTGCGGATGAGCGTTGGGCCGGCGACGAGGGCGATGACGGCGTTCCCGGTGGCGTGGGCCACGTCGAACCAGATGCCGGTCGAGACGTAGGCGGCGAACGACGAGAGGTCGGCTGACGGGCCGAGCGCCGACCAGCCCCAGATGTCCATGATCCAGTCGAAGCCGAAGCCCCAGAAGATCCCGAACGCTGCCAGCGTCCAGCGCGACCGGAGCACCGGGCCCATCAGCCCGGCAGTCACCCCCACCAGCCCCCAGGCCACCATCTGCCACGGCGTCCACGGCCCCTGGCCGAGAAAGACGTTGGATGCCACAGCCGCCGTCGCGCCGGTGGCGAGCCCGGCCCGCGGCCCGAGGCAGACGCCCGTCACCGCCACGATCATGGTGAGGGGCTGCACGTTGGGCACGAAGGCGAAGAGCACCCGCCCGGCAGCTCCGGCCGCCGCGAGCGCGGCGATCAGCGTGAGCTCGCGCGAGTGGTTGGGCCCGCTCTCCACCGTGATCAGCGCGATGATCACGAGGATCACGCCGATGGCTGCGACGATGCTAGGCATGCACCGCCACCGGGCTCGAGCGCTCCAGGAGGGCCGCCGCCTCGGCCACCGACACGCAGCCGAAGGCCAGGCCCACCTGCGAGACGAAGAAGAGCCGGCTGGCCAAGAGCTCGCGCGGCCCGCGGTCGTGCAGCACCTTCCCCGCCGACATCGTCGTCACCAGATCGGCGATCTCCGCCGCGAAGTCCATGTCGTGGGTGACGACGACCGTGGCGGTGCCCGCGTCGCGCAGCTCGCGTACGAGGTCGATCACCGCCAGCTTTCGCAGGCCGTCCACGCCGCGGGTCGGCTCGTCGAGGACGAGGGTCTCGGGCCGCATCACCGTCACCGAGGCGATGGCCAGCCGCTGCCGCTCGCCGCTCGAGAGGTCGCGCGGATGCCCGGCGGCGCGGTCTGCCAGGTCGAACCGCTCGAGCTCCTCACCCACCCGCCGGCTGCGGTCGGCGCCGGTCACGCCGAGGTTGGTGAGCGCGTATGCGACCTCGGCCTCGACGGTCTCGTGCAGCAGGTAGTGCGCCGGGTTCTGGCTCACGTAGCCGGCCCGGCCGGTGCTTGTGACCGTGCCTCGGTCGAGCTCGATCAGCCCGCAGGCGGCCAGCGCCAGAGTGGTCTTACCAGCCCCGTTCTCGCCCATGAGGACGGTGGTCACGCCCTTGCCAAAGGCGGTGTCTGCGCCGCGCAGCGCCTCGATCTCGCCCAGCCGCTTGTGCGCGCCCGTGATGGTGGTCGAGGCCACGGCCGGCGGTGACGGCGCCGCGGCGGGCGGGGCGACGTCGATCTGGGCCGCGGCCCGGGCGGCGCGCACCGTCAGCGGAAGCTCCGGCCGCCGGGCCCGCACGAACGCCTGGGCGACCGGCGGCAAGAGCCATGGTGCCGAGCCGGCGAGCCGCGCGGCCGCCTCGGCCGGGCTCGCGTCGATCACGATGCGACCGGCGTCCATCACGATCACCCGGTCGGCCTCGTCGAAGATCCGCCCGGTGCGGTGCTCGGCGATGATCACCGTGGTGCCGCGGTCGCGGTTCACGCGCACCACCAATCCCAGCAGCTCCTCGGCGGCAACCGGATCGAGCTGGCTGGTGGGCTCGTCCAGGAGGAGCAGGCGCTGGCCCATCGACACCACCGCGGCGATCGCGAGGCGCTGCTGCTCGCCGCCCGAGAGCTGATCCCCGGGCCGCTCGGCGAGCGCGGATGCCCCGGTCACCATCAGCGCCTCCTGCGCGCGCGCAGCGATGTCGCCCGCCGGCCAGCCCATGTTCTCGAGCCCGAACCCCGCCTCGCGAAGCGCTGTGCGCATGACCATCTGCGACTCGGGATCCTGGAACACGAGCCCCGCCTTGCGCGCGATCTCGCCCGGCCGGTGGTCGCGCGTGTCGAGGCCCTCGGTCACCACTCTGCCGCTCAGCTCGCCGCCGTGGAAGTGCGGCACGAGGCCCAGCAGGGCTCGCAGGAGCGTCGATTTGCCCGAGCCCGAGTCGCCCAGCAGCAGCACCAGCTCGCCGCTCTCCACGCGCAGGTCGATGTCGATCAGCGAGGAGCGGTCGCGGCTGGGATATCGAAACCCCACGCGGCTCATGCTCACCGCTTCCACCGGATCACCTCCGCAGCTGCGATGAGCGGCACCGCCAGCAGCACCGAGCCCGCCAGCGCGCCGGCGGTGAACGGGTCGCCCACCGTGTCGTAGTACTCGAAGTTGGACGCTCCCGTCGCCACCATGCCCGCCACGACGAGGCAGGCGAGCGCGCCCAGGGCTGCCACGGCCTGCTCGGCTCCCGTCGAGCGCCGCTCGGGCGCGCGGGTCGCGCCGGGCTCGCCGTAGCCGCGCGCCTCCATCGCCTCGGCGAGGCCCAGCGACCGCTCGAGCGACATGCCCATCAGCGCCGGGACGAGCGCTGTCGCCGCGCGCCGCCGGTTGAGCTCCGAGCCGCGCGTACGGGCGGCCAGCACCAGCCCGCGGGCATCGCGCTCGAGCGCCGGCAGCATCCGCGTGGCAAGCGCGGTGATCATCGCCGAGCGCGGGGCCACGCGCGAGACGGCGCGCATCAGGAGGTCGGGGTCCACCAGCCGCACGAAGGCGGCGGCGGCCAGCGCTGCGGCCGCAAGCCGGATGCCGGCGCCCACGCCGTAGGCGAGCTCCTCCACCGTGATCTGGGTATCGAGGATGGGGATCGACGGGCCCTGCCAGATCACCGTCAGGCCCTGCGCGCTCACGAACGGGTTGATGATGAACACCGTGACCGCCGCGAACACGGCGAACGAGATGTACGCGCGCTTCGGCCCGTCTGACACGGCCAGGAGCGCGCCCGCGCCGATCAGCGCCGCGGTGAGCACGATCGGGTTCCAGGCGACGATCGCGGCCAGCATCGCGGCTCCCGTCGCGAGCGTCACGGCGAGCGGCTTCACGGCTGTCCCCCGCGGGCCACGACATGGCCGGTGGCGTCCATCGCCACAGCGTAGGTGTGCCGGATCGCCGCCGGGTCGGTCACAAGCGCCTGGGCGGCGGCGCACGCCGCAGCGGGGGTCGCGCCGGCGATCACCAGAGCGGCAGATCCGCCCGTCGTGCGACCGGGCTGGTAGGCCTCGATGATCGCTCGGGCGGATGGAATCGGCACGCCAGTCTTGCCGTTGTACACCAAAACTTCACCATTGTGAAGCCACACCGTGAGCCCGCGAAGCTGCGTCTTATCGGCTCCCAGAGCCGAATCTGCCTGGGCAAATGTCTGTACTACGACGGAATAATTGGTCGTACCAGTTGTCAGACGCGCTCCGGCGCGTTTCAGCGCGCTGCCCACGTCGCTCGAGCAGCCGAGGCCCGAGACCCGGACGGCCGGGGCGTGCCCGTCGTATCCGCTCACGAACGGCTCGGGCCACGAGCCGATCACCAGCGGCACGTTCTCGTAGACCGCCCAGTAGCGGTAGTCCCACCACTCGCGGTCACCCTTCTGCAGGCTGTACGAGGTCGCGCCGCGGTTGGCCTCGAAGCCGTTGATGAAGAAGAACCAGTCGTGGCCGCCGGAGCTTCCCTTGATCCCGTTCACCGCGTTCACGAAGCGGCCGCCGTAGGTGGTGTCGACCCTGGCGTTTCGGCGAAGCGCGTTCATCGCCGACTGGCTCGGCGCTGCGCGGGCCTGCGCGAGAACCGCCGCGCCGAAGTCGCGGGTGACGGTGAGCTGCACCGCTGCCGCGTCCCGGCGGCGGGGGTGCGGACGAACTGCAGCCCGCCGCCGCCAGGATCAGCAGGAGCGTTGCCGCTAGGAGACGGTGAGCCACAACCGCTGAGAGCGGATCTTGCTGGGGAACGTCGCCCGTACCTGGAACCTGCCTTTGGTGGTCAGCTTCACGCGCGCGACGCCTGCGCTGTCGGTGGTGCCCACCTGGACGTTTCCGACGAACACGGCCGCGCCGGGCTGGAGCGTGCCCTGGCCGGCGTCGTTGTAGGCGCGCACCTTGACGGTGACCGTGCCGCCCTGCTTGACCTTCGACGCGTTGTCCGAGACGCTCAGCGTGGGCTGGGTCGCGAACGTGACGGGGTCGAACTTGGTGAAGTAGAAGAGCACCTTCTGGCCGTTGGTGGCAGGGGTGGCGCCGGCGCCGGTCTGCGCGAGCGTGTTACCCACCTTGAAGGCCCAGCCCGAGGTCGGGGTGCCCGGCCGCCCGTTGATGGAGTTCACGAAGAACCCGCAGCAGTCGAACCACTCGAGGCCGAGCGGGACGTTCGCGTCGCCGGTCGCCGTGATCAGCGCGCCCAGCGCCGTTGGCGTGGAGAGGGCGTGGCCCTGCACGGTGCCGGTGAACGGCGTGACGGTGTTCCAGACCAGCGTGCCGGAGCCGCCCTCCACCCGGACGTGCACCTGGGGGGATGCGGCGAATGCGGGCGCGGACACGGCCAGCATGAGCACTGCCGCGAGAGCGGCGATGAGATATCGAAGGCGGTTGGTTGCCAACGGATCCTCCTTCCTCGAGAGGTTGTCGCGTTTTTTTGGGCGAGTGGGGAGGTCTTCTGGCTCGGGCGCGCTTCCTGGACGTAGTGCCCAGGTCGCTCGTCTGGCCTTCCCGACCCGGCTGGGCCAGTGGCTGCCTTGCGGCACGACGAGCGAACACCCTTACAGCGGCGGGACCGCGCCGGATTCACACCGGCTTCCCTCTTCCCCTCGCGGGCGGCAACTGTACCACGTCAGGTCGTGGCGGCGAGCCGCGCGAGCAGCCTCAGCGCGCCCGCTTTCGAGAGCGGCTCGTTCAGGTTGCCGCACTTGGGCGACTGCACGCATGAGGGGCAGCCCGACTTGCACGGGCACTCGCGCAGGAGCGAGGCCGTGCGCTCGACCCACAGCTCGAACAGCTCGAAGCCGCGCTCGGCGATGCCCACGCCGCCGGGGTGGCCGTCGTAGACGAAGATCGTGGGCACGCCGGTCTGGAAGTGCAGGTCGGTCGAGAGCCCGCCGATGTCGCCGCGGTCGCAGATGGCCAGCAGCGGGAGCAGCGAGATCATCGCGTGCTCGGCGGCGTGCAGCGTGCCCAGCAGGTCGTCGTCCGGCTCCACATCGGGGGTGAACCACACGGCCTCGGTCTGGTACTGGCGCTGGGGCAGGTCGAGCTCGGTCATGTCGATCACGGTGTGGTCTGACAACCGCTTTCGCTGGTAGCCCACCACCTGCTCGCGCATCTCGATGTCGCCGTGCACCAGCCGCATCCCGAGCCGCGTCTCGGCCGTGCGCTCGCCGAGGATGCCGATGCTCGAGAGCTGCTTGGCCTGCGTGTAGAACGCGCCGTTGAACGGCCGCACCAGCGCCACCCGGTGGTCCAGATCGAGCTCGGTGACAAGGTACTGCTCGCCCTGATGCAGGTGCACGGCGCCCGGATGCGCCGACGAGTGCGCGCGGCTCTCCTCCATCTGCCCCAGGAGCGCGCCGGTCTTCGCCTCGACGATCGCCACCGCCTGGCCGGTGGTGCGAAGCGAGACGCCCGCGCTGGGGTGGTCGGCGCCGCGGTAGACGAACCCCTCGCGCGTGCGCACGAGCTCCGGGAGCGTTGCCGCCAGCTGCATCACGCCGGGGCCGAAGTGCTCGGCATCGGCCTCGACGATGGGCCGCTCGGCCGCGGCGCAGAGCAGGTGCACCGAGAGCACCGCCGGGTTCGCCGGGTTGCAGACCGCCGCCTCCACCGGGCGCCCGAGCAGCTCGTCGGGATGGCGGGCGAAGTACTGGTCGAGCGCGTCCTCGGCGGCGACGTACACCCCGAGCCCAGCCGCCCGGCGGCCCGCCCGGCCCCACTGCTGGCGAAGCGACGAGACCGACCCGGGGAACCCCACCGAGATCGCGCAGTCGAGGTGGCCGATGTCGATGCCCAGCTCGAGCGCGTTGGTCGCCACCACGCCCAGCAGCGAGCCGTCGCTGAGCGCCGCCTCGATCCGGCGGCGATCCTCGGGCGTGTAGCCGGCGCGGTAGGCGGCCAGCCGCCGCGCCTTCGCCGGCTCGTGGCGCTCGAGGCCCTCGCGCGCGTACTTGTAGACCAGCTCGCACCCCGCGCGGCTCTTGGCAAAGACGATGGTGCGCACGTCGCGTGCGATCAGCCCCGCCAGGAGCGTCGCGGCCTCGCCCAGCGTGCTTGCCCGCACTCCGAGCAGCTCGTCGAGGAGCGGGGGGTTCCAGATGGCGATCTCGCGCTCGGCCGACGGCGAGCCGTCGTCATCGATCACCGTCACGTGCCCGCCTGCGAGCCGCCCGGCCGCCTCGCCGGGGTTGGCAATGGTGGCCGAGGCGATCGCGAACTTCGGGCTGGAGCCGTACATGCGGCAGAGCCGGCGCAGGCGCGCCATCACGTTCACCACGTGGGCGCCGAACACCCCGCGGTAGGCGTGGGCCTCGTCGATGACCACCCACTCGAGGTTGTGCAGCACGTCGCCCCAGGCCGAGTGGCGCGGCAGGATGCCGGCGTGCAGCATGTCGGGGTTGGTGAGCAGGAGGCTTGCCTGCTCGCGCGCGGCGCGGCGCTCGGGCGGTGCGGTGTCGCCGTCGTAGAGCGCCGGCCGCACGCCCCTCGGTACCAGCCGTGCGAGCGCGCGCGCCTGATCCTGGGCGAGCGCCTTGGTGGGGTAGAGGTAGATCGCGCGCGCCTTGGGATCGGCCGTGAGCGCGTCCAGCACCGGCAGGTTGAACGCCAGCGACTTGCCCGACGCCGTGGCCGTGACGACCGCGAAGCTCCCCTCCCGGGCCGCCTCGAACGCCTCGGCCTGGTGGCGGTAGAGCTCGTGGATGCCCGCCGCCGCGAGCTTTGCCTGCAGCGCGGGCTGCAGATCGGCCGGCATCGGCGCGGTGGTCTCGCGCCGCCCGGGCACCACCGCCCGGGCCACGACCTGCTCGAACTTCAGCAGGTCGTCCCAGGCTGCGGCAGTCTCGACGGTCACGGCCTGGGCGCCGCCGGGAAGCAGCCGAGGTAGGACATCTCCGCGACGTTCGACTCGAGCGTCCGCAGGGCCTCGGCCATCCTGTCGTCGAGCGGATGGCCCTCGAGGTCGGCGTAGAACTGGTAGTTCCACGGGCGGCCGTGGATGGGGCGTGACTGCAGCGAGCTCATGTTCACCCCGAACTCTGCCAGCGGCGTGATGGCCGCCGCCAGCGCGCCCGGCTGGTGGTGGGTCACGAACCGCACGGCGGTGTGCCAGTCGGTGCCGTTGTGGCGGTCGAGCCTGGTGTGGCCGGCCACCGCGACGAAGCGCGTGTAGTTCTGGGCGTGGTCGGAGACGTCGTTCAGGAGCACCGTCAGGCCGTTCTTGGCGGCCGACCGGCGCGAGCAGATGGCGGCCTGGCGCTGGTCGCCGCTCTCGGCAACCGTGCGCGCGGCCGCCGGGGTGGAGCGCGCCACCTCGGGCATCGCGTCGGGCACCGACGAGAGGAACCTCCGGCACTGCGCGAGCGCCGCGGGGTGGGAGTGCACCCGGGTGAGCGCATCGATGTTGGTGCCCGCGATCCCCACCAGGCAGTGGGGCACGGGCAGCACGGCCTCGTCCACGATCGAGAGCGGCGCGTGGGCGAGCAGGTCGTAGGTCTCGGGGATCGCGCCTGCGAGGGAGTTCTCGATGGGCAGCACGCCGATGAGCGCCTCACCGCGGGTCACCGCGCGCATCACGTCGGCAAACGACAGGCATGACGTCAGGGTCGCATCGGGGTACAGCTTGCCGGCGGCCTCGGCCGCATAGGCATCCCCCTCACCGAAATGTGCAACTGTCATGCTCATCGATCCTCCAAAGAAAAAAGGCCCCCGGGTACCGGAGGCCTTCGAGACGCGGGCGAGATAGCCGGCAGCGCTCAGATGGCCCCCTGCGGGGTGGTAAAGGCGAAGCCGGCAAACGTGTTCTCGCGATACATTGGCGCAGATGGTATCAGAGCTCGAGATGATCGCTGCGCTGCGGTCGGTGGCGGTCGGCATCGGCGATGACGCCGCCGTGCTGCCCGGCGGCCTGGTGCTCGCGAGCGACATGCTGGTGGAGGGCGTGCACTTCGATCTGGCCCGCAGCGACCCGTTCGCGGTGGGGCGGCGAGCGGCGGGGGCCAACCTCTCGGACATGGCCGCCATGGGCGCGGTGCCGGTCTGCATGGTGGCCGCATTCGGCGTCCCGCGCGGCTTCGGCGCGGTGGCCGAGCTGGCCCGCGGCATCGCCGACTACGGGGTGGATCTGGTGGGCGGCGACCTCTCGCGGGCCGATCAGCTGGTCATCTCGATCGCCGCGCTGGGCCGGGCCGAGCGGCCGGTGGAGCGGTCGGGCGGCAGGCCGGGCGACGTCCTGGTGGTGACCGGCGCGCTGGGCGGCCAGGCCGTCTCGGGCTACACGGCTCCCGTCACGCCGCGCATCGCCGAGGGCCGCGTGCTGGGTGAGCTTGCAACGGCGATGATCGATATCTCCGACGGCATTGCCGCCGATGCCGCGCGGCTGGCCGAGGCGAGTGGCTGCGGCGCCGTCGTGGAGCTCGGCCTGCTGCCGCTGGCTGCGGGTGCGAGCCCCGAGCAGGCAGCAAGCGGCGGCGAGGACTTCGAGCTGCTCGCCGCGCTCCCGCCCGGCGCCCGGTCGCTGGTTCCCGTGACGGTGGTCGGCCAGCTCACCGAGGGCAGCGGGCTTCGCCTTGTGGGCTCCGACGGCGCGGCCGTCGAGCTGCAGGGCTGGGACCACTTCGCGTGAACCCCATCCTGGGCGGCAGCATCGCCTCGATCCTCTGGGGGCTCTCTGCGGTGGTCGTCTCGCGCTCGACTCGCATCATCGGCGCGCAGCAGGTGGTTGCGTGGGTGCTCATCCTGGGGCTCGCGATGGTCGCTCCCGTAGCGCTCTACCAGGGGCTTCCGGCCCACGTCTCGAACGGCGCCTGGGCGTGGGTGATCCTCTCGGGAGTGACCGCGAACGTCGGGCTCCTGATGCTCTACAAGGCGCTCCACATCGGCAAGGTGGGAGTGGTCACACCAATTGCGTCCACGGAGGGCGCGATCGCGGCGATCCTCTCGGTGGTGATCCTGGGCGAGTCGCTCTCGGCGGCCGTCGGCGCGACGCTGGTGGTGATCGTGACCGGAGTCGTGATCGTGACGCTCAACGGCTCGCGCAGCGACCTGCACCTGCGCGCGTCGCTCTTCGCCGTCACCGCCGCGCTCCTCTTCGGCGTGGGGCTGCTCTCGACGGCGCGCGCCGGCGATGATCTGGGGCCGTACTGGACGCTCACCATCGCGCGGGTGGTCGCGATCGCCATCATCGTGGGCCCGCTCGCGCTTCGCGGCGGCATGGGCTGGCCGCGCGGCGCCTGGTGGATGGTCGCCTTCTCGGGCATGTGCGAGGTGGTGGGCCTCACCTGCTTCGTGAAAGGGTCGGAGCAGAGCGTCGCGATCACCGCCGTGCTCGGCTCGCAGTACGCGGCCGTCGCGGCGGTGGCGTCGTTTCTGATCCTCGGTGAGCGGCTCTCACGCCGCCAGGTGGCCGGCGTGGTGCTGATCCTGGCGGGCGTGACCGTGCTCGCCGCGATCCAGAGCTAGGCGATCCAGGTGGAGAGCTCGTCCTCGATGCGCCGCCGTGGCTGCGCGCCGATGAGCGTCTTCTGCACCTCGCCGCCGCTGAACACCATCAGCGTCGGGATCGAGAGGATGTCGTACTTGGTGGCGATGCCGATGTTGTCGTCGACGTTCACCTTCATGAACTTCATCTTGCCGCCGTGCTGCTGGGCGAGATCGTCGAGGATCGGATCCATCACCCGGCACGGCCCGCACCAGGGCGCCCAGAAATCGACGACCACCGGTTGGTCGGATGCCCCGACCTGCTCGTCCCAGGTTGCGTCCGTGACTTCGACCATGCTTTCGCTCACCAGCGGCTCCTTCGTTCGGCTCGGACCATGACTATAGCGACGGGGTCTTCGGAGCCTGCGGCGCCGGCTGCACCGCGGTGGCGTCGTCATCCAGCCGCCCTGTGAGGGCGCGCATCCGAAGCGCAGGCACCTTCCACACGGCCTCGACCACGATCGCGCCCGACATCTTGGACTGGCCCACGGTGCGGTCCTCGAACGTGATGGGCACCTCGGCGACGCGCCCGCCCATGCGCAGGGTGCGGTAGGTCAGCTCGATCTGGAAGACGTAGCCCTGGCCGTGGATGCAGTCGAGGTCGAGCGCCTCCAGCACCCAGCGGCGGAAGCACTTGAAGCCGCCGGTGAGGTCGCGCACGGGCGCACCCAGGAATCCGCGGGCGTAGATCGAGCCGCCCTGCGAGATGATCTTGCGGTGCAGCGGCCACCCGACAACGCCGCCGCCCGGCACGTAGCGCGAGCCCAGCACGAGGTCGTTGTGCTCGGCTGCGGCGAGCAGGCGCGGGATGGCCGACGGCGGGTGCGAGAGGTCGCAGTCCATCTCGAGGATGTGGGAGTAGTCGCGCTCGAGCGCCCAGCGGAAGCCCGCGATGTAGGCCTGTCCGAGGCCCTCCTTGCCCGCGCGGTGCAGCACGTGCACCCACTCGTGCTTCGCGGCCAGGGTGTCGGCGATGTCGCCGGTGCCGTCGGGCGAGTTGTCGTCCACGACCAGCACGTCGCCGGCGTCGCCGGTCTCGTGGCGCACCTGCTCGATGGCGGCGATCACGACCGGGAGGTTTTCGGCCTCGTTATATGTGGGAAGAATCACGACGTATGGCACGGCGGAAATCATAGTGGCGTGACCGGCGCGCTCATTCAGGGATAATTGGAGCCGTGGCCGACCCCCTCACCAACGCCGATATCGCCGACCGGTTCGATCTGCTCGCCGATCTGCTCGAGCTGGAGGGCGCGGTGGTGTACCGCATCCTCGCCTACCGCCGCGCCGCAAAGACGCTTCGCGAGACACCGGAGTCGGTCGAGCGCCTGTCGCTGCAGGGCAAGCTGACGACGCTCTCGGGCGTGGGCGACACCATCGCCGACAAGGTGGCCGAGCTGATCGAGACCGGCCAGATCTCCGCGCTCAAGAAGCTCGAGGACAGGAACCCGCCCGGCGCCGTGGTGGTGATGCAGATCCAGGGCGTGGGCCCGAAGACGGCCAAGCGGATCTTCACCGACCTCGACCTGCAGACGGTGGCCGACGTCAAGCAGGCGGCTCTCGAGCAGCGCATCCGCACGCTCCCGGGCCTCGGGATCAAGACCGAGACCGTCATCCTCGAGGGGCTCGCCGAGAACGACGGCACGCCCAAGCGCCGCCGCACGTCGGTGGCCCGGCTCCTGCCGCTGGCCGAGCGTGCGCGCGATGCGCTGCGGGCCTCACCGGCAGTGGTGCAGTGCGACGTGGCCGGCAGCCTGCGGCGGTTCGGCGAGACCGCCAAGGACATCGATCTGGTGGCCGGCGTGACCAACCGCGTGACCGCCGCCGAGGCGTTCGTGGAGCAGGAGTGGGTCGCCCAGGTCAGCTCCCGGGGGGACGCCGGCGTGACGGCCGTGGCCCACGACGGCACCCGGGTGGAGCTGCGGATGGTGACGCCGGCGAGCTACGGCAATCTGCTGCAGCACCTGACGGGCTCCAAGGCTCACAACGTCGCGATCCGCGAGGCCGCGGTGCGCGCCGGCCTGAAGGTCTCCGAGTACGGCATCGAGGACACCGAGACCGGCGAGGTGATCACCACGGAGGACGAGACCGAGGTCTACAAGCGGCTCGGCATGGAGTGGATCCCGCCGGAGCTGCGTGAGCACCGCGGTGAGCTGAAGGCGGCGCGCGCCGGCGAGCTGCCCCAGCTCGTGACGCTCGCAGACATCCGCGGCGACTTCCACATGCACACCGACTGGAGCGACGGCAAGGCGACGCTCGAGCAGATGGTGAACGGCGCGATCGAGCTGGGCCGCTCCTACGCGGTGGTCACCGACCACTCGCCGTCGGTGGGGTTCGGGATGGGGCTCGACGCGGCGCGGCTGTGGGGCCAGATCGAGCGCGTGCGGGAGCTGGCGGCGCAGCTCGAGCCCGCCTTCACGCTGCTGGTGGGCTGCGAGGTGGACATCCTGAAGGACGGCTCGCTCGACTACTCCGACGAGCTGCTCGCGGAGCTCGACGTGGTGGTTGCCAGCGTGCACGCCTCGCACCGGCTGTCGCAGGCCGATCAGACGAAGCGGGTGTGCGAGGCGCTGCGAAACCCGCACGTGCACATCCTCGGCCACCCTACCGGGCGGCGAATTGGCGTGCGGGATCCGAACCCGCTCGACATGGAGGAGGTCATCTCCGTCGCGGTCGAGACCGGCACCGTGCTGGAGGCAAGCGGCCAGCCCGAGCGGCTCGACCTCTCCGACGTGCACATCCGCATGGCGCTCGACGCCGGCGCGCGGATCGCGATCGATACCGACTCACACTCGGTGGCGGCGCTCTCCTACATGCAGTTCGGCGTGATGAACGCCCGGCGCGGCTGGGCGACGGCCGAGAACGTGGTCAACACCCGCGAGTGGCCCGAGGCGCGCAAGCTCCTGAAACCGTGACGCTCGCGGTGTCACGAGATTCGCACTGACCTGTCACAGCCAGTCTCGCGGTGAATCAACAGTGCCTGACACCGTTGATTCACGGGCCTCCGGGTGCTCTTCGAACTTGCACACCGCCCGAAAACCCGTGCAAGCCGCCGGATACCACCGGCCGCTCGTCGAAACCGCTCCGCTCCATCGGATCGCCGGCGCGTGCCGTGTCACGAAACCCGCTCCAACCTGCAACAGCCGGCGCCGCGGTGAATCAACGGTGCCAGGCACCGTTGATTCAGGCACCGTTGATTCACGGGCTTTCGGCGGCGCCGAAAAACGCTCCGCGGCCCGGCCGCGCTAGATCAGCTCGGCAATGTGGTCGTGCAGGTCGGCGCGGTACTCGAAGAGCGGGCTCTCCGAGCCGCGAAGGACGTGCGCGATGGGGCCCGTCAGCTCGTCCATGGCCGCCCAGCGCGCATCGTCGATCTCGACCCGGTCGCGCGGTGCGAGCACGACGACGGTCACCTCGGCCGTCACCACGTGCGACGTCCACGGCATGTCCCGCCCGTCGTGCGTGAAGACCGACCGCGCCACCAGCGGATAGCCCTTGAGGGCGATCGCGAGGCCCGTCTCCTCCAGCGCCTCGCGGAGGGTGCCCTGCTCGAAGCTCTCGCCGCGATCGATCCCGCCGGAGGGGATGCGCCACGCGCCGGGCGGGAACTGGGGCTTTCGCACGATCACGAACCTGCCGTCCGCGGCCTGGATCATGAACGTCACGTCGTGCACGCGGCCCCTGGCATTCGACTGCGCGATGCTGGCGGCGTTCGAGGCGCTGATCTCGCGGCTGCCGTCCCACACGCGCGGCTCCCCGAATCGGGCGACGACGGGTGCGATCAGGGCGGCGTCGACCCAGGTCACGCCGGCGTGGCAGCGTCAGCGAGGTGCTGCAGGATCTCGGCGACCTCGGCCGGGCTCGCGACGACGGCGTCGGCGGCCTCGATCATCTCCGGCGGCGTCTCGGCCGAGCCGACGGCGACCTTGATCGTGGCCTCGGCGAACGCGTCCAGGTCGCTGCGGTCGTCGCCCGCAAAGAGCGTCTGGGTGATCACCCGCGTGCCGCGCAGCCGCCGCACGCCGGACCCCTTGTTGAGCGCGACCGGCGGGCGCACCTCGAGCACCATCCGGCCGAAGTTGGCCTCGAGCCCCGCGCGCTCGAGCTTCGGCACGATCTGGGCCTCCATGTAGCGCACCGCGTGATCCTTGCGCGGCGAGTTGCGGAAGTGGATCGAGAAGGTGATGCCCTTGTCCTCGAACACGCAGCCGTACTCCTGCAGCAGCCCGTCGTTCTCCACCAGGAGCGCTGCGGCGCGAACGGCCTCCATGTACTTCGCCGCCTCGGGCTCGATCTCGACCTGGCCGTCCTTCCACACCTCGAGGCCATGGTTCCCCGCGATGGCGACGGCGTCGATGGGGATCATCCTGCGCGCCTCGCCGGCGGGGCGGCCCGTGACGCAGCCCACCACCGCGTAGATGCCCGCCAGCCGCTCGAGCAGCGTGAGCGTCGAGGCCGGCACGCTCGCATCCACCGGGCGCGAGACGATGGGCGCGAGCGTCCCGTCGATGTCGCAGATGACCGCGCCGTGCGCCGGGTCGGAGACCAGCGGCTGCACCAGCTGGGCGAGTGAAGGATCCACGACTGACACAATACCCGTCGTGTCGAGCCGCGTAGCGATGCTGATCGGGGTCGGGCTCGTGTCCGGGCTCCTGGCGGGCATCTTCGGCATCGGCGGCGGCTTCGTCATCATCCCGGCGCTGGTGGTGTTCGCGGGCTACCCCCCGAAGACCGCCATGGCGACCTCACTCGGCGTGATCCTCTTCACCGCTGTTGTGGCGGCGGCTTCGCACGCCCAGGACGGCAACGTCAACTTCGGGGACGCGGCGCTGATCGGCGTGCCCGCGGCAGTCGGCGCCGTGGCCGGTGTGGCGCTGCAGCGGCAGATCGACAGCCGCCGGCTCGTGCTGGCATTCGCCGTGCTGATGGCCCTCACATCGATCAAACTGGCGGTCTGACCAATTGGACGCGGCCCTTGCCGGCATTCTCGGGGCGATCGCGGGCGTGCTCTCGGCGCTCTTCGGCGTGGGCGGCGGGCTCATCTTCGTGCCGACGCTGATCTTCCTCGGCGAGACCACCCACGTCGCCGTCGCCACGTCGCTCGCCGCGATGGTTCCGGTGATCGCGGTGGGCGCCTGGCGTCAGACCCGCTACGGCGCCATCCGCTGGAAGGATGCGACCATCGTCGGCCTCGCGTCGGTGCCGACCGCCAAGCTGGGCGAGGTGATTGCCAACTCGGTCTCGAACGACGTCCTGCGCCGGGCGTTTGCGGTGCTCCTGATGCTCGCGGCGATCCAGATGGGCTGGCGGGCCCTACGTCAGCAGGAGGCAGACGAGCCGGCGGAGTGACTCACGGACGCAGCACTGCGTCGGCCTTCGTCTTCAGATCTTCCACCACCGCCGGGTCGCGGAGCGTGGTGGTGTCGCCCAGGTCGCGGCCCTCGGCGATGTCCTTCAGCAGGCGCCGCATGATCTTGCCCGAGCGCGTCTTCGGCAGGTCGTCCACGATGATGACCGCCTTCGGCCGGGCGATCTTCCCGATCTTCTCGCCGATCCAGTTGCGCAGCTCCGCCGCGAGCTCGTCGCTCGCCTCGTAGCCCTCGCGCAGCAGCACGAAGCAGAGCGGCGTCTGGCCCGTGAACGAGTCGGGAGCGGCCGTCGCGGCGGCCTCTGCGACCGCCGGGTGCGACACGAGCGCCGACTCGAGCTCGATCGTGGAGAGCCGGTGGCCGGACACGTTCATCACGTCGTCCACGCGCCCCAGCAGCCAGTAGTTGCCGTCGGCATCCTGGCGCGCGCCGTCGCCGGGGAAGTAGGTGCGCTCGCCGAACCGCGAGAAGTACGTTGACACGTACCGCTCGTCGTCCTCGTAGAGCGTGCGGAACATCCCGGGCCACGGCTTCTCGATCACGAGGTAGCCGCCGTTGCCCTGCTTCACCGGCGTGCCGCTCTCGTCCACGATCGCCAGCGCGACCCCGGGGAACGGCCGCGTGGCAGTGCCCGGCTTGGTGGTGACGACCCCGGGAAGCGGCGTGATCATGATGCCGCCGGTCTCGGTCTGCCACCAGGTATCGACGATGGGGCAGCGCCCTCCGCCGATGTGCTCGTTGTACCAGATCCACGCCTCGGGGTTGATCGGCTCGCCGACCGTCCCCAGCAGCTTGAGCGACGACAGATCGTGCGCCGCGGGCTGGTCGGCGCCGGCCTTGATGAAGGCCCGGATGAGCGTGGGGGCGGTGTAGTACTGCGTCACCCCGTAGCGCTCGATGATGTCCCAGTGCCGGTCGGGCGCGGGGAACATCGGGTCGCCCTCGTAGAGGATGCTCGTGGTGCCGTTGGCGAGCGGCCCGTAGACGATGTAGCTGTGGCCGGTGACCCAGCCGATGTCGGCAGCGCACCAGTAGACGTCGCCGTCCTGCGCATCGAACACCCAGCGGTGGGTGGTGGATGCGTACGTCAGGTAGCCGCCGCTCGTGTGCACCACGCCCTTGGGCTTCGCCGTGGTGCCCGACGTGTGGAGCGCGAACAGCATGTGCTCGGCCTCCACGATCTCGGGCTCGAGCTCGGCCGGCTTGCCCTCGATCACGTCGTGCCACCAGAGGTCGCGGCCGGCGGTCATCTCGACGTCGCCGCCGGTGCGCTTCAGGGTGATGGTGTGCTCGACGGTGGGCGCGAGCTTCACGCCCTCGTCGGCAATCTGCTTGAGCGCCACGCGGCCGCCCTTGCGCCACGCCTCGTCCTGGGTGACCAGAAGCCGCGCGCCGGTCGATTCCAGCCGCTCGCCCAGCGCGCCGGCCGAGAACCCGCCGAAGATGACCACGTGCGGCGCGCCGATCCGGGCGCAGGCCAGCATCGCCACGGGCAGCTCGGGCACCATGCCCATGTAGATGCCAACGACGTCGCCCTTGCCGATCCCCAGCTCGCGCAGAGCGCCTGCGAACTGGCACACCTCGGCGTGCAGCTGCGAGAACGTGATCGCGCGGTCGTCCTCGTCCACCGGCTCGGACACGTAGTGGTAGGCCACCGTGTCGCCGTTCCCGGCCGCGATGTGGCGGTCGAGGCAGTTGACCGACACGTTGAGCTTGCCGTCGGCAAACCAGGTGCAGTGCGGCGGATCCCACGTGAGCGACTCGGTGGGCGGCTCAGCCCACTCGAGCGTCTCGAGCGTCCGCTCGAGCCAGAAGCCCTCGAGGTCGGCCTCGGCGCGCTCGTACACCGAGTTGTCGGAGATCAGCGCCTGCGCGACGAACTCCGGCGGCGGCGGGAACGCCCGCTGCTCGTCGGAGAGCACCGCAATATCAACCTCGGGTGTCACATCCTGCGACACGGGCGCGGCCCTTACGGCTCGTAGTCGAACTCGTCCTCGTCCTGGCCCATGAGCTTCTTGGCGCCCAGGATCGCGCCGCCGACGATGGCGGTGCCGAGCACGAAGTTGCGGAACTTGTGGCTCTTCTTCTTCGGCTCTGCGGACAGCTTGTTGGCGGCCAGCTTCAGCTCGGATGCGGCCTTGGCGAGCTCGTTCTGGATGTCCTTGCGGCCGGCCGCCTTGCGGGGGCCCTCCGCCTGGACGCGCGAGTAGATGGTGCGCGCAGAGTCGAGCGCCGTCTTGGCGTGGGCGCGCAGTTCCTCGTCATTTGCGACGCGCGTCACCAGTGGGGTGATCGCGTCGGCAACCTTGTCAGTTTTGATCTTGGTCGGCACAGTGGGACCTCCCCTTTGGAATCTCAGTCAGACTACCACGGTGGATTTCCAAAAGGTCACAGCAATTCTGGCTGACATGGGGCAGCCGTCATACCGCTCGAAGCAGGTGTACGAGGGGGCTACGCGCGGGTTCGTCCAGAGCTACGACGAGCTGACGACGCTGCCTGCGGACCTCCGCCGCAAGCTGGATGCGGCCGAGCCGCTGCGCGAGTTGACCACCGACGAGGAGCAGCACTCCACCGACGGCACCATCAAGCTGCGGATGACCACCCGCGACGGGTATCCCGTCGAGACAGTCGCCATGCGCCACCGCGACCGCACCACCGTGTGCGTCTCGTCGCAGTCCGGCTGCCCGCTCAAGTGCACGTTCTGCGCGACGGGCTCGATGGGCCTCGGCCGAAACCTCACGCAGGGCGAGATCGTGGAGCAGGTGCTGGTGCTCGCGCGGATCCTGCGCGACCAGGGCCGCCGGGTCACCAACGTGGTGATGATGGGCATGGGCGAGCCGTTCCTGAACTACGACGAGGTGCTCGCGGCGTGCCGCCGGCTGAACGATCCCGCCGGCTTCGGCCTCGGCGCCCGGTCGATCGCCATCTCCACCGCCGGCTGGATCCCCGGCATCGAGCGCCTGGCGACCGAGCCGATGCAGGTGCGCCTCGCGCTCTCGCTGCACGCGCCCAACGATGCGCTGCGCGCCGAGCTCATGCCGGTCAACCGCCGCTACCCGCTCGCCAAGCTCATGGCCGCCTGCCGCGCCTACCGCGAGACCAGCGGCCGTCAGATCTTCATCGAGTACCTGCTGCTGGACGGCGTCAACGACACCGACGAGCACGCGGTCGAGCTCGGCCAGCTCCTGCGCGGCGGCGGCTACCACGTGAACCTCATCTCGTACAACCCCACGCAGGCGGGGTACAAGGGATCGGGCCAGACGCGGGTGCGCGCGTTCGCCCGCGTGCTCGAGAAGCAGGGCGTGTCGGCCACCTACCGCGCATCGCACGGCCGCGACATCGACGCCGCGTGCGGGCAGCTCGCCGTGGGCGACGTGCGCAGCATCCGGCGCCGTAACCGAAGCGCCGCCGCGGCGGCTCAGGGATAATCACCCCGATGGCTGGGGCAGAAACGATGGGGGCGTGGGTGATCCGGCCGGAGCGGCTGGGTGATCCGAAGGACGCCATGCAGCTCGAGCAGATCGAGATTCCCGAGCCCGGTCCGGGAGAGGTGCTCGTGCGCGTGATGGCCGCGGGCGTCAACTACAACGGCGTCTGGGCCTCCCTCGGCCTGCCGGTCTCCATCTTCCGCTACACGGGCTACGACTTCCACATCGCCGGCTCCGATGCCTCGGGCATCGTCGAGCGCGTCGGCCCCGGCGTCACCCGCTGGAAGCCGGGCGACGAGGTGGTCATCCACTGCAACCAGAGCTGCGGCGAGTGCCCGGAGTGCAACGGCCTCGATCCCATGGCGTGCACGCAGCAGAAGATCTGGGCGTACGAGACCAACTGGGGGAGCTTCGCCGAGTACTGCCTCGTGCAGGCCCAGCAGCTTCTGAGGAAGCCCGACCGGCTCACGTGGGAGGAGGCTGCCTCCTACGGGCTCACCTACTTCACCGCCTACCGGATGCTGATGGATCGCGCCGAGATGCAGGCCGGCGACAACGTGCTCATCTGGGGCGCCGGCGGCGGTCTCGGCTCGTTCGCGGTGCAGCTCTGCGCGCTGGTGGGCGCCAACGCGATCGCGGTGGTCTCGTCGGACGACAAGGTCGATCTCGTGAAGGAGCTCGGCGCGGCTGCGGTCATCGACAGGCGCGAGTTCGCGCTGTCAGATCCCGATACCGGCGAGCGCAACTTCGATGAGGTCAAGCGGTTCGGCAAGGCCGTGCGCGAGGCGGCCGGCGACGACTGCAACATCGTCTTCGAGCACGTCGGCGCCGCCACGTTCTCGACCAGCGTCTTCGTCTGCAAGCCGTTCGGCAAGGTTGTCATCTGCGGCGCCACGTCGGGCTTCGCGCTCGACTTCGACGTGCGGTACCTCTGGATGCGCCAGAAGTCGATCATCGGCAGCCACTTCGCGAACGCCTACGAGTGCGAGCGGGCCAACAGGCTCATCGCCGAGGGCAAGATCGAGCCGGTGCTCTCGCAGGTGTTCCCGTTCTCGGAGTGCCCGGCACCGCACCAGATAATGAAGGAGAACGCTCACGTCGGCAAGATGGTGGTGCTCGTCGGCGCCGAGCGCGAGGGCGAGGGACGGCGGACGTGAGCGAGCGGGGCGACGCCGGCGGGAAGCGCTTCGTCGCGCCCGGGGATGTCGATCTGGACTACGACCGCGATCTGGGCGACCCCGGGTCATTCCCCTACACGCGCGGGATCCATCGCGACATGTACGCCGGCCGCCCGTGGTCGATTCGCCAGTACGCGGGCTTCGGCACGCCCGAGGAGACCAACCAGCGGTTCCGGTTTCTCATCAGCCAGGGGCAGGCAGGCCTCTCGACGGCGTTCGATCTGCCGACGCAGATGGGCCTCGACTCCGACGACCCGCGCGCGCTGGGCGAGGTCGGCCGGGTCGGAGTGGCCATCGACACGGTCGACGACCTAGCTGCGGTGTTCGACCAGATCCCGCTGGACGCCGTCTCCACGTCGATGACCATCAACGCGCCGGCGCCGGTGCTCGTGGCGATGTACCACGTGGCCTGCGAGCTGCAGGGCCGCGACGCGTCGAAGATCCGCGGGACGGCCCAGAACGACGTGCTGAAGGAGTACGTGAGCCGCGGGACGTACATCTATCCGCCGGCGCCGTCGCTTCGCCTCGCGGCGGATCTCATCGCCTGGTGCGCCACCGAGGCCCCGGCCTTCAACGCGATCTCGCTGTCGGGCTACCACATGCGCGAGGCCGGATGCACGGCCGCGCAGGAGATGGGCTTCGCCGTGGCCAACGCCATCGCGTATGTCCAGGCGGTGGTGGAGCGGGGCGTCGATGTGGACGATTTCGCGCCGCGGCTCTCGTGGATCTTCAACACCCACATGGACTTCTTCGAGGAGATCGCGAAGTACCGGGCGCTCCGCCGGGTGTGGGCGCACGTGATGCGCGACCGGTTCGGCGCGAAGGATCCGAAGTCGTGGCAGCTTCGCACCCACACGCAGACGGCCGGCTCGACCCTGACGCTGCAGCAGCCCGAGAACAACATCGTGCGCGCCGCGGTGCAGGCGCTCGCCGCGGTCCTGGGCGGCGTGCAGTCGATGGCGCTCTCGTGCTTCGACGAGGCCATCGCGATCCCCACGGTGCACGCGCAGATGCTCGCCGTGCGCACCCAGCAGATGCTGCAGCACGAGTTCGGCATCACCGACGTGGCCGATCCGCTCGGCGGCTCGTGGTTCGTCGAGGAGCTCACCACCAGGCTCGAGACCGAGGCGCTGGCGCTCATCGCGGCCATCGACGAGATGGGCGGGGCGGTGGCTGCGGTCGAGAACGGCTTCTACCAGCAGACCATCGCCGACGAGTCCTACGCGCACGAGCTGCGCGTCGCGTCGGGCGAGGAGGTCGTGGTGGGGGTCAACAGGTTTGTCGAGGATGAGCCCGAGCGCACCCCCGAGCACTTCGATGTGCCGGTTGAGCTGGCTGAAGCTCAGATTAAGCGACTGCAACGCGTGCGTGAAGATCGTGACGCAAGCGCCGTCACACTCGCGCTCTCGAGCCTCGAGTCCGCCGCTGCCCGCGACGACAACCTGATGCCCGCAATCATTGGCGCCGTGCGGGCTCGCGCCACTCTCGGCGAGATCTGCGGAGCGCTTCGCACGGTGTTCGGCGAGTACCGTCCCGCGTCTGCGATCCAGATCTGAGCACCCCCCAGCGCACGCGGTCTGCGGTTGGGTGCTATATCATCCCCCGCCAGTGACGGCACAACCCGAATTCCCCGCCCCGCTCGACCGCGCACTTCGGCAACTCCAGAGCGGAGGCATGGTCGTCGTGTGTGACGATCCCGACCGGGAGAACGAGGGCGACCTGTGCATGGCGGCCGAGTTCGTGACGGCCGAGAAGATCGCGTTCATGGCGTGCGAGGCGCGCGGGCTCATCTGCCTGTCGCTTCCGTCCGATCGCTGCGACGAGCTCGAGCTGCCGCTGATGGTGCCCAGTGCGAACGGCAAGGAGGACACGGGATTCACCGTGAGCATCGAGGCCGTCACCGGCGTCACCACCGGCATCTCCGCCGCCGACCGGGCGCGCACCATCCAGGTTGCGATCGATCCTGCGTCCGGCGCGACCGACCTCAACCGTCCCGGCCACGTCTTCCCGCTGCGCGCTCGCGCCGGCGGAGTGCTGGAGCGCCGCGGCCAGACCGAGGCGTCGGTCGATCTCACGCGGCTCGCCGGCCTCACGCCCGGCGGCATCCTGTGCGAGCTCATGAACGAGGACGGCACCATGACGCGCGGCCCGCAGCTTGCTGCGTTCTGCCGTCGCCACGCGCTGCCGATCATCACGGTCGAGGAGATCGCCGTCTACCGGCGCACCCTCGAGCCGTCAATCGTCGGCGTCTGAACCTCCCTCCCGGTGAATAAACGGTGCCAGGCACTTAATATTCACTCGGCGATGCGCGTCAGCGTCGAGTCGCCGAAGTTCGCGACCCACACGCTGCCGTAGCCGACTGCGACGCCTGTCGGCGTGCCGCCGACCTTCCGCCACGAGAGGATGTGGCCAGTGTGCAGGTCGACCGTCATGAGCGTGCCCGGGTCGCTGCGATCTGCCGCCCAGCGCACCACCCAGCCCTGGTCGCGGCCGAACGCCTGGGCGTAGCCTGCGGGGAACCGGATGGTGCGCCCGGTGTCTCCCGTGCGAGGATCGATCGCGGAGAGCCGCGGCCGCTGGTGGGCCTGGTACTCCTCCAGCCAGATCACGCCGCTGCCGGCCGTCACGCTGCCCGGGCCGGAGACCTCTGCATGGTTCGACCCTGCGGGCACGTTGGTGAACGGGTTTCCCGTCCAGAGATCCTTGCGGACGAGCACCATTGATGTGGGGCCGCTGAGGTTGGGCATCGGCACCATCCGGCCCACCCTGTTGGTGACGAGGTCGATGGGATAGACCCGCGGCTCCTTCTTGTGGCCGCCCGCGCCGACCCAGACCCCGCCCGGGCCGGCCGCGATCGACGTCGGGAGCAGTCCGCGCGGCAGCTTGACGACGCCGATCACCCGGTTGGTGTCGGGATCGATGCGCACCACCACCGGCGTGCCGCTGCCGGTGACCCATACCCCCGACGCGGTAACTGCGATGCGGCTGTCCTCGGCGACGCCGGGAGCGGGGATGTTCGCGGCAATCTGCTGCGTCCGCGCATCCACCCGAACCACGTGCCCGTTCGTCGGCAGCCAGACGCTGCTGAAGCCCAGCGCGATCGCCGAGGGCGGCCCCGGCAGGCCGGTCGTGCGCACCGCGGCCGCGCGCACGTGGGTGGTGGGCGCCGGCGCGGCGTGGTTCCCCAAGCTGCAGCCCGCAAGCAGCAAGGCCGCCGCGAGCGCCTGAATATTAAGTGCCTGGCACCGTCTATTCACGTTGGGGATACGGGGCCGGCCGCTCCCCGCGTCCCGCTCAGGCCGGCGGCGGGGGCTGGTGGAGTTTGATGAGCTCCTTGGCGCCCTCGACGGCGTCTGAGCGGTTCACGCCCAGGCACGCCACGCAGGCACCGCTGGGATCGGTGTAGTAGGCGACGAAGTCGCCGTCGTCCATCGATCCGCGGATCTCCACCTCGCCGCTTCCCGGCCCGACGTACTCAAACCACGTCCAGTCGCCGATGTCCGAGAAGAAGTACGGCACCACGTCGTAGGGCCCGGACTCCTTCCCAGCCCAGACGCGCCCCACGTAGGCGCCCGTATTCAGCGCCACGTCCCAGTGCTCCACCCGGATCCGCCTGCCGTGCACCACGCTCTGGTACTCGGCGATGTCGCCCACGGCCCAGACGTCGTTGCCGGCCGAGAGGTGCTCGTCCACCAGCACGCCCGTGTTGGTCTCGAGCCCGGCGGCCTTCGCCAGCTCGATGTTGGGGTTCACGCCGATCCCCGCCAGCACCACCTTGTATCCCTTCTCGGGAAGCTCCTTCGTGCCGGTGAGCACGGTGACGCCGTGGCTCTCGAGCTGGCGCTGGAAGTAGTGGCCAACCTCGGGGCCGAACAGGTGCGACCAGACGACGTCCTCCGGTACGGCCATCGTCACCTCGAAGCCCTTCATCCGGGCGCTGGCGGCAGCCTCGACCCCGATGAACCCGCCGCCGATCACGCCCATTTCGCCCGCGCCGTCGGCCAGCACGTCGGCCACCGCAGCGGAGTCGTCGATGGTGCGGATCTGGCTCGTGCCCGGGATCGTGCGGGGTGTCGCCCCCGTGGCCAGCGCGAGCCGCCGGTAGGAGATGGTCTCGCCGCCGGCCAGCGTCACGGTGTGCGCTTCGGGATCGATCGACGCGACCGTGGTCGAGAGCCGCACCTCGATGCCGTGCTCGGCCCACCACGCGGCCGGGTGCATGTCACCGTCGGATGCCGGCTTCTCGCCTCGCAGGAAGTCCTTGGTGAGCGGCGGCCGGTGATACGGGTAGTGCGGCTCCTTCGCGAGGATCAGCACCGATCCCTCGCCGCCCTGCTCGCGGTACTCCTGGGCGATCATCCCGCCGGCAAGCCCGCCTCCCACAATCACGTGTTCGTAGCTCATGAGCCCTCCCAGAGTTATCCGGTCGCTTCCCACCTGAACGTGCGCATCGCGATCAGCGCGAGCACGAGCGTCATCGCCATCAGTATCCCGATCTCGGGCAGCACGTGCACGAGCCCCTGCCCGCGCACGATGGTGTCACGCAGGCCGTTGATGAGGTAGTAGAGCGGCAGCACCTTCGCGAACACCTGCACCGCGTAGGGCATCGCCGCGACGGGGAAGAACGTGCCCGAGAGAAACATCATGGGGTTGGTGATCACGTTGGACACGGCGTCCCCCGTCTCGGCCGTCTGCACCACCGACCCGATCGCAAAGCCCAGCGCGAGGAAGCAGAGGCAGCCCGCGATCGCGACCGGGATCGCCGCCCACGCCGTGGTGGAGATGTCGATGCCGAACGCCACCCGGCCGAACACGATGAGCACTGCGACCTGGATGATGGCCACCGCGAGCCCCGCCGTCACGCGCGCGGCGAAGAACTCCGAGAGCGGGATCGGCGTGAGCTTGATGCGGCGAAGCACGCCGTTCTCGCGCCACTTCACCATCACCGTGGCCAGGCTGATCACCGCCGAGATCATGATCGAGAGCCCGATGATGCCGGGCAGCAGGAAGTCGATGTACGTGAGCGAGGCCGAGTCGACCGACTCCGACTGCAGCTGCACCGCAGGCGGCTGTCCCGTCGCGGCGATGGCGACGTGGTTGGTCACGCCGGAGACCACGCCCCTGATGATGCCCGCCTGCGTCGCCGACGTGTTGGAGGTGTAGAGGTGGGCCGACACCGTGTTGTTGGGGCCGGGAGTGAAGATCAGCGCCGCATCGCGGTCGCCGTCGGTCACCTGGTGGCGCGCCGTGGCCGCATCGGGCGCCCGGTCGATGGTCACGCCCTTCTCGGCGTCGAGCGTCGTGATGATGTGGTTGGCCACCGGCAGGTTCGCCACGTTGGTCACCGCGATGTCGCCGGCGTCCACCGTGCGGCCGAACAGCAGGCCGAGGAGCGTCATCAGGATGATGGGGAACACCAGCGACCAGAAGAGCGTGATGCGCCGCCGGAAGATCATCCGCAGCATCGCCATGGTGGTCGCCAGGTAGCGGGAGAAGCTCATTCGCGGTACTCGCGGCCGGTCATCTTGAGGAAGACGTCCTCCAGGTCGGCGCCCTTCACGGTGAGCCCCTCGATGGTGTCGCCACGCCCCTTCGCCGACTCGAGGATGCCCAGCACCGTGCCCTGCGTGTCCTTGGTGAACACGGTCTGGGGCCCGTCACGGTCGGTGTAGGACACGCGCGCATCGGCGTTCAGCGAGGCGATCAGCCCGTCGGGGGTGTCCATCGCGACGATGTGGGACTTGTCCATGATCGCCACCCGGTCGCACAGCTCCTCGGCCTCCTCCAGGTAGTGCGTGGTGAGGATCACCGTGCGGCCGTCGTCCTCGGAGATGGAGCGGATCACGTCCCACAGGTTGTGCCGCGCCTGGGGGTCGAGGCCGGTGGTGGGCTCGTCGAGGAACACCACCTCGGGCTCGTGCACCAGCGCCAGGGCGATCGCGAGCCGCTGCTTCTGGCCGCCCGAGAGGGTGTCCACCTCGCCCGCGGCCTTGGACTCGAGCCCCACGCGCTGGAGCGCCTTCTCGGCCAGCTCCTCGGGGTTGGGGCGCTGGTAGAAGTTGGCGAAGAGCGTGAGCAGCTCGCGGCCGCTGAGGGCCTCGAACAGGTTGGTGGTCTGGAGCTGCACGCCGATCCGCGACTGGATCGAGCGCGGATCGGGCCACACCGGCTCGCCGAGGACGAACACCTGGCCGTCGTCGGGCTTCCGCAGGCCCTCGATCATCTCGAGCGTGGTGGTCTTGCCCGCGCCGTTGGGCCCGAGGATGCCGAACGTCTCTCCCACTGCGATCTCGAACGACACCCCGTCCACGGCGGTGTAGTCGCCGTAGCGCTTGGTGAGGCCCGTGACGGAGATCGCGCTGGCCATCGTGCCTACTGCGGCCGCTTGGGCACGAGCACCTTGCGCCGGAACTCGCACACCACCTCGTCGCGCTGGTTGGTGCCGATGGTCTGCACCGACACGATGCCGCGATCGGGCTTCGACCGCGACTCGACCTTGTCGAGCACCGTGGTCTGGGCGTAGATCGTGTCGCCGTGAAACGTCGGCTTGGCGTGCTTCAGCGATTCGATCTCCAGGTTTGCGATGGCCTTGCCCGAGACGTCGGGGACGCTCATGCCCAGCACGAGCGAGTACACGAGGTTTCCCACCACGACGTTCTTCCCAAACTGCGTCTCGGTCTGGGCGTAGTGCTCGTCGATGTGCAGCGGGTGGTGGTTCATCGTGATCATGCAGAACAGGTGGTCGTCGGCCTCGGTGATGGTCTTGCCCGGCCAGTGCTTGTAGACGTCGCCCACCTCGAAGTCCTCGAGGTAGCGGCCGAAGCGCGTCTCCCGGGCGTCGAACTCGCGGCTCACAGTGGGTTCCTCGCAAGCAGTCCGCGGGCGATGATGAGCTTCTGGATCTCGGAGGTGCCCTCGCCGATGAGCAGCATCGGCGCGTCGCGGTAGAGCCGCTCGATCTCGTACTCCTTGGAGTAGCCGTAGCCGCCGTGGATGCGGAAGGAGTCCTCCACCACCTCGTGGCAGATCTCCGACGCGTAGTACTTGGCCATGCCGGCCTCGACGTCGGAGCGCTCGCCGGCGTCCTTCTTGCGTGCCGCCGAGAGCATCAGCAGGCGCGCGGCCTCGATCTTGGTGGCCATCTCGGCGAGCTTGAACTGGATGCCCTGGTGCTTTGCGATCTCGCGGCCGAAGGCGTGGCGCTCCTGGGAGTAACGGATGGCGAGCTCGAAGGCCCGCTGGGCGACGCCTACGCCGCGGGCGGCCACGTTCACGCGCCCCACCTCGACGCCCGACATGGCCTGCGTGAAGCCCTGGCCCTCCGTGCCGCCCAGCAGGTTGGCCGCGGGAACGCGGTGGTCGGAGAACACGAGCTCGGTGGTCTCGACGCCCTTGTAGCCGAGCTTCTCGAGCTGCGGGGGAATGGTCAGACCGCCCTGCTGCGTCTCGCCGGGGGTCTTTTCGACCAGCAGCACGCTCATGCCCTTGTGGGCGGGGGTGATCTCGGTGTCGGTCTTCACGAGCGTCGCCACGATGCCCGAGCGAAGCCCGTTTGTGACCCACATCTTCTGGCCGTTCACGACGTAGTCATCCCCGTCGCGCACAGCGGTCGAGCGGATGGCCTGCACGTCGGACCCGCACTCCGGCTCGGTCATCGAGAACGCTCCGCGCATCTCGCCGGTGGCCATCAGCGGCAAGAGCCGCTCCTTCTGCTCGTCGGTGCCGTCGCGCATGAGCATGTTGACCACGATGAAGTGGGTGTTGATGATGCCCGAGACGCTCATCCAGCCGCGCGCAAGCTCGCTCACCGCAAGCGCGTAGGTGGTGAGGTCGAGGCCGAGGCCGCCGTACTCCTCGGGCACCGTGAAGCCGAAGATGCCGAGCTCCTGGAGCCCCGCGACGATGTCGTCGGGGAAGGTGTCGGTGCGCTCGTACTCCGACGCCACCGGGATGATGCTCTCGTCCGTGAACTGGCGCACCAGCTCGACGATCTCGCGCTGATCCTCGCTGAGCTGATCGACTGCGATGCTCATGCGGTCACGCCCAGGCCCGCGGCCTCACCGCGCGCGACCACCTCGACGGCGATCTTGCGGCTGGCCTCGTCGATCATCTGACCCTCGTGCATAACCGCTCCTTTGCGCTCGACCTGCGTCGCGTGGTGGTAGGCGTCGAGCAGCCGCCGGGCCGCGTCGAACTGTTCCTGGGTGGGCATGAACACCTGGTTTGCGATATCGATCTGGCCCGGGTGCAGCACCCACTTGCCGTCGAACCCCACCGCCCGGGCGCGCTCGCTCAGCCGCCGGTAGGTGTCGGTGTCCTTGATATCGGTGAAGGGCCCGTCGATGGCCTGCAGGCCGTGAGCGCGCGCCGTGGTGACGATCGCCGAGATCACGAAGTGCCACTGGTCGCCGGGATACGTCGGGATCCAGCGCACCGATCGTGAGCGAGGCAACGCCGATGTTGGCGGCATAGTCGCCGGGGCCGAAGATGAGCGTCTCGGTGCGGGCGGAGGCCGTCGCGATCTCCTGCAGGTTGACCGTGCCCTTCGCCGACTCGATCTGCGCCTCGATGCCGATCCGGTGGCCGATCCCGCACTCGTGCTCCAGCTGGCCCAGCAGGTGATCGATGAAGTGGAGCGTCGCCGCGTCCTCGACCTTCGGCACCATGATGCAGTCCAGGTTGTGACCGGCACCGGTGACGACCTCGATCACGTCACGCAGGCACCACTGCGTCTGCACGCCGTTCACCCGCACCACCCGCGTCTTGCCCGCGTAGTCGTTGGTGTTGAGCGCGTGGACGACCGTCGCGCGCGCGCCCTCCTTCTCGAGCGGCGAGACCGCGTCCTCCAGGTCGAGAAACACCTGGTCGGCAGGCAGCGTGGCCGCCTTGGCAAGCATCTTCTCCGATGATCCCGGCACCGCCAGGCAACTGCGTCGCAACCTCACGTGGACTCCCTTCAAGAGCGAGAATCCAGTCTATCCAGGCGTTACAGCAGGCCGATGCGGTCGAGGGGCCAGTACCGCACGCGGGCGACGCCGATCATGTCGCCGCGGGGCTCGAGGCCCCAGCCGCGGGAGTCGTCGGAGATGGCCCGGTTGTCGCCGAGCATCAGGTAGTAGCCCTTGGGGATGTGCCAGGCCCTCGGCAGGCCGAGGCCGGCGAGCTCCTGGTGGTTCATCACCCACGGCTCCTTCAGCTGGACGGGCGTGCCGCCGCCGGGAGGGGTCGCATAGAGGTGGCCGTTCTTGTGCGTGATCGTCTCGCCGGGCAGGCCGATGACCCGCTTGATGAAGGTGGTGCCGGCGGCGCCGTCGCGCACGGCCAGGTTGGTGGTGTTGCACACGCCCTTGTCGTCGTTGTTGGCGCCCCGGCAGTGCGGCGGGTGGAACACGACGATCTGGTAGCGGTGGGGGTTGGTGAAGTCGAGGCTCAGGCGGTCGGCAACCACGTAGTCGCCGGGCATGAGCGTGGGCTCCATGCTGCCCGTGGGCACCGTGTAGGGCTTCATCACGTAGGCCCGGGCGACCCAGACGATCACGCCTGCCAGGAGCAGCGTGACGGCGATGTCCGCGACAGACCGCCACGCGGGGGGAAGGCGGGAGAAAAGGCGCATGCGTTCGCGGAGGTTATCGGCGCCGCGCGAGATCCGCTGAGGGCGTGTTAAACATTTGTGTGAGCGGTGGCACTTTGGTTTGAGGTGCGCAACACTGTTGCCGATGGGTTGGGGGATGTTGAGGAAGCTAACGGCATTTGTCGCCGCTGGAGCGCTGCTGGCCGGAGCCGGTACAGCCGCCCCGGCCGGCGCAGCGACCCTCTTTACGCTCACCGGGCACGGATGGGGCCATGGGATCGGCCTCTCGCAGTACGGCACGCTCGGCTATGCGGAGCACGGCTGGAAGTACCCGGACATCCTCGAGCACTACTTCACCGGCACGCACATCGCCCCGGCGACGAACACGGCCATCACCGAGCGGGTGCTCCTGGCAAGCGGCCTCAGCCACGTGGATGTGACCTTCGCGACGCCCACCAACGTCGGTGCGAGCGGCACTGCCGCGGTGGCGCTCAAGGCCGGTACGTACCGCGTGCAGCGCGGCACCACCCCGGGGCGCATCCAGGTTGTCAACCGCGCCACGGGCGGGCTCGCCCTCAAGGGGCTCGTCGCGCCGCTCGTGATCACGCCGCTTGCGACGTCGATCCAGCTGAACCAGGGCGTCGGCTTCTGGAACCCCGACCACCACTGGCGCGGCGCGTTTCACATCCTGAGCTCCGGCTCGAGCCTCTCGCTGGTGGACTGGGTGCCCATCGAGAAGTACGTCGCCGCCGTCGTGCCCAACGAGGTCTCGGCGTCGTGGCCCACGCCGGCGCTGCGCACGCAGGCCGTCGCGGTGCGGTCATACGCCTACGCGAGCCGCAACCCCGGCGCGAGCTACGACGCGACGCTCAACAGCCAGACGTACGGCCCCATCGAGGACGAGGCCGCCGCCGGCACCGCCGCGGCAGCCGACACCAACCACGGGGTGGTCTGGTACGGATCCACCGTCGCCGAGACGTTCTACTCGTCAAGCTCGGGCGGCCGCACGTCGTCCGAGCAGGCCTCCTGGGGCGTCTCCTCGGGGCAGCCCTACCTCGTCCCCGTGGACGACCCCTACGACAAGGCCGGGGGCGCTAACCCCAACCACACGTGGGCGCCGAAGACCTACACCGGCATCGGCCTCGCGCACCTCTTCGGCTACTCGAACCCCGTGTCCACCGTCGATCAGACGTGGGACGCGGCGTCGCTGCGGGAGAAGAGCCTCACCCTGCACACCACCGTCGCCCGCACGTGGACGGGCCTTGCCGCCGACGCCCACCTCGGCCTGCGGTCGGACTACTACCGCATCATCCAGGTCTCGCTCAGCACCAACACGAGCCCTGTGAAGCGCGGCGGGCTCGTCACGGTCACCGGCCGGGTCTGGCCGCGCCCGACCGGCGTCGTGAAGCTCCTGCGGCGGGTGGCCGGCACCTCGGCGTGGACGGTGGGCGAGCCGAACCTCGTGCTGGGCACCGAGGGGCGCTTCACGTTTCACACCAACGCCGTGAGCTCGCGCTCGTTCGAGCTCGGCATGTCCAACGGCGCGACGTCCCCGGTGGTGTCGCTCACGGTCTCTGCGGCCGTGGCCAACCGCTCGCCGGCGCTCGTCCCCTAGGCCATCTCGCGGCGGACGATCTGCTCGATGGTGCGGGGCTCCCGGCCCGTCAGGCGCCGGAAGTCGTCCGAGACGACGTCGAGCTCGCCGGCGCGCTGCGCGGCTGCTGAGCTGAGCCCCGCCTCGATCTCCCACTCCTGCTTCCCAGCGGCGCGCCAGCGCTGATCCCACCATTCGGGCGGCTCGGGCCGGTAGGTGAGGTCGCGGCCGGTCGCGCGCACGGCGATCTCCGTGAGCTCCGGCATAGTGACAGCGTCTGGGGTGGTGATGGTCACAGTCTCGCTTGCGCCCACCGGCTGGGTCAGGATCGCCGCGATCGCCGCGGCCAGCTCATCGCGCGCGGAGAAGCTCATCCGCGCATCGCCGCCGTCCGTGCGGTTCACCCCCTCGGCGTCGAACCAGCCCGGGATGTCGTCGGCGTACATGCTGTTTCGCACGGCGACGTAGGGGATGCCCGACTCCGCCAGCAGCCGCTCGGTCTCCCCGTGCGAGCGCGCGTGCAGGAAGGTCGCCCCCGGGCCGGCATTCACGAAGGAGAGGTAGACGATCTGCGCGACGTCCTGCGCGGCGGCGGCCTCGATGAAGGCCCGGTGCAGCGGCACCCGCCGCTCGGGGCCGGCGTGGACAGACACCATGAACGCCCGGTCCCCGGGCTGCAGCAACCGCGCGAGCGACTCCGCGTCGTCGTAGCTTCCGGTGACCACCTCGGCGCCCGGCAGCGCAGGAACGCGGGCCGGGTCGCGCGTGAGGAGGCGCTGCTCGTGCCCCGCCGCTGCCAGCTCGGCGGCCAGCAGGCCGCCGACGTGCCCGGATGCTCCTGTCGTCACCAGCATGGCGGCAGAGTACCCCGCCGCGGGCTGAAATATCACCCCTGTTCAACTTGCAAAGCAGTCAATACACTGAGATCGATGAGACGCGCGCTGGCGGCCACTGCGTTGATCGGATTCGCTGCCCTGTCTGCGCAGGGAGCTGCCGCGGGCACCGTTCAGCGCGCCCCGGTGGCAGGCGTCTCGCGCGCCGCCTCGAGCGCCCGCCGCACGCTGGTGCGTCAGGTTGCGGCCTCGGCGCCGGTCAGCATCAGCGTCGCGTTTGCCCCGCGGAACCCTGCGCTGCTCGCCGAGGCTGCCACGGCGGGGAGCGCCGGCGCGGGCCGGACGGACGCCGGGCTTCGCAGCCTCTTCGGGCCCTCGCCTGCCGAGGTCGCGAGCGTCACGGCATACCTGCGCACCGCGGGATTCCGAAGCTCCGGCGGCGGCATCCTGAGCCGCTCGTTCACGGGCCCGGCGGCGGCTGTCACCGCGGCGTTCGGCACGTCGCTCGATTCGTACCGGGCAGCGGGCGTGAGCTTCCGCGCGCCGGCGTCCACGCCGACCCTCCCGGCCTCGCTGGCGGCTGGGGTGACGGCGGTCGATGGGCTCGACACCTACCCGGTGGCACAGCCGATGGCGGCGCACCTCCCGCCCCCGCTGCAGGTGGTCTCGTCCTGCAGCGCGACCGGCACGTTCCCGGGCGGCTACGAGCCTGCAGTGCTCGCCTCGGCCGCCGCGTACGACTACCAGCCGCTGATGAGCCAGGCCGACGAGGGCCAGGGAAACACGCTCGCGCTGATCGAGTTCTCGGGCTACGACCCAAAGCCCGTCGCCACCTACCAGAGCTGCTACAAGACCACCGTCCCGATCACCGACGTGAACGTGAACGGCGGCACGACCGTCACCACCGGCGCCGACGAGGTGCAGCTGGACGAGGAGGTTGCCGCCGCGGCCGCTCCCGGCCTCGACGGCATCCAGACCTACATCGCGCCCAACGGCACGGGCTTCGCCGCGGTGGTCGACAGGATCCTGGCCGACCGCAGCACCACCCACGTCGATGAGATCTCCATCAGCTGGGGCGCCTGCGAGGCGGCCTCGAGCGGCGAGGTGCCCGCCGACGACGCCGAGTTCCAGCTCGCGGCGTCCGCGGGGGTCTCGGTGTTCGCGGCCTCCGGCGACAACGGCTCGGCCGACTGTGAGCCCTTCAACGGCAGCACCGATCCAGCGGTGGACTATCCCGCGTCGGACCCGTGGGTCACCGGCGTGGGCGGCACCACGCTCGACACCTCGGCGACCGGCGCCGGCCGCGAGACCACCTGGGGCCATCCCGAGACGTTCAGCGGCGGTGGCGGTGGCGGCGGAGTCTCGACCCTCTTTGCGATGCCGGCCTGGCAGGCGGGCACCGGCGTCATCGAGCCTGGATACTCGTCGGCCGCGGCCTGCGGACAGACCACCACCGACTGCCGCGAGGTGCCCGACGTGGCGCTCGACGCCAACCCCGACAGCGGCTACATCCTGCGGGTGACCAATCCGCAGGGCACCGCGGTCTGGGCGCAGGGCGCGGGCACCAGCGCCGCCGCACCCCTCATGGCCGCGATCACCGCCGACGCCAACACCGCCTCGGTGGCGGCCGGGGGAGCGCGTCTCGGCTACGCCAACCCGTTCGTCTACGCGCATCCCGGCGTGTTTCGCGACATCACCCTGGGCACCAACAGCGTGCATGGGATCGGCCCGCCGTACCCCGCCGGTACCGGCTACGACATGGCCACGGGGCTCGGCTCCCCCGACGGCGCCGCGCTCAGCGCAGCGCTGGTTGCTGCGAGCGCGCCCCAGGGCGACGCCACGGCGATCTCGGCCATCGCATCCTCCACGACGCTCACTCCGGGGGCGGCCGTCTCCATCACCGGATCGCTCACCGACAACACCAATCCGGCCACCCTCCTCGGCGGCAGGCAGCTGACGCTCACCGGCTCCTACACCCTCGCCGGCCAGGTGTACCAGGTCACGAAGACGACCACCACGGCGCAGACCGGCAGCTACACGTTCGCGCTCTCCACGGCCGATGCCCGGTCGCGGTTCACCTGGCAGATCGACTTCGCCGGCGGAAGCGGGGCGGCCGTGAGCCACTCGACGTCGCGCGTCGAGTCCGTCCTGCCGACGCTCACCACGGGCTCGAGCCTGAAGTGGAGCGGCACCCAGTACACGGTGAAGCACGGCACGGCGGGCGTGACGGTCAGCGGCCTCTCGACCCCGGGGATGGCCGGCGCGGTGCTGACGCTCCAGACGAAGGCCAAGGGCGCGGCCAAGTGGGTCTCGACGGCGACCACCGTCACCGTGGGGGCAGATGGCCGCTACTCGGTGCCCATCAAGTTCGCAAAGGCGGTGAAGGAGTCGATCCGGTTCTCGTACGCAGGGTCGGCGACAGCCCCGTGGCTGAGCGCGACTTCCCCGGCGAGGCTCTTCGTCGTCACCTAGAGTGCGCCGGTGGCCGAGACCCCACTGGCAGATGCGGTAGACCGGTTCCTGGCCCAGCCCGGCCGGCCGTTCACGGTGCCCGGGCACAAGCGGGCGCTGGACGACCCGCTGCTGGCGCTCGACCTGCCGCTGTTCGGCGGTGCCGACGACATCCAGCTCTCGCACGGCTACCTCGACGCCGCCGAGCGGCTCGCCGCCGGCCTCTGGGGCGCCGATCAGGCCAGGTTCTCGGTGAACGGCTCATCCCATGGAAACCACGCGCTCCTCTGGGGGCTGTGCCGGCCGGGTGATCGCGTGGCGGTGTCGCGAAACCTCCACAAGTCGCTGCTGGTGGCGATGATCCTGGGCGGCGTCGAGCCCGTGTGGATCTTCCCCGAGGTCGATCCGGCGACGGGCCTTGCGCTGGGCTACCCGCAGGCGGCGGTGGAGGAGGCGCTCGCCCAGGACGTGGCTGCGCTCTTCCTGGTGAACCCCACCTACGTGGGGGTGATGACGCCGCTTGCGCCCATCGTCGCCGCGGCGCATGCGCGCGGGGTGCCGGTCGCCGTCGATCAGGCGTGGGGCGGCCACCTGGGGCTGGATCCGCGACTACCGCCGCACGCGCTGCAGGAGGGCGCAGACGCGCTGGTGCTCTCGGTGCACAAGACGCTCACCGGGTTCACGCAGAGCGCGCTGGTGCTGGCCCGAAACGACCTGGTGGATGCCGCGGCGCTGGACGCCGCGTTCGAGATGGGGAACACCACCAGCCCCTCGGGGGCGATCCTCGGGAGCATCGACCGCGCCCGCGGTCTGGTGCAGGACGATGGGCCGGCGCTCTTCGGCCGCGCGCTCGAGCTGGCAGCCTGGGCGCGGGCCGAGCTCGGCGCGATCCCCGGAGTGACCATGTTCACGGGCGCGGGCCGGTACTCGTCGGATCCGCTGAAGCTGGTGGTCGCCCTCGCCGGCACCGGCGCCGACGGGTTCGCGGTGGATGACGACCTGCTCGCCCAGGGCGTGCGGCTCGAGATGGCAGACCGCGACACGCTGGTGCCCATCCTGACCATCGCCGACGATCGCGCCGCGGTCGAGGAGCTGGCTGCCGCCGTGCGTGCTGCGATCGAACGGCACCGCGGGGAGCGGCCGCGCCAGACCGCCGGCTCGGCCGTCTGGAGCCTTCGCACCGAGACGGTCATGGCGCCGCGCGAGGCCCACTTCGCCGCCCACAGGCGGGTGCCCGCGGCGCAGGCGATCGGCAAGACGAGCGCCGAGACGGTCGCCCCCTATCCACCGGGAATCCCGGCGATCTGCCCGGGCGAGCTGATCACCGCCGAGCTGGTGGAGGCGCTTCGCAGCGAGGCCGCCAACGGCACGCGCATGGCCTACTGCGGCGATCCGTCCTTGCAGACGCTGGCCGTCGTTACGGCGTGACGGCCGTGTACACGACGGTCTGCGAGTACGACGAGCCGGCGGCGTTGGCAGCGTCCGACCAGAGCAGCGCGAGCCGGTAGTTCAGCGGCACCGCTCGGCCGTTCTTGGTGGTCGGGTTGCCCAGCGCGATCTGCTGGTTGACGGTCGAGAGCGGCGTGGTCGCCTGGCCGGTGACCACCGTGAGGCGGTTGACCGGGATGGTCGCAGTGCCGGACGGGCTCTGCACGAAGCTGGGACCGGCAGCGGCGACCTGCAGCCGCCACGTGCTGTTGGCCCACACCGTGGCGACGTTCTCGGCGCCGGCGGGGTTGACCACCTTCAGCGGGCTCGCGGGTCCGAAATCGTACGGTGCGGTCGAGCGGAGCTGCAGCTCGATGCTGGTCGCGTCACGGAAGGTGACGTGCTGCTGCACCGGCGAGGAGGTGTGGATGCCCGCCGCAGCCGCCCTGCCCGCAGGGGGGATGAAGAGGAGCGCAAAGGCGCAGGCGAGGGCGGCTGAGGGGATGAGACGGGGCATCGGCGGGGGGAACACACACTGTGTCGGCCGCTAGCGGACGCTTGCACTCCCCCGAATGAGTGATACTTACCTTGGCGCGCGGGCTACTGGTTCTCGAGCAGCTCGTCGGCTGCGACCTCGCGCAGCACGCGAGCCGGTGAGCCCACCACGAGCATGTGCGGCGGGACGTCTCGCAGCACCAGCGCGCCTGCCCCGACGAACGCCTCCTCGCCGATCTCCACTCCCGGCAGGAGCGTCGCGCCGCCGCCCACGCGCGCCCCGCGGCGCACCACGGCGCCCTTGATCAGCGCATGGCGGCGCTCGGTGCGCCCCATGAAGTTGTCGTTGGTGGTCACCACGCAGGGCGCGATGAAGACGTCGTCCTCGAGCGTGCAGTACGCGGTGATGTAGGCGTTGGTCTGGATCTTGGTGCCGCGGCCGATGGTGGTGTCGTTCTCGATGCACACCCCGCGGCCGACCACCACGCCGTCGCCGATGGTCACGCGCTCGCGCACGGTGGCGAGGTCGCCCACCACGCAGTCGTCACCCAGCGTCGCGCCTGCCGAGAGCACCGCGCCGGCCGAGACGCGGCAGCGCGCCCCCAGCCGCAGCGGCTCGAGCGGGGTGCGTTTGGCGGTCGAGCGGGCCGAGAGCATGGGCTGCTTGCCCAGCACCGCGTTGTCGCCGATGGCGCAGCCGTCACCGATCACCGTGCCCTCGTGCACCGTCACGTTGGCCCCGAAGGTGACGTCGTGCCCCACCACGACGTCGGGGGCGAGCGTGAGCCCGGGCGCCTCGGCCGCGGGCCACATCATGCCTTCACCGACTCCAGGACGATGGTCTCGCCGCCGCGATCGAGCGAGGTCTGCATCGCCTCGAGCACCTCCACAACGGCCAGTCCCTCATCGACGTTCGCGCGCGGCACCTCGCCGGTGGCGACTGCCTGCAGGAAGTGCGAGCACTCCAGCCGCAGCGGCTCCGCGCGGCTGATCTCGGGGATGGTGATGTCGCCGGTGTGCGTCGAGATGGTGCCGTCGGGGATCATCACCGCGCCCTTGTCGTACACCGTGACCTTGCGCTCGGGCTCCATGTCGTCGAACACCGCCATGCGGCTCTCGCCCACGACGGTCATCTTGCGCATCTTGTGGGGGTCGAGCCACGACAGGTGCAGGTGGCCGATCTGGCCCGACGCGAACTTCACGTAGCCGAACACGACGTCCTCGACGCCGGGCTGCAGGTATGCCTCGCCGCGCGCCCACACCTCCACCGGCTCGCTGTCGATGAGGTGCAGCACCACCGAGATGTCGTGCACGCCCAGCGACCAGAGCACGTTCTCGTGCTCGCGGATGACGCCGAGGTTCACGCGGGTGCCGTAGACGTAGCGCACGTCACCCAGCTCGCCCGAGTCGATCAGCGAGCGCAGCTTCTCGACGCCCGGATGGAACCGCAGCAGGTGGCCGACCATCAGCACGAGCCCCGAGCGGTGCACCAGGTCGCGCAGCTCTCGCGCCTCCGAGGCCTTCCACGTCATGGGCTTCTCGACCATCACGTGCTTGCCCGCCTCGATCGCCGCGCGGGCCATCTCGTAGTGCTGCGGCACGGGCGTTGCGAGCACCACGGCGTCGAGCGCCGGGTCGTCCAGCAGCAGCTGGAAGTCGTCGGTGAAGGTCGTGCCGGGGTAGGCGGCCGCGTAGGCCTCGCGCCGGCCGGCGTCGGAGTCGCACGCGTAGCGGAGCTCTGCCTGGGGGAGCGAGCCGTAGTTGCGAAGCAGGTTCTTGCCCCATCCGCCGAGGCCGACCATGCCGACCGAGATGCGATCCGTGCTCATAGCGTCACCACCTTGTCATCGCGCGCCGGGACGGCGTCGCGGAAGTCGATCACCCGCTGTGACAGATCGGCCACCCGGGCGTGGTCAACGGCCTTGTGGGCGGTCACCACGCACGCGATGTCGGCGGTCTGCAAGAGCTCGTCGGTGAGCTCGTGCGACTCGAGGCCGAGCTGCTCGAGGGCAGGCACGTGCGGGTCGTGGTAGATCACGTTTGCGCCGTTCAGCCGCAGCAGCTCGATCAGCTTGAGGGCGGGGGACTCGCGCACGTCGCCCACGTTGCCCTTGTAGGCGACGCCGATGACGAGCACGGTGGAGCCCGAGACGGCCTTGGACGAGTCGTTGAGCGCCCGCGCGACGCGTTCGGCGCAGTAGTACGGCATGTGCGTGTTGACCTTGCCGGCGAGCTCGATGAACTCGGTGGGGAAGTCGTACTCGCGCGCCTTCCAGCTGAGGTAGAACGGGTCGATCGGCAGGCAGTGGCCGCCGAGGCCGGGGCCGGGCTTGAACGGCATGAACCCGTAGGGCTTGGTCGCCGCGGCCTCGACCACCTCCCACACGTTCAGGCCCATGCGGTCGCAGAGCATCGCGAGCTCGTTCACGAGGGCGATGTTGACCGACCGGAAGATGTTCTCGAGGAGCTTGGTGAGCTCGGCGGCATCGCACGAGCTCACGGGCACGAGCGTCTCGACGCACACCGCGTAGAGGTCGAGCGCGAGCCGGGTGCACTCGGGCGTGAGGCCGCCCACGATCTTGGGCGTCGTGTGGATGGTGAAGTCGGTGCGGCCCGGGTCGATCCGCTCGGGAGACATGGCCAGGTGGAAGTCGTCGCCGGCCGCCAGGCCGCTGGTCTCGAGGATCGGCCGCAAGATCTCGCGGGTGGTGCCCGGGTAGGTGGTGGACTCGAGGATCACGAGGGTGCCGGGCTTCAGGTGCCGGGCGATCTCCTCGGTCGCGGTGGTGACGATGGTGAGGTCGGGCTCACGGTTGGTGGAGAGCGGCGTGGGCAGGCAGATGAGGATCGCCCCGGCGTCGGCGCACGGCGCGTAGCTGGTGGAGGCCCGAAGCGTGCCGGCGGCGACCAGCCCAGCGAGCGTCTCGGACGGCACGTCCTCGATGTAGGAGCGGCCCGCGGTGATCTCGCCGACCTTGGAGGGGTCGGCGTCGATGCACGTCACCGGCCGTCCCGCCTCGGCGAAGGCGACGGCCAGCGGGAGGCCCACGTAGCCCGCGCCGATGATGACAATCGCGTCGTTCATGCGCAGATGCTAACGACGGCCGTCACTTGAGCGATTCGATCACCTCTGCGATCCGTCTGGCGGCGTCGCCCTCACCGTAGAGCGGGGGGTGCGCCGCCGGGGGATGCATGTCTCGCAGCGCCGCAGCCACCGCCCCCGCGTCGAGCCCCGTGAGCTGGTTCCAGCCGAGCTCGATGGTCTCGACCCACTCGCTGGTGTCGCGCAGCGTGATGCACGGCACGCTCTGCATGTAGGCCTCCTTCTGCACGCCGCCGGAGTCGGTCAGGCACACCGACGCTGACGCGAGCAGGGCGGTGAAATCGAGGTACCCGAGCGGCGGCGTGAGCGTGCCCGCGGCCTCGGCTCGCGCGAGCAGCCCTGTGCGCTCGAGCGCGGCGCGGGTGCGCGGGTGCAGCGGGAAGACGAGCGGCCGGTCGATCGCCTCGAGCACCTCGACGAGCGCCGGCATGGCCTCGTCGGTGGTGTTCGACTGCCGGTGCACGGTCACCAGCGCGTGCCCGCTCTGCGGAACTCCCAGCTCCGCCTGGATCCGCGAGCGCCGAAGCGCGATGGGCCCGAACGTCAGCGCAGCGTCCACCATGACATCGCCCACCATGTGCACCCCGCTGGTGATGCCCTCGGCGGCGAGGTTCTCCACGGCGGTCTGGCTGGGGCAGAAGCGCAGATCGGAGACCGTGTCTGCGATCACCCGGTTGATCTCCTCGGGCATGTCGCGGTCGAATGAGCGAAGGCCCGACTCGATGTGGGCCAGCGGGTAGCGGGCCTTGGCCGCGACCAGGGTGCCGGCGAGCGTGGAGTTGGTGTCGCCGTAGACCAGCACCAGGTCGGGCTGCTCGGCGGCGAGCACGGGGTCGAGGCTCGCGAGCATCGCGGCGGTCTGCTCGGAGTGGCCGCCCGAGCCGGCGGCGATCTCGTGATCGGGCGGGCGCAGGCCCAGCTCGTCGAAGAACACCTGCGAGAGCTCGCGGTCGTAGTGCTGGCCGGTGTGCACGAGGACGTGGTCGCACACGCCGTCGAGCGCCGCCTGGAGGGGCGCTGCCTTGATGAACTGGGGGCGGTTCCCGACCACCGAGACGACCTTGAACGGCACGGGTCGCAGCCTACTGGCCGAGGCGGGCGCTGATCTGCTCCAGCCGGCCGCTTGCCAGCAGGATGCCGGTGAGGATCAGCAGCGCGCCGGCGACGCGGCTGATGGTGCCGAGGTGCGGCCGAAGCGGCTTTGCGACCTCCAGGAAGGTCGTGAAGAAGAGCCCGGCGGCGATGAGCGGCAGCGCGAGGCCCAGGGAGTAGGCGAAGAGCAGCACGGCGCCGTCGGTCGCGCGGCCCTGGGCGGCGGCGATCGCGAGGATGCTCGCCAGGGTGGGGCCGATACACGGCGACCAGCCCACGGCGAAGGCGGCGCCGACGGCGGCCGCCGCACCGGCAGTGCGGGGCCGCGAGCCCAGCGGCAGCCGCCACTCGCGCTGCAGCAGCAGCGGCCCGCCGACGATCATCAGCACGCCCATGGCGATCACCAGCACCCCGCCTGCGATCTCCAGACCGCGCCGGTGATCGACGAACTGCGCACCCACGAGGCCGACGCCGGCGCCCGCGAGGGTGAACACCGCGGCGAAGCCGAGCGTGAAGGCGATGGTGGCGGTGATCGCGGCCCGCCGGTCGGCGTCTGTGCCGGTGGTCTGGGTGCCGCCGAGAAACGAGAGGTAGCCCGGGATGAGCGGCAGCACGCAGGGCGATGCGAAGGCCACCACGCCCGCGGCGAAGGCAACCGAGAGGCCGGTCGCCGAGACGTTCACTCCGAGACCAGCTTGTTCAGGGCCGCGCGGTACTCGCCGAGCAGTGCTCGCCCTGCACCAGCACCACTTGCCGACCGTGCCTGTCCACGAGCACCATGCTGGGCTTGCCGATGATCTTGAACGTGTTCACGAGGCTGTCGCCGGGATCCCAGATGATCGGGAACCGCCAGCCGTGCTTCTGCACGAACGAGCTGCCGGCGGTCTTGCTGGTCTCGTCGATATCGACGCCGACGAATCGCACCGGCCGTCGTACTCGGCCGCGAGCTCGCGATGGCGCTGGCCTCCTCCTTGCACGGCCGCAGTTGCTCGCGAAGAAGTCGATTGCCGCGGGTTTTCCTTTCAGCGCGGTCTGGGAGACGCTGGCCGTCGAGGTGGTGCCCGAGAACGCCGGTATCGGCCCGCGCAGCTTCACCGGCGCGATCTCCTGTGTATCACCGGGGTATCCATGCCGGCGTCGGCGCTGTGCGACCGTCCCCAGATCACGACGGCGGCGACGATGACGAGGCCGAGGAGGGCCCATGCGAAGAAGACACGCTGGCGCATAGCCAGATGGTACGCCCCTCGCGAAGCCCGCTACGTCAGCGGCGGCACCGATTCAAACCTGCGTGCAATGGCCGCAACCAGGGCGGCGGTTGCCTCGAGGTCGCCCAGGTCGATGATCTCGTTGGGCGAGTGCATGTACCGGTTTGGCACGCTGATGACCGCGCTCGGCACCCCGGCGCGGGTCACCGAGACGGCGTCGGCGTCGGTGGCGGTCGATCCTGTGGCCGCCTCGACCTGGTAGGGGATGCCCTCGGCGATCGCGGCCTCGACGGCGAGCTCGGTGAGCGTGGTGTGCACGCCGGCGCCGCGGTTGATCACCGGGCCCTTGCCCAGCCTGATGTCGCCCACGCGGGTCTTCTCGATGCCCGGATAGTCGGAGGCGTGGGTCACGTCGACGACGATGGCGGCCGTCGGCGCCAGCCCGTAGGCGGCCGTGAAGGCGCCCGCGAAGCTGGTCTCCTCCTGCACCGATGCGACGCCGACGAGCGAGGCGGTGCCGGGGCTCTCGGCGTAGAGGCGCACCGACTCTGCGGCCACGAAGGCGCCCGAGCGGTTGTCGACGGCGCGGCTCACGATGCGCTCGCCCTGGAGCATCGCCGACGGCTGCTCGATCACTGCGAGGTCGCCGATGCCCACGAGCTCGCGGGCTGCGGCACCGTCGGCGGCGCCGATGTCGATCCACATGTCGGAGAGCTTGTCGCGCTGCTGCTTGTCGTCGGCGTCCATCAGGTGGGGCGGCTTCTTGCCGATCGCGCCGATGACCGGGCCGTTCTTCGTGAGGACGCGGATGCGCTGGGCTACCAGCACCGACGGCGTCCAGCCGCCCACGGCGGCGAACCAGAGGTACCCGTCGTCGTCGATGTGGACCACCACGAGGCCGATCTCATCGACGTGGCCGAAGACCCCAATGACAGGGGTGGCGCCGGGGTTGGCGACGGCAGAGCTCGAGCCCATCGGGTCGGTCGTGACCTCGGCGAACTGCTCGGCGTAGCTTCGCCACACGCGGGTGGCGGCCCGCTCGTCGCCGCTCGGTCCGGCGGCGTCGAGGAGGTCGGTGAAGAAGGTCTTGGAGTCTGTGCGCATGGTTGCAGAGGCTAGCGCGCGGAGGGGTTGCGCGCTGCCGGGCGTGAGGAGTTGGGTACACTCCTTCGCCGCGGGCCGTTAGCTCAGCTGGTAGAGCAGGGGACTCTTAATCCCAAGGTCGTAGGTTCGATCCCTACACGGCCCACTCGCGCGGATCCGCCACCGCCTCGATCCCCGGGATCTCGTGCTCCACGATGTCCCAGCCGGCCGGTAGCGGCGGCGGGCGCCACCCGGCGGGCGGCCGCCACGTCTCCCAGCCCGTCGGCCAGGGGCGGTCGGCGATCACATGCTCGCCCACCCCGCGCACGCGCAGCGCCTCATCGGGCGTGAAGACGCCGTGTGCCACCAGCTCGGCCAGGTCGTCCTCGTCCTTCCACTCCCACTGCCCGCCGGGTGCCACCACGACGTCGAGCGCCCAGTCGGAGGTGTCGTAGCCGAGCGCCGTCCGCACCGTCGGCGCCTGCAGGTTGATGTACCAGCGAGTGTGGTTCCAGCGCTCGTCCCACCACACCTCCACGGTGTAGGGCCGCCCGGGTCGCACCAGGCGCAGGACGTTGGTGTCCTGCCAGATCCAGGGCCCCGCGGGATCGCCGCGCAGCCACCGCTCGACCGCCGCCGTCCCGTCGTCGTTTCGCCCCAGCGTGCGGCCCTCGGTGCCGGGGCAGCAGTAGAGCGCGACCCACTCGCCCTCGAACCCGGCCACGCGGTGCGGGAACGCCCAGCGCACGTGGCGTCGGTAGAGGCCGCGCAGGAGCACCGCGTCGCCGATGTCGGGCCGTCCGTCCATGAGAGGTGAATATTAAGTGCCAGGCACCGGGTATTCATCCGCCTCGACCTACACTGCCCCCTCCCGACCGACGGATGGAAACCTGCATGAGTGACGTCCCTGATCTCACCCTGAACGATGGCACCACGATCCCGCAGCTTGGCTTCGGGGTGTTCCAGATCGATCCCGCCGAGACCGAGCAGGCCGTGATCGGCGCGCTCGAGGCCGGCTACCGGCACATCGACACCGCCGAGATGTACCGCAACGAGAAGGGCGTGGGCGAGGGCATTCGCGCCGCGGGGGTCGATCGCGCCGACGTGTACATCACGAGCAAGCTGAACAACGGCTTCCACGAGCCGGACAGGGCTCGCAAGGCCTTCGCCGCCACGCTCGAGGCGCTCGGCTTCGACCACGTCGATCTCTTCCTCATCCACTGGCCGCTCCCGACGCTCTACGGCGGCGACTACGTCTCGACGTGGAAGACCCTCGAGAGCTTCAAGGCCGACGGCCGCGCGACGTCGATCGGCGTCTCCAACTTCCAGGTCGCTCACCTCGAGCGGCTCGCTGCCGAGGCCGATGTCGTTCCCGCCGTGAACCAGATCGAGCTGCACCCGTACTTCCAGAACCGCGAGGTGCGCGAGTACGGCGAGGCCCACGGCATCGTCACCGAGGCCTGGTCGCCCATCGCGCAGGGCGAGGTGCTCGACGATCCGGTCGTGACCGAGATCGCCGGCCGCGTCGGCAAGTCGCCCGCCCAGGTCGTCCTGCGGTGGCACATCCAGCGCGGGAGCGTCGTCTTCCCCAAGTCGGTGACGCCTGCCCGCATCAGGGAGAACTACGCGCTGTTCGACTTCGAGCTCGACGGATCCGACATCGCGAAGATCGACGGGCTCGACAAGGGCGAGGCCGGCCGCCGCGGGCCCAATCCAGACGAGATGGCGTGGATCCCGCCGGAGTGAGCCGCCCCGTCGTGAGCCTGGCGGAGGTCACCGCCGAGAACTGGCGTGAGATCGCCGCCGTCGCCCCGCGCGATGATCAGCGCGAGTTCGTGGCGCCCACCGCGGCGTCCTACATGCTGCTCGCCGCCCGCGAGGGCATCTGGACGTCGCTCGGCGTGGTGGAGGGCGACCGGGTGGTGGGCCACGCCATGTGGGCGGTCGATCCCGGCGACGGCAAGCACTGGGTGGGCGGCGTCATCATCGACGCCCCGGATCAGGGCCGCGGCCTCGGCCGCGCCGCCATGGAGGCGCTCATCGAGTACCTGCGCGACCGCGCCGACGCCACCACCATCAGGCTCTCCTACGAGCCCGGAAACGCCCCGGCAGCGGGGCTCTACGGCACGCTCGGATTCGTCCCCACCGGCGAGATGGAGGGCGACGAGCTGGTGGTCGAGCTCACGCTCTAGACGTTCGGGAGCTCGATCAGCTCGGCCCGCACGTCGCCCTGCGCGAGCTCGAGCATCGCGACCGTCGGGAACGGCTGGCCGCGCTTCCAGGTCGCGCTGCCGGGATTGAGCACGGTCGTCACGCCGATCCGCGTGACCATGGGGATGTGGGAGTGGCCGAACACGATGAGCCCGGCGGCGGGGAACCGCTTGTGGAGCCGGGCCTCGCGCCCGTCGGTGCGCCCGCCGTCGTGGAGCATCGCGACGGTGACGCCGCCGATCTGGATCTCGAGCTCCTGCGGCACCCCGGTTGCGGCGAGGTCGGGCCCGTCCATGTTGCCCATCACGGCGTGCACGGGCGCGTGTGCCCGCAGCTGATCGAGCACGGCCGGAGCGGTCACGTCGCCGGCGTGCAGGATCACCTCGCACCGCTCGAGGTACGGGCCGAGGGCGGCGGGCAGCTCGCGCCGGAACCCGGGGACGTGCGTGTCGGCGATGGCGAGGACGACGGTCATATGCGAAGGCGCACTCTACCGCTCTGGCAGCGGCATACTTCGCCGCGTGGAAGCGCTTCGAGAAGCGGTCAGCCGAGCCGCCGGGGGAGACCTCGTGGCAGGCGCATCGGTGCTCGTCGAAACGCCCACAGGACGGCAGGTCGCGACCGCCGGGCTGGCCAACCGCGTGACCGCCGATCCGATGCGCGGCGACGAGCGGTTTCGCATCGGCAGCATCACCAAGACCATGGTGGGCTGCGTGGTGCTCTCGCTGGTGGACGAGGGCCTCGTGCAGCTGGACGAGCCCGTCGCGCACCTCCTGGACGAGGTCGGCGCCGGCATCACCGTCCGCCAGGTGCTCACCCACACCAGCGGCATCGCGAGCTACACCGACGATCCGCGCACCCCGCTTCTGCGGCTCGCGGGGGAGCCGTACACGCCGCAGCAGATCCTCGCGATGGCCACCGAGCAGCCGGTTCGGTTCGCGCCCGGTGAGCGGTTCGACTACTCCAACACGAACTACCTCATCGCAGGGCTCATCGCCGAGCATGCGTCGGGGAGCTCCATCGGCGAGCTGCTGGATGAGCGCGTGTTCGGGCCGCTCGCGCTGGCCGATACCGACTTCTCGCTCTCACAGGAGATCGTCGGCCGCAGCGCCCGCGGGTACCTCGACCCTGCAGATGCGGCGCGTCTCGGGTTGCCCGCCGCCGCGGACGTGACCGCGAGCAACCCGGCCGAGCTGTGGGCGGCGGGCGGGGCGGTCTCCACGCTCGCGGACGTCGCCACGTTCGTCTCGGCCTACCTCGGCGGCAGGCTGCTGAGCCCTGCCGCGACGGCGGAGATCACCGGGAGCGGGATCGGGGTCGTCCCGGTCACCCCTGGCGGCGTCAGCGCATGGGCGAAGGGCGGCGAGGTGCCGGGGTTCACGTGTCGCACGATCGCAACTGCCGACGGCGCGACGGTCGCGGTCGCGATGGTCAACCTGAGTGGCGACGAGGCGCGGACGCGCATCGTCGAGCTGTGCGAGTCGGCGTTCCTGGCCGCGCTCAGGGCTTGAGGTAGCTCACCATCCGCGCGGCGCTGGCCGGCGTCGCTGCAACCACCTTGAACGTCACCGACGAGGCCGCGTCGCCGCTGCTGAGGTGCAGCCGCCAGCAGCCCGCCGCGGGGACTCTGAGCGTTGATGTGAACACCGTCGCGTGGCTCCCGCCGAAGCTCGATGCGGTCTGCGTGAAGCTGCCCGCGGCGTCCAGCCGCCGGCCCTGGATGTGCATCGTGGAACCCCCGCCGCCGCGCACCCACCAGAAGACCTTGGTGGGCATGCCCCGCGCATCCTTGCCATCGGCGCCGATGGTGGCGCCGTGCGGCTCGAACCTGCTGGGCGCCGATCCGTAGTAGAGGAGCGCGGCCTCGAACCGCCCGTTGGACGACGCGATCCACGGCGCCGTCGGCAGGCCGGCGACCAGGGCGACCGCCGGCACCGCGCCGAACGTGACGTGGCTGGCGGGGCACGGCCCGGTGAGTGCGGGGGCGGCGAGCGTGCGTTCCCCGCTGGGCGCGTGCGCCATCAGCGCGGCCGCTCCCGCGACCACGATCGCCGCGGCTAGCGCGGTCAGTGCCGTCCCCCTGAACACCGCGCCAGCTTACCCTCAGGCGTGGTTGTGGCGGCGCTCGAAGAGCACCTGCGACGGGATGTAGAAGGCTGCCAGCGCCAGGGTCACGATCACCGCGGCCAGCGGTGCGAAGAATGCGATCACCACCACCACGGCGTAGAGGATCGGCCCGGGGTCGTAGGCGCGCGAGATGGCGTCCACCCGGGTTTGCGGTACCTCGGGGCCGATGAGCCGCCGGCGCTGCCGCGCGTACCGCCACCAGAGGTTGAAGGCCACGGCCATCGCGAGCAGCGTGAGCGAGTAGGCGACCACGGCGGCCCGCTCGCCGTCCTGCTGCAGGTACTCGGCGACGAGCCTGGTCGGGAACGGGATGAACGAGATCACCATCAGGAACACCGTGTTGATGAAGAGCATCGTGCGGTCGACGTGATCGAGGCAGCGCACGCACTCGTGGTGGTTGACCCAGATGATCCCGATCGTGAGGAAGCTGGTGACGTAGGCGAGATAGCTCGGCCACTGCTCCAGCAGCTCATGGCCGAGGTTGGGGGTGCCGTCGGGGATGCCGGTGCCCAGCTCGAGCACCAGGAGCGTCGCGGCGATTGCAAAGACGCCGTCGCTGAACGTCTCCATGCGGGTGGTGGCCATCGGTTCCACGCCTGCATTGTCAGGAGGGTGGCGGACGATGCCCGTGAATATTAAGTGCCTGGCACCGTGTATTAGGTTCAGTGGTCCTCGAGGCCCGCCGGTACCTGGCCGGCCAGCACCCTGGTGGGCCAGGCGGGCTCGCGGCCGTCGCGCTCTGCGCGCTCCTTGCGCTTCACGCCCTCGCGCACCAGGTGGGCGCCCAGGTAGCGGATCGGGTCGGGCGGGAACTTCGCCACCGGCCGGTTCCAGAGGGCCGAGACCGCCGTATCGTCCTCGCGCTCCAGCGCGCGGTTGGCCAGCGACTTCGCCCCCGCGATCGACGGGCCCACGCCGTTGCCGCTCCAGCCCACGCCGTGCAGGATCGCGGCGTTCCCGCCCAGCTCGCCGAGCAGCGGCAGGCCGTCGGTGGAGCGATCGATCGGCCCCGACCAGTGCTGCTCGATGCGCATCCCCGGGATGTTGGGATAGGCGTCGCGCAGGTCGTCCTCGACGGCCTTGCTGCGCGCCTCGTTGCGGTCGAAGCTCGGCGGGATCCGCCCGCCCATCGCGATGCCCCAGCCGCCCTTGCCAAACGCGATGCGGCCGTCTTTCGTCGTGCGGTAGTAGTCCACCATCATCTGCGAGTCGGTGATCGCCTCGCCGCCCGTCCAGCCCACCCTGGCGAGCTCCTCCGGCATCGGCTGGGTCGCGACGATGTCGCTCGAGATCACCACGAGGTGGCGCTTCAGCTCGCTGATCGAGGCAGACCACGCGTTGGTCGCGATCACCACCTTGCCCGCGTTCACCTTCCCCGCGCTCGTATGCACCACGGGCGCGGCCCCGCGCGTGAACCGCTGCACCTGCGTGTCCTCGTAGATCCGCACGCCCGCCGCCAGGCACACCTTGCGAAGGCCCCGCGCGAGGAGCGCCGGCTGCACCGTGCCGGCCGAGGCCTCGAACGTGCCCCCGAGGTGGGCGGGCGATCCGCTGCGCCGCGCGACCTCCTCCGGCGTGAGATCGTTGAACACGCCGGGGTGGGCGGCGTTGCTTCGCTCCACCGTGTCCTCCCAGGTGCCCATGCTGGCCTGCGTCCGCGTCGTCCAGAGCCACCCGCCGTGCACCAGGTGGGCGTCCACGTCGTGCTCGTCGCAGAACGCCGCGATCTGATCGACGGCCGCGGCCGACTCCAGGCAGATGTCCACCGCGACCTGGTCGGAGACGAGCTTCTGAAGCGACGGGAACTTGGCCCACCACGACAGCACGAACCCGCCGTTTCGGCCCGAGGCGCCACCGCCGCAGACGTCGCGCTCCAGGACCACCACGTCGGTGCCGGGCTGGAGCCGCGTGATCCAGTAGGCCGTCCAGAGGCCGGTGAAGCCGCCGCCGATGATGCACACATCGGCGGTGATCGACTCGCTCAGCGGTGCAGCATCCGGCGCGTCGCCGAGCGCCTCGCGCAGCCAGAGCGAGCGATGTCGCTCCGCCACCCTCAGCCCGCCTTCTGCGGGTCGGTGTAGTAGCACTTGCAGTAGCCGTTCACGCTCGGCGCGAAGTCCGTCCACCCGGTGCTGTGGGCGGTGACGAGCCGCTCCTCCACCAGCTGGATGTACGGCCGCGCCGCTGCGATCTCGGACTCCATCTTCCAGACGAGCGCGCGCCGCGCCCTGGGATCGATGGTGGCGGCCTGCTGCCGGTACTGGGCGTCGTAGGCGGGGTCGTCGTAGCCGGTGTCGCTCCAGCCGCCCCACTGGTCCTTTGTCAGAATCGAGAGCATGAAGTTGGGATCGATATACCCGATCCAGTACCACGTCGCAAGATCGAACTTGGTGTAGTTGCCCGCCGTCTCGAGCGCCACGCTCTGGTCGGCGTCGCCTCCGGGGATCTCGTTGAGCTTCACGCCGGCCTGCTTCCAGGCCGCCGCGAGGATCTGGAACTGGCGGTCGCCGTTGAAGTCGAGCGTGCCCGATCCCGGGACGATCACGCCGTAGCTCATCTCGTGCGCTGCCTGCGCGTACCGGCCGGTGGTGGCCGGCACCTCGCGGTAGCCGTCCGGGTTGCGCGTGTAGCCGAGCTCGTCCAGCATCTGGTTGGCCTTGGCCAGGTCGAACGGCAGCGGCTGCACCGCGGGGTTCACCCACCCGTCGCCGCTGGACTGCGACGAGATGAGGTTGGCATACGGCGTCGCGAAGCCGCTGAAGACGATCTTGGCGATCTGCGCGCGCGGCGTGGCGTACTCGAGCGCCTCCTTGACCTTGGGGTCGAGCAGCTCGCGGTTCTTCGCCTTGGCCGGGTTCGAGTTGAACGTGATGCTCGGCAGCTCGCCGTTCTCGCCCAGCTGCAGCGCGACGCCCGACTTGTCCTTGAGGCTCGAGGCGGCCCCGAACGGCACCTGATCGATGAAGTCGAGGTTGCCCTCATCCAGGTCGGCCACGAGCGACGTCGAGTTGGTGTACCACGAGAGCGCCACCGCCTGGGCGTGCGAGGCCGGCCCGTAGAAGCTGGGGTTGGCCTTGAACACGGTTGTCCCCTTGGCGTTGTACTGGGTGATCTGGTACGGCCCGCCCGAGACGATCGGCAGGTGCGCCTGCGGCTGGTAGGCCTTCAGATCCTTGCCGCCGTTGCCGGTCTGCGAGGCCCAGATGTGCTTCGGGTAGATCCAGAACTGCTGCAGCTGCGAGAGGGCGTTTCCCACGGGCTTGCGGTAGGTGACCACGAGCGTGGTGGGGCTCGGCGCGGTGAGGCTCTTCACGCCCTCGAGCGCGCCCGCGCGGATCGCGGTGGCGCCGGCTGCGTACTTCAGGATGGTCTCGCCGCTCCACACCGCGTCGGCCGCGGTCATGGGCGTCCCGTCCGACCACTTCGTGCCAGGGACCAGGTGAAACGTCCACGTGAGGCCGTCGGCGGAGTGCGACCAGCTCTTCGCCCAGTCGCCCTCGAGCTTCAGGCTCTTCGAGTACTGCACCAGCTGCGGGTACTCCATGTCGAACGCGTTGGCCGCCTGGGGGTTGATCGCGACGAACGGGTTGAGCGAGTCGATCGAGTTGGTGGTGCCCACCCGCAGGATCCCGCCCGAGCCGCCGGAGCCGCCCGCGGAGGAGCCTCCGCCGCAGCCGCTTGCGAGCGCGACCACGGCGGCGATGATGGCGAGTGGCAGGATCAGGTGGCGATGTGCGTGGCTGGTCATCGGTCTCCTCAGACGCTCGAGAGCGGGCCCACTGCCTTGGCGCGGACGCGGATCGCGGGGGTGGTCAGGTAGGCGAGCGGCACCTCTTCCAGCGCGACCACCTCGACCCTGGACGAATCGGCTCCGGCGCGCACGGCCTGGTCGCAGGCCTCGGCGCGCGCGTCGTCGAGCACGGCATCGCGGCTTCGGCCGTCCAGCGAGTACACGCGATCGACCTGGCCGCTGACGGTCGCGATGGCCGCGCCGATGGCGTTTGCCACCTCGAAGTGCTCGGGCCGCACGATCTCGCCGACGCCGGGGAGCGAGTCGGGCATGATCACGCTGCCGCCGCCCACCACGATCAGCGGCGGCTCGCCGGCGGCAGTCTTGATGCGATCGACGGCGTCGGCGATGAGCCAGTCGGAGCGCTCGAGGCCGTGGCGCAGGAGGCTCGCATCGGCGTGCGCCGGCAGCCGGCCGAGGTCGCTGCGCCCGCCGTGGACTGCGGCATCGGTGAGGGTGGCGGTCGCGCCGCCGAAGATCAGCGCCTCGTCGGGCAGGCGGTAGCCGACGCTCTCGGGGCCGACGCTCGCGCCCTCGGGGACGGCCTTCACGACGCTCCCGCCGCCGACGGCGATGGTGACCAGGTCGGGCATGCGGAAGTTGGTGCGAACGCCGCCGATCTCGACCGGCGCTGCGGTCTCGCGCGGAAACCCTCCGGCCAGCACGCCGATGTCGGTCGAGGTGCCGCCGATGTCGGCGATGAGCGCGTCACCCGCTGACGTGAGGTACGCCGCGCCGCGGATGCTGTTGGCCGGGCCGCTGCCGATTGTGAGCACCGGGTGGGCCACGGCGTAGTCGAGGGCCATCAGCGTCCCGTCGTTCTGGGCGAAGAAGGCCACCGCATCCAGCCCGTGCTGCACCAGCGCCTCGCGGAGGGCCGCCGCGACGGCCTGGGCAACGGCGTTCAGCGCGGCGTTCAGCACGGTTGCGTTCTCGCGCTCGAGCAGCCCGAGCGAGCCGATCTCGTGGCTCAGCGAGATCGGGATGTCAGGGCCGAGCACCTGCCGCGCGACCTGCTCGGCCTCCAGCTCGTGGCGCGCGGAGATGGGCGAGAAGACGCCTGCGATCGCGACCGCCTCGGCCGTCTCGGCGACGCTCTCGAGAAACCGTGCCACGGCCCCGGGATCGAACGGCACGATGTCGCGGCCGTCCACCTCGACGCCCCCGCGCACCACCACCTCGCCCGCCGAGACCGTCGCGCGCAGATCGTCCGGCCACGAGTAGAGGGGGCGCACCAGGGTGGTGGACGGCGCGCCGATCCGTACCAGCGCCACCTTCAGGAGCTCGCGCCGCTCGAGCAGCGCGTTGGTCGCATGCGTGGTGCCGAGCATGACGTGGGTGATGCGCGCCGCGTCCACGTCAGGCGTGCCCACGAGCGCGCCGATGGCGGCGACGATGCCGGTGGTGACGTCCGGGGTGGTGGGCTGCTTCGTCTTGGCGAGCACCCGGTCGCCGCGGTCGAGCACCACGGCGTCGGTGTGGGTGCCGCCGACGTCGATGCCGAGGCGCAGGTCGAGATCGCGGCCCGTCACAGCTCCTCCACCGGCACGTAGTCGAAGTCGTAGCCGAAGGTGCGCGGGCCGGCGAGCGCGAGCCCGCCGTCCGTCCGCCACACCGGATCGCAGGCAAACGCGACCACGGTCACGCGCTGGCCGTAGGCGAGCCGCTCGGTGGCGATCGCATCGGCGGTGGCGGTGTCGAGCACGGTGATGAGGTCGGGCACGCAGGCGCGCACCACGCCGTCCTCCATCGCCACCAGGTTCTCGTTCTGGATCTCGAGCCGCAGCAGCCGGCCGCTGTCGGCGCCCACGCCCTCGACCAGCGCCGAGCCGCGCGCGAACCCGCCCACGGTCTCGCGCAGCACGTCCACCAGCTTGCCCGTGATGAGCCGCCGGGCATCCAGCTGATCGACCAGCGTCGCGAGCGGGTCGGGAGCCTCGAGCGCGGCGCCGATGGCGAGTGCCCGAGAGATGGAGCCCCGCACCGTCGCGGTGCGCGCGACCTGCGCGGTCATCAGGTAGTCGGCGCCCGATACCGCGCCGCCGAAATCGATTGCGATCGTGCGCGCGAGGCGCTCGGCCCAGGCGCCGTCGATGGGGCTCGTGACCACGCCGTTGCCGCGCTCGTCCACCATCACCGCGGGCACGGGCGAGACGCCCGCGATCTCCATCGCGACCTGCGGGATCTCGGGAAACGCGCGGCCCATGCCGTCGGCGTCGGCCACCGGCAGGCCGCAGTGCGCCGACCAGGTGACCGGCAGCACGCCGTTACCGCCACCGATCTCGCTTGCCATCAGGGCAGCCACGGGCGTGCCGGTGACGCGCTCGACCGCAGCGCGCAGGTCGCGGCCCTCGGTGATGCCGCCCAGCTTCTCGAGCGAGACGGTGGGCGCGCCGATCCCGCCGCACGGCATGATGAGGGCCTCGTCGGGCAGGTCGTCGAGGTCGGCCACCTGCACAGGGCCGTGGTCGTCGATTGCCTGGGACGCGCCGAGGTACATCGCGTACGTGTCGCCTCCGCCGCCGGTGCCGAGCACGGCGCAGCCGCGGGCGAAGCGGGCGAGGTTGGAGTGGTCGATCTGCATCTCGTCACCGTACGGCACCTCGCGCCGCGGTGTTTGGGCAGATCGCTCAACTTGACTCCCGTATTGTGCGAGGAGCACAATAGGGGGATGGCGACCGCCGCCGATCTGCACCTCGAGCTGCTGGCAGGGGCTCCGGCAATCCCGCTCACGGGGGTCTCGGTGATCGAGCACATCGCCGGCGTCGAGGCGGTCGAGCGGGGCGGGGTCGCAGTCATGGCACGGGCGATCGACCTCGCCGGGTACCGGCTGGACTCGGCCGCGAGGATCCTGGGCGAGCGCGGTGCAGCGGCGCTCGTCCTGATCGACCCGCCGCCGCTCTCGGCCACTGTGCGCGCGATTGCAGAGCGGGCGGGCGTGGCGGTGCTGGCCGCCGACCGCGACACCGACCTCGGCCGGCTCTGCACCGACATCTCGCGCGTGATCGACGGCGGCGCGGCCGACGCGCTGGTGAACGCGGTGGCGTTCGTCTCGGCGCTTCGAAGCTCCGGCGCGCCGTCGTCCGAGCGCGCGGAGGAGCTGGCCGAAACCGCCTTTGGCCCGTTCGCGCCGAACGAGGGCGCGGCCGGCATGGCCCACCGCCTCGCCCAGATCGCCGCGGGCGAGATCACCGCCCGCTGGCTCGAGGGCGAGCGCACGCGGGCCGACGCGCCCATCCGCTCGCGCGGCGTGGTGCTCACCGAGCTCCTGCTCGCAGCACCGCACCGCACCACGCTGGTGGCCGACCGCGCCCGGTCGCTGGGCTTGCCCGTGGACGGCTGGCACACCGTGGTGCGGCTCGAGCTGGAGGCCTCCGACGAGCACGTGCGAACGGCGCTCGAGACCGCCCGCGCCGCCGGTGGCGTGTGGCATGCGGCGCTCCTCGGCTCGGCCATCGTGCTCGTGCGGATGGACCGCGCCGAGCCCACCCAGCGCCAGACCTCGGCGGTCGCCGCCGCGGCCACCCGGGTGCTCGAGTCCCTCACCGGCGCGGGGCTCGTGCGCTGCGGGGTCGGCACGCCGCACGCGGGGCTCGCAGGGCTGCGAAGCTCCGACGCCGAGGCCCGCTCGGCGCTCGACTCCGGCCGGCCGGGCGTGGCCAACGCCTTCGACCCGGCAGGGCTCCAGCGGCTGCTGGTGGAGTGGTATGCCAACGACGCGGCTCGGGCCTCGGTGGCCGAGCTGCTGGCACCGCTCGACGCGCTCGGTGAGAGGCGCGGCCGCGAGTCGGTGCGCACGCTGCGCGCCTACCTCGACCACCGCGGCTCGCTGGCGGCCGCCGGGCAGGAGCTCCACCTGCACCGAAACGCCGTCGCCTACCGGATGAAGCGCATCACGGAGGTGCTCGGCGCCGACCTGGACGACCCCGATCAGCGGCTCGCGCTCCACCTGGCCTGCCGCGCCCGTGCATAAAACCCGCGAGCCGGGTATCAGCATGGTGCAGTCAAGGAAAAGAGGGCACCATGGCACATGCCATCCCACGCAACCAGGCGGCCGCAGCGAGTCAGGCCCCGCGGCGCCCCACCCACGTCCTGTTCGGCATCGCCGCAGGCTTCGTCTTCATGTATGCGGTGGGCGCGCTCGCCGTGATCCTCGTGAACGACAGCCGGCTCACCGGCGACCGCACCGACGTCTTCAGCTACATCATCGGGATGCCGCTGCTCCTGGGGATCGCAGGCGGCGTGTTCGGCGCGATCATCTCGGTGCTGTCCTATGCCGAGGAAGAGGACGTGCCGGTGCGCGAGACGGCCGACCACCAGATCGTGGTTGACGATCGCGCCTCGGCCAAGACCACGCAATGACGCCGTCCTCGCAGGCACAGCTTCGCGCCCTTGGCGAACCGCTGGCATCCGTGCTTCGCGCTGCGCGCGAGTCCAGCCAGATGTCAGCAGCCGCCGGCGGGCGGTTCGCGGCCGAGGAGCCCGGCGACGATCGAGCGGACGTTCCAGCGCTCCATGCCGATGTAGGTGGCGCCCGGTGAACCGGCCGGGCCCAGGGTGTCGCCGTAGAGCGTGGCGTATACCTTGACGCCCGCCTCCCGCGCGATCTGATCCTCGAGCGAGGGGTTGAGCGACGACTCGGTGAAGATCGCCCGCACGTGCTGGGCCTTGATCCGCTGGATGAGGTCGGCGACGTTCTGGGCGCTCGGCTCGGCCGAGGTCGAGAGCGACGGGATGACCGATCCCACCACGGTGAGGCCGTAGTGCGCGGCGAAGTAGGCGAACGCGTCGTGGTTGGTGACGAGCTTGCGGTTGGAGGCGGGGAGGCAGGCCATGACCCGCTTGTTGGCGGCGTCCATCGCCTGGATCCGCCTGACGTAGGCCGCGGCGTTGGCCGCGAAGGCCGCACGGTGGGCGGGGTCGATCCGGCCCAGCTCGGCGCCCAGGTTGTGGGCGGCGCGGGCAAAGAGCGCGGGGTCATGCCACCAGTGCGGATCGCCGTCGGGCTCCTGGCTGTCGCCCTGGCGGATCGGCAGGCCGGCGGAGGCGTCGAACACCGGCGCGCCGCTGCTGCTGTCGGAGATGAGCTGCGCGGCCCAGGTGTCGATGCCCACGCCCGAGGTCACCGCGAGCTTCGCGTTGGCGATGCCTATGGCGTCCGAGGGTGACGGCTCGAACTCGTGCGGATCGACGTTGGGCTTCAGGATCCCGACCATGTTCACGTCGTCCCCGCCCACGTTTCGCACGAGATCCTGCATCTGGGTGGTGGTGGCGACCACCGTCGGGCGGTTGGGGTCGTTGCTGCCGATCCTCGTGGTGCCGCACCCCGCGGCCAGCAGGCACACGAGCGCCGTCAGCGCGAGCCGGTGGGGAGTGGCGGAGAGCATCGGAGCGGCAGAGTAGCAGAACGAAAGTCATTGTCACTCTTTGCAAACCGGAGTCGGTTTCAGTATGCTCTGGCGATGGATGAGATCGGCCGAAACCGCAAGAACCGCGCCGCGCTGCTCGACGCCGGGCGCCAGATGGGCCGCGCCTTCACGGTGCGCGAGCTGCACGACGCCGCCGTCAAGGAGCAGCCCCGCCTCGGGCTCACCACCGCCTACCGCGCAGTCGAGCGCTGGCGCGAGGAGGGCTTCGCTGAGGAGGCAGGGCGCCGCGGCGACGAGGCGACCTACGTCTTCTGCACCGATGTCGGCCACCACCATCACGTCGTCTGCGTGGACTGCGGGAAGACCGCGACGCTGGGCGGATGCGTCGTCGAGCCCGTGCGGCGGGCCGTGTCCGACGCGGGGTTCGAGCTGATCGACGCGGCTCTCGGTGCGCTGCCCGCGCGATGCGCGAGCTGCGCCGCCAATGCACGGTAGCGCCGCCGGCCCGCTCCTGCGGGTGGATGACCTCGCGGTCGATCTGGCGGGCCGCCGCGTGCTGGAGCACGTCTCGCTGCAGGTGCCGGCGGGCGTCGTGGTCGGGCTCGTCGGCCCAAACGGCGCGGGCAAGACCACGCTTCTGCGCGCCATCGCCGGCACGCGGCCCACGGCCGCCGGCACCGTGACCACCCCCGGCACCGTTGGCTACATGCCGCAGCTCGCCCCGGCGGTGTGGGAGTTCCCGCTCTCGGTGCTCGACGTCGCGCTGCAGGGCTCCTATCGCCGCGTGGGCTGGCTTCGGATGCCGTCTCGCGCCGAGCGCCAGAAGGCGCTTGAGGCCCTCGACGCCGTCGGGATGGCGGGCTTCGAGCGGCGCCAGATCGGCCAGCTCTCCGGCGGCCAGCGCCAGCGCGTGCTGCTTGCCCGCACGCTGGTGCAGGACGCCCCGCTGGTGCTGCTCGACGAGCCCATGACGGGCGTGGACGCCGCCACCGCGGCCCACTTCGTCGAGACGCTGCACGAGCTGCGGGCCCAGGGGCGCTCGGTGGTCATCTCGACCCACGACCTGGGCTGGGCCGCCCAGCAGTGCGACCTCATCTGCCTGCTCTCGGGCACGGTGCACGCCTTCGGGCCGCCCGCCGAGACGCTCACCGCGGCGTCGCTCGCCGACGTCTACGGCGCGACCACCATCGAGGTGGGCGGCGTGCGGATCCTCGCGCCCGAGGGCCACCACCACTGATGGGCCACTACCTGTTCGACCCGCTCCAGTTCGAGTTCATGCGCCGCGCGCTCGCCGCGGTGGTGCTCACCGGCATCGTCTCGGGAGTGCTCGGCAGCTACGTGGTGCTGCGCGGCATGGCGTTCATCGGCGATGCGCTCTCCCACGCGGTGTTCCCGGGCATCGTGATCGCCGTGGCGCTCGGCCGCAGCATCCTGCTCGGGGCGATGGTGGTGGGGCTGCTCACCGCGGTCGGGATCGCGCTCATCAGCCGCAGCCGCAGGGTGTCGGAGGACACCGCGATCGGCATCCTCTTCGCCGGCATGTTCGCGCTGGGCGTGGTGCTCGTGTCGAGCCTCGCCTCCTACCAGAAGGACATCGCCGATCTGCTCTTCGGAAGCATCCTGGGCGTGTCCCAGAGCGATCTGGAGCTGGCTGCGGTGGCGACCGTGGTGGTGCTGGTGACCGTGATCCTGCTGAACAAGGAGTTCTCGCTGATCGCGTTCGATCGCGAGATGGCCGACGCCATGCGCTACCCCGTGTTCGTGCTCGACCTGCTGCTGCTGGCGCTGATCACCCTGGCGATCGTCGTCTCGCTGCGGGCCATCGGCAACATCCTGGTGCTGGCGATGCTGGTGACGCCCGCCGCGACGGCGCGGCTCCTCACCAACCGGCTGCTGGTGATGCAGGCGCTGGCCGCGGCGATCGGCGCGGTCTGTGGCGTGGTGGGGCTCTACATCTCGTTCTGGTGGGATCTGGCGTCGGGCGGGACGATCGTGGTCACGGCGACGCTCGTCTTCTTCGTCGTCTTCGGCGCCCACGAGCTGCTGCAGGCGCACGGCCGGCGCCGTCCGCTCAGCGTGTGATGGGGTCGCTCGCCGAGGCCGTGCCGCGCAGACCGGCGCGATCCAGCGCGAGCAGCGGGTTGGCGGGCGCGCCCTCGAGCACGTCGGCCACCAGCGGCCCCAGTGCCGGCCCGAACTTGAAGGCGTGGCCGGAGCAGCCGCAGGCGAGCGTGACCGGGCCGCGGCGGTCCACCACGAAGTCGCCGTCGGGCGTCATCGTCCACGGGTGGCGCTGGCTCAGCTTGACGCGCGCCGGCGCGCCGGGCATGCGATCGGCGAGCCAGTCGAGCAGCAGCCGCTCCTCGGCCAGGTCGGGATCCCACTCGCCCACGTCGGGCTGCCAGCCTTCGGCGCCCGCGTCGTAGGCCACCTTGTAGCCGATGCCCGGCACGGGGTGGCCGTAGATGCCGGCGCCGCCCGCGCCCCACTCGGTGATGCCCGGGCGGTCGACCATGTCGCGCGCATCCAGGAAGGTGACCTGGGCGATCGCCGGTGCGAGGGGCACCGGGATGCCGAGCTGCTCCAGGAGCGGGCCTGACCACGGCCCTGCGGCGATCACCACGTTGTCGCTCGCGAGCGCGCCCCGGGTGGTGGTGACGGTGACGGGGCCCGACGCGTCGATCGCGGTCACGGGCTCGTTCTCGTGGATGTCCACGCCCGCCTCGAGCGCCGCCTCGCGGAGGGCCTGCATCCCCTGCTCGGCCATCACGGTGCCGCTGTCGGCGGAGAAGAGGCCGCTCGATCCGGGGTCGGGCGAGAGCTCGGGCATGAGCGTCTGGAGCTCCTTCGCCGAGAGCCGCTCGATGCCGGCGCCGGCCTGGGCCACCGCAGTCTCGATGGCGGCGAGGGTCGGCTCCGGGCCGAGGTCGATCTGCCCGGTGAGGTGCAGCACGGTGCGGCCCGTCTCGGTCTCGAGCCCGCGCCAGCGCTGGATGGCATCGAGCGCCAGGGCGACGTAGAACGGCTCGTTGTAGGCGATGCGGATGCCGCGCGATGCGCCGGTGGACGAGCCCGCCGGGTGGCCGATCGTGAACTGCTCGACGAGCGCCACCGTGTGGCCACGGCGCGCCAGCTCGAGCGCAGTGGCCAGACCAAATACCCCGGCCCCCACCACGGTCACGTCGTATCGCTCATCTCCGGCCATCCACCGGTTCATAGCACGAGCTCGTGAATCAACGGTGCCAGGCACCGTTGATTCACGCACGGGCCGCCAGGCCGCTATGCAACCCGCATCTCGCCCATCTGCGCGCCGAGCTGGCGCATCAGGACGCCCGTGTCCCACACGTGCCACAGGTCATCCAGACGCCCGTCGGCCGCGTACTGGAACTGGTGCATGTGGCGCAGCTCGACCTTCGCCCCGACCGGCTCGATGGCCGCCAGCGGGCCGAGCGCCAGCACGCCCAGATGGGTGCCGGTCATCATCGACCGGCTGAAGACCACGTTGCCTTCCGAGACCATCGCCTCCACGTCGAAGTGCAGGTCGGGAAACCCGGTGCGAAGCGTGGTGATCACCTGTTTCAGGTGGGGCGCGAAGCTCGCGCCCTCGGGCTCCTGGTGGTCGGTGCTGCCGGCCGAGAGGGCCGTGTCCACGAAGTCCAGGTCGCCCTGGTTGAACATCCGCTCGAACCCCTCGAGCGTGACCGCCTTGAGATCGATGTCCATGGCAGCTCCTTTCAGTAGAATCACATTCCAGTGAGTGGAACGGTACTCTACTGACATGACCGATGTCAAGTCACGCCGCGATCTCGCAGCCGAGCAGACCCTCCGCACCATCGTGCAGACCGCGTCGCGGCTCTTCCTCGAGCAGGGCTACGCGGCCACCACCATCAGCCAGATCGCTCGCGAGTCCGGGGTCGTCGTGCAGACCATCTACAACTCGGCAGGCTCCAAGGGGCAGCTCCTCTCGCGGGTGCTCGACTTCGCGGCGGCGGGGGACAAGGCGCCGCGGCCGGTGCCCTCGTTCATGCGCGAGCGTGCGCAGGCAGAGCCCGATCCGCGCAAGGTGATCGCCCTCCTGGTGGAGTTCTGGCGCGACGCGCTGGAGCGCACCGCCCCCATCTTCGAGGTGATCCGCCAGGCCGCGGCGCTCGACCCGGAGATCGCCGAGCTCGAGACGCAGAGGGCACAGCAGCGGCTCAGAAACTACGCCAGTGCCGGGCAGCTCCTGGCGAGCCGCGGCGACCTCCGCGCGGGCCTCACGCCCGATGACGCGGCTGCGATCATCTTCTCGCTGGGCCACCCCGAGGCATATCGGCTCCTGGTGCAGAAGTCCGGCTGGTCGATTGAGCGCTGGAGCGCGTGGGTCACCGCCGCGCTCATCGCTGCGCTCCTGGAACCACCAGCTCCATGAGCGTCGCATCCACGCGGGTGCCGTCGTCCATCAGCTGGTACTCGCGCAGCGTCCCGACCACGCGGAAGCCCACGGCGGCGTAGCAGCGCACGGCGCGCTCGTTGGCCGAGGCAGGGTCGATGGTGAGGCGGTGGTGGCCGCGCTCGCGCACCAGGTAGCCGATGAGCAGCTCGATCGCCTCGCGCCCCAGGCCGCGGCCCTGCCACGCTGAGCCCAGGAAGATGTCGATCGCCGCGTAGTGGAACTGCGCGCCGGGCTCCTCGACGTACTGGATGCCGCCGGCCACCTCGCCGTCGCACTCGATCACGAAGAAGTGCTGGTCGGGCTCTGCGTTTCGCAGGTCGTCCACCGTCTCGCTGCGCTCGGCGACGCCCCACCACTGCTCGACCGTGGGATCGCAGCGCACCGCGTGCACCGCATCCACATCTGCGTCCGTCCCCGGGCGCAGGGTGAGCCGCTCGCCGGTCAGGGTGGGCTCAGACGTCGGGCAGCGTGTCCGAGAATCGCAGGCCGGTGCCGAGCCGCAGCTTCAGCTCCTCGTCCTGGGTGTTTGCCGCGAACGAGATGCGCTCGACCGCGAGGATCAGCTCGCTCTCGTCCAGGTCGTCCCCGGCCAGGTCGTACTCCACCGCGATCACCCGCTCCTCGGGGTAGTAGACGTACCGCGCGAAGCGGCCGCCGGCGTTCAGGTCGTTCACGGCCGTGAGGATCTCGCACAGCTGGCCGGCCTCGTCGATCTCCTGGAGCACAGGCGAGTGCACGCTCACCATCTCGGTCTCGCCGTAGTTCGCGAACGAGATGAACGTCGCCGAGGAGTCGCGCATGATGCGGTAGCCCTTGCCGTCGGCGCGGGTCACGAAGGGCACGTCGTTTCGGTGCAGGATGCCGGCCACCTGTTCGATCAAACGCTGCATGAATTCCATGCTAGTTGACAGATGGCGCTATCCTCTCCGGCCGTGACCGAAGTTGCGATCCTCAACGCTGCGGTACGCACGCTCGACGACGAGCGCCCCACGGCCTCTGCCGTCGGTGCCCGGGACGGCGTGATCGTCGCGGTTGGCTCCGATGACGAGGTGCGGGCGGCCCTTGGCAGCTCGGCCGAGATCATCGACGCGGGCGGCGCCGCCGTCACCCCGGGCCTGATCGACTCGCACATCCACCCGTTCGCGCCGCAGATGGTGCGCGGCGCCGATCTCACGCGCTGCGGCACGCTGGCCGAGATCCAGTCGGCGCTGGCCGCCGAGAAGGCGCGGGTGGGAAGGGACGCCTGGGTGCTGGGCTGGGGCGTGAGCTACGAGGCGTTCGAGGGCAACCAGATCCACTCCGAGCTGATCGACTCCTCGGTGGGCGGCGCCCCGTCGGTGATCCGGTTCATGGATCAGCACACCACGCTTGCAAGCGGCGCGGCGCTCGCCGCCGCCGACATCACCGGCCCCGTCGAGTTCTCGGAGGGCGCCGAGGTGGTCGTCCGCGACCGCGTCCCCACCGGCGAGCTTCGCGAGGGCGCCGCGATGCACCTGGTCGATGCCGTGGTGCCCGACGCGACCGACGCCGAGAACTACGAGCGCATCCTCGAGACGCTGCGCACCCTGAACGCCTGCGGGGTGACCGGCTTCCACGTGATGGACGGCTCGCCCGCCACCTTCGATCTGATGCGCGAGCTGGAGGGCGCCGGCGACCTCACCTGCCGTGCCGTGGTGCCGCTCTGGCAGACGCCCGAGACTAGCTTCGACGAGATGCATGCCCAGCTCGAGCTACGCGACGTGCACGGCGAGCTCTGGCGCGGCGGCGTGGCCAAGTACTTCATCGACGGCGTGATCGATACGGGCACGGGCTGGCTCTACGAGCCCGACACGCTCGGCGGCGGCACGCTCCCGTTCTGGCCGGATCCGGCGCGCTACGCCGAGGCGGTCAGGATCTTCGCCCAGGCCGGCTTCCAGTGCGTGACCCACGCGACCGGCGACCGCGGCGTGCGGGCTGCCCTCGATGCCTACCTGGCAGCCGGCGCGGCGGATGGCGTGCACCACCGCGTGGAGCACATCGAGACGCTCACCGACGTCGACCTCGACCGCTTCGCCCGCGAGGGCGTCATCGCCTCGATGCAGCCCCTCCACATGCAGTGGCGCAAGGCCGACAACAGCGACTCTTGGGCGGCGCGGCTCGGCAGCGAGCGGGCGGCGCGGGCGTGGCGCACTGCCGACATCCTGCGCTCGGGCGCCACCATCGCGCTCGGCTCGGACTGGCCGGTCGCCCAGAACGATGCCCGCCTCGGCATGGCCTGGGTGCGGCTTCGGCGCACGCCGGGCAAGCCCGGCACCCGCGTGTTCGATCCAGACCAGTGCCTGTCTGCGCTGGACACGCTGCGGGGGTACACCACCGCCGCAGCCGCGACGGTCGGCGAGAGCCACCTCAACGGCCGCATCACCGAGGGCCTTCGGGCCGACTTTGCGGTGTTCGCAGAAGACCCGGTCGACGTGTCGGCCGATGATCTACCGGAGCTCCCCGTCCTGGCCACCGTGGTCGCCGGACGCGTCGTCCATCGCGAAGGGGTGTAAGGGGAGCGGTACATGCGAGCGATCGTGGTGCGGGAGCACGGCGGCCCCGAGCGGATGGAGCTGTGCGAACGGCCCGATCCCGTGGCGGGGATCGGTGAGGTGGTGGTGCGGGTGGCTGCGGTCGCGGTCAACCGCCTCGACATCTGGGTGCGGGAGAATCACGGCTTCGCCTACGTGGCGGAGCTGCCGCTGATCCCGGGATACGACGTCGCCGGGACGGTGGCGGCGGTGGGCGCCGGGGTGGAGGACGTCGCCCTGGGCGCGACCGTCTACGTCCATTACGACGACTCGTGCGGCCGCTGCGGCTTCTGCCTGGAGGGCGACGAGGCGTCGTGTGCGGACTACGGCGTGATGGGCGTGAATCACGACGGCGGGTATGCCGAGCTGGTGGTCGCGCCGGCGCGAAACATCTTCGTCCTGCCGCCCGCGCTAACCCCGGAGACGGCCGCGGCGGCGGGATCGGTGTACCTCACGGCGTACCACATGCTCTTCTCGAGGGCCGGGCTGCGGGCCGGCGAGACCGTGCTGGTGACGGCGGCGGGATCAGGGGTGGGCGGTGCGGCCATCGTGCTTGCCCAGTGGGCGGGCGCGACGGTGATCGCAACTGCCTCCACCGAGGTCAAGCGCCGCCGGGCGCGGGACATGGGAGTCGATCACGTGGTGGACTACACGCAGCCGGACTGGGCGGACGAGGTGCGGGCGCTGACGGGCGGCCGCGGGGTGGATGTGGTGATCGACCACGTCGGCCAGAGGGCGTTTCCCGGCGCGATCGCGGCGCTGGCGAACCGGGGCCGGCTGGTGCTCTGCGGCGCATCGTCGGGGCCGCATGGAGAGCTCGACCTGATCGACCTGTTCAGCCGCCAGATCTCGGTGATCGGCTCGAGCGATGGGTCGCGCCGCGAGCTGCTGGAGGTGTTCCGCCTGCTCGCCGACGTCTGCATCCCGCCGCCGGCGATCGACGCGATGCTGCCGCTCGAGCGGGCAGCCGAGGCCCATGCCAGGCTCGAGACGCGCACGCACTTCGGCCGGGTGCTGCTGGTGCCGTGAGCTTCGGACGGGGCTAGGGGATCACGATCAGCTTGTGGTGCGGGCCTTTGCGCTGCTCGTCCCACGCCTCGGCCACCCGCTCGAGCGGGTACTCGATCGTGTCCACCTCGAGCCTGCCGGCGCGGATGTGCGCGAGCATCGTCGTCTGCGCCGCCGCCAGCTCGTGCACCGGAGATCCGAACACGGTGTGCCCGATGATCCGCACCCGCTTGCTGCGCACCGCCGCGGACGCCAGCGAGATCTCGGCGCCCGCCGCCTGCCCGAGGTTCACGAGCCGCATGTCCGGCGCGGCCGCCTGAATCGCCGCGAGCGCTGGGGCGCCCCACAGCGGATCGATCACCACGTCGGGCCCGCCGTCGGGAAACGCGTCGCGGAACGCCGCCGGCAGATCGGTGCCCTCGCCCATCTCGACCGTCGCATCGGCTCCCAGCTCGCGGCAGCGCGCGAGCCGCTCGGGATCGCGCCCGGCGGCCACCACGCGGTGGGCGCCGATGATCCGGGCGGCCTGCACCGCGACGCTCCCGACCGTGCCGGTCGCGCCCAGCACCAGCACGCTCTCGCCGGGCTTCAGCGCGGCGCGCTCCTGCACCGCGAGCCAGCCGGCGAGCCCCGCGATGCCCACCGAGACCACGTCGGCGTGGTCGTCGCCGTCGGGGAGCTCCCACGTCATCCGCGCGTCGGCGACGAACTGGTCGGCCAGCGACCCCGTGCGTGCCTTCAGCGTGTACACCCGCGCGCCCGACGCAAACCGCGGCGAGTCGATCACGAGGCCAACTCCCTCGCGCCCCGCGGCGAACGGCAGCGGCGGCGCCGGCTCGTAGAACTTCCCGCTGGTGATGGCGAGGTCAACCGGGTTGAGCCCGACCGCGGTGGTCTCGACGAGCGTCTCGCCCGCCTCTGCGACCGGCTCGGGCCAGTCGCTCTCGATCGCCGGCGTGGCGCCGAGCTCCCTGATCACTGCTGCTCTCATCGGACACCCCTCGGTACTGGCATATGATCGCCTCGATTCTATGTTCCGGCTCGCTCTCCTCAACCCCAATACCAGCGCGGAGCACACCGCAAGCATGCGCGCCGTTGCCGCGGCCGCCCTCCCCGAGGGATGCGAGGTGATCGCCGTGACCGCGCCGCGCGGCCCCAGCTTCATCGAGAGCGCCGCGGACTCCGCGATCGCCGCGGCCGAGGTCGTGGGCATGGTGCGAGACCTGCCCGGGATGGACGCCTACCTCATCGCCTGCTTCGGCGACCCGGGACTGGACGCCGCCCGCGAGCTCGCCACTGCGCCTGTGGTCGGCATCGGCGAGTCGGCCTGCCGCGCCGCCGCGCTGGTGTCGAAGCGGTTCGGCATCGTCACCACCCTCCCGCGGAGCATCCCGGCCCTCGAGGAGGCGCTCGCCGCGCAGGGCCTTCGCTCGCGCTGCGCCGGCATCCTGCCGCTCGGCATCCCGGTCGCCGAGCAGGGCGGGGAGTTTCCCGCAACGACCTCGGCGATCGTCGCTGCCTCCCGCACGCTGGTGCACGAGCGGGGCGCAGAGGCCCTGGTGCTCGCCTGCGGCGGGATGGCCGAGGTGGCCCGCGCGGTGCACGACGACGTCGGGGTGCCCATCTGCGATGGCGTCGCATTCGGCGCGCTCACCGCCTACGGGCTGTGGCGCTGCGGCCTCGCGACCAGCGCGGTGGGCGCCTACGCGGCCCCCGAGCCGATCGCCTACGTGGGGATGCCGGCCCTGTGACGCAGCTCCCCGGCCACGTCAACACCATCATCGCCGGTGGCGGCACCAGCGGCGCCGCGCTCGCCGGCACGCTTGCGGCGACGTCAGACGAGACCATCCTGGTGCTCGAGGCCGGCCCCGACTTCGGCGCCCGCGAGAGCGGCGCGTGGCCGGCCGACCTGCTCGACGCCCGCGGCCTCGCCGGCTCCTGCGACTGGGGCTACGACAGCGGCGCGACCTTCGCAAACCGGGTGCTGCCCTTCGCGCGCGCCCGGGTGATCGGCGGCTGCTCGAGCCACAACGGCTGCGCCGCGATCGTCGGCTCGCGCCTGGACTATGACGGCTGGGGCGCACCGGGCTGGAGCACCGACACCCTGCGGCCGCTCTTCGCCGCCGCCATGCAGACGCTCCGCGTCCACGACTACGCCCCGGAGGAGATCACGCCGTTTCAACAGGTGTTCCTCGACGCGGCGCCCGCCGTCGGCCTGCCCGTGGTCACCGATCTGAACGCCTGGGACGACGACGAGGGCATCGCCCCGTCGCCGGTCAACGTCGCCGGCGGGATCCGCTGGAACACGGCGTTCGCCTACCTCGATCCCGTGCGCGGCCGCCCGGGCCTCACCATCGCGGGCGACGCGCCGGTCACCCGCCTGATCCTCGAAGGCGGGCGCGCCACTGCGGTGGAGGTGCTCTGTGACGGGCGCCTCCAGCAGATCGGATGCGACCGCGTGGTGGTCGCGGGCGGAGCCTACGGCTCTCCGGGCGTGCTCGAGCGCTCGGGCATCGGCGACCCCGAGGTGCTGCGCGCGGCGGGCGTCGCGCCGTTCATCGACCTGCCCGCCGTGGGCGAGCACCTGCACGACCACCCGGCGATCAAGCTCACCTATGCCGGCGGCCCGGGCGCCGAGGTCGCCATGACCAGCTTCGGTGAGTCGCACTACCTGCCCGAGGAGCAGGTCATCGCCAAGGTCAGGTCGCGCCACTGCACCGAGGGCTTCGACATCCACATCTACCCGGTCGCCGGCAACGCGCCCGACGGCGAGTGGTGGTGGGAGGTCTCGGTTGCCTGCCTCACGCCGCAGTCGCGCGGGCACGTCCACATCCGCACCGCCGACGTCGCAGACGCGCCGCGGATCGATCACGCCTACTGCACCGACCCCGCGGGCGCCGACCGTGCCGTGCTCACCGATGCGGTGCGGATCGCCCGTGAGCTCGCATCCGCCGAGCCTGCCCGGAGCTTCCTCGGCGCGGAGACCAACGCGCTCCCGGCCGCGGAGCTCTTCGACGATCGCCTCGAGCACTACTACCACCCGGTGGGCAGCTGCAGCATGGGGCGCGTGGTGGATCCCGAGCTGCGCGTCCACGGCCTCGCGAACGTCCGTGTCGCCGACTGCTCGGTGATGCCCGTGGTGCCGCGCGGCAACACCAACGTGCCCGCCGTGGTGGCCGGCCTGCGGGCCGCCCAGCTTCTGGCAGACTCGGCCACATGATCCACGAGCACGCACTCCTCAGCATCACCCCGGGCCGCGAGGCCGAGTTCGAGCAGATGTTCGCGGCCAGCGTGCCGCAGGTGTTCGCCCAATCGCCCGGCTTCGTCTCGATCGAGCTGCATCGCTCGGCCGAGCGGCCGTCGGTGTTCCTGCTGCGCGTCGGCTGGGAGTCGGTCGAGGCTCACACCGTGGAGTTTCGCGAGTCGCCGCTCTTCGCCGAATGGCGCGCGCTGGCCGGGCCGTTCTTCGCCGAGCCGCCCAGCGTGGAGCATTTCTCCCAGGCGGTCTGACCAGATCACCTGATCCGGTGATGCGGGGTGCCCCCTCCATCGCCGATGACGGGAGCAATGGAAGTTGTCTACGAGTATCCCCACTGCCCGTTCCGCGAGGTCACCCACACGGTGGTCCGCCACGTGCCGGGGCTCCGCAAGGCAGCCGCCGTGCTCTGGCCGGCCGCTCAGCGGGCAGAGTGGGTGCACATCGACAGCCTGGGGATCGAGGCCGCCGGCCTTGCGAGCCACATCCACATCGCGTGGGACGACGTCTCGCGCACATCGCTCGCGCGCTCGCCCCTGGGCCGCCAGACCTTCGTCGTGACCGACGGCTCCGGCCAGCGCATCGTCGTTGCCTCGACGCTGCCGGAGTTCGGTGAGATGCTCGAGCGGATCGAAGCGGAGGCGCGGGTCAACGAGACCGTGCCGCTCGCCCGCGCCGCCTAGCTGCCGAACGCCGCGACGCCCTGCTGCTTGACGCTGCCGATGGAGGTGAAGTCGCCGCCTGCGACCAGCGCGCCGCCGCCGCCGGAGAGCGCAAAGACGCCCAGCGTGGAGTTCGCGCGCGCGTTCCACGGCTTGAGCACGCCGCTGCTGGCATCCACCGCGAGCAGCTTGAGCCGGTCGGTGGGCTTCGCACACGTTTCGGCGCCGACGGTCGCGCCGCAGTAGTCCGTGAAGTGGCCGCCGACGTACACCACGCCGCCCACGATGGTGACCGCCTGGGCGTTGCCGTTGGTGCCGCCGCGCCACATGACGACGGCGCTCGAGGGATCGAACGCTACGAAGTTGCCGCCGTCCCCGCCGCCGGCGACGAACACCGAGTCGCTGCTGGCCGCCACCGAGATCACCGGATACGGGAAGCTCGGATCCCACGCCTGGAGCGAGCCGGTCGCCGAGTTGACCGAGCCGACCGAGCCGCGCTCGACGTTGTTGAGCCGCGTGAATGAGCCGCCCACCACGAGCTGGGTCTTCCCCGGCACCACCGCGAGGGACTTCACCACCTTGTCGGCCGACACCGAGAACCCGGTCACGGCCTTGCCGCTGGTGGCGCTGAGCGCCGCCACCCGCCCTGCCGTCGCACCGCCGGCCGACGTGAACTTGCCGCCGGCGTAGACCACGCTGCCGGAGATCGCGAGCGCCAGCACGCTGTCGTTCGCCGAGCCGCTCCACGCCGTGAGGCGCTTGCCGGCGGTGAGATCGACGCCCGCGAGCCGGGTGGCCGTCGCGCCGCCGACGCTGGTGAAATCGCCCCCGAGGTACACCGCCGACGCCGACGCGGTGATCGCGCGCACGTCGTCGTTCGCGTTGGGGTTCCAGGGCAGGAGCGCGCCGGTGGCGAGGTCGATCGCCGCCGCGTGGTTTCGCGTCACGGTGCCCACGCCCGCCGCATTTCCCGCGGGGCGAAGCGCCGTGAACTCACCGCCGATGTAGGCGATGGACCCAACGACCTTCACGGCATCGACGCGGCCGTTGGTCTGCCACGTCTGATCCGGGGTGTCGCCGACGGTCGCGGCCAGCGCGACGGACGCCATGAGCAGCGCAACGATGATCGAGCACAGTGATGCGAACGCGCGAGTCATCCGGCGAGGCCCCCCAAACAGCCCGGACAGCAAGAGCCCGGCACCATACCCCACGAGCTCGCAACAGGCGCTAGCTGGTGGAACTGGGTGGCAGCTGATACAGCGTGCCGAGCTCCTTCATCACGTTGGCCACGATGATGGAGGCGCCGGCGTGGTTCACGTGGATGCCGTCGGCGGTGCGCACGATGGTCTCCTTGCCGTTGATCGGCAGCGACTGGGTGTAGGCGCCGTGATCTGCGAACTTCGGGTAGGTGAAGACCGACGCGGCCTTGCCGGGGAACTTCGCCGCCTCCTTCACGATCTGGACGTTGATCGGGAAGAGGTAAGCGTCGTTGGACGCGACGCTGGTGGGCGGCGGCGCGACGTAGACGATCTTCGCGCCGGTCTGCAGGACGAGGTTGATCATCACGCCCACCCGGCGCTGGTACTCCTTCAGCCACCCGGCGCTGCCCGTGCTGAGGAACGATCCGTCGGGCGCCGTCATCGGCTGGGTGTCGTTCAGGCCGAGCGCCAGCACGACTGTGGTGGGGTGGTACCTCTGCAGCGCGCTCTGCAGCTCGCCCGGCCAGTCGAACTGCTCGGGGTGCGTCAGGCCGGTGGAGATGTGGTAGTCCACCACCGAGCCCGAGACCGGCTTGATGACCCCTGTCTTCTCGGCCTCCTCGTAGAGCGGGGCCCCGAAGTCACCGGCCAGCGAGTCGCCGAGCACCAGGATGCGAAGCGGGTTGGACGCCGTGGGCTTCTGCTGCGATGCCTGGGTCGCGGGCGGGTTCGACGTCGAGGGGCTCGTGTTGCCGCCGTTGGTCGAGCTGCCGCCGCCCGTCGTTCCGCCGCCGGTGGTCCCCGGGGTCGTGCTGGGCGTGGTGGTGGTGCCGCCCGCGCTGGTCTGGCCCAGGCTGGGCACGTCGAAGGCGTTTGCGTTGCCCTGGGACTGCCGGCCGAGCGCCCACTGGAGCCCCGCGCGCGGCTCGTGCAGGCCGATCGCGCCGGTCACGTCGTTGATGGGCCGCATGAAGGCGATCGAGACGCTTCGGCTGGTGCTGCCGTACGGCAGCGACTGGGCCGTGCCGAGGATCCCCTGGGAGTTCAGGAGTAGCCCCACCAGCAGCGCGACGAACATCGCCACCACGGCGTGGCCCACCGGCCGCTCGAACCCGAGCGGGCCGTACAGGCTCTTCTTCTTGCGGGGTGGCGTTGGTGGCGGAGTCTCAGACACTTAGAAGCTGAAGTAGATGAACGGGGAAACGCCTTCGGGGCCCATGTTGAAGGTCACCAGCAGGCACACCGCGATCGCGGCGCCCATAACCACGGGATGCAGTCTGCCAAACCATTCTGTGAGCCCCTCCAATGTAGACCGGGGCACGTACTGCACGCCGATTCCCACGGCGGTGGCGGCCAGCACCGACCACGTGATGAGCGGTGACGCCATGCCCCAGTTCTCGAAGATGCTCTCGAACACCGCCCAGGCGTCTGCGAACGAGCTCGCCCGGAAGAACACCCAGGCGATGCAGACGATCTGGAACGTGATGAAGCGGGCGATCCAGCGCCGTGCGCCCTTCGGCGAGAAGGCGGGCAGCCCGAGGCGCTTTCGCCGCTGCATGTCGGCGTGCTCGGCCACCAGCCCGGTGCCGTGGATGCCGCCCCACACCACGAACGTCCACGACGCGCCGTGCCAGAGGCCGCCCAGCAGCATGGTGAGCATGAGGTTCACGTAGGTGCGCGCGTTGCCCTTGCGGTTTCCGCCGAGCGGGATGTAGAGGTAGTCGCGCAGGAACCGCGAGAGGGTCATGTGCCAGCGATTCCAGAAGTCGCGCAGCGACACCGCGGCGTACGGGCTGTCGAAGTTCTGGGGAAACCGGATGCCCAGGAGCAGCGCGATGCCGATCGCGATGTCGGTGTAGCCGCTGAAATCGCAGTAGATCTGCGCGGCGTAGGCGTAGACCGCGAGGAGGTTCTCCGGCGCCGAGTGCAGCTTCGGCCCGGCGAACACCGGATCCACGATGTGGCTCGAGAGGATGTCCGAGAGCACCACCTTCTTGAACACGCCGCCCAGGATGAGGATGTAGGCCCGGCCCACGGGGATGCGCCGCGGATCGAGGCGGTGCGCGATCTGGGGCATGAACTCCGACGCGCGCACGATGGGGCCGGCGACCAGGTGCGGGAAGTACGAGATGTAGACCAGCGCGTCGAGCCAGCCCACCGGCTTCATCTGCCGGCGGTAGGTGTCCACCAGGTAGGTGATCGCCTGGAAGGTGAAGAACGAGATGCCCACCGGCAGCGTGATGTCGGGGAGCGCCGAGTTGCCCCAGAGGTCGATGCCCTGGAGCGACGAGAGGAAGAAGTCGGTGTACTTGAAGTACGCGAGGCAGCCGAGGTCGCCCAGCAGCGCCACGGTGAGCGCGACCTTGCGGGCACGCTCGGTCTCGAGCCGGTCCATCACCAGCACCATCAGCTGCGTCCACACCGAGACCGATGCGAGCAGCAGCACGAACGGCGCGCTCCACCAGCCGTAGAAGACGTAGCTCGCGATGATGATGAAGATGCGCCACTGCTTCGGCTTTGGCGCGAACAGCCAGTTCAGCGGCAGGACGATCGCGAAGAAGATCGCAAAGGTGGCGGTGGGAAAGAGCACCGGTCAGTGGCTTCCGCGCGCTCGTGCGCGGGCAGCGACCGACGTCGCCGCCGCCCACCGCAGCGTCCCTGTGTTGCCTCCAGCCACCGGACGGACACTATAAAGCCGTGGAAACCGGGATGTCGCGGGCAGATCGCCGAAGGCGCGCTCTCCCCTCTTGGGGGGATCCACCACCTCCCCGATTGTGCCGATGCGCATTCGAAGATTCTACGTACCCCTCCGGGTGCGGTCTCCCCCGATCCAGGAGTCCCGGTGTCCATGTTCGTCTCCCGAAAGCTGTTTGCTGCCGCCACTGCGGCGTTCTGCGCCGCCGTGATGATCGGCGCCCCTGCCGAAGCGGCCGCGCCGCCTGTTCCCGTGCCGAGCACGCCTTGCGGCGGCCAGACCATCGACCGGCAGGTGCCGCTCGCGTGGTCGGCCGTGACGGGCGCGACCCAGTACGAGTGGCAGATCTCGAGCCTCACCGGCGACCCGAGCGACTGGTCGGCGACCGTCAACAACGGCCAGCACACCACCAACAACACGCGCGCGGTCATGACCACGTCGCTGCCGAGCGGCGACTACCACTGGCGCGTGCGCTCGTGGTCGGCCACGAGCGATGCCTCGGCGTGGTCTGCGGGCTGTAACTTCACCGTTGACTGGGCCGACGCGCCGAGCGCGGCCGACATGTCGCCGCAGAACGACGCGGCCGTGACCTTCCCGGATCCGGTGAAGCTCTCCTGGAACCCGGTGGACGGCGCCACGCGCTACTCGGTGACGCTCTCGAGCTCGAGCGACCTCTCGACTCCCGTGAACGGCTTCCCCGTGCAGACCAACGCCACGGTCGTGACGCCTTCGGCCCAGCTGAAGCCCGGCACCTACTGGTGGCAGGTCACGCCGATCGACGCCCAGGGCAACGCCGGCACGCTCTCGCCGATCGAGGACTTCACCTGGAACTGGCCGTCCGACGGCATGACGCTCTCGCCGGTGGCGGATCTGGATCCGTCGCCCGAGGTGTTCGACCCGCAGTTCTCGTGGACGCCCGTTCCCGGCGCGGTGGGATACCAGCTGCAGATCAACCACGACAGGTTCTTCTCGTCCTCGGACGTCTGCTGCGACAACGCGACCATCACGGCGACCTCGTACTCGCCCACCACGCTCCTCACGCCCGGCGTCTACTTCTGGCGCGTGCGGGCGCTCGACGCCAGCGGCAACCTCGGCGACTGGGTCACGTCGTCGTCCTCGTTCTCGATCCACTACGCCGACAACGTGAACACGACCTGGGGCGGCGGGATCCCGCACCTCACGATGGTCGACGGCCAGGGCAACGACGTGTGGACGCCCGGCTTCACCACCGACACGCCCATCGTGACCTGGGACGCCACCCCGGGCGCGGCCACCTACAAGGTGGAGTTCGCCGGCTACGGCTCCGGCATCTGCGACTTCTCGCACGCCAACTCGAGCACGACCGCAGCCACCGCCTGGACGCCCCAGGCAAACGATCAGCTCACGGCCGGAGCGAGCTACTGCATCCGCGTGACGCCGCTTCGCCACGACGAGGATCCCGGCCCGGTGGCCACCTCGGCCACCACCCAGCTGGGCGGCGTCGGCAACGCGGCATTCACGTTCTCGGGATACCCGGCAGGGAACCCGTGCACGCAGCCGTGCAACCCGAACCTCAACATCGGCGCGGGCGACTACGAGCTGCCGGCAGCAGGCAGCGACAACACCAGCCTGCCGCTCTTCACCTGGAAGCCGATCGCCGGCATCCAGCGCTACGAGGTGATCGTCGCCACCGACAACACCTTCCAGCACATCATCGACACCGCCTACACCCACGTGCCGGCCTACGCCGTGCGCGGGAACTCGATGAACTATCCCGACACCAGCACGAGCTACGCCTGGGCGGTGCTCCCGGCACCGGGCTTCGACGGCCAGAACGCCGCGACCGACCCGACGGCCAACTCGAGCTACCCGCAGACGTTCCAGCTGCACTCGCTGCCGCCGGTGCTCGTTGCCCCGGCCGATAGCGCCACGGTGAGCGGGCCGCCGTCGTTCCAGTGGTTCGCGGTGCCCGGCGCCTACCGCTACGAGCTCACCATCGCGACGAGCTCGAGCTTCAGCCAGGCCTCGCTGGTGAACGGCTCGCCGTTCCAGACCCAGACGACCTCGTTCACCGGCGCGAACCTGCCGCCGGCGACGAAGCTCTGGTGGAAGGTGCGCGCCTACGACCACAGCGGGAACCCGCTGTCGTTCTCGGCCACGCGCCAGCTGACCGACACGGTGCAGACGCCGACCTTCGGCAGCGTGAGCAACCCGGTCAACGGCCAGGCGATCCCCGCGTTCTCGTGGGATCCCACGCCGGGCGCCATCTCCTACGACGTCCAGGTGCTGAGCCCCGGCGGCTCGACCAGCACCAACACGGTGCAGAACACCACGTTCGCGCCCACCGGGCTCAACGGCCTCGGGAACTTCACCTGGCGCGTGCGGGCCGAGTATCCCACCGCCGGCCCGAACGTCCCCGGCACGTACTCGGCATGGCAGCCGTTCGCACGGTCGATGGCCGCGCCGGCGAGCCCGGTCACCCAGGGCCCGAGCGCCCACCAGGTGGTCGTCTCGTGGAATCAGAAGGACGGCGCGAACCACTACGACATCGAGTTCGCCACCGACTCGACCTTCGGGAACACCACGTTCGACAGCTTCTCGACCCAGAACACCTCGGCGGCGCCGGGGCTCACCGCGGGCCAGTACGCCAACGGCGGCGTGATCTACTGGCACGTGCGGGCCGACGACAACGACGGCAACCAGGGCGCCTGGTCGGCTCCCCAGACGCTGACACTGCCGATGAAGATGTTCATGTCCTTCACCGGCAGCGTGCACCGCAACGCGACCACGACGATCAAGGTCTACACGAAGACCGCCTACAACAAGGCGATCTCGGGAGTCAGCGTGAAGGACTCCGGCTGCGGTGTGAAGTCCGCCACGCTCAAGACCGGCAGCTCGGGCGCCGCGTCCTTCAAGATCAAGCCGACCTGCAAGGGCGCGCTGACGTTCACGGCGACGAAGGCGGGGGCTATCACCACCACCTTCAAGATCACCGGGATCTCCTAGCCCGAGCTCTCCTGCTTCGTGGCAACCTGGCCCGGCCGGAAACGCCGGGCCAGGAGCGCCACGAGGCCGGCGATGAGGGCGATGGGAATCACGAAGCCCGCAGCCACGATCACGGCGGTCACCACCGACTGCGCGGCATCGGCCGACCGGCTGAGCGCCTGCCAGAGCGCCGTCGCGTGCTGCGGGGTGGCCGGCGGCGGCCCGGCGGTGACCATGGTGAGCGTGATGGTGCTCATGGCGGCGCGGTCGTTGAGGTAGCGCCGCTGCCCGCTCAGCTCCTCGATCTGGCCCTGCACCTGTGAGAGCTCGTTCTCGACCTGGATCGACGCCGAGATGGTCTTCGCCTTCTGCATCAGGCCGAGCAGCACTTTCCGCTGCGCCTGGAGGTTCACGAGGCGGGCGTTCAGGTCGATCAGCTGGCGGGTGATGTCCTGCCCCGCCTCATGCGAGCTCCGCACGGTGCCGAGGCCCTTCAGGCTGGTCACAGCCGCCTCGAAGCTCGCCGCCGGGACGCGCATCACGATCTGGCTCGAGTGCGACCCGTCTGCCTGCGAGGAGGAGCTCGAGATGTAGCCGCCGGCGCGGCCGGCGACGGCGCGCGCTGCGTCGATGCGCTGAGAGAGCTTGCCGTGCGGGATGCTCAGGTCGAGGATCGCGGTCTTGATCACCGACGGCGCCGCCTGCACCACGATCGGCGCAACGATGGCGGCGTCCTTCTGGTCAGCCCCCGCGCCTGCCGAACCCGTCGAGCTGCCCGCGCCTGCCGACCCCAGGTCGGGTGCGGCCGCACTGGCCGGTTCCTGATGGATGGCCGCGCTGCTCGACGCCGCGTCCGAGCCCGACCCCTGACACCCCGTGAGCGCGCAGAGCACCACGCCCACCGCCACCACGATCCCTGCCGTTCGCATCATGTCCCTCCGAGTTGACAGTCTTCCGACCGCCGGAGGCGCGTGATGGTTCCCGCTAGCCGGCGGGAGTGGTGGTGGCGCCCGAGATCGACTGCAGCTCCTTGATGAGCTGCTTCACCTGCGGTGCCTGCGTGGAGGTCGGCGCGAGCTTCAGGTAGGTCTGGAGCGCCTTGATCGCCGTGGGATAGTCGCGCGTGTTGGCGGCGTCATAGCCGTAGCCCAGCTGGTTGAGCGCGTCCTTCGGATCCTTCGCGGCCAGGATCTTGCGGTACCCGAGCGCCACCTGCGTGTCGGTGGACTGCTGCGATTGGTACGTCTGGGCCTGGGTGCTGAAGCCGCTGGCGGCCGCAGTTGCGACCGGGTTGGTGGCAAGCTGGTCGGCCTTGATCGCGCTGAAGAAGCTGGAGTTGGTGTCGGTGCCGTTGAACTGCGCGGCGGCCTCGTAGTTCTGCGCGTTGACCGACGCGTAGTAGGCGCGGGTCTCCAGCAGGGTGGCCGCTGCGGTGAGCGCGCTCGGGTCGGTCTTCTTCAGGTTCAGGTACGACTCGTAGGCGTTGATGGCGTCGTCGGTCTTGCCCTGGCCCTGGTATGCCACGGCGAGCTGCTTCCACGCGGCTGCGTCGTTGGGGTTCTTGGCGACCTGATCCTTCAGCGAGCTGGTGGGATCACTCGAGCTCGAGCCGCCGGTGAGGAAGTCGAGCGAGTTGATGGAGCCGGCACCCTGGCCCACTCCGAGCAGCACGAAACCGAGCATGAAGGTGACCGCCAGGAACACGAACACTGGCTTCTGGGTTCTGCGTATGCGTTCGAATAACACGGGGTTCTATGCCTCGATCATCTTGGCCCGGACTGCTCCAGCTTCCCGATTGATCGGCAGCTTCGCGTCGCGTCGATAGCGTATCTTGCCTCTTGTAGATGAGAGCACGATTCGATCCGGGCTCCCGCCGAACACCGCAGCCGTCACCGGATCGTCCCAGGGAAGGAACGGCGAGCCGTTCAGATCGAGCACGGTGAGGTCGGCGGACTTCCCCGCCTCGAGCGATCCCGTCTCGGCCGAGAGGCCCAGCGCCTCGGCCCCGCCGAGCGTCGCCATGCGCAGCACCTGGGGTGCGGTGAGCGCGTCGGCACGCCCTGCGCGGGCGCGGGCCATCATCACCGCGACGCGCATCTCCTCCCACATGTCGAAGGTCATCGCCGAGGCGGGGGAGTCGGTGCCGAGGCCCACCCGCACGCCGGCGGCGAGCAGCTCGGGGACGGGCGCGGTGCCGCAGCCCAGAAGCGCGTTCGAGCGGGGGCAGTGGATCACCGGCACGTCCAGCCGGGCGGCCAGCGCGATATCGGCCGCGTTCATGAACACCCCGTGGATGAGCACGGTGTCGGGGCCGAGCAGATGCGCGAACTCGTCCAGGTGCTGCGACTCGCGCGCCGACTCCAGCATGTGGGTGGCTACCGGCAGGCCGCGCTCGCGGGCCATGCCGATCAGCAGCGCGTAGTCGTCGAGCGTGACGGTGAACGGCGCGTGCGGCGAGAGCCCCGCGGTGACCAGCTCGTCCACCGGCAGCGCGTCGAGCTCGCGCGCGAGCCGCTCGCCCAGATCCGGCCAGTCGGAGAACCCCTCGAGGTAGACGATGGCGCGCAGGCCCGTCTCGAGCGCCGCCTGCGCCACCGTTGCGGCATAGCAGCAGTCGGCGACCGTGGTCACGCCGCCGGCCAGGCTGAGCGCGGCGCCCTCGCGGGCCATCGCCAGCATGTCGGCGGGCACGTCCAGCGCCCTTCGCCGCCGGATGTGATCCTCGATCCACGGCCCGAACGGCTGCCCATCGCCGAAGCCCGACATGCGCGAGTACTCGAGGTGGGAGTGGGCGTTCACGAGGCCCGGCAGGATCACAGAGCCGGGAAAGAGCTCATCCGCCGGGCCGCCCTGCCCGAGCGCGGCAACGCGGCCGTCGGCGATCTCCACCCGGCCGTCGCGGATCGGCTCGGTGCCGACCGGGATCACCCAGTCGGCACCGAGGATCACACGCTCTCCCAATCGCTCCCGTCTCCCCAGCGAGAGGCGGTGTCGCCCTCGGCTGCGCGGTTGCGATCCACCATCTTCACCAGCACGTACGAGAACCCGTACAGCACCAGCAGCGGGACGAACTCGAACACGAACGAGATCGGGTCGGCACCGGGCAGGACTCCTGCCACGGCGGCCAGGACGACCACGGCGTAGCGCCAAGTGCGGCGCATCATCGGTGCGCTGATGATGCGCATCTTCGCGAGCGTGTACATGATCGCGGGCATCTCGAAGATGACGCCCATGGCGACCAGCGTCAGCGTGAGGAAGCTCAGGTACTCGGGCGCCCGCAGCTGCACGACGAACTCGTTGCCGCCGAACGACAGCAGGAAGTGCAGCGCCGGCGGGATCACCAGGTACCAGCCGAAGACCACGCCGGTGACGAAGAGCAGCGGGATCATCAGCGCGAGGCCCCGGATGCGCTTGTGGTGCTCGCGCGAGAACGCCGGGATCACGAATGCGTAGATCTGATACGACAGGAGCGGGAGCGTCACGAGGACCGCGATGTCCAGAGAGAGGCTGAACGCCGTGAAGAAGGCGTCAGTCGGGCTTGTCTGCAGGAACTGCAGCTTCTCCGGGGCGATCGCGCTCGCAGCCGGCTTCGAGAGCCAGTGCAGGAGCTCCTGCCACTTCCAGAATGCGACGGCGATCACGACGACCAGCACACTGACCGAGACCACCAGGCGCGAGCGAAGCTCGTCCAGATGCTCTGTCAGAGTGAGCTGATCCTCGGGATCGACTCGGCGAGGACGAGCCATCAGATGTCCCTGCTACTCGGTAGGAGTAGAGACCTGATCGCTCGGCGTCGGCGGCGTGTAGGCCGGTGACGCCGGCGGCGGCGTGATGCTCGCGGCGGGCGGAGTGACGGGCGGCTCGGCCTCGTGGCCGGTGATGCCGTCCTTGAACTCACGGAAGCCCTTGCCGAGCGACTTGCCGACTTCCGGGAGCCGCTTGGGCCCCAGGATGATCAGCGCGATCACCAGGACGATGATCAGTTTTTCGGGTGATGGATCGAAAATTCCCATTGGTACCCCTCCAGGTTAGCAGACCTTCAACGCAGGATTTTGGTGCTGGCTACACTTCGTCTGAGGCAGCAACTCGGTTCGTTGCAGCCATTTGAACGCTTTCCACCTCTTTGAGAGGACTCATGTCAGACCTGGTAATCCGCAATCTTCACGCTTCGATCGACGGCACGGAGATCCTCCGTGGCCTCGATCTGGAGCTCAACAAGGGCCAGGTGCACGCCATCATGGGCCCGAACGGCTCGGGCAAGTCCACCCTCGCGCATGTGCTGATGGGACACCCAGCCTACGAGGTAACCGCCGGTGAGGTCAACTTCCTCGGCACCAATGTGCTCGACCTCGACCCCGACGAGCGGTCGCGCCTGGGCGTCTTCCTGGCGTTCCAGTACCCGTCTGCGATCCCGGGCGTCACGGTCGCGAGCTTCCTGCGCATGGCGGTCAACGCCCACCGGCGCACGCCCGAGGGCGATGCCGACCCCATCCGCATCCCCGAGTTCCGCAAGCTGCTCCAGGAGAACATGGAGGCGCTCAAGATCGACCGCTCCATGACCTCGCGCTACCTCAACGACGGCTTCTCCGGCGGCGAGAAGAAGCGCATGGAGATGCTTCAGATGTCCATCCTGAAGCCGCAGCTCGCGATCCTCGACGAGACCGACTCCGGCCTCGACATCGATGCGCTTCGCATCGTCTCCGAGGGGGTAAACAGGCTTCTGTCGCCGGACATGGGTGTGCTCGTGATCACCCACTACGCGCGGCTCCTGCAATACATCAAGCCAGACGTGATCCACGTGCTGGTCAACGGGCGCATCGTCGAGACAGGCGGGCCCGAGATCGCCGACAAGCTCGAGCGGCAGGGCTATGCCGCATACGGCGTCGACGACGAGGAGGTGGCGTTGTCACATGTCTGAGACCAAGCTGACACCAGAAGAGGTCGAAGCGACCTCCATCGGCGAGTACAAGTACGGCTTCCACGACGAGGTCACGTCGGTGTTCCGCACGCGGCGCGGGCTGGACGAGGAGGTCGTGCGCGAGATCTCCAAGCACAAGAACGAGCCCCAGTGGATGACCGACTACCGCGTCGCCGCCTACGAGCACTACGTGCAGCGGCCGATGCCGGAGTGGGGCGCCGATCTCTCGAAGATCGACTTCGAGAACATCTACTACTACCTGAAGCCCATCGATCAGCAGGCCAAGTCGTGGGACGATCTCCCCGACGGCATGCGCGAGACGTGGGACAAGCTGGGCATCCCCGAGGCCGAGAAGAAGTACCTCGCCGGCGTCGGCGCCCAGTACGAGTCCGAGGTCGTCTACCACAACCTCCAGAAGGAGCTCGCGGATCGCGGGGTCATCTTCCTGGACATGGACTCGGGGCTTCGTGAGCACGAGGATCTGGTGCGCGAGTACTTCGGCACCATCATCCCGGCCAACGACAACAAGTTCTCCGCACTCAACTCGGCCGTGTGGTCGGGCGGCTCGTTCATCTACGTCCCGCCGGGAGTGCGGGTCGAGCTGCCGCTGCAGGCCTACTTCCGCATCAATGCCGAGAACATGGGCCAGTTCGAGCGCACGCTGATCATCGTGGACAAGGACGCCTACGTGCACTACGTCGAGGGCTGCACCGCCCCGATCTACTCCACCGACTCGCTGCACTCCGCGGTGGTCGAGATCCACGTGGCCGAGGGCGGCCGGTGCCGCTACACCACCATCCAGAACTGGTCGAAGAACGTCTTCAACCTGGTCACCAAGCGCGCCGTCGCCGAGAAGAACGCCACCATGGAGTGGGTCGATGGCAACCTCGGCTCGCAGATCACCCAGAAGTACCCTGCGGTGCTCTTGAAGGGTGAGGGCGCCCACGGCGAGGTGCTCTCCATCGCGTTTGCGGGTGAGGGCCAGCACCAGGACACGGGCGGCAAGATCACGCACATGGCGCCCAACACGTCGTCGGTGATCACCTCCAAGTCCATCTCCAAGGACGGCGGCCGCAGCTCCTACCGCGGCCTCCTCCAGGTGAACGACGGGGCGGTCAACTCGCGCTCCAAGGTGGTCTGCGACGCGCTGATCCTGGACGAGGACAGCCGCACCGACACCTACCCGTACATCGACATCAAGGAGAACGCCGTCGATATCGGGCACGAGGCGACGGTGGCCAAGATCGGCGATGAGCAGCTCTTCTACCTCATGAGCCGCGGTCTCAGCGAGGCCGAGGCCTCTGCCATGGTGGTGTCGGGCTTCATCGAGCCCATCACCAAGGAGCTGCCCCTGGAGTACGCGGTCGAGATGAACCGCCTCATCCAGCTGCAGATGGAGGGATCCGTCGGTTGACCACGCTGGCTGAGCCCGCCTGGCTGGCGGAAAAGCGCGAGGCCGCGCAGGCCGTGTACGAGTCGCTCCCGGTTCCCTCGAACCGGGAGGAGGCGTGGAGGTTCACCAACCTGCGGGGGTTCAACCCCGACGGGTTCCCGGTCGAGTCGCCGGCCCTCGAGCTGGAGGGCGACGCGCCCTCGCCGGCCACGTTCATGCGCCTCTCGCAGGCCGTCGCCGAGCAGCCCGCGCTGGTGGAGCCGTACCTCGGCACGGTCGTCTCCGACGGCGAGAAGTTCGCGTCCGCAAACGCCGCCAACTGGCGTGACGGCGTGCTGCTGCACGTGCCCGCGGGCGTCGAGGTCACCACGCCGCTTCGCGCGATCGTCGATGTCACCGCCGAGGGCTCGGCCGCCTACAACAGGGTGCTGATCGTGCTCGAGCGCGGCGCGAAGGCCACGTTCGTGGAGGAGTACCGCTCGGCGTCGGCCGCCTACGTGAACACGGTCGTCGAGATGATCGTGAGCGACGAGGCCCAGCTCGACTACATCACCGTGCAGGAGCACAGCTCCGAGACCCGGCAGTTCGGCACGCACCGCGCCACCGTCGGGCGCGACGCCAAGCTCGACTGGGTCGCCGCCGCCGTCGGCGGTAACCGCGCCAAGTCGCGCATGGAGAGCTATCTGGGCGGCCGCGGGGCCAACGTGAAGGTCACCGGCGCCTACTACCTCACCGGCCGCGAGCACGTTGACTACGACACCACGCAGGAGCACGCCGCTCCCGACACCTTCTCGGATCTCGCCTTCAAGGGCGTGCTGGACGACCGGGCCCGCGCGGTGTGGCGCGGCGTGATCCGCGTCGATAAGGGCGCGCAGAAGACCGACGCCTATCAGGAGAACCGCAACCTGCTGCTCTCACCCGACGCGCAGGCCACCCCCATCCCGGGGCTCGAGATCGAGGCCAACGACGTGCGCTGCACCCACGGCGCCACCGTCGGCCAGGTTGATCGGTCGCAGATCTTCTACCTGATGGCGCGCGGGCTCACTCACGCCGAGGCCGAGCGGCTCATCGTGCGCGGCTTCTTCGAGGACGTGCTGGAGCGCATCAACTCGCCCGAGGTGCGCCAGCGGGTGTCAGACGCGATCGAGGCCCGGCTCCCCGCCTGATGACGGAGCCTCCCGCGGACGTCCTCCAGGGGTTCATCCGCGAGATCGACGAGTTGCGCCCCGCAGGCGCCGAGATCATCGACGTGCACACTCATCTCGGGCTCGACGAGGACGGGATGAAGCTGAGCGCCGCCGAGCTGATCGCGATGATGGACGAGGTCGGCGCGAAGCGGGCTGTCACCTTCCCGCTTCACGACCCCGATCGCAGCCCCGGCTACCGGGTGCCCAACGACCGCGTGCTGCAGTGGGCGGCCGAGTCGGAGGGGCGGCTCATCCCGTTCGCCCGGCTCGACCCTGCCGAGGATCCGGTGGCCGAGGCCGAGCGCGCGCTGGATGCCGGCGCCCGGGGCATCAAGCTGCACCCGCGCGCGCAGGCGTTCGCGCTGGCATCGCACCCCGGCGTCGAGAGCATCTTCGCGCTGGTCGAGGAGCGCCAGGTGCCGATGCTGATCCATGCCGGCGCGGGCCTGCCGCCCGAGTTCGGCACCGAGATGGTGACGCTCGTCGAGCGCCATCCTGACGTGCGGCTGATCCTGGCCCACCTCGGCATCACCGACCAGGCGATCATGGGCGACGGCCTGGCCGGCGCGCCCTCGATCACCTACGACAGCTCGTGGATGAACGCGTTCGAGTTCATGACGCTCCTCTCGCGGGTGCCTGCCGAGCGCATCGTGTTCGGCTCCGACCCGCCGTACGGACGCACGTTCAACGGCCTCTACCTGCTGCTGCGGTCGATGCGCTGCCTGGGGGTCTCGGACGAGACGCTCACCGAGGTGCTCAGCGGCAGCGTCCTGAGGATGCTTGCGGGCGAGCCGCTGGTCGCCGCGGGGGCTCCGCCGGCGCCGCGGGAGATCCGCATCGACGGCCGGCTGCTGCGCATCCACACCTACTGCCTGATGGCGCTCAGCACGGCCTTCAGCGGAAACGCCGCGCGGGCCGGTGGATTCGTGCGCCTGGCGCTCGGCGTCACGCGCGATCCCGACCCGGGTGAGCTGGCGCCGTTCTTCGAGCGGATCGGCCCGGTGCTCGAGCAGGGCGCCGCAGATCTCGCGGCCGCCGGCGACGACCCTCCGGCGCTGCGCGCCGCCTTCGGCCCGGTGTTCGCGGCGATGGCGGCCTCGGCGACGGAGACCCCCCAGCGTGCATAAACGGTGCCAGGCACTTAATATTCACGCCTGATCTACCCTGTGGATATGGCGGTTGCGTCCACACATTCACCGTTGAACGCCGAGCAGATCAAGCTCGACTTCCCGATCCTGGCCACGAGGGCACACGGCACGAAGCCGCTGGTGTACCTCGATTCGGCCAACTCGTCGCAGAAGCCGCAGGCCGTGATCGACGCCATCTCCGAGGTGTATCGCACCAACTACGCCAACGTGCACCGGGGGGTCTACGAGCTGGGCGTGAACGTCACCGAGGCCTTCGAGGGCGCCCGCGACAAGGTCGCCGCCTTCATCAACGCGCCGTCGCGCCGCGGGGTGGTGTTCGTGCGCCAGGCGACCGAGGCGCTGAATCTCATCGCCTACGCCTACGGCCGCAAGTTCATCAGCGTGGGCGACGTGATCGTCACCACCGAGATGGAGCACCACTCGAACCTCGTGCCCTGGCAGTTCCTCGCCCAGCAGACCGGTGCGACGCTGCGCTACATCCGGCTCACCGACGACGGTGAGCTCGATCCCGCCTCCATCGAGGAGATCGGGCAGCTCTCGAACGTGAAGCTGGTGGCGGTCACGCACGCCTCCAACACGCTCGGCACGCTCAACGACATTCCCGCCCTCTCGAAGTGGGCGCACGATCTGGGCGCGGTGATCGTCGTCGACGGAGCCCAGGCGGCACCGCACCGCCCGGTGGACGTGCAGGCGCTGGGCTGCGACTTCTACGCGATCTCGGGCCACAAGCTGTGCGGCCCCGGCTCGGGCGCCCTCTGGGGCCGCGAGGAGCTGCTCGACCGCATGGACCCGTTCCTCACCGGCGGCGAGATGATCCAGACCGTCACGCTCGAGCGCACCACCTGGAACGAGCTGCCCTGGAAGTTCGAGGCCGGCACGCCCGCCATCGCCGAGTGCATCGGCATGGGCGCGGCGATGGACTACCTCACCTCCATCGGGCTCGAGAACATCGCCGCGCACGAGCGCGCGCTCACCGAGTACGGCTACGGCGTGCTCTCCGCGATCGACGGCGTCACCCAGTACGGGCCGGCGCCCGAGCGCCGCGGCGGCGTGCTGAGCTTCGACCTGGCGGGCGTCCACCCGCACGATGTTGCCCAGATCCTGGACGGCGACGGCATCTGCGTGCGCGCCGGCCACCACTGCACCCAGCCCGTGATGGCCCGCTACGGCCTGGCCGCCACCACCCGCGCGAGCGTCTACCTCTACAACACCACCGCCGACCTCGACGCGCTCGGCGAGGGTCTCGAGCGGGTGAAGCACGTCTTCACCCGGTAAGCTTCACGGGAACCATCATGGACGAGCTCTACCGCGACAACATCCTCGATCACTACCAGAATCCCCGCAACTCGGGGCATCTTGAGCATGCAAGTGCTCAGGCCGACGGTGTCAACCCGCTGTGCGGCGACGAGCTGCACGTCGAGCTGCTGGTGACCGACGGGGTAGTGGAGGACGTGCGGTACGACGGCCGCGGCTGTGCCATCAGCCAGGCGGCCGCCTCGATGCTCTCCGACGCCGTCAAGGGCCGCAAGGTGGAGGACGTCGAGCAGATGGGCAAGGAGGACGTGCTCGAGGAGCTCGGCATCCCGCTCTCGCCGATCCGGCTCAAGTGCGCGCTTCTGTCCGTGGGCGTGCTCAAGGTGGCGCTCGCCGAGTACAAGGGCGAGTCGATCCCGGCCGAGTGGGCTGCGGACAACGAGATCACGTGGAAATCCCAGTAGGCCCGGCCGAGTCGATCCCGGAGGGCGGGGTCAAGATCGTCGAGTCGGGCACGCTCTTCGTTGGCGTCTACAAGATCGACGGCGAGCTCTACGCCATCGAGGACCGGTGCAGCCACGACGACGGCCCGCTCTGCGAGGGGGCGCGCGAGGGGTTCGAGATCGTGTGCCCGCGGCATGCGGCCCGCTTCGACCTGCGTGACGGTAAGGTGCTCTCGCCGCCGGCGACCGAGGACGTGGAGGTCTTCCCACTCGAGATCCGCGACGGCAATGTGATCGTGATCGCCTGAAGGGGTAGTGATTTCAGCATGACGCAGATGGACAACCTTTCCGAAGCAACGCAGGAGTACCTCGAGAGCATCTACTGGCTCTACGAGGCCGGGATCGACCGCACCCAGGCCAACCTCGCCCGCGCGCTGCACGTCTCCCAGCCCTCCGCGAGCGAGATGCTGCGCCGCATGACCGACGACGGCCTGGTCGAGCGCGACGCGCGCAAGCACATCAACTTCACCGACAGCGGGCACGAGGTGGCCGAGCGCATCGTCGCCCGCCACCGGCTGGTCGAGGCCTACCTCGTCAAGGTCATGGGCATCCCATGGGACGACGTGCACGAGGAGGCCCACGCGATGGAGCACTCCATCTCGCCACGGCTCGAGGCCAAGATGCTCGAGATGATCGGCGAGGTCAAGACCTGCCCGCACGGCCACCCCATCGGCGACTACCCGCGCGAGGCCGGCGAGCCGATCCCGGCGGTGCCGGTTGGCAGCCAGATCATGGTGCTGCGGCTCGAGAACGAGGCCGAGGAGATCCTGCACTACATGAAGGCCCACACCGTCGAGCCCGGGTTCTCCTACCTGGTGGCGGCGCGCGGCGGCGAGGGTGACGAGGCCTTCACGCAGCTCCAGCCAGTGGGCGGCGGCGACACCATCGAGATCGACGACCGCCTGGCCCGCACCGTCTCGGTGCGCGTCGAGGTGCGCGGCGACGGCGCGATCTCGGCGCTGGGCGAGGCCGGCCCGGAGCTCCAGCTCCTGGGCGCCGACCGCTGGGGCATGTAGCCCTTAACAGAACAAGGGGGCCGTGCCGGTTGTTCGGTCACGACCCCCCTGCGGTGGATTCGCTTTGGATTGGGTAGCGACGATTGCCTTACATCCGCGCAACCTCTAGGAGGTCGCGGAGGCTATCCCAACGCTCGCTCTAGCGATTCCCCTTGGGTTCAGGGATTCGCCCCTACCCGCGAGCACCTCCACTAGCCCTACTTGAACCTTCTAACAAGTCAGACCACCTCCTTTCCGTGGTGGCATCATCCTAGCAACGACCACCGATGGAGGCCAGAAACTCTACGGGCGGTTGTAGGCCTCGGCAATCGAGGCGGGCTCGACGCCCAGATCGTGCCGCGCCGGGGCGATGTCGCACTGGGTCCCGGCCAGCAGCATGACGATCTGCTCGCGGGTGACCTTGAGCGGCGGCGGGAAGTGCTTCAGCACCACCGTCTGGGCCTTCATGAGCCCGGCGGGGACGTGCACCTTGCGCGGCGGTGAGTGGCCCGTAGCCCGGGCGAGCTCGTCCAGCAGGTGGTTGAACTCGAGCAGCTGCGGCCCGCCCAGCCCGTAGCGTCTTGCCCACGGTCTGGGGCCGCTCGAGCGCGGCCGAGAACGCCGTGGCGACGTCCTCCACCCACACAGGCTGATGGCGGTAGCGGCCGTTGCCGATGACCGGCGCGACGGGCCCTCTCACCAGGCTCTCGAACGCCTTCAGGGCGCCGCCGCCGGCCCCGAAGATGAAGCTCGGCTTGAACACCGTCCAGTCGAGCGCGCTCCCGGTCACCGCGTTCAGCGCGTCGAACTTGGTGCGGTAGTAGCGCGTGAGCCCGGCGTGCTCGGCGTCCACGCCCAGCGCGCTCATGTGCAGGAATCGCTTCACGCCCGCATCCTCGGCGGCGGCGAGCACGTTCTGGGTGCCGCCCACGTTGATCGACTGGAACTGCTCGTCGGTGCCGTCCAGGATCGCGATGAGGTGGACGACGGCGTCGGCGCCCGCCATGGCCCGGGTGACGTCGTCGTAGCGGGTGATGTCGCCGCCGGTCTTCCGCGAGAACGGCACCACCGTGTGGCCGTCGCGCTCCAGCCGGGCCGAGACCCGGGTGCCGACGTACCCGCTCGCGCCGGTGACGAGCACCTTCACGGCGCGGCCGGGAAGTTGAGGTGGTAGCGGCTGGGAGTGGGCTCGGCCTTGCCGCCCTGGTACTTCGAGCCGAGCGCGCCGCTGCCGTACGGGTGCTGGGCCGGCGTTGTCATCGCCATGAAGCTCAGCTGGGCGATGCGCATGCCCGGGTAGACCGTGATCGGCAGGTTGGCGGCGTTTGCCAGCTCGAGCGTGATGTGGCCGTCGAACCCGGCGTCGATCACGCCCGCGGTCTGGTGCACCACGAGGCCCAGTCGGCCCAGCGAGCTCTTGCCGTCGAGCGTCGCGACGATGTCGTCGGGAAGCGTGATGCGCTCGGCCACCACGCCCAGCACGAACTCGCCCGGATGCAGGATGAACGCGTCGTCACCGGTGACCGTGATCAGCTCGGTGAGATCCTCCATCGGCACCTTCACGTCGATGTAGGGGTAGCGCGAGTTCTGGAACACGCGGAAGGCGTCGCCCACCGTCACGTCGATCGAGCATGGCTGCACCATCGCATCGTCGAACGGGTCGATCCTGATCCGCCCGGCGGCGATCTCCTCGCGGATTGTGCGATCGGAGAGCACCATCGCCGGGGATTCTAGTTGGTGACCCGTTTCGGGAGCGGTCCTGGGTTTTCCGCAACTCCTCTGGTACGCTGGATCGGTTTTGGCAGGGACTCCAGGAGGTGGTTTGTGGGCAAGACCGTTGAACTACGCACCGAGGTACCGGGCCCGAAGTCGAAGGCGATCCTCGACCGCAAGCAGCAGGTGATCGCGAACTTCAAGGACATCTACATGCCGGTGGTGATCGACCACGGGCACGGGTGCGTCATCACCGACGTGGATGGAAACACGTTCCTCGACTGGTCCGGCGGCATCGGCTGCCTCAACGTCGGCCACACCAACGCCGCGGTGTCCGCGGCGCTGCACGCCCAGATCGATAAGTTCCTGCACACCGACTTCACGATCGTGCCCTACGAGCCGTACGTGGAGCTCGCTGAGCGGCTGCTCGCAAAGACGCCCATCTCCGGCCCCAAGAAGGCCGCGTTCTTCAACTCGGGCGCCGAGGCCGTCGAGAACGCCGTGAAGGTCGCAAAGCTCGCGACAGGCCGCCACGCGGTGATCGCGTTCGAGGGCGCGTTCCACGGGCGCACGCTGATGGCCATGTCGCTCACGTCCAAGCCGCATCCCTACAAGGCCGGCATGGGGCCCTTCGCGCCCGAGGTCTACCGGGCGCCGTTCCCCAACCCCTACCGCTGGACGGGGAGCGATCCCGCAGGCGTCGCGCTCAGGGAGCTGCGGCGCATGTTCACCACCCACGTTGCGGCCGAGAACGTGGCCGCGATCATCGTCGAGCCGGTGCAGGGCGAGGGCGGCTTCGTCGTGCCCGCGGAGGGGTTCCTGCAGGGCCTTCGCGAGATCTGTGACGAGCACGGGATCGTGCTGATCGCCGACGAGGTGCAGTCGGGCTTCGGGCGTACCGGCAAGATGTTCGCGATCGAGCACTCCGGCGTCGAGCCCGACCTGATCGCGGTCGCCAAGTCGATCGCGGCCGGCGTGCCGATGTCGGGCGTGCTCGGCCGGGCCGAGCTGATGGATGCGCCGCACGACTCGGCCATCGGCGGCACCTACGTCGGCTCGCCGCTGGGATGCGTCGCGTCGCTCGCGGTGCTCGACGAGATCGAGAGCCGCGACCTCCTCTCGCGCGGTACCCAGATCGGCGAGCGCATCCGCTCGCGCTTCGAGGGCTTCGCGCGGCTCCACCCGCAGGTGGGCGACGTGCGCGGCCTGGGGCCGATGCTCGCGATCGAGTTCGTGTCCGACCCCGAGACGAAGGAGCCGTCGGCGGCCATCGCCACGGCGGTGGTGGAGCACGCGGCCCAGCACGGGCTGATCCTCCTCAAGGCCGGTCTCGACGGGAACTGCATCCGCGTGCTGGTGCCGCTGGTGGCAACCGACGAGCAGCTCGACGAGGCGCTCGACATCCTGTCCGGCGCCATCGCGGCCGCCTGCGGCGCTCCCGCGCTCGCAGCAGCCGGAGACTAGGCAGTGACCAGGCGTCCTGATGCCCGCATCGCGGGCACCAGGATGCCCGCTGCCAGCACGCAGCCCACTCCGGCCAGCGCGTAGGCACCGCGCACGCCCAGCACGTTGATGATCACGCCGGCGGCGGGGAACGACATCGCAAACGCGATGGACGCCGCCGCCTCGCCCGCGGCGTTCACCCGCGCGCGGACGGCGTCAGGCGTGAAGCGCTGCATGATGGTGAGCTCGGCGACGCTCACCATGCCCTCCGAGAACCCGGCCAGCATCATCCCGGCCATCGCGACCACGAACACCGGCGCCATCGCGACCACGAAGAAGCCCGCGCCGATCATGACGCAGCCCCAGATCATGGTGGCGCCCTCGTTGATGCGCGCCGTGACGCGGCCCAGGAACGAGCCGGCGATGGCGCCGCCGCCCCAGCACGCCGCGATCAGGCCGTAGCCCGCCGCCCCCTGGCCGAAGAGGTGGGCCAGGGGCAGCTCGGCCACCAGGATCGGCCCCAGAAGCAGCAGGAGCACCATCCACGCGAGCGTGATGCCGCGAAGCACCGGCGAGTGCCAGATGAAGACGAAGCCCGCCCTGAGGTGCCCGTGCTCCTCGTGTCCCTCGCCCGGCCGCGCGGCGCGGCCCCCGAAGCTGCCCGAGATCGACGCCACCAGCGCCGCCGACACCACGAAGCCCACCGCGCCGATGCCGAACACCGCCGACGACCCTACGGCAGCGGCGAGCACGCCCCCCACGAGCGGGCCCGAGAGCGCGCCGATGTTGCGGCCCACCGACACCGTCGAGTTGGCCCACTCCAGGCGGTCGTCGGTGACGAGGTTGGGCACGCTGGCGCTCGACGCCGGGTTGAACGGCGCCTGGGTGAGCCCTGCGAGCACCGCCAGCGTGATCAGAAGCGCGGGAGCGTGCGCGAACACCATCCCCACCGCGAAGACGGCAGTGACGAGGTCGGATACCACCATCACCCGGCGGCGGTCGTAGCGGTCGCCGAGCGCCCCTGCGAAGGGCGCGATGAGGCCGGCGCTGCCGATCACCAGGAAGAGGGCCGCGGCCATCCACGCGGTCGAGTGGGTGCGCGCGTAGACCGCCACCATGAGCGCGATCCAGCCCGCCTCCCAGCCCGTCACCGAGATGGCCCGGCTGACTGCGAGGCGGCGAATTGCTGATGTCGGGGCGGTGGTCACGAGGGAATCTCCAGGCGAGCGGGACGGCGGGGTGGATGCGGCGCGCAGCCGCGCGCCGTTCAACTGAGGAGATTGGATGCCACGCGCCGACGATAGCACAGCCGGAACCCCTCAAGCCGTCGCCCAGACCGCCGATACAGGTGGCAGTAGCTCCTCATAGCACAAACCACCAATGGCAAGTTTTCAGATCAAACGGATCACACTCCCCAGCGGCAAGGTGGTCGAGATCGTGTATCTCGCCCCTGCCCAGCAGACGGTCACGGCCGCGGCCGACCACGCCGATCAGGCGCACGTCGAGTTTCCGCTCGTGCGCCGCATCGAGCTCTGCCCGGCATGCGGCGGAGACCGGGTGCATCCGCTCGACTGGCACGAGGTGTCCGACATGCGCTGGCAGCTGGTGGTGCGCTGTCCCGACTGTCGCTGGCGCACCTCGGACGTGTTCGAGCAGCCCGAGGTGGAGCGCTACGACGACGTGCTCGCGGCCGACACCGACCGCATGATCGAGGTGCTCGACCGCGTCACCCGCGAGAACATGCACGAGCAGCTCGAGCGGTTCCGCCGTGCCCTGGAGCACGACGCGATCGAGCCGATGGACTTCTGAGCTACACGTTGTTCGAGGCGGCCGCCGGCAGGTGGCTCACCTCGGAGGCGGGCGGCACCGTGACGTTGAGCGGTGCGCCGAAGTCGTAGAGCTCGATGCGGTAGATGAGCGACCCGTTGAACTGCGGCGAGGTGAGCGAGTACTGCTCGGCCCGCAGGTGGTGCTGGGCGTCGATCCAGAGCTCGAGCGGCATCGTGTCCGAGCCCGTCAGGGCCTTCAGCTGGTTGATGGAGGGCGTGAGCGCGGCGCGCAGCTGCGGCGACATCGCCTGGAGGGCCTTGTCGAAGCTGACGGTGGTCTTGAAGTGCGTTGTCGCGACACCGCGGATGGGCTCGGTCCCGACCTTCCTGATCGCTCCCAGCGCGCCGTGGAGGAGCGCGAGCGACTGCTTCGACGTGTCGTTTCCGGCCTGGAGCTCTGCCTTCAGCGCGCTTCCGTTGGGCAGCGTCGTCGCGTCGACCTTCACCCACGGGCGGGACGGGGGCGCGAACGAGTCGAACGCGGGCGACCGCATGTAGAGCGTGGTGCCGAACATGCGCTCCTGCATGTGGATCGCCTTCCCGTCCGCGCCGATCGATGTCACGGACATCGAGTCGCGGAACGGCAGGCCGGTTGTCAGCGTGCCCGACGTCGAGAGGATCAGGTGGGTCGCAGCCGACTGCGGGGCCTGCGTGATGGTCATCGACATGCGCTCGGTGCTCGCGCGGCCGGTCGTCTGGGCGACCTGCACGAGCGCCGCCGGCGAGAGCCCCTTCGGCGGCGCGGGGGCGGCGGCCCTGGTGGCCTGGCCGCACGCGGTCAGCGCGAGGGTGACCGCAGCGAGCGACGCCAGGGTGCGGGCGGGAGCCATCACCCCACCATAGGGGCGATGGCCGCCACTGTCCAGGGAATCGGCCCGCCTAGCCGCAGGAGCACCCGGTGATCTGCGACGCCGGCGGCGTCGTGACGTGCACGGGCACCCCGAAGTCGGAGAAGACGATGCGCATCTCGGTGGTACCGGCGGGAGCGTGGATGGCGTACTGCTCTGCGCGCAGCCGGCCGTGCCCATCCACCCAGAACTGCATCGGGAGCTCGCCGCCGCCGATCGCGCGCTCGATCGCGACCAGCGCCGGGCGGGCGGTATCGCGGCGCTTCGGGGTCATCCGCGCCAGCACCTTGCCGATGTCGATCTGCGCCCGGTAGTGGGTGACCTTGACGCCGCCGATCTTGCCCGTTCCCATGTTCTGGACGTCGTTCGACGCGCCCTTCAGGAACGAGACCGCCTGCGTCGCGTTGTTGTTGGACGAGGCGCCGACCGCGGCGATCGCGCCGCCCGCGACCTTCGAGATGTTGATCGCGATCCAGGGCTTTGCGCCCGGGTCGAGCTTCCTGAAGATCGAGGACTTGATGTAGAGGTTGGGCCAGACGACCCGCTCGGTCATGTGCACAGCCTTCGATCCGTCACCGCGCAGCACCAGCGTCATCGCACCACGGGGCTTGCCCGAGGTGGTGAACCTGCCGGACGCAGAGGTGTAGAGCGTGCCGTGCGCGGTGGGGGTGCGCATGGTGAGGTGCAGGCGCGAGCTTCCGGCCTTCGTGGTGGCCTTGGCGAATGCCGCCAGCGAGGTGGGCGAGATGTCGGGAGCGTTCGTGGGCGGCGGCAGCGTGTTGGTCGCCTGCCCGCACGCCGTCAGCGCAAGGGTCGCTGCGGCTGCAAGGAGGGGGGCTTTGAGTGAGAGCATGATCGCAACATCGGCAACTTCCCGGGAAGCCTCAAGTGCAGATCGTTTCGTTCACCTCAGGCGGGCAGCTGGTAGGTTCTGGGCGTGCCCGCTGCCCTCGTCACGAACGCCTCCGGGCACCTCCAGATCGACGGCTGCGACGTGGTCGATCTGGTTGCCGAGCACGGTGCGCCGCTCTGGGTCATCTCGGAGTCCACCGTGCGCGCGAACTACCGGCGCCTGCGTGACGCGTTCCGGCGCGTCTACCCGGCGACGTCGGTGCTCTATGCGACGAAGGCCAATCCCGAGCCGGCGATCATCCGGGTTGCGCTCTCCGAGGGCGCGATGGTGGATGCGGTGACGATGGGGCACCTGCGGCTGATCGAGCGCGCAGGCGGTTTGCCCGGCCAGATCGTCTTCAACGGCAACTCGAAGACCGAGGCGGAGCTGCAGTGGGCGCTCGACCGCCGGATCGGCATGATCAACGTGGACTCCCTCGAGGAGATGGAGCTGATCGCGCGCCTTGCCCCCGGTGCCGAGCCGGACGGGCGACGGCAGCCGGTGTGCCTGCGCGTGGCCGTGGACGGCGCCCGGCTCGCGGCTCACGACCGGGAGCTCGCAGCGTCGGAGTGGCTGGGGAAGTTCGGCATGGATCGCACCGACCTGCTCGCCGCCGCCGAGATCGCGCGGAGCCACCCGGGCATCGAGCTCGCCGGCCTCCACAACCACCTCGGCTACCCGGGATACGGTGACACCTACACGCCGGCGCTCGACCTGGAGCGGCACACGCTCTACGTGCTCGAGACCCTCGAGATCGCGCGTGAGCTGCACGATCTGGGCGACATGCTGCGCGTGCTGAACCTGGGCGGCGGCTATCGCGTGGGCAACCCCGAGGGCTTTGGCCCGGGCCGGCAGCGGGCGTTTCCCACGGCGGATGAGTACGCGTCGGCGATCGCCGGCACGGTCGCGCGCGTATGTGAGGAGTGGAGCCTCGGAACGCCCGAGCTGATCCTCGAGGCCGGCGGGTATCTGGTGTCCGACGCCGTCGTTCTGGTCGGCCGGGTGGGGCTCTCCAAGTCCCGCCGCTCGGGAGCTGATGAGCGCCGCTGGGCCTTCCTGGAGGACACCTCGAGCTATCACTTCGTGCGGCGGCTGATCTACGGCTTCTACCACCACGCGGTGATTGCCAACAGGATGGAAGAGCCGCCGGCCGGGCCGGTCTCGATCGCCGGCCCGATCTGTGCGGACGACGACGTGGTTCTCGATGTCGCGCTGCCCGAGCCACGACGGGGCGATCTGGTCGCGGTGCTCGACAACGGCTCGTACTGCGAGGCGATCACCACCGACTACTGCGCCGTGCCGATTCCTGCGGCCGTGATGGTGTCGGACGGCCGGTCGGCGATCACCCGGCGCCGCGAGACCGTGGACGACCTGGTTGCCCGCTTCGACGTGCCCGGCTGGCTCTAGTACGCGTACTGCTGGGCGTCGCGATGGCGCTCGAGGGCGAGCTCGATGAGCCGCTGCAGGAGCTCTGCGTACGGGATGCCCGAGGCTTCGAAGAGCTGGGCGTAGACGCTGGTCTGCGTGAAGCCCGGGATGGTGTTGATCTCGTTCAGCACCACCTGGTCGTCGTCGGTGACGAAGAAGTCGATGCGGGCCATCCCGGCGCACTCGCAGCGGGCGAAGGCGATGCGCGCGGCCAGCTGCAGCGCGTCGGTCGCCTCGGGGCTGATCGGCGCCGGGATCACGAGGTTCATCGCGCCGGGCGTGTACTTGGCGTCGAAGTCGTACCAGTCTGCCTCGATGGTGATCTCACCGGGCAGGCTCACGATGGGCTCGGCGTTTCCGAGCACCCCGACCTCCACCTCCCGGCCCACCACCATCTGCTCGACGAGCACCTTCGAGTCGTGCCGGAACGCCAGCTCGAGCGCGGGTGCGAGCTCCTCGATGCTGGTGATCTTGCTGATGCCGACGCTCGACCCGAGGCGCGCGGGCTTCACGAAGCAGGGCGGCGCGATGCCGGCCGCGGCCAGCTCGGCCTCGTGGTCGTGCTTCACGCCCGCGCGGAAGGTGACGCTCGGTGCGGTGGCGATGCCGGCGCTCGCGAGCAGTGGCTTGACCAGATCCTTGTCCATGGTGAGCGCCGAGCCGGCGACACCCGATCCGACGTAGGGCAGGCCCACCATCTCGAGCATGCCCTGCACCGTGCCGTCCTCGCCGAACGGCCCGTGCAGGATGGGCAGGACGACGTCGATGGGCGCGATCGCCCCGTCGCCGTGCGTGAGCGCGCCCGGGCGCTGGACCAGCGCCGTCGAGGCGTTGCCCGGTGCCAGCGCGAGTGTCTCTCCCGCCTGCAGCGCCCATGCTCCCTGCCGGTCGATCTCGATTGCAACCACGTCGTACCGATCCGGATCGAGGGCGGCGATCACCGATCGGCCGGACTGCACGGAGATGTCGTGCTCGGAGCTTCGGCCGCCGTAGAGCACGGCCACGCGGATGCGCGGCTGGGGCCCGCTCATGTCGTGGGCGGGGTGGTCGCGCAGCTCGGGTCGGTGGGCGTGTAGACCCAGAGGTTGTAGTAGACCGTTGAGCCCTGGGTCGCCGACTGGCCGCCGGCCGGATTCTGGTTCTTGACGGTGTTGTCCTTGCTCGGATCGCACGTGACGATCGTCTGGCGCCCGGGCCGGAAGCCGTTGGCGCTGATCGCGGAGCGTGCCGCCGAGTCCGACAGGTTGGTCACATCGGGGACGGTGCCCTGACCGGGACCGCTCGAGACGACGACCGTCACCGTAGACCCCTGGTCGGCGAGCGCACCGCCGCCCGGATTGGTCGAGATCACGTGGCCCTGGGGCACCGTCGTGCTGTTCTCGTCGTCGCGCGTCGCCGAGAGCGTCTGGCTCTGGAGCTTGCTCGCAGCCTGGTTGTAATCGCTGTTGCTGGAGATCGACGGGACGACCACCTGGCCAGACGCGATGTTGATGGTGACGTTGGTGGTTACAGGGACGCTCTTGCCCGCCGCCGGGATGGTCGAGACGACGTTGCCCTTGCTCTGTGCCGGGGAGTTCACCGTGTTCTGCGTGAACACCGTGAAGCCCTGAGCCTTGAGGGCAGTGATCGCGTCGTCAGCCGACTGCCCCGCGTAGTTTCCGATGTCGCCGGTCTTCGGGCCGCCGCTCACGTTGAGCTTGACCGAGGTGTTCGGGTCGACCTTGGACCCTCCGCCCGGACTGGTGTTGACGATGGTGCCGATCTTCTCGGTGGATGCGATCTTCGGACAGGTGCCCTTCAACCCGATCCCATGGAGCTGCGCGAGTCCCTGCTGGCAGTCCTTCCCCACGAGGCTCTTGGGCACTGTGACCTGATCGGCACTGCTGTCGCCGTTGATCTGGTGGAACACGATGTACCCGATCGCCGCCGCCAGGATCAGGAAGAGCACCACGAGCAGCCACGGCCACACGCTGCGCTTGGGCTGGGGCCGCTGCGGCGGCGGAGGGGGCGGCAGGACGGTGGTTGCCGCGGCCTGCTGGGCCGAGATCACCTGCGTGGCCTGCGCGGTATCCGACGACACGGCGCCGCCGCGCGACACGCGCCGCAGCTCGTCAGCCATGGCGCGCGCCGACGAGTGCCGGAGCGCCGGGTCCTTCGCGAGCGCGCGCATCACGACCTGCTCGAGGTCGGGCGACACCAGCCGGTTCTTGCTGCGAAGCGACGGCGGCTGGTCGGAGACCTGCTTCATCGCGATGTCCACCGCGCCGTCGCCGGTAAATGGCAGCTCGCCCGTGAGCATCTCGAAGAGCACGATGCCCATCGAGTAGAGATCGGACTGGGGCCCCACGGCCTGGCCGCGCGCCTGCTCGGGTGAGAGGTACTGCGCCGTGCCGACGATGGAGCCGACCTCCGTCATCTCCTGCGTGTTCTGGGCCCGGGCGATGCCGAAATCGGTGACCTTCAGCCGGTTGTCGTGCGTGAGCACCATGTTGTGCGGCTTCACGTCGCGGTGGATGATCCCGCGCCTGTGGGCGAAGTCGAGCGCGTCGAGCGCCTGCGTCGCCCAGCCGATGGCCTCGGCCTCGGGCAGCGGCGCGCGCTTGGTGATCTCCTGCTTGAGCGTGGGCCCGTCGAGGAACTCCATCGCGATGTAGTAGGTGCCCTCGGCCTCGCCCCGGTCGTACACGGCGACGATGTTGGGGTGGTTCAGGCCGGCCGCTGCCGAGGCCTCGCGGCGGAAGCGCTCGACGAACCCGTCGTCGCGGGCATAGCGGTCGGAGAGGATCTTGATGGCCACCTCGCGGCCCAGCGTCTCGTCGGTGGCCAGGTACACGTCGGCCATCCCGCCCGACCCGAGCCGTCGCTCGAGCAGGTAGCGGTTGTCGAAGAGCTTTCCGTTGTTGAGGTGGTGGTCGGGGTCCATGTGCGAATGCCTACTGTGCCAGGTTTGGGCCGAGATAGGCTTTGATCACGTCTGCGGCGATGGGCGCTGCGATCTGGCCGCCAAACTCCTGCGTGTGCTCGATTATCACTGCCACTGCGATCTTGGGCGTCGCTCCCGGGGTGCCCGGCGCGAAGGCGATGAACCAGGAGTCGTAGAGGTTTGAGCCCGGCGGTCCGATCTCGGCGGTGCCGGTCTTGCCGGCCACGGGCAGGCCGTCGATCTGGGCCGCCTCGCCCGTGCCCTCGTCGACCACGTCCTGCATCATGCCGGTCATCTGCGCTGCAGTGTCGTTCGACATCACCTTGGTGATGGCCTGCGGGTGATGTTGGTAGACGGTTGATCCGCCGGGCGTGACTGCCCGGTCCACGAGGCTCGGCTGCATCAGCTCGCCGCCGTTTGCGATGGTGGCTGCGACCTCTGCCATCTGAAGCGGCGTCGCCAGCAGGCGCTCCTGCCCGATGGATGCGCGCGCGACGTCGATCGGCGCGGTCTGGGAGAGCAGCTTCGAGCCGTTGTAGAAGCCGGACGGCGCGACCTCGCCGCCGGGAAGGTCGATCGCCGGGGTCTGGAAGAAGCCGAACTGGCCCATCACGTTTCGCAGCCGCGCTGCGCCCAGCTGCTGGCCGATCTGGGCGAACACCGTGTTCACGGAGTTCGTGAGCGCGGTGGTGAGGTCGATGTCGCCGAACTGCTCGTTGCCTGCGTTCGCGAGCGGCCGGCCGAACACCATGAGCGGAGATGCGCCGTTGGTGAGCGGCGAGGTGGGCGTGTACTGCTTGCTCTTGAGCGCCTCCGTGGCGGTGACGGTCTTGAACGTGGAGCCCGGCGGGTAGAGGCCCTGGGTCGCGCGGTTCAGGAGCGGCGCGCCGGAGTGGGCGCCGATCAGCTTGTCGTAGTTGGCCCCGATCAGGTTGGGGTCGAACGTCGGCGTCGAGGCCATCGCCACCACGCGGCCCGTCTGCGGCTGGATCGCGACCACCGCGCCGCGCAGGCTGCCCAGGCCCTGCATCGCCGCCTTCTGCGCCGGCACCGAGAGGCTCGTGGTGAGGTTGTCGCCCGTCACGGTCCGGCCGCGCAGCGAGTCGCCGAGGTTCGAGAGCTGGGTCGAGAGGTCGGAGTTGGACGATGTCAGGAAGTCGTTGTAGGCAAGCTCGATGCCGCTTCGGCCCTGGCCCGCGCTGTTATAGCCCACCACCTGTGCGAACAGGCCGCGGAACGGGTAGCGGCGCGTGTAGATCGTCTGCGCGTCGTGCGACGACTTGCGGTTCTTCGCGAGCACCGTCTTGCCGTTGGCGGCAAAGATCAGCCCGCGCTTGATCTGCAGCTGGCGATACACCAGCCGCGCGTTATCCGACCGGTCGGCCAGCGAGTCGGCCGCCCAGATCTGCCAGTAGGCGGTGAACGAGATGAGCACCGCAAAGCCGATCGCGCACAGCCGGAAGAGGTTGGTGATCTGATGGTTCACGGGAGCACTCCCCGCGGCCGTCTGTTGGACACCATCAGGAGCAGCGCGAGCAGCAGGAAGTTCGAGACGATCGACGAGCCGCCGTAGCTCACAAACGGCAGCGTGATGCCGGTGAGCGGCACGAGCCGCGTCACCCCGCCGACGATGAGGAACGCCTGCAGCGCGAAGGCAAACGTGAGGCCGGCGGCGAGCAGGGTCGAGAACCCGTCCTCGGCCAGCGTCGCCACCTTGAAGCCGCGGTAGGCGAACAGCAGGTACACCAGCAGGAGGCCGGCGGCGCCCGCGAGCCCCGCCTCATCGGCCCACACGGCGTAGATGCCGTCGGTCTGGGCCGCGGGGATGATGGGGTGCGGCGGCTTTCCCACCAGCTGGAAGCTCTTGCCGAGCCCCGTGCCGAACACGCCGCCGTCTGCGATGGCCTCGATGGACTGGACGATCTGGTAGCCGCTCGACTGGGCAGTCTTCCACGGGTCGAGCCAGATCGTGAACCGCTCGTGCACGTGGCCGATGCTGTGGTAGACCACGTAGGAGCCGGCGGCGAAGAGCAGCAGGCCGATCACGGTGTAGGCGTGCCGCCCCGTCGCCACGTAGAGCATCGCGAGGAAGATGCCGAAGAGCAGGAGCGCCGTGCCGAGGTCGTTCATCACGATCACCACCACCAGCGCGAGGCCGGTCATCAGGAGGAGCGGCCCGAAGTGCTTGAGCGCCGGGATGCCGATGCCAAGCACCTTGCGGTGGGCGAAGGTGAGCACCTCGCGCTTCTCGCGCAGGTAGCCCGCCAGGAAGATCACCAGCAGGAGCTTTGCGAACTCGCCCGGCTGCACCTGGATGCCGCCGACGCGGAGCCACAGCTTGGCGCCGTTCACCGTGGTGCCGGCAACCATCGTGAAGGCGAGGAGCCCCACCGCGGCGGCCGCGAGCGTGTACTTGTAGCTCTCGAGCTTCCGGTGGTCGCGCAGCAGGAAGATCAGGGCCGTGAACCCGGCGAGGCCCACGATGATCCACACCGACTGGTCGCGGGCGAGCACCGGGTCGAGCCGGTAGATCTCGATCAGCCCGATCGCGCTCATGAGCGCTGCCAGCGGCAGGAGCCACGGATCGGCGTTGGGCAGGCCCGCGCGCACCACCAGGTGGGCGACCACGAAGAGCGCCAGGAAGAGGCCGGCATAGATCAGGGACGTCGAGCGGATGTCCTGCTGCCGCGCCGTGTAGACCGCCAGGAAGCCCACGGCGGTGAGCACGCCGACCCACGCCAGGTTCACCAGCTCGCGCATGCGCGGGGTGCGCATGAGGCGGACGATCACGGCAGCTCCAGCGGCTGGATGGCCGCGCGCGCGTCGCTCTGGGACTGCAGCTTGTGGTCGAAGAGCTTTGCCCGCTCGCTCTCGGAGAGCGACCGGTACTGGACGTCGGAGAGGTAGGTCTCGTGGTAGAGGTGGATGCCGCCGGGGAGCTCCACCGGCACGCCCTGGTAGACCGCGACCTGGCCGCTTCGCTGGTCGGCACCGACGAAGTGGCTCCAGCGAAGCCCCGCGATCGCGCCCACCACGGCGATGGCGATCACCACGAGCACCGCGATGGTGGTCAGCACGATGCGCAGCGTGTGCCGGGTGCCGGGCGGCCGGGGCTCGGCCTCGGTGTCGTCGTCGGCGGCGCCGCCGAACCACACCTCGGGCGGCAGCACGTGCTCGCCGGGCGTCTGCTCGTCGTCCTCGGTGGGGGTCAGGTCGTCGATCCTGAACACGATCACCGTGACGTTGTCCTCGCCGCCTGCGTTCAGCGCCGCGCGCACCAGCTCGCCGGCTGCGGACTCTGCCGTGTCGGTATCGGCCAGCAGTCGCTCGATGGTGTGCTCGTCCACCATGGACGTGAGCCCGTCGCTGCAGAGCAGGAAGATGTCGCCCGGCTCGGACTCGACGGTGAAGGTGTCCACCAACACGTTGGGCTCGACGCCCAGCACGCGCGTGATCACGCTTCGCTGGGGATGGTGGGCGGCCTCCTCCTCGGTCAGCTCGCCGGCGCGCACGAGCTCGCCCACCAGCGAGTGGTCGTCGGTGAGACGGCGGAGCTCGCCGTTTCGCAGCAGGTAGGCGCGGCTGTCGCCGACGTGGCCGAACGCGACCCGGCCGTCCTCGCCCACCAGCGCCGAGACGGCGGTGGTGCCCATGCCGGTGACCTCGCTGTCGTTCCGCGCCCGCTCGATGATGCTGTCGTTGGCCGCCGTGATGGTGTCGCGCAGGGTGGACTCGCCGCGCGCGGGCACGAGGCGCGCCGCGGCGAACTGCTCGGTGGCAAGGCGCGAGGCGATCTCGCCGGCCTGCGCGCCGCCCATGCCGTCGGCGATCATGAAGAGCGGCTCGCGGATGAGGTAGGAGTCCTCGTTGATGCGCCGCACGTTGCCGGTCTGCGTCGCGCCCGCGCGGTCGGAGACGCCGCGCCTCATGCTGCACGCTCGTAGGTGAACTGCGTCTGGCCGATGGTGATCGTGTCGCCCTCGATGAGCGACTGGGCGCCGCTCAGGCGCTGGCCGTTCACGAAGGTGCCGTTGGTGGAGTGCAGGTCCTCGATCACGTCGGTGTCGCTTCCGCGCACGAACCGGCAGTGCCGCGCCGACGCGTAGCCGTCGGCCTCGAGCGTGATGTCCACCGTGCCCTCGCGGCCCACGGTGAGCTCGTGCGAGATGGGGATGCGCGATCCCTCGGGGAGCTCCGGGCTATGCGTCACGACGAGCCGCGCCACGGGCCGCTCGGGCACCGGCGCAGCAGGCCGCACCGGGGTGAGGATCATGCTCTCCTGTCCCACCTCCATGTCCCTGGAGGCCACCCGGATCACGCGCCAGATGAACAGGTAGAGCAGCACCACGAACCCGATCTTGAGTGCCAGCAGTAATTGGTCAACCAAGGCGGCGCTCGAACGTGAGCTTGGTCTGGCCCACGCCGATCACGTCCCCATGCATCAGCGCAGTCTCGTTGACGGTGATGCCATTGACCTCTGTGCCGTTGGTGGAGCCCAGGTCGACCAGCGAGTAGCCCTCGCCGATGTGCCGGATCTCCGCGTGCGTGCGCGACGCGTTGGGATCGGCCAGCACGATGGTGCAGCTGGACGAGCGGCCGATGGTGGACACGGGCCGCGAGAGGTCGAGCGTCTGGCCGGCCCAGGTGATGGTGGCGATGTCGGGCTCGGGCTCCGGGTCGGGCTCGGGGGCGGGCGGAGCGGGCACGGGGGCATACACCATGGTCTCGCTGCCCGCGGGCGGCGCGGGCACCGGCGGGAGCGGCGGCACGACGGGAACGGGCACCGGCTCGTCGGGGATGGGCACCGGCGGCGCGGCCGAGACCATGTCGGCGCTGGGCGTGACCACCGGGATGTCGTTGCCGTCCACGCTATCCACCGAGATGCCGAAGAGGCCCACGCTCAGCTCGGGCTCGGTCTCGAGCACCACGTGCGGGCGCGTCGCAAGGCTGTAGCCCTCGCGCCGCGCGTGCTCGGCGAGGTACTCCTCGAGCTCGTTGGTCATCTGCGTCTCGTAGGCCGCGAACTGCTCGCGGTCCTCGGGGTTCAGGTGCACCGTGTAGGCGTTGGGCACGTAGACGCGGTGGATCGAGATGGTGCGGTGGTCGTCCATCTCCTTGGCCAGCTTGCGCGCCAATTCGACAGGCTGCACCCCCGAGCGGAGCGTGCGGCCAAACGCCCCCTCGACCAGGTCACCGATCTTGCGTTCGATGTTGCGAAGAACACTCATGCTTTGAGAAGGGGTGGGGGCACTGGCACCTGAATGCTTAGGGCTCACCTACCGAAGCTGAACCGAGGGTGCACCAGCGCCCAGGCGGCCGGGATTATAGCCGCCACCAGCGCAACCAAGGCCGCTCGGGGCCACAGCTGCCCGGCCGAGCCCTGCACGATGGGGACGGCGAGCATGGCGAGCCCGTAGCCCAGCGCCCAGGCGGTGACGGCGAGGCCGCGGCGCCCGGACGGGTGGTTCCACGCCTGCGGCAGGATCGTTGCGAAGACGACCATGGCGACGGCGACGCCCAGCGCCTGCGGAGCGCGTGCGAGCACCTCGAGGTAGACGAAGGGGTTGTTCGAGCCGGCCACGCCCGCCGTGGCGGACTCCGGGACGAGGTTTCCGGTTGCGAGGACGATGACTGCGCCGATCGAGGCCTCGCAGATGCGCCGTGTGCGGGTGGGCGCCGTGCCGGCCACCAGCGCGTAGGCCGGGCCGAGCCCGATCAGGGCCAGCGGCCATGCCACGAGCGGCAGCAGCGGCCGGTTTCGGCCCCAGTCGCGCGAGAGGTGGATCCAGGTTGCCGAGAGGCCGATCCAGAGGAGCCCGGCAGCCTCGGCGAGGTTCCAGAACGCCGGCACGCAGAGCACCGCGCCCGCGGTGAGCGCGACGCGCGGCCGAAACCACGCCACCGCGCCGAGCGCGACGGCCAGCGGCAGCGTCCACGGGGTGGGGTAGAACGGGAAGGCGGTGAGCACGAAGAGCGTCGAGATCGCCGCAAGGCCCGTGGCGCCTGCGCGCGCGGTGAGCGGGCTCACCAGCGGGACGCGGCGGGGCTCGGGGGTGCTCTCGGGCTCGGCGGCCAGCTGCTCGGCGGGGTCGGGCTCGGGCGCCAGGCACGACAGCAGGCGGTCGCGCAGCTCGTTGGCCGAAGGCCGCTTGCGCGGGTCGCGGTCGAGCGATCGCGCGAGCACGTCGGAGAGCTCGCGGGGGATCTCCGGGCGGGTCTCGGAGAGCGGCCGGGCGCCCTCGCGGAGCTTCTCGAGCAGGTCGGGCAGCGTGCGGGCCTTGAACGGGTTTCGCCCCGAGAGGAAGGAGTAGAGGGTGAGCCCTGCGGCCCACACGTCGGTGGCGCCCGACGCGCGCTCGCCGGCGGCCTGCTCGGGCGCCATGTAGGAGAGCGTGCCCATCAGGCGGTCCTCGAACGTGGTCTCGAGCGCGTCCTCGTCGCGGGCGATGCCGAAGTCGGTGAGGCACACCTCGCCGGTTGTCGAGACCAGGATGTTGGCGGGCTTCACATCGCGGTGGATGACGCCGCGCGAGTGCGCGTGGGCCAGCGCATCGGCCACGGCGGCGATCGCGCGCACGGCCTGCTCGTCGCTCAGGTCGGTCTTGTCGAACCGCTCGCCCACCACCAGCTCGGAGATGAGGTAGGCGTTGTCGTCGTCGGACTCGACGCCCACCACCGTGTGGATGTTGGGGTGTGCCAGCTTCGATGCGGTGCGTGCCTCGCGCTCGGCGCGGGCGGCCAGCCCTTCGCTGCGCCGGAAGACCTTGACGGCGACCGATCCGGTGCCGCGCGAGTCGCGTCCCGAGTAGACAGACCCGAACCCGCCCTTGCCCAGGATCTCCTCGAGCTGGTAGCGACCGGCCACGGTGCGGCCGGACAGATCGGATGTGGGGTCAAGCTGAGCGGGTTGTGCCACGTGCTTGAGTTTGGCTGGAGGGGCCAAGAGTCCTGCAAATCCCTGTCCGTATGCCGTGGTAGTGTGACTTTTGTGCCTCCTGATGACTTCTTCGACGAGGACTGGGAGGAGCCAAGCAAGCCCCAGGATACGGGCGTCACCCGGCCTTCGGGTGGCTCCACTCCTCGCGACACCGACGCTTCGAACCCCCCTCCGCGGGCTCCTCGGTCGCGGCCGACGCTGCGCACCTCTGCGCGCGGGGGCAGTGGTGGTGGCGGCGGCGGACCGCGCCGGCCCCGCTCGACGCAGTCGGTGGAGTACGGGCGGCTGGCGCTGCTCGGCGGCGGCATCCTCGTGGTGGTGCTGCTCGGCTGGCTCCTGGTGAGCTGGCTCACCGGCGGCGGGGGCGAGTCGGCCCAGCAGAAGTACTTCAACGACCTGCGCCCCATCGTGACCTCGTCCAACCAGACCGGCAAGGACTTCCACTCGCTGATGCTCTCGAGCGCCATCTCCGAGCAGAAGTTCACCTCGCAGCTCACCACGCTCCAGCAGCAGTCGCAGGCCGCGGTCAACAAGGCGACGTCGCTGAAGCCCCCGAAGGAGCTCGAGGGCGTGCAGCCGTTCCTGCTGCAGTCGCTCCAGTACCGCGTCAACGGCCTCCGCTGCCTGGCGAACAACGCCGCCGCCGCGTGGAAGGCCAAGGGCGTGGTGAAGTCCGGCACCGCCATGGCGGCGTGCACGCAGAAGCTTCTGGCCTCCGACGTGATCTACGAGGACTCGTTCTCGGGCGCGTCCACCGCCATCCTGCAGGCCGACAAGACGGTGGCCCAGCCGCCTACCTCGCAGTTCCTGGCGCCGAGCGACACCAACCTCGTGCTGCCGTCCGGCTTCGGCGCCGCCATCCAGCGCATGTCCAAGCCGCCCACGGGTTTGCACGGCACGGAGGTCGGGAAGATCGTGGCCAAGCCGTCGGGCGTCGTCCTGAAGGGCGCCGGCCCGACCACCGTCAAGAACTCGACCGGGCTCTCGTTCCAGGTGACCATCATCAACAAGGGCAACTTCACCGAGGTGCAGATCCCCATCCACTTCAAGATGACCCACCCCGGCAACAAGCCGCTCGAGCTGAGCAAGACGATCAGCTCGATCGCCGCCGGGGCGAAGGTGAAGGTGTCGTTCGGCCAGATCTTCGACAGCTCCAACGTGCCGCAGTACGGGTCGCCGTACACGCTCACGATCACCAGCGATAAGGTGCCGGGCGAAGTGAAGCTCGACAACAACACGCGCACGACGAAGGTCACCTTCACGGTCGCCGGATGAGCCGTACCGACATGGCCTTCTATCTGGCGATCGCCGCTGCGGCGCTCGCAGTGATCCTCGCGATCATGGTGATCTGGCTGCTGGTCTCGGTGCGCCGGCTGCGGGCGAACCAGCGGCTGGTGGTCAACGGCAACACGCACGACCTGGTGGAGTACGCGGTGGGGCTCCTGGCGCGCGTGGAGGCGTGCGAGTCGCGCTTCGGCGCCGTCGAGAACGCCACGGGCGCGGCCATCGGCCGCATCGACTCGTGCTTCCAGCGCCGCTCGCTGCTTCGCTACGACGCCCTGGAGGGCTCGGGCGGCAAGCAGTCGGCCACCATCGCGCTGACCGACGCCGGCGGCTCGGGCCTCGTGCTCTCGGCGATCCAGGGCCGCGACTACGCGCGCATCTACATCAAGGACGTGCGCGAGGGCGAGAGCGACGTCGAGCTCTCACCGGAGGAGCGCCGCGCCCTCGACGTGGCCGCCGGCGAGCCGTAGCGGCCTCAGGTCGGCGTCGAGGTCGCCGGCTTCCATGAGCCCGCGGGGTTGATGCGCGCCGTGGGCGTTGCTTTCAGCTCCTGGGCCCACGGCAGCCAGTAGGCCCACAGGTGGGGCTGCTTCGCGGTGGAGTTCGAGTGGCTTGCCAAGGCGATCTGCCGCCCAGTATCGGCACGGCTTCGGACGGCACGGTTCGTGGGCCAGCGTGTACCGTGGTGGGGATGGCCCGGATCCGCCTCGTCCCGCAGTCCCGCGAGTTCTACGACCTGTTCAACCGCTCGGCGCAGAACCTGGTCACCACGGCCCGGCTCCTGCTCGAGCTGCTGGAGCACTACCCCGACCGCGCGGGGCTGGTGGACGAGATCAAGGACCGCGAGCACGAGGGCGACCAGGTCACGCACGAGATCGTCCAGCTGCTGCACAAGACGTTCGTCACGCCCATCGACCGCGAGGACATCTACGACCTCTGCACGGCGCTCGACGACATCTGCGACTTCATGGACGAGGTGGCCGACCAGCTCACGCTCTACGGCGTCGAGGAGGTGCCGGCCGAGGCGGTCGATCAGGCCGGCGTGATCCTCCGCGCCGTTGACAAGCTGGCCGACGCCGTGGAGGGGCTCGACGGGCTGAAGGACGTCGGCGCGCTCCTGGTCGACATCCACTCGCTCGAGGACGAGGCCGACCGGCTGCTGCGAAAGGCCACGGCCAACCTCTTCTCCAACGGGCTCGATCCGCTGGTGGTGATCCGCTGGAAGGACATCCACCAGGGCCTCGAACAGGCGGTCGATGCCTGTGAGCACGCCGCGCACGTGCTCGAGAGCGTGTATCTCAAGAACCGATGAACGACACGCTCCTGGTGATCGTGATCGTGGTCGCGATCGGCTTCGACTTCACCAACGGCTTCCATGACACCGCCAACGCCGTGGCCACGAGCGTCTCCACGCGCGCGCTCTCGCCGCGCACCGCGGTGCTCATCGCGGCTGTGATGAACCTCGCGGGCGCCTTTGCCTGGACGGCGGTGGCAACCACGGTCGGCAGCGGCCTCCTGAACGGCCAGGTGAGCCTGCGGGTGCTCCTCGCAGCGCTTCTGGGAGCGACCCTCTGGAACCTCCTCACCTGGCGGATGGGCCTTCCGTCGTCGTCGTCCCACGCCCTGATCGGCGCGCTCATCGGCGCGGCGGTGGCAGGCGGCGGCACCTCGGCCGTGAAGTGGGGCGGGCTCTGGGACAAGGTGATCATCCCGGCCGTCTCGAGCCCCCTCATCGGGCTCGTGCTGGCCGTGGTGGTGATGGTGGCGATCCTGTCGGCGTTTCGCAGGCTCCGCCCCGCGCCGCTGAACCGCATCTTCCGCCACTCGCAGATCGTCTCGGGCAGCCTCATGGCGTTTCTCCACGGCACGAACGATGCCCAGAAGACCATGGGCGTGATCGCCCTGGCGCTCTACTCGACGCACCACATCAGCTCGTTCTACATCCCGTGGTACGTGAAGGTCGGCGCCGGCCTCGCGCTGGGGATCGGCACCTATGTGGGCGGCTGGCGGATCATGCGCACGATGGGCACGCGCATCACGCGGCTCGAGGCTCCGCAGGGCTTCGCGGCCCAGACCACGGCGAGCCTCGTCCTCCTCTTCACCGCCCGAAACGGGTTCCCGATCTCGACCACCCAGGTCATCTCGGGATCCGTGATGGGCGCCGGCGCCACCACCAAGCTCTCGGCCGTCCGCTGGGGCGTTGCCGCCAACATCGTGGTCGCGTGGGTCGTGACGCTGCCGGTGGCGGCGCTCTTTGCCGCCGGGCTCTACGCGCTGCTGGCACCGGTGACCTAACCGGGCTCCAACCCGGTAGGCCCAGTACCTCGATCCGGGGATGTCGCTCCCGGGGCGTGGTCTATACCGTGCTCGCCGTGGTGACGAAAGGCTCCAGCGACCTCGGCAACGACACCTACCCGCTCGAACGGGTGGCCGACGCCGTGTCCGAGCTCTCGGATGCCCACGCCGGGGAGTTGCCCGCGGCCGCGTGCCGTGCCCTGGGGTGCGTGCTGGGACTCGATGAGGTGCGTTTCGTGACCACCGCCGGTGAGCTCGGCTCATGGGCGTGCGACACCGATCACCGCCGGAGCATCCGTCGGCACAGCGTGCAGACAGCCGTGTCCGGAGCAACCGAGCGGCCGCTGCAATGGCTCGACGGGGAGCAGACGCTGCTTGCAGTGCCCGTCCGCCGCGGCGGCCGCCGGTTGGCGGTGCTGGTGGGCTCGGTGTGGGGCGACCGCGACTTCGCCGACGAGGATCTCGCCGCGTGCGGGCTCGTGGCCGCGGCCGCAGCGGCCGGCGACGTGGAGGTCATCGAGCACCAGCCGTCGCCCGGCACGCGCACGCTCGAGTCGGCACTCTCCGACCTGGATGTGGGCTGGGCGATCGTGGATGCGCTGAAGACGCTCCTGCAGTTCGACGCGTGCCGGGTGTACCTGCCGTCGCCGGGCGACAACCGCGTGGTGCCGTCGGTGCAGTGCGGCCTGGGCCAGTGGCCGTGCCCGGATGCGGCCGCCCGCGAGGCCTGCGCGCCGGGCGTGGGCGCGGCGGGCAAGGCGATGCTCGACCGCGCGTCGCGCGTGGTGCGAAGCGCCCGCTCCGATCAGCACGCCGCCAAGATCATCGCCGAGGTGGCCGGGGACGAGTCGCTCCTGGTGGTCCCGGTGGTCGCAGACGGCGTGACGTGCGCGGTCATCGTGGTCTCGCGGATCGGCGCCGACCGGTTCGGCCTCGCCGACCTGCGGCTGGTGGAGCGCATCGCCGCCCGCGCGGCCCTTGCCTGTCGCGCCGTCGGGCTCTCGCGCACGGCGTCCGACCAGGCGCGCGTCGCCCAGGGCCTGCTGGATCTCAGCGCGGCGCTCGCCGCCCAGACCAGCGTCGAGGGAGTGGCCTCGATGCTCGTGGCCACCGTTGACCGGCTGGTGGAGTGCGCGGCCGTCTCGGTCTGGTTCCGGACGGGGGACGAGATGCGCCCCGCCGCCGTGCGCGGCTACACGCCGGAGGAGTCGGCCCGCCTCTCGGCGTGCAGCGTGCCGGTCACCGACCCGCTCTTTGCCGGCGCGCTCGACCGCCGCGACGTGGTGGCCCGCCGCGTCGATCAGGCGGGCGTGATCGTCACGCACCTCGACTCCACTCCAAGCGGCTCGACCTTCGCGGTGGTGGCGGTGGGGGAGCGGTCCGCCAACCGGGCTGCGCTCGTCATCCGCCGCGGCCCGCGGCGCGGCGCGCTCTCGGCAGTCGATCGCCAGATGCTCCTGGGGATCGCCGATCAGAGCCTCATCGCCTTCACCAACCGGATGCTCTACGCCGAGCTCGACGAATCGTTCATGGCCACGGTGACTGCCCTGGCGACTGCGCTCGAGACCAAGGACGAGTACACCGGCGACCACGCCAGCGAGCTCGAGTCGCTCTCGACCACGCTCGCAGAGCGCCTGGGCCTGAGCGGCACCGAGCTGCGAGACGTCACGCTGGGGGCGGCGCTGCACGACATCGGCAAGATCGGGATCCCCTCGCCGATCCTCCTGAAGCCGGGCCCGCTCACCGACGCCGAGTGGGAGGTGATGCGCCGCCATCCCGAGCTCGGCGCGCGCATCATCGAGCCGGTTGCGGCGCTCGACGGCGCCCGCGAGCTGGTCATCGCCTGCCACGAGCACTGGGACGGCAGCGGCTATCCCCACGGCCTCGCAGGCGAGCAGATCCCGCTGGGCGCGCGCATCATCCTGGCCTGCGACGCGTTTCACGCGATGATCTCCGACCGCGTCTACCGCAAGGGGATGCCGGTGTCCGAGGCGGTGATCGAGCTGGAGTGCCACGCCGGCGCGATGTTCGATCCCGCGGTGGCAGATGCGCTGGTGAGCATGGTCGGCGACGGCTGAGAGTCCGCTCGATCGTGTATTCTGGGGCTCGTGGCCCCACCGAGGGGGCCGCGTGAGGCAACGGCGCCTCCAGCTGACGAAACGCCTGTCGTTTCGTGACCTGGGGGCGTTTTTTGTGCCCGGAACCCGGAGGAGGTGGATCGATGGAGACGTGGAGCGAGCGCGCGGCTGGTGGTGCGGCGGCCCTGCATCGGCGACAATCCGCCCATGCCATTCCGCCTCGCCAGGGCTCCGGGGTGACCGCCGCGGCCGAGCCCGATCGCGCGGCGCGCCACCTCCAGCTCCTCACCGAGACCATCGCCGCGGTCAACTCGACGCTCGACCTGGCGGGGGTGTTCGCCCAGATCGCCTCGAAGGTGGCCCAGGCGATGGGCACCGACGCGTGCTTCGTCTACCTCTACGACGAGCCCAGCGGCATGCTCGAGCTCCGCGCCACCCACGGCGCGCGCTTCGACGACCCCGCCCACCGGCCGCGCATGGCGCCGGGCGAGGGCATCACGGGCGTGGCGGCGGCCTCGATGCGACCGGTCGTGATCGCGCGCGACGCGCATCTGGATCCGCGGTTCATGTCGTTTCCCAACCTGCCCGAGGACGAGTACGAGTCGATCCTCGCGGTGCCGGTGCTCGCGCGCGACAAGCTGGCGGGCGCGCTCAACGTCCGCACCCGGGCGCCGCGCGTGTTCGGGCCCGACGAGATCGCGCTGCTCTCTGCCATCGCCGGCCAGGTCGGCCAGGCGATCGAGAACGCGAAGCTCTACGAGCGCTCGCAGCAGCGGGTGGTCGAGCTCGAGGCGCTCGCCGACATCGGGCGCACCCTCTCGGGGTCGCTCTACCTTGACGACGCGCTGCGCGGCATCGCGACCCGCACGATGCGCGCCCTGAACGCCGACGGCTGCGCGGTGGTGCTGAAGAACGAGGACGGCATCTCGGTGGGGTTCCGCGAGGGCACCATCTGCCCCGATGCCGACCTCATCAGGATCGCCGAGTCCGCGCCCAAGCAGGGCGAGACGTATCTGGCCCAGCGGCTGCAGTGGAAGCAGCGCACCACCGGGGCGCTGGTGGTGCTCTCGACCCAGCCGCGGTCGTGGTCGCCGGAGGAGCGCTCGCTGCTCACCACGATCGCCCACGCGGCCAGCGCGGCGGTGGCAAACGCGCAGGCGGCGCTCCGCGGGCTGCTGGCCCAGGAGATCCACCACCGGGTGAAGAACAACCTGCAGACCGTGGCATCGCTCCTTCGGCTGCAAGCCGGCGCGACCACCGACGCCGATGCGTCCAAGGCGCTCGAGGAGAGCGTCAACAGGATCCTCTCGATCGCGGCGGTGCACGACCTGCTCACAGCCACGCGCGAGGACGGCGTTGACTGCGCGGGGCTCGTCGGCACGCTCGAGGCGATGCTGGGCCAGGGCCTCGGCGGGCGCAGCCTCGACTCGCAGCTGGATCCGGTCACGCTCTCGGGCGCGCGGGCCACGGCGCTTGCCCTGGTGTTCTGCGAGCTCTTCCAAAACGCCGTGGAGCACGGCGGCGGCGGGATCGCGGTGGGGTTGCACATGTCCGGCGACATGGTGGAGCTGACCGTCGAGGACGAGGGCAGCGGCCCGTCGCCGCAGAGCGCCGCCGGACTGGGTTTGACCATCGCCAAGGCGCTGGTGTCGGGCGAGCTCGGGGGCACCCTCGAGCTCGCGGTAGGGGGACGAGGGAAGGCGGTGGTGAGATTTCCAGCCGAGTACTGATAGCAGAGGACGAGACCATCATCCGGCTCGATCTGGCAGCGATGCTGGAGCGCGCCGGGTTCGAGGTGGTGGCACAGGCCGGCGACGGCCTGGAGGCGGTCGCGCTCGCGACCCAGACCGAGCCGGACATCGCGCTCCTCGACGTGAAGATGCCCGGGATGGACGGCATCGACGTCGCGCGGAAGATCCTGGAGCAGCGGCCGATCCCGGTGGTGATGGTGACGGCGTTCTCCCACCGCGAGCTGGTGGAGCGGGCGGTGGACGCGGGCGTGTTCGGCTACCTGGTGAAGCCGTTTCGCGAGGGCGACCTGCTGCCGGCCATCGAGACGGCGCGGGCGCGCCATGCCGAGCTGCAGGAGGTGCGGGCGGAGTCGAGCGACCTGCGCGACGCGCTGGCCGCGCGCAAGGTGATCGAGCGCGCGAAGGGCCTTCTGATGGAGCGCGACGGCCTCACCGAGCAGGAGGCATTCAGCCGGATGCGGCGCGCCTCGCAGCAGACGGGCCGGTCACTGCGCGACATCGCAGAGGCAATGGTGGCGACGCTGACGGTGTAGAGGGAACGGTGCCGGGCACCGCTCGTTCACCCGGCCTGGGTCGCGAACTGCTCCCACTCGCGGTACTTGTACGCCAGCTCCTGCTGGAGCTCCTGGTGGCGCCGGCCGTCGACCGCGAGCGCGGTGGAGTCCTGGTAGGCGTCCGGCGCCGAGAGCCGCGTCTCGAGCGCGCCCATCTCCTCCTCGAGCGCGGCGATCTCGCGCTCGAGCTTGGACGCCTCGCGCCTGGCCCGCTGTGAGGGCCGCCCCGTCTGGGCCGGCTGGGGCTTTGCCTTCTGCTTGGGCGCCGCCGCAGGCCTGGGGGCAGGCTTCGCCGGCGCAGCCGCGGAGGGCGCCTCGTGCGCCGTCGCGTAGGCGCCGAACGCGCCCTCGCGCGCGATGAGCCGCTGATCCTCGATCGAGAGCGTGCGCGTGGCGATGGCCTCGATGAGCGCGCGATCGTGCGACACCAGGAGCATCGTCCCCGCAAACGCCTCCAGCGCGTCCTCCAGCGCCTCGCGGCTCTCGATGTCGAGGTGGTTGGTGGGCTCGTCCAGCACCAGCAGGTTGGCCCCCGAGATGACCGTGCGTGCCAGCGACAGCCGCCGCCGCTCACCGCCCGAGAGCGCCGAGACCGGCTTCTCGACGTCCTCGCCCGAGAAGAGGAACCGGCCCAGCAGGTCGCGCGCCTTCGGCCCGCTCAGGCCCTCTGCGGTGATCACGTCGATCATCCGGTAGGCGTCGGGTAGCTCGAGCGACTGCTGTGAGTAGTAGGCGAGCTCAACGTTGTGGCCGAACTTGACCCGGCCGTGCTCGGGGGCGCGGTTCCCCAGGAGCGTCTCGATGAGCGTCGTCTTGCCGGCGCCGTTGGGCCCCAGGAGCGCCACGCGCTGGCCGCGCTCGATCGCAAACGACGCGCCCTTGATGAGCGTGCGCCCGGCGACGCCGATCGTGAGCCCCTCGGTCTCCAGCACCACGCGCGCGCTTCGCGGCGGATCGGGGAACTCGAAGCGCAGCGACTTCTGCGTGGTGGTCTTCTCGATCGGCTCGATCCGCGCGATCGCCTTCAGCTTGGACTGCGCCTGGCGCGACTTGGTGCCGTACCGGAACCGGTCCACGAACCGCTGGAGGTGGGCGAGCTCGGCCTGCTGGCGGTCGAACGCACCGGCCTGCGCCGCGAGCCGCTCGGCCTCGACGCGGCGAAAGTGGGAGTAGCTGCCCTTCTCGAACCGCCCCTTGCCGCGCTCGATCGCGAGCACGCCGTTGGCCACCGACTCCAGGAACCAGCGGTCGTGCGAGACGAAGAGCACGGCGGCGTCGAGCCCGTCGATGTGCTCCTCGAGCCACTCGATGGCGGCGGTGTCCAGGTGGTTGGTGGGCTCGTCCAGCAGCAGCACGTCCGGCTCTGCAGCGAGTGCGCGCGTGAGCGACGCGCGGGTCAGCTCGCCGCCCGAGAAGCTGCGAAGGGGCCGGTCGAGATCGTCGGGCGAGAAGCCCAGGCCCCGTGCGACGCTCTCCAGCCGCGAGCGCCATGCATAGCCGCCGGCACGCTCGAACTCGCGCTGGGCCTGGTCGTAGCGCCGCATGACCGAGCCGTCGCTGTCGCCCGCCGCCATGCGCTCCTCCAGCTCACGTAGCTCCGCCTCGAGCCGTCTGGCGGCCGCCGCTCCCCCGCCGACGTACTCGCCGAGGGTGGTGGCGGATGCCAGCGGCGGGCGCTGGTCGTGCAGCGCGATGCGGGTGCCGGTGGTCACCGAGATCTCGCCCTTGTCGGGCGTGAGCTCGCCCGCGACCATGCGAAGGAGCGTGGTCTTGCCGGCGCCGTTTCGCCCGATCAGCGCCACGCGGTCGCGCGGCCGGATGATGGCCGAGACGTCGTCCAGGATCATGTCGGCCCCGAACGAGAGGCCCACCGAGGTGATGTGCACGGTCACAGGGCCACGTCCAGCACGACCTTGCCGAACCGGTCGGCGGCGTCCATGTGGGCGTGCGCCTCGGCGGCCTCGGCAAGCGGGAACGCCCGGTCGATGACGGGCCGCCACGTCGTCTCGGCCACGTGCGCCAGCAGCTGATCGAACTCGCGGGCCGAGCCCATCGTGGTGCCGGCGATGGTCCACTGGCCGAAGTACGTCGCCGCGATCGAGATGCTCGCCTCGGCGCCCGCAGTCGTCCCGAAGCTCACCAGCGTGCCGCCGGGCCGAAGGCAGCGCCACGCGCCGTCCCAGGTGGGCTGTCCCGCCGAGTCGATGATCACGTCCACCTCGCCGACCTGCTCGGGCCAGTCGGGGCTGGTGTAGAGCGCGCCGCCCGAGGCGCCGAGCGCGATCGCCCGGTCGATCTTGGCCTGCGACGACGAGGTCACGATCACCTCGGCGCCCAGGGCGTGGGCGATCTGGACCAGGAACGTGGCCGTGCCGGCGCCGGCCCCGGCGATGAGCACGCGGTCTCCCGCCTGCACGCCCGCGCGCGTGCGAAGCGCCCGCCAGGCCGTGAGCCCGGCCAGCGGCAGCGCCGCGGCCTCGCGCCAGTCGAACCGCTCGGGGCGCGGGAGCACGTGGTCTGCGGGGATCGCGATCAGCTCGGCGTAGGTGCCCTGGCGCGGCATCCCGAGGATGTTGAAGTCGGGGCCCGGGGCGCTCTCCCGCGGGCCCCATCGGACGCCCGGGTTGATCACGACCTCGGTGCCGATGGCCGGCGACTCGACGCCCGCTCCGTGGGCCACGACCCGCCCGGCGCCGTCGGATCCCAGCACCGAGCCCACCACTGCGCCGGGCCGGCCGCGGCGAATCCACACGTCGCGCCGGTTGATGGCCGCCGTGACCAGCTGGACCACCACCTCACCCGGCTCGGGTGAGGGGTCGGGCAGCTGCCGCAGGCGCAGGCCGGACGGCTCGCCGAGCTCCTCGAGGACGATCGCGTTCATGCCCGTATGATGACGCCTGATGGTCTCGCTGTTCCCCACCTGCCTCGGTGACGCCGTCAGCGGCGTTGCGGTGCGCGATGCGGCCCGGGTGCTGCGCGCTGCGGGAGTCGAGCCGAAGCGGCCCCGCGGAGCCACGTGCTGCGGCCAGCCGGCCTGGAACAGCGGCTTCGTCGCCGACGCCCGCCGCGTGGCGCGCACCACGCTGCGCGCGCTGGAGGGCGCCGATGCCGTGGTGGTGCCCGCGGGCTCGTGCGCGGCGATGATGCGGCTGCACTGGCCGCAGCTCTTCGAGGGTGCCGAGCGGGAGCGGGCCAGGGCCGTCTCCGCCCGGGTGTTCGAGCTCTCGCAGTACCTCGTCGATGAGCTCGGCCTCACGCAGATCGGCACGCCGGGAGACCGCACGGTGGCCTACCACGACTCGTGCCACATGCTGCGCGAGCTGCGCGTCTCCGAGCAGCCCCGCGCCCTGCTCCGATCCGTCGCGACGCTCGTGGAGCTGCCGCGCTCGGATCGCTGCTGCGGCTTCGGCGGCACCTTCAGCGTGCGCTACCCCGAGGTCTCGACGGCGATGGCCGACGACAAGCTCGGCGCGGCGCGGGCCGCCGGTATCGACCTGATCGTGAGCGCCGACCCCGGCTGCGCCATGCAGCTCGGCGGCCGGGCCTCGCGGGTGGGCGCGCCGGTTCGGGTCTCACACCTGGCAACCGTGCTGGCCGAGGCCCTGTGAGCACGTTCACCTCCCGCGCGCACGAGCGGCTGGGCGACGTCGATCTGCGCTCGGCCATCGCCGGCATGACCGACCGCCAGTCCGACGCGCGCGTCGTCGCCACGGGCGAGATCGAGGGCTTCGATGCGCTGCGCGACCGCGGCGCCGAGATCCGCGACGAGGCCATCCGCCACCTCCCGCGCTACCTCGGCGAGCTCACGGCAAAGCTCGAGCGAAACGGCGTGATCGTCCACCGGGCGGCAACCGGCGCCGAGGCGACCGCCATCGTGAGCGAGATCGTCCGCCGCCACGGCGGCAGCGTGGTGAAGGGCAAGTCGATGCTCGCCGAGGAGATCGGCCTCAACGAGCGGCTCGAGGCAGACGGCGTGGAGGTGTCCGAGACCGACCTCGGCGAGTTCATCATCCAGATGGCGGGTGAGCGGCCCGAGCACATCCTCGCGCCCTCCATCCACTGGAGCCGCGACCGCGTGCGCCGGCTGTTCGAGCCGCTGGCCGGGCGGTCGCTGGGCGACGACCCCGCCGAGCTGGTGGCCTTCGCGCGCGGGCATCTGAGGGCACGGTTCGAGTCGGCCACCGTGGGGATCACCGGCGTCAACTTCGGCGTGGCCGAGACCGGCTCGCTCGCGATCGTCTCGAACGAGGGCAACCAGCGCCTCTCGTCGGCGATGCCGCCGGTGCACATCGCGCTGATGGGGATCGAGCGGGTGGTCCCGAAGCTCGCTGACCTCGGCGTGCTCCTGCCGCTCCTCGTGCGATCGGCCACCGGGCAGCGGATGAGCTCCTACGTCTCGCTCATCCAGGGGCCGCGCCGCGAGGGCGAGGACGACGGCCCCGAGGAGATGCACCTCGTGCTGATCGACAACGGCCGCAGCGCGATCCGCGAGAGCGGCTATGCAAGCGCGCTTCGCTGCATCCGCTGCGGCGCCTGCCAGAACGTCTGCCCCGTGTACCGCCAGGTCGGGGGAAGCGCCTACGGCTGGGTGTACGGCGGCCCGATCGGAGCGGTGCTCACGCCGCTCTTCCGCGGGCAGAAGGAGGCGGGCGAGCTGAGCCACGCCTCGTCGCTCTGCGCCGCCTGCGACGACGTGTGCCCGGTGAAGATCCCGCTGCACGACCTGCTGCTGGACCTCCGCCGCGACCGCGCGGCCGACGTGGCCGGCCGGCTCGAGCGGCTCAGCTTCCGCGTGTGGAGCGAGGTCTGGAGCCGGCCGTGGGCCTACCGCGCGTCGCTTCGGCTGGCACCGCTCGCGGGCCGGCTGCCGGGGCCCGGCCGGCGGTTCACGCGCACCCGCGATCTCGGCGGCGACCGGTGATCGAGAGGTTCCGCGAGGCGCTCGAGGCCGTGGGCGGCGCGAAGTTCTACCGGGGCCGCGACGCTGCGGCCGACCTGGCCGGCGACGGCGTCTCGGTCACGGGCACGCTCACGGCGATCGCCGAGACCGGCACGGTGGTCATTAGCTCGCGCCTGAACGGCGGCCGCCTGGCGGGCCTCGCCGACCCGGTGCACGTGGCGATCGTGGAGGCAGGCGACGTGGTGGAGACGCTCACCGAGGCGCTCGAGCGGATCGCGCCCGAGCTCGAGCGCGCGTCAGTCGTGACCCTGGTGACCGGCCCCAGCCGGACTGCCGACATTGAGGGAGTGCTGATCCGCGGCGCCCACGGGCCGCGCGAGCTGCACGTCGTCTGGGTCGGCTGAGCCCCGCCCGCGACGGGAGTGCCGGGCGTTCCACTCGGCCAGCTGCTCGTCGGTGAGATCGCTCGGCGGCAGCCTCCGGGCGTAGATGCCGAATCGCACCAGAAAGCCCAGCCCGATGACGGCCGGGATGATGTGCGGAATGTGTTGCAGAACCAGGTCCACGCACCAATACTGTAGACCCTGGCCCCATCACGTCGCTTGTCGTTGCCCGGGTCCGGCCATTGCCCTAGGATTCTCCGCGTGCAAGCTTTCAAAGTTGGGCTGTTCGCAGTCGTCCTGGGGACCATCGGCGCCGTAGCGATCCTTTTGACCCCGTCGTGGTTCCCGGTGCAGGCCTCGATCCAGGCCCAGCGGCACGACGAGATCTACCAGGCAGCCATGATCATGGCGTCCTACATCTTCGCGCTTGTGGTGACCTTCCTGGGGTACTCGATGTGGAAGTTCCGCGCCAAGCCCGGCGACATGTCCGACGGCGAGCCCATCCACGGCAACACGGCGCTCGAGATCATCTGGACGCTCATCCCGCTGCTCCTCGTGCTCGGCTTCGCCGTCTACGGCGCCATCACGCTCTCCAAGAACGAGAACACGTCCAACACGCAGCTGGTCGTGAACGTGACCGGCCGTGAGTTCGAGTGGAACTTCGACTACCCGTCGCAGAAGATCAAGGACGCAGGCATCCTCGAGGTGCCGGTCAACCAGAAGGTCGTCTTCCACGTGTTCGGCGTCAAGAACGACGTGATCCACGGCTTCTACATCCCGGCCTTCCGCGAGGGCATCGACGCGGTGCCCGGCGATCCCACCCAGCTGGTGGTGACGCCCATCCGCGAGGGCACCTACGCCGTCATCTGCAACATGCTCTGCGGCATCGGCCACAGCCAGATGCGCACGGTGGTGAACGTCGTCTCCGAGGCCAAGTTCAACCTCTGGGTCAAGGCGCAGCTGGCGCTCCAGAACGCTCCGGCCGCCTCGGCGGGATCCGGATCCGGCTCCGGGTCGGGCGGCGCCGTTGACGCGAAGTCGCTGTTCAGCACCAACTGCGCGTCGTGCCACACGCTCTCGGCGGCCGGTGCCACCGGCAGCGTCGGCCCCAACCTGGACAACGTCGCCTCCGACGCCGCCAAGTACGGCGGCGGGCAGTCGCCCGAGGACTACGTCAAGGAGTCGATCGAGGATCCCAACAAGGTGATCGTGTCGGGCTTCCAGCCCAACCTGATGCCCGGCACCTTCGGCACCCAGCTCTCGTCGGCAGACATCGACGCACTTGTGAACTTCATCCTGAAAGGCAGTAACGGATGACCGCGCACGCTGAAGAACTCCACGGTGGCGGCGGCGGACACGCCTCGCACGAGCACGGCCACAGCGGCCCCCAGAAGTCCATCTGGCTGAGGGGCAGCCTCGTGCGGGCCGCCTGGTGCACGGTGCTCGGCGCGCTCATCGGCCGCTTCGGCGTGATGGCGGTGCGCAGCTGGCTCTTCGGCTACCCGGCACAGGACTCGGGCGTCGAGGACACGTTCATGATGGTGTTCGGCGGCGTCGCCTTCCTCATCGGCATCGGCTGCTTCGACTACTGGTGGGGATACCTCGTGGGCAGCCCGACGTGGGTCGAGGAGGATCACTCCGCGCACGGCGCCTACACGTGGAAGGACTACTTCAAGGTCAACACCGATCACAAGGTGATCGGCATGCAGTACCTGTGCACCACCTTCGTGTTCTTCATGATCGGCGGCGCGCTAGCCGAGGGCGTCCGCGCCGAGCTGGCCACCCCGGGCGAGCAGTACTTCTCGCCCAGCACGTACAACGGCCTCTTCTCGGTGCACGCGGCGCTGATGATCTTCCTGTTCATCATCCCGGCGTTCGCGGGCCTCGGCAACATCGTCATCCCGCTGATGCTGGGCGCCCAGGACATGGCGTTCCCGCGGCTGAACGCGCTGTCGTTCTGGATGCTGCCGATCGCCGGCGTCTGCATGTGCTCATCGTTCCTGGTGGGCGCCTTCGACGCAGGCTGGACGAACTACCCGTCGCTGGCGGTGCACGGGCCTGCCGGCCAGACGTTCTGGGTCATAGGCGTGCAGTTCGCCGGCGCGTCGTCCATCGCCACGGCCGTCAACTTCCTGGTCACCATCGTGACCATGCGCGCGCCGGGCATGACCTTCTGGCGGATGCCGTTGCTCGTGTGGGCCAACCTCGCCACCTCGTCGCTGGTGGTGCTGGGCACGCCGTTCATCGCAGGCGCCCAGTTCATGGTGCTGTTCGACCGGCTCTTCCCCACCCACTTCTTCGATCCGGCGGCCGGCGGCAACCTGATCATGTACCAGCACATCTTCTGGTTCTACTCGCACCCAGCGGTGTACATCATGATGCTGCCCGGGTTCGGGATCATCTCCGAGGTGATCGCGACTCACTCGCGCAAACCGATCTTCGGCTATCGCCTGATCGCGCTCTCGACCGTGGCCATCGGTGTGCTCGGGTTCACGGTGTGGGCGCACCACATGTTCATCTCGGGCATGGCGCCGTGGCTGCGCGTGCCGATGATGTTCACCACCATGCTGATCGCGGTGCCGACCGGCATCAAGATGTTCTCGTGGCTCGCGACCATGTGGAAGGGCGTGATCCATCTCACGACCGCCATGCTCTTTGCCTGCGGGTTCCTGTTCACGTTCGCCATCGGCGGGCTCTCCGGCGTGTTCCTGGCGATCCTGCCGATCGACATCAACGTGTCCAGCTCGTACTTCGTGGTGGCCCACATCCACTACGTGCTGTTCGGCGGCTCGGTGTTCACGATCTATGCCGGCATCTATCACTGGTTCCCGAAGATGACGGGCAAGATGTATGACGAGACGCTGGGCAAGCTCCATTTCTGGATCACGTTCTTTGCCTTCAACTTCACGTTCATGCCGATGCACTGGCTGGGCCTCGAGGGCATGCCCCGGCGCGTGGTGGACTATCCCGACCGGTTCGGCGCCGTCAACTTCTTCATCTCGATCTGGGCGTTCATCCTGGGCGCCTCCACGCTGATCTTCCTCTACAACATGATCCACTCATGGGCCCGGGGCAAGAAGGCTGGAGCCAACCCCTGGCGGTCGCTCACGCTCGAGTGGATGGTCACCTCGCCCGCGCCGATCTTCAACTTCGACGAGCCGCCGCAAGTGGTCGGCAGCCCGTACGCCTACGGCATCCCGGGTGCCCGCCACGCCATCGTGACGGTGCATCAGCCCGAGCCGGTCGAACGGCCGGTGCCGGCGGCGCTCGCTGTGGCCAGCCCGGCTCAGAGGGAGGCGATCATGTCGTCGCTCAAGCACATCCTGGTGGTCGCGAACCAGACCGTGGCCAGCGACTCGCTGATCGCGGCGGTCAAGGCGCGGGCCCAGGCCGAGCCCTCGCGGGTGACGGTCATCTGCCCGCAGAACGATCCTGCCGACAAGTGGGTGGTGGACGAGGATCAGGTGGCGCTCGAGACGCGCAGGCGGCTCGATGCGACGCTGGCGGCCCTCCTGGCAGCCGGCGTGCAGGCCGACGGCCGCGTGGTCGCGGCAGATCCCTACAGCGCGGTGATGGATGCGGTGGAGTCGAGCGACCCGCCGGCCGAGATCATCATCTCGACGCTCCCGCGGACGCGCTCGGGGTGGATGCGGCGCGACCTGGTCGATCGGCTGAAGGCCGATACCAAGGTGCCCGTGTCGCACGTTGAGAGCGGCGATACCTCTCCCGATTCGGCGGGCCGCCAGTGAGCGCGTCCAGCGTGCCGTTCGACGGCTCGGCGCTGCCCGAGCCGGTCGTCGAGGAGAAGGAGAGCCTGCTCACCAACCGCGTCTACCTCGGGATGGTCATGTTCCTGGGGTCGGAGGCGATGCTGTTCGGCTCGTTCTTCACGGCCTTCTTCTTCCTGCGGTTCACCAGCAACTCGTGGCCGACCGACGGCCTGAAGCTGCCGGTCGAGGCGACGGGCATCAACACCGCGATCCTGATCAGCTCGTCGTTCACGATGCACTGGGCGCTGGTCTCGATCCGGCGGAACAACCGCAACGGGCTGGTGGTGGGGCTGGGGCTGACGCTCCTGATGGGCCTCACATTCCTGGCGCTGCAGATCCACGAGTACATCACGCTCGGGTTCTCGCCCTCGACCAATGCGTTCGCAGGCGCCTTCTTCGCCCTGACGGGCCTGCACGGCCTTCACGTGTTCATCGGAGCGACGCTCCTGACCATCGCCTTCGTCCGCGCCAAGCGCGGCCGATACTCACCAGAATCCCACCTCGGCCTCGAAGTGACCGGCCTCTACTGGCACTTCGTTGACGTGGTCTGGATTCTCCTGTACACGGTCGTCTACCTCTTGTAGCTCCGCGGGGCTACGGCCCAGCGAGGGGCGCGGGGAGGTGAACGGGGCGCGGTGGGTCAGTCGGGCAGGTCGCGGTATTCCGCGATCGCGTCGCGCACCCAGGCGACCATCGAGATCAGCGTGATCATCGCGCCGATGCTGACCAGGCTGAGGCGCCACGCCCGTGCATCCGGCACGAAGCCGAACAGGGTGAGGGCCACGCCGAAGCCCAGCACGATCGGCAGGGCCGACGGTGAGGGCAGGTGGAACGGGTTGTCGTGGGCGTCGTTGTCTGCCATGGCCTACGAGTGGATCGTGATCTCCCCGACCACGAACGTCGCGATGAAGATCAAGAGCGACGCCAGCGACAGCCAGAGCGCGAGGCGGATGTTCTTCTTGGCGGTGGGCTTGTCCAGCATCAGGAGACCGATTCTACCGGTGCCGCACCAGCTTTGGCGGCGGCCTGCGCCTGCCGCAGATCCCACATGGGCCGCTCGCTCTCGATGGGCGGGAGCTCGTCGAAGTTGTGCGCCGGCGGTGGCGAGGTGGTGTACCACTCCAGGCTGTTACCGCCCCACGGATCGTTCGGCGCGATGCGCCCGTACCGCAGCGAGCTGATGCAGTTCCAGAGCACCATCATCACGCCCACCGCGAGCAGCAGCGAGCCCAGCGTGGCGATCTGGTTGTAGAGCTGCCACGAGTGGTTGGTGTACGTCGAGACGCGCCGCGGCATGCCCGAGAGGCCCATCGCGTGCATCGGGAAGAACGTCATGTTGAACGCGATGAAGAGCACCCAGAAGCTGCGCACGCCCAGCTGGCGGTCGAGCATCCGCCCCGTGATCTTGGGATACCAGAAGTGCACGCCCGCCATCACCGCGAACACCGGCACCGTGCCCAGCACGTAGTGGAAGTGCGCCACGACGAAGTAGGTGTCGGTCACCTGCTGGTCGATGGGGTAGACCGCCAGCATGATGCCGGAGAGGCCGCCGATGAGGAACAGGCCGATGAAGCCCACCGCGAACAGCATGGGCGGCTCGAACCGCAGGCGGCCCATCCACATCGTGCCGATCCAGTTGAAGATCTTCACGCCCGTCGGCACCGCGATCATCATCGACGTCAGCATGAACCACACCTGCACCGGCTCGGAGAAGCCCACCGCGAACATGTGGTGGCCCCACACGAGGAACCCGAGGAACGCGATCGCGGCCGTCGAGTAGACCAGCGCCTTGTAGCCGAAGAGCGGCTTTCGCGAGAACACCGGCAGGATCTCGGAGATCATCCCGAAGCCCGGTAGCGCCATCACGTACACCACCGGGTGCGAGTAGAACCAGAACAGGTGCTGGTAGAGCAGCACGTTGCCCGAGTGCGCCGGGTCGTAGAAGCTGGTGCCGTAGTTGCGGTCGAGCAGCAGCATCGTGAGCGCCCCGGCCAGCACCGGGCCGGCGGCCACGATCATGATCGAGTAGATCTCGATGGTCCACGTGAAGAGCGGCATCCGCGACAGCCGCATCCCGGGCGCGCGCATGTTGTGGATGGTGCAGAGGAAGTTGATCGCGCCGATCAGGGACGAGAGGCCGATCACGTGCAGGCCCACGATCCACAGGTCCTGGCCGTGGCCCACCGACTGCACCGAGAGCGGCGGATAGCTCGTCCAGCCGGAGCTCGCCGGCCCGCCGCCCCACACGAACCCGGTGTAGAGCACGAGCGCCCCGAAGATGAGCAGCCAGAACGAGAGCGCGTTCAGCCGGGGGAACGCCATGTCGCGCGCGCCGATCTGCAGCGGCACCAGGTAGTTGCCGAACCCGGCCATCACCGGCACCACGAACAGGAAGATCATGGTGGTGCCGTGCATCGTCATCAGCTCGTTGTAGTTCTGGGCCGAGACCAGGGTGTTGGACGTGTGCTCGAGCTGCAGCCGGATGACCAGCGCGAAGATGCCGCCGATCAGGAAGAACAGGAACGTCAGCACCAGGTACATGATCCCGATGCGCTTGTGGTCGACGGTCGTCAGCCACGTCCAGAGGTTGTTGTTCTCCTCGGAGGACTCGACGGTCACGTGCGGCGTTGGGAGGACGTCAGTTGCCATCTAGCTCAGCCCACTGTATTTCGGATTCGTGTCCCACGTGTGCTGTGAGACCACCTGGACGGTGATGAGCATGCCGGCATGTCCGACACCACAGAATTCTGCGCACTGCCCCGTGTACGTGCCGACCTTGGTGGGCGTGAACCCGTCGTAGTTGGTGCGGCCGGGGATCGCGTCGATCTTGGGCCCGAGCGCGGGCACCCACCAGTCGTGGGCGACGTCCTTGGACGTGACCGTGAGCTTCACCGGCCGGTTGACGGGCAGCACCAGGGTGCTGGCGTCCGGCGGCGGCTTGCCCGACGGGTACGTGTAGGAGAACGAGAACTGCGCGGCCGACACCTTCACGTCCATCGCGTTGGACGAGATCTTCTCGGCGTCGGGGATCTGCATGAAGACGTAGACCAGGATGCCGGCGATGATCAGGATCGGCACGATGGTCCAGCCGATCTCGAGGCGGGTGGAGCCGTGCGTCTGGGGCGGCTCGTGCGTGTCTCCGCGGCGCTCGCGGAAGCGCACCGACGTGTAGAAGAGCCAGCCGCCGACCAGGACGAAGATGGTGAGGCAGACGCCCAGCACCGCGTAGTAGATGTGGTTGATCGAGTCTGCGTTGGAGCTCTCGGGCGTCACCGGCGTGGCTGTATTGGCGAACGCGGGCGCCGCTGCGACGAGCAAGATGACCAGCGCGAGCGGGGCGGCGGCGGCCCAAAGGCGGGGACGACGATGAATCACAGTCACAGGCGGGCAGATTGTACCCGTCCCCGGCGGTCGTCGGCTCCGGGTTCAGTTCAGGCGGTGCGATCCTCGGGCGGCGTGACCTGATCGGTGGGCACGCGCCGCACTGCCGGCGGGGCGGGTTTCGGCGGCGCGGGAGGCGTCGCAGCGCTCGATCCGGCGGCGAACGCGGCTCCCAGCCCGGCCACGGCGGCCATCCCGTCGGACGCTCCCGAGGGCAGCAGGAAGAGCTTGTTCGCCTCGCCTGCGGCGACCGTCGGCAGCGCCTCGAGGTACTTGTACCCGAGCACCGTGGCGACGTCGGCCCCGGACTTGTCGATCATCTCGAAGATCTGGCGCAGGCCCTCGGCCTCGCCCTGGGCCCGCAGCGCCCGGGCCTGGCGGTCGCCCTCGGCGCGCAGGACGTTTGCCTGCTGCTCGCCCTGGGCGTTCAGGATCGCGGCCTGCTGGAGGCCCTCGGCGCGGAGGATGGCCGACTGCTTCTCGCCCTCGGCCTGCAGCACCGTGGCCCGCTTTGCGCGGTCGGCGCGCATCTGCTGCTCCATCGCCTCCTGGATGGAGCGCGGCGGGTCGATCGACTTGAGCTCGACGCGCGTCACGCGCACGCCCCACTTCTCGGTGGCCTCGTCGAGCACCACGCGAAGCTGGGTGTTGATCTGGTCGCGGCTGGTGAGCGTCTGCTCGAGCGTCATGGCGCCGACCACGTTTCGCAGCGTCGTGATGGTGAGCTGCTCCATCGCGAGCAGCATGTTGGCGACGCCGTACACGGCCGCCGTGGGGTCTGTCACCTGGTAGTAGACGATGGTGTCAACGCCGATCGTCACGTTGTCCTGGGTGATCACCGGCGTCGGCGGGAACGGCTGCACCGTCTCCTTCATGTCCACCACCATCCGCTGGCGGTCGAGGAACGGCACGAGGATGTGGACGCCCGGCTGGAGGGTGCGCTGGTAGCGGCCCAGCCGCTCGACGATGCCCACGTAGCTCTGGCGCACGACCTTCACCGACCCGGCGACGGTCACGAGCACGAACAGCGCCACGATTGCAGCGATGATTGTGAGAATCACGAAGTCGCTCCTTCAAGTTGTTCGTCTTCAGAGCCGTGCACCGGCAGCACCAGCGCCGTCACGCCCTTGATCTCGACCACTTCCACCTTGGTGCCCACCGGCACCTGCTCGCCGTCGAAAAAGCTCCGCGCGCTCCAGATGTCACCATCTATTCGCACCTGGCCGGATTCCAGTTCGGCGATCGCCTTGGTGACGATGCCCTTGCGCCCGCGCATCGCATCGACGCCCGTTCGCAGCCCGGGGCCCTTGTTGGCCGCGCGCCGAAGCGCCGGGCGCGTGAGGTACATGGCGCCGAACGCGGTGATGGCGAACGCGAGGATCTGGAGGGCGAGCGGGCCGCCTGCGAGCCCCACGATTGCGGCGACGATCGCGGCAACGCCGAAGTAGACCGCCACAAACGCGGTGGTCGTGGCCTCCAGGATCAGCAACGCAACTCCGAGGATGATCCAGATCACCCAGGTATCCATGTGTTCTCCAGCTTAGATCGAACATGTGGCCCGCGCACATAGGGGGTCGGCGCGGTCACACAGACGTCATCGGCCTTTCGTGTCGCGCGCTACAGTCATTCCCAGATGGCGCTCTCAACGATCGAGCGAATCACAGACGCCCAGGCACTCGCCTCGCTGCTGTCGGACGCCCGCGCGGAGGGCCGTTGCGCCGTTGACACCGAGTTCGTCTGGGAGCGCACGTACGCCCCGGCGCTCTGCCTGATCCAGATCGCGACCGCCGACCGGCTCGCCGTGGTCGATCCGCTCGAGGGCGCGCCGCCAGAGGCGGTGGCCGAGATCATGGCCGATCCCGCCGTCACCAAGGTGATGCACGCAGCGTCGGGCGACCTCGCGGCCTTCGTGCTGCACTTCGACCTGCGCCCCACCGCGATCTACGACACGCAGCTTGCGGCGGGCTTTGCCGGCTACGGCGGGTCGCTCTCGCTCGAGCGGCTGCTCGAGGCGGCCGTCGGCGTCAAGCTGCGCCACGACGAGGGCTTCACCGACTGGCTCAAGCGGCCCCTCACCCCGACCCAGGTCGAGTACGCCGCCGACGATGTGCGCTACCTCCTGGCCGCTGCCGACCGGCTCGAGGAGCGGCTCCAGCAGCTGGGCCGGCGGTCGTGGCTCGCCGAGGAGCTGGATCAGCGGTTCGGCCCCGAGGCCGCGCTCGTGCAGAACCCCGACACCGCCTGGCGCAGGGTCGCCGGGCGCGGCAAGGTGCGCGGCGCGCAGCTCGGCACGCTCGTCTCGGTCGCCGCATGGCGCGAGCGCGAGGCCCGCGAGCGCGACATGCCGGCCACCTGGCTCGTCAAGGACGCGACGCTGGTGGAGCTCGCGCGGCGCCAGCCGAAGACTGCGGCCCAGGCCGAGGGCGTCCGCGGCCTCAACCTGCGCCGCGGCGGCCGCATGGACGGGCTGCTGCGCGCCATCGCCGAGGCCGGTGACCCGCCGCCGGCGACCGACACCGAGCTCACCGGCGATCTGCGCCGGCGGGTGAAGGTGGTGCTGCCGCTGGCATCGTCGGTGCTCCAGGCGCGCTGTGCCGAGGCCGGGATCGCATCGGAGCTGGTGGCCACCCGCGCCGACGTGGAGGCGCTCATCGCCCACGTCGCGCTGGGCGACGCCGACTCGCTGCCGCTCCTGCGCGGCTGGAGGCGTGAGCTCGCGGGCGACCGCTTGCTGGCGCTGCTGCGCGGCGAGGTGTCCCTGCGCGTGCTGCCGGGCCCCCCGCACATCTCCGAGTCGCAGATCTAGGCGGTCAGCTGGCCAGGGCCAGCTCGAGCGAGCGTTCCGACCGGGCCAGCCGGTCGCCCGTGATGACGCGGACGCCAACCGGGTATTCCCCTTCATCCGTGCGGAGCTCGCGGTAGAGCGCGGCGGCCTCCCGGCGCGCCCGCTCGGGCCGCAGGTCGCAGGCGAGCGTCACCCACCTACCTCGCTGGTAGCTTGCAAACCGCAGCTGGACGTACCACATGGAGCTGGACATTTGAGCGATCCTCCCCACCGTAGGTGGTCGCATCGTGGACGTGTCCGTTCGGATTTTGACGCCATATGGATATTTCCTTCTTGAAAATCAGATTCTTAGCGATTTCGGCCCTGGCGGTAGGATTGCAGCGAAGGCCCTCGTAGCTCAGGGGATAGAGCGCGGCTCTCCTAAGGCCGGCGTCGCAGGTTCGAATCCTGCCGAGGGCATGCCGGGTTTGTGCCGGTTTCGTGCCGTTGCTCGTGGTCGTTGCAAGCCGGGTGGTACGATCGTCCGCCACCGACCGATCTTTCTTGGAGGTCAACTTGCGTCGTCACCGACTGATCACAGCGACCGGAACCCTCGCGCTCCTCGCCGTCGTCGCGCTTGCGGCTGCGTGCGGCTCGTCCAGCTCCAGCTCGAGCTCTTCCAGCTCCTCCTCCACCGCATCGGGCGGTGCGGCCGGGTCTGATCCCGCGATCGTGGCGATGCTCCCGTCCGACCTCCAGTCCGGCGGCAAGCTGACCGTCGCCACCGACGCGAGCTATGCGCCCAACGAGTACTTCGACACCGACAACAAGACCATCATCGGGATGGACGTTGACCTCGGCAAGGCCATCGGCAAGCTGCAGGGCGTGGACTGGAACTTCGTGAACGCGGGCTTCGACGGCATCATCCCGGGCATCCAGGCGGGCAAGTACGACGTCGGCATGTCGTCGTTCTCCGACAACAAGGAGCGCGAGGCGGTCGTCGACTTCGTCACCTACTTCCAGGCCGGCACGTCGTTCTACATCAACAGCAGCGCCGCAGCCGTCACCGGCGGTCTCGAGTCGCTCTGCGGCCGCAAGGTGGCCGTCGAGAAGGGCACCACCCAGCTCGCCGATCTCACCGCGCAGACCACGAAGTGCACCGACGGCAACAAGCAGGCCATCGACATCCAGGCCTATCCCGACCAGAACGCCGCCAACCTGGCGATCTCCTCGGGCCGCGCCGACATCGGCATGGCCGACTCTCCGGTGGCCGCGTACATCGTCAAGCAGTCGAACGGCAAGTTCAAGCTGAGCGGCACTCCTTACGGCGTGGTGCCCTACGGCATCGCGTTCCCGAAGGATCAGACCCAGCTCACCAACGCGACGCTCGCCGCGATGAAGAAGCTCATCGCCAACGGCACCTACATGCAGATACTGAACAAGTGGGGCGTCGAGGCGGGCGCGATCACCACCCCGGTGATCAATGGTGCAGTCAACTAGCGAACACGAACAGCCCGAAGCGATCGTGGCGGTCCCGGCGAGACATCCGGGCCGCTGGGTCGCTGCGGTGGTGGTGCTCCTGATCGCGGCGCGGATGCTCTGGAGCGTGATCGACAATCCACGCTTCCAGTGGGACGTCGTGCGCCAGTACCTCTTCAACGGCGCCGTGCTGCACGGCGTCCGGGTGACCATCGAGCTCACGATCCTCTCCATGATCATCGGCGTGGTGCTCGGCGTGGTGCTGGCGGTGATGCGGCTCTCGCCCAACCCGATCGTCTCGTACGCCGCATGGCTCTACATCTGGTTCTTCCGGGCGACTCCGCTCCTGGTGCAGCTGCTCTTCTGGGGCTTCGTAGGGGCGGTCTACCCGCAGATCGGCGTCTCGATCCCCGGCATCGGCATGCTCTTCAGCGGCAGCGCCAACACGCTGATCCCGATCTTCGTCGCAGCGCTCCTGGGCCTCAGCCTGAACGAGGGCGCCTACATGGCCGAGATCGTCCGTGGCGGCATCCTCTCGGTGGATGACGGCCAGACCGAGGCGGCGCAGTCCATCGGCATGACCCAGCTGCAGACCATGCGCCGCGTGGTGCTGCCGCAGGCGATGCGCGTGATCATCCCGCCGACGGGCAACGAGGTGATCTCGATGCTCAAGAACACCTCGCTGGTCTCGGTGCTGGCATACACCGAGCTGCTCTACACGGTGCAGATCATCTACGCCCGCAACTACGAGACCATTCCGCTGCTGATCGTGGCGTGCTTCTGGTACATGGTGATGACGTCGGTGCTCTACGTCGGCCAGCACTTCATCGAGAAGCGGTTCTCCCGCGGGCAGTCGGTTGGCTCTCCCGGGCGCCCGATGTTCTTCGGGAGCCGGGGCCAGTGAGCGCCAACGGGCACCCGATGGTGAGCGCTGGGGGCGTGCGCAAATCGTTCGGCAGCACCGAGGTGCTGAAGGGCATCGACCTCGAGGTGCAGCGGGGCGAGGTGTTCTGCATCGTCGGGCCGTCCGGCTCGGGCAAGTCCACGTTCCTGCGCTGCATCAACCACCTCGAGACCGTCAACGCCGGCCGGCTCTCGGTTGACGGCGAGCTCGTGGGCTACAAGCGCAAGGGCGACAAGCTCTACGAGCTGCGCGAGCACGAGATCGCGAAGAAGCGCGCCGAGATCGGGATGGTCTTCCAGCGCTTCAACCTCTTCCCGCACATGACGGCCATGGGCAACATCACCGAAGGCCCGCTCCGGGTCAAGGGCGAGGGCAAGGCCGAGGTGCGCGAGCGCGCCCAGGCGCTGCTCGACCGCGTGGGCCTGGGCGATCGCGGCGGGGCCTATCCGCGCGAGCTCTCCGGCGGCCAGCAGCAGCGCATCGCGATCGCCCGCGCGCTTGCCATGCGGCCCAAGCTGATGCTCTTCGACGAGCCCACCTCGGCGCTCGACCCCGAGCTGGTGGGTGAGGTGCTCGACGTGATGCGCGGCCTCTGCGACGAGGGGATGACGATGATCCTCGTGACCCACGAGATGGGCTTCGCCCGCGAGGTGGGCGATGCGCTCGTGTTCATGGACGACGGCCTCGTGGTGGAGGCGGGCTCGCCGCGCGACGTGCTCACCAACCCCCAGCACGAGCGCACCCGCGCCTTCCTCTCGAAGGTCCTATGACGTTCTCGCTCGCAGCCATCGACCGCGAGAGCGGGATGTCGGGGATCGTCGTCAGCTCGTCCAGCCCGGCCGTGGCCGCGCGCTGCGCCCACGTGCGCGCGGGCGTCGGCGCCGCCGCCTCCCAGAACGTGACCGACCCGCGGCTGGGGCCGAAGCTCCTGGATCTCATCGCCGCAGGCAGCGCGCCGGCCGAGGCGATCGCCGCAGCGCTCGCCGACGAGCCGCACACCGCCTACCGGCAGCTCACGGTGGTTGACGCGGCGGGCGCGACGGCGGCGTTCTCGGGCGAGCGCACCCTGGGACGGCACGCATCCAGCGAGGGCGACGGCGCGGTGGCGGCCGGGAACCTGCTGGCCGACGAGGGCGTCCCCGCAGCCATGGTCGAGGCCTTCGGGGCTACGGCCGGGCACCTCGGCGCGCGCCTGGTGGCGGCCCTGGCCGCCGCGCTCGAGGCCGGCGGCGAGGAGGGCCCGGTGCGCTCGGCCGGTCTCGTGATCGCGCGCGGCGTGAGCTGGCCCATCGCCGACCTGCGCGTGGACTGGGACGAGAACCCCGTCGTGCGGTTGGCCGAGCTCTGGGAGGTCTGGGAGCCGCAGCTCGAGGACTACGTGACCCGCGCGATCGACCCCACCCAGGCTCCGCGGTACGGCGTGCCCGGCGACGACGAGTGACGAGGGTGCTGGCGCGTGGTCGATGACGACGAGCTGATCGAGTTCGCGTCGATCCCTGCGCCGACCGGGGCCGAGGAAGCGCGCATCGCGTGGCTGATGCAACGGCTCGAGGGGGTGCCGGGCGAGCGCCACGTGGACTCCACGGGGAACCTGGTGTGGCGGTTCGGCCCCGAGCGGCCGCGGCTGTTGGTGCTCGCGCACGTGGACACGGTGTTCGCGGCCGGATACCCGCTCGAGATCCGGCGTGACGGCGGCGACCTGACAGGCCCCGGAGTGGGCGACAACGCCGCTGCGGTGATGGCGGTGGTGTGGACGCTCGAGCAGCTCGACGACCCGCCGCCGGGCCTGGCTGTTGCGTTCACGGTGGGCGAGGAGGGGCTCGGCAACCTGCGCGGCGCCCGTGCGGCGTGCGCCGATCTCGCGCCCGATGCGGTGATCGCGCTCGAGGGCCACGGGCTGGACGAGGTGATCGTGGATCACGTCGGGAGCGAGCGGGCTCGCCTCGTGGTGAGCGGCCCCGGCGGACACTCCTGGTGGGACCGCGGCACGCCGAGCGCGGTGCACGGGCTGGTCGAGCTGGCCGCAGATCTCATCGGCGAGGGCGTGAACGTCGGCGTCATCTCCGGCGGCGACTCGGTGAACGCGATCGCCTCACAGGCCGAGCTCCTGGTGGAGCGCCGGTCGCTGGCTCCGGACGACCTCAGCGAGTTTGCCGAGACGCTGGATGCGCTCACCATCGATGCGCCGCTCGAGCTGGCCGTCGAGCACGTCGGCAGCCGCCCGGCGGGCCGAACGCCGCCCGATCACCGTCTGGTGACCGCGGTGCGCGGTCAGCGGCTGGGCCTCGGCCTGCCAGACCGGCTCGGATCGGGCTCGACCGATGCCAACGCCGCAGTTGCCCTGGGGATCCCGGCCGTCGCGCTGGGCTGCGCCCGCGGCTCGGGCATGCACTCAGGCAGCGAGCGGATCGACCTGCGGTCGCTCGAGTTCGGCTGCGTCCAGGCGCTCGAGGTCATGCGGGCGCTCGGCGCTTGATCCGTTCCAGCGGTCGCCCACGGCGTCTGCCAGCACCAACGCGCTGACCGCGGCGAACGCGGCGATCTTCCACACCGGGGCGAAGTCATTGGGGTTGGCGAAGATCCACGGGGTGAGGACGACGAGCCACATCGGCGAGAGCGTCGGGCGCCGTAGCCCCAGCGGCAGCAGAAGCAGCATGAAGTAGTTCAGCCAGATGATTGGCGAGAGGGCAAGCCCGGCGACCACCATCAGCGAGAACGCCTTGCGGTCGCCGCCCTCGGAGGCGCGAAGGCGCCACGCCACCACGCAGAGCGCCGCGGGGATCACGAGCGCGAGCACCCGCCCCGGGCCCGTCCCGAGGCCGAGCGCGGAGGTGAGCGCAACCAGCGAGAAGCCCTTCTGCTGCTCCATGTCCGAGACGGTGCTGAGGAGGCGCGGGTAGCTCGCGAACCCGTGGAAGCCGATGGCCGCCCAGCCTGCGACGGTGAGCACGGCGGCGATGCCGGCAGAGACGAGCGCCGCCTGGCGCCGGCCCGTGATCCAGAGCCAGACCGCGAGCGGGGCGAGGAACAGCTTGACCACGACGAGCGCTGCGACCGAGCCCGCGCTGATCAGCCACCGGCCGCGATACCGCCAGGCGAGGGCGGCGCCGAGCATGAGCAGCGGGGTGACGGTGCCAAGCACCACGCTCTGCAGGGTTGCGATCGAGCAGAACGTGAGCGCGTGGCAGCGCCAGTCGCGGACGCCGATGAGGCGGAGCGAGCCGATGACGGCGGCGATGTTGAGGGCGATGAAGATCGTGGCCGCTACGCCGATGGGCATCAGCGCGAGCGGCGCCATCGCGAGTGCCGCGGGAGCCGGGTAGATGAACTGATCCTGGTTTCGCAGCGCCGCGTGGGTGATCGCGGGGTACGGCGTCACCCCGTCGAGCACCGCCTTGCCGGCGTGCCAGAACACGCCGAAGTCGTAGTAGTCACGCGGCCCGTAGGCCAGCTTGATGGTGACCAGGCCAAGCGCAGCGGCCGGGACGAGCAGCGCGACTGCCCAGAGCAGGGAGGTGCGATATGTGGGGTGATCTGCCGACAACTGGAAAGAGACTCGTTCCCGGGGCTATCGGCAGCCGGTTGCGTTCGCGTGAGGGGATCGATTCCCTTCGTTTTCTTCAGGTTAATCCCGTGTGAACTGTCATCTATACGGTTGACACCATAATGACCCGTGCTATCATCAGATCATGAAGACAATCTACAACATCCATTCAGTATCGGCTTACGGCCCCGGCCGCGAGACCGAAGAGCAGTACTTCACCCGCCTCGCCAACGAGCGGACTCGTCAGCGGCGCGCCGAGCGGCGCAACCAGCTGGCCCGCAAGCTCGGCCTGCGCAGGCCCGAGCGGCGCCCCGCCGCGTAATCGGGTGGCAGACATGGCGGACTGCTACGACTGCGAGCCCCTCACCTAGACAGATACATGTCGGGGTGGGGGGCTCGAACCGTTAACGGGTGCTAGAGCCGCTCGAAGCCCCGGAAGAGCTCCCAGTCGGTCACCGCGGCGTCGTAGGCCGCCTGCTCCGTGCGCGCGTAGTGCAGGTAGTGCTCGACCACCTCGTCCCCGAACGCCTCCCTGGCGATCGTTGAGCCCTCGAGCAGGTCGGCGGCCTCATGCAGCGTCGTGGGCAGGCGCGGCTTGCCCTCCGCGTCGTAGGCGTTTCCCTTGAACTCGGGCTCGAGCTCCAGCTCGTTGTCGATCCCGTGCAGCCCGGCGGCGATGATCGCAGCGAACGCCAGGTAGGGGTTGCAGTCGGCTCCCGCCGAGCGGTTCTCGAGGCGCATGCTCTGGCCGTGGCCCACCGGGCGAAGCGCGCAGGTGCGGTTGTCGGTGCCCCACACGAGCGTGGTGGGCGCGAACGAGCCGGAGGCGTAGCGCTTGTAGGAGTTGACGTTGGGCGCCATGAACGCGGTCAGCTCGCGGCCCGCGGCGATCTGGCCGGCGATGAACTGCTGTGCGAGCGGGCTCATCCCGTGGCCGTCGGCTGCGGGGAAGAGGCTGCCGTTCTCGTCCCAGAGGCTGCAGTGGATGTGGCACGAGTTGCCCTCGCGCTCGTTGTACTTCGCCATGAACGTGAGCGCGTAGCCCTGCTGCCAGGCGATCTCCTTGGCGCCGTTCTTGTAGACCGCGTGGTTGTCGGCCATCGAGAGCGCGTCGGAGTAGCGGAAGTTGACCTCGTGCTGGCCGAAGTTGCACTCGCCCTTGGCGTCCTCCACCATGATCCCGGCGCCGTGCATGCCCAGCCGGATGGGCCGCAGCACGTCCTCGACCTGGGTGGTGCCGAAGATCGAGTAGTCCACGTTGTACGGGTTTGCCGGCTCGAGGTCGTGATAGCGCTTGGCGCGGGCCTGCTCGTAGGTGTCGCGAAAGAGGATGAACTCGAGCTCGGAGCCGACGTTGGCCGTCCAGCCGCGCTCGGCGAGCCGGTCGAGCTGGCGCCGCAGGATCTGGCGCGGCGACGCGACTACTGGGTTGCCGTCCTGCCACTCGAGGTCGGCGAGCACCAGCGCAGTGCGCTCGAGCCACGGCACGCGGCGCATGGTCGCGAAGTCCGGCTTGAAGACGAAGTCGCCGTAGCCCGTGTCCCACGAGCCCATTCCGTAGCCCTGCACCGTGTTCATCTCGACGTCCACGGTGAGCAGGTAGTAGCAGCCCTCGGCGCCGTGACGGGCGACCTCGTCGACGAAGAACGGGGCGTGCACGCGCTTTCCCATGAGCCGTCCCTGCATGTCGGTGATCACCAGCAGCACGGTGTCGATATCGCCGGCACGGACGTCGTCTGTGAGTTGGTTCAGTGTGAGCATCGGTCATTCATATACTGCCGGTGGTATGGACCGCAAGCCGCTCATCGGGGTGACCGCCTACGAGGTGCCGGCGTCCTTCGGGAACTGGCGCGACGTGCAGACGGTGATGGCGCCGAGCACCTACACGCGGTCGGTGCTGCGCGCCGGGGGCCTGCCGGTGGTGATCCCGCCTATGGAGGGCGTCGAGCAGGTGCTCGATGCGCTCGACGGGATCGTCTTCACGGGCGGCTCCGATATCGATCCCGCGCTGTATGGCCAGGCGCCGCACGCCGAGACGGTCGGTCTCTACCGCCACCGCGACGATGCGGAGCTCGCGCTGATGCAGGCCGCGCTCGACCGCGACCTGCCGATGCTTGCGATCTGCCGCGGGATGCAGCTCCTGAACGTGGTGCACGGCGGCGACCTGCAGCAGCACCTCCCCGACGTGCTGGAGACCGCCGCGATCCACCGCGGCGAGCCCGGGCGGTTTGCCGAGCACATGGTGTCGGTGGAGCCGGATTCGACGCTCGGCTCGATCCTCGGGCCGCAGACGGCGACCCACTCCTTCCATCACCAGGGCATCGACCGGGTGGGTGAGGGGCTCAGGGTCTCGGCGCTGGCCGAGGACGGCGGCGTGGAGGGCATCGAGGACCCCGCGAAGTCGTTCGCGGTGGGCGTCCTCTGGCACCCGGAGGAGAGCGCAGGCAACGGCGGCCCGCTGTTCGCGGAGCTCATCGCCCGCGCGCGTGAATAAACGGTGCCAGGCACTTAATATTCATTGACCTGACAGTCGCCTTCGCGGGCAACGGCGGCGCGCTGTTCGCGGAGCTCATCGCGAGGGCTGGTCGTTCAGCGCGGCCGCCAGGGCCGTGACGCGCCGGCTGATCTCTTCGCGCACCTGACGGTGAATAAACGGTGCCAGGCACTTAATATTCATTGACCTGTCAGTCGGCTTCGCGGGCAACGGCGGCAGCTGTTCGCGGAGCTCATCGCGAGGGCTGGTCGTTCAGCGCGGCCGCCAGGGCCGTGACGCGCCGGCTGATCTCTTCGCGCACCTGACGGACAACCTCGATCGGCTGGTCTGACGGGTCGCTGAGGTCCCAGTCGGTGTAGTGCTTGCCCGGGATGAACGGGCACTCGTCCCCGCACCCCATGGTCACCACCTCGTCGGCCCAGCGCATGTCGTCGGCGTCCAGCCGGTGGGGGACGTTGCCGGAAACGTCGACCCCGACCTCGGCCATCGCCTCCGCGACCACCGGATGCACGCGAGCGGCGGGCCGGCTCCCCGCCGATCGCGCCTCGTGCCGGCCCTGGGCTGCCTGCACGAAGAGCGCCTGGGCCATCTGCGAGCGGCCGGCGTTCTGGATGCAGACGAACGCACGCGTGTCACGACGCCTTCACGGATCAGGTCGGTGAATATTAAGTGCCTGGCACCGTTTATTCACGGCTGTCAGTCGCCTTCGCCGGCCAGGGCCAGCTCCGTGCCCTCCACCGATTCGACCTGCGTGATGTGCTCGGGGGCGCTGCCCTCGTCCACGTACTTGCCGCCGCGCAGCCACGATGCGGCCGCGGCGATGAGGCAGGCCACGATCGCGAAGTCGAACGCCGCGTGCAGGCCCTGTGAGAACGGCTTGGAGATGAGCTTCGGGAAGAAGCTGCGGCCCGTCAGGTAGGCAGCCTGGTGCGCCGAGAGGTTGTTCAGCACGTGCGGGCCCAGCAGCTCCTTGATGGGGTTGTAGCCCAGGAACGACGCGAACAGCACGCCCACCGGCGGCAGGTGTGAGATGCGCGTCGCATCGGCCTTCGGCACGCCCTGTGCGGTCAGGCCGCTGTACATCTCACCGGGAAGCGTCGAGGCCAGGCCGACCACCATCAGCGTGAAGAAGATGCCGATCGAGAGCACCATCGCCGAGTTCTGGAACGTCGCGGCCATGCCCGAGCCGACCCCGCGGCGGTTGTTCGGCAGGCTGTTCATGATGCCCGTCTGGTTGGGGGCCGAGAAGAGGCCCATCGCCAGGCCGATCAGCAGCAGGAAGCTCGCGAAGAGCTCGTAGCGGAAGTTCACGGGCAGCAGCTCGAGCGCCAGGAACGAGAGCGCCGCGAGCAGCATGCCGCCGGTCGCGAACGGCCGCGCGCCGAACCGGTCGGAGAGGTAGCCGGACGTCGGCCCCGCCACCAGGAAGCCCACCGTCAGCGGCAGCATGTAGATGCCGGCCCAAAGCGGCGTGTCCGAGAAGCTGTAGCCGTGCAGCGGCAGCCAGATGCCCTGCAGCCAGATGATGAGCATGAACATGAGGCCGCCGCGGCCGAGCGACGCGAGGAAGCTCGCGATGCAGCCTGCGGTGAAGGCCCGGATGCGGAAGAGGTTCAGGCGGAACATCGGATCGGGCACCCGCAGCTCGACGAAGACGAACGCCACCAGGAGGGTGAGCCCGATGACGAGCTCGGCGATCACCTTCGGGTTCGTCCAGCCCAGGATGTGGCCGCCGTACGGCTGGATCGCCAGCGTGATGGCCACCAGCACCAGGATCAGGCCCGCGCCGAACGTGAGGTTCCCCCACCAGTCGATCCTGGACGGGTGCCGCTGCCCGCGCTCCTGCAGCTTCCAGTACGACCACGCAGTTCCGAGCAGGCCGACCGGCACCGAGACGAGGAACACGAGGCGCCACGAGATCGGCCCGAGGATGCCGCCCAGCACCAGGCCGATGAACGCGCCGGCGATGGCGGCCACCGCGTTGATCCCAAGCGCGAGGCCGCGCTCGTCGTGCGGGAAGGCGTCGGTCAGGATCGCCGAGGAGTTGCCCATCAGAAGCGCGCCGCCGATGCCCTGCCCCACCCGCATCGCGATCATCCACTTGGCTGCGTCGGCGCCCTGCATCCACGTGATGGAGAGCAGGATCGAGCAGAGCGTGAACACCGCAAAGCCGATGTTGAACATCTTCACGCGGCCGTACATGTCGCCGATGCGCCCGAAGCTGACCACCAGCACGGCGGTCGAGACCATGAAGCCCATCATCATCCAGAGCAGGTAGATGGTGTTGCCGGGCTCGAGCGGGTTCAGGTGCACCCCGCGGAAGATGTCCGGCAGGGCGATCAGCACGATCGAGGAGTTGATGGTCGCCATCAGCATGCCGATGGTCGTGTTCGAGAGGGCCACCCACTTGTACCGATCCTCGTGCTGCTGCGTCACTGAGCTTCCTTGGAGCCTTCCGAGAGGATGGTGCGCACGCGCCTTCGGGAGTCCACGAGCTCGTCCTCGAGCTGCTCGAGCGCCGCGCGGCGGCTTCGCACCAGCTCGAGCTGCGTCTCGATGTGCTCCAGGGCCTCACCGGCGATCTCGAGCTGCTCGCCCGCGTCCGGGTGGTCGTGGATCCAGCGCTCGCGCAGCCCCTCGCGGGCGTGCGCTGCGGTTGACCATGCGAGCAGATCCTGCAGGCTCAGGCCCAGGAGGTCGCGCACGCGGATGAGCTCGCGCAGCTCGGCCTCGTCGGTCTCGTCGTAGAGGCGGTGGGCGCCCTGCTCGCGGCCGCGCTCGGGCAGCAGCCCGAGCTGCTCGTAGTAGCGCACGGTGCGCGGGGTGGCGCCTACGCGCCGGGCGAGCTCGCCGATGCGGAAGGTCTGGATGTCAGCCATGGGAGTGCTCATACCAATAAATCTTACGTGGGCGGAAGGTTAGCATGGATCGTTTCCTTCGCGTATGTGTCATGATGCTGACGTGAACGTTCGTTGGCATGGACAATCGGCATTTACGCTGGATGCTGAAGAGGCGACGGTTGCCATCGACCCGTTCGGGGATCTGGGCGCTGTTTCCGGGGGTGCCATCCGGTTTGACTACCCTCCTGTGCCGGAGCACGACGCGCATCTGCTGCTGATTACACACGAGCACGCCGATCATAACCACGTCGGCGCCGTCACCGGAGATCCCGTTGTGATCCGCTCCACCGCCGGAACCATGGAGAGCCCCATCGGCGAGATCGTCGCCGTCAGCTCGGAGCACGACCAGCAGGCAGGGACGGCGCGCGGCGCCAACATCATCTTCGTGTTCACGCTCGACGGCATCCGGGTCGCGCACTTCGGCGATCTCGGCCAGGCGGCGCTCCGCCCCGAGCAGCTCGAGGCCATCGGCTCGCCCGATCTCATCTTCCTGCCGGTGGGCGACGGGCCGACCATCGGCCCCGAGGCCGCATGGGCCATCGTCGATCAGCTCGAGCCGCGCTGGGTGGTGCCCATGCACTACCGCACCGAGGCCATCAGCTTCCTCGAGCCGGTCGATCCGTTCGCGGAGCACTACGACCGCGTGAGCCGGCTGCCTTCGCCGGAGTTCACGATCGTGCCCGACGGCGACGCCGGCCCCGAGATCGTGATCCCCAAGGCCCCGCTTTCAGTGTCCGCGTAGCCGCTTCGGCGTGATGCGGATGGCGACGGGGTAGTCGCTCGCGAACTGCTCGTGGCCCCAGCCGTTGGCATCGATCAGCGGCGCGTACTTGGCCATGTAGGCGGGAATCTCGGTGGCGCGGGGATCGTCGCTCACGGCGGCGGTGCCGGTCAGAACGACGATATCGCCGCCCGTGCCGTTGCCGTCCAGGTGCAGGGAGACGCTGGGGTTGGCCGCGATGTTCCGCAGCTTCGGCCGGCCCTCCTCGCTGTACACCAGAAACGATGCTCCGTCCCAGAGAAACCACACCGGGACAGGTGTCGGCACGCCCCCGGGGCTCACCGTCGTGAGCCAGCCGATGAGCTCGGACTCGAGCCGGCCCGCCACTCGCCGGCCGAACTCCGAGCCGGTGTCGATCTCGAACGCCATCGCGTTCAGCATAGACTCTGGCTCGTGCCACCGTTTCCCATCCGCATCGGCGTCCAGGTCGAGCCCCAGCACATCACCTACGCCCAGATGCGCGACGTGTGGCGGCGGGTCGAGGACATGGGCGCCGACACGCTCTACAACTGGGATCACTTCTTCCCGCTCACCGGCGACCCGGACGGCCTGCACTACGAGTGCTGGACGGCGCTCGGCTCGATGGCAGAGGTCACCGAGCGCATCCGGTTCGGCGCACTGGTGACGTGCAACTCCTACCGCAACGCCCAGCTCGTCGCCGACATGGCGCGCACCGTTGACCACATCTCCGACGGCCGGCTGATCCTCGGGCTCGGGTCGGGGTGGTTCGAGCGCGACTACGACGAGTACGGCTACGACTTCAAGACCACCGCCGGGCGCCTGCGCGATCTCGACGCGGCGATGCCGCTCCTGCTCGACCGCATGGAGCAGCTCAACCCGCCGCCCGTGCAGGAGCACATCCCGATCCTGATCGGGGGTGGCGGCGAGAAGATCACGCTGCGGATCGTGGCCGAGCGCGCCGACGTCTGGAACTACTTCGGCGAGCCCGCCGAGGTGCGGCACAAGTCGGAGGTGCTCGACGCGTGGTGTGCGAAGGTGGGCCGCGACCCGGCCGCGATCGAGCGCTCCGTCACCGATCTGCAGGTCGCGACCGAGGCCGACCTGGACGCCTACCTCGCGCTGGGCGTCACCCAGATGATCCTCCCGTTCGCCGGCCCCGACTGGGACTTCGCCCAGCTGCAGCGGCTGATTGACTGGCGTGACGCGCGCGCTCTCTAGACTGCGCGCCCATGACTGACTTCCCAATCCGAGTAGGCGTCCAGGTACAGCCTCAGCAAGGCACCTGGGCCAAGATGCGCGACGTGTGGCAGCGAGTGGACGAGTCCGGTGCCGACACGCTCTACAACTGGGACCACTTCTATCCCCTGTACGACGATCCCGACGGTCCCCACTTCGAGTGCTGGACGGCGCTCGGCGCGATGGCCGAGGTGACGCAGAACGTGCGCTTCGGCGCGCTGGTCACCTGCAACTCCTACCGCAACCCCGAGGTGCTCGCCGACATGGCCCGCACCGTCGATCACATGTCCGGCGGCCGGCTGATCTTCGGCATCGGCTCGGGCTGGTTCGAGCGCGACTACGACGAGTTCGGCTTCGAGTTCGGCACCGCGCCCAGCCGCCTGCGCGACCTCGACGCGGCCATGCCGCGGATCGTGTCACGCTGGGCCAAGGGCAATCCGGCGCCCGTGCAGGATCCCATCCCGATCCTCATCGGCGGCGGCGGCGAGAAGGTGACGCTTCGCATCGTGGCGCAGTACGCCCAGATGTGGAACGGCTTTGGCGATCCCGAGACGGCCAGGCACAAGAACTCGGTGATCGACGCCCACTGCGCGCGGCTCGGGCGCGACCCGAAGCAGATCGAGCGCTCCATCGGCGGCATCGAGACGGCCGATCCGAAGGTGCTCGACGCCTACGTCGATGCCGGTGTCACGCACTTCATCCTCGGCGTCGGCGGCCCCGACTGGGACCTCAGCCTGCTGCCGAAGGTACTTGCGTGGCGCGACTCGCGGGCGGCTTCCTGACCGGGATCTTCACCGGGATGAAGTGCAGGCAGGCGATCGTCGCCCAGAGCACAACGAGGCCCACTAGCTGCCATCGATCGATGGTGGCGTCGAGGTAGAGATAGTTCACGACCAGCGCGGTCGCGGGGAACGCCAGCTCGGCGAACGTCGCGACCGGCGCCGGCGTGGTCTTGAGGCCGCGGTAGTAGAGGAGCAGCGCGATCAGCCCGGGGAAGAGCGCCAGCAGCACCAGCCGCAGCCAGTCGCCGCCCGCGTGCCCGGGCGAGAGCTCGCCCTGGTTTCGCACCAGCACGAGGAACACGAGGAACGGCAGGGCCAGCACGAACCGCATGCCGGTCACCATGTTGGGATCGAGCTGGCGCAGCGCCCGCCGGCCGAAGGCGGTGGCCGAGCCCCAGAGGGCTGCGGCGATCAGCGTGAGCAGCACGGCCTTGCCGCGGGCGTCCGACACGGCGTCGGCGGGAGCGAGCCAGCCGAACGACAGCAGGTACGTCCCGATCGTGGCGGGGATGAAGACCGCGATGATGAGCGGCCGCGGGACCTCGCGCACCACGATCGCGGCGGCGAGGATCGCCCACAGCGGCTGGGTCATCTGCACCAGCACCACGACGTTTGGGTTGCCGTACTGGAACGCGGTGGTGAAGGCGAGCGTCGCAAGCGCCGAGCCGCCCCACGCGATCGCGACCAGCGAGAGCCATCCCATGCGGTCGAGCCGCTTCAGCTGGGCGCGGTTTCCGATCACGAAGTAGGCGACGCACAGCACCAGGATGACGTGCTCGTAGAGCACGATGGTCCACGGTGACCACGTATCGACCAGCGGCTGGCGGAGCGCTCCGTCGGTGCCCCAGAGGGCGGCGCCGGCGGCAACGAGCGCGACGCCTGCGGCGGGGGCGTACCTGAGGGCAAAGCCGGTTCTGGGGGTTGCTGTGTCGGCGCTCATGAGATCTCGAGGCGGCATGATACGCATCGTGGACGTGAGACGAATCACCGTGCTCTCCGGAGGGGTCGGCGCAGCCAGGTTCCTCCAGGGGCTGGTGGACGTCGTGCAGCCCGGCGAGATCACGTCCATCGGCAACGTCGGCGACGACCTCGACCTCTACGGCCTCCACATCTCGCCCGATCTCGACACCGTGCTCTACACGCTCACGAGCTGGATCGACGAGGGCAAGGGGTGGGGCGTGCGCGGCGACTCCACCCGCGCGCTCGAGCGTGCCCGTGAGCTGGGTGCGCCGGCGTGGTTCTGGCTGGGCGACCTCGACATCGGCCTGCACCTGGCCCGCACCGAGCGCCTTACAAACGGCGAGCCGCTGAGCGCTGCGACGGCCGCCCTGGCCACCGCGCTGAGCCTCGAGGTGCAGATCCTTCCCAGCACCGACGACCGGCTGCGGACGATGGTCGCGACGCCCGACGGCGAGATCGACTTCCAGACGTACTTCGTGGCCCACCAGCACCGCGATACGGTCACCGGCCTGCGCTACGACGGCGCAGCGGACGCAACGCCGGGGCCCGGGGTGATCGAGGCGCTCACCGGTGCCGAGGTGATCGTGATCGCCCCGTCCAACCCGCTCATCTCGATCGAGCCGATCCTCGCGGTGCCCGGCGTGCGGGAGGCGCTCGCGGCACGTACGCGCACCGTGCGTGGCGATCAGCCCCATCGTCGGCGGAGCCGCGCTCAAGGGCCCGGCGGCCGACATGCTGCGCTCGCTGGGCCACGAGGTCTCGGCCGCCGGCATCGCGCGCGCACTACGGCGGCCTGATCGACGTGCTGATCATCGACTCCGTTGATGCGGGGCTCGCTGCCGCCATCGAGGCGACCGGTGTCCGCGTGGTCGTGGCCGACACCATCATGCGCGATCAGCCTGCTCGCGCGGCGCTCGCGCGCGCGGCGCTCGCTGCGGCCGGGATCGAGGGCGGGTGACGCTCGAGGTACGGCCGCTCCGGCTGGACGGTGAGATCACGGCGGCCTCCGACCTGGCAGGCCTCGTGCTGGCCGCCGCCGGAGGGCTCGCGCAGGGGGACGTGGTGGTGGTCGCGCACAAGGCGATTGCGAAGGCCGAGGGCCGCGTGGTCGAGCTCTCGTCGGTGGTGCCGTCGGCGCGGGCCATCGAGTACGCCGGCGATGAGGGCGATCCGCGCCAGGTCGAGCTGGTGCTGCGCGAGAGCGTGCGGGTAGTGCGCCGGCGCGGGGCCCTGCTGATCGTCGAGACGCCCCACGGGTTCGTCTGCGCGAGTGCGGGCATCGACCGCTCGAATGCGCCGGGTGCCGACACGGCGGTGCTCCTGCCGGTGGATCCCGACGGCTCGGCCCGCAGGCTGCGCGCAGAGCTCGAGGAGCGCAGCGGGGTGCGGCTGGCGGTGATCGTCGCCGACACGATGGGCCGGCCGCTGCGAAACGGCATCGTCGGCACGGCCATCGGCGCGAGCGGGCTCGTGCCGCTGCTGGGCCTGCAGGGCGAGGTCGATCCCAACGGCTACACGCTGCGCACCACCCAGATCGCGATCGCCGACGAGCTCGCGGCGGCCGCCGACCTCGTGATGGGAAAGCTCGAGCGCTCCCCGGCCGCGCTCATCCGCGGCTACGCGGCCTCGGGCGACGGGTCGGCGTCAGAGCTGATCCGAGAGCCCGAGCGCGACCTCTTCCTGTAGGCGACTACCAGCGCCCGGCCCGGCTTCTCGGCGCCGGCTTGCGACACTGGGGCGTCCAGCACGCCCGCGCGGCGCGCGTCCTGCGGCGTATCCACGTCCAGTGCGAGGCCCGGCAGATCGACCAGCACGGCCTCGAGTCCCGCCTTCGAGGCCCGCTGCAGGTGCACCTGAGCGCTACCCGGCTCACCGAAGCTCGGCTCGAGCGCTCCCGCAGGCGTCACCCAGAGGGCGTTGGTGCCGCCGTCGTGCGCCCGCGCCACAGCCACGCCGCGCGCCGGCACCGCATCGCGCAGCGCGACCAGCTCGGCGGCCGTGACCAGCGGCAGGTCGCCCGCCAGGTAGAGCACCGAGCCGGGCTGCGGGTCGAGCGCGCCCAGCGCGTGCACGAGGCCGAGGTTCCAGGCAAGCGCGCCGTCGTCCTGATGGCCGATGCCGAGCTGGGCCGCGAGGCCGGCAGCGCCGGGGTCGGAGCTCACCAGCGTGACCGTGCCGAGCTGCGCCTCTGTCGCGGCGGCCACCACCGTTGTGAGCATGCGGCGCATGAGCGCGCGGCGCTCCTCGGAGGAGAGCTCCGGGGCGAGCCGGGTCTTGGCCTCGTCCAGGTGTTTCAGCCCGATCAGGACGGCAGTGGTCATCCGCGGCATGCTAGACCCCGATCGCTACAGTCACGCCCATGATCACTCTGGGATACAAGGCCTCGGCCGAGCAGTTCGCCCCCGTCGAGCTCCTCCGCTACTCGCTGGCCGCCGAGCGCGAGGGGTTCGACTCGGTCGCCATCTCCGACCACTTCCAGCCGTTTCGCCACACGGGCGGCCACGCTCCCGCCGCGCTTCCCTGGCTCGGTGCGCTCACCGTGCAGAGCGAGCGCATCCGCATCGGCACGAGCGTCAGCACGCCCACCATGCGGTTTCACCCGTCGATGGTGGCGCAGGCGTTCGCCACGCTGGGCTGCTTCGCGCCCGGGCGGATGTTCCTCGGCGTGGGCACCGGCGAGTCGATGAACGAGGTGCCGCCGCTCGGCATCGAGTGGCCGGGCTTCAAGGAGCGCCTGGCGCGGCTGCGCGAGTCGATCCAGCTCATCCGCCAGCTCTGGACGGAGGAGCGCGTCACGTTCGAGGGCGACTGGTACCAGACCCAGCGCGCCACCATCTACGACCGCCCCGATGAGGTCATCCCCATCCTGATCGCCGCCGCCGGCCCGCAGGCTGCTCGCTTCGTGGGCCGCCACGGCGACGGCTTTATCACCACCAGCGGCAAGCCTGCCGAGCTCTACACCGAGACGCTCCTGCCGTCGGTGGCCGAGGGCGCGACGAAGGCGGGCCGCGACCCGGCGGCGCTCGAGCACCTGCTCGAGGTGAAGGTGAGCTACGACCACGACCACGACCGGGCGGTCTCGGAGTGCCAGTTCTGGGCTCCGCTGGCACTTCCCGCCGAGGCGAAGCAGGGAGTGCACGACCCGGTGGAGCTCGAGCGGCTCGCCGACTCACCCGACGTCCACGCCGAGAGCCGGTTCATCGTCTCGGGAGATCCCGAGGAGACGGCCGAGCGCATCGGCGCCTACGTGGACATGGGCTTCGAGCACCTCATCTTCCACAGCCCCGCGCCCGACCAGGAGCGGTTCCTGAAGGTGTTCGCGGCCGAGGTGCTGCCGCTCCTTCGCGCGAGGTACGGCTAGCGCTTCGCGGCGGGCCCGAGCACGCGCTCGGGTGCGATGTACCACTTCACGCGCTGCTCGCCCGGGGTGGAGGGGAACGGCTCGCCGACGTACTTGTGCGCCAGTTCGTCGGCGTGCTCCTCGGCGCCCTCGGTCTCGCGCCGCTCCGCACGGCCGCGGATCTCGGCGTACTGCTCGTCGTCCTCGGCGGACGTCAGCTCGATGGTGCACCGCGGGTCGCGCAGCAGGTTGCGATCCTTCACGCGCCCGGCGGCCGTGTTGATCACGACGTAGCCGTCCTCGGCGTGCACCCAGAGCGGCGTGACCTGGATGGTGCCGTCGCTGTTGAACGTGGCGAGGTGGGCCAGGAGGGGCGCCTCGAGCAGCGCGACGGTGCCGGGGGAGAGCTCGACCATCAGGCCCTTGCCGCCGGCCCCAGCACGCGGTCGGGCGTGATGTACCACTTCACGCGCACCTCGTCGGGCCCGAGCTCCCGGAACGGGACGCCGTCGTAGAGCAGCGAGAGCTCGTCGGCGTGCTCGTTGGCGCCGTCGGTGGTGTGCTCCTCGGCGCGGCCGCGGATCTCGACGTAGTACTCGAGGTCGTCGGCGGAGGTGATCTCGATGGTGCAGCGCGGATCGCGGCGCAGGTTGCGGTCCTTTGCCCGGCCGATGGCCGTGTTCAGCACCGGGCGGCCGTCCTCCACGCCGATGTGCATGGGGTTCACCTGCACGGTGCCGTCGCGGTTGAACGTCGCGAGGTGGGCGAGGAGCGGCGCCTCGAGCAGGGCGATCGCGCCGGGCGGCAGCTCGGTCACGCGTCTGCCACCGCGGGGATGAGCTCCTCGCCGATGAGCTCGACCATGGCGACGTCGGTGTGGCGCAGGTGCTGGAGGAACGCCCGCTCGACGCCGGCCTCGGCCAGCACGTGCAGGCGCTCGGCGACCTCGTCCACGGTGCCTACGATCCAGTCGTCGCGCTTCTGCTCGAGCAGCTCGGCGCCGGTGAGGCCGCCGCCCTCCATCTGGGCCATCTCGTCCATCCGCCAGGCGAGGTCGGCCGCGTCGGCCCCCACGACCGTGGTCATCATCAGCGAGAGCGGGAGGGTCGCAGAATCGCGCCCGGCGGCGTCACACGCGCGGTCGATGCGCTCGTGCACCGCGGTGATCTCGGCGAGGTCGCCGGAGACGACGTTGTACTCCTGGGCGTAGCGCACCGCGAGGCCCACGGTGCGGCGCTTGCCGGCACCGCCCACGATCACCGGCGGGTGGGGGCGCTGCACGGGCTTGGGAAGCGCCGGGCACTCCTCCAGCTGGTAGTGGGTGCCGGCGAACGAGAACTCGTCCTCCGTCCACTGGTGCGTGACGATCTCGAGCTGCTCCTCCAGCATCTCCATGCGCTCGCCCATGGGCGGGAACGGGAAGCCGAAGGCCTGGTGCTCCATCTCATACCAGCCGGCGCCGAGGCCCAGCTCGACCCGGCCGCCCGAGATGTGGTCAACCGTGGTGGCCGCGTTCTGCAGCACGGAGGGGTGGCGGAAGGTGGCCGGCGAGACCATGGTGCCGAGCCGGATGCGCGAGGTGCGCGCGGCGATGCCTGCGAGCGTCGTCCATGCGTCGTGGGAGCCGCGGCCGATGCGCCCGCCGCCCGAGAGGTAGTGATCCGAGCGGAAGAGCCCGTCGTAGCCGGTGCGCTCGGCGGCCTCGGCCAGCTCGAGCCACTGATCCCACGTGACGTCCTCCTGGCCCTCCACCATCAAGCACAGGCGCATATCGGCGGTCAGGCCCCCATGTGCGCGCTTCGGATGGCGTCGATCAGCTCGTCGAGCCCCACGCCCTTCTTCAGGCAGTTCGAGGCTCCGGCTGCAAGTGCTGCTTCGATCATCTGCGGCTCATCATAGGCCGAGAGCACCACGACGGGCATGGCCCAGTCGGATGTCGCGATCTTCTCGGTCGCCTCGATGCCATCGACGTTGGGCATCCGCATGTCCATCACGATCACGTCGGGCCGGTTGCCCTCGGCGAGGGTCAGCGCCTCTGCCCCGTCGGCGGCCTCGCCCACGACCGTCATTCCAGCCTCTTCCAGTGCATCGCGCAGAACTCCCCGCAAAAGCGCGTTGTCCTCCGCGATGACGATGCGAATGTCGTTGTCCAGCGTTGTGCCCTTCCGTGAATCGCGAAGAAGACTACCTGTGTTGGACGTCACTTTGTCAGAAACCTCAGGTGTACAGACGATCGACCGTCTCGGCCGCAGCTTTTGCGGCTCCGTCGGGGGCCTGTCCGCGGGATCGCTCCAGGGCGTAGATCGCAAGCCACGTATCGCCGGCGCCGGTGGGATCGTCGAAGGCCTGCTTCCGCACGACGTTGGGAAACACCTCGTCGGCAGTGACCACCGTGGCGCCGTCGATGCCCATCGTGAGCGCGACCTCCGGCACCCCGAGCGTGCGGAGGGCGGCCGGCGCGGTGCTCCCGCACACCGCCGTCGCCTCGCCGAGGCTCAGCTTGAGCACGGCGGCGCCCGCGACGGCCTCGGGGCCGAACGGGCGCAGGCGGATGGGCCCGGGGTCGGGTCCGCGCGCGAGGCCCTGGCCGTCGATGCACACCTTCTTGCCGGCGTCGCGCAGCACGGCGATGGTCTCGGGCGGGAAGTCGGTGGAGCTCTGGCCGCCGAGGATCACCCACTCGCAGCCGGTGAGTGCCGGGAGGAGCAGGTCGCGTGCCTCGTCGGGCGTGAACGGCTCGCCCACGGCGCGAAGCTCCTGCTGGGTGCCCTCGGCCGAGTGCACCATCACCGACTCGAAGGTGAACCGCGACGGCAGCACGATCGCGTCGGGCAGGTCGGCGCCCTTGGTGATCACTCGCGGCTCGGCGCCCACTGCGCGGAGCGCCCGCGCGGCGTAGATCGGGGTCCCGCCCAGCCGCCGCGGCGCCTCCCCGGCGGGCGTGGTGACGTAGTCCCAGCCGGTGAGGCCGACGACGGCAACGGTCACGCGGAGCCGTCCTCGCGGAGGCGTGTGACCTCTGATCGGAGGTTCGCCGCCGCCTCGTCGGCGACCTCCGCGATGCGGTCGAGGGCGTGGCGCGCGGTGTCGGTGTCGCCCGCGTCGAGCGCGTGGCGGGCGGCGTCGGCGAGCAGCCGGATTGCGGTCACCGACTGCTGGGGGCCGTCGTGGAGCCGCTGGGAGAGATCAGTCGATGAGGGCATAGCGCAGCGCCAAGGCTACAGCCTGGGTGCGCGTGTCTGCCTCGAGCTTTGCCATTGCGTTTCGCACGTGGGTGCGGACCGTCTCGGGACTGATGAAGAGCTTGGCGGCGATCTCGGGGTTCGAGTTGCCGTCGGCCAGGAGGCCCAGGATCTCGCGCTCACGGCCCGAGAGCGCGGGCAGCTTCTCGGTGGCCCGCGGGTTCACGAGCTCGGAGGCGAGCGTCGGATCGACGTAGGCGCCGCCGTCGGCCACGCGCTTCACGGCGCGGACGATGTCGTCGGGCGGGGCGTCCTTCAGCACGTAGCCGCGGGCGCCGCAGTCGAGCCCCTCGGCCAGGAGGCCGCGATCGCCGTGGGCGGTGTAGAGGATCACCGCCATGTCGGGGTATGCGGCCATGATCTTGCGGGTCGCCTCGAAGCCGTTCATGCCCTCCATGCGCACGTCCATGACGATCACGTCGGGCCGGCGCTTGCCCGCCATCTCGATGGCGCCGACGCCGCTGCCGCTCTCACCGATCACGGTGATCTCCCGATCGCGGGCAAGGATCATCTTCACGCCTTCGCGCACCGCTGCGTGGTCGTCTACCACTATGCACCTGACCTCGGTGCGGTCACTCTGGGATGTTCCGGGGCTGGTTGTCGCCACGGTTACGTTTCCAAGGTTTGGGAGCCTCGTGTCTTGAGCGGTACCTAGACTACTCCTTATGTCAACTGCCCGCCGAACGGCGCTGGTCTCGCTGCTCCTCGCGCTGGCTCTGGCTCTCGCAAAGCTCCTTGTCGGCTTGCTGACAGGGAGCCTCGGCATCCTGGCCGAGGCGGCGCACTCCGGCATGGACGCGGTGGCCGCGGTGTTGACCGTCTATGCCGTGGGCGTGTCCGAGCGGCCGGCCGACTCGGAGCATCCGTACGGCCACGGCAAGGCCCAGCACCTCTCCGCGCTCGCCGAGGCCGTGATCCTGGCCGGGGTTGCGGTCTGGATCGGGTTCGAGGCCCTGTCGCGGCTGATCCACGGCTCCGACAAGGTGGATGCGACGTGGTATGCGTTCGTGCTGATGGGGGTCGTGCTGCTCGTGGACGCAGGGCGGGCGACGGCGTCGCTTCGCGTCGGGCGCTCGCAGCACAGCGCCGCCCTCCTGGCCAACGCCTGGCACTTCGCGTCGGACTTCATCGGCAGCCTCGCGGTGCTCGTTGGCCTCATCCTGGTGGCCTTCGGGGTGCAGGGCGGCGACTCCGTGGCCGCCGTCATCGTCTCGGTGATCGTCCTTGCGGGAGCTGCGCGGCTGGCGTGGATCAACGTGGACGTGCTGATGGATCGCGCGCCGGCCGGCACGGCCGGGCGCATCGAGTATGCGGCCCTCTCGGTGCCGGGGGTGACCGGGGTGCGGTCGGTGCGGGTGCGCGAGGCCGGCGGGGAGAGCTTTGCCGAGGTGGTGATCGGCGTCTCGCGGCTCGAGGGCATCGAGCGGTCGCACCAGACCCAGGATCTGGTGGAGCAGGCGGTGAAGGACGAGCTGGGCCGCGCCCAGGTGGTGGTGCATGCCGAGCCCGACGCCGTGGGCGAGCGCGCCAACGACCGCATCGCCGCCGCGGCGCTCCGCGTTCCCGGGGTGATCGAGACGCACAACATCACGGTGCTCGAGCAGCGCGACGGCCTTGCGGTGACGCTTCACGTGCGGCTGGCCGAGGACATGGATCTGGCGGAGGCGGGCGAGGTGGTGGCGCGGCTCAAGCAGGAGATCCGCAGCGAGATCGGCGTTGCGCGGGTGTTCGCCCACGTGGAGCCGTCCCTGCCCGACGCCCAGCCGGCAACCGAGGTGACCGACGTCGAGCCCGAGGTGCTGGAGGCGGCGGCCCAGGCGGTGCGATCGGTGGCGGGCGAGGGGGCGGAGGTGCACGTCTACCGCCAGGCCGAGCGGCTGCTGGTGGTGACCTCGGTGCCCGGCAACCCCGATACCACCGTGCGCGAGTCGCACATCCTGGCGAGCCGCATCGAGGACGCGGTGCGCGACCGGCTCGACCACGTGGACGACGTCATCGTCGAGGTCATCTAGCACCTGCTCGGCCCGGCGGTGACGAGCTGCGCCTGCCGGGGAAAGAAAGAGATGCCGGGGCCCCATTGGCAGGTGGGGTGGGGCCCCGGCTGGCGCGCCCCGAAGGGCGCGCGTTCTCGGACCGTCCAGACTTCCGCCGGCCCCAATCGGGGGAAAGGGCCGGCGGTGTCCGGTCGGTCGTCTTTCGAAAGGTGGAGCTAGTTGCTGCTTGCGGGCCGGTCGGCCAGCGTGACTGTCACGGTGCTGGTCTGACCGTCGCGCATGATGGTCAGCTGCAGCTGGTCGCCGGCCTTGTGGGCGGCGATCGCGTTGTAGAGGTCGGTGAACTGGGTGATCTGCTTGCCGTCCACCTCGGTGATCACGTCGCCGCCGAGCTTGAACTCGGTGCCGCTGATCGTGGCGGTCGAGGTGCCGCCCTTCAGCCCTGCCTGAGCGGCGGGCGAGCCGGGCGTGACCGCCTCGACGAGGAAGCCGTGCTGGCTCGAGACGTGGAGCGCCGATGCGAGCTGCGGGGTGAGCGCGACGCCGTTCACGCCGATGTACGGGTGCGAGGCGTGGCCCGACGAGATGATCTGCTGGGCGACCGTCTCGGCCGTGTCGATCGGGATGGCGAAGCCGATGCCGATGGAGCCGGCGGTCTCGCTGTCCTGGCCCGTGAGGATCTGGCTGGTGATGCCGATGACCTTGCCGTCGGCGTCGATCAGCGGGCCGCCCGAGTTGCCGTGGTTGATGGCGGCGTCGGTCTGGATCGCGTTCTCGATGGGATCGTTCGCGGGCGAGTCGATCGACCGGTTGATGGCCGACACGATGCCCGAGGTGATCGTGCGCTCCTCGCCGAGCGGGTTGCCGATGGCGACCACCGGGTCACCCACGTGCACGCTGTTGAGCGAGCCGAGGGGCAGCGGGTCGAGCGACGCGGCCGGCGGGATCTGCTCGGGCTGCAGCACGGCGACGTCGGTCGCGGTGTCGATGCCGAGGATCTTGGCGTTGTAGGTGACGTCCTGGCCCTGCGCGTTGGCAAACCCGACGGTGATCTTCGGGTTCGAGCCCGCGACCACGTGGCCGTTGGTGAGGATGTGGCCCTGGCGGTCGATCAGGAAGCCGGTACCGAGCGCCTCCTGCGTGCCCGACTGGGGCTGGCCGAACTGGTTGTCGCCGGTGGCGGTGGTGGTCGCCTTCACGACGACGACGCCCGGGGCGTCCTTCTGATAAATCTGGCTGGGGCTGAGCCCGGTCGTGTTGAACACGGCCGCGGGGGTCGCGGGCGTATCGGACGACCTGGTCACGGCGATGACGTTCTTGGTGCCCGAGTCGTGGTCGGCCGCGACGGCGACGACTCCGCCGCCGATGACGGCGGCCGAGAGCACAATGGCTGATTGCTTGAGCAGTGGGTTCATGGGATGTGTTGTACGCCGGGCAGATTGATATGGGCTTTAGAGGTTAAAGACCCATTAAGATCCTCAGAATGCGCGTTCGCCTGATCACCAACCCGAACGCTTCCGGGGTGACCGAGCGAATCGTATCCACGGTGGCCACGCGCCTCACCGCGGTGTGCGATCTGGAGATCGCCTACACCGACCGCCAGGGCCACGCGACCGATCTCGCGGCCGAGGTCGCGGAGGGGGCCGTGGTCTCGCTCGGCGGCGACGGCACCGTGAACGAGGTGGTGAACGGCCTGCGGCCGGGGGTCGCCCTCGGCGTGCTCCCCGGCGGCGCCTCGTCGATCTACGCGCGCCAGCTCGGGTTCCCCGACGACCCCGCCAGGGCGGCCGGGCTGCTGGCGGCCGCCATCCGTGCCGGCAGCAAGCGCACGGTGGGCCTCGGCGTGGCCGACGGGCGCCGGTTCACCTTCGCCGCGAGCGTCGGGTTCGACGCCGACGCAACCCGGGTGGTCGACGAGGCGCGCCGCAACCGCCCCGGCGGCGTTCGCCCCAACGACATCCAGGTGCTGATGGCTGCGCTTCGCGTGCTGGGCAAGCAGCGGTTTCGGCTGGACGAGCAGATGACCGTCACGGCCGACGGCTCGGAGCCCATCCGGGCCTCCTACATCGCGATCGCAAACCAGCACCCCTACACCTACTTCGGCAAGATCAAGGTGCAGGCCACGCCGCGCGCGAGCTTCGACTCGGCCCTCGACGCCGTGGTGCTGGGCAACCTCTCGCGGCGCGGGCTCCCGCGCCTTGCGGTGTATGCGCTCATCCATCCGCTGCACGCGCGCAGGGACACGCCGGGCATCACCTACCTCCACGATCAGCCCTCGTTCGTGATCGAGTGCGACCACCCGGTGGCGGTGCAGATCGACGGTGAGTACGTGGGCGATCACGCCCGCGTGACGATCGGCTACGAGCCGGCCGCGATCGACGTGTACGTGCCCGCCGGGTGACGGCAAGTATCATGCGGCCGTTGTGGACACTGTTATCGCCGTCGGTCAGGGCCTTGGCCTCGCAGCGGCCGCCGGACTGATCTCGGCGGCGCCGGTTGCCATCGCCGCGACCGCCGCAACCGAGGATCTGCTCGAAGACCCCGCCTCGTGGGCCTCCAAGGCCTGGCTGGTGGCCATCGCGTGGATCGCGGTGGTCATCGAGCTCGTGGCCGATTTCGTCTGGCCGGGCGCCGGTGCGGGCGGCCGACTCATCCGCCGGGTGATCGCGGGCGGCATCGCCTTCCAGGTCGCCGCAGGCGGCGCGGTGCCCTACGCGGGCCTTGCGATCGGCGCAGTCGTGGCCGCGGGCGTGGGCTTTGCCATGCGCAGGGTGCGCTCGGGCGCGGTGAAGGCCGGCGGCGACGTGCGCGGCACGGCGCTGATCGAGGACGGCGCCGGCATCGGCTTCTCGGCCGTCGCCCTGATTCCGATCGTCGGGGTACCTGATGGCGGTTGCGGGCGGGTTTCTGCTTCTGCGGGTGCGGCGGCGCGAGGGCCAGAAGTACGAGGGCCTTCGCGTGCTTCGCTGAGCCGTGGCTGCCGCTGTCCCCAAGAAGCTGATCCTGGCGGTGGTGGACGGTCTCGGTCCCGAGCTGCTCGACCAGGCGATCGCCGAGGGCGTGGCGCCCACCATCGACTGGCTCGCCGGCGAGGGCCGCCGCACCAACAGCTGCGTCTCGACCTTCCCGTCGCTCACCCCCGTCTGCCTCTCGGCGCTCGTCACCGGCCGCCACCCCGCCGGCTCGGGCATCCCCAGCATGAGCTGGTACCACCGCGGCGAGCAGCGCATGGTGGAGTACGGATCGTCCCTGAACGCCATGCTCGCGACCGGCACCCGGCAGATGCTGGACGACGTGCTCGTGAACCTCAATATGCTGCACCTCTCGCCGCGCGTGAAGACGGTGTTCGAGGAGCTGGACGACGCCGGCTGGGAGACCGCGGCGGTGAACACCTACGTCATCCGCGGCCGCACCCGTCACTCCATCACGCGGCCCACCGCGCGCCGGCTCGCCCGCCGGGTGGGGGTTGCCGATGCCGTCTACGGCCCGAAGCGCTACTTCCTGGGCGACCTCTTCTTCTCCGACGACACCGGCGCACCGCTCAACCTGGGCTCCGGCGTGGATCGCCACAGCGGCCACGTCGGCCGCTGGCTGGTCACCCGCGACGGGTTCGACTTCCTCTTCTTCTACCTCTACGAGACCGACGCGGCCCAGCACCGCGGCGGTGACGTGATCGGCGCGGTCGCGGGGGCCGATCGCGGGCTCGAGATGCTGGTCGAGGCCGCCGGCGGGCGCGAGCGGTTCCTCAGCCGCTACGCGATCATGATCGTGGCCGACCACTCCCAGAGCGCGGTCACCAGCATCTCGGACGCAGCCGACGCCCTCGACGGCCTGCGCGTCTACCGCGGCGGCCGGGGCAAGCGGCCCGCCGAGTGCGACGTCGCGCTCGCCTCGTCCAACCGGGTCTCGATGACCTACCTGCTGGAGAGCTCTGCGATCACCGTCTCGGAGATCGCCCGGCGCGCGCTGCAGGATCCGGCGGCCGACGTGGTGCTCCACCGCCGCGACGGCTGGTTCGTGGCCCAGCGCGGCGCGGGCGAGCTGCGATTCAGGCGCGGCGGGGGGCACACCGACGCGCGCGGCAACAGCTTCACGCTCGAGGGCGATGCCGATCTCTTGCCCGAGGGCGAGTACCCCAACGCGCTGGAGCGCATCGAGGGCGTGCTGGACTGCGCGAACGCCGGCGACGTGGTGGTTTCGGCGGCGGCGGGGTATGAGTTCTCCGACGCGGGCGGCGGCCAGCACCTCGGTGGCGGCAGCCATGGCTCACTCAACGCCGCCGACTCGCTGGTGCCGCTGATCACCGCGGGGTTCGACGTGCGAATGCAGCTTCCGGTCAGTCCATCCATCACAGACCTGACGCCCCTCACGGTTCGTCACTTCGGTGTGAGATAGCATGGCTGACATGGACGACGCCCGCGCCGAGGCAACGCCTATCGGCGTGAAAGGTCACTACCGTCGTCTGCATCTCGCAGTCCGGCGGCCCGACAACTGGTTCGAGCTGATCCGCTTCTGCGTGGTCGGTGCCACCGGCTACGTCGTGAACCTGGCGGCATTTGCAGTCGCCGACAGGTGGTTTCGCTATCAGGTCGCATTCGCCCTGGCCTTCGCGGTTGCCGCCTCCAGCAACTTCGTCTGGAACCGGCTCTGGACATTTCGCGTCACACACGGCGTGCCCCATCACCAGTATGCGCGCTTCCTCACCGTGTCGGCCGTCGCGCTCGTGGTCGACCTCGTGGTGCTGACGGTGCTGGTGGAGGCCGCGGGCATGAGCCGGCTGGCCGCCGCCGCGATCGCGATCCTGATAGCAACTCCCATCAGCTTTCTTGGCAACAAGGTCTGGTCGTTCAGGTAGCGGGCGGGCGCTGCGCCGCCTGCTCACGGTGGCGCTGGTGCTCGTCGCGCTCGTCCCGGCAGGCCAGGCGCTGGGCGCCTCGGCCCAGCCGCGCTTCAGCCAGACCCAGGTGATCCAGCTGGTCGCGTCCGATCCGTCGATCGCCGGCCTCACCCAGACCTACAAGGGCTCGTACTGGACGGCGGTCTACCAGCCGAAGACCGGCGACTGGAAGGCGACGCTCCTCACCAGGAACGGCAAGCGCGAGCTCGCCCAGTTCACCGTGGCAGACGGCCTCGGGACGGTGCTCTCGCGCTCGATCGACGCAAAGCCCGGGCCGCCGAAGCTCAGCAAGGCGAAGGTCGCGGCCATCGCGGGCGGCCTGCAGAAGATCAGGAGCTGGCGCGACCTCTACAAGAAGACCACCGCCTCCACGCCCGACCTGGGTGACGACCGCGTGTGGACCGTCACCTACAGCGACGACAGCGGAAACCAGGTGGCCGAGGTGCACGTCCCCGACAGCACCGGGGTGCCGAGCGCCGTCTGGACGGGGCCCCAGGTGAGCTGGATGATGACCCGCGGCCTGAAGGACTCCTACGGCCGCAAGGTGGCGAGCCTCTGGGTGCTGGTGCCGATGTGCCTGCTCTTCGTGGGAGGGCTCCTGGAGTGGCGGCGGCTGCGGTCGCTCCGCACGCTCGACGTGCTCATGATGATCTCGTTCGTGGTGTCGCTCGTGCTCTTCAACAAGGGCGACATCTTCTGGTCGACGCCGCTCTTCTACCCGCCGATGATCTACCTCGCGGCCCGGCTGATCGCGATCGGCTTCGGCCACCGTCCGCGCACGTTCGAGATCGGCGAGAAGCACATGCTGGTGCTGATCGGCCTCATCTTCGCCCTGATGGGATTTCGCCTCGGCCTCAACAACACCGACTCGAACGTGATCGACGTGGGCTATGCGAGCGTCGCGGGCGCCTCGCGGCTGGAGAACGGGATCCTGCCCTACGGGCACATGCCCAACTCCGACGGCACGCCCTGCGGCGGGCACTACTCCAACGGCGACCCCATCGGGTACATCCAGAAGATCGACGGCCGCTGCGAGTCGCCGGTCGAGAACGGCGACACCTACGGGCCGGTGGTCTACCTCGCCTACGCGCCGGCAGTCGCGATCTGGGACTGGCACGGCCGCTGGGACTCGCTGCCGGCGGCGCACGTGTCGTCATCGGCGTTCGACGTGCTGGCGGTTCTCGGCCTGTTCGTGGCCGGCTGGCGGCTCTGGTCGCCGCGCACCGGGGTGCTGCTCGCGTTCGGCTGGGCGGCCAACCCGTTCACGGCCTACTCGCTCAACATGAACTCCAACGACGCCCTGGTGGGCGCCTCCGTCGCGTGGCTCCTGGCGGTGCTCTCCATCCCGTGGCTGCGCGGCGTGCTGCTCTCGATCGCGGGCTTCACCAAGCTGGCGCCGCTCGTGCTGGTGCCCCTCTTCTTCTCGCTGCGCGGCCGCCTCGCCACCATCCTGGGGTTCGCGGTGACCACGCTTCTGCTGCTCTCGATGCTCCTGCTGGATAGCCACGGGCTGCGGCTGATCTGGGATCGCACCATCGCCTACCAGTCCGACCGCATCACGCCCATGTCGATCTGGACGATCGGCACGTTCCACCCCGGCTGGCCCGACCTGCAGTGGCTGCAGAAGGGCGCCCAGGTGGCGGTGGGGATCGCCGCGTGCCTGCTCTTCCTCTTCCCGCGCGGCCGCAAGGATGCAGTCGCCGTGGCGGCGCTCGGCGGCGCGGCGCTCATCGGCGCGCAGATGGTCGCCAACTACTGGTTCTACCCCTACATCTGCTGGTGGCTACCGCTCGCGCTGGTCGGGTTCCTGCTGCCGCGCGAGGGCCGGCCGGAGCCGGCGCCCCAGCTCGAGCCGCTGCCCGAGCTCGCGGTTACTCTGCCAGCCTGAAGGAGCTGACTGCGGTCGCGCGGCCGTTGGGCTCGAACTCGACGAGGGCGCCCTCCAGGCGCACGTCGCCGTCGGCCGGCTCGAAGCGCACCGGCATGCCGGTGGTGAAGCGATGCAGGATCAGGTCGGCCCGAACGCCGATCACCGAGTCGTGCGGGCCGGTCATGCCGGCGTCGGTGATGTAGGCGGTGCCGCCGGTCAGCACCGTGGCATCGTTGGTCTGGACGTGCGTGTGGGTGCCCATCACCGCCGTCACCTTGCCCGCCAGGAGCCGGCCCATGGCGACCTTCTCGCTGGTCGCCTCGGCGTGGAAGTCCACCAGCACGGCGTCGCTCTCGGCAGCCACCCTGGCGATGAGCGGCTCGGCCATCTCGAACGGGCTCTCGGCCGGATCCAGGAAGAGGCTCCCCATCAGCGCGACGACGCCCAGCCGGTAGCCGTCGGCGTTCTCACACACCACGTCGCCGTGGCCGGGAGATCTGGCCGAGAAGTTCGCAGGGCGCACGATGAGCGGCTCGGTGTTCAGGTAGGGGTAGACCTCGCGCTGGCGCAGCGCGTGGTTGCCCAGCGTGATGACATCGACGCCGCAGGCCAGCAGGCGCTTTGCCTGGCGGCTGGTGATGCCCGCGCCGTCGGCCAGGTTCTCGCCGTTTGCCACCACGAAGTCGAGGCCGAGCTCCTCGCGGAGCTGCGGCACCTTCGTCTCGATCATGCGCATGCCGGGCCGGGCGAACCCATCGCCGATGAAGAGCAGCTTCAAAGAATCGGCGCCGAGGCGGGGGCGCGGGCCACTTCGATGTGGGCGTGGTTGCCCGCGTCCGATGTGTACTTCGCGATCTCCTGGGTGAGCACCGTCGAGAGGTCGATCACGCTGCCGAGCCGCGACTCGCCGGCGGTCACGGTCTTCCCCACCACGATCGCGGGCGCGCGCTTCACGTTGGTGATGGTGACGATCAGCGTGGGGGCGGTGGTCGGCTGGATCTGGATGACGCTGCCGAAGTCCTTGCCGCTGATCACGTAGGGCTGCACCGAGACGATGCGGCCGTCGGCCGGCGAGTAGATGCTGGTGCCGGCGATCGCGCCGACGTCCACCGAGCCCGTCTCGGGGCCCTGTCCGCTCGAGTCGATGTAGTAGCCCGGCCCGCTCGAGTTGCTGTCGCCGGTGAGCAGGTTCGAGATGCGGGTGACGAGGTCAGCGTTGTGCTGGTGGCCGGCGGGCGTGAGGCCCACCAGATCGTCGCCGGCGCCGTGGTAGACGATCGCCGTGATGCGCTTCTGCGTGATGGGCACGTCCAGCTGCAGCCCGTCGCTCGCCGTGGCGAGGCTCTCGAGCTTCGGCTTGCCGTCGGGCGCCTCGCTCGCGGCCAGCGGCTTGGCCAGCGCGGGGCTCGGCTCGGCCGTGCTCCCGCCCCCGGTGAAGACGTGCAGGAGCACCGCGCCGAGCAGCGCCACCACCAGCACCAGACCGGCGATGCGGCGGTTGCGGCGACGGTGGTCAACGCGGCGGCGGGCATACCGGCGGGGTGGCGTGCGGCTCGAGATCATCCGGTCCAGGGTACCCGATTGCGGGGCTTTTGCTTGGAAGACGGTTGGCCTCCGACGCCATCTCTAGGCTTTGCCCGGATGGCCGACACTCCCCTGACCAAGCAGATCCTGATCCCGCGGTGGGTGCAGCTGATCGGGCTGCCGCTGCTCGTGATCGGCGCCTGGCAGGTGCTGATGGTGGTGAACCACGCCGTCTTCATCTTCCTCATCGCTGCCCTCATCGCCATCGTCCTGAACCCGATCGTCCGGGCGTTCTGCGCGCTTCGCATCCCGCGCGGGCTGTCGGTGTTCATCGTGTACCTCACGGCGGCGCTGATCGTGATCGGCATCGCGGTGATCCTCGGTACGGTCGTGGCCAACGAGTCGCAGATCGCCGCCAACCGGGTCGACAAGGAGTTCACGTCGCAGAACGCGCAGGGCCTCACGCCGGCCGAGATCAAGCTGGCGCGCCTGCAGCACTGGATCGACACGTCCAGCCCGTACCAGTTCGACATCCAGACCCCCGGCGAGCACGTGATCCACGACTTCAACAGCCTCGATCTACAGCGGTACACTGGGCGGGCGTTCTCCATCGCCCAGGACGTGGTCATCACCATCTTCGAGAGCCTCTTCAACCTGGTGCTGGTGGTGGTGATCTCGGTCTACATGCTGCTGGACGCGCCGCGCTTATCGAGGTTCCTGCGAAAGGCGTTCAACAGCAAGGATGCAAACGACGACCTGATGGCGCGCGTCGAGCGCGCGCTCCTTGCCTACGTGAAGGGCCAGACGCTGGTGTCGCTCGCCGTCGGCGGCACCGCGACGGTGCTTCTGTGGATCCTCGGGATCACGGGGATCTTCCCCTCGGGTGAGACGTATGCGCTGGCGTTCGGGGCGTTCACGGCGGTGACCGAGGTGATCCCCTACATCGGCCCATGGCTGGGCGCGCTCGCACCGCTGGCGGTGGCGGCGACCTACTCGCTCACCGCGGTGATCGCGGTGGCGCTCGTCTATCTCTTCATCCACCAGATCGAGGGCCACATCATCGTGCCCCGGCTGATGGGCGGCGCGGTGAAGGTGCATCCGCTGGCGGTGATCTTCGCGCTTCTTGCCGGCGAGGAGTTATATGGCATCGCCGGGGTGCTCGTCACGCTGCCGCTGGTGGCGGTCGGCCGCGAGATCATCGTGTTCCTGCACGAGCGGATCGGCATCGCCACGTGGAAGGACAGCCCCTGGTAGCGCTACTGGTTTGACGGCGCGAGATCGGCGGCGAGCTCGAACTCGCGAAGCGCCGCCTCGTCGCGGCCGTGGCGGCGCAGGAACTTGCCGTACCAGCGGTGCGCGCGCGACCGCTCGCGATGCCAGCCGGGCCGGCGGCGGAAGAGGTCGATCGCAGCCGTGTAGGCCTGCTCGGCGCCGCGGTCGTCGCCGAGCTCGTCCAGGGCGCGGGCGAGCGCCAGCTGGGCAATGCCGAGCTCCCCGGGGATGGCCGCGTTCGAGAGGAGCGCCACCGAGTCGCGGGCCACGGTGACGGCCAGCTCGGAGTCGCCGCGCTGCAGGGCCAGGCGGGCCTCATCGACCTTGAGGTAGCCCTCGTCAACCGTTCCCAGGCGGTCGCCGTAGAGCGCGCGGGCCGCAGCGAGGTGGCCGGCGGCGTCCTCGGTATCGCCGATGGTCAGCAGGATGTGTGCCAGGCCGAGGTGGCAGAGCGCCTGGGCCCACTGATCGCCGGTCTCCTCGTTCAGCTGGAGCGCGCGGCGGGCGTAGGTGGCCGCGAGCTCGTAGTGGCCGGTGGTGTTGTTCAGCCGCGAGAGGGCGTAGTTGACGCGCGCGGCGATGGGCCGGTCGAGGTCCTCGCCGCCGTCGCGCAGCACCCCAGCGAGCAGCTGGCCTGCCGCGACGTAGTGGCCGGCGTCGGCCTGGGCCATGCTGAGGGTGACGCTGTAGCGGGCGATGGAGGCGAGGTCATCGGGGTGCTCGGTGCGGAGCTCGTCGAGCAGCGGCTCGAGCAGCCCGACGGCGGCGTCGGCATCGCCGGTGCTGGCGAGCAGGCGCGCGAGCTCGAAGTAGAGGTTGACGCGGTCGGCGGGCGCGGGCGCGCCGGCCGACCTCGAGGGACTCCTGCAGGAGCTCGAGGGCGTGCTGCTCGCGGCCGCGGCGGATGGCGATCTGGCCGAGCGCCTCGAGCGCCTGGCTGGCCGCGTCCGCGTCGCCCGTGGCCTGCGCGGTGCGAAGCGCAGCGCCGAGCACCTCCTCGGCCTCGTCGTAGCGTTCAAGCGCAATGAGGAGCTCTGCGTCCACGAACGCTCAGCCTAGAGCATTCAGCTCTTTGTGCTCCAGGCCACGAATGGGATGAACGGTGCCGGGCACCGTTCGTGCACGGTTACTGGCGCGCTGAGGTGCGGTCGAGCACCGGCGCCAGCGAGTCCAGCGTCGATGGCGTGAGGTCGGCTGCGAGCTCGAAGGCCTCGAGCGCTGCGTCCGCGCGGCCCAGCCGCTTCAGGAACTTGCCGAACCAGCGGTAGGCCTTCGCCAGCTCGCGCTGGTTCCGCGCCGCCGTGAACTCCTCGACCGCCCGCGTGTACGAGCGCTCGGCCCGCTCCAGCTCGCCCAGCTCGTCCTGCACCCGCGCGAGCACCAGGTAGGCGTCGCCGATGCGGCGGGGATCGCCCGCGTCCTGCAGCACCGCCACGGCGTTGGTCGCCTTGGCGCGCGCCGTCTCGTTGTCGCCGGAGAGAAGCGCCATCCGCGCCTCCTCCACCTCGAGCGCGCCGAGCTCGGAGTTGGCCGGCTCGGCGTCGAGCAGCCCGCGCGCGGCAGCCAGATGCGCCGCAGCAGCCTGCGTGTCGGTCATGTCCAGGAGCGCCTGTGCGTAGACGAGGTGCGACTCGCGCAGCGCGCGGTTGTCGTCGGCCAGGTCGTACATCGCCAGGGCGCGATCGGTGTGGCGGATGGCCTGGTCGATGCGGCCGTTGGCAGCATGCGCGCGTGCAAGCGCGAACGCCGCGGCGGCCCGGCTGGGCAGATCGACCCGCACATCGCCGTTTCGAAGCGCGTCGGCCAGCGCCGCACCGGCGCGGGTGTGATCGCCCGCGTCGGCATACGTCCGCGAGAGCCACAGCGAGTACCGCACGACCTTCGCGGGATCGGCCACCGCGCTCTGGCGCAGGCGCGCCAGGCAGTTCTCGAGGACGGCCATCGCCCGCGCGGTGTCGCCGCTGTGGGCGTGCACCTCCACGAGGCCCGAGTAGAGCGCCGTGCGCTCACCGGGATCGGCGTCTGCGGTGGACTCGAGGCTCTGCTCGAGCAGCGGGCCGGCGGCTGCGTACTCGCCCCGGGCCAGCGCAACCAGCCCGAGCCCCTCGAGGGCCTCGGATGCGCGCTCGGAGTCGGCGCTGACCTGGGCCTCGTGCAGCACGCCCTGCAGCAGCTCCACGGCCTCGTCGAGGAAGCCCTGGCGGATGAGCATGGCGGCCTCGAGCGTCTCGAGCGACTGGGAGCGCTGCTCGGTGGAGGTCTCGCCTGTGAGCTCCTCGGGAGTCACATCGAGGCGCCGCGCGATCTCGTAGAGCACCCGCGGGCTGGGACGGCGGTCGCCGGCCTCGATGCGGGCCAGGTAGCTGTAGGAGCAGCCGTCGAACGACAGGTCGCGCTGGGTCATCGCACGCTTGCGGCGGTAGTGCCGGATCCGTGCGCCAAGCTTCCGGAGCGCTTCGTTGGAGTACTCGGCGCCGCTCTGCTCCTGAACATCCATCGTGTCGTGCCCCCAGGTCCGCCGGTCAACGGCGTGGCTACGCCGGTCGAATCTTGACAAGGCTACCCCTTCTGGGGCCCGGGAGCAAGGTCGGAACTACACTTGAGCGCATGGCTTTTCCCGCCACCCGCATGCGCCGTCTACGCCGCGGAGCCGCAGTGCGCGGCCTCGTGCGCGAGAACCGGCTGGACGTGGCCGAGCTCATCCAGCCGCTGTTCGTGCGCGAGGGCGGCGACGCACCGGTGCCGATCCCGTCCATGCCCGGGCAGGACAACTACCCCGCCGAGCTCGCCGGCCAGGCCGCCCAGCGCTTTGCTGCGGCCGGTGTCCCGGCGATGATCCTCTTCGGCGTGCCCGGCCACAAGGACGACGTGGGCAGCTCCGCCTACGACCACGACGGGGTGGTCCAGACCGCCATCCGCGCGATCAAGTCGGAGGTGCCGGAGATGGTCGTTGTCACCGACGTCTGCCTCTGCCAGTACACCTCGCACGGTCACTGCGGCGTCATCCGCGACGGCGAAGTCGACAACGACCAGTCGCTCGAACTGCTGGCCGAGACCGCGTTGTCACATGCTGTCGCGGGGGCCGACATCGTGGCGCCGTCCGACATGATGGACGGCCGCGTGGGCGCCATCCGCACGGCCCTCGACGGCGACGATCTGAGCCACGTCCCGATCATGGCCTACTCCGCCAAGTACGCCTCAGCGTTCTACGGCCCGTTCCGCGACGCCGCCGGCTCGTCGCCGTCGGACGGCGACCGCCGCGGCTACCAGATGGATCCCGCCAACGGCCGCGAGGCGCTGCGCGAGGTCATGCTCGACCTCGACGAGGGCGCCGACATGGTCATGGTGAAGCCCGCCATGCCCTATCTCGACGTCATCTCCGAGGTGCGCCGCGCCACCAATGTGCCCATCGCCGCCTACCAGGTGAGCGGTGAGTACGCCATGATCAAGGCGGCCGCCGCGGCCGGGCTGCTCGACGAGCGCGACGCCGCGCTGGAGGCGCTGGTGGCCATCAAGCGCGCCGGCGCCGACATGGTGATCACGTACTGGGCAGCCGACGTGGCGGCATGGCAACAGTAGGCAGAAGGGTGGCCACCACCCGCTCAGAGCAGCTCTTCGCCGAGGCCGAGCAGCTCATCCCCGGCGGCGTCTCGAGCCCCGTGCGCGCCATGCGCTCGGTGGGCCGCGACTACCCGCTCTTCGTCGCGCGCGGCGAGGGCGCATGGCTCTACGACGCCGACGGCAACCGCTACGTGGACTGGGTGCTCTCGTGGGGGCCGCTCATCGCCGGTCACGCGCATCCCCGCGTGGTCGAGGCCGTCACGCGTGCGGCGGCCAACGGCACCACGTTCGGCGCGCCCACCGAGGTGGAGGTGGAGCTCGCCCGGCAGGTGGTCGCGGCGGTGCCCACGCTCGACATGGTGCGGTTCGTGTCGTCGGGCACCGAGGCCACCATGAGCGCCGTGCGGCTGGCCCGCGCCCATACCGGGCGCACCCGCATCCTGAAGTTCGTCGGCGGCTACCACGGCCACGTGGATGCGCTGCTCGCCCAGGCCGGATCGGGCCTCGCGACGCTCTCCATCCCCTCGACGCCCGGCGTGCCCGAAGCCGTCACCGCCGACACGCTGCTCTGCGAGTACAACGACCTCGAGGCGGCCCGTGCGATCGCCGAGCGCTACGCCGGTGAGCTCGCCTGCGTGATCGTCGAGCCCGTCGCCGGCAACATGGGCGTCATCCCGGCGCAGCCCGGGTTCCTCGAAGGCCTGCGCGCGATCTGCAACGGCACGGGCGCGCTCCTCATCGCCGACGAGGTCATCACCGGATTCCGCGTCGCCTACGGCGGCGCCCAGGAGCGGCTCGCGGTGCGCGCCGACCTCACCTGCCTCGGCAAGATCGTGGGCGGCGGGATCCCGGCCGCAGCCTTCGGCGGGCGCTCCGACATCATGCGCCGCCTGGCGCCCGAGGGCGACGTCTACCAGGCCGGCACCCTCTCGGGAAACCCGCTCGCGATGGCCGCCGGCCTCGCGACGCTCGAGCTGCTGCGCGAGCCGGGCGCCTACGAGCGCCTCGAGCTGGTCTCCGCCGCCCTCGCCGACGGGCTCGCTGGGCCCGGCGTCACCGTGAACCGGGTCGGCGCGATGCTCACGGCGTTCAACCACCCGGGCCCGGTGCGCTCGTTCGCCGATGCCGCGAAGTCCGATACCGCCCGCTACGCCGCCTTCCATGCCCACATGCTGGATCGCGGCATCTACATGGCGCCGTCGCAGTTCGAGGCCGCGATGCCGTCGCTCGCCCACACCGATGAGCAGCTCGAGCTGACCATCACCGCCGCCGCGGAGTTCCGCGGGTGAGCGTGCTGGCCGAGGTCGCATCCCGCACCGCCGGCGCGAGCCCGCTCTGGCGCGATGCGCTGGTGGCCGACGACGCCGAGCCGCGGTTCGCGGCGACCTGCCCGCCCCGGCACCTCCTGGGCGTGGAGATGATCTACGAGGGCCATCTCCTCCACCGCGGCCGCTCGCGCCTCTTCTCGCAGGCCGATCCCGACCTCGCGCTGCTCACGGGCGACCACCTCTACGCGGCCGGCCTGCGCGAGATCTGCGCCACCGGGGACGCCGCCGCCGTGGCCGCGCTCGCCGCGCTCATCTCGGCCTGCGCCCGCGACCAGGGCGACGACCGGCTCGACACCGACGACGCCCTGTGGGACGCCACCGTCGCGAGGCTGGCCTAGGTGGCGTACAACGACCTGCGCGACTGGCTCGCGGCTCTGCGGAAGGCCGGTGAGCTCCACGAGATCACCGCCGAGGTGGATCCCTACCTCGAGATCGCCGAGATCACCGACCGCGTGACCAAGTCCGGCGGCCCTGCGCTCTACTTCACCAACGTCAAGGGCTCGGACATGCCGCTGCTCATCAACCAGTTCGGCACCGAGAAGCGGATGTGCATGGCGCTCGGCGTGGAGCACCTCGACGAGCTCTCCGAGCGGGTGTCCCAGGTGCTCGAGATGACCCCGCCCGAGGGCATGATGGACAAGATCCGGGCGCTCGGGAAGCTCAAGTCGCTGGCCGACTCGCGGCCGAAGATCGTCTCGTCCGGCCCGTCGCAGGAGATCGTGATGGATCCGCCGTCGCTCGATGCGCTGCCCATCATGACGTGCTGGCCGCAGGACGGCGGGCCGTTCATCACGCTGCCGGCCGTCATCACCAAGGATCCGAAGAGCGGCATGCGAAACGTCGGCATGTACCGCGTGCAGAAGTTCGATGCCACGACCACGGCGATGCACTGGCAGATCCACAAGGACGCAGCGGCGGACTGGCGCGGCATGGGCGAGCGGATGGACGTCGCCATCGCGCTCGGCATGGATCCCATCTCGGCCTACTCGGCCTCGGCGCCGCTGCCCAAGCACATCGACGAGTTCATGATGGCGGGCTTCCTGCGCGGCTCCCCGGTGGAGCTCGTGAAGGCAAAGACCGTCGACCTCGAGGTGCCCGCGCGCGCGGAGATCATCATCGAGGGCTACATCAAGAAGGGCGAGCTCCGCGAGGAGGGCCCCTTCGGCGACCACACCGGCTACTACACCCCGGCCGAGCCGTTCCCGGTGGTGCACGTCACCGCCATCACGATGCGCAAGAACCCCATCTACCCGTCCATCATCGTGGGCGTGCCGCCGCAGGAGGACGTCTGGCTCGGGAAGGTCACCGAGCGGCTGTTCCTGCCCGCAGTGCGGATGACCATGCCCGAGGTGGTCGATTACGACCTGCCGTTCGCAGGCGCCTTCCACAACCTCTGCATCGTCTCCATCAGGAAGGCCTACCCCGGCCACGCCCGCAAGGTGATGCACGCGATCTGGGGCACCGGGCTGCTCTCGCTCACCAAGGGCGTGGTGGTGGTCGATGCCGACATCGATGTGCACGACTACGCCGAGGTGATGTGGCAGGTCGGCGCCAACGTCGATCCTGCGCGTGACGTGATCCTGAGCGAAGGCCCGCTCGATCACCTCGACCATGCCCCGTCGCGGCAGTTCGTGGGCGGGAAGATCGGCATCGATGCGACCGCCAAGGGCCCGGGCGAGGGCTACGAGCGCGGCTGGCCGGACAAGATCGAGATGGCCGCCGGGGTGCGCGACTCGGTCACTGCGCGGTGGGCCGAGCTGGGCCTGCCGCCCACCGATGGCTGAGCTCCTCGCCGCTGTGCGCGCGGCGCTCCGCGAGGCGGCCGATCCGGGGCGCGCGCCGGCGATGCAGGCCTACATGAAGTCGGACATGCCCTACCTGGGCGTCTCGGCCGTGCCGGCCCGGGCGGTGTTCGCGGAGGTCTTCCGCGACATCGACCTGAGCTCGGCCGCCGCGTGGCGCGCGCAGGTGCTCGAGCTGTGGCGCGGGGCGGAGTACCGCGAGGAGCGCTACGCCGCCGTGCACCTCACCGGCGACCCGCGGGCGGCCGGCTTCCAGGTGCCCGCCGCGCTGGGCCTCTACGAGGAGATGATTGTGACAGGGGCGTGGTGGGACTACGTGGACCCGCTCGCATCCCGTCGGGTAGGCGGTTTGCTGCGCGATCACCAGAGGACAATTCGCCCGAAAATGCTTGCCTGGAGTAGAGATCGTGACATGTGGAAGTGGCGCACGTCCATCATCTGCCAGCTCCATTTCGCGGAAGCGACCGATCTGGAGCTCCTCGCGGCGTGCATCGAGCCGTCTCTGGGCTCGCGGGAGTTCTTCCTGCGAAAGGCCATTGGCTGGGCGCTTCGGCAGTATGCGTGGAGCGATCCGGACTGGGTCGTCGACTATGTTCTCGGGCATGAGGCGGAGCTCAGCTCGCTGAGTCGCCGCGAAGCGCTCAAGAATGTGTCGAAAACGCGTGTTTTGTAACGACTTGGCCGATGTGACCCACACGGGGTACACTGGCCCGCGGCCGCGGCTAGAATCGCCCCGGACAACCCAGTAGGAGGATCAGTGGCGGAACCAGAGGGCACCAACCGAGGGCAGTTTCTCACGCTCTCGACAATTGGTCTGGGTGCCATGATCGGCGGAGTTATCGGCGTGCCTGCGACCGCGTACATCCTTGCGCCGGTCACGAAGGAGATCAGCTTCGATCCGGTGCTGCTCGGCGAGATCGATCAGTTCACCCAGGAGAAGGGCTTCGATCCCACCGCCGCCACCTACATCGAGGACACCAAGCAGCCCGCGACCAGCCCCGGCCTCGCCTACGTGCACTTCACGGGCAAGACCGGCACCACCTGGAACGCGCAGGACGCGATGTTCATCGTCTTCTCCAACCGCTGCATGCACCTCGGCTGCCCCATCGCCGCGGTCCCGTCGGTCGGATTCCAGTGCCCCTGTCACGGCGGTGCCTACAACACCACCGGCGCCCGCACCGCAGGCCCGCCCATCCGGCCGCTCGACCGGTTCCAGTGGGAGATCCGCAACAACACCGAGCTCTGGATCACGCAGCGCTGGAGCACCGACTTCAACTCCGACGGCCAGATCCACTACTACCAGGTCAAGAGCCCCGGCCAGCCGGTGACGCTGCCCGAGCTCGGGACGACCGGAGCCAATATCCTGTACCCGCGCGTGACCTACAAGTACAAGTAGCCGATGCCGATCCCCAAGCCCGATACGACGCAGATCGCCCTCCAGACCGAGGACTGGGTCGAGTACCGCACCGGTTTCCCCACGCTCATCAAGAGCTTCCTCTTTCGCAAGGTGCCGCCCACGGGCTGGTACCACACGCTCGGCAGCTCGCTGCTCACGGTCTTCATCCTGCAGGCCACCACCGGCATGCTCCTGGCGATGACGTACGACCCGTCGCCCAACGGCGCCTACCAGTCCATCCGCTACATCACGGACTACCAGACGCTCGGCTGGCTCATCCGCGGCATGCACAAGTGGGGCGCGAGCGTCATGGTGATCCTGCTCTTCCTGCACATGGGCCGGGTGTTCTTCTACGGCGCGTACAAGTATCCGCGCGAGATGACCTGGCTCACGGGCTCGCTCATCTTCCTGGCGGTGATGGGGATGGGCCTCACCGGCTACCTGCTGGTGTGGGACGAGCGCGCCTACTGGGCGTCGGTCGTGGCCATCAACATCAACGGCACGGCGCCGGTGCTGGGGCCGTACATCTCCAAGTTCCTGTTAGCCGGGCCCGTCTTCGGCGGGCAGACCATCTCGCGGTTCTATGCATTGCACATGCTCATGATCCCGGGATTGATCGGCGCGCTGATCTTCGTTCACATGTGGCTGGTCGTGAAGCTCGGCGTCACGCCGTGGCCCAACCGCCCCGTCACGGTGGTTGAAGAGGAGCCCACGCACTAGTGGCAACGGTGGCGCCCCGCAAGATCATCAACCGGCGAGTCCGGTACGAGGCCGAGCACGACGAGACCAAGAAGACCGGTCACTCGTTCTTCCCCAACGCGATCTTCCACGACGTGGTCATCAACCTGCTGGTGGTGCTGCTCATCGTCGGCATGGCGGTGCTGTGGCACTCAACGGCCGGCCCCATCAACGAGGCACACCCCACGGGCCAGAACGGCGCCCTCGGGCCGCTCTACGAGACCATCGCGAACCCGGCGGTCAAGGCCACCGAGCCACGGCCGGAGTGGTACTTCCTGTTCCTGTTCGAGCTCCTGCGCGTGTTCAAGACGCCGTGGCAGCTGATCTTCGCCACCATCATCATCCCGACGCTGATGATGGTGCTGCTCATCGCCTGGCCGTTCCTGGATCGCGGCCGCGACCGGCGCCTCTCGCGCCGCCCCGCGGGCGTGGCCTTCGGCCTCGCGGTGCCGGCGGTGCTCATCGCGCTGACGATGGCCGGCGCAGTGGCGCCTGGCGCAGGCGGCGGCTCAGACATCACGAAGGTCGATGCGATCAACAAGCTTCCGGGCACGGCGCTGATCGTGCAGGAGTCGTGCACCAGCTGCCACTTCTTCGGCGCGCAGGGCGCACCTGGCCCGGGCTCGAGCCTGGAGAACGGCTCGTCGATGTTCAAGCAGGATCAGCCTGCGATCGTCGCGTGGGTTGGCGGCGGCGCGGCGAAGAAGGTGCCGATGCCTGACTTCAGCCAGCTCGGCAAGAAGAACCTGCAGGAGATCGCCCAGGTCGTCGCCTCGCTCTCGGCCGGCAAGGTCGTCCCGATCTCCACCACCAGCTAGCAGCGCTGCCCCCGGCCGGTAGGCTCCAGCCGATGCGAGTAATGCTGGGACTCACTGGCGCGTCGGGTGCTCCGTACGCTGCCCGCGTTCTGCGCGGGCTGGTGGCGGCGGGTGCCGACGTGGGCGTGGTCGCCTCGGCGGCGGGTGCCCAGGTGGTGGCGCTCGAGCTCCACAAGAACCGCGACCTGGATCCTGCCGGCGCCATCGACCGGTTCGTGGCCGAGAACGGCGCGGGCGGCGAGGTGAGGATCTGGCAGGCGCACGACTACAAGGCGCCCTACGCCTCGGGTAGCTCGCGCACCGACGTGGTGATCATCTGCCCGTGCTCGATGGCCACGGTGGGCACCATCGCCGGCGGCGCCGAGGCCAACCTGATCCACCGTGCGGCGGGCGTGCAGCTGAAGGAGGGCCGCCGGCTGGTGCTGGTGCCGCGCGAGACGCCGCTCTCCGACATCCACCTCGAGAATCTCCTGCGAGTCAAGCGGGCCGGCGCGCGCGTGGTGCCGGCGATGCCCGGCTTCTACCATCTGCCCGACACCATCGACGACCTGATCGATTTCGTGGCCGCCCGGGTGCTCGCAGCTGCGGGCGTCGAGGCCGGCTTCAATCGCGCGTGGGGAGAGGACGAGGCGTGACGGCAGAGCCCGAGCAGGTACGTGAGATGTTCGACCGGATCTCCGGTGGCTACGACCGCATGAACGTGCTGATGAGCGGCGGCATGGACGGCCGCTGGCGGCGGTTCACCGCGGCGTGCACGGGCGTCGGCCCGGGCGACTCCGCCCTGGATGTGGCGTGTGGCACGGGCGACCTCTCGATGGCGCTGCTCGACCGCGTGTCCAGCGGCGGCCGCGTTGTGGGCATCGACTTTGCCAGCGAGATGCTGGATGTCGCCCGTACCAAGTCGAGCATCGTCGAGTGGATGCAGGGCGACGCCCTCGAGCTGCCGTTTGGCGACGACGAGTTCGACGCCGCCACGATCGGCTTCGGCATGCGAAACCTGGCCGACTACGGCCGCGGCTTCTCGGAGATGGCGCGGGTCGTGAAGCCGGGTGGCCGCGTGGTGTGCCTCGAGCTGACCGAGCCGTCGCGCGCCGTCGGGGTGTTCTCGCGCATCTGGACCGACCGGATGGTGCCGGTCCTCGGCCGCCTGGTGACCAGGGACACGGCCGCCTACACCTACCTCCCGGCCTCCGTCCACCGGTTCCCTCACGCACCGGAGCTGGCGCAGATCATGCGTGAAGCCGGCCTCGAGAAGGTGCAGTACAGGAAGCTCAACATGGGCACCATCGCCGTCCATGCGGGGACGGTGCCGGCGTGAGCGCAGTCGCCCGGGTGTTTGCGGTGCGCGGTGCGAAGGCCTATGTCGCCGCTGTAGAGGCGCGCCTCGACGAGGCGGTGGCCGTCGGCGGCGGCCTGGTCGCCACCACCGGCGCCGAGACGCTTCGGGCCGGCGGCAAGCGGCTGCGCCCGGTGCTCACCTACCTCTGTTCCGGGCGCCGTGGCCGCGACCGGCCCGAGCTGGTCACCGCCGGCTGCGCCGTGGAGCTCGTGCACATGGCGACGCTGGTGCACGATGATCAGCTCGATCGCGCGCCGCTTCGCCGCGGCGTGGTCACCGTCTGGCACGAGCACGGCCCGCGGATCGCTACCGCCACCGGCGACCATCTCTTTGCCCGCGCCTTCGGCGAGCTGGTGCAGACCGGAGACATGGTGGCGGTCTCGCTCCTCTCCGACGCCTGTTACGCCCTTGCCCGCGGCGAGATCCTGCAGCGCGAGCAGGCGGGCGACCCCACCGTCACGCCGGAGGCCTACCTCCAGCGCTGCCGGCTGAAGACCGGCGAGCTCTTCGCCGCCGCCGCCGGCCTGGGCGGCCGTTTCGGCGGCATGTCCGACGCCGATATCCACCGGCTGCGCGAGTTCGCGATCGAGCTGGGCCTCGCCTTCCAGATCGCCGACGACATCCTGGATTGCGACGGCAATCCCGACACCACCGGGAAGCCGCTGGGCACGGACCTGCTGGACGGCACCGTCACCCTGCCGCTGATCCTCGCGAGCGAGCGCGACCCCGAGGTGGCCGCCGTGATTGCCCGCGGCGCCGGGCCTACTGACGTGCTGCCGACGCTCGCCCGGGTCTCCCGCTGCGGCGCCGTGCGCGACGCCCGCGCCGAGGCCGAGCGCCGCGCCGACGCGGCCCTCGAGCTGCTCTCACAGCTCGAAGACCGCCTCGACACCGCACCGCTTCGCCACGTCGTGGCGAGCGCGGTCGATCGCGACCACTAGCCGCGGCAGCCCACCACGGCGCTCGTCGCCGACGCCGACTTCGCCACCAGCTTGAGGGACGGCTGGATCGCCGTTGCCTTCACCTGCGTGCGCACCTGGTGGTAGCCCGCACCGCAGAACTCGGTGAGGTTGGCATCGGCCGATGCTGCGCCGATGTCGTTCACGCCCGAGCGGCACCACGCGCTCTTCCACGTGCGGCCGTCGACCGAGGTCTGGAGGCAGGTGGTGAGCGAGATGTGCGCCACCGGGACGCGTGCGGCGCCGTCGAGACACGAAACGAAGCCGTCGGAGTGGCGCACGCCGAACCCGGTGCCTGAGGGGGCGGGCGCGACGGCCTTGACCGCGCACGTCCAGCCGGTCATGCCCCACGTGACGCGGGTGGTGGTGGTTGTCGTTGCCGCCGAGGCGATCCCGGCGGTGAAGGCGGCCATCACGGCGGCCAGGCAGAGGAGCAGTATGGGGTGTTTGGGTTTCATCATGCGGGCCACCGTAAACCGCTGGGCGGCCCGGTCCGGCGTTCTCGGCCGAAGCTGTTTCAGAGCCGATTCAGACCGGTGACGGGGCGACGCTGTTCAGCCACGTCTCGACTGCCTCGGGGGAGCGCAGCCGAACGACGTGGAGGTGCGCAAGCTCCGGCCGCCGGAGCAGCGCGGGAAACGCCCGCCGCATCTCGACGTGCTTTCGCAGGGCGTAGGCGAAGAGCGACTCCCAGCCCACGAGCGCCGTGCGCCACGACTCGGTGTTGCCGTTCCAGAGCGGCTCGGAGCCGCCGATGCGCCCGGCGGTGCGCCCCCACAGCCGCCGTAGAGTGAGCCGAAGCGGCAGATCCAGCCACACCACGGTGTCGGCCCGCTCCAGCACGAGGGTGCCCACCTTGCGCCGGTAGTCGGCGTCCACCACCCACCGCTCGCCGGCCGTGAACCCGGCCAGGTGCGCCTCGAGGGCTGCGTCCGAGATCTCCGCCCAGTTGGGGCCGTGGACGAGTGCGTCGGTCTCGAGGTGGGGGATGCCCAGCCGCCGGCCCAGCTCACGCCCGAGGGTGGTCTTGCCCGAGCCGCTGATCCCCTGGATGCTGATCCGGTTGGGCATGCCTCGATCCTACCGTCGCGGGCATTAGACTCTCTCGCAATGGCGACGGCTCATCTCGACACGCTGGCCCCGATCCGCGACAAGGTGCACGCCGGCGTCCGGCTCGGCCTGGAGGACGGCCTCACGCTCCTTGAGAGCGACGACATCCTCGCACTCGGCGAGCTCGCCGACACCGCGCGGGTGATGCGCGGCGGATCCGACGACGTGTTCTATAGCGACGGCAGCGACGAACCCGGCGATCCCGCCCACGTCCGCCTGGAGTACGGCCACGGCCAGACCGACGCGCAGATCATCGGCGCCATGATCGCCCTGCGCGAGCGGCAGTCAGAGACCGGCGCCATCGTGAGCTTCATCGCCCTTACCGGCGACGCCGACGCCACCACGGGCCAGGACGACGTGCGCATGATCGCCGTCTCGCGGCTCATGCTCGACAACATCGCCGACATCAAGGTCGACTCCGGCATGCTCACCACGCCGCTCTCGCAGGTGGTGCTCAGCTTCGGCGCCAACGAGCTCTCCGGGCCGCCCGCCGACGAGCAGATCCTGCTCATCCGCGAGGCTGGCAAGAACCCGGTGAAGCGATGACCCTGCGCGTCGGCCGCATCTCGTTCGCCAACATGGCGCCGGCGTTCTTCGACCTCTCGGGCGTGGACATCGTCGAGGTCCCCGGCGTCCCCACGACGCTCAACAGGATGCTGCTCGACGGCGAGATCGACGTCGCCCCCATGTCGTCCATCGAGTACGCCCGAAACGCCGGCAAGCTGCGGCTGCTGCCCCAGCTCTGCGTCTCGGCGGAGGGTGCGATCGACTCGATCCAGCTCATCACCCGAAAGCCGCTCGACCAGGTGAAGGTGGTCGCGGTCACGCCCGAGAGCGCGACCTCGGTGGTGCTCACCAAGGTGCTTCTGGGCGAGCAGACCATCACCGTGCCGCTGGGCGATCCCGCCGACGCCACCATGCTCATCGGCGATGCCGCGCTGGGGAGCATGTTCGAGGATCCCACTCCCCATCACGATCTGAGCCGGCTCTGGCAGGAGCGCACGGGCCTGCCGATGGTGTTCGCCGTGTGGGGCTGCCGGGCCGGCGTGACCGAGGGGCTCGCCGAGCTGGAGCAGGCCCATCTGCGGTCGCTCCAGATCTCGCGCGACGAGCCCGAGGCCCTCGCCCGCCGCGCCGCCGAGCTCTACGGCTGGCCTGCAGGATTCATGGCGCGATACTACGAGAAGCTCCGGTACCATTTTGGCCCGCGCGAGCGGGAGGGGCTCCTGAAGTTCTTCGAGCTGGCCCATCAGGCCGGCGAGCTCGATGTGGTGCCAGAGCTGGGATTCGTAGACATGGCGGAGGTGGCGTAGATGGCGGTAACGGCGAAGCGATCGGCGGTTGACGAAGCGCTGGACAAGGCGCTCAGCGGCGAGCGCATCAACGATGCCGACGCGGCTGCGCTCCTGGAGTCGCGCGAGCTGGTGAAGATCGGCCGGGTCGCCAACGAGATCCGCAACCGCCTGAACCCGCCCGACGTGGTGACGTTCGTGGTCGATCGCAATCTCAACTACTCGAACGTCTGCTACACCGACTGCAGCTTCTGCGCGTTCTACCGCAAGCCCGGCGATACCCGCGAGGGCTACACGCTGCCGAAGACCGTGATCTTCAAGAAGATCGAGGAGACGCTCGCGCTCGACGGCACCGCGGTGCTGATGCAGGGCGGCCACAACCCCGAGCTCGGCATCGACTGGTACGAGGATCTGTTCTCGTCCATCAAGGCGCGTTACCCCATCCACCTGCACGCCCTCTCGCCGTCGGAGATCCAGCACATCTCGCGCAAGGCGAAGCTCACGCCGTCAGAGACGCTCTCGCGGCTGCGCGATGCCGGCCTCGACTCCCTCCCCGGCGGCGGCGCCGAGATCCTCTCCGACCGCGTGCGGAAGATCATCTCGCCCACCAAGACCACGTCGGACGAGTGGCTCGGCATCATGCGCTCGGCCCATCGCCTGGGCATGAGCACCACTGCCACGATGATGTGGGGCCACGTCGAGACCGCCGACGAGCGCGTCCTTCACCTGCGCCGCATCCGCGAGCTGCAGGACGAGATGCACGGCTTCCGCGCGTTCATCTCGTGGACGTACCAGCCCGACAACACCAAGCTCTCGAAGGATGTCCACTGGACGCCCACCAGCTTCGACTACCTGCTGATGCAGGCCGTCAGCCGCATCTACCTGGACAACGTCGATCACATCCAGAGCTCGTGGGTCACCCAGGGCGTGAAGATCGGCCAGGTCGCGCTGCGGTTCGGGGCCGACGACATGGGCTCGATCATGATCGAGGAGAACGTCGTCTCGGCCGCGGGCACCACGCACCGCGCCACCACCGAGGACTTCCTGCACCTCATCCGCAACGCCGGCTACGAGCCGAAGCAGCGCGACACGCTCTACCGCACGGTCAAGCGCTACCCGAGGGCGGCATGAAGGCCACCGTCTCGCGCCGGTGCGCCGCGGCGCCCGACGTCGTCTTCGAGTGGATCCGCGACCCGCACAAGCACATCCAGATGCTTCCCGGCAGCGTGACCGACGCGAAGGTGCTCGAGAACGGCGACATCAGCGCGGTGGTGAAGGCCGGCGGCATGACCGAGCCGATGGTGGTGCGCGAGGTCGAGTGCGACCCGCCGCGGCGGATGGTCGGCGAGCGGGTCGACGGCAATCGCAAGGGCAAGACCGAGTTTCGCGTGGAGCCGGACGGCGACGGCAGCATGGTGACGATCAACGCCGACGTGGACATCCCGCGGCTCCTGGCCGCGGTGGCGTCGGGGAAGATCAAGCAGTCGCTCGAGAAGCAGCTCGCGAATCTCGATCGGCTCTCCTCGCAGTAGGTGCTGAGCTCACTCGCCCACTGGGTGCAGACCTCGATCGCAAACCACGGGCTGTCGGCCGTGTTCGGGCTGATGGTGCTGGAGAGCGCCTGCATTCCCATCCCGAGCGAGGTCACGATGATCTATGCGGGATACCTGGTCTCGCAGGGCTCGATGAGCTTCGTCGCAGCGGTGGCGGTGGGCACGCTGGGAAACCTGGTGGGCTCGTGGATCGCGTGGGCGGCTGGCGCCTATGGGGTGGACGCGGTGCTGGTGCGCGGCGAGCATGGCCGTGAGGGGCTTGCGCGCACGCAGCGGTGGTTCGATCGCTATGGCGGGAAGGCCGTGTTCTTCGGCCGGATGGTGCCGCTCATCCGCACGTTCGTCTCGCTGCCTGCGGGGGTCGCGCGGATGCCGCTCGGGCGGTTCTCGGTGCTCACCGTGCTGGGCACCATCCCATGGTGCATCTTCCTTGTTGCCGTGGGCGATGTGGCCGGCAGCAACTGGGATGAGTGGGAGCACCGGCTCGGGTATCTGAACTACGTGATCGTGGCGCTGGTGGTGGTCGCCGTGGGCTTGTGGCTACTGCGCCGACGTCGCCCTGCGCAGGTCTAAACTCCGCCCTCGTGTCGGTTCCCCTGATGGACATCCATGGCCAGTACGCTGATCTCTTGCCCGAGATCAAGCAGGCAGTGAACGACGTCATCGACTCCGGCCGGTTCATCCTCGGCCCGCAGGTGCGGGGCTTCGAGGAGGAGATGGCCGCGCAGCTCGGCACCGCGCACGCCGTGGGCGTCGCCAACGGCACCGATGCCCTCCTGCTGGCGATGGAGGCGCTCGGGATCGGCGCCGGCGACGAGGTCATCACCACCTCCTACACCTTCTTCGCGACGGCCGAGGCCATCGCACGGGTGGGTGCCACGCCGGTGTTCGCCGACATCCTGCCGGGCACGCTCAACCTGGATCCTGCCGCGGTCGAGGCGGCCATCACCGACCGCACCCGCGCGATCATGGTGGTGCACATCTTCGGCCAGCCGGTGGACCTGCCCGCCTTCCGCGAGCTGGCCGACCGCCACGGCCTCGCGCTGATCGAGGACTCCGCCCAGGGATTCGGTGCGTCGTACGAAGGGCGCGCCGCCGGCTCGGTGGGCGACGTCGCGACGTTCTCGTTCTTCCCCACCAAGAACCTTCCCGCCATCGGCGACGGCGGCGCGGTCGCCACGTCCAGCGCCGATCTGGCCGAGCGCGTCCGACTGCTCCGGTTCCACGGCTCGCGCGACAAGCGCACGTTCGAGCAGATCGGCCTCAACTCGCGGCTCGACGAGCTTCAGGCGGCGGTGCTGCGACGCTTTCTGCCCCATCTCGACAGCTGGAACGACGGCCGGCGCGCTGCCGCTGCGCGCTATGCCGATCTCGGACTGGGCGAGCTCGTGGAGCTGCCGGTCGAGGCGCCCGGCGCCCGCCACATCTACCACCTCTACGTGGTGCAGTCGCCGCGCCGCGATGCCATCGCGCGGAGCCTCCGTGACGCCGGCATCGGCGCCGCCGTGTACTACGAGGTGCCGATGCACCTGCAGCCCGTGTTCGCGCACCTCGGCTACCAGCCGGGGCAGCTGCCGGTCACCGAGCAGGCATCGCGCGAGGGCCTCGCGCTGCCGATGTTCGCGACGCTCAGCGAGAACCAGCAGCGCGAAGTGGTCGAGGCAGTCCGCACGGCCTCCCACGTCGCGGCGTAGCGAGCTCGCGATGCGGGTCTGGATCGACCTCACCAACTCGCCCCACGTGCTCATCTTCGAGCCGCTTGTCGAGCGCATGCGCGCCCGGGGCTGGGACGTCGAGATCACGGCGCGCGACTTCGCCCAGACGCTGCAGCTGCTGGAGCTCCACAAGATCGAGCACACGGTGATCGGCCATCACGGCGGCGGCACGCGCAGCGGCAAGGCGCGGGCGGCAGGCGATCGGGTGGCCGAGATGATCCGGTTCGGGCGCGGCCGCGGGTTCGACGTGGGCCTGGCGCACGGCTCGACCGACCTGCCGATGGCCTGCCGGACGCTTCGGATCCCCAACACGACGATGTTCGACTACGAGTACGCGCTGCTGCAGCACTCGCTCAACTGCCGGCTGGCAAACCGGGTGCTGGTGCCCGATGCGATCCCGCCCGAGCGGCTGCTGCGCTACGGCGTGCGCGGGCCCAAGCTGGTGCGCTACCCGGGGCTGAAGGAGGAGTACTACCTGGCCGATTTCGTCCCCGACGCGGAGGTGCCGCGGTCGCTGGGCCTCGACGGGTCGCACGTCGGCCTGGTGCTGCGGCCGCCGGCCGACGTGGCGCTCTACCACCGCTTCGAGAACCCGCTCTTCGACCAGCTGCTCGAGAGCCTTGGCACGCGCGACGACGTGCGCGCGGTGCTCCTGCCGCGCACCGCGGCCCAGGCCGAGCGGCTGCGCGCGCAGGATCTGCCGTCGGTGGTGGTGCCCGAGCGCGCGGTGGACGGGCACAGCCTGGTGGCCGGCGCCGACCTGGTGGTCTCGGCGGGCGGCACGATGAACCGCGAGGCGGTGGTGCTCGGCACGCCGGTCTACACGACGTTTGCCGGGCGCATGGGCGGCGTGGACGAGCGGCTGGTGGCCGAGGGTGCGCTGCGGCCGCTGGAACGGCTCGAGGACATCGTGATCGAACGCCGCCCGGCTACCCTCGCGCCCCGCCCCCGCCGCGACCCCGACGTGCTGGTGGAGCTCGCGACTGCGGGACTGTGAATATGAGGTGCCTGGCACCGTCTATTCACGAGCTATAAGATTTGCTGATGGATCTTCGGCAGATGCAGACGTTCGTCGAGGTCGTCGAGCGCGGCTCGTTCTCGGCCGCCGCTGATGCGCTCGGCGTCACGCAGCCGGCTGTGAGCCAGCAGATCGCGAGCCTCGAGAAGAGCGCCGGCACCTCGCTCATCGACCGCTCCGGACGAAGGGCCGAGCCCACCGCCGCCGGCGAGCTCGTGCACCGCTGCGCGCAGCGCATGCTCGGGCTCCGCGACGACCTCGAGCGCGAGCTGGCCGAGGGCGAGCAGGAGCTCTCGGGCCACCTGGTCGTCGGCGCCTCCACCGGCCCGGGCGAGCACGTGCTGCCGGGGCTCATGGGCCGCTTCCGCCAGGCCCACCCGCGCGTCACGGTGACGCTTCAGGTGGACTCGACCGACACCATCATCGACCGGGTGCTCGAGCGTGAGCTCGAGTTCGGGGTGGTCGGCCTCAGGCGCCAGCACCGCGCGCTCGAGTTCGCGCCGTTCCTCCACGACCGGGTGGTGCTGGTGGTGCCCAGCGGCCACGGCTTCGCCAACCGCACGGTGAGCGTGCGCGAGCTCCGCGCCGAGCCGCTGATCGTGATGCAGCCCGGCGCGGCCATGCGGCGCCTGATGGATGATGAGTTTCGCCGCGTGGGCGTCCGGCCACGCGAGCTCAACGTGGCGATGGAGATGGGTCTTCAGGAGTCGGCCAAGTCGGCCGTCGAGGCGGGTTTCGGCGTGGCCTTTCTGTCCGCCACCGCCATCACGAAGGAGCTTTCCCTGGGAACGCTGGCCACCGCCCAGGTTGAGGAGATCGATCTCTCCCGCGAGTTCTTCGCGGTTCGTCACGCCGGCCGCCGGGTCAGCAGAGTGACCGAGCGGTTCGGCGAGTGGTGCCGCGAGGCCCTCGTCGAGGGTTAGGTCTCGCTGACGGGCCGCGCCGGGTCAGCGACCCGGGCCGAGTCGAGCTCGGCGTAGTACCACCTGAGCAGCGCCTGGATATCCACAGCGTCGGGGTTGCCGTCGCCGCGGTGCTCGAGATGCTCGCGCTGAAGCGAGAATCCGCGCACGGTGAGCTTGTCGTCTGGTTGCATGCACCCAAGATCGGCGTCCCGCGGCTCGCGAAAGACCCCCCGAAGCGGGTGGTCGTACTACCACTTTGTGGTTATCCGATGGTTACCCGCGTGGATCGCGGTCATCGAGGCTCGACCAGTAGCTGGCCTCGAGAGCCGCCGCCATGCGGGGATCGGTGTGCTCGGGGTTGAACACGTTTCGCTCGGTGTCGGCGCACACGGTGATGTCGGAGAGCCGCACATCCAGGCCGATCGCTGCGATCACATCGTGGGAGAGCCGCAGCTCGTCTGCGGTGTAGTGCTTGAACGTGAGGTCAGGGGCCCGATCCATGAGCTCCGGCCAGTCAGGGCAGGAACGCGTCGCCATCAGGCTGGTGATTCCCCTTTTTGCCTCCGGCGAAGCGCGGCATCCCACGCCAGCGCGAGCAGCGTGCCGATGATGAGGCCCGCGACGGCCGCGACGATGAGCGTGCTTCGCTTGTGCTGGGCGGTGACGTTCTTGCCTGCCGCCGGGTTGGCCACGGCGGCCTTCTCGATGTTCTCCGCCGACGCGAGGTTGATCTGGTTCTGCGCGAGCTGTGCAGTGTTGTCGTTGATGGTCGAGGTGTCGGCCGAGATGCCCGAGAGGAGCGCTGCGAGGATCGCCGCGTTCGAGGCATTGCTGCCCGCCGTCTTCGCCAGGGTGTTGGCAACCCGCTGCCGGTTGGCGATGTTCTTCGAGGCGCGCGCGATGGTGGCCTGCTCGGTGGAGATCTCGGACGTGAGCGAGGTGATCTTCGCATCGACGTATCCGCTGGCCTTGGTCACGACGATCTTCGCGAGCGTGTCGGCGATGATCGCGACCTGCGCCTTGCTCCACGGGCCCTGGGCCTCGATGGAGTAGTAGGCCGGGCCCGACGTGGTCTTCGTCGCGACCGAGGTGCCGCCGGCCGAGAGCTGGTGCGCGGTGACGCGACTGGAGAGCGAATCGGGGGTGACCGTGGTGCGGCCCTTCACGGCGTTTGCCGCCGCGGCCGCCGCCGTGCGCGAGGGCAGCGACGTGATGAGCTTGGACACCGCCGAGAGGTTGGCGTAGGGCGGATTGGCGAAGAGCGCGCCGCCGCCGGGAGTCACCGGCTGGCCCATGTAGACCGTCGCCGTGGCATCGACCTGGTTCTTCACGTTGTTGGCGCCCTGCAGGATCACGAGGCCGACGGCCACGATGATGGTCAGGACGATGACGTACCACCGCTTGAGAGCCCGCTGGGCGTAGGTTGAGACGCGGACCTCCTGCGCTGGCGCCTCGGCGGGAGGGGTAGCGGACATGGGGCGTTAGTCTAGCCCCGGCAGTGGCTGTTACCCCCCGTACCGAGCGGCTTCATTTGGCGTTGATTGACCCGTCCGGGTTTTCGCGCCCCTACGACCACGAGCTGGCGCGCGGGCTGGCCCGGCGCGGGCACGACGTCTCGCTCTGGACGGCCTCGTTCGTGCACGGCGAGCCGCCCCGCGCTGACGGCTACCGCGTGCGCGAGCTGTTCTACCCCCGCAGCAACCGCCTGAAGGCCCCGGGGGCCGTGCGGCAGGCCGCCAAGGCGGGCGAGCACCTGGTGGGCCTGCGCGAGCTGCGCGCCCGCCTGCGGGCCGAGAAGGTGGATGTCGTCCATGTGCAGTGGTCGGTGCTGCGGCCCGTCGAGCGGGCGTTCTACGGCCGTCTGCAGCGCCAGGGCATGCCCGTGGTGTTCACCGCGCACGACCCAATCCCCAACGTGGGCGGAAAGCGGCGGCGCGACTCGGTCGCCGCAACCGCGCGCGCCTTCGAGCGCGTGATCGTCCACAGCGAGTGGGGCCGGCGGGCGCTGATCGAGCAGTGCGGCGTGGCGCCCGGGCGGATCCGCGTGATCCCGCACGGGGTGTTCACCTACCTCGCCGAGCTCCCGGCCGAGCCTCCGCCGGTGGACCCGCCCGGCCCGACGGTGCTCCTGCCGGGCCTCATCCGGCCCTACAAGGGCGCCGACGTGCTGCTCGATGCCTGGCCGCGGGTGCGCGCCGCGGTGCCCGGCGCCGAGCTGGTGCTCGCCGGGCGGCCGATGATGGACATCACGGCGCTTCGCACCGATCAGCCCGGGGTCACGCTCCTGCCGCGGTTCGTGTCCGACGGCGAGCTGGCCGCGCTCCTTCGCCGGGCCGACGTGGTGGCGCTGCCGTACCGCTCGATCGACAACTCCGGCGTGGTCTTCGCGGCGCTCGCCCTGGGCGCCGGGGTGGTGATGTCGAGCGTGGGCGGCTTCAAGGAGCTGCACGACCGCGACGGGGTGGGGATGCTCGTGCCCCAGGGCGATGCCGGGGCGCTCGCCGGTGCGCTGATCGAGGTGCTGGGCTCCACTGAGCGGCGCGACCAGCTGCGGGCAGCCAGCGTGGCGGCGGCCGGCGGGCGGCTCGGCTGGGACGAGATCGCAGCGGCCACCGAATCGGTCTACCGTGAGCTCCTGTGATGCGTCCGCTCTTCATCGTCGCGTGCGACCGGTCGGGCACCACCCTCCTTCGCCTGATCCTCGATCGCAGCCCGCAGATCGCGATCCCCCTCGAGTCGATGTTCCTGGCCGACTTCGCCCCCCGCCGTGGCCGCTACGGCGACCTCGCGACCGACGCGCAGTTCGACCAGCTGACGGCCGATATCTGGCGTCACCCCAAGGTGCGCGAGTGGGCGCTCACCGAGCGACCGCCGGGGCGTGACGGGCGCACCGGCGACGAGGCCTACCGGGCCGCCATCGCTGCGCCGTTCGAGGCCTACGCACGCGAGCGGGGCAAGCGCCGCTGGGGCGACAAGACGCCGTACTACATCAACTGCGTGGACGAGATCTTCCGGGTCTTTCCCGACGCGCTGATGGTGAACCTCGTGCGCGACGGGCGCGACGTGTGCCTGTCGCTTCTGAGCGTGCCGTTCGGGCCCGCCAACGTGTGGGCCGCCGCGCATCAGTGGCGAGACGCGGTGGTGGCCGGCGATGCGGCCACGGCGCGGTACGGCGACGCGGTGATGACGCTTCGCTACGAGGATCTGGTGAGCGAGCCCGAAGCGCAGGTGGCGCGGGTGTGCGAGTTCGCAGGCATCCCGTTCGAGCACGCGATGCTGGAGCCCGACGCCGACGCTCCCTCGCAGGTCGCCGCCGGTCAGGAGGGCTGGTTCACGGGCCTTGCCGAGGCCATCAACGTGGACTCGGTGGGCCGCTGGCACAGCGGGATGTCAGTGAACGAAATCAGGCGCTCTTCGGCGAGATCGCGGGCGACATGCTGAAGCGCCACGGCTACCCGGTGCCCGACGCGGGCGCCCCGCCGGCGATCCCCGGCACGGTGCAGGCGGCCCACAACTGGACGCTCAAGCTGTGGCACTTCACGACGCTTCACGTGGTGCAGGAGCGCGGCCGCGAGGTGCCGCACCTCATCCGCCGGCGCCTCGGCCGGTGAATATTAAGTGCCTGGCACCGTCTATTCACGCCCGGTAGGCCGGGAAGTATGCGGTGTCCGGCGGGACTCCGGCGGCCGCTGTGAGCTCGTCGTAGGCGGACTGGTCGTGGATCGCCGAGCCGATCACCTTCGGCGCGCGCCCGGCGCCGATCGAGCGCTTGAACCGGTGCAGCGAGTCGTCCTCGTGGTAGCCGCCGCCCAGCACCAGCGTCTCGAGGCCCGCATCCCGCGCCCGCTTCATCGCCTCGAAGAGCACCAGGTTGGCGGAGGCGAGCTTTCGCGCCTCGAGGGTGGATCCCGCCAGGTAGTAGTGCATCGCCCCGCCGCCGCTCAGGAAGAGCCCTGCCGCCGAGCCGGCGTCCAGCACCACCAGGGCGTCTCCCAGCCGCTCCAGGCGGGTGAAGAACTCCTCGGGGAACAGGTAGAACTCGTCGGCGCCCATCCCGCGCATTGTCGCCAGGTAGAGCTCGGTGAACCGCTCGAGGTCGCGGTGGGCCGTCACCTCGACGCCCGACTTGATCGCCTTTCGCAGCTTGTTGCGCCCGGTCGGCTCCATCTGGGCCATCAGCCCGTCGTCGTCGGCCTGCACCGAGACCGTCACGTTGTCCTGAAACGCCGTGAGCCGCAGGTCGTGCTCGAGCCCCTCGTGGTTTCGCAGGATGGGGTGGAACCGCACGAACTCGCTCACCACGCCGCGCTCGCGGCACGCCTCGGCGAACGCCCCGCGCCAGTCGCCGTGCCCGATCGGGCCGCCGGCCGCATACGCGCTGGTGATGTCGCAGCGCCCGCTGCCCAGCTCCCGCACCAGGAACGGGTAGAGCACGTCGCCGCAGGCAAACCCCGCCGGCTCGCCCTCCTCGATCGCCGCCGCCGCGTGGAGGTACTCCGGCCGCAGGTAGGGGTCATCCCCGCCGCGCGCCTCGCCACGCCTCGGCGTACCCCTCCAGATCGAGCCAGCCGTCGCTCACGCGAACGCCGGGTCGGGCGGGACGTCCTCGATGAACTCCTCGCTCTCGTCGTCGGCGTGGAAGCCCTTGCGCAGCAGCACCACGGGCACGGTGAGCGCCAGGATCCGCAGGTCGCCGAGGAACGACATCGACTCCACGTAGCGCTGATCGGCATCGATCATCTGCGAGCGCTTGAGCGTGTTTCGGCCCTCGATCGCCGCCAGGCACGTCAGCCCCGGCCGCACCCGCAGCGTCTCCTGGTAGTGGGAGTGGTAGCGGTCGGTGATCTCGTGCGGCTTGGGCCGCGGCCCCACCAGCGACATGTCGCCGCGAAGCACGTTCCAGATCTGCGGCAGCTCGTCGATGGAGGACGCGCGCAGGAACTTGCCCACCGGCGTGACCCGCGGGTCGTCCTTGTCGAACCACATCCCGGCGCCCTGGGCGTGTGCGTCCATCACCATCGTGCGGAACTTGAAGATGGTGAAGTCCTGCTCGTTCAGGCCCGCGCGGATCTGGGTGAAGATGATGGGCCGCCCCTGCGTCCTCCAGAGCGCCGCCGCCGCGACCGCCGCGATGGGCGCGGCCACGACGCCCATGGCCGTTGCCCCGAGCACGTCCAGCGCCCGCTTGCCGCCGCGCTGGTACCAGCCGCTCACGTGGTTCTCGTCCCCGCCGCCTTGTCCCAGGTGGCGGGCACGCCGTGGCGCAGGTAGCCGGCCAGCGCCAGCACGGTCGCCAGGGTCACCAGGAAGTAGTAGTGCAGCACCCGCAGAAGCCTGAACCGCCCGCCGGTGAGCATCGAGACGCCGACCAGCACGAGGCCCAGCACCTGCAGGCCGAACACCACCGCGTAGATGGGCGCGTGGAACGCCAGGATTGCGCTTGTCACCAGCAGCAGGATGTGGAGCGGGCCGCTCCAGTAGCGAAGCAGGCGGTGCGAGACGATCTCGACCCAGTAGGTGGGGCCTAGCCGCCGCAGGCCGAACATCTTGCCCTTGAAGAGCATCAGCCACGCGTGCTCGAACATCCGCACCTTGCGCCGGAACTCGTCCTCGATGTCGGTCGTCATGTTCTCGACGGCGGTGGCGCGCGGCTCGTAGATGGCGCGGTAGCCGTTCTGCACCATGAGGTAGGGGAAGCTCATGTCGTGGCCGAACCGCGGATCCACCTCGCGGTAGGCGTCGCGCCGCACGGCGTAGATGGCCCCGTTGGAGCCCGTGATGGAGTGCATCGTGGACTCGCGCGAGCGCAGCCACATCTCGTACTTCCAGTAGACGCCCTCCTGGTTGGTGCCGCCCGAGGGGTTCACGAGCCGCACGTAGCCGCAGGCCATCCCGACCTTGGGATCGGCGAACGGCCGCACCATCTGGCGGATGGAGTCCGGCGCCCAGATCACGTTGGCATCGCCGAAGGCGACGATCTCGCCGGTGGTCTCGCGCACCGCGCGGTCCTGGGCGGCCACCTTGCCGCCGCGCGGGCAGTGGATCAGGCGCACGCCGCGGTCGGCGTAGCGGGCCACGATCTCGTGCGTCTGGTCGGACGAGTCGTCGGAGGTCACGACGATCTCGAGCAGCTCGCGCGGGTAATCCAGCGAGAGCGCGTTCTCGAGCTTCGCCTCGATCACCGCCTCCTCGTTGTAGGCGGGGATGATGAGGCTCACCGTCGGCAGGATGTCGTCCTCGGCGATGCGCCACGGCCGCACCCGCGCCCAGAGCCACGCGGCGAGCGGGTAGGCGAAGTGCGTCCACACCAGCGCGGCCAGGCTGAACCAGAAGATGATCTCGAGGGCGGTGGTCATCGGCGAGATTCTACGGTGCTTGCCTATCCTGCTGGTGCATGCGGTGGTTCTCACAATCGTTCGAGTCGATCCGCACGGACGTGCCGCCGCCGGTGAGGTGGCTGCAGCTGGGCGGCCTGCTGAATGCATTCGGCAACGGGCTCGTGTTCCCGTTTTTGATCATCTACCTGCACAACGTGCGCGGCATCTCGCTCGCCCACGCGGGGTTCATCGTCGGGACGACCTCGGCGGTGTCGCTCGTCTCGACGCCGGTGTGGGGCCACATGGTGGATCGCATCGGCGCCCGTGGCACCCTTCGCATCTCGCTGATGTTCCTCACCGTGGGCTTTGCGTCCTACGGGTTGGTGCACAGCGCCTGGCAGGGGTTCGCGGCGGCCATCATCGCGGGCATCGGAAACGGCGGCTTCTGGCCCTCGCAGTCGACGATGCTCGCGGGCCTCACCGAGCGCTGGCAGCGCCCGTCGGTGTTCTCGGTGCAGCGCATCACCATGAACCTCGGCATCGGCCTGGGCGGCGTCGTCGGCGGCCTGATCGCCTCCACCACGCATCCCGGCAGCTTCCAGATCCTCTTCGCCGGCGACGCGCTCACCTTCGTGCTCTTTGCGATCGCGCTGCAGCGCGTGCCGCCCGTGCGGCCCGCTCACGAGGAGCACGGCGCCTCAGGCGGGTTCCGCGACGTGCTGCGCCACCGCGCGTTCATGGTGGTGATCGGCATCAACCTGGTGCTGATCTCCGCCGGTCTCTCGCAGATCGACGTGCTGCCGGCCTACATGAAGAACTTCGCCGGCGTCAGCGAGTTCGGGATCAGCATGGTGTTTGCGGCAAACACGCTGGTGATCGTGCTCGCACAGCTCCCCGTGACCCGTACCCAGCGCGGCCGGCGGCGGATGCGCACCACCGCCGGGGTGGGCCTCCTCTGGGGCATCTGCTGGCTCTTCGTGCCGGTCGTCGGGCTCAGCTCGGGCGTGGCCGCGACGCTCGGGTTCATGGCGCTGGCGGCGGTGCTCGGCATCGGCGAGTGCCTGCACGGCGCGGTGCAGGCGCCGCTTGCGACCGACCTGGCCGACGAGCGGCTCATGGGCCGCTACATGGCGGTGTCGGCGTTCTCGTGGAGCGCGGGCTTTGCCATCGGCCCGGCGATCGGCGGCTTCATGCTGGGCGAGTCGGCGACCGCGCTCTGGGTGGGCGCGGGGCTCGTGTGCTTCGCGGTGGCGGGCTCGACGTTCGCGCTCGAGCGGGTGCTACCCGATCACGTGCGGCGCACGCCGGCCACCACGCCGGTGGCCGCGGGCGACTGAGCCGGCACCCGCGCCCGGGCGAACAGCACCATCCCGCCCACGGTGAGGAGCGCCAGCGCGAAGAAGTAGTCGAACGACATCGTGAGGTAGAAGAAGTTGGCCGCTGCGGTGCCGATCAGCGCCGCGGTGGAGCCCCAGCCCATGGCGCGGATGTCGGGGTCGGTGGCCCGCCGGATCGCCGAGGCGCATGCCACCAGGTAGAGGAAGTAGGCGATGTAGACGGCGAGGCCCACGATGCCCGTCTCGACGAGCGTCGCGATCCAGATGGAGTGCGGCCCGAAGTCGGTGCGGCCGGTGATGGTCTCGTAGAACACCGCGAACGTGTTGAAGCCCATCCCGAACAGCGGATTGCGGGTCGAGCGCCGGGGGCACCAGCTGGTAGAACTGGAGGTGGGTCTGGGTTCCGCTGCCGCCCGTCGAGAGGCGGGTCGCGAGCACCGTGCGGATGAAGTGGCTCGACGCGTAGAGGATCCCGAACGCCACCACGATCGGCGTCACCACGATGAGCGTGGAGCGCAGCGAGGGCAGCCGGTGGCGGATCACGGGGAAGAGCACGATCAGCCCGACGATGTCGCCGAGGGCGCCCGAGCGCGAGAGCGTGAGGATCTGGATGCACAGCATGAAGAGCAGCATCCAGCCCATCCGCCGGCGCTCGCGGGGCTCGCGCAGGTAGAGCGGCAGGAACACCAGGAGCGGCACGCAGAGCATCACGCCCAGGTGGTTGGGGTCGCCCGTGAGCGCGTTGATCCGGTAGATGCTCTGCGATCCCGACACCACGCCGTAGGTGTTGATGCCGCCCACGCCGCCCTGGCCCGCGGTCAGCGGCCCGACAACCAGCTTGTCCAGGTTGATCCCCGCGCCCACCTGCAGGAGCAGCTGCAGGAGGCCGTAGGCGCAGTTCAGGAGGATGCCGTAGGTGAACCACTTCCAGCCCTCCACGAACAGGTGCCGGCCGCGCCGCGCGAGGTGCGCGACGCCGCAGATGAGGAAGGCGAAGTGCACCGTCCACGAGCCCAGGCCCTTGGCCCAGAAGCTGAGCGCCTCCTTGTTGGCCAGGTCGAGGTAGCCCGCGAGGAAGACCGCCCCGAACACGCCCATGAAGCCGATGAGGGTGAGGCAGGCAGGCGGGATGCCGGAGTCGAGGCGCCGCACCCGGTCGATCAGGAAGAGGATCACGAAGGCGAGCGCAAAGAGGTTGGTGGCCGTGAGCGTCACCGCCGGCGTCTCCCAGCGGATCTTCTCCCACGTCAGCACGGCCAGCGTGCAGAGGAGCATCGTGTCGAGCCAGCTTCGCCCCCTCATCGCGCCACCCGCTTCAGCACGGCGGCCATCTCGCGCGCCCGGGTGCGGCGGTGCAGGGCCTCGTGCTCCTGCTCGGGCAGCACGACGTCGGGCAGCCCGGCGCCGGCCCAGCGGTCGATCATGCCCTCGAGCGCCATCTCGAGGCCGTGCTCGTCGCTGCCGTCCACCACCTCGCCCGAGCCGGTGCGGCGGATGAGGTCGGCCGCGACGCCGCCCGGGGGCACCGCAGCGAGGATCGGCCGGCCGGCCGCGAGGTACTCGAACACCTTGCCCGACACCACCACGTCGCCGCGGCCGCCCGCATCGGGGATCAGCAGGAGCAGCGCGTCGGCGCTCCGCTGCGCCGCGAGCGCCTCGCCGTAGGGCAGAAACCCCGTCTCCTCCCAGGCGCCGTCGATGCCGAGGCCGTGCGCCCACTCGCGGTCGGCCGCGCGCAGGTCGCCGACGAACCGCACCAGCACCTTGCCCGCGAGCTCCGGTCGCCGCTGCGAGGAGGGCGGCCGTTGCCTGGAGCACCGGCCGCGGGGTGCGCTGGCCGAAGAACGCGCCGGCGTGCACCATCACGAAGCGCTCGCCCGGCTCGTAGGTGAGGGCGGCGAAGTCCTCGAAGTCCGAGCCGTTGGGGATCAGCGTCGTGCGCCTGGCGGCGTTCAGGTCGAGCCCGCGCACCTCCTCGGCGATCGCCTCGGTGACGGTGGTGATCGCCGCTGCCCGGCGCACCACCGAGCGGGCCATGTGGCGCTCGACGGCCCGCTTGGCCCGCACGCCGGCGCGCTCGTAGGCGCGGTGGGGGTGCGACAGCCAGGGGTCGCGGAAGTCGGCCACCCACGGCGTGCGCGTGGCGGCGGCGATCGCCTCGCCGATGAGGTGGGTGGAGTTGGGCGGCGAGGTGGTGAGGATGGCGTCGATCTTCCGGTCACGCACGATCCTGATGCCCGCGGGCACCGCGGTGGCGGCCCACGGAGCCGCCTTGTCGGGGATCAGCGCGCGCTGGTAGGCGTAGCGCGCCTGCACGGCGGCCTTGCGCCAGCCCTGCGCCGCGCCCATCGCGTCGGCCTGCGACGACGACTCGGGGCCGAGGAACCGGACCCGGTGCACGGTGGTCTCGGCCGGGATCGAGGCCATCAGCGGCTCGTCGCGCGCAAACCACTTGGGATCCGACGGCGCGAGCACGTCCACCTCGACGCCGAACTCGGGCAGGTAGCGGCAGAGCTTGAGCGTTCGCTGCACGCCGCCGCCGCCCGCGGGCGGGAAGTAGAAGGCGATCAGAAGCACGCGCACGGGCGGAGTCTAGGGCTGGGTATCGTGTGAGCTGTGCAGCTTCCCGCCGGTTTCAGGGTGGTTTCGGAGTCCACTCCGCTCGACGACGCGATCCATGCGGTGGTCAACGCGATCCCGGCCGGCCGGGTGTCGAGCTACGGCCGCATCGCCGATGCCGCCGGATTCCCCGGCCGCTCGCGCCGGGTGGGCCTCTCGATGCAGCGCCACGGCGGCGAGCTCCCCTGGTACCGCGTCGTGAACGCGTCCGGCCGCCTGGTGCCGGGCCACGAGCGCGAGCAGGCCCAGCTCCTGCGCGCCGAGGGCGTGATGTCGTCGGACGGCCGCATCCGCCCCCCGATCCCCTGGTGGCCCCAACCGTGAATAGACGGTGCCAGGCACTTAATATTCATCAGTCCCGGACGTGATCCAGGTACTCGAGCTGGTCGTAGTAGCGCGTCACGCGGCGGCCGATCTCGACGCGCGGCTGGTACTCCTCGTGCAGCTCGTCCTCGGTGATCATCCCCAGCGCGAGCTTCACGCTGAGCCATGACATGTTGAGATCCGGCTGGTAGACCACGGTCGAGATCCGCGCGTTCACCTCCAGCAGGTACTCGCCGATGAAGCCCAGGTTCACGAGGTAGTCCAGCTCGAGCGCCTCGATGATCTTCTTCGACGACTCGATCAGATCGGGCCGGTCGATGATCTCGAACTCCATCGCGAGCCCCGCGCGGATCGCCTCGCGGGTCTTCGCGCTGATCACCAGCGTCCGCCCGTTGCGGCAGATCGCGTCCGTCGCCTGCTCCTGGCCGGTGATGAGCTCCATCACGAGGATCGGCGGGAACTCATCGCCCGACTCCAGGATCGCGGCCGCCTCCTCCACCGACAGCGGAAGGAGCGTGCCCGGCCGGCCCTCCATCAGATTCTGGAGCCGGTCGGACTTCGCCGACAGCACCCGGAAGCCGCGCCCGCCCTTGCCCTCGACCGGCTTCATGCAGACGTCGATCCCGGGATACCCCAGCTCGCGCGCCGCCGCCCGGAACGAGTCGGCGTCGTTGGCCTCGATGCTGCGCGGCTGCGGCACGCCGAGCTCCTCCGCGATGCGGGCAGTCTCGGTCTTCGACGCCGCCCGCTCGATCGACTCGGGCTTGCACACCAGCACGGGCATCGAGAACAGATCCACCCCGCGCGAGATCGCGAGGATCTCGGCCGACGACTGCGGGAACACGCAGTCCACGTGCTCGCGCGCGGCGATCTCGGCGAGCGCCTCGGCGTAGTGCGGGTCGTTGCCGCGCGGCACCAGGTGGAAGTGGTCGCACAGGAACCGCCCGGCCGACTGGTCGCGCATGTCGGTGCCCACCAGGGTCACGTCGCGCTCCCCGTTCTCGCGCAGGCCGCGCAGCAGTGACGCCGCCCCGGGCGCGCCGGTGGCGGTCACGAGGATCCTCACATCACCCACCGGTACACCTCGAACACCTCCGCGAGCTCACGGCCGCTCTCGATGCCGTGCGTGCGCGCGATGTTTCGGATGTACTCCTCGTTGGCGTAGTTTCGGTGCTGCTGCGAGCGATAGCAGTCGAGCGCCGCGACCTTCAGATCGACGTGCTTCTGCTCGAGCGAGACGTAGGCCTGCTGGCGGAAGTTGAAGCAGTTCCAGGGGATCTCGTAGCCCAGGAGCGTGGTTCGCTTGAACGCCCGCGTGCCCTCGCGGGAGATGGTCTCGTGATCCTGGTGGATGTCGCCGAGCGACGGCATGAGCACCAGATCGGGCTTCAGGTCGTTGTTCATCGCGACGAGGATCTCGAGGATCTCCTGGCGCTCGGCGGGGAAGGTGCGCACCTCGAAGTCGTGGATGGTGAGGTTGGCCTCCGGGATGCCCAGCACGCCTGTCGCGGCCCGCACCTCGCGTGCGAGCGTGTCTGCCGGGAAGCCCTCGGGCAGCGAGCGCGACGCCGTGGAGAACGCGACGTAGTGCACCTCGGCGCCCGCCTCCACGAGCCGGGCGATGGTGCCGCCGCAGCCGAACTCGCCGTCGTCGGTGTGCGGCGCCAGCACCAGCGCGCGGCGCCCGGCCGAGATCACGTGGCCGGCTCCTTCGCCGCGGGGGTGTCGATGTTGGTGGTTGCGAGCACGATCAGCGCCAGGATGATCCACATGGCCGGGTCTTCGAAGAACGCATTGTAAAAGACTGAGCTTGCCAGGATCGCGAGAAACGCCGCGAGCAGCACCAGGCGCATCGCACGATACGCGCCGGGCCCGATGGCGGTCACGATCGTGGCGGCGATCAGCCCGGCGTAGAGCACGATCCCCAGCGGCCCCTGCTCGGCGATGACGGTGAACGGCGTGGTGTGTGACGCGGCGCTCGCCACCCGCCACGGGTAGCGCGATCCGGCCAGCGCCGCCTTCGAGAAGCCGCCCATGCCGGCGCCCGCGAGCGGATGGTTCTCCACCACGTGCCGGGTGAGCCGCCAGAGGTGCAGCCTGCCGGAGGTCACCTTGTTGGCGCTCGACCCGTGCAACGCAACGCCCAGCGCGGCAACGCCGATCGCGCTTCCCGCCACCACGATGCCGATCGTGATCTTGCGCGACCAGATGCCCGCCCCCAGCGCCAGCGCCCCGATGGCCAGCGCGACGTAGCCCGACTGCGAGTAGCTGAAGTACATGCCCAGGGCGACGTAGGCCATGATCCCCAGGAGCCACGGGGTGGCCTTGCGGTGAATCGCGACGCCGGCCAGCAGCACCAGCGTGACTGCCATGAACCGGCCGTAGATGCTCGAGTCCCAGAAGAGCGAGTTCACCCGGAAGAAGGACTTGTAGGTGTTCTCGACCTCGACGCCGGGGTTCCAGAACACGTGGTGGGTCAGCTCCTGGCCGAAGGCCACCGTGGCGAACACGAGCGCCAGGACGACCTGCACGATGAGCGCCCACTCGAACCACTCGCGCCGGGGTCGTAGCTGCGCCAGCCGGCCCACCATGAGCCCGAACGGCAGGTAGAAGAAGATCATCTCGATGCCGCCGTGGTGGCGGTCTGCGCTCCAGAGCATGGAGATGGCCGACCAGCCGACGAACGCCGTCAGGGTGAGGCCGATCCAGCCGGTGGTGCGCACCTGGTCGCGGTCGTGCAGGAGCTCCCAGGCGGTCGCGACGAGGCCCGCCGAGATCACCAGGTAGAGCGGCACCAGCAGGTTGGCGTCGGTGTGCCCGACGCTGAAGGGGACGCGCGCGGGGGCGGTGGCGACCACGGCGAGCAGGTACATCCAGGGCCAGCGCAGGATGATGTAGGCGCCCATCAGCAGGCCGGCGACGCCGACCACGACGGCGGCGAGGCCGATTGCGGGGTGCCCGGTGAGGTGGTGGATCGGGGTCTGAAGGAGCGACCACGCCAGGATGAGCACGCCCGCGACGAACGCCGCGAGGCCGGCGAAGCGCAGCCGGCGGTCGAGACCCACGATGAGCGGGACGAGGCCCGCCGCGGCCAGGATGGAGCCGGCGGAGTTCACGAGATGGTCCCGTTCTGCACGGGCGCCGACTTGTTGCCGGCGGCGTCCACGGCGATGAGCGTCATGGTGGTGCCGGGCACGGCCAGCGCCTGGGGCACCCTCACCGTGCCGCCGTGGCCGCGCAGGAGGTGGCCCTTGCCGCTGGGCGCGTGCAGCGCGAGGAAGACCTTCGGGTTGCCCTTCGCCGTGTAGGTCACGGGGACGGCACCGGGCTTGCTGGTGATGGTGAGCGTCGGCGCGACGGTGTCCACGACGATCCGGTTGGGGATGGTGATGGTCTTACCGGCACTCTCGAGCTTCACGCGCAGCCGGTAGGGCCCGTCGGGCGCGACCTTGCCGCCGTTGGTGGTGCCGTCCCACACGGTCTTGACCCGCCCCTTGGGGTGCGGCTTGCCGCTCTGCGGAAACGCCTTGACGACGTCGCTCGAGGAGTTCACGATGGAGAGCTGCAGCTTCTGCGCCGAGCGCAGCTTGAAGAAGAGCGTCGCCCGGCCGCACCCCGTCGTGGCGGTGCACGACGGGTCGAAGGTCTGGTGCACCGGGTTGGGGTTGGCGATCGGCGAGAGCTTCAGCTTGAGTTGCTCCGCGCGAAGGAACGCGCCCCCGGCAAAGATCAGCAGGACCGCCACGATCGCGTATCCGCTGCGGGCCGATGGCATCGGCGGCGATTCTAGTTGGAATCGAGCCCAAGCGCGGCGTCCGGGGCGCTGAATTGTTGGAGTTCTCTGACGATCCACGCTGGATACGTGCGACACCTCGCGCCTAGCGTCCCGGGCATGAACATCACACCCCACATCTCACGGCTCCTCGTCGTGCCTGCCGTCCTCGCGACCGGCCTGCTCGGCATCGGCGCAACGACCGCCTCGGCGGCCGAAGCGCCTCCTGTCACGCCGCCGGTCGCCCACCAGCAGCTGGCGATCCACGGACACTGGACGACGTTCACCATCGAGCTCTACCCCTCAGATCAGCGTGCGCTGATCAACGCGTTTCGAAGCGGAGGCTTTGCCGCCGCGGGCGGCGCGTTGTGTGCCCGGGGCGGAGCGCGGCTCGCCGTCATCTGCGCATCGGGTGCGCAGGCGGCCGGCGGATTCGTGGCCTCGGAGATCAGCGACCACTACCACCCGAAGTGTCACCTCAACCTCAGCATCCGCTACAACGGCTCGTTCGATCGGTGGTGGACCAGTGACTGCACGAAGTAGCTACGTGATCGCACCGCTGGTCTCCTTCGTCGCGGTGATGGGGGTGATGACCGTCCAGATGGGCGGGATTCCGCAGTGGTGGTCATTCGCCATCGTCGCCGCCGGCTGCCTGGTTCAGGCAGCGATTCTCAGACGCCGGGAGCGCCGGAAGGAGCGTGCATGAGAGGTGCCAGGCACCTTCCGCGCACCCCGGTCACCAGGCGCCGAGGAGCTTCAGTCCCGAGGCCGCCAGCACGGTGGCCAGCGAGCTTCGCAGCAGCTTCTGGTTCATCCTGGCAGTGAAGTGCGAGCCGATCAGGATGCCCGGGATCGAGCCGATCAACAGCCAGCCCACCGCGCCGTAGTTCGGTGAGCCCCAGAGGATGGTGCCCACTGACGCGGCGATGGTCACCATCGCGCCGTGGAAGATGTCGGTGCCTACCACGCGCCGGGTCGAGAGCGGGAAGAGCGTCACCATGGCCATGCCGAAGAACACGCCCGAGCCGACCGAGGTGAGGCCCAGGAGGAAGCCGAACACGAGCCCGATCGTGACTGCGAGGATCTTGTGGTTTCGGTTGAGCGGGCCGTCGGTGGGGAGCTTCGATGCGTCGTAGAGGCCGCGGATGGTGATGAAGGTGCGGATCGCCACGGCGATTCCCACCAGGATCAGCATGTAGCCGATCACGTTGGGAAGCCAGGTCGAGACGTTGTCGCCAAAGACGTTGTAGAGGGCGAACGTGCCTGCGAGCGCTGCGGGCACCGAGCCGTAGCCAAACCACATGGCCAGCTCGCGGTTGACGTTCGAGAGCTGGTTGTGCCGCGCGGCGCCAAACGTCTTGGTGACGGCGGAGTAGAGCAGGTCGGTGCCGACGGCGGTCGTGGCCGGGATGCCGAACACCGAGATCAGGATGGGAGTCATCAGCGAGCCGGCGCCCATGCCGGTCAGACCCACCAGAAGGCCGACGGTGACGCCGGCGGCTATGAGACTGAAGTCCATCTGTGCGAGAGCCTCCACCGAGAGAACGCCCGGCGGCCGCTCCGCCGGGATTACCTACAACTCTAAGTGAGTTAGTAGGAAATGCAAGCGGAGTTCTATCAGATCACACAACGAATTTCAGCACGCTGACGCCTCCAGCACCGGGATCACCCGGTGCTGGAGGCGAGAGAGTGGCTCTAGCCCTGGTCGCGGTAGGCCCGGATGAGCACCTCGGCCACCTCGGGCCGTGTGAACTCCACCGGGGGAACCTCGCCCTTGCCGAGCATCTCGCGGACCTTCGTGCCCGAGAGGAACACGTGGTGATCGGCGGGATGCGGGCAGGTCTTGTTCGAGGCCATGTTGCCGCACGTCTTGCAGAAGAACGTGTGGTCGAAGAACATCGGCTCGATGTCGAGCTCGTGCGGCTCGAACTCATCGAAGATGTAGTGCGCGTCGTAGGTGCCGTAGTAGGAGCCCACGCCGGCGTGGTCGCGGCCGACGATGAAGTGCGAGCAGCCGTAGTTCTTGCGGCTGATCGCGTGCCACACCGCTTCGCGCGGCCCGGCGTAGCGCATCGCTGCGGGGAACACGCCCAGCACGGTGCGGTCGGCGGGGTAGTACCCGTCCAGCAGCACCCGGTAGCACTCCATGCGCACGTCGGCAGGGATGTCGTCGCCCTTGGTCTTGCCCACCAGCGGGTGCAGGAGCAGCCCGTCAACGGTCTCGAGCGCGCACTTCTGCACGTGCTCGTGCGCGCGGTGGACGGGGTTTCGCGTCTGGAAGCCCACGACCCGGCTCCAGCCGCGCTCCTCGAACGCCGCCCGCGTGTCCTTGGGGTCGAGCGCTGCGGCCGGGAAGGCCGACTCGGGGCGCTTGAACACCTTGATGGGGCCGCCGACGAGGGTCGAGCCCTCGGCGTAGATCTGGGCAACGCCCGGATGTGCCTCCTCCGCGGTGCGGTAGACCTTCTCGGCCTCATGCTTGCGGTCGGCCTCGAACACCTCCGAGACGTCCATCACCGCGAGCAGGTCACCCTCGTAGCCCTCCAGGGCGATGCGGTCGGCGGTGATGCCGCCCTCGACGCCCAGGGTCACCGGAAGCGCCCACGGCAGTCCGCCGGCGAGATGCATGTTCTCGACCGTGCCCTCGTAATCGGCCTGCGTCATGAACCCGACCAGGGGCGAGAGCGCCCCCGACGCGATCATGTCGAGGTCGGCCGTCTGCTTCTCGGTCATCCGCACGCGCGGGAGCCCGGCAGCCTCCTCCGCCAGCTTGGCGGCCTCGTCACCGGACACGGTGCGGTCGACCAGCGTCCCCCCGTGGGGAGCGATCAGCTGTCCTCCGCCGATCTTGCTTCCGTCCTCCGACATCAGGCGACGGCCCCTTCCAGGGCGGGCTTGATGAAGCCGAGCTCCTCGAGTTGCTGCAGCACGTACTCCGCAGACTCCTCGGGGCTCTTGCCCTCGGTGTGAACCGTGATCTCGGCGTTCTCCGGGGCCTCGTACGGATCCGACACGCCCGTGAACTCCTTGATCTCACCGGAGTAGGCCTTCGCGTAGAGGCCCTTGGTGTCGCGGCGCGCGCACTCCTCGACCGACGTGTCGACGTAGACCTCGACGAACCGGTCGCCGATGGTCTCGCGCACGATGTCGCGGGTCTCGGCGTAGGGCGAGATGGCAGCCGTGATGACGCAGGCGCCGTGCCGGGTCAGCAGCTTCGAGACGAAGCCGATGCGCAGGATGTTGGTGTCGCGATCCTCCCGCGAGAAGCCGAGGCCCTTCGAGAGGTTGGTGCGAACGACGTCGCCGTCGAGGTGCTCGACCAGCGTGCCGCGACGCTCGATCTCCGGGCCGATCAGCTGGGCGATGGTGCTCTTGCCCGAGCCGCTCAGTCCAGTGAACCAGAGCGTGAAGCCGGTGTTCTCTTCTTTCACGTGGGTGTTCCTTTCCGGGAGATGTATGACGCCTGCCAGGGCGCTATCTGGCGTGCAGCCCGCACTCGACCTTGCCCGTGCCGCGCCAGCGGCCCGAGCGCTCGTCGGCCTGCTGGCCGTCGATAGCCGTCGTGCACGGAATGCACCCGATCGACGGGTAGCCATGGTCGTGCAACGTGTTGTACGGAATGTTGTGCCTCCAGATGTACCGCCACACATCGCGGCTCGTCCAATCGGCAAGGGGTTGGACCTTGACGATGCCGCGACGTTCGTCCAGTTCAATCTTGCGTGCATTTTGCCTGGTTGTCGACTGTTCCCGTCGAATACCCGTGACCCACGCATCCATACCTTGCAGTGCCTGCTCCAGCGGAGCCACCTTGCGCATGCCGCAGCACGCATCTGGATCTCGCTCCCAGAGCCGTTCCCCGTGCTGCTGGCCCTGTTGCTCGACGCTCAACTCGGGCTCGATTCTCTCAAAGTTGATCGAGTAACGGGAGATGAGCTTTTCGCGCACGTCGTACGTCTCGGGGAAGAGCAGGCCGGTGTCGAACTCGACCACCCGCATGCCCGGAGCGACCTCCGACAGCATGTGCACCAGCACGGAGCTCTGCTTCTGCCACGAGCACGTGAGCAGGATGCGCTCGCCGAAGATCGCCGCGGCCCGCTCGAGCACCTGCTCGGCAGACTGCGACTCGAGCTCGTCCGCCAGCGCGGCGGCCTCCTCGGGGGTGATGGGAAGCGTGCTGCTCATGATCGTGCGGGCATGTCCTTCAGGATCAGGTCGGCCATCGTGTCGGAGCGCAGCCCCAGCCGCAGCGTCTCGAGCGGGATGATGTCGTCGTGCGGGATGTTGCCGAGGTTCACGTCGGGGCCGAGCTGGCGGATGAACCACGCCTGCTGATCCTTCTGCGGGGCCTCGAACAGCAGCTTGTCCTGGGGGACGGAGTGCAGGATCTCGTCGATGAGACCGCTGCGCACCTCGCCCGTGCCGCGGAAGATGCCGGCAGTGCCGCTCTCGCGCGCCTCGGTGATGACCTTGACGGCGCCGGCGTCGAGCTCCTCCTGGATCCAGAGCACCCACTGGTAGGGAGCGAACACGCACTCGACGTCCTTGGAGCCGACCTCGCTCAGCACCACGAAGTCCTGGGCGAGCGCCGAGATGAGCTCGAGCTTGGACTCGCGCTCGAGGTCGATGGTGCCGTCGGAGACCTCGACGTGGGTGAAGCCGTGGGCGGTCGTCCAGCGCCGGAACTCCTCGACCTTGCCGCGCGCGATCGCGGCCTCGAGCAGCGTCCCGCCGCACATCACCGGCATGCCGTGCGACTGGTAGAGGGCGATCTTCTCGTGCAGGTTGGGGGTCACGTAGGAGGTGCCCCAGCCGAGCTTGACGATGTCGATGTACTCGCCGCCGGTCTCGATCATGCCTGCGACCTCCACCAGCGAGAGGCCCTTGTCGATCACGTGCGTCCAGCCGCTCTCACGCGGCTTTGCGGGCCTCATCGGCAATCCGAGAAACTCTTCGACCATGGTTCGCGACCTCCGGGCGGTGCGGGTTCGAAACGGCGCGGCGGATGCCGCACCACACCGCATACTACAAAGGTCTACCTAATGATGCGAATAAGATTCACTTATGGCGCGGAGCTCGGCCGGGTCGGCCTGAGGCCCGGGCGTCCACGGCAGCACCAGCGGATCGCCGTCGTACCGCGGGATCACGTGCACGTGGTAGTGGAAGACCGTCTGCCAGGCGGCCGCGCCGTTTGCCTGCATGATCGTGACGCCGTTCGCACCAAGGTTGGCCACCGCGAGGCCCGCCAGCTTCCTGGCGACCGCGGCGCAGGCCGCGAGGTCGAACTCGGACACGTCGTGGATGTCGGTCGCGTGGGCGCGCGGGATGACCAGCACGTGGCCGGCCGTGGCGGGGAAGATGTCCATGATCGCGACGGTGAGGTCGTCCTCGTGCACCCGGACCGACGGAAGCTCCCCGGCGATGATGCGGCAGAACAGGCAATCGTCGTGCATGCAGCCCAATTTCGCACACCCGCAACTATTCTGCGAGGGTGACCGACGTCACCATCTCCATAGTCTCCGGCGGCGACGCCGGACTGCTGGCCGCCTGCCTGCACTCGATCCCGCGCGCCACCGAGACGCTCGAGGTTGACATCGTGGTCGTGGACAACTGCGCGGGCGGTGCGCTCGACCACCTGATGGACGAGTTCGAGCACGTCGAATGGGTCAGGAACGAGCGGATGCACGGCTTCGGCCACAACCACAACCTCGCCCTCCAGGGCGCCACCGGCCGCTACCTCTTCGTCCTGAACGACGACACCGAGCTCGATCCGGGCTGCCTCGACCGCATGGTGCGCTTCATGGATCAGAACCCCGGCATCGGCTGCTCCGGCCCGCGGATCCGGTACCCCGACGGGCGCATCCAGCCGTCGGCGTTTCACTTTCCCACGCCGCTTCGCACCGCCCTCACCGCCGCCACGCTGCAGCGGCGCGGCTGGGTCGAGTCCGGCGGAGAGCGCATCCGCGCGGTCGACTGGGTGAGCGGCACCGCCATGCTCTTCCGGGCCGCGGCGTTCCTCGTGGCCGGCGGCTTCGACGAGCAGTTCTACATGTACCTCGAGGACGTTGACATCTGCCGCAGCCTCCGCGACGCCGGCTATCGCGTCGCGTTCTTCCCGCCCGCAGGCCTCACGCACCACGAGTACGGATCGGCCGGCGGCGTGCACGAGCGCCGCATCTACCAGCACGCCCGCAGCCGCGGCATCTACACGCGAAAGCACCACGGCGAGGCTGCCGAGAGGGCCGTGCAGGGCCTGACCGCCGGCATGTTCGTGGGGCGCATCGCGGCCTCCAAGGCCACGGGCCGCCCGGCCGACGAGCGCGCGCGCTTTGCCTGTCACGTGCGCGCATCGCTTCGGCCCGACGGCCGCCCCGCCATCGAGGACACCGCAGCCGAGCGAAACGGCGCGGTCGCATGAGCGGGCGCGTGGTGGTCACCGGCGGGCTCGGGTTCATCGGCTCCGAGCTTGTGCGCTCGCTGGCTGCGGACGGGCGCGAGGTGCTCAACATCGACCTCGACACCTATGCGGGCGACGACCGGCGCCTCGGCGAGCTGCCCGAGGGGGTGGTCGAGACGGTGAAGCTCGACGTGGCCGACGCGAGCCTCGAGCGGGTCATCACCGCCGAGCGGCCCGAGCTGATCTTCCACCTGGCGGCCGAGACGCACGTCACGCGAAGCGAGGGCGCCGAGAGCGTGTTCTTCCACGCCAACATCGACGGCACGCGGCGGGTGCTGGATGCCGCCATCGCAGCGGGCGGCGCCCGCGTGGTGCACATGTCCACCGACGAGGTGTACGGGCCGTGCCCCGGCGACCCGTTCCGGGAAGATCAGAAGGGCCCCGGCGAGGGTGAGGCCTCAAGCGCGTATGCGCGCTCGAAGGCGCTCGCAGACGACCTGGCGATGTCCTACGGCGACCGGCTCGACGTGGTGGTCGCGCGGCCCACCAACTGCATCGGCCCGTGGCAGCACCCCGAGAAGGCCGTGCCGCGCTGGATCACGCGCGCGCTTCGCGGCGAGCGGCTGCCGGTGTGGGGCGACGGCATGCAGGTGCGCGACTGGATGTACGTGTCCGACGCCGTGTCGGGGCTCCGGCTGCTGGCGGAGCGGGGCGAGCAGGGCCGGGTGTATAACCTCGGCCCCGTGGGCGAAGGCACTCCAAACCTCGAGATCGCGCGGCTCGTTGCCCGCGAGGCGGGCCTCGATGACGACGCCGTCTACCTCTCCCACTACGACCGCCCGCAGCACGACCGCCGCTACGCGGTGGACAGCTCGCGCATCTCGGCGCTCGGCTGGGCGGCGCGGTGGACGGTGCCCCAGGCGCTGGCCGACACGGTGGCCTGGTACCGCGCCAACGAGCTCTGGTGGTCGACGCTCATCGCCGACGCGGAGGCGCTCTATGCAGACTGAGATCCCGGGCGTGCTCATCAGGGAGCTCACCGTGCATGGCGACGGCCGCGGCCAGTTCGCCGAGATCTATCGCGCATCGGCGATGCCGGAGAGCTTCGCGCAGTCCAACCACTCTCGCTCGGCGGCCGGCGTGCTGCGCGGCCTGCACTACCACCAGCACCAGGCCGACCTCTGGTACCTGGTCTCGGGCCGCGCGCAGGTGGGCCTCGTGGATCTGCGCCGCCGCGACCGGGCGCCCGTGGTGGAGTCGCACATCCTGGACGCCGAGGTGCCAACCAGCATCTACATCCCCCACGGCGTCGCGCACGGCTACCTGGCGCTCACCCAGATCGACCTCATCTACTGGGTCACCAGCGAGTACGACCCCGCCGACGAGAACGGCATCGCGTGGGACGATCCCGCCCTCGGGCTCGAGTGGCAGATCTCCGAGCCGCCCGTGGTGAGCGCCCGTGACGTTGCCAACCCGCGGCTCGCATGGGATCTGATCCCGTCGTTTTCGTAACCGGGGCCGGCGGCCAGCTGGGCCTGGCGCTGCGCGAGCACCTGCCCGCTGCGCGGTTCCTGGGCCACGCAGACCTCGACGTGACCGACGAGGACGCCACCCAGCGCGTGCTGGGCGGCGCGAGCCTGGTGATCCACTGCGCCGCCATGACCGACGTTGACGGCTGCGAGCGCGACCCCGAGCGCGCCGCGACGGTCAACGGCTGGGGCTCTGCGAACGTGGCCGCGGCGGCCAGGCGCGTGATCATGATCTCGACCGACTACGTGTTCGACGGCAGCTCTGCCGGGGAGTACGGCGAGGACTCGCCCCCGCGGCCGATCAACATCTACGGCCTCTCGAAGCTGGACGGCGAGCAGGCGGTGCTGGCGGCGGGGCCCAACCTGGTGGTGCGCACGTCGTGGGTGTTCGGCGAGGGCAAGAACTTCCTGCGCGCGGTGGTGGGCGCCGACCGGGCCGGCAAGGATCTGCGCGTGGTGGCCGATCAGACCGGCCGGCCGACGTTTGCGGGCGACCTCGCCGAGGCGCTCGCGTTTCTCGCCGCGCGCGATGACCGCGGCGTGCTCAACGTGGCCGGTGACGGGGAGCCCACGACCTGGGCCGATCTGGCCGAGCTGGCGGTGGGCCACCCGGTCGAGCGGGTGACCACGGCGGAGTGGGGCGCGCCGGCGCCGCGGCCGCTTCGAAGCGTGCTCTCGCTGGATCTCTCGCGCAAGCTGGGCGTTCCTCTGCGAGACTGGCGCACGTCGGTGCACCGCTACGTGGAGGAGCTCGGGTGAAGGGCGTCGTTTTGGCAGGCGGGTTCGGTACGCGGCTCGCCCCGATGACCAGGGTGGTCAACAAGCACCTGCTGGACGTGTTCGACCAGCCGATGGTGCACTACCCGCTGCGCTCGCTGCAGCAGGCGGGCATCGAGGACGTCGTGCTGGTCACGGGCGCAGAGATCGAGCAGTTCCAGACGCTCCTGGGCGACGGCGAGGGCCTCGGGCTCAGCATCACCTACGTACAGCAGCAGGGTGCCGGCGGCATCGCCGAGGCGCTGGCGCTCACGCGGCCGCACGTGGGCTCACACCCGGTCGTGGCGATCCTGGGCGACAACCTCTTCCAGGACGATCTCTCGCCGTACGTCGCCGCGTTTCGCGAGCAGGGCAGTGGTGCGCGGGTGCTGCTGAAGCAGGTGGAGGACGCGCGCCGGTTCGGCGTCGCGACCATCGATGGCGACCGCATCTCGCGGATCGATGAGAAGCCGTCGGAGCCCGCGACCGACCTGGCGGTCACCGGCTGCTACATGTACGACAACCGCGTGTTCGAGATCGCGGAGGGCCTCGAGCCGTCCGAGCGCGGCGAGCTCGAGATCACCGACGTGAACAACGCCTACATCGAGACCGGCGACCTGCACTTCGACGTGCTGCCGGGCTGGTGGACAGACGCCGGCACCCACCCGAGCAAGCTGAAGGCCTCGATCCTGGTCGCGCTCACCAAGGGCGTCACGTTCCACGCATGAAGGCGCCGGGCACCGATCCTCACCGCCACTGAATTGCCGTCGGGCCATGATGGCCCGCGATGGTGAAGAGCGGCGGCGCAGTCTTTCGCCCGGCGGTGACCGGCACCACCTCGGTGCCGTTGGGCTCGTCGAGGGCCATCAGCAGGCGGTGGCCCTGCGGTGCGGCCGCAAGCGCGGTCACCCTGGTGCCGAACGGCGTCGTCTGCGAGCTCGCCCCGCCCCACGAGAGCGTCGTGATCATGAGCTTGCTGCCGGCTCCCGTTGCCAGCCGGCGGCCTCCGATCCACGCCAGCGACGGCTCGCCCCAGGCGTGTGAGATGCAGCGGGGCGGGGCGGCCCCGGAGGGATCGACCACTGCCAGCCGGTGGTTGCCGGCGATGGCGAGCAGGTCGTTCGACGGTGAGTAGGCGACCGCCAGCGCCCGGCTGATGGAGCACGCCCGCGGCAGCGTCGCGACCGCCCCGGTGGTGGCATCCAGCGTCGCGACCCGCCCGTTCGCGCGCACGAACGCGGCTGCCAGCGAGTCCCAGCGCCAGGTCGGCGTCACACCGGCGGCAGGCAGGGCGGTCATCCGATCGTGCGTTCCCGTGCCCCACATGTCGTGCAGGCGGATGCTGCTGCCAACCCGCTCGAGGTAGGCGATGCGGATGGGAAGCGGCGACCACGCCGCGGCGACCACGGTGCCCGCGACGCGCCGCGAGAACGCAACGCGCCCGGTGCTCTGGCCCACCGCGCGCAGGCGGTGGCCCTGGGCCTCGAGGCGGTAGAGCGCGCCGGGGCTGAGCGCCATCGCCGAGAGCGTGCCGGGGTGCGAGCGCACGCCGTGGGCGGTGGCCGACCAGCGCCGGCCACCGATCTCGATTGCAAGCGCAGCCGATCCCGGGGGAAGCGGAGACGGGTGGTGGGTGACCTGCGCGGCCGGGCGCGGCTTCGGCGCCGGCTTCTGCACCAGCGGGATGGTTACCGTGCCGCTGGCGGCGAGCGTCACGCCCGCGGTCACGAGCACGGCCGTGAGGGCCGCGGCGGCGAGCAGCGGGAGGGCAAACCGCCGCCCGCGGGGCGGGATGGTGCCCAGCGCGTCCAGCGCGGCGCGCCTGGCGCGGTCGTGGCTCTCCGCCGAGGGGGGCGCGATCGCGGCGAGCGCCCGCTCGAGCCGGGACTCAAGCTCGCTCGACATCGATGCCCTCCGTCTGCAGCCTGCGAAGGTCCTCGAGCGCGCGGGCCAGGCGCGAGTGCACGGTGCCCGGCGGCAGCTCGAGGATGGCGGCGATCTGCTGCGGCTGGTAGCCCAGCCCGTAGCGCAGGACGACCACCACGCGGCGCTGCGGGCTCAGCCGGGCGACCGACTCGAGCAGCGCGTGGTCGCCCTGGGCGGCCTCCACCTGGTCGGGCGCGGTGAGCTGCCCGGCCGCGTCGATGCCCACCAGCCGGCGCTCGCTTCGCAGCAGGTCGAGCGCCCGGTTCACGACGATCCGGTGAAGCCACGGCGCGAACGGGCGTGACGTGTCGAACCGGCTGAGCGCGGCAAACGCCCGCTCGAAGGCGTCCTGGACGATGTCGTCGGCCATGTCCCGCCGCCCCGTGACGGCGCATGCGAGCCGCCACGCGCGCGGCCAGTGGCGCTCGAAGAGCACTCCCGCTGCGTCTCGCGATCCCTGGCGGGCCTGCTCTACCAGCTCGGTGTCTGACGGGTTCGAGTCCATTCGGTGTGTACGGCCGACGGGGCCTCCAGCGTCCCGGCGCGGAAACTTGCACTTATCGTCACCAGCATTGAAGCCGATAGAAGACTGGATGCCAAGGTTTTTCGTCGTCTGCCTGCTCGCGCTTTGCTGCGCTGCCTGCGCCCATGCGTCCGGCGCGTCGTCGCCCGCCGACCAGGCCGTGCTCTCGGCCCAGCATCTCAGCCCCAAGGCGCGCTACAAGCTGGCGCGGCCGGTTGCGCTCGCCTACGTCAAGGCGCTCGCCCACCAGAATCCGTCGGGCGCCGAGGCCTTCGTGGGCAACTCGGGCTACAGCCAGCTCAGCTCGCTCACCACGCTGCAGACGTGGTTCTCGCTGATCCCGTCGAAGCAGCTGCGGGTCACTGCCAGCGCGATGCCCGTGAGCGATGTGAGCGCGGTGGGGGTGCATCTGGTGCTGAGCGCCCGCCTCGGGCCGGCGCCGCTCACGCCCTGGGTCAAGCTCGGCGATCGGGTGCTGCTGGTGCAGGATCAGAAGCCCGGCTGGCGCGTGGTGGCCGACATCTCGCGGAGGCCGAAGCTGCACCTCAAGACGTACGGCCTGGCGCTCTTCGCCCAGCCGCACTTCCTCTCGGCACCGCACATGTCGGTGGTCTACGGGCCCGACGACGCGGAGCTGGCGGCCCGGACGATCGAGGGCTCCGGCCAGCAGGTGGTGAAGATGCTGCACTCCAAGTACGGCGGCGGCGCGGCGGCGCGGCATCCGCTCGTGTACATGGTGTCGGGGCTGCATCAGGGCGAGGTGCTCGCCGGCGTGAAGATCGGCCGCAAGGAGACGCCCGCGGGGTGGCAGGTGGGCGACTTCGCCTACATCGACTACCCGGTGTGGCTGCAGGACGATCTGGTCACGCAGGACTCCACGGTGGCGCACGAGCTGACGCACGTCGCGAGCCACACGATGCTCTCGGGCGCGCCGCACAGCCTGATCGAGGGCGTGGCGATGTACGAGGAGGAGTGGTTCCTGAACAAGCTGGGATTCGAGCGCCCGTTCGCGCTGATCGACGCCTACTACCAGCATGGATTCCCGTCGGCCGAGATCTGGGGCATCCGCTACACCGACTGGGGCCTCCGAGCCGCCGCGCAGGTGGAGGCGTGCTATCAGGACGGCCAGGCGATGACGGCTGTCATCATCGAGGAGCACGGCGGCGTGCCCGCGCTTGCGCGCCTGGCGGCGGCGTACCGCCGGTACCACACGGTGCGGTACAGCTCGGATCAGGTGCACGAGGCGTTCGAGAGCGCGCTGGGCGTGTCGTTCGAGACCGTGGTGGCCGAGGCTCACGCCTACGCCGCCGCCCACGCATAGCCTCTGAGGTGGCCACTCGGCTCAGGCGGCGTGCAGCTCGAGCCGCTCGGCCCGGGTGCCCGGTGCGGGCGTCTCGCTCGTCAGGATCGAGAGCCGGCGCCTGTCCGCGTCCGTCACGGAGGTCACCTCGCAGCCGATCCGCACGCGGCCGTAGTGCGCGGGGGTCGTGTGCAGCACGAGCGCCTTCAGCCGCACCATCACGCCGTCCACGGTGGCCATCACGCCCACCAGATCGCCCTCGGCCAGCTTCTCCGTGGTGATGAACGACACGCCGGCGGGCCCGAGGTCGGCCAGGCGCGCGTCGAACTCATATCCCTCGTCGATCTGCTGCCCCGCCTCCACCCGCACCAGCGCGAGGTCGCTCAGATGCGCCCGGGGAGCCGTGCGGTCACCGTTGATGCGGCGAACGCCGGTCACAACGAGCCTCGCCTCGAGCATGTCGTCGGCGACGAACGAGGTCTCGCGCACCGCCAGGGTGATGTCGTGGCCGCACCCGTTGTCGTCGCGCACCCGCACCTTCAGCACCGAGCCGGTGCCGGCGAGGCCCGCCTCGAAGTGCCCGGTGATGCCGCGTGCGTCGCTCTCGACCATCAGCACAGGAACCACACCACCATCCACGCTGCTTGCCTGGATGGTGGTGGATTGCTCTGCGAGGATGCTGAGCGCGAGGCTCAGGCGCTTGCTCGGTTCCGTATTCACCCCGAACTCATCGGACGTTCTGGCCCCGGGGTTTAGGGCAGGTGATCTAGACCCCCGTCAGCTCCGGGTCGGGCTCGGTGTGCGTCGCCAGGCCAGCGGCCATCTCGACGTCCGGCGGAGCCTCGATCGTCAGCCGCGGAAGCACCTTGTCAAGCCACTTCGGCATGTACCAGGCCTTCTCGTCCAGCAGGTACATGACCGCCGGCACCAGCGTCAGCCGCACCACGAACGCGTCGGTGATGATGGCCACGCCCAGCGCGACGCCGAACTCCTTGATGGTGCGCTCGTCGCCGATCAGGAAGGCGAAGAACACCGTGCCCATGATGCAGGCAGCCGCCACCACGACCCGGCCGATGGCGGTGATGCCGTGCCGGATCGCCTCGCGCGGCGTGTCGCCGTGCATGTACTCCTCGCGGATCCGGCTGACCAGGAACACCTCGTAGTCCATGCTGAGGCCGAACAGGATGGCGAACACGATCACCGGCAGGAACGACTCGATGGGCGCAGTCTGATCCAGCCCGATCAGCGGCAGGCCCACGCCGTGCTGGAACACCAGCACGAGCACGCCGAACGCGGCAAGCGACGAGAGGAGGGTCGCGATCGCGGCCTTGAACGCGATCACGATCGACCGGAACGCCATGGCGAGCAGCAGGATCGTGATGCCGAGCACCACCAGCAGGAACAGCGGCAGCTTGGAGAAGATGTGATCGGCGATGTCGTCGAACGCGGCCGTCTGGCCACCGATGTACACCTGCGCCCCGCTGCTGCCCACGGCCGCCGGCACCACCGTGTCGCGCAGGTGATGCACCAAGTCGGAGGTCGCCTGGGACTGCGGTGACGTGGTCGGGAACACCGTGATGCGGCTGACGTCGCCCGAGGGGCTGGTCAGCGCCGGGGTGACGCTCGCCACGCCGGGCGTCTTCTTGAACGCCGCGATCAGGTTGTCGTCGATGCTCTTGTCGCCGTTGGTGTTGGTCACGACGATCAGCGGGCCGTTGAACCCGGGCCCGAAGCCCTTCGCCAGCAGGTCGTACGCCTGGCGCGCGGTGGTGCCCTTCGGCGCCGAGCCGTCGTCGGAGCTGCCGAGGTGCACGGTGACCACCGGGGCGATCATCAGCGCGAGGATCACCAGCGTGACGCCCGTCATCAGCTTGGCGTGGCTGGTGACGTAGCGCCCCCAGCGGGCCATCGCGGTCTGGTCGCGCCCGGCCTCGGACTCGTTGCGCGCCTTGATGCCCGGCACCTTCCAGCGGTCGATCTTGTGGCCCAGGAGCCGCAGCACCGCCGGCAGCAGGGTCACGGCCGTGCAGACCGTGGTGAGCACCGCGATCGCGCCGCCCAGACCGAGCTTCGTGACGAAGTCGAGCCCGATCACCGCGAGGCTGCAGATGGAGATCGCAACCGTGACGCCGGCGAAGATCACCGCGCGGCCCGCGGTCGCGCCGGCCAGCGCCGCCGCGTCCTCGGGCGATGCGCCGTCGTGCAGCGCCTGCCGGAACCGGGTGACGATGAAGAGCGAGTAGTCGATGCCGACGCCCAGGCCGATCATCGTGGCGAGCACCGGCGTGATGGTGTTGAAGTTGGTGAACGACGCCGCGAGCGTGAGCAGCGAGAGCCCCAGGCCGAGCGAGATGATCGCCACCAGAAGCGGCACGCCTGCAGCCACCACCGTGCCGAACACGATCAGCAGCACGATCACCGCGGCGATCAGCCCGAGGCCGGTGCTGGTGGAGTCGTTCGGCGCGATCGCCGAGATCACCGCGCCGGTGTACGCCACCTTCACGGGAGAGCCTTCCAGCGCCGCATCGACGTTCGCCTCGAGCGCGTCCACGTTCTTGTGCGGCACGTCGAACGCCTGCTGGTCGAACTGCACGTACGAGTAGCCGATCTTGCCGGTCGGCGAGATCGCGCCGCCCTGCGTCGCGTACGGGTCGCCGACCGTCGTCACGCCCGGGATCGCCTTCGCGGCCGCGAGCGCCTTCTGCACCGCGGCCTTGGACTGGGCCGACGTGAGGCCGTCAGGCGACTGGAAGATGAGCTGGGCGCTGTCGCCGGCCTGTGACGGGAATTTGGACTGGAGCAGATCGGTGGCGCGCTGGGCATCCGAGTTGGGGATGCTGAAATCGTTGACGAGCTTGCCGCCGAACGCCCCCGAGGCGCCGATGATGACCACGGCGATCACGATCCAGGCGGCGACGGTGCGCCACGGGTGGTGGGCGCAGGCGCGCGTCAGCGCTGCCAGCGCGCCGAGATGGCGGCGGTGCTCGGTGGTGTCGTCGGTCATGCGCACTCCTTGGGTGATGCGGCCGCCGGGAGCTCCAGCGAGCGGTGAATATCGTCGATCAGGCGCGACAGCAGCTCGGCCAGGCGCGCAACGTCTTCCTCGGGCCAGTCGGCCATGGTATCGGCCAGCATCTGCTCGCCCTGGCCGTCCAGCTTCTCCAGTACTCGGCGCCCGTCATCGGTAATCGACAGCACCGCCGAGCGGCGGTCGGCGGGATCGCCCGACCGGCCCACGAGCCCTTCTGCCTCAAGCTGATGCACCTTGCGGCTGATCGTCGAGACGTCGAGGCCCATCCGCTGGGAGAGATCCGACACGCGCACGGGGCCGCCCATCGAGATCTTCTTGAGGGCGATGAACCCGGGCCGGTCGAGCTTGACCCCGGCGGCCTCCTCGAACTTCTCGTGCAGCTTCAGCGAGTGCGGCATGCGCATGATCGCCGACATGCTCTCGATGATGGTCGTGTACGGTGACGGCTCTGCGGACATTGGGTCGCACGGTAGCAGGTTGCTTGCAGCATGCAACTATGTACGGTTGGTGAACTCTCACGATTGCAGAGGTATCGTGCGAGGGTGGAGAACTCTGCCGTTCCGTTGATCGACGCTCAGGGGATCACCAAACGGTACGGCGCTCTGGCCGCGCTGGACGATGTCTCGGTGAGGGTCGATGCGCGCGCAGTCGGCCTGCTGGGCGCAAACGGCGCCGGCAAGTCGACCCTCATGAAGACCATGCTCGGGCTGATCACGCCCGACTCCGGCACGGTGAAGGTGCTCGGCGTGGATGTCGCCGGGCAGGACTGGGCAGCGCGGCGCCGCCTCGGCTACATGCCCGAGCACTCCTGCCTGCCGCTGGGCATGACCGCACGCGACCTGGTGGTGCACATGGGCGAGCTCCGCGGGCTGCCGCGCCGCGTGGCCGTCCTCCGTGCGTCGGAGGTGCTCTTCCAGGTGGGGCTCGAGGAGGAGCGCTCCCGCCTCATCAAGACGTTCTCCGTGGGCATGCGGCAGCGCACCAACCTGGCCCAGGCGATCGTCCACTCGCCCGAGCTGGTGGTGCTCGACGAGCCCACCAACGGCCTCGACCCCGCCGGCCGCGAGGAGATGCTCACGCTGGTGCGGCGGCTCTCGTCCGACCTCGGCATCGCCGTGGTGATGTCCTCGCACGTGCTGGAGGACGTCTCGCGCACGTGTGACGCGGTGGTGGTGCTGCGCGAGGGCAAGCTCGCCGCATCGCGGCCCATCGACCGCGACGAGCACCTCACCGCCGACCTGAAGGTGCGCGTGTCCGGCGACCAGGCGTCGTTCATCGCGGCGCTCGAGTCGCGCGGCATGCGGGTGGACTCCGGCGACGAGCACCTGGTGGTGCACGGCGACACGCGGGCCGCTGCGCTCGACGCGGTGCGCGATGCCGCCGCCCAGACCGGAGCCGGGCTGCGCGAGCTCACCCACGCCGGCCCCACGCTCGAGGACGCGCTGATCGGGGCGATGGAGTGAGCAGCCCCGACGCACGCGTCATCGATGTGCGGTTCGACCGTTACCGCGGCAAGCGAAGCGGCCGCGCCGAGGCCGTGTGGTCGCTCGCGCGCTGGAGCGCCATGCGCGCGCTGGGCGCCCGCCGCGGCTGGAAGGCGAAGGTGATCCCCATCGCCCTCGTCCTCGTCGCGTTCGCTCCGGCGCTGGTGGTGCTCGGCCTGCGCGCGCTCTTCCCCGGGTCGATCAGCGGCAACATCGAGAGCGCGCTGCCGTTCAGCGACTACCAGGACACCATCGCGATCGTGATCCTCGTGTTCTCGGTGGTGATCACGCCCGAGCTGCTCTGCCCCGACCGCCGCGACCGCACGCTCACCCTCTACTTCTCGACGGCGGTGAGCCGCTTCGAGTACGTGCTGGGCAAGTTCATCGCCGCGGTGCTGCCGCTCCTCTGCCTCACGCTGATCCCGCTGGCGTTCCTCTACGCCGGCAACATCGTCTTCGCCGTGCACCCAGCCGGCTACGTCCAGAACCACCTCGGCGACATCCTGCGGATCCTCGCCGGGGGCATCCTGCCCGCCCTCTACTTCGCCGTGGTCGGGCTCGCGGTCGCGTCGCTCACCTCCCGGCGGGCCTTCGCAGTGGGGGGCTACCTCGCCGTGATGGTGGTGCCGACGCTGATCGGCGGCATCCTCTCGGCCAACATCAACAACGGCCACTACCTGGGGCTGATCGCAACCGCCGCGATCCCCATCGACCTGGCCGACTCGCTCTACCCCAACTTCAAGAGCGACGGCAACATCAGCCCCGCAGGCTGGGCGGCCGCCTACGTCGTGGTGGTCGCGATCTCCCTCGCGGTGCTCGCGCTGCGCTACCGCGGAGATGAGGGATGAGCGACGGGCCGGTGATCGAGTTCGAGGACGTCTCGCACTGGTACGGCGATACCGTCGCGGTGGCCGACGTCTCGTTCACCGTCGGGCCCGGCGTGACCGGCCTGCTCGGCCACAACGGCGCCGGCAAGTCAACGGCGCTGAAGCTGTGCGGCGGGTTCGCGACGCCGCGCTCGGGCAAGGTGCGGGTGTTCGGCTCCGACCTGCGGAAGCAGCCCTCGGTGTACAAGCGCATCGGCATCGTGCCCGATCACAGCCCGCCGTGGCCGTACCTGAGCGCGCTCGAGGTGGTGGAGCTCTGCGCGAAGCTGCGCGGCGTGAGCGACGCCCGCGCAGCCGCGAAGCGGGCGCTGGAGGAGGTCGATCTCACCGAGTCCGCCGACCGCGCGGTGGGCGGGTTCTCGCACGGCATGCGCCAGCGCGTGAAGCTCGCCCAGGCGCTGGCCCACGATCCCGACCTGCTGCTCCTCGACGAGCCGCTGAACGGCCTCGACCCGGCTCAGCGCCGCCACGTCGTGGATCTGCTGAAGCGCCTGGGGGAGCAGGGAAAGACCGTGATCATCTCCTCCCACGTGCTCGCCGAGGTCGATCGCACCGCCTCGCGCGTGCTGGTGCTCGTGAACGGCCACCTGGTGGCCGAGGGCGAGACGCTTGCGATCCGCACGCTCATCTCCGACCGGCCGCGCAGCGTGCGGGTCGAGACCGACGGCGACGGCCGCGCGCTTGCCCGCGACCTGGTGGGAGCCGCCGCCGTGGACTCGGTCAGGTTCGAGGACGGCCAGGTGATCGTCGAGACCGCCGACGTGGACCGCTTCTCGAAGCTCCTGCCCGTGCTTGCCCGCGACTCCGGCGCGCGCCTCGAGCTGGTGCAGCCGGTGGGCGACGACCTCGAGAGCGTCTATGCCTACCTGCACGACCGGGCGCGGGGCCGCGCCCGATGAACCCCACCATCTTTCGGCTCACCATCCGCGCGCTCCTCCTGCAGCGGCGCACCTGGGCGCTCGCGGCGCTTGCGGCGACGCCGGTGCTGGTGGCATTCGTGTTCGCGGTCGCCGCCCGGCCCTACGCCGACCACAGCGAGTTTCTCTCGAACATGCTCCAGAAGATGCTGGTGCCCATCATCACCGCGCTCGTGGCGCTCGTGATCGGCGTGAGCGCCCTCGGCGACGAGCGCGAGGACGGCACCGTGCTCTACCTGGTCTCCACGCCGATCCCGCGGATCACCATCATCGTGACGAAGGTCGCGGCGGCGTGGGCGGCGTCGCTGGTGCTGCTCCTGCCGAGCCTCGTGATCTCCGAGGTGCTCATCAAGGGCGGCTCGCTGACGGCCTCGATGGTCATCTGGCCGGCGCTCGGCGTGATCCTGGCAGCGCTGGCCTACTGCGGCGCGTCGGTGTGGCTCTCGATGCGGGTGCAGCGGCCCGTCGTGATCGGGATGCTCTACATCCTGCTGTGGGAGGGCTCCATCGCGAACTTCGCGCCGTCTGCGCACAAGCTCTCCATCGGCGCCTACGGCAAGTCGCTGGTGGCTCACGCGCTGCCTCAGGGTGCCGTCGCGACGTCGGGGCCGGGCACGTGCGTGGTGGTGCTCGCGGTGGTCGCGGCCGTGGGCTGCTGGTTCGGCGCGCGGCTGCTCTCGCGGGTCGAGCTGCCCTAGAGCTGCAGCCGGGGGAGCGGATCTCCCCCGGCTGCGTAGGTGGTGCTAGTCGCCTGCGACCTCGGCCACTGCGGGCTCGAGGGCGGCTGCCTCTGCGGGGATCGTCTCGGCCCCCGGGGCGGTTGCGGCCTCGTCGGCACCGTGATGGGTGCGGACGAAGATGGCCGCGACCACTGCGCCTGCGATCGCGACTCCGGTCGAGAGGAGCAGCGTGTGCGAGAGCGCGTAGATGAACACGTCGTGCGGGTTGCTGCCGGCGTGCGTCTGGTTGGTCGAGATCTGCTGGAACACCGCGGTGAGCGCGGCGACCCCGAAGGCGCCACCGATCATGCGGGTCATCGAGAGCACGCCCGAGGCCGCTCCGGCCTTAGCGCGATCGACCGAGCCCATCACCAGGGCCGTCATCGGCGACATGGTCATGCCGATGCCGATGCCGCCCAGGATGAATGCGGGCAGAAGCGGCCAGATGTAGGCCGAGGTGTCGGTGATGCGCGACTCCAGGAACAGGGAGACCGCGACCAGCGTCATGCCGACCGTGAGCAGCCAGCGCGAGCCGTACTTGTCCGACGCCTTGCCGGCGATCGGGGCGGCCACGATGATCAGGATCGTCATGGGCAGGAACCGCACGCCGGTCTCGATGGGCGAGAGCTGCATGATGTTCTGCATGTAGATGGTGATGAAGAAGAACGTCGCGAACATCGAGAACGTCACCAGGAATGCGGTCACGTTGCCGGCGTTGAAGTTGCGATCCCGGAAGAAGTTGAGATCCAGCATCGGCTCGGTCTGGCGCCACTGCGAGTACCCGAAGGCCAGCAGCCCGACCACGGCGGTCGCGAACAGCGTCAGCGTGTGGGTGGACGTCCACCCGTAGGTGTTGGCCTGCACCACGCCCAGCACGAGCGCTCCCAGGCCGATCGAGATCGTGATGATCCCGGCCCAGTCGATGCGCCTCGCCGCGCTCTCGTCACGCGACTCCTTCACGGCGTAGAGCGTCACCGGGATGGCGATGAGCGCCACCGGCACGTTCAGGAAGAAGATCCACTCCCAGCCCGCCTTCTCCACCAGGATGCCGCCCACCACGGGGCCCATGCCCAGTGCCAGGCCCGAGATGCCGGCCCAGAGACCCAGTGCGCGACCGCGCTCGGGGCCGGTGAAGGTGTTCGTGATGATCGAGAGCGAGCCCGGCATCAGGAATGCCGCGCCCGCGCCCTGCACGCCGCGGAAGAAGATCAGCTCGTTGATGGACTGCGAGAGCCCTGCGCCGATCGAGCCGAGCGTGAAGACCACGATGCCGGCCAGGAACATGCGCTTGCGGCCGAACACGTCGCCGAGGCGGCCGCCGGTCACCAGCAGCACGCCGAACACGAGGGTGTAGGCGTTGACCGCCCACGACAGGTTGGACAGGGTCGCGTTGAAGCGATCCTGGATTGCGGGCAGCGCGATGTTCACCACGGTGTTGTCGAGCATCACCATGAAGAGCGCGAAGCACATCGCGCCGAGCGTCCACCATTTTCGGTTTTCTTCAGTAATCGTGGGCATCAGTGCCCCTCCTTCTCGATGGCCGCAGCCACCCGTCCAAGTAGCTCTGCAAGGTGCTCCAGGTCTTTCGCCGGAAGCACGGAAAATGTCTCTCCGAACTGCGAGAAGAAGCCGCCCAGAGTGCTCTGGATCTGCTCTCCCTCGGGTGTCAGATTGATCCACACCACACGCCGGTCGTGATCGTCGCGCTCGCGCCGCACGTACCCCTGCTGCTCGAGCCGGTCGACCACCCCGGTCATGGTGGAGGCGAGCATGTCGCACTCGCGCCCCAGCTCACGCGCCGACAGGCGGCGTCCATCCGATGCTGCGAGCGTGTGCAGCACCATCGCCTGCGGCGTTGTCAGGCCCACCTTCTCCAGCTCGATCCGCACGGACCGCTTCGCCGACTTGAGGATCAGCTTGAGCGACTCCGAGACCTCGCTGGTGAGATCCGCCTTCGTCTTTGTTCGTACAACCATCGTTCGTCCACGTCCTTTACGCACAAAAAAGATTCGTATACGAACAATAGCGGCGCGAATGAGTTAACGCAAGCTCGCTGCGTGGCCAGCACGCGGCACTGGTGTCGTTCCTCTGGTCGTTCGGGATCACCGCGGTGTGCCTGCCGCTAGCCGTGCGCCGCTACCGGACTGCCTACACCCGTTGAGATGTCCGCGTCGGCCTCGAGCGCGTCCAGCAAGCCCGGGAAGCGCGCATCGAGGTCGTCGCGGCGCAGCGTCATGTAGCGGAGCGTGCCCTCGGCGCGGGCACGGGTCACCCCGGCCTCGCGCAGCAGCCTGAGGTGGTACGAGCACGTCGAGACGGGCATGTCGAGCTGCTCCTGGATCTCGTTGCAGTTCTGCTCGCCGCGCTCTGCCAGCAGCCGCACCATCGTGAGGCGCGCGGGGTCGCCCAGCGCCCGCAACACGGTTGCGAGATCGATGTCGTCGGTGCTCGGATGATGAATCGTTCGGGCCAAGTGCGCGCTCCTGAAAGTCGTGCTACGGTATCTCCATGAATTTGGAAATACAGGACAAAGTGTACACCACTGAGCGGCCAGAAGCTCGCCCGGCTGCCAGCTTCCGCCCGTTCTTCATCGTCGCGGGGTTCATCCTGGTCGCGCTGATGGCGTCCTCGACGCCCACGCCGCTCTACTCGATCTACGCGGCGCAGTGGCATTTCTCGGCGCTCGCGGTGACCGAGGTGTACGCGGTCTACGCCATCGGCGTGCTCCTCGCGCTGCTCCTCACCGGCGGCCTCTCCGACCTCATCGGCCGGCGGCCGGTGATGATGACGGCACTCTCGGGCCTGGTGTGCGCGGAGATCGTGTTCATGTTCGCCGGCGGCCTCGAGTGGCTCTACGTCGCCCGCTCGATCCAGGGCCTCGCGACGGGCCTCCTGCTGGGCGCCACGGGCGCGGCCATGATCGACCTGCACCCGCGGCGCGACGGAAGCCAGGCGGGCCTGCTGAACGGCATCGCGAGCGCGGGCGGCATCGGCCTCGGCGCCCTGCTGTCGGGCCTCCTGGTGGAGTACGCACCGCGCCCCGAGGTCACGCCGTACCTGGTGATCGCCGTGCTTGCCGGCCTGGGCGTGGTCGCCGCATACATGCTGCCCGAGACCGTCGAGCGGGCCGGGCAGAGGCTCTCGCTCACACCGCGGGTGCCCAGCGTGCCGCGCTACCTCTGGCGGACGTTCACGCTCTCGGGCCTCGGCGTGCTGGCCGCGTGGTCGGTGGGAGGGCTCTACCTCTCGCTTGGCCCGAGCGTGATCTCGACGCTCCACAGCACCACGAACCATGCGGTCGGCGGCGCCTTCGTCTTCCTCGTCTGCGCGCTCGCCACGGGCTCGCAGTGGGTGCTGCGCGACGTGTCCAATCGCACCACGCTGGTCAGCGGCGCCGGCGTGCTGGCCATCGGCAGCGTCATCACCGCGGCGACGGTGCACGCGGGCTCGCTCACGGGCTTTCTCATCGGCAGCGTGCTGGTGGGCTTCGGATTCGGCGCCGCGTTCATGGGCGCGCTCCGCTCGCTCGCCTCGGTGATCCCGGCGGCCCAGCGCGCGGGCGTCATGGCCGCGTTCTTCGTGGTCGCCTACGCCTCGATCTCGATCCCGGCGATCGGGGCCGGCGTGGCCGCGGTGCACATCGGCCTCGAGTCAGCGGTCACCTGGTTCGGCGCGGCGGTCTCGGTCGTGGCGGCGGCGGTGGCGATCTTCGGCTGGTTCGAGCTGCGGCCCCGTGAATAACCGGTGCCTGGCACCGTCGATTCACGTGACCTCAAGCACTGCGGTGCCCGTGATCTCGCCGCTCTCGAGGGCTTTGAGCGCCGCGGCAGCCTGATCCAGCGGGAAGACGGTGGTCTCGGCCCTGATCGGGATCCGGGCTGCCAGCTCGAGGAACTCGCGCGCGTCGGCGCGCGTGAAGTTCGCCACCGAGCGAAGGCTGCGCTCCTTCCAGAGCAGGTCGTACGAGAACTCGGGGATGTGATCGAGGTGGATCGCGTTGATCGCGACCGTGCCGCCCGGCGCCAGCGCCCCGAGGGCAGCGACCACGACGGAGCCCGCCGGAGCGAAGGTGACCGCGGCGTCGAGCGGCTCGGGCGGCGCGTCGTCGTATCCGCCCACCCACGCGGCCCCCAGCGAGCGCGCCAGCTCATGCTCGCGCTCTGACCGCGAGAACACGCAGACCTCGCAGCCCCAGTGCCGGGCCACCTGGATCGCAAGGTGCGCGGAGGAGCCAAATCCGTAGAGGCCGAGCCGCCCGCCCGGCTGGATGCCGCTGATGTGAAGCGCGCGGTAGCCGATGATGCCGCCGCAGAGAAGCGGCGCGGCCTCGATGTCGGGGATCTCGTCGGGGAGCGGGAACACGTAGTCACGCCGCGCCACCACCTTCTGCGCGTAGCCGCCGTTGCGCGTCCAGCCGGTGAACTCGGCCGCCTCGCACAGGTTCTCGAGCCCTGCCTCGCAGTACCGGCATGTCCCGTCGGCGCCGCCAAGCCACGCGACGCCCACCCGCTCGCCGCTCTCGAGCCGGCCCACGATCTGGTGGCCGGGCACCACCGGCGATTGCCGCATCCCGAGGTCGCCGCGCACGATCTGCAGGTCGGTGCGGCATACCGCGCAGGCCGAGACCTCGATCAGCACCTCGCCCTCACCCGGCACCGGATCGGGCACATCGGTGAGTGCCAGCGCATCGGGTGCGGTGAGGAGCATCGCCCGCATGGTCAGTCCGGCAGATCGAGCGGGGCCTGGAACATCCCCGGAAGCGACTCTGCCAGATCCAGGCGGCGGGACTTGCCCGGCCAGTGGTAGGTGAGGCTCTCGCTCGCAGGCCGGTAGGCGGCCGTGTAGAGCGTGACGAAGCCCTCGTCCCAGCGGCGCGCAAGGAGCGGCGGTGCGAGCATCGCCTCGACGACGGCGCCGGCGTCGGTGCCCGCCGCGTCGAGCTCCTTCAGCTCAGCCAGGCGCTCCACGCTCTTCACCCATGCCGCGTGCTCCACCCACTCCACCGTCTCGGGGTGGTTGGTGACCTCGCGGTGGTCGGTCACGCGCGCGAGCCGGTCGGGCGCCACGTAGACCGTCGCGATGCCGCCGTCGCGGTCGCAGAGCGTGATGTTGTACGAGAGCTGGTGGGGGATCCGCTTGAGCACCTCGATCCCGGCCGGCACGTCGTCGCACACCTCCAGCAGGTAGCGGATGACGAGCGGCACGCCGAAGCCCTCGCCCACCTCGCGCCGGCCGCCGAACGTGAGCGATACGGCCAGGCCGCGGTCGTTGATGCCGTCGACGAGACCCCACAGGCAGTCGCCCGTACCCATCACCCGGCGCGAGCCCCAGCGGCTGCGGTAGACGGTGGTCTCGAAGAGCCGCGGGTCGTAGTCATAGTTTCGGATCAGCACCGGCTCGCCCGTGTCCGCATCGGCGAAGACGGCCTGCGAGCACGCGACGATGAACGGCGGCGGATTCCAGAGCGTGAGCATGGCGGCAGCCGTGTCGTCGTCGCCCGCGAGCTCCACCATCCGCTCGTGGATTGGCACCAGCTCGGGCATGTGCTCGGCGAGCGCTGCCTCGGCTCCGCCGCGAGCAGGGCGCGCGTCGGGATCGCGGCCCAGCCACCAGCGCTCGTACTCGGGCCAGGTCTCGTCGAAGAGCGCCTTCCAGCGCGCCCCGGGCCGGTCCTCGTCCACGCCGATGAACTCGAGAGTGCGGCTCTGCGGCCGCGGCGCGGGCGATGCGTCCAGCCAGTGCCGCCACCGCTCCGGCACCCAGCGGCGCCAGTCGTATCCGCCTTCACCCATTGCGTGAGTATCGCCGACGGCGGCCGGCGGACGGTCCGCCGTCGGCGAGGTCTCGGTCAACTACGCGCGCCGGCCGCGGCCGAACACCATGCCGAGGATGACCAGCACGAGGATGATGGCGATGAGAAACCAGATAAAACCGGGGATTCCAAGTACAGGCATTGCGACGACCTTTCACGAGGTGGACTCACTCACTCGCGTCAGAGCATGCCCACGCCCTCGTGTGAATAAACGGCGGCACCGTTCAGCCGGGGATCCGGGCTGACTGCCAGAGTACGCTCATGCCCGTGATCCGCCACCTCTCCGACGACACGCTCATCGTCTTCCTCTCCGACACGCACATCGGAGGCGACGAGGGCCGCGACATCTTCGAGACGCCTGACGATCTCATCAGGATGCTCGAGTTCGCGGCCGAGCACGACGGGCCGATCGAGCTCATCCTCGCGGGCGACTTCTTCGATTTCCTTCGCATCGCCAACGTGCCGCCGGGCCAGAACCGCCTCGTCGAGACGCTGAGCCGGCCGGAGTACCGCGACCTCTTCGCGGCGGTGCGCGCGTTCGCCGCGACCGCGGGCCACCACGTGGTCTACCTGCCCGGAAACCACGACGCCGAGGCCTGGTGGAACCACGAGATCCGCGACCAGATCATCTCGGAGGGCCTCGTCCACGAGTTCGCGCTGACGTTTGCCGCCGTGTTCGAGTCGAGCCCCGGGCATGTCGTCTACTGCCAGCACGGCAACCAGTTCGACGACACCAACCAGATCCACGACTACGAGGATCCGCTCGATACGCCGCTCGGCGATCACGTGGTCACCCAGATCACCCGGCCGCTGGCCAACCGCCGCATCGCCTCGATCGAGCTGAACGACGTCGATCGCGTGTTCCCGCTCGGATCGATCCCGGCCTGGGCTGTCGGCCGCCTCTTCTACCAGCTCATGGACGGCGCGGCCCGCTACCTGCTGCTGCCCATCGTGCTGGCGTTCTTCGTCTACGAGACCGTCACCTACGCGCTGGGGCGCGAGGACGAGTTCGAGTGGCTGCTGCTGGACATCGGGTACGACTTCGTGGTGGTGCTGCTCGTGTTCGGCGTATTCGCGCTGCTCATCCGCAGCGCCGTCTCACGCATGATCCACTCGTTCTCGGGATCGACCGAGGCACCGCCGGTGGATCCGGTGCTGGCGTCCGAGGGCGACATCCGCCGCCGGCTGGAGGCCGGCGAGGTGATGCCCATGGACGACTCCGCCGTGCAGGGCCTCAGCGTGTTCGTCTCGGGTCACACCCATGCGCCGTCGCTCGGCACGTTCGCGCGGCCCGGCGGCGGCACCGGCGTGATGGTCAACTCCGGCTGCTGGCTGCGGCAGCTCCAGCCGGTCCCCGCGCGCCTTCACATGCCGCCGGTGTTCGTCTCGCGCTACGTCCAGACCCACGTGCGCATCTTTCGCCGCGACGGCGAGATTCAGGTGGAGCTCTGGGAGCGCCCGCGCAGGGCCGCTCAGAACCTCCGGTGGACCGAGCGCGCCGCGCTCGCCGGCCGTCGGCCCGCCGATCTGGACGCGGAGGCCGAGCCGCGCGTGCGTGATCGATCCGCCGTTTCGGACGTATCCTTGGAGGAGAACCCCCCGAGCACATCGTAGGAGTCGAGCATGATCGGTACCGCCCAACCCCAATCGCCCGTCATCGTCCGGACGAACACGCTGTTCGGCCAGGTGATGCTCCTGGTGGCAGTCACGGTGGTGTTCTTCGCTGCCGGCGCCTACGTCGCGCGCGACATCGCGTGGGGCTGGGTGCTCCCGCTCTACATCGGTGTGTTCGTCTGCGCGTTCATCTGCGGCCGCGCCCGCAAGGAGTCATCCCGCGGGGCGCTGATCGCGCTCTTTGCCATGGGAGCGCTCCTCGGCGCCGCGCTCGGCCCGACGCTCAACCAGTACGCGAACACGCAGAACGGGCCGCAGCTCATCGCCCAGGCCGCGGGGCTCACCGCCGGCGTGGTGGCGGCGCTCGGCGCGATCGGGATGCTCACCTCGAAGGATCTCTCGGGGTGGCTTCGGTTCATGTTCATCCCGCTGCTCGCGCTGATCGCCTTCGGCTTCGTCACGATCTTCGTGAACATCCCCAACGGCGACCTCATCTACTGCGTCGCGGGCCTCGCGATCTTCAGCGTCTACACCGTGATCGACTTCAACATGATCCGCCACCGCGGCGATCAGGTCGGGGCAATCGCGCTGGCGGCGGGGATCTTCCTCGACGTGATCAACATCTTCCTCTTCCTGCTCAACCTGATGGGCCGCGGCCGCTAGACCGGCTTGAGCGATCGCGCGATCGCGATCATCTCCTGGTTGGTGAGCCCGTCGAGCAGGGTGTTCTGCACCCAGTAGGCGACGCCGTCGTTGACGAACCCGATGGTCTGGATGTGCTGGGCGTTGAAGAAGTAGAGGTAGGTGCGGCCGTCCATCTTGCGGGTCGCGTTGGGCGTCTGCAGGATCGGCGCGTCGGTGAACCGCGTCTCCTCGATGCCCCAGTAGTTGCCGAGGGTGTTGTCCGGGTCGCCCATCCCGAACATCGCGTACATCGAGTTGTCGCCGTCACCGGCGGCCGGGATGTTGTAGCTGCGGATCGGGTCGGAGCTGGGATCCGAGCACACGCCGAGGCCCGGCGGCACCTCCGAGTACGGGCAGAAGAACGAGTCCACCTGCGACACGGCGGGGTAGAGCACACGGAAGTGGGTGTGGTGCTTGGCCGCGGCGAAGTACGGCTTGTACTCGTCGGTGGCCGACATGGTGGAGGGGAGCTTCAGCGTCTGTGAGGTGCCGGAGCCGCTCCCCGGGGCAGGCACGGCGAGCTTGCCCTTGTAGGTCTTGCCCAGCACCACGACGATGGGCTTGGGAGCCGTGATCCTGGCCGGCAGCGGCTCGACGAGCGTCGTCCCCATGATGTGGGCCACGTCGGCAGCGGGCTTCACCGAGCCGGGCTTGTAGTAGACGATGGTGGCCGGGTACTTGTAGTTGGGCGCGTTTCCGTCGTCGCTTGCGTTGTAGCTCCACGTCCTCAGCTGCTTCGCGGCCTTGCCCGCGGCGCCGGTCACGCCGTTGCCGTTCTTCACCACGACGTTCACCCCCACGGGCGAGACCGCCGGCTTCCAGGGTGCCTTCGCCGGGGTCTTCGGCGTTGTCTTGGGGATCGAGGAGCCGGCCGTGGCCACCGTCCACGGGTGCTTCCACTGGTTGATCGCAGCCTGCAGGTTGGCGGGGGTGATGCTCACGGCCTGCTCGCCGTCGTTCTCGATCGCCTCGTCCCAGTTGGCGTGGATGCTGGCCACGTGGGCGCGCGCGGCGTAGACGGTCGCGACGAACGAGATGAGCGTGCTCGCGCTGGGAGCGCCTCCGGGGCCGATGACGCGCACGTTGCTGGACACGGCATCGATCAGGTTGTTGATCTCGGGCAGGTCGGTGATGGACATCGAGGTGATGCCCTTGAACTTGGTGGACGCGCGCGTCTCGAACGCCTTCAGGAAGAGCTGCTGGCGGGCCTCGCGGTGGAAGTCGTCATCGGTGTGGCGGTAGCGCGAGAACGCGAGAGCATCGGCTCCGGCCAGGAGCTGGTAGCCGGGCTTGATGTCGATCTCGGAGTATCCCGAGCTGGGTGCGATCGTCGGCGGGTTGTAGTAGTGCTGATCGACGTTGATGTAGACGCCGCCCAGCGCGTTCACGATGTCGCGGAAGCCTGAGAAGTCGACGTTCAGCAGGTAGTTGGGGTGCACGCCGGTCACCGCCTTCACGGCCTTCAGCGAGAGCGGGTCACCACCCGCCGTGTAGGCCCCGTTGATCTTGGCCGGGCCGTAGCCGGGGATCGACACCCAAAGGTCGCGCGGGATGGAGAGGAGCGACGCCATGTGGTGCTTGGGATCGATCCGCACCAGCATCAGGGTGTCGGAGAGGCCGCGATCCTTGCCGGTGGTGGCGCGGTGGTCGGAGCCGATCACCAGGGCGGTGATGGGGGCGTCGGAGGTCTTGATCCGCGCCGCCAGATCGGTGCCCGCAGCGCTCTCGTTGGGAGTCAGGCTGGTGAGCTTGTGGTAGGCGCCGTTGAGCTTCCACGCGACAACGCCGCCGGTGACCATGATCACCAGGAGCACCAGGCTGAAGATGCTGATCGAGAGCCGAGCCCACCGCGGCAGCCGCATCCAGCGGCTCTTGCGACGGGGGCGCCGGCGTGCGGGCGGGGGGCCCGGCGGCCCGGCGGGCGGCTCGATTTGCGACATTCAGTCCTCCGGTTGCGAGCAAGGGCCCGTCCCTCGCTCAAGAGCACCCGGCGCGGCTCTGCGCACGCCAAGCAGACGGCCGAAGTCTAGTCGGACCGCCCGCTGGAGGAGGCTCCCCGGCAATCTCCCGCCAATGCGGGCCCCGCGCCGGCGATTGGCCAGACCAGTACGGGCCCGGTCGCAGAGAGCGTCACACGGGATCCGACAGCGAGCCCGGCGGCGTGCGCAGTTCGGGCGATCACCTGCTGAACCCCGGCTGAAGCGGGCTGGACGGCGACGTGGATCACGGCGTCATGCCCGTGGTACTCGATGCGCGTGATGTGCCCGGGCACGCCCTGTCCGCCGGCGTCGCCGAGCTCAATCGCCTCCGGCCGGATGAGCACGGTAACCTCGCCCGGCTGCGCGCCTGCAGCCGGATGTGCCGCGAGGGTGCCGAGCGGCGTGCGGGCGGTCGCGCCGTCGAACGTGGCTGCGAAGAGGTTGGCCTCGCCCAGGAACCGCGCGAGCTGCGCATCTGCCGGTGCGCGGTAGACCTGGTGGGGCGGGCCGCACTGGGCCATGCGGCCGTCGCGCAGGATCGCAACCTGGTCGGCCACCGAGAGCGCCTCGTCCTGATCGTGGGTGACCAGCACGGCCGTGGTGGACGTCTCGCGGAGGATCCGCCGCACGTCCTCGCGGACGCTTGCGCGCAGGCCGGCATCGAGCGAGGCGAACGGCTCGTCCAGGAGCACCAGCTGGGGGGAGATCGCGAGCGCGCGGGCGAGCGCCACGCGCTGCTGCTGGCCGCCCGAGAGCTGGTGCGGGTAGCGGTCGCCGAGCCCGCCGAGCCCCACGGTCTCCAGGAGCGCCGCCGCCGCGCGCTTGCGCTGGGCGCGCGGCAGGCCGAAGCCGACGTTGGCCGCGACCCTGAGATGCGGGAAGAGGGCGCCGTCCTGCGGCACGTACCCGATGCGGCGGTGCTCGGGCGCGACGTGGGTGACTGCGTCGTCCATCACCCGGCCGCCGATCGTCACCGACCCGCCGTCGGGCGCGTCGAAGCCTGCGAGCAGCCGCAGCAGGGTGGTCTTACCACTTCCCGAGGCGCCCAGGATGGCGGTGAACGAGGCCGCCGGCACCCCCAGGTCGAGCCCGGTCAGCACGGGGTGGTGGCCGAAGCTCCGGCGAAGGCCACTGACGGCGAGCGTGCTCATCCGGGGAGCCGGTGGAAGAAGCGGCCCAGCACGTAGCCCGGCACTGCGGCGATGGCGATCATCGTGAGCGCAAACGGCGCGGCCTGGCCGTAGCTCAGATCCTGCTGGTATGACCAGAACTGGGTCGCGAGCGTCTGCACGCCGGTGGGAATCAGGATCAGCGTCGCCGTGAGCTCGGTGACCGACGACAGGAACTCGAGGCAGAACGCCGCCACGAGGCCCGGCCCGACCAGCGGCAGCGTCACCCGAAGGAGCGTCGCGATCGGTCCCTGGCCCAGCGACCGCGATACCTCCTCGAGGCCGGGCGGTGCCTGCGCCACCGATGCCTTCACGCCCACCAGCGCGAGCGGGAAGAAGAGGATCGCGTAGGCGATCACCAGCAGCTGCGGGCTCTGGTAGAGCGCTCCCGCGGCATAGCGCTCGGTGAAGAACGTCAGCGAGAGCGCGATCACGAGACCCGGCATCGCGAGCACCAGGTACGTGCTTCGCTCCAGCAGCCGGTAGACGCGCCCGCGGTGGCGCACCGCAAGCAGGGCGACCGGCAGCGCCATCGCCGTGGCGACGGTGGCGGCGGCCGCGCCATAGGCGGCGGTGTGCCAGGCGGCGCTTGCGAGCGACACGCCGCTCAGAAACGCGTGGTGTGACTGCAGCGTGAGCCGAAGCGACTCACCCACCGGCACGCCCAGCGAGAGCGCCACGAGCGCCGTGAGCCCGAGGAGGGCCAGCGGAGCCCATCGTCCCAGCCGGATCGGCTGGGCCGGGCGGCGGAGGGCGGATGCTGCCCGGCGCGCCGCTGCGCCCGCGCGCGAGGCTCTCGCCGGCGAGCACGGCGACGCTCACCACCACCAGCACCAGCGAGAGCGCCGAGGCCGTGGCGACGTTGAACGAGAGGCTGAACTCCGTGAAGATCTCGGTGGTGAAGGTGCGGTAGCCCAGCATCTCGAACGCGCCGTACTCGGCCAGCATCACCAGCGCGACCAGCAGGCACCCGCCCAGGATCGCGCCGCGCGCCTGGCCGAGGGTGACCCGCCAGAGCGTCTCGAGCCGGCCGGCGCCGAGGCCTCGCGCGACATCCTCCTGACCCGGGTCGGCGTGCCGGAAGCCGGCTGCCACCGGCAGGTAGACCAGCGGGTAGACGGCGAGGGTCATCACCAGCACCGCCCCGCGGAAGCCCCGCAGGCCGGGGTCGAGCGAGACCCAGCCGAAGCTCACCACGAAGTCGGGGATCGCCAGCGGCACCACGACGAGCACCGCCCACATCTGTCGCAGCGGCAGGTCGGTGCGCTCGACGAGCCAGGCCGCACCGGTGCCGATCACGGCGCAGAGGAGCGTCACGGCCGCGGTCAGCCGCACCGAGTTCCAGAGGAGATCTCCGTGAACCGGCGAAACCCGATGTCCAGCACCGCCGAGACGCCGGCGGTGTGCGCCTGCATCAGCAGAAAGCCGAGCGGCGCCACCAGCACGACCGCGACCGCCGTGCTGGTGGTGATCAGAAACCACGGCCGGCTCGCCGGCCGCGCCACGGTCGCCTGGGTCACAGCACCCCGGCCCGGCGCATGAGCGCCACCGCCGCTGCCCCATCGCCCAGCTGCGTGACGGTGATCGGGTTGGGCTGCAGCTTGCCGAGCGGCGTCTCGGCGGTGGCCATCTTCGCCCCGGGCGCGATCAGGTACTCGAAGCTGTAGGAGCTCGCGATCAGCTCCTGGCCCTGCTTGCTGACCATGAACGCCAGGAACTTCTGGGCGTTCGCCTTGTGGTGGGAGGACGCCATGATGCCCGCGCCCGACACGTTCAGGACGTAGCCGGGGTCGCCCGGCGCGAGGTAGGCGATCCTCGAGTGCACGTTGCCCGCCCCCAGCTCGGCCCGCATGCGGTACCAGTAGTACTGGTTCACCAGGCCGAAGGCGACCTGGCCGCGGTTGACCTCGTCGGCGATGGTCTCGTTGTCGGGGTAGTCGTGGTCGTCGCCCGTGTTGGCCTTGATCGCCTTCAGCCAGCTCACCGTGGCATCGGCGCCGTAGGCCCGCTCCATGGACGTCACCACCGGCGTGAAGTCGACCTCGCCGGGAGCGATCGCCATCTTGCCCTTGTACCGCGGGGCCGCCATGTCCATGGCGGTCTTCGGCAGCTGATCCGGTGAGATCAGGCTGGGGTTGTAGATGAGCACGCTCACGCGGGCCGAGACCCCCACCCAGTCGCCCTCGGTCGAGCTGAACCGGGCCGGGACGGCTGCCAGGGTGGGCTTTGCGACCGGGGCGAGCCTGTCCCGGGACTGCAGGAACTCGAGCGCCGGCGAGTCCTCGGTGAAGATCACGTCGGCCGGGGAGTGCGAGCCCTCCGCGACGATCTGGTTGGCGAGCGCGCCCTCGTCATCGGAGCGCACGTTCACGTGGATGCCCGTGGCCTTCTCGAACCCTTCCACGAGCGCGTCGGTGGTCTGCTGGTGCTGGCCGTTATAGAGGGTGATCGACTCGGTGGGCCCGGCCGAGGCAGAGCTCCCGCAGCCCGCTGCGAGCGCTGCGGTGCCGAGGCAGAGGAGCAGGGCGATGGGCATGGCGCGGCGGGTCATCCGGCCACCCCGGGGCAGATCGCGCTCAGCTTGGCGGTGGCCGCGGCGACTGCGTGCTTCGCCGCGGCTGAGCCGTTCTGGGCGGTGTAGGCGGCATATGCCCGGGCCAGGCCGTCAACGGCATCCTGCAGCGCGCCGTTGGATGTGTGGACGCGCCCGAGCGGGATGACCTGGGCCTGTGCGTGGCCGATGGGATCCGCGTCTCCGTCGGGCCCGTCGCCGAGCACCGCTGAGAGGTGGGAGCACGTCTGACCTGTGGACGGGCCCGACGCAGACGAGCCGCCGCAGCCGGTGGCCAGGCCGATCGTGGAGAGGAGCACCACCGCTGCGGTGGCGAGCTGAGCAGGGGAAATCACGGAACCTCCGGGAGAACTTAGGGTGCCCTTAGCCTAGGCAGCTCCCGGCGGCTGGAGGTGTACGAAATTCCACCAAACCGATCCGGGAGCCCCGCCGTACGCTGGGCCCCCGGAGATCGGCTCAGATGGGGGCTAGGAGACGCAGGGGTCCCCGCTCCACTGCCGCCAGCTGCCGTCGTGCCGGCGGAGCATCGCCGCGTGAAGCGCGTTTTGCCACGAGTCGAACGGGTTGAACTTCCAGTGGAAGGAGCTACTGCCCTTGTACCAGAAGCTCATCAGCTGGAAGAGGCCTGCAGCGGATGAGGAGTTATAGGCGTGCGGGTCGAGACCACTCTCGGCCCGGGCGATACACATCGCCTCGGGGGTGAGATCCTTGCCGAAGACGGCGGGGATGACCCACGTGGGCATGTTGGTGCGTGCGTGCCACATGCGGGCGCGCGGAACCCAGACGATTGCCTGTGTGTAGGTGTAGTTATGAGCGAAAGGTGTCTTGGGCTGATGCAGTTTCCGCTCGGCTGCGTGAACGGTATTAACCGCGTTGATAACGCGAGTTCGGTACGTCGCAGCGTAGGTAGTTCCACTGAGCATGACGAACAGAAGAGCTGTTGCGATTACGGTCTTGAGTGCGAGTTTGATCGAGCATCGATCTCCTGGATTGCTGGCCGCCGAACCTGCCGACGGATGGATCAGGGTGCCTCACCGCGTGGTGACTGGCGCCCTTCGAGACATGACCACCCCATTGCCGCCGTCAGAGGACGGGGCCGGGACAGCCAGGTTCACATCGATTGCGATGTGGGTGAGGGGCATGCTTGAGCCGCGTGCTTCCCCCCCGGAGCACGCCGTAGTTTGCTTACCGATGATTAGAAGCGTATGTGGTGCTTCGCTTCGAAGGCGCAGTTAGCGATTGCTGAGTGCGTGCGAGATGCGCTTCAACGATTCGCTAAGAATCGGCTGAGACGTCGCGAAATTGAGCCGTATGCAGGTAGTTCCTTGCCTGCCAAAATCTGACCCGGGAGTGAGCGCTACGTCTGCAGTGTCACGTAAGAAGTCACAGGGATCACCATCAATTTTTACATTTCGGACGTCGAGCCACGCCAGATAGCCTGCCTCGGGCGGCGCGAACTGCACCTCGGGGAGCTCATTCTGGATGGTCTGGGCGATCATGTTACGATTGCGCCGAAGTACGTCCAGGAGCTGCGCGAGCCACGGTTCGCCGTCGTTCCAGGCAGCGCACGTCGCGAGCCAGCCGAGATACCCCGTGTGGTCTGCCGTATCGCCCGGCAGGCTCGCGGTGACCTCGCGCATCGGGCCGTCGGCCGCGACCACCACGGCGCACTTGAGCGCCGCCAGGTTCCAGCCCTTCGATGCCGAGGTGACGCTGATGCCCCTGCGCGCAGCCTCTCCCCCCAGCGCGACGAACGGCTGGTGGCGGACGCCGTCGTCCAGCACCAGCGGCGAGTGGATCTCGTCCATGACGATGGTGGCGTCGTGCCGGGGGGCAAGGTCGGCAAGCGCCAGCAGCTCATCGCGCGAGAACACCCGCCCCGTTGGATTGTGGGGGTTGCAGAGCAGCAGCACGCGGGCGCCGGCGCGAAACTCGCGGTCGATGGCGTCGAGGTCGAGCTCGAACCTGCTCGCGCTGCGGGCAAGCGGCGCCTCGCTCACCACGCAGCCCACCTGGGCGATGCTGAGGAAGAAGGGCGGGTAGACCGGCGGGGTGACGATCACGCGGTCGCCCGGCACCGTCAGCCGGCGAAGCACCTCCGCGATGCCCACCATGACGTCGGTAATTGGTATGACCTCGGCTGGGTCAACGCTCCAGCCCCACTGCCGGTGGGCGAATCCGGCGAACGCCGCACCCAGGTCGGGGCTCTGGGCATCGATGTAGCCGAAGTCCCCGCCCGCGACGGCCTCGCGGAGCACCGCGGCGATGGGGTCGGCCACCGGAAAGTCCATCTCGGCGATGCTCATCGCGATCGTCTCGCCGCTCGCGCGGCCCCACTTCTGCCCGCGCCGTCGCCGCAGGTCTGTGAGCGAGATATCGTCGAACCCGGGGAAGCTCTGGGTGGCCACGCGTCCAGCCTACCCGGATCTACGGCAGACCAGGCTCCAGCTCGGGCACGTAGCGGTGGAAGCCGCGGCTTCGCAGCATCCGGTGGTCTGCGGTCGAGATGAGGGCCTCGGCGCCGGTGGCCTCGATGGCCCGGAACGGGTCGTCGAGCGGCGAGACGATGAGCGTCTTTGCAAGCACCTGGGCATGCCAGCAGCTGCGGGCGATCACGCTCGTGAGCTCGATGTGGTTGGCCGGCGCATGGCCGTCGGCGCGCCAGCTGCGAAGGAGGCTCGTGGTGGTGGCGACCGCGCCTCCGCGCATGCCGACGAGCGCGATCTCCTCGGCCCTTCCGGGATGCTGGATGGCGATCGTCCACGCGCCCCCGGCAGGCGAGGCGCCCTCGGCGCGGACGGCGCCGCCGACGTTGATGCAGGCTCCGTCGGCGCCGAGCTCGCGCAGCTCGTGGCAGACGATGTCCGCGGCCAGACCGCCGGAGATGCCGCCCGGGTCGAAGCCGACCCCGGCAGGGAGGGTGACGAGGCCGGCTCCGATCGCGATGCGGTCACATCCCTGCGAGAGCAGGCCAACCGGCATCGGCCCCTCGTCCACCACCGAGCCCACGACGGTCGGATCGAACACCCCGTCCGTGAGCCGCCAGCCCTCGAGCGACCGCTGAACGAGTTCGATGGTCTCCGGCGACACGCTCACGGGGGTGCCCGCGCCGCGGTTCAGACGGGTGACGTCATCGCTCCAGAGCTCGTCGAGCTCCCGGATCCGCCGCTCGGCGTAGGCGGGATCGGCCGCGGAGCCGACCACGATCGCGTGGACGTGGCCGCCCATCGCCTCGAAGCGGAGCTCAGCTTCCATGGCTGGTGGTGTGGGCAACCTCGGACGGCGCTGCCGGGATGGCGGCGCGCTGGTCAGGCAGCCGCGAGGTGGTGTGCGACCGGGTGATCGCGACCGTCGCGGCCCTGGAGGGCGGTGCGTGGCCGAGGCCGAGCAGTCCGCCCACGCCGAGCGCGGCGGAGACGCCGGCGGCCGCGACCAGCCGTCGCGCGCGGTCGGCCGGAGGGAATGGTGTGCTCATGGGGTCCACCTTCGCGGGCGAACCTCAGGGTTTCCTGTGAACGTGCCCCGAGGTCGCCGAGAGGTGATCGTTGGGTGTCAGGATGGTGAACCGCCTCGCGGGGGTGAAACGGCGCGTCTACCGTGATGTCGCCACGAGAGATCGCTGGTTTCGGTGGCGCTGCGGCGCTGGATCTGCGCACATGACGGACAGGCCTCACGGTGGGGGCCGGAGACCTGACCGGGCGCGATCCAGCTGTCCCTTCGGTGGTTCTGGGGACGCCGGCCAGGTGGGTGGAAACCCACCTGGCCCTCCGCCCCTGCAGTGACGATTGCCGCGATTGAGAAGTGTGATGCTGCCTCGCGGTGATAACAAGATCTCGGGTTGGTGAACACACGATCATGAACCGCTGCAAATGGGTAGGATCGAGGTGTGATCAACACCCTTCAGACCTCTCCGCGCCGGCACAGGGCAGCAGTGATGCCCGCCCCCAGCATCATCCTTCCAGGCCCCGGGAAGGCAGGCACCACGTCGCTCTACTGGTATCTCTCCCAGCATCCCGACATCTGCCGGTCGTCGGTGAAGGAGACCGTCTACTTCGCGTCGGCCTCCGAGACCGAGGAGTCCGCCGACGGCAAGCTGCAGCCCATCGGCGACTACCAGCGCTACTTCGAGCGGTGGTCAGGTGAGCGGTATCTCATGGAGGCCTCCCCGCGGTACTTCCAGGGCGGCCCGCGGCTGGTATCGACGCTGACCGAGACCCTGCCGGACGCTCGCGTGATCGTGACGCTCCGCGATCCGGTCACGCGGATGTGGTCGATGTTCCGGTACGCGAAGAGCATGCTCTTCATCTCGAGCTCGGAGACGTTCGAGCAGTACATCGCCCGCTGCCAGGAGCTCCGTCGCGAGGGCGGGCAGCAGACCAACGCCAACCGGCCGTACTGGAACTACTCGGCCAGCCATTACGCCGAGTTCCTGCCGGCCTGGTTCAGCCGCGTGCCGAAGGAGCGGCTCAAGGTCATCTTCTTCGAGGACATGGTGACCGATACGAAGAGCACGCTCGAGGGGCTCTGCAGCTGGCTCGGGATAGATGCGGCGCGCGTCGCGACGTGGGATCTGACCCCGCACAACCAGACCACTCCGGTGCGCAACGACCTGCTGCAGCGCGCGGCGCTTGCCGCCAACCACGAGAAGCTGCTGCGTAACCACCCGCGGCTGAAGAAGCCCTTCCGGAAGCTCTATTACGCGGTCAACCGCGACCGCTCGCGGTCGCAGATGCGCGAGGACACCCGCGAGGAGCTCTACGAGGCGTTCGCCGAGCCCAACCGCATCCTGCGAGGACAGCTCAGGGCGAACGGCTACACCGAGTTCCCGGGGTGGCTGGCCGGTCCCGAGGCCTAGGTCATCAGCGGAGCGACGGGTCAGGCAGAGCGCTTGACCGCGACACGGCCGATCCGCCGCACGCGCCAGCTCTCGCCCACGCGGTAGGTGCCGGCCGCCGGCGAGCCGCACCAGAAGCACGAGTAGACGGCGTTATCTTCCGACATCCGCAGATGGGTGTCGGCGAGCGCCTGGTCGCGACCGCATTCGGGGCAGCCGATGCTGATGTCGGACTCGTGGATGCGGGCCCCGATCTCGGCTGACAGCGCGTCCTCGAGCAGGATCCCAGTCGATCGTGTGCGGCATGTCTGTGTCATCGATCTCCCCCCATCGGACACGGGCTCTCGCACCGTACTGCGTCTCGCGTCGATATGTCACGGCGTTCACCAGTTCGATACCAACGGATGGACTGGAACATCCTTCCGGTTCGCCCGTGCGCGCTGGGAGCCCAACGCGTGAAGAGTTCGTGAACGCTCGGTGACCGAGTGTGATTTACAAACCATATTTGGGGGTTCACTGCCGGGCCTGTCCAACTATCACGTTGGTGCTGAACTGCGTAACCCGGCCCGTGGGTGGGTTTTTTGCCGAGCCGCGTCGGCCCGTTTTCGCGTAACGGGTGCGATCGCCCTGGTCGTGCACCAAACCCCGGCAGCCGTCTCTGCTCTGTCGTAGGGTCGGGAGTCGGAGTTCCGAGGCCGGCATCGCGGCCCGGTACGGTGCACAGGATGGACTCTGAACCAGCGGTACGGATGCTTTCGGTGGGTTCGATCATTGGCGGCCACACCAGCGAGAACAAGCGGTGGCGTGAAGGGGTTCGGCGGCTGATGGTCGCGGTCGGTGACGCCGACAGCGTTGCGGTTGATCGGAGCCCGTTGAAGCTGAACGTCGTCTTCCATATTCCAGGAAACCTTCTCCGCCCCGACTTCCACGGCCTCCGCGCCGCGAGATACTCGCCTTCGCGAAACACGCTGATGATTCAGGTCGCGTTGCCGGACGATGTTCCATCGGATGAATGCGCGTATCTGTGTGAGCAGCTGCGAGCTGCGATCATCGAGGCGGAGAGCTGGGCCGAGCGTCGGAAGGTCGCGGGTGTTCTACCCGCACTCAACAGTTTGGTCGCTTCGGTCTGTCGAGAGTTCCAGAGCGAGGGCGGCTGAGCCCAGTGAGCGTTGCTGTTCTGTCTGGCGGCGGCGACTCTGTGTCGTTCTTGGGTCGCCTGTGGCGAGGTCGCGATCGTCATTCAGTGCCGCGTCGGCCCAACCACCACGTTGGTGCTGAACTGCGTCGCGAGCATGCCCGAAAGGTGCAGCCGCGCACAAACAGAAGGGGCGCCCTTGCGAGCGCCCCTTCGTGTACTGCCTGGTGTGCGTTTGGGATCAGCCGCAGCCGGAGTTGTCCCCGCAGTCGCGGCAGGTGTAGCACGCACCCGTGCGCACCTTGCGGCCGCCGCACTTGGCGCACTCCTGCGCGTCGTCATAGGCGTTGAAGAGCGCCGTCTGGCCAACGCTCGGCCGCGGTGCCGCCGGCTCGAGCGTTGCGGACGTGCCCGCGAGCGGAGCGTCGAGCGCGTGCCCGTTACCCGCCGCCATGCTGTCGCGCATCGCCTGGCTCATCACGCCCAGCTCGGCCTGCGTCTCGGCATCCAGGAAGCGCTTGCCCATCCATCGGAAGATGTAGTCCGGGATGGACTTGGCAACGCGGATGTCGGGATCGTTGGTGAGCCCGGACGGCTCGAACCGCATGTGGGCGAACTTGGAGACGAACACCTCCAGCGGCACGCCGTACTGGATTCCGACCGAGACGGCGATCATGAACGCATTCATGAGGCCGGCCAGGGTCGTGCCCTCCTTGGCGATGTCCACGAAGATGTCGCCCGGGTCGCCCTCGGGGAACATGCCGACGTGGATGTAGCCCTCGTACTCGCCGACCTTGAACTTGCGCCCGACCTCGGTGCGGTCGATGGGCATCTGGCGCCGCTGCGGCTTGGCAATCAGCTCCGTCTGCTCGCCGGCCTTCGTCGAGAGCGGCTGGGCGACCTTGCAGCCGTCGCGGTAGATGGCGACAGCCTTCACGCCCATCTTCCAGGCGTCGATGTAGAGGTTGGAGACGTCCTCGACCGTCACGTCGTTCGGCAGGTTGACCGTCTTGGAGATAGCTCCCGAGACGAACGGCTGCACGGCGGCCATCATCTTGACGTGGCCCTCGTGGTGGATCGCGCGGTCACCCACGGCGACGTCGAACACCGACGTGAACTGGGTCTTGAAGCCCGGCGCGCCCACGATGGTGTTGTGCTCGTTGATGTAGGCGACGATCTGATCGATCTGATGCGGGGCGTGGCCCAGCTTCTGCAGCGCCTCGGGGATGGTCTGGTTGACGATGGTGATGTCGCCGCCGCCCACGAGCTTCTTCGACTTGACCAGCGAGAAGTCGGGCTCGATGCCCGTCGTGTCGCAGTCCATCATGAAGCTGATGGTGCCGGTGGGAGCGATCACCACGGCCTGCGCGTTGCGGTAGCCGTTGGCCTCACCCAGCGCGAGCGCCTCGTCCCATGCCCGCCGTGAGGCGGTGAGCATGCCCTCGGGCACCGTCACGGGATCGATGTTGCCGACCGCGGCGCGGTGCTTACGGATGACCCGCAGCATCGCGTCGGAGTTGATGCGGTAGGCCTCGAACGGGCCCATGCGGCCGGCCATCTCGGCCGACTTGCGATAGGCACGGCCGGTCATGATCGCGGTGATGGACGCGGCGTAGGCGCGGCCCTCGTCCGAGTCGTAGGCCAGGCCGCGCGCCATCAGGAGCGCGCCCAGGTTGGCGAAGCCGAGGCCGAGCTGGCGCATGGCGTTGGCGTTCTCGCCGATCTCCTCGGTGGGGTAGCTCGAGTTGGAGACCAGGATCTCCTGCGCCATCAGCGTGATGTCCACGGCGCGCTCGAACATCTCGGTGTTGAACTCACCGTCGGCGTCGCGGTACTTCATGAGGTTGAGGCTCGCGAGGTTGCAGGCCGAGTTGTCGACGTGCAGGTACTCGGAGCACGGGTTGGACGCGTTGATCCGGCCGCTGTTGGGGCAGGTGTGCCAGTCGTTCATGGTCGTGTCGTAGTGCATGCCGGGATCGGCGCACTTCCAGGCCGCCTCGGCGATCTGGTTCATCAGGTCGCGGGCGCGCACCGTGCGCACCACCGAGCCGTCGGTGCGGGCGATGAGATCCCAGGTGCCGTCGTCGGTGACCGCGCGCATGAACTCGTCGGTGACGCGCACCGAGTTGTTGGCGTTCTGGTACTGGATGGAGGCCCAGTCGGGCGAGTCGAGGCTCATGTCGTAGCCGGCCGACTGCAGCACCCGGGCCTTCTCCTCCTCGTGCTGCTTGCACCAGATGAACTCTTCGATGTCGGGGTGATCGACGTTCAGGACGACCATCTTGGCCGCGCGGCGGGTCTTGCCGCCCGACTTGATGGTGCCGGCCGACGCGTCGGCGCCGCGCATGAACGACACCGGCCCCGAGGCGTAGCCGCCCTTGGAGAGCTGCTCGGCCGAGGACCGCAGCTTCGACAGGTTGATGCCCGAGCCGGAGCCGCCGCGAAAGATGCGGCCTTCCTTGCGGATCCAGTCCATGATGGAGTCGAGGTCGTCGTCCACCGAGAGGATGAAGCACGCGGAGCACTGCGGCGACTCCTCGAAGCCGACGTTGAACCACACCGGCGAGTTGAACGCCACCATCTGGTGGAGCAGCAGGTGGGTGAGCTCGGCGCGGAACGTCTCGGCCTCGGCGGTGTCGGCGAAGTAGCTGTCCTTGATGCCCCACTCGGTGATGGTGTTGGCGACGCGGCCGATCATCTGCTTCACGGAGCTCTCACGGGCGGGCGTGTTCAGCTTGCCGCGGAAATACTTCTGGGCGACGATGTTCGTGGCGGTCTGGCTCCAGAACGTGGGGAACTCGACGTCCTTCTGCTCGAACGACGGTCCCTCCTTGCCCGGGATGTAGGCAGTGCGAGACTCCCATTCGACCGCGTCGAACGGCTCGGTGCCCTCCTGTGTGAAGTACCGCGGCACGCCGATGCGAGCCTCCTGGTCTCCGTCCACAGCCGGTAGTTCGGCCTCCCGCTTCACTTCACTCGTCGCCATGTCCCGCCCTTTCGTCGAACTACAGTTTATCGAACAGATGTTCGTTTATCCACTATTCCGGAGGCCTCTCGGCCCTCGAGCTTTGCGAGCTCGCGCTCGAACTCGTCCACGTCCTGGAAGTCGCGGTAGACCGACGCGAACCGCACGTACGCCACCCGGTCGAGGTCGCGCAGCACCCGCAGCGCCTCCTCGCCGATCTCGGACGCCTCGATCTCGTCGCCCACGCCGTTGCGCAGGCCCGCCTCGATGGTGACCGCGGCCGACTCGATCTGCTCGAGCGACACGGGCCGCTTCACGCATGCCCGCGTGAGCCCGGCCAGGAGCTTGGCCCGGTCGAACGGCTGACGCGCGCCGTCGCGCTTGACCACGTGCAGCGGGGACTGCTCGACCCGCTCGAACGTGGTGAACCGCTGCGAGCAGATGAGGCACTCGCGGCGCCGCCGGATGGCGCCCTTCCCGGCCACACGGCTGTCCACGACCTTGGTCTCACCGTGTTCACAGAAGGGACAGTTCACCGCGCAACCTTTCAATATCTCGTGGCTCGTTCCTGCCCGCGGCACAAGATCTAGTGCCTCGGAGCAGGCGGGGTATGCATTCTGCCCTGGGCATCGGACGGACTCGGGTGGTCCGGGCGCTCTTCGCGGGAGCCTTGCCGCAGTTTGCGGCTTAAGCCTGCAGAAGCTGCGACACGGTGACGAACCTGTACCCCTGCGCGGTCATCCGCGGGAGCGCCAGCCGGAGGCCCTCGATGGTGGGCGTGCGGTCGCGATCGGTGGAGGTGATGCGCGGCCAGCCGTCGTGCAGATCGATGATGGCGCCGGGCGCCGCCTCGACCTCGATCACGCGGGCGATGGCCTCGGGCTCGCGCTCGATGAAGTCCTTGGGGTCGATCGACCAGAGCGCCGTGGTGGCAAGCCCGCGGCGCGCGGCGATGCGCGCGACCCGCACTGCGTCCTCACCGTAGGGCGGTCGCATGAGCACCGGCTCGGCGGCGGCGAGCACGCGCTGGCAGCGGCCGATGTCGTGCTCGAGCTCGCCGTCGTCCAGGTTGAGCGCGTGGGGGTGGCTGTAGGTGTGATTTCCCACCTCGTGGCCCTCGGCGAGCATCCGGCCGAGGATCTCCTCCTTGCCCTCGACCCGCTCGCCCAGCACGAAGAACGTGGCGCGGGCGCCGTGCTCGGCCAGCACATCGAGGATCTCGGGCGTCTGCCGCGACGGGCCGTCGTCGAAGCTGAGCGCCATCACCTTCTCGGTGAGCTCCGGCCTGTGGCTGACGACGCTCACGCGCGCATGGAGCCGAGCGTCTGGGCGAGGCCCTCGGCGAGCGACGTCGTGGGCTGCCAGTGCAGCTCGGCGGCGGCCAGGGTGCAGTCCAGGCAGCTGCGGTCGAGCTCGCCCAGCCGCGCCTCGGCCATCCGCGGCTCGATCGACGTGCCGGCGGCGTCCTGCATCGCGGCCAGCAGGCCCACGACGCTGGTCTCGATCTGCGTGCCGATGTTGAACGTCGTCGCAGGGCCGAGGTACTCGAGCGCTGCCAGGTTGGCGGTCACCACGTCGGGCACCGCCACGTAGTCGCGCGTCTGGCCGCCGTCGCCGAAGATCACAGGCTGTTTGCCCTCGAGCAGCAGGCCGAAGAAGATGGCCACCACGCCGGCCTCGCCGTGCGGATCCTGCCGCGGCCCGAACACGTTGCCGTAGCGCAGCACCACGTTGCGGGTCCCGTACAGGCGGTTGTTGAGGTAGAGGTACTGCTCGGCGCAGTACTTCGAGATGCCGTACGGCGCCATCGCGGCCGGGGGCGTGGACTCGGGCGAGGGAATGGTGTCCACCTCGCCGTAGATGGCCCCGCCCGTGGACGAGAACACCACCCTGGCGTTGTGCGCCCGCGCCGCCTCGAGGATCTCGATGGTGCCCGCCACGTTGACCTGCGCATCGAACACGGGGTCTTCCACCGACCGCCGCACGTCGGCCTGCGCGGCGAGGTGGAACACGGCCTGGGGCTCGACGTCGTCGAACAGCGACCGGACGGCTGCGTGATCGCAGATGTCGATCTCGGCGAAGCTCGCGCCCGAGGGGATGCGCTCGCGCCGGCCGCTTGCCAGGTTGTCGAGCACCGTGACCTCGTCGCCACGGGCAAGCAGCGCGTCGGCGATGTGGGATCCGATGAAGCCGGCACCGCCGGTGACGATCGCGCGAATGGGCATCGGCGGCAGTTTACGTGGTATCTAGAGGTCGATCACCACTACGCGGGTGATCGTCACGCCGCCGTCGGGCTTGTCGAGCCCGTAGTGGTCGTAGAGCCGGTGCTCCTCGCCGGGCGTCAGGTGCTCGTCCACCTTCACCTTGGGAGCCGCCAGCACCTCCTCCTTGGGGAAGGCGATCTGCACGTCCTCGCCGGCCATCCGGGCGCCTGCGAGCGGGAAGAAGTGGAGGTGGTTTCCGAAGATGCCCTCGCGCACCAGCCCGAACTCGGCCTGCTCGGTGGCGTCGTTGGTGTAGATCCCGTCGAGCTTGCCGATCTTCTGGCCCTCGGAGTCCAGCACGTCACGCTCGTGCCAGGACTGAAACTGCGTGGCTGATGGCATTGCACCCCTCCGCGTAGATGACGCGGCAGAGCCTACAGCGCTACGCGGCCTTCGTCACCTCGGCCGGCGCCTCTTCGATGCCCTCGCCCTGATCCTCGCGCTCGACCGCCACCGTCTTGTCCTCCTGCAGCACCAGCCGGCCGCGGAACGGGCCCTTGCGATCCTTGAAGTCCATCCAGTCGGTCTTGCCGGCCTCGATCACCTGGCGGGCCTCCTCGATGGAGATGTTGCGGCCCTTGGTGGACTTCCAGATGACGAACCCGCAGCCCGGCTCCTTGCGGCTCTTCCACGACGAGCAGCCGTAGGCGCGGGAGTTCTCGCGGATCTCGCCGTCGCACTTGGGGCACGGGGCGATGACCTCGCGCGGCCCCGCGGGGGCGTCGAGCCGGGTGCCGTCCTCGGCGAGCAGCTGCACCTTGCCCTCGACCAGCACCAGCCGGCCGCGGCTCGGGCGGGTCTTGAACCCGTCGAGCAGCTCGGTCTGGCCGTTTTCGAGCAGGTCACGGGCCTCGCCGGGCGAGATCGAGCGGCCCTTCTGCGACTTCCAGATGACGAACCCGCAGCCGGGCTCCTCCTTGCTCTTCCACGACGAGCACCCGTAGGCGGCGCGGTTCTCGCTGATGATGCCGTCGCCGTTGGGGCACGGGCCGATCACCTCGCGGAGCTCGCGGATGTCGTCGGAGGTGACCTCGCGGAAGTAGTCCACGATGTCGGTCGTGAACCCGCGGATGTCGGTCATGAACTTCGTGCGCTGCTCGGTGCCGCGCTCGATCTCGCCGAGGCGCTTCTCCCAGTTGCCCGTGAGCTCGGCCGAGGTGAGCGCGTGATCCTTCAGCAGACCGATGACCTGGCGGCCCTTCGACGTGGCGCGGAGCTGCCGTCCCAGGCGCTCGACGTAGCCGACGCGGATGAGCTTCTCGATGGTCTCCGCGCGCGTTGCCGGCGTGCCGAGCCCGGCCTCCTTCATGGCCTCGCGGGCTTCCTCGTCCTCGATCTGGCGGCCCGCGGTCTCCATGTCGCGCAGGAGCGACGCCTCGGAGTAGCGCGGCGGCGGCTTGGTCTGCTTCTCGAGCACCTCGGCGCTGGTGCACTTGCCGGTCTCGTTCTCATCGATCTTCGGGAGGATCTGGGGGCCGTCCTCGTCGTCTGCGGGCGGCGGCTCCTCGGCGGCGGCCTGCTCGCCGAACGCGGCAGCCCGCCAGCCGGCGACCACCAGGCGGCGGCCCTTGGTGCGGAAGCGCTCGCCGCCGGCCTCGGTGATGACGTCGGTGTCCTCGAAGACGGCATCGGGATGGAAGATCGCGAGGTAGCGGCGCACGACCAGGTCGTAGATGCGCGCGTCGTCGCCGGTCAGCTCCTTGGTGGGAGCCTCGCCCGTGGGGATGATCGCGTGGTGGTCGTCCACCTTCGCGTTGTTGACCACACGGGCCAGCGGCAGCACGTCGAGGCCGGCCACGTACTCGGCGGCCTTGCGGTGCACCGGGAGGTTGCGGCCCAGCGCAGCGGCGGTGGGCTTCAGCTGGCCGATCATGTCGGACGTGAGGAACTGCGAGCGCGTTCGCGGGTAGGTGAGGAGCGCGCCGGCGCTCGAGCCCTCATAGAGCCGCTGGGCGGCCTGCAGCGTGCGCGAAGCCGAGATGCCGTGCCGGCTGTTGGCGTCGCGCTGCAGCGAGGTGAGGTCGTAGAGGAGCGGCGGGCGGGTCTTTCGCTCGGTGCGCTTGACCTGCTCGACGGTCGCGACCTGGCCGGATGCGGCGGCGGCCACGGCGTCGGCCTTCTCGCGCTCGGAGGTGCGATCGGACTTCTTCTCGAACCACCGGCCGGTATAGGTGCGGTCGCCGTCGAGCGCGAAGCGCGCATCGATCTGGAAGTAGGTCTCGGGGTTGAATGCGTCGATCTCGACGTCGCGGCGCACGATGAGCGCAAGGGTCGGCGTCTGCACGCGGCCGAGCGAGACGACTCCGCCCAGCGCACGGCCCTTGACGGTGGCGGCGCGGGTGGCGTTCATGCCCACCAGCCAGTCGGCCTCGGAGCGGGAGCGGGCGGCGTCTGCCAGGTGCTCCATCTCCTCGCCCGGGCGAAGCGTCTCGAACGCCTCGCGGATGGCGGCCTTGGTCATGGAGTTGACCCAGAGCCGCTGCACGGGCTTCTTCGACTTGGCCTGGTCGTAGATGTAGGCGAAGATCAGCTCGCCCTCGCGCCCGGCGTCACAGCCGTTGATGACGTCGTCGACGTCGGCGCGCTTGAGGAGCTTCTTGATGACGTCGAACTGCTTCTTGCCGCGCGCCTCGGGGCGCAGCTTGAACTGCTCGGGAAGCACGGGCAGGGTCTTGATCGACCAGCGCTTCAGGCCGGGATCGTAGTCCTCGGGCTCGGCGAGCTCGACGAGATGCCCGATCGCCCACGAGACGATCTGGTCGTCGGACTCGAGGTAGCCCTCGTGCTTTTTGAAGGTGCCGCTCAAGGCCTTGGAGTAGTCCTGCCCGACCGACGGCTTCTCTGCGATGATCAAAGTCTTCCCCATCGCCGCGGGAGGGTAGCACGGGGCCGCCGACCGGTAGCATTGCAGCATGTTCATCTCGTTCGAGGGTCTCGACGGTTCTGGCAAGACCACCCAGGCCGGTCTGCTCGCCGAATCGCTCGCCGCCGAGGGCCGTGAGGTGCTGCGCGTGCGAGAGCCGGGCGGCACGTCTGCCGGCGAGCGCATCCGCGAGCTGCTGCTGGATCCGGCCGCCGAGATCGGGCCGTGGAGCGAGGCGCTGCTCTATGCGGCCGCGCGGGCCCAGCTGGTGCAGGCGGTGATCCGTCCGGCGCTCGAGCGCGGCGCCGTGGTCATCGCCGACCGCTACATCGATTCGTCGCTGGCCTATCAGGGCTGCGCGCGCGGGCTCGGCATGGACGAGGTCATGAGCGTCAACATGACCGCGACCGGCGGCCTCCTGCCCGACCGCACCATCCTGCTCGAGCTCGACTGGGCCGACGCCGCCCAGCGCGTGGGCGGCACGCCCGACCGCATCGAGGCCGAGCCGGACGAGTTCCACGAGGCCGTCGCGCGGGGATTTAAAGAGGCGGCCTCGCGCTACCCCCTCAGAGTCGCCCGCGTGAGCGCTTCGGGAAGCCCCCAGCAGGTGGCTCAGCGGGTGCGCGCGGAGGTGCCGGCGTGAGCATCCTGGCCGAGCTTCCCAACCAGCCGCGCGCCCGGGAGCTGCTCGAGTCGGTGGTCGGCCGGCCGGGCCACGCCTACCTCTTCGCCGGGCCTTCGGGCTCGGGCAAGCGCGAGTACGCCGACGCGTTTGCCGCGGCGCTCCTCGAGACCGATATCCACCGCGTGCAGACGCGCACCCACCCCGACCTCTTCGTGCTCGAGCCCGAGGGCGCCGGCATCCGCATGGACGACGCGCGCCGCATGCGCGCCGACCTCCACCTGCGGCCGTTCGAGGCCAACCGGCGTGTGTACCTGATCCTCGACGCCCATCTGCTGCGCGACGAGAGTGCAAACGCGCTCTTGAAGTCGCTGGAGGATCCGCCGGGCTACGCCGTGTTCGTGCTCGTCTCCGACCACACCAGGCGGATGCTCCCGACCATCCTCTCGCGGGTGGCGGTGATCCCGTTTCGCCAGTTCACGCAGGCAGAGCTCGAGGCCGATGTCGGCGACGCCGCGGCGGCGCGCGCCGCCCTCGGCAGCCTCACCCGGGCGCGGGAGCTCGCCGGCGATCCCGCTGCCACCGAGCGCCGCCTGGTGTACCGGAAGCTCGCAGCCGACGGCACGCACGACCCGGCGTTCGACCCGGCCGCGGCCGCCGCCACCGTGCTCGCGGCCGCATCCGCGCGGGGCAAGCGGGAGGCGGCGCTGGTGGCCAAGCAGCTCACCTCGCTGCTCCAGTCGATCGACGATCCCAAGCAGGAGCGAGCGCTCAAGAAGCGGTTCGAGGAGCGGGGCAAGCGCACCGGCCGGCGGGCCGAATGGGACGAGCTCCGGCTCGCCGTGGACACCATCGGGCTGTGGCATCGCGACCGCCTGGCGACGGCGGTTGGGGCCCCGGACACCGTGCTAGACTCGGAACCGGCCGGTGAACGTCCAGATAACGGCGCCTCCGGCGGTACGGCGGCCAGTGCCGCAGGAGCTCTTTCGATTGTGCTTGACGTGCGGCGCTCACTCGAACTCAACCTCAATCCGGCACTCGCCCTCGAGGCAATGTTCCACCGCCTGAGCGTGACGTCGGCCGATCACCTCGAGAACGGAATCTGACCATGAGCGTCGTCGTTGGTGTGGTGTTCCAGCCGGGCGGCAAGGTCTATTCGTTCGACCCGGCGGGGCTCGAGCTGCGGTGGGACGAGAAGGTGATCTGCCACACCGCCCGCGGCCGCGAGCTCGGGCGCGTCGTGCAGCCCAACCACGACTCCTCCGAGACGTTTCCCACCCCGCTCAAGCGCGTCGTGCGGCGGGCCGACGCAGCCGACGAGCAGCTCGCGCGCCAGAACGCGCTCGAGGCCAAGCGGTCGATCCGCGTGTTCCGGCAGCTGGCCCGCGAGCACAACCTGCGGCTGAAGCCGATCTCGGCCGAGATGGTGTTCGATCAGAGCCGCATCGTCTTCAACTTCGCAAGCGACGACAAAGCGGACACCACGCAGCTTCGCTCCGACCTCGCATCGGCGCTGCACAGGCGCATCGAGCTTCGCCAGGTTGGCCCGCGCGATCAGGGCCGGCTGTGCGGGGGCCAGGGCCTCTGCGGCGGGAAGCTCTGCTCCAGCCGGTACCCGTGCCACGAGCAGCCGATCACGCTGCGGATGGCCAAGGACCAGGAGCTTCCGATGAATCCCGGCCGCATCACGGGACTTTGCGGACGTCTACGCTGCTGTTTGGCGTTCGAACACCCCGTGTATCGATCGTTTCGAGATAGGGCGCCGGCGGTGGGTCGCCGGGTTACCACGCCTCAGGGCTCGGGTGTTGTCCGAAGCTACGAGGTGCTGAACGACGCGTGCATGGTGGATCTGGAGGGGAATACCACGGTGGAAGTCAAGTTGGATGAGATACATGAGGTGGTTGGATGATTGAGTTCGCGTTCACCGGACCCGGGGACGGAACCGATGCCCTGGACGAGTTCACCGCTGCGTGGAAGGCCGAATGGCTGAGCCGCGGGTACGTCGAAGCGGCCGACCCCAACGACGCATCCGTCGTCTTCCACTACATCAACCCCGACCGGCCCAAGCCGTTTCGCCGCAAGCAGCGCTCGACGTACGTGATCGCCGTGCACACGCTCCCCGAGCCGCCCGACGACGTGCTGCGAAATGAGTACCCGGTGCTGGTGCGCGCCCTCGCGAACCACGCCATGCTGGTCGTGCCCGGCGATGCCGCCTACTTCGTGACTCCCGAGCAGGGCAACTACTCGGTGGCCGATCCCGGCAACGTGAAGGATTGGGCGAAGGCGTGCATCGACCGCCTCGAGCCGCTTGCGACCGCGCGCCTGGTGATCGACAACGAGTTCCTGACCGACCTCGAGCCCGAGCTCTGGGACGGCGACGAGCTGACCGCGCAGATGTACGAGGCCGGCAAGCGGCTGGACAACCTGGGCCTGCTCCCGGCGCCGTTCCCGCTCGACCAGATCGTCGGCCCCGACGACCTGCGCTGGATCAAGCTCGCCTACGGCATCGGCGGGCTCTCCTACGGCAACCTGTCCGTGCGGAAGGACGCCGAGCGGTTCTGGATGAGCGCCTCGGGCGTCGACAAGAGCAACCTGCGCGAGATCGGCCGCGACATCCTGCTCGTGAAGGACTACGACCCGGCCAACGAGGCCATGGTGCTGTCGGTGCCGCCCGCCGTCGAGCCGCGGCGGGCGTCGGTCGATGCGATCGAGCACTTCATGATCTACCGCGAGCATCCCGAGGTGGGCGCCATCGTGCACGTGCACGCATGGATCTCCGACGTGACCGCAACGGAGTTCAACTACCCGTGCGGCACGCGTGAGCTGGCGGTGGCCGTGTCGGACATCATCCGCGAGGCACCCGACCCGGGCCGCACCATCGTCGGGCTCAAGAACCACGGGCTGACCATCACGGGCCCGAGCCTGGAGGAGATCTTCGCGCGCATCGAGCCGGTGATCGAGGTCCAGGTTCCGATGAGTGCGTAGGTAGCATCTCGGGATGAGCGCGCTGTCGGCCCGGATCCGTCCGCATTACCCATGGGTGGTGGTCGTCTGCACGTTCGTGGTGCTCGTGACCGCAGCGGGTTTCCGCGCGACCACCGGCGTGCTGCTGCTACCGCTGCATCAGGACTTCGGCTGGTCAACGGCGCTCATCAGCGGCGCGGTTGCCGTCAACCTGCTGGTGTACGGGCTGGGTGCGCCGTTCGCAGCGGCGGTGATCGAGCGGTTCGGGGTGCGGCGCATGTGCGCAGGCGCGCTGGCGGCGGTGGCCGTCGGCTTCGCGCTCACCACGGTCATGACGCAGCCGTGGCAGCTCTACATCCTCTGGGGCCTCGTGATCGGCTCGAGCACCGGCGCCATCGCGGTGCCGCTGGCGGCGATCACAGCGAACCGCTGGTTCGAGCGCCGGCGCGGGTTGGTGACGGGCGTGCTGACGGCGTCGAACGCGAGCGGCCAGCTGATCTTCCTGCCGGTGCTCGCGATCATCATCTCGGCGTACGGCTGGCGCTGGGCCGTGGGCACGATCGCCATCATCGCCGTGGTGGTGGTCGCGCCGATCGCGCTCATCTTCCTGCGCTCGTTCCCGGCCGACGTCGGCATGGCGCCGTACGGCGGTGAGTTCATCGAGCCGCCACCGCCGGCCGCGAACCCGGTGCGGTCCGCGTTCTTGGCGCTGCGGCAGGCCGCCCACGTGCGCGACTTCTGGCTGCTCGCCGGGGCGTTCTTCATCTGCGGCGCGACCACCAACGGGCTGATCGGCACGCACCTGATCGCCGCGTGCTCCGATCACGGGCTCAGCGAGGTGAAGGGGGCGGGCCTCCTGGCGGTGATCGGCATCTTCGACATCTTCGGGACGATCGGCTCGGGCTACCTCACCGACCGCTACGACCCGCGGATGCTGCTGTTCGGCTACTACGGGCTGCGCGGGCTCTCGCTGCTCGGATTGAACGCCGCCCTGGCTCACGCGGGGTTGCCGCTGGTGGCGTTCGTGGTGTTCTACGGCCTGGATTGGGTTGCGACTGTGCCGCCGACGGTGGCGCTCTGCCGCCAGATCTTCGGCCGCGAGAAGATGGGGATCGTGTTCGCGTGGATCTTCGCCTGCCACCAGTTCGGGGCGGCGTTCGCGGCGTGGGGCGCCGGCGCGAGCCGCACGTGGCTGCACTCCTACGAGCCGGCATTTCTGATCGCAGGCTCGCTGGGCGTCGTGGCGGCGTGCATGAGCCTCGTGATCGGCCGCCGGCTGGTGGCGTCGCCGGCGCCGGCCTGACTCAGTGCTTGCGGTAGCCGTCCTGCTTGAGCCACTCGGCGGTGTCGCGGATGCTGTCGTCCAGCGGCCGCACCGTGAAGCCCAGCTGCTCGCGCGCCTTGGCTGCCGTGTAGTACCACCAGCGCGCGCTGGAGCGAAGCTCCTCGGCGTCGAGCGGCAGCGGCAGGTGAAGGGCGGTGCCGGCCTTGACCGCGGGGATCAGCATGCCCACCGGCATGTGCACCTGGAACCGCCGCTTGTTGCACACCCGTCCGACGCGCGCGAAGAACTCGGCGTGTGAGAGGTTGCCCTTGTCGTCGGTGAGGATGTAGCGCTCGCCGGCCACGCCCTTCTCCTCGGCCAGCAGGTGGCCGGACACCACGTCGCGCGCGTCCACGTAGCTGAGGCCGCCGGTGACCGTGAACCGCAGCCGGCCGCGCAGGTACTCCTCGATGGGCCACGAGGACACGCGGTTGACGTCGCCGGGGCCGATCACGAACCCCGGATTCACGATCACCACGTCGAGGCCGTTCTCTGCCGCCTTGATGGCCTCGAGCTCGCCCAGCGCCTTGCTGCGCGCATAGCGGAAATCGGGCCGGCCGTCGTCGCCGTGGATCATGAACGCGTGCTCGTCGCGGGGGTGGCTCGGGGTGGAGGCCGGCCCCACCGCTGCCACGCTCGACGTGAACACCACGCGGCCGACCTCCGAGCGGATCGCGGCCGTCAGCAGGTTTCGCGCCCCATCGACGTTCACCGACTGGAGGCGGTCGTCGTCGGAGGCGCGATGGCCCACCACGCCGGCCATGTGGAACACGGTGTCCACGCCGTCGAGCGCGGCGGGGAGGGTGGCGGTGTCGGTGACATCGCCGATCACGGTCTCAACGCCCTGGCTCTGGAGCAGCACGGCGGCGGTCTCGGTGCGCACCATCGCGCGCACCCGGCGGTCACGCGCGCGCAGCTCTGCCACCAGCAGTGAGCCGAGGTAGCCCGTGGGGCCGGTGACGAGCGTCAACATCGCGGGGAGCCTACAGATCCCGTCCGTCGTCGGTAGGCTCCCGGCATGGAACTTGGCCTCTACACGTTTGCCGAGCGCACGCCGGATGCAAAGACCGGCGAGACAGTCACGCCCGCCCAGCGGCTGAAGGATCTGCTGGAGGAGGCGCAGCTGGCCGACGAGCTGGGCCTCGACGTGTTCGGGGTGGGCGAGCACCACCGCCCCGAGTTCGTGGTCTCGGCGCCCGCCGTGGTGCTCGCGGCCATCGCGTCGCGCACGAAGCGGATCAAGCTGACGAGCGCGGTGACCGTGCTGAGCTCCGACGATCCGGTGCGCGTGTACGAGCAGTTCGCGACGCTCGACCTCATCTCGCGCGGGCGGGCCGAGATCATGGCCGGCCGCGGCTCGTTCATCGAGTCGTTCCCGCTGTTCGGCTACAGCCTGGACGACTACGACGACCTGTTCGCCGAGAAGCTCGATCTGCTGCTGGAGCTGCGCGACAACGAGCGCATCACGTGGTCGGGCGTCCACCGCCCGCCGCTCGACGATCTCGGCGTGTTCCCGCAGGCCGAGCGGAAGATCCCGGTGTGGATCGCCGTGGGCGGCACGCCTGCGTCAGTGGTGCGGGCAGGCAGCCTCGGCCTGCCGATGGCGCTTGCGATCATCGGCGGCATGCCCGAGCGGTTCAAGCCGATGGCCGATCTGCACCGCCGCGCAGCCGAGGAGGCCGGGCACTCGCCGCTCGAGCTCAGCATCAACTCCCACGGCTTCATCGCAGACACGCTGGACGAGGCGATCGACGACTCGTTCGCATCGGTCGCATCGGTGATGGACCAGATCGGGCGCGAGCGCGGCTGGCCGCCGATGACGCGCGAGCAGTACGTCGCCTCGGCGCATCTGCGCGGCGCGAACTTCGTCGGCGATCCGCAACAGGTGATCGACAAGATCCTCTACCAGCACGAGATCTTCGGCCACGACCGGTTCATGCTGCAGCTCACGGTGGGCTCGATGCCGCACGACAAGGTGATGCACGCGATCGAGCTCTACGGCACCAGGGTCGCGCCGGCCATTCGCGCCGCCCTCGGCTGAGTCCGCAAGCGTCCTATAGTCCGCTCAGGGCCGGGCACAGCCCGGAGGCAATCGAGGAGGTGGACGGATGCGTCGGGTGCTCTTGACTGCGATCGCAACGGTGGCGTTGTCCCTTGCTGTCGCTTCCCAGGCCGTGGCAACGTCGGCGGTGACCGGTGCGTTCAGCGCGTTTGGCGGCAAGGTGAGCTGCCACTTCGTGCGGGGTGGAGGGGTGACGACGGTGCGCTGCTGGACGCTGAGCCAGCCGGGCACCAACGCGGCGGTTTCCACCGGCGACACCAGCGGGCGCCTGGCGCATACGCACTGGACGCCGCCGGTGGGCAACGCGATGATCTTCAACCACAAGTACGGGCTAGGTAACGGCGTGTCGTGCGCGTATCGCTACCGGCGGCCGACGGACACGACCATCATCAAGTCGGTGATCTGCTCGACGTCGAACGGCGGCCCGCTGCTGTTCGCGAGCCCGAGCGGGCTGGCGGTGAATCTCGCGCCGTGAGCGTTCATCCGCGGCGCTGAACACCGTCCACCGTCCGGTTTAGTACGGCACCTGAGTTTCGTCACTCTGTGCGTGATCTGTGACCAGTTGGTGTCGGACACTTTTCGTACTGGCTGCGGCGCTGCGTGCGGTTCGTGAATCAACGGTGCCAGGCACCGTTGATTCACGCGCACCCGCCGACGCCCCTCTTTCGTCCGGTTGCGGCCGGCGGAGTAATTTGCCTCTGCTAAGCTTTGCATTTCTGAGTATCGACCGCGAGAGAGGAACACGATGGCCTCGAAGGCGATGACCCGCCGAGCGTTTCTTGCAGGCGCCGGCGGCATCGTGGTGGTGGGACTCGGCGCCGCCGCGGTCGAGGGCCCGCGCACGCTCGCCAAGCACCTCCGCGATGACGTGATGGGGAAGCCCAAGGTGTTCATCCCCGACGTGCCCGAGGGCCAGGTGCAGCTCACCTCGGTGTACTCCCACGCCCGCGGCCGGGATGTCGATCTCTTCACCGCTGTGCCTGCCGGCTACGGCGACGGAAAGGGCCTCCCGGTGTGCCTGGTGCTGCATGGTGCAAGCGCCCGCCCGAAGGACTTCCAGGCGTTCGGGCTCGCGAAGTTCCTGACCGCGACCGTGCAGCGAGGCACTCCGCCGTTCGTGCTCGCGGGCGCCGACGGCGGCTTGCTCGAGTGGGAGCCCGGCCACGCCCCGAACGACAACCCGCAGGCGATGGTGACCGACGAGATGCCCGGGTGGCTCGAGAAGCGTGGATTCGACACCTCCCGCACCGCAGCGTGGGGCTGGTCGATGGGCGGCTACGGCGTGCTGCGCCTCGCCGAGGTCAAGCAGCACTGGCTGAAGGCGGTGGCAGCGTTCAGCCCCGCGGTGGGGCCGGGAGATCCCGTATTCGCCGGGATCGACGCCCTCACCGGCCAGTCAACCGGAGTCTGGTGCGGCACCGAGGATCCGCTCTATCCCGACGTGAAGCAGCTCGTCGCGGCGATGCCCCAGCGGCCCGACCCGCTGTTCTACGGCAAGGGCGCCCACACGCGGGTGTTCTGGGACAGCGTCACGCTTCCGGCGTTCGCCTATATCGGCGGCCGGCTCACGCCGTAATTTCCGTAACGATCCCCGGACGCGTTTCTGGGAGACTCAACGACATGAGCGACGCCTCGCTTCGCCGGCTGGCCTGGGCCATCTTCGCCGTGAACTCGGCGCTGCTTGCGGCCGGCCTCGTACTCGAGTGGGCCACGCGCAACCTCGAGTCGTCCAACAGCTTCGGCCAGAGCGGCGTGAACTTCGTGGCCACCGTGCTCATCTCGGTCCTGTTCTGGACGTTTCCCCTCGCGGGCGTCGCGATCGCCACGCGCGCGCCGCGAAACCCCATCGGCTGGCTGCTCCTGGCGATCGGCCTCGGCTGGGCCACGCTCCTCGGCTCGGCTGCGTACGGGGACTACGGCCTGAAGCTGCACCCCGGCTCGCTTCCGGCGGCAGACATCGTCGCGTCGCTGGGGCTCTGGGTATGGGCCCCGCCCGTCGCAATCACCGGCGTCTTCCTGCTGCTGGTCTATCCCGACGGGCATCTGCTCAGCCCGCGGTGGAGATGGGTGGCCTACGTCTGCAGCGCGGCGGTCGTGCTCTGCGTCGTGGTGGACGTGCTCATGCCGGGCCCGATGGATGACGCGGGCTTCCCGCAGCAGAATCCGCTGGGCGTGCATGCGCTGAAGCCGGTGCTCACCGCGCTCGAGCTGGTCGTGCTGCTGATCCCCGCGTGCATGGTGGCGGCTGTCGTGAGCCTCGTCCGCCGGTTCCGGCACGCGGGGCCGGTGGAGCGCCTTCAGATCAAGTGGCTCGCCGCCGCCGGCGCGCTCTCCGGTGGGCTCTACGCCGGAAACCTCGTGCTCTCGGCGCTCTTCGTGCCGTCCGGTGAACCCGACCCGCGGTGGCTCACCGTGCTCTCCGACGTCTGGATTCTCACCGTCGGCCTGATCCCGGTCGCGATCGGCGTGGCGATCCTCCGCTACCGGCTTTTCGAGATCGACGTGATCATCCGCCGCACGCTCATCTACGCAGGATTGGTCGGTGCTCTCGCGGTCCTCTACCTTGGCGGGATAGCCTCGATCGGAGCTCTGCTGCGCGGCCTGACCGGCTCCTCGGGGGCGCTCGCGGTCACGGTGTCCACGCTGGTCGTGGCGCTCGTGTTTCACCCGCTGCGTCGCGTGATCCAGGGCGCGGTGGATCGCCGGTTCTATCGCTCGGGGTACGACGCCCAGGCGGCGGTCGACGGCTTCAGCGAGCGGCTACGCGAGCAGATCGACCTCGACGCGCTCTGCGACGAGCTTCGCTCGGTGGTGGCCGGCACGGTGCAACCGGCGCACGCGAGCGTCTGGCTGCGCGATCAACGGCGGTGATACGTTGGCGTCCGCGATGGACGACTTCGACGCGAGCGGCAAATGGCGGATGCCCGCCGAATGGGAGGCCCACGAGCGCTGCCTGATGGGGTGGCCCGCGAGGGCCGAGGTCTGGGGTGAGCACTTCGCAAGCGCCAAGCTCGAGTACGTCGAGACCGCCGCTGCCATCTCGCGGTTCGAGCCGGTGACGATGGTCGCCGCACCCGCGGATGTCGCCGAGGCGCGGGCCCAGCTGCCCGGTTCGGTCGAGGTGCTCGAGCTCCCCCTCGACGACTCCTGGATGCGTGACTGCGGGCCGATCTTCATCGTCGACGATGCGGGCGCCCGGCGCGGGGTGGACTTCCGGTTCAACGCGTGGGGAGAGAAGTACGCGCCGTACGACAAGGACGACGCCGTCAGCGCGGCGCTGCTCTCGGCGCTCGGCGTCGAGCGGGTGGGCTCCGAGATGATCCTCGAGGGCGGTGCCCTCACCGTCGACGGAGAGGGCACGCTCATCACCACCGAGCAGTGCCTCCTGCACCCGAACCGAAACCCCTCGCTCTCGCGCGAGCAGATCGAGGCGGAGCTTCGCCGGACGCTGGGTGTAAGCACCATCGTCTGGCTGAAGTGGGGCCTCGCCGAGGACGAGGAGACCAACGGCCACGTCGACGGAGTCTGTACGTACGTCCGGCCCGGTGTCGTGATCGCCCAGGCCTGCGATGACCCGCGCAACCCCAACCACGAGCTGATGGCCGAAAACCTCGAGATCCTCCGCGGCACCCGTGATGCGCGCGGCCGGCTGATCGAGGTCATCGAGCAGCCGCAGCTTCCGTACTTCGACGTCGATGGCGAGGAGATCGGCGGGAGCTACCCCAACTTCTACGTCGCGAACGGTGGCGTGGTGGTGCCGACGGCCGACCACCCCCTGGACGCCGAGGCGCTCGCCGTGATCCGCTCGGCGTTCCCCGACCGCGAGGTCGTGGGCGTGCCGAGCCGCCTGATCGCGTTCGGGGGCGGCGGCACGCACTGCATCACGCAGCAGGTGCCGGTCGGCTGAAGCCGGTGGGCTTCGCCAGCCGTTATTCTCTGGAGCGATCGCCGACGTAGCTCAGTTGGTAGAGCGCATCACTCGTAATGATGAGGTCCGGGGTTCGACTCCCCGCGTCGGCTCTACGCGGTGCGTGACACCGCAGGTCGAACCGTGACAGACAGGCGCAAACCCCCATGGTTCCGATGACTGGCTCGTGGGGTTCACATGCAGGGATTTTTTACGGCGGGAACCCAATGTGCACCCACAACCACGCCTCCCACGTGCGCGCGGCGTCAGCACTCGGACCGTTCCGGCAGACTCGTTTGGATCGAGTCAGCCACCGGAGGGGCGGGAGGGTGCGGTAGACGGGCGTAAGCGGGAGCGCGGTGTTTGGGAGTGGTACGTCCGAGGCGGCCAACGGTTCGGGGGGAGCGGGATGGTCGGATGCCGACCGGCTTTTTCGGCGCCTTGTTTCAGACCGCACCTACCAGCTACGATCGCCGCGGTAACCACGTGAACATGCTGAGTCTGATCCATTGTCGAGGAGCAAAATGGCTGCCAACGAGCAAACCCGAAAACAGATGATCGAGAAGGCCCTCGAGGCGCTGCCGCCCGATCGAGAGACTCTTCGTGTCCCATGGCGCGGGAAAACCGAGCGCATGCCAGTGGTGCGGATTCGCTTGGACTCAACTGTCCTAAATCCTCGCAGTCACCGGATCAAGTCGCAGCTGCAGTCAGACAGGGTCGCGCGGAACGCCATCGCCGAGGATCCTGACGGATCCAAAGCGCAAGATGCCATCCGGGAGCTACTGAGGGCGACTCCGGGGTTCGAGGCGCTGATGCGTGATCTGGAGCACCGGGACCAGCGCGATGCCGGGATAGTGACCCGCGAAGGGCGCTTGATCAACGCCAATACGCGGGCCGTCGCTCTCGATGACCTCGGTCGCGAGCACATCGAGGTTGCGGTACTGCCCGCAGACGCAACCATTGGAGAGATCTACGACCTCGAGCTAGACCTGTAAGTCGCGCAGGACTTCCGCCAGGACTATTCGTTCACCAATCAGCTCCTTTTCATCGAGGACTTGGTCGCCGAGCAGGGTCGCGACGAGCAGGAAGTGGCGACGCGGCTTGGGTGGACTACCCCGACCAAACCGGCGTGGCTCAAGACGGGCGTCGATCGGGTTCGACGATACGTGCGTGTTGATCCAGGCGACGGGGACGATCCATTCGGTCAGCTCCACGCCGACGTATCCGCAGCCGGGCCAGAACCCGGGATGTTCACGAACACCCTTCCGCCGATGGGAAGATTCAGGAGCGTGCTGATGTACCAGCGGCCGCCGCCTGCGGACACGAACCCGTATTCAACGGCGTCTTCCCAGTTTCGCGCTCCGTCCTCGCCGAAGCTGACGTACCAGTCTTGGCCGTTCCATGGAGCTTGCAGCTTCTTTTGCCCTCTCTTCCGCAGGGGAGCCTCCTCCACAGGATCGACCAGCCACGTGCGTGTCAGATACTCAGCTCCGTGCTCCTTGAAGGTCTGGAAGAAGACCACGTTTACTGGAAGCCCGAAGCCCTGCGCATAGTCGACGATCCGCTCACTGGCAGCGTCAAGCGCGCTCGCCACAATCACCAGACGGTGCTCCGTGTTGACCGTCTCGGGCGGTTCGACGCCGAGCGCGGTTCGAAGCGCGTCACCGAAATCGTCGCCACCAGGGTGGCTATGGTCATAGATCTCTCGGACATCGTCGTAGCCGAGGTCGCGCACCCAGTAGCCGTAATCCATCGTTTGGGCAACGACCTCTCGGGGCGTCTGGCCTTTCTTGAGCTCGACCACGTACAAGGTTCCATCCGAGTCGATGCACAGCAGGTCGACCCGGCCGCCGTACGGCGTCACAACCTGGTCACCGACCACGAGGAGCTTGTTGGGCAGCCCAGAATTCTTGAGGATCTTCTCGAGGTCGCCGGATTTCGTGTTTGCGGAGGATGTCGTTGGGACAGTCGTTCCTCTCGCTGTGCGGACGCGGCGGGCTAGACGTCGGGGGAAGGTGAGCGATTTGCGGGTGTCAACTTCGAGGCGACACGCGCCACACGGCCGGGAGGAGGCTGTTCACGTCCCGGCGACGCGAAGGATCCGGAGCCAGACGAGCTTGCCCAGGAGCCGGGAACAGGGCGATCTGACCTATGAGCGATCGATCGATCTCGATGCTCCCGAGTCGCTTTCGCCTGGACGCTCGGAGCGAGGCTCTCATGGTGCTCCTTGGTTGGGCCCATTATGAGAAGATCGTTTCGCCGTTCGGTTCTCGAAAAGGCCTGCCTCCCCCGAGACCCTCACGGCGATCGAGGAGTGCGAGGCGGGGTGGGCTGGTCACGGCTGATCCGCCCGCCTTGTATCCCTGGCATCGGCGCCGGAGCGTCCACTGGGTTCCTCGCTGCCCGGTGGTGAGGAGTCTGTACCCTGACACTGACGCAGGGGTCGGGCGGCCGACCCACCGCTAATGGGCTTGACCCTTGGTCGCGGCGTGCGACACTAACGCCTGCGTTCGGATTCCCGTCGCTTCGAACGTCTGATGTCAGACGGCCCACCCGAACGCAAGAGGCGGGTATCGGGTAGCGGGCGTCCCCTTCGCTACCCAGATCCGACAGTCGGCTCGGTCGCCGATCGAGCTGCGGACAGCCGAGGGGCGGCCGGACTTGCCAGCCATCATCGCCCGATGGGCGCCTGACTGAGTGCGGCCTCGTGCGCGCTCCAGTCGGACGCGAATCGGTCTAGCCTCCGGGGGGCCGGGGGCTGCAGATTGGGCGAGGGGCGCACGGGATCTCCTTGGGAGTGCCGTGACTCGGAATGTTGCGATCTGGCAGAGAGGGCGCTCTTTGAGGCGTTGCATGGCGACGCTCAGCACTCACAGGCACCGCTCGACTCGCCGATCTGGTGCAGCGTCTTGCGGGGCCCCGCTGTTTTTCTCACGAACTCTTCAGGATGCGCATGGACACTCCATAGGAGGCCGTCTAATTCGGAGGTCATCATGAGGATTTCTCCAGGAGAAAGAGCTGGGATCGCTGTCTTCCTTGTCACGGCGCGGAGTCGGGGTACTGGTGATTAGGTTGGTCACTTCATCGGTGGGTGGGTCGCCGCCATACGCGGGGAACATTGGATGACACGCCTCGTGCGCCGACGTCGATCCCGGCTGCCCCAAACTCGCGTCATGCTGGGAGACGTCGGGTGATCGACCACTCCCGGAAACGTCGCGCGGAGCGATCGCGATGATCTATCTTCGCCGCCTCGATCTCGACCGTGATACTGAGCGGACGGCGACTTCTCCAGGCGTCGAGGGAAACCGCCGGCTCACTGCGACTCTCGGTGTCGTTTTACTCGTGTTATTGGCAATCGAGGGCGGGACAATCCCGTTCCTGGGATCGCTCGAGGTCGTCCATGTGGTCGTTGGGTTGGTTCTGATCCCGATCGTGACGCTCAAACTAGGATCGACGTTTTACCGGTTCGTGCGCTACTACACCGGCGACATCGAGTACCGCCGGGCCGGGCCGCCCCACCCAGTAATGCGCGTCGTCGGGCCGCTGGTGATCGTCACCACGATCGCCCTATTTGCCTCCGGCGTCGCCCTGGCCGCGATCGGTCGGCACTCACAAACGCTGTACACCGTCCACAAGCTGAGCTTCTTTGCGTGGTTTGCGGCGATGACGATCCACGTCCTCGGCCATGTCCTTTCGCTACCGGCCGTCGCCGCTCGCGACTGGCAGTCGACCACTCGCCTTCAATCATCGAGGATTCGGCAGTTGGCAATCGCAGTCACCATCGTGGCCGGAATCGCCACTGTGATCGTGGTCTACCCACTTCTCCCAGCGTGGGGCCCGGGCTAGTACACCCCTCCTCCGGGCATGCATCGCACGAGCCGCAGCCGCTGGCTGCTGGGGTGATGGTCCCAACCTACAAGTAGCAGCAACGCGATTTGCCAGCCACGGTGACGACGTGACATCGATGGCAAATCGATGCGCTGTGAAGCGCCAGAGCGCGCGCTTACACCAACCTCAACGGAGAGCGTCCCCAGTAGCGGTTAGAACTGTGATCACGCTTGTCACCTCGACACGCTGCCGGGCTCAGTGGACTAACCCGTACCCCCGCTGGTGCGATGGCGTGTCACGGCAGGCGGCCGACTGACATGGGCGACCGCTTGTTGCGGAGAATCACCGGCTGCTGGGGCTGCTTCTGGGCTTGTTGGTGGCGGCTAGGTTAGGAGATCGGGGCGGGGGTGACGGATGCCTCGTGGCCCAGCAGTGGCAGGCCGAAGTTCTGCTCGATGGCCGCGCCGAGGCTGTAGTGGCTGTAGAAGGCCGACGTCGCGCCCGGGGTGATGCGTGCCGAGACGAGGATCGTGGCGACCTGGCACGTCTGGGTGTTTGCGACATAGACGGCGTGGTTCGAGCAATCGATGCCCCAGTTGCCCTTGTCCTGGGTCGAGAGGTAGTTGGACTCGTCGAAGGTGAGCACGAGGAGCGTCTTGCCCGCCTGGTAGCTTGGGGTGGCGACGATGGCCGAGAAGACGCTCTGGACGAATGCGTCGCCGATCTTTATGCGGTCGGCCTTCGTTCCGCCGGGGACGACGTTCTCGCACACGCCGCTCATCCAGTGCAGGTCGCGGCAGTCGTCGGGGGAGACCCATGAGAAGCTGGGCAGGTTGTCGGCCGCGGCCGCATTCCAGAATCCCGGGTCGAGCGGGATGTCGTTGGTCGCGCACGATCCGTCGCCGCCCGAGGCGGCCGGTCCGAGGTCCGTGTACCAGAACGCCGGGTTGTGTCCGTCGCGGTAGTAGCTGACCTTCGAGGTGTTGGTCGCGCAGTTGGACGGCATCGACTGGTTGTACCCGCGCCAGGTCTTCCCGGCTGCGCCGAGCTGGTGGAAGAGGTTGTCCGCTGCGGTGGGGCAGCCCAGGCAGGTACGTGAACTGGCCGCTGGTGACCGCCTCGTAGTTGGGGAAGCTGGGATGCGTCTCTCCTGCCGAGTTCGTCTCGAACCGGCAGTTGGTGGTGAGCGACTCTCATGTAGGGATCGTCGGTGGCGGAGATGAAATCGGAGTAGGTGAGGTTCTCGTCCATCAGCACCACGATGTGGTCGTAGGGCGCAGTGGATGGGGGCCACGGTGCCGCACGGGCTGGAGCCTCCGCCTCCTCCGGCGGCGGGTGGTCGCGACGGCGCCGGCCGACGGCGCCGAGGTGTTGCCGGCGGCGTCGAAGGCGTCCACGGTGTAGGTGTACGTGCGTGGATGGCGCGAGGCCCGAGTCCTGGAAGCTCGTCGCCGCGCCGCCGAGGGTTGCGACGGAGATGCCCGAGCGGTAGACGTGGTAGCCAGTGACGCCCACGTTGTCGGTGGAGGGGCTCCAGCCGACGCGCACGGTGGACGAGCCTGTTGCGCTTGCGGTCACGCCCTGCGGCACGCTTGGCGCCGAGGTGTCGCCGCCTCCGGCGCCGCCGCTTCCGCTGACCAGCGTGAGGTTGTCCACGGCGAAGCTCGCGCCCGCCGTTGGTGCCGTGTCGAGCAGGTTGATGGTGAGGGAGTCGCCGCTCGTCTTCGCCGTGTAGCTCACGGCGGGAAACGTCTGCCAGGTCGCGGTGGCGGTGAGGCACTGGCGGGTCGACCCCACGGTGGCTGTCCCGCCGGAGGGGACTTCCTTGATGACGAGGCACACGTTCTGCCCGGACGAGGCGCTGAAGAGCCGCCCGCCACCGGTGTAGACGCTGCCGACGGTGACCGATCTGACGGGCTTGGTGGTGGTGTAGATGTAGGCCTGCGCGGTGCCCGACGCGGCCAGCCGGGCAGCGTGCCCGCCGCCGTCGCCGGTTGTGAGCGCGAGCGATCCGCCGCTACCCGCCCACCCTGTGAGAGAGCCCGCGCCGGTGCCTTCGAACGTCCCGTTTGCGAGCAGGTTGGTCGCCGCGGGAGCCGAGACCGCGCCCAGCACAAGTGACGCGGCGACGATGCCCACGGCGAGGATCCTGATGTGAGATCTCACGATTCACCGCCCCTCGTGAAAGGAACCCGAAGCCGACGGTACTCCCGCCCTCCGAGCCTGTCAACCAACTACGTGACCGCCGCAGTTGCGGTCAGCAGCGCTTCTGATTGGCCACGGCACCTGCGTCTCCTCCACAGGAAGCCCAACTCGACGATCTCCCGCGTACCCGTCCCTGACCTTGGGGTTGCGTAGCGCTGACGGGAGCGGTTCATGAGCGCGGTCGGCGAGGATTCGATCGGTGGCACGGTGCCGTCAGCGGCTCATCGAGGTAGCGCGGCCCCGGTCTGATTCCTCGGTGGGGTAGATACGCAGCTGGCCGGCAACTGTGCGCGTAGCGTTGGTTCTGGAGACGGCTCCGGATCAGTTCACGCTGATGTCGTCGAAATAGATGCTTGATGAGCGTCCCTTGGTGCTGTCGCCTAGTTGGATCTTCCCGATGGGCGTGGTTCCGAGGTTCCAGGTTTTGGTGAGTGCTGTGATTGCTGCGCCGTCGAGGGTCACCGCTGTTTTGCTGGTCGCACCGCTGATCGTTGTTGTGAGGACGAGGTCGTGCCAGGCGTTTAGCCCGGCGACAGTCGTGCTGGTGGCGGTGGTGCCTGCAGAGTTGTTTCGTAGCAGGATGCGGTTTGAGCTATTGGTGGAGAGGGTCAAGAGGTTTTTTGCAGTGGTGGTCTGGACTCGTAGGAGGTCGGTGTTGGTGGATCCGTGGCTTGCGACTCGGAAATGCAGTTCGATCGTCGCCGTGGTTGTGGTGGCGGAGAGGGCGGCCGATGCGTTCGCCGGTGTCCCGGTGGTGGAGGTGTGTGCCGACCATGCGCCGTCGAACACGACGGCTTGCTGGTCGGTGACGGCTCCTTTCAGCGTCCATTTCGCGAGGGTGCCGGACTCGAAGTCGTCACTGAACTGGCCCCCGCCGCCACCTCCGGACTGAGTCGTCACGTTGATTGCGGGTGTGCTGAGGGCAGACTGGTTCCCGGCGGCGTCGAAGGCTGCGACCTGGTAGCTGTAGGTCGTTGACGGCGAAAGACCGGTGTCGTCGGCTTGGGTGACCCCGCCGACGGCTTGGCTGAGCGTGCCGTTTCGGTAGATGCGATAGCCGGTAACCCCCACGTTATCGGACGCTGCAGTCCACGTCAGATGAACCGTGCTGGCGCCGGTGGCCGTTGCGGAAACGCCCATCGGTGCTGAAGGTGGCTGCGTGTCGCCGCCTCCGCCACCCTGCCCCGCGAGGCCGAAGGCGGAAAGCATGTCGCTCGTGCTGGCGTCTCCGGCGTGGCCGAGGAAGGTCTGCAACCCGAGCATCTTCTCTGTGGTTTTGAGGAGCGAGTAGTGGGTGAAGAACGCGCCTGCTTGGGTGCCGGGCGTGGTGTACGGCGAGAGCACGATCGTTGCTAGGTGGCAGCTTTCGTCGCTGAGGTTGGCAGTGGCTAGGCAGTCTTCGTTGAACGGTCGACCGCCCTCGACGCCTTCGTCCCAGGTCAGGAAGATCACCGTACTGCCGTTTTGATAGTCGGGTGTGGAAACGATCCTGTCGACCCATGTCTTGATGAACGTGTCCCCTGCGGTCACCGGGTTTTGCCCGGAGCAGTTGTGCATGTCATTGCACTTGTTCGGCACGATCCAGCTGTACGCCGGCAGGGTGTTGTTGTCGATGTCGTGCTGCAGTCCAGTGGTCGTGCTGGTCAACGGAACGTCATGAGCGGCGCACGAAGTTGCCAGATTGTATGAGCCCGAACCTTGCAAAAACCACACTGGCGGATTGTGTCCGGCGCTATAAGGATCAGCGGCGCTGGTCGAACAGTTGCTTGGCATGCTCTCGGCGTAGGTCTTCCACGACTGGCCGGCCGAGTCGAGTTGCGTGAAGATGTTCGGGCATGTCGAGCTACCGCCCGTGTTTCCCGCCGCGTCGCAGAAGTTGAGCGGCTGGGATACACATGTCCACGACGTGCATCCGGGGGCGACGTAGGTGTTTCCGGCGACGGCCGCGATGTAGTTCGAGTGGCTGGGGTGGGTGATGGCGTGATAATTCGTGGCAACGCCGCAGGATCTTGCATACGAGTTGATCGCTGGAGCGACTTGATCGGCGGCGGAGCCGGGTGCGCCAATGATGGCGTTGTAGCTCTGATTTTCATCCATGATGATGACGACGTGCTTGAACGTCGCGGGCGGGTTGGTGAGCGTCCCGCAGGGACTGGTGGCGGCGAAACTGACGGCGCTTGTGCCCCCGAAGACGGCTCCCATGGCCACACTTACGACCGTCAGCGCGGAGGTTAGGGCTGCGAGTCGACGTGTGCCGACGGATCGCGTGGCTGCGGTGAGTGCGTGCAACATCGCCTGTCCCTCTCTTGGATTTGCCGGTCTTCCGTGGTGAAGATTTGGTGAACCCCCGTGGGTCGAAGGTAGTCCGGTGAAGGCAGCGTGTCAAGTTATCGGGGCTTGACACTCGGGTCCGGCGGGGCTACCGTGACCTCGTCCTGGGAGGGATCTGGTTGTTCGACGCGCAGGGGGAGGGTTCGTTGCGCGTAGAAGGCTCCTTGCGCGGTCGCCGCGCCACAATCGCTCTCTTGGGACTCATTGTCTTTGCCTTGCCGGAACTTGCATACGCAAGTGGTTTCGTGGCGACGACGCCTACCCCGACGGCGCAGACCGACGGTGAGGTCGACGCGATCGCCGTCAGTGGAAACGTCGCGTATATCGGCGGCACTTTCAAGAACGTCCGCCCCGCCGGAAGCTCGTCGGGCGGAGTTTCACGTAACGGTCTTGCCGCGATCGACCTCTCCACCGGAAACGTTACGTCCTGGAATCCGGGGGTATCCGGCTCGAGCCCAGTCGTTAATGCGATAACTGTTTCGCCGGATGGCAGCACGGTGTACGTTGGCGGGACGTTCTCGACGCTCGGTGGGGCATCGCGTGCGAACCTCGGGTCGGTGACCAGCGCTGGAGTCGTGACGGCGTGGAACCCCGGAACGAACGGCCAAGTGCGAGCACTCGTAGCGGCTGGAAGCGACGTCTATGCCGGAGGAAACTTCACATCGGCGGGCGGTTCGTCGCGCACGCGGCTGGCAGCATTCGTGGCCTCGAGCGGCGCTCTTGACCCAAACTGGCACCCCACTTCACCGAAGATCATCAAGTCGATGGTGGTCGAGAATGACGGCAGCGGCCGACTAATTGCCGCTGGAGGAGACGCCAACGGCGGCGTGCTTCAAGTACTCGACCCGACGACCGGCAGTACGGCGCCGTGGGCCGCCGTCCCCGAGTTCGTGGTCGACTCGATGGCGGTGATGGGGTCTCAGGTGTTCATGGCGATGGGCGGTCCAGGCGGCAAAGTTGAGGCCTACGACGAGTCGACCGGAACGCGACAGTGGACAGCCCAAACCGACGGCGACGTGCAGGCGATAACAGCGCGAGACGGCCTCGTGTACGCGGGCGGCCACTTTGTCGCCTATTGCATCGGCGGCACCGGAGCGGGGGCGCCATTCCAGTGCAGCAATCCTGAGACTCGCGGCAAGCTGATGGCGCTGCGTCCAGCAGACGGCCAGGTGGACGACTGGGATCCTGAGACGAACGGCTCTCTGGGCGTGTTCGCCTTGGCCAACACTCCCAATGGCATCGCCGTTGGGGGCCAGTTCACCCGCTGGAATCTCAATCTGCCCACAGGGTCGCAGGTCGCCCAGCAGGGCTTCGCCGTGCTCGGGCCTGCGAACACCAGCGACCAAACGCCACCGAGCCAACCAAGCAACGTCAAGGCAACCGCTATCAGCGATACCGAGATCGACCTCACGTGGGCCGCCTCGACTGACAACGTCGGAGTCGACCACTACGTCATCGTCCGCGACGGCACGACGACATTCACGAACACCGCGCCCGGCTTTGCCGACACGGGGCTTACCGGCTCAAGCGACCACGCCTATGCCATCACCGCCGTGGACGCAGCCGGTAACACATCCTCTCCCCCCGTCACCGTCGCTGCACACACCCTCCCAGCCACACCGCAAGGACTCGCGGCCACGTCGCCATCCAACACGGAAGTCGACCTCAGCTGGAGCCCGACCGCAACCGCAACCAGCTATCGGCTCTACCGCGGAGGCACGCTTATCGCCTCGCCGACCGGCACGAATGCCACCGACACGACGGTTTCACCGGGAGCAACGTACTCCTACACCGTCACCGCGATCGACTCGGCAGGTGCCGAATCCGTGCCGTCGACGCCCACCACGATCACCACCGCCGCCGGCAACGACACGACTCCGCCATCAGCCCCAGGCACGCTCCAAGCCGCGCCCACCAGTTCGACCACCGCCCACCTCTCGTGGGGCACAGCGACAGACAACGTGGCAGTCGACCACTACGTCATCACCCGCAACGGCACCCAGATGAACGCTGCCGGTCTCGCCTTTGACGACTCCGGCCTCACCCCGAACACCGCATATACCTACACGGTGCGTGCGGTCGACACCTCGGGAAACTCCGGGGCGGAGTCGAACGCGGTGACCTTCACCACGCCCGCCCAATCCAGCGGCCTGCTGGCCGACACCTTCGAGTCGGGCAACCTCAGCAAGTGGACGGCGCATGGAAGCGTCATCGACCAGCAAACCGTCAAGCTGAACGGCTCGTGGGCTGCGCGCACGACCACGACCGGCACTCCCGCCTACCTCATCGGCAACCTGTCGTCGACGACTCCTAACCCGGCGGCCGACGTGCACTTGCTGATCTCCAGCCACGGATCGACCAACGTCGATCTGTTCCGTTTGCAAACCGCCGGTGGCACCGTGCTGGCGACTGTCTCGATTAACAAGACAAACCGGCTTCTGGTTCGAAACAACGTATCTGGGACGTCGGTCACCTCGACGACGACCCTGTCGCTCGGCCAATGGCACGAGCTCGTACTACACCTCTCGATCACGGGAGCCAGCAGCACGTCGTCGCTCAGTCTCGACGGCGCCACCATCGCAACGCTCTCGCGCACCTGGAACCTTGGCACCGTGCCGGCCGGCAGGCTGCAACTGGGGGACAGCTCGAAGAGCCGAACCTCGACCGTGTACTTCGACGACGTAACCGTGAACTGAAGCGCGAGCGGTCCGGGTGCCACGTGAACCAAAGTTCGCGTCCAACCCGCTGATCCTCTGCGTGAGCGCCAGATCTGGGCTGCGGTAGATCGAGCAGGCAGGTTGGCTAACCGCGTGAGAAGCGGAGTTAGCGTCTGGAAGAGCGAACCTCTGCCACCCGAGGAGATGCTTGAGCGCGGCGGGCGGCTAGGTCGAGGTCTCGGCTGCATCCGCCGGTAAACCACCACGCCATCCCACGACCAAGCCGCCTCTCAGGATTTCCTCAGAGTAGTTGCGCGATGGTCTGCGGCGCCGGGCGGTCACGACCCTCCCAGGAAGGCGGCCGCCCGGCACACTGTTGCGGGATATATGGCGTCGGGCAAGGCTGGATCGACAAACGGTGCGGGTCGCTGAGATACCAGCGAACGCATGAGTTCTAACCGAGCGGTCGCGAGATTTGCGCCCGGCTCCGGTGAGGGGCGAGGGACGAGGCGATCGTTCCGACGGCACGGAGCTCGGCCGCGTCGCTGTCCCTCGACTTGATCAGCGGTCAGCATGGAGACGCGTTGGGTAGACGGTGAGGACAATCCTCAAGCACTCGACGGAGCTGCGTTGCCGATATCGCAGTCTTTGGGGGGGGGGGGGGGGGGGGGGGGGCACGTGCTGGCCGTCTTCATTCTCACAAAATTCTCACAAAAAAGGGTACTCAAACTGTGCCGCGATCCGCTTAGTCAAGACGAAGCCATTGGCTTGGAGCACGCAAAGTATTTCTCACACGCGGCGAGAGAAAAAGGTGTAGCGTGGGGATCGCTCCATGTGTGTTGGATCACAATTTCCGCTCGATAACGAGGGAGCTAGAAGCGTGTCCAAAGGGCGACGAGTGTTGACGCTCGGGATCGGCTTGGCGATCGCCGCTGTGCTCTCATTCGTGTATATCACCGGATACGTCTTAGGTTTACCTAAGACGGTCGCAGCTACTCACGCGAGTGGCGCCACTGACCTGAGTTTGCAGACGGTCGCAGCGTTTGGGAGCTCGCCTCATCCGACGTGGGTGTCGTACTTGGTCAAGAATTCGAGTGGGGCATGGGTGCATACGACGATCTTCTCCCTCCCCGCAAACTCGACGATCCATGTCACGATCATCAACTTCGACGGGGCTAGCGGGCTTCGAAACCCGTTTCTCAGCCAGGCGCAGGGGGTTACCGGCGGGACGATCACGGTGAATGGGAAGGTCGTCAAGGCGATGAATCCCGATGATGCGTCGCACACGTTTACTGTGCCTGATCTTGGGTTGAACGTTCCGATCAAGGGTGTCGCCGACGACGCGCCGAAGCAGTGTGACCAGGCCGCTCCGTGCCCGCTTTCGACCGCCCATACGACGACGACGTTCACGTTCCACACCGGCAAGAAGGGGTGGTATCGGTGGCAGTGCTTTGTGCCCTGCGCGGCAGGTTGGCCGATGGGCAATGGCGGCCCGATGCAGACGGTCGGCTACATGGATGGATTCTTGCATGTCGTCTGAACCGGCGGCGGCACCCGAGCCTCGGCTGAAGACGGTGCTGGTGGCGTGGCTGATTGTGAGCGTGATCGCCGAGCTCGCGTTGATTTTCCTGCTCGGGCCGCACATGCCCCCGGGGCGTGCCAGCGTCGAGGCTTCTGACCAGACCACGACCAACATCGTCTTGGGCGCTGTTCTCACCCCGATTGCCATGGGCATCTGGGTGTACTTCGGCTATGCCCTCTGGGCGTTTCGCGGCCGGGATGAGAGCTTCGCTGATGGGCCGCCGCTGATTGGTCACGGCCGCACCGAGCTGGGGTGGCTGATCGCGAGTATTACCATCGTTCTCGCTCTCGCTGGCTACGGGACGTACGCGCTGTACAACCCGAGCGCGAGTTTCGCCGGGGCCGGCGGCGGTCAAGGCCCTGATCCGATCGGTAACCCAAGCGGGAATCCGCTTCAGGTGCAGGTGATTGCCCAGCAGTGGCAGTTCACCTACCGCTTCCCGCAATACGGCGGCGTCGAGACGTTCCAGCTGGTGTTGCCCGCCGATCGTGACGTCCAGTTCAACGTGACCTCGCTGGATGTCGTCCACTCGTTCTGGGCCTACCAGCTCGGCGTCAAGGCCGACGCCGTCCCTGGCGCCAATAACATCGCGTTCGTCACGACCAAGGGGCCCGAGGCCTTCAACATTCGCTGCGCCGAGTTGTGCGGGGTGTGGCACGGAGCCATGGACGCGACCGGCCACGTTGTCGGCGGTAGCCAGTTCAGCCAATGGATCGCCGCGCAGCAGAAGGCCAACGCGCCGTCGACCCGATTCCTACCGCCGTATTCGCACAGCTATTTCCCACAACCGACCGGGAGGGCCGGATGACGACTGTCGATACCGGGGCGCCGGCCGGTGAAGCGCCACCTGAAACTCCGGCTCCGACCGGGCACCCGTCACCGTCGTTTTGGCGGGGCGGAAACGTCGTTACTGCACTGGCGTTAGCGGTTGTCGGATTCTTGATTGGCTGGTGGATCGGTGATCGTATCGGAGCGCACCTGCCGTACACCGACGATCAGGGGCAGAATGACGTCGCGATCCTGCTCGGCTTCTCGGGTGCCACTGTCGGTTGGCTTGCCGGTCTCGGGTTTCTTTCGTACCCGTTGGCTGCAGCGTTGGGTCGTCCGCCGAGTGACGGCGAGGAGCGGCACGGCGGCGGCCCGTGGCGCTACCTTCGGCTTTGCACGGATCACAAGGTGATCGGGCTTCAGTACCTCGGTGGCATCGGGGCGTTTCTCTTCATTGGCGGGGTGAACGCGATGCTGATCCGCACCGAACTGCTCTCGCCGTCAACGCCGGTGTTCTCGCCCGGGCAGTACCTGACGATCGTCACGTTGCACGGAACGATGATGATCATGGTGACCTCCTCGATCATCGTCGGCCCCCTCGGGCACTTCCTGGTGCCACTGATGATCGGGGCCCGACGGATGGCATTCCCGCGACTTGAATCGCTGTCATTCTGGCTGTTTCCGCTGGCCGGCGTGATCCTGATGTCGGCGATCGACTTCGGCGGGATTCCCACCGGTTGGACTGGGTATCCGTCGCTGGCAAACCAGGCCAACGCCGGGATGGACTCCTACATTTTCTCGTTCGGGTTGATCGCCATCGCCATGGTGCTGAACGGCCTGAACCTGATGGTGACGATCCTCAACATGCGGGCTCCAGGCCTCACCTGGCGCCGGTTGCCGATCTTTGTTTGGAGCATGCTGTCAACGTCGGTGCTGATGGTGCTCGCCCCGCTCGTGCTGGTGTCGGCGCTCTTGATGGAGGCACTCGACCGCACCGCGAGCACATCATTCTTCCTTGCCGCCCACGGCGGAAGCCCGTTTCTGTTCGAAAACCTCTTCTGGTTTTTCGGGCATCCCGAGGTGTACATCCTCGCGCTACCGGGGTTCGGCATCGTGCTTGAACTCCTGCCGGTGTTTGCCCGAAAGCCGCTTTGGGGCTATCGGGTCGCGGTCGCCGGCCTGCTCGGCGTGACGCTTCTGAGCTTCACCGTGTGGCAGCATCACCTGTTTGTGAGCGGGATCAACTCCAGTCTGCGGCCGTTCTACATGCTCTCGACCGAGCTGATCTCGGTGCCAACCGGCCTGATTTTTTTGGTCGCCATGGGCACGCTATGGAGAGCGCGGATCCACTACTCGGTTCCGATGCTCTGGGCGCTAGCGTTCCTGTTCAACTTCCTGATCGGCGGCCTCTCGGGGGTCTACCTGTCCGACGTGCCTAGTGACGTGACGCTTCACGGGAGCTATTTTGTGATGGCCCACTTCCATTACACGATCGTCGGTGGCCTGGTGTTCGCGTTCTTCGCAGGCATGTACTACTGGCTGCCGATCATGACCGGGATCGAGCTCGACGAGCGGCTAGCAAAGATCCACTTCTGGGGCAGCTTCATCTTCTTCAACTCGACATTCTTGCCGCTGTTTGCCGTCGGTGCCCTTGACATGCCCAGGCGCGTCTCTTCCTACGCCCCGCATCTTCAAGCGCTCAACATCTGGGTCAGCGTCTCGGCGTTTCTCCTGTTCGCGTTCATGCTGGTGTTCTTGGTCAACATCCTCTACTCGCTGGTGATCGCCAGGAAACCAGCAGCAGCAAACCGTTGGCAGTCACGTGGACTCGAATTCCAGCTACCGATCCCAATTCCCGAACATGATTTCGCCGAACTCCCGACGTTCGAGGCCGGCCCCTACGACTACGGCATGCCCGACGCCGGCCCTGTCACCGGAAACGGAGTGGCGACAGGAGCGCAACCATGACCGCGTCATCGACACCGTCGGTCGCAGATCGTAACCTCGGCACCGGCACCCGGCTTTGGGTCGGAGCCGAGGCGTTCATGTTCCTGGCTTTCGCTTTCGCCTTTTTCTATCTCCGCACTCTCGATACGAACGATCAGTGGCACCCACATGGCCAGTCGCCGTCAACCGCGCTCGGTACGGCCACGCTGGTGTGCGTGGTGCTCAGCTGCACTGCATACTCGCGTCTCGTCGAACCCACACGGCCGGCGGCGTGGCGATGATCCTGGCGCTCGCCTTCGCCGTCGCTGCGATCGTGATTCAAGCCGTGCAACTGGTCAATCCCGGATTCTCACCATCCCACGCTGGTGGCTATGGCAGCGTGTTTGTCGGCTTCACCGCGCTTTACCTGATACATCTCGCCGGAGCGACGTTCTGGCTCGAGACGGTAATCGCACGAGCCCGCGTTGAAGGAAGCCTCCAGCCAGCCAATGACACGCTGCTCCTGGCCTCAAGCGACGAACGCCACGCCGCTTTCGGCATCGTCTGGTACGCAACGACGATCTTCTACCTCCTCGCCTACGTCATGCTGTACCTGCTATGACCGACGCGTTCGCCGTTGTTCTCTCCAACGTCAAGTCCGTCGCCGACGCTGGGCCGCTGACACTGATCCTGCCACTGGCACTGCTCGTAGTTCTGCTCGCCTGGGCCTGGCTGCGCGGCAGACCCAGCCAATAATCGCCCCCTCGAAAGTCAGGCCGGTACTATCCCTCGATCTGTTCGATGACCTCCTCGCGTACAACGGCTGCATCGTCGATCTGAGCTGAGGCCGTTCGCGATGACAAAACGCCCAAGGTAATCAGGGCAACGCCGGTGAGGACGTTACTGACGATCGACGCGTCGAGGTCGATCAACGGCGAGCAGATGACCAGCCACACGCCGATCACGATTGTCGCTCGTCCCCACCAGTGATGAGTATCCGCGAGCACCTCGGTCGTTGCGCTGACCGCCGCGGCGCTGGCGATGCTCCCGATGATGACAACGCTTCCGAGGAACATCCCGTTCCAAAGCGCGCCTAGGTGGTGGTAATTGTCGAGAATCCACGGCGATAAGAACAGCCAGATACCGACAAACGCCTCGGCCACGTAGAGCGCACTCACGTCCAGCCGTTTGGGGTGCAGCTCCACGTCCGATGGCGGCACCAGCATGCCGGGGGTGTCGCCGGCAAGTGCCGGGTCGGGAGTGTCGGCTTCGTGCGAACTCATGGCGATCGTCCTTCCGACGGGGTCGGCGTCATTATACCCACGATCGGCCCTACTGAGCGCGATTCGGGATCGACGTCCCCAACGTGTAGCCGACGTTTTGCAGCGCCTCGGACTCATCCCAGCCAGCAAGGTTCCGATGGGCCAGATCAACTCGGCCCGAGGCGCTGAGAAGCGCCTTCAGCGCCGGAGAAAGACCGGTAAGGCTCGGCATCCCGACCATGATCAACCGTTCGTGCCCTTGTGGGTCGATCAAGAACAGCCCATCGGTGTGCTCGACGTCGAACGTCAGCGGCTTATGCGTCAGCCAGTCACGGTCAGGCGGCGTCGCTTCCGGCACGCGCCGATAAGCCACCTGGAAGAACTTCCACAGGCGCCTGATCTCCTTCCGGGTGCCGGTAAGCAGCGGAAACGTGATCCCTCCAAGCGCCCGGAACTTTCGTAGCCGAGCCGGCGTGTCGCGCCAGCCGTCGACGCTTGCCTCCACGAACACCACCCGCTTGGAAAGCCCGGCCAGCTTCACACTACGCTGCATCTGCAAAAACGCGCCGGTAGTCAACGGGCATACCTCAGAGCACAATGTCAAAAACGGACTGAGCACGATCACTTTCCCGCGATAGGCCGCCAGGGATGTCCGGCGGCCATTCTCACCGAGCAGCGGCAGGTTCGGAACGACGCGGTTTACCGCGAACGCGTTCGTCACCCGAGGCGACGCCGAGGCCGAACGATTATTGATGACAAAACCGACGATCGTAGCCGCCGCGACGATCGCGGTCGCAATCGCCAACCCCATTACCCATCGCTGCGACCGAGGGCGATCTGCCATCCGCAAAATCCCATCTAGCTCGCTTCAATACCTGCGTCTAGTATAGATCCCGCCGCCGATTCCAGGAGACGAGATGCACGATCCGTGGCAGTTCGTGTTCGACCCCGAGTGGATCCTCGCACTCGGCGTCGCGGCCATCGACTACGCCTACGTCGCGCGCGTCTTCCGGCGCCGTGGAAGCACGGTCGAGTGGTGGCGGGTGCTTGCCTTCACCGCGGGGTTGGCGGTAATCGCCGTCGGCCTATTCTCCTTCGTCGAGCATCTCGCCTTGACCTCGATGCTCACGTTCCATCTACTGCAAAATGTGATGATCGGAGACTGGGCGCCGCCGCTCCTGCTTCTCGGACTCACTCCGGCGATGGTCGCGGTCATCGCCGACCACGCCTGGATCCAGCCGCTACTGCGCCCCCGGGTCGCACTCGGATGCTGGCTTTCGGTGTGGTATCTGATCCACATCCCGGCCGTCTATGACTTCGCGCTTGGAAATCGTGGCGCGCTCGGCGTCGAGCATCTGGCGCTGATCGTTGCCGGCCTGGCCTTCTGGTGGCCCGAGGTGATCCCAGGCCAGCTCGCGCCAGACCAGAAGGTGTGGTACCTCGTAATCGCGTTCATCGCCATCGCGCCGCTCGACACAGTGATCTGGTTTGCCAATCACCCGCTGTACACGTTCTACCTCCACACACCCAAATTCGGGAACATGAGTGCCCTCGCCGATCAACAAATCGGCGGGGTGACGATGGCCCTCGAATCGGACTTCGTGCTACTGATCGCCGCCGGCGTAGCGGTAGCCAAGCTGCTCGCACCGTCACCGACACCGTCGCCGCTGGCCGATGAACCGCTATGAGAATGAAGGCCCACGTCCGAGCTGGGCACACGGCACGCCCGGACATTGGGCGAGAACACCGAGCAACCGCGCAGTCGCGCCTGTGTCAGGCGGCGAGATCCCGAGCCGACCGGCGCACGATCCAAAACCCGCCGACAACGACGGCGCCGGCCAACAGCGGAGCAGCGAACGAGATAAGGAGAATCGACATGAAAACAGCCTTCCGGAGAGTTGCCCGAGAATCGCTCGGTTCAACACAGCTGAGCGGACAAGACTCAGGATTGGCGGTCAACCGTCTGTGAATCAGCGATTAACAGTGGGGTATCGGAGTGCAGAACAAACAGAAGCTGCTGGTTCAGAATCAGCCTTGGCTGCGACGACGCCGACCGCGAGTACTCCCGGTTCGGGGCGGCGTGTTCTGACCCAGCCGTCACCCGTGCCTCGAACTCGGCCCCCAGTGAGGTAGCCCGACACCAGCGACGGCATAGTGACGAACCTTCATCCCGCTCCCTGCTAGCGGGGGCGAGTGCCACGCCTACCCAGCCCAGTGTAAGGCGGCAGGGCGACCACGATGACCCTGCTCCGCGTAATCTCGGATCTATCCGAGCGGGCCCGAGACTGGACGAAGCGTGGCGCCTGAACTCCCGACGGTCGTTGCAATCACCCGATCTCGATGCGTCCGCAACCGGGGCTCGATGCGTTCGATGCGCCTGCGCCCACGTCGTCGAGGCGACGTGGACGATCGGGGGTCACCAGGCGCCGAGCAGTTTCAGCCCGGATGCGGCGAGGACTGTGGCAAGCGAGCTTCGCAGCATCTTTTGATTTAGCTTGGCGGTGAAGTGCGAGCCGACCAGGATGCCGGGGATCGAGCCGACCAGGATCCAGCCGACGGCGCCGTAGTCTGGTGCTCCCCAAAGGATGGTTCCGACCGAGGCGGCGATGGTGACCAGCGCACCATGGAAGATGTCGGTACCAACGACGCGGCGGGTCGAGAGTGGGAAGACGGTCACCATGGCCATGCCGAAGAACACGCCGGAGCCAACCGAGGTCAGGCCGAGCAGGAAGCCGAATACCAGGCCGATCGTGACGGCGAGAATCTTGTGGTTCCGGTTCAGCGGACCGTCGGTGGGAAGCTTGGACGCGTCATACAGGCCGCGAATCGTGACGAAGGTACGGATGGCCACGGCGATGCCGACCGCAACCAGCATGTAGCCAATCAATCTGGGCAGCCAAGTGGAGACGGAGTCGCCGAACAGGTTGTAGAGGGCGAAGGTGCCGACGAGGGCTGCCGGGCACGAGCCGATGGCAAACCAGCGCACCAGTTCACGGTTGACGTTTCCGAGCTGGTTGTGGCGGAAACCGCCGAAGCTTTTGGTGACAGCGGCGTAGAGCAGATCCGTTCCAACCGCTGTCGTCGCCGGGATGCCGAAGATGGAGATCAGGATCGGTGTCATCAGTGAGCCGGCGCCCATGCCGGTGAGGCCGACCAAGAGGCCGACGGTGAGGCCGGCGAGTATGAGGCTGAAGTCCATCTGTGTCGTGCCCTTCATGTGTTCGTGACGGCCGACCCACGCCGCTTAGGATTACCACTAGTCTAAGCGAACTAGTGGGGAATGCAAGGGCAGTTGGTGGAAAGTCCAGCCAGGGTGGTGCTGGTCTGCGAGGATGGGTGAGTGAAACTGTCCGCGAAGGCCGACTACGCCGTCCGCGCCGTCATGGTGTTGGCCGCTCACGACGGCGACACGTTGATGAAGGGCGAGGCGATTGCTCGGGCCCAGGATCTACCGCCGAAGTTCGTCGAGGGGATCCTGAGTCAGCTCAAAAACGCCGGCATCGTCGCCTCACAGCGCGGCCCCGACGGCGGCTACCGACTCGCCCGTCCGGCGTCAGAGGTGACGCTCGCCGAGGTGATGCGGATCGTCGATGGTCCGATCGCCGCCGTTGCTGGAGTCAGGCCAGAAGACGTGTCCTATCCGCCGGGAGCCGAGGCGCTCCCAGCGATATGGCTAAAGGCCCGCGAGGCGCTACGCTCGGTACTCGACGAAACTACCTTCCAAGACATCGTCGAGCGCTCAAAGACGCTCCACCACGAACCGCCCGCCCCGCTGTGAATCGCGGTCTCGCTGTGAATCGCGCTCCGGTTCGACGCTCTCACCTGCGCAGACGCGAGTCCCCGGGCGGCTCACGCCAGGCGTAGCGCCCAGTCGGTGGCAACCACTAGGTTCGCGATGCAAACGACGCTAGCGATGATCGCGGCGACATACGCGGGGCTCATGACGGCCGCCCACGCTCGTCGGTGGCCGCCCGGCGGCTACGAAAACGGGCGCGATCTGGGGCTTTGCCCGAGTTTCGCGGCGTCCGGTTCAGATCCCCGACTGGCGCACTCGGTTGATCTCGACGGCGGCTACTGCAACGCATTTCGCTCGTGCCGGCGTTGCCTCCACGCCAAGAACCGAGCTTTGAGATACCCGAACAGCAATTTCACTCCGAACTGGATACAGCCAACTGCGACGATTATACCGTAGTACGGTACAGTTCTCCCTAGATATGCCGATACACGATGTCGCACCACCGGTAAACGACCCAGACACCACGAGCGTCGCCGAGCCGCGAACACAGTCCCAACTTCGTGTTGAGGACGATCGGCGCGCCCGGATCGTGTGGTGGTTGCGGGGTAGCCAGGTGGGGTTGATGGTGCATGGTGGGCTGGTTGGGGTGGGAGCCGGCGTGGGGGCGGTCGCGTTTCGCGAGATGGTGGTGGGATTCACCGAGGTGTTCAGCGGCCACGCTGATTACAGCGGGATCGGTCGGGTGGGAAACCCGCACGTCGTGTTTCTCGGAGTGTGGTTTGTCGTGTTGGTGCCGGTCATCGGCGGGCTGGTCTATGGGCCGTTGATCAGCCGGTTTGCGCCCGAGGCCAAGGGGCATGGCGTTCCCGAGGTGATGCTTGCCGTTGATCAGAACGGCGGGCGGATCCGCCCTCGCGTTGCTGCTGTCAAGTCGTTGGCCTCGGCGCTCTGTATCGGTTCGGGTGGCTCGGTCGGGCGTGAGGGTCCGATCGTTCAGATCGGTTCGGCGCTGGGCTCGGGCTTCGGCCAGTGGCTGCGACTGCCCGAGGATCGCTTGCGACTGCTGGTGGCGTGTGGCGCTGCGGGTGGTATCTCGGCCACGTTCAACGCCCCGATCGCCGGCGTGTTTTTCGCGCTGGAACTGATCCTGAGAGACTTCGAGATCGAATCATTCGCGGTCGTCGTGGTCAGCTCGGTATCGGCCGCGGTAATCGGCCGTGCGGCCTTCGGATCGGCGCCGTTTCTCACGCTTTCGACATTCCAGCAGCACTCCACCTGGGAGTACGGCCTCTACGCCGGCCTGGGCCTGCTCGCGGCGGTGTGCGGCGTGGCGTTCATTCGCGTTCTGTATGGCATGGAGGACGCCGCCGACAGGCTTTGGCCGGGACCGGAGTGGCTTCGCCCGGCCTGCGGCGGAGTACTGCTCGGCCTGCTGCTGCTCGCCTTGCCACAGATGTACGGCGTCGGCTACCCAGTCCTGGAGCACGCCGTCTCCGGCGGCTACGTGCTCTGGTTCCTGGTCGCACTCCTGCTCGGCAAACTGGTGGCTACGAGTCTCACCATGGCGATCGGCGGATCCGGCGGCGTGTTTGCACCGTCACTGTTCATTGGCGCGATGCTGGGAGCAGCCTATGCCGATGTCGCAGGAACGCTTATTCCCGGGACGGTCGGCCAGACAGGTGGCTATGCCTTGGTCGGGATGGGCGCGGTGTTTGCCGCCACATCGCGAGCACCGATAACCGCCGTGGTCATCATCTTCGAACTCACCGGCGACTACCACCTGATCCTGCCACTGATGCTCGCCGTCGTCGTCGCAACCACACTCGCAGCACTGCTCTCCCAAGACTCGATCTACACCCTCAAACTGCGGCGGCGAGGGCATCGACCTGACTCGGCGGCGAAATCACGTCCGACCCGATCTAACCGTTGGGGAAGTCGCATGCCCGATCCACCAAACCCTCCAAGCGGATGACGATCTAATGACCATGATCGACCGACTCGCCGACGATCCCGATGCGGCAGCCATCCCAGGCGTCGCGGTGACCGACGATCACGATCGGTACCTCGGGATTGTCACCGCAGCCGAGCTTGACAAGGCCGCTGCTGACGGACGGACCACTGTCACCGCCAGCGACTTGGCCCTCGCCGTCTCACCGGTGCAGGCCGAGGCGCCAATCAACGCCATCCTCGGTCAGTTGCTGCGTTCCGGCTCGGGCCTGCCAGTCTCATCCTCCGACGGAGCGATCATCGGCTGGATCACTCAGCAGGGCGTGCTGCTCGCCTATCACGATCAACCGCTGGCGTCCGATGCGCCGAGATGCCACCAGCGCTCGCCGGCGGTTAGGCGTGACCCGATCTGACTCCAGTCGGTCTCCGACCGCCTGCGCCTTGAGTCGGTATTGCTGGATGTGTCGATTTATCGCCGTCGGCTGCGGCAGTCAGTCAGTCTCACCGAAAGTCCCCTCCGCGACGTGCCGAGGACGACACCGAGCCACGCCGTTCTCCCCTCTTTGAACCCGGCCACGCTGCTTAGGTCCGGATCCAGAACCCCTACCGCGGATTGTCCACAATGCGAACGCTGTTTGTCCAAGACTCTTTCGCCTCCGTACCGGATTGTCCACCATGCCTGGACGCGTTCGGCGAATTCGCGATCTCAGCGATCCAGACTATCGGGGCCAACATGATCGGCGCCTGACGCGTGGCTCCCGGATCGGGGTTGACTAGTCCGGCCTTCGACGGCGCTGATCAGGGCCATAGAGCCGCTCACCAACACAAGCCTGCGCAGGTCGGGTCGCAGACGCGCCACCGGAATCATGCTGATCGCGTGGGCAATTTCGGCCAGCGTCGCCCACTTCCGAGCCTTTGCACCGCACGTTTGGGCCGCGACGAGTTCCAGCAGATGGCGAGCTCCATCGATTCTCGTTAGCGTGGTCAGACGCCAATCGTCGGAATCGTCGGCCAACACGCGAAGAACCGTTTTCGGCGCGACGACAAGCACGATGCCGTAGGTCAAGACGAGACGTTGAGCCTTCGCGGTCATCGCTCCCCCCGACCATCTCCCCACTGGTATTGATCAGCGGCGCACTGCAAAAGCAACGCATGAACAAAGGCTTGGGGGAGGTTTCCTCGAAGCTGACGCTGATCGACGTCGAACTCCTCGGAGAACAGGCCCGGGGATCCGCAGGCGGAGCGGCTGCGTTCGAACCAGCGCGCTGCGTTCAGCCGCTCGCCTTGTTGGGAGTAGGCCAGCGATAGCCAGAATCCGCAGATGAGAAACGCTCCTTCGGCTTCGCCGAGCGGGCGATGATCTACCCGGTACCGGTAGGCGTAGCCGTCGTCGGTGAGTTCCTCCGCCACTGCCCGAAGCGTGACTAGCGTCCGGGGGTCGTTGGTTGCTAAGGCGCCGTTGAGGCCGGGGAGTAGGAGGGCCGCGTCCACCCGCTCGTCGTCTGGGGCTCGCTGCCAGCGACCCGAGGGATGCACACAGTCGGTCGCGACGTGGGAGACGAGCTCATCGGCCAGCGCCGACCATTGCGCCGCCTGTTTGCCGGTGCCGTGGCGGCTGACCGCTCGCAATCCCGCTGCGCAGGCGAGTTTGCTGTGCGCCCAGTGTTTTGATTCTAATTCCCAGATCCCGGCGTCGGGCTCCTGCCAGCGAGCGGCGATCGCCTTGGCGGCGATCTCGGCGGCGCGCCAGTCATCTGCATCCAATCGTTCGAGCCGGGCTGCTGCGCCGAATAGTAGGAGCGCCTCGCCAAACGCGTCCAGCTGGAACTGGTTGTTTACCCAGTTGCCGACGCGGTCAGTTCCTCCGGGGTATCCGGAGATGTCCAGCGTCTGTTCATCCGGCACTCTGCCCCCACTGGTTGTGTAGGCCGGGGCGAGGTTTGGGCCGTCGTCGAGTAGTCGTTCTCGGACAAACCGCACGGCGTCGTCGAGCAGCGGATGTGGGCCGCATGCCGCGACGGCTTGGCCGGCGTAGCACTGGTCGCGGATCCAGACGTAGCGGTAGTCGAAGTTTCGACCCTGATCGGCCCGCTCGGGAAGCGACATTGTCGCCGCCGCGACCATGCCCCCGTTCCGGCTGGTCATCCCGCGAAGCACGGCGTAGGCATGCCGGGCATCGCGGGTTCCGACGGTGTTTTCGAGCGCCGGAACGTGCTCGTCCCAGTGGGCTCGGGTCTCGCTCCATAGGCGTTCGGCATCATCAGGCCCCCTTTCTGTACCAGCGGCGTGGCCGCCATCTGGTTGGCTGCCGGTTTGCAGCGCGAGTACTAGATCGTGGGTCTGACCTTCGGACAGCGAGATCGTCTCATGGAGCATTCTGCCACGCCGGCCATCCGCGACGACGCGCGCGTCTTCGCCTCCGTCCCAGCGGACGGAGAAATCGCCGAGCGATCCCGACCACGCCCCGTCGTTCAGCCTGAATCCACGCGTGCCATGCGCCCCGAAATCACTTCGAGGGTTCAACGTGACATCAACGGTCGCTTCTCCCTTGACCATCACGATTCGACGCAGAATGGTCGCTGACGTAGCGGTGGCCGGCATCGCGAGCGCCTCGTGGCATTCGATGATCGCGTTTTGCTCGGTGACCCAGCGGCTGTGCCAGATCAGGCTCCCCGGCTCGTAGTAGCCGCCCCAGACGTAGCGACCGGTCGGGGTGACGGCGTAGGCGCCGCCGCCGCCGATGAGTGCCGAGAACAGCGCTGGGTCGTGCCAGTGAGGGAAGCACATCCAGACGATGTCGCCGTGAGGGCCGACGAGCGCGCCGCGCTCGCCATCAGCGATCAGCGAGTAGTCACGGAGCGTGTGCGGCCGTCCGATACGGTCGAGCTGGCGGCCGGCGATTGGGCTCACAACGCGGCTCACCGCCGATTCGCGCCCCAACGCGTCACGGCAGACAACGCGAGCGCCCCGGCAACTGCACCTGCCAGCAGGCCCCGGTGAGTATTCGTCCATAGCTGGGGACTGCGCTTGCGGGTGCCAGCGTCGAAGATGCCGTGTGTGGCCGCCAGGGCGGGCACCGGTTCGAACAGATTGTCGGGTCGGTCAGGGGCCACCGGCTTATCGGTGATCTGCTGTGATTTGAAGCCGGTGCGGGCCAGATACCAGTCTGCGAAGCCTGGTGCGAGCTTGTTGCCGTATACGGCCTTGACTGCGCTCGAGCCGACGGTGATTTCTCGTCTTCGGTGGTGGGCGGCCCAGTACACCGCTTCGGCTGGAACCTCGGGCTCATAGATCGGTGGGACAGGCTGGGGATGGTCGGGAAGCTTTGTCCGACACCAGCTGAACTGCGGCGTGTTCACGGCCGGCAGCTGAACCATCGTGATCCAGATCTTGCTGCGGTCGTGCATCAGCTCGGTACGCACCGAGTCGGTAAAGCCTCGAACCGCGAACTTTCCGCCGCAGTACGCCGATTGCAGCGGGATCGCTCGATACGAGAGTGCCGATCCGACCTGAACGATCGTGCCGTGATTCCTCGGCGTCATCCGCCGCAACGCGGCAATTGTTCCGTAAACCGTGCCGAGGTAGGTCACCTCGGTCGCGCGGGCAAACTCGGCGGGCTCGATCTGGGTGATCGGTGCGAAGATCGTCGCCATCGCATCGTTCACCCAGACGTCAATCGACCCAAATTGCTTCTCGACGGCCTCGGCGGCTTTCTCAACCTGATCCGCATCTGAAACGTCGGTTGGAATCGGCAAGCCAGCGCCGCCGAGCTCTTTGACCTCACGCGCGACGGCGTCCAGACCCTGTTCGCCTCGGGCGAGCAAGCCGATCCGGGCGCCGCGCTTGGCGAACGCGTGGGCGGTGGCGCGGCCAACGCCGCTTGATGCACCGGTGATGACGACTACCTCGGGTTCGCTCATGTGCTCCGCCCTTCGATTGTGTGGCGTTTTAGGCGCTCGGCCAGTCGTGAGGCCAGGGCCATGATCGTCAGCGCCGGGTTCGCGCTGCCCTGGGTCGGCATCACGCTGCCGTCGCAGATAAATAGGTTCGGAACTCCCCAGACCCGATGGTCGGCGTCCACCACGCTTACCGCCGGATCCGTTCCCATCCGGCAACCACCGACGAGATGCGCGTAGCGGTCGATCGTCAGCACGTCCTGGGCCCCAGCCGCCTCCCAGATGTCTTTGAGCGTCTGCTTGGCATAGGCGATGTTCTTGCGATCGTTCTCGCACTGGGAGTAGTCGAAACGCGGCACCGGCATGCCGAACTGATCGGACTCATCGGTGAGCGTGACACGGTTCTCCGGCTGCGGAAGCAGCTCACAGAGCGCTCCGAGCACAGCCCAATGGTTGTAGTCACGCATGTATTCGCGAAGCGCCGCTCCGCGATGCCCATCGGCCACGACGTGTTCGGCCCAGCCGATTGGAAGCGGACTGACCGTTTGAATCGAGAAGCCCCGCACGAACCCTCGACGCCGATCGGTCTCGTAGAACTGTTCGGATGAGACCTCGGGCGGAGGCGCCTTGTACATCCGTAGCAGCTCGGGGAACCGCCCGGCGACCTGCGGGGCACCCTGCACCATCAGATACCGGCCAACCTGATCGTCGTTGTTGCCGAGCCCCTCTGGATGGATTTTGCTCTTGGAGTTGAGAAGAAGGCGAGGAGTCTCGATCGAGTAGCCGCACACGGCGACGGCCCGAGCCCGCTGGAAACGATCCTCGCCGGTATGACCAGTGTGGATGTAGCGGACGCCGGTACAGCGACCGTTCGCGTCGGTCTCGATGCCGGTCACCATCGAATCGGGGCGAATCTCGGCGCCGTGCGCCAGCGCGTCTGGGACATGTGTCACCAGCGGGCTGGCTTTCGCGTTTACCTTGCAGCCCTGAAGACAGAAGCCCCGGTAGATGCAGTGCGGTCGGTTGCCAAAGACGCCGTTTGCGATGCCAACGGGTCCGACGCGCATCTCGATCCCATGACGACGGGCGCCGTCCCAGGCCCGCTCTGCCGCGCCGCCGATCGGATGAGCCGAATGCGGGTAGGAGTGGGGATCGCCCCAGGGCCAGTCTTGGCCGGCGACCGGCAGCTCGCGCTCCACCCGTTCATAGAACGCCTTTAGATCACCGTAGGAGATCGGCCAGTCGGCTCCGACGTCGTCGTTGGCTTTGACGGAAAAATCTGAGGGATGGAAGCGTGGCGTGTATCCGGCGTAGTGCACCATCGACCCGCCGACTCCGTGGCCCGAGTTGTTCTTGCCCATCTCCACCGGATCGGTGCCGCCGATGATCCGCTTGTCAGTCCAGTAGATGTGGTCCGATCCGGCCTCGTCGCTGACCCAATCGCGGTCGGGATCCCAGAACGGGCCGCGTTCGAGAACAAGCACCTTCCATCCCAATCTGGCCAGACGCTGGGCCAGCACCGCTCCTCCGGCCCCACAGCCGACCACGACGATATCCACCTCGTCGCCTCGCCGAAGCGTCGCATCTGGTCACGACCAGGCACCGCTCGGCGGTGAACGTCAAGCAGGAAAGCGGAGTCGTTGTCCGGCGGCGGACTCGACCCCCTCAACCCAGCCCGCCGAAGAACGCTACGTGTCACGTCCGCCAGCCCGGGACAGTTGACCCAACGAGTGCCCCCCAACGACCAGCACCGTGGGAAATCTTCCGTAACCGTCCGGAACCGCACCCGGTGAGCCGATCGGCAGCGACTTTCCCTTTCATTAGAGCCCGCGCTTTCGAACATCGGGCACCGGATCCACGTCGAGCGCCTCACCAGACTCCCATGCCTCGTCCAGCCCGACGCCGAGGCGGGCGTAACCTCGGGGATACGCGGGGCCGCCGTAGCCAATCTCGTTCCAAGCCCAGGGGTGCGAGTAGAACGCGCCCAGTATCCCGCGAGTAACAACCGAGTAGGCGCGAGCGACGTTCACTTGATCCCACGCTCCACCGCGCCGCTCACCCTTGGCGAACTCGTCGGCGATCTCCTGCTTCGTCGTGTCGGATGCCTCAGCGTACGAGGTGTGGCCGCGTTCCCTAGCCGATTCGTCGAGCCCCCGGGCCACGATTTGCCAGGTAGCGCCATCGTCGGGCATGTCGGCGTATTGAAATCCATCCGAGCGCCCTTGCGCGAGCTTCTCGTCGATATAGGCCAGAATCGGAATGCGCGGCTCCGCGTCTTGCGCCATTTCAACGTCACAGAATGCCGAGAGCGTCGCCGTTTCGTCCTCGGAGAAGAACTGGCGTTCCGGGACGTCGAACAACCTGCGGCGGATCACCTCGCGAGTCGCGTCGTCCCAGCGGGACTCTTCGGCCATCACGTCATAGTCCGGATAGCGGCCGTGCATCTGGGGCGTTCGTCCCTGTCGTTGGCGCGGAAGCAGGTTGGGGTCGGCTAGGGAGCGGTCTCCACGGAGGTTCGGCAGGTGATCAGCCTGTTCGAAATGGTTAGCCACGCCACCGCTCCCAGTCGCCTCGCTACTAGCCTCCTCCCAACCCCACCGCTAGCGCTCCCGCTCCATCAGCGGGGCGAGCAGTCCGAGGGCGCCGATCATCAGCAGCGCTCCCGGGGCAAGAAGTGGCGGCCCCATCACCAGGTTGTACGTCGGCACGTCGAATCCGCCCGGCTTTTTGCGCACTCCTTGAATATGCGTCCAGATTCCAATCGCCCCATCTGCGGCATAGAGCGCCGAGAGCACCGGAAGTACGGTCTTCGCCGCACGCTCGGACACGACCGCCGCCGCACCGGCCGCTGCCAGTGGAGGCGTCAAAATCACTGGCGTCCACATCCACTTGTCGCCGAACGACCCTTTGTAGTGCTCGAGATAGATCTCGAAGCCGATCGCCGGCGCTGACAGGGCGACGGCGGCTCCGAGTGATCGTTGGGCCCGTCCGGCGCGGAGGTTACCCAGGAGCCGGGCTGGCGACCCTCGGCGTTTTGCGTGTGCTCGTTTCAGCATCGGCGTCCTCCTACATGGCGTATTGCTCAGCATCGGCTCGTTTGAACTCGAGTCCGTTCCCCGGCCGGGACAGATCGGGCAGGAGTGTCCCTTGTTGCGGTTGGAGCGCCCCGTCGAACAGCATCTGCTCGATGCGAACGTGGTCGTGGAAATACTCGAGGTGGCGCAGCGGGGTGATCGCGGCACAGACGTGGACGTTGAGTGCCGGAGCGCAATGCGCCGAGAACTGGAACGATCGGGCTTCGCAGAGCGCGGCGACGCGCATGAACCCGGTATAGCCCTCGCAGCGCGTGCAGTCGGCTTGCAGGCAATCGACCGCTCCTGAGGCCAGCATCCGCTCGAAGTACGGCAAGGTGAAGCCGTACTCGCCGGCTGCGACCTCCATGCCGGCTGGGGCTCGGTCGCGAACCAGGCGAAGGCCGTCTAGGTCGTCGGACGACACCGGCTCCTCAAACCATGACGCGCCCTCCATCACCGCCTCCTCAGCGAACCTAAGCGCCTGCTTGCGACCGAAAGCGCCGTTGGCGTCGATGAACAGCTCTGCGTCATCACCGATTGCCTGACGAGCAACGCGAACCCGTTCCAAGTCTCGGCCGGGCTCGCGACCGACCTTCATCTTCACGCGTGGGATGCCATCGGCTACCCAGCCACCAAGCTGCTCGGCGAGCCGATCATCGTCGTATGACGTGAACCCGCCGCTGCCGTAGATCGGCACCTCGCGGTGGCACTGATCAAGCAACACCGCTACCGGAACATCCAGCACTCGCGCCTTCAAATCCCAAAGTGCCGTGTCGATCGCGCTGATCGCCATCGACGCGATGCCCGGCCGACCAAGGTTGCGGCACTGCTCGACCATCAGCTGCCAACAGCCAGACACACTCAGCGGGTCGCGTTCCAGAAGGAGTTCAGCCAGCGTTCCATTGATCAGGTCAGCGATGACTGGATCGCCGTACGAGTAGCCGACCCCGACCACCTCGCCGGCCGCGACCTCAACCAGCACCAGCGTCGTCGAGTCCCACGTCGCTGTCCCGTCAGACTCCGGAGCATCAGTAGGAACCCGATACGCCGACGCGGACACCGAGCCGATTTCCAACTCATCAGCGCTCATCGACGATCACTCATCGGCCGGGCACGATTTCTCCGAGCTTTTGCTTCGCCGACTGGATGATCATCCCGCCGAGATCTGAATCGCCGCCCGTCGCCGCCCGGGCAAAATTGACCGCCTGCTCGAACGTGATATGCGGCGGAAGCGGCGGCACAGCCGGGTCGGTGATCGCCTCGATCACCACCGGCCGATCGGCCGACAACGCCTGATCCCAGGCGTGGCCGGCGGCGTCCGGCACATCCACTCGGATTCCGCGCAGCCCAATCATGCTCGCGTACTCGGCGTACGGAAAATCAGGAATGTCCTGCGACACATCGAAGCGCGCATCACCTTCCATCGCCCGCTGCTCCCACGTCACCTGGTTCAGGTCGCGGTTATTGAGCACGAGCACAATCAGTCGCGGGTCGCTCCAGCGCTTCCAGTACTTGCCGATTGTGATCAGCTCAGCCAGACCGTTCATCTGCATCGCGCCGTCTCCAACCATCGCGATCACCGGCCGGTCGGGATGGGCGAACTTGGCGCCAATCGCATACGGCACCCCGGCTCCCATCGTCGCCAGGTTTCCCGAGAGCGAAGCCATCATCCCCTCACGGACGTTCACATCGCGCGCATACCAGTTCGCCGCCGAGCCCGAATCCGACGTCAGGATGGCGCGATCCGGAAGGCGCTTGGAAAGCTCAAAGAACAGCCGCTGGGGATTGACCGGATCGGCATCCATCATCGCCCGCTCCTCGATCACCGACCGCCAATCGGCCACGCTTTCTTCGATCTGCTCCCGCCACGCCCGATCCTGCTTTCGCTGCACCAACGGCATCAGCGCCCGCAAGCGTCGCGCGCGAATCGCCGACGAGCTGCGCCTCCATTGGATAGCGGATCCCGATCATTCGCCCGTCAATGTCGATCTGGACGCCCCGCGCCGCTCCCTCCTCGGGCAAAAACTCCGAATACGGGAAGCTCGAACCGACCATCAGCAGCGTGTCGCAGTTCTCCATCATGTCCGAGCTCGGCTTCGTTCCCAAAAGCCCAATCGAACCGGTCACCCACGGCAGGTCGTCAGGAAGCACAGCCTTTCCCAGAAGCGCCTTCGCCACCCCGGCCCCGAGGAGCTCGGCCATCTCGCGCACCTCGCCGGCCGCATCCAGCGCACCGGCACCGACGAGCATCGCCACTCTCTCCCCAGCGTTGAGAATGTCGGCCGCTCGTTGGAGCTCAGAGTCGGTCGCGACCACGACCGGCGCCTCATACCCCACCCCGGAGTGAATCGCGCCGTGCGCTCGCGGCGGAACGACGACCGCCTCCTGCGAAGCGAGATCATTCGGAATCACCAAGCAGGTCACCGTGCGCTGATCCTTGGCGATCCGAACGGCACGATCGACCAGATGACGAATCTGCGCCGGCGTGGACGCCATCTCGACAAACTCGTGCGCGACATCCTTGAACAGGGCAGTGAGATCGACTTCCTGCTGATAGCTCCCACCGAGCGAACTCAGCGCCTGCTGCCCGACGATCGCCACGACCGGCTGATGATCGAGCTTCGCGTCGTACAACCCGTTGAGCAGGTGAATCGCTCCCGGCCCTGAGGTCGCAATGCACACACCGACCTCACCGGTGAACTTGGCATGCGCGCAAGCCATGAACGCCGCCATCTCCTCATGCCTGACCTGGATCAACTCCGGCTGGTTTTCGGCGCGGCGGAAGGCACCCATGATCGCGTTGATCCCGTCGCCGGGGTATCCGTAGACCTCTCGCATTCCCCATTCCCGCAGCCGTACAAGAAGGAAATCTGCCACGTTCTCAGCCATGTTTCATCCTCCCTTCCCTCGCTTACTCAATCGCCATACGAGACATCAATGGGCCTACCCGACCTGCCCTCTCGGAGAAACGCCAACTGAGCGAATAGATTTGCGCAAAAAGCTGTCGCCCCGACTCGCGGCCCAACGGCGCTCGGGGAATGTTCCCGCAGCGGACATTGCGCTCGTCCCGATACCGCCCCAGCTCCAGCTAGTCGCACTGGAGCTGGCCTTGGCTCGACCAAGCTGGGCATCTGCCTACAAACGAGCGACGGTTGCGAACGCGTCTTCGACCGAGTCGGAGATGCCCAGTAGCCCGCCGACCCCGGCGATTGTGAGAACCCGGCGTGGGAAGGACTCCACCGGGGCGACGAGCGCAAAATCATATTCCGGCGTGCTCAACGCGGCCGCTTCCAGCGACCAGCATCCCGATCACGCTGGAATCAAGGAAGGCAGCCTCAGAGAGGTCGACCACGACGCTGCCACCAGCGATACACACCTGGTCGAACGCGGCCTCAAGCTCCGAGACGTTGGCGACGTCGTATTCACCGACCATACGAATCAGCCATGTCGACCGAGCTCGCTGGTCAACCGTGATGGTGCCGAAGCTTTTCATCACCGGCGATCGCAGATCCGTGGAAGGCTGCGGTCAAGAGGCGACGCCGTCAGCGAAACAGCCCTCGTACGTGTTCTGATCGGTGTGGGGATCGTTCTCTTGGCCTGTCGAGAACCGCCCGCGGTGATCGTGCGGTGATCGAGCCATTCCGTCGGCGAACGATCCCCGTCTGATGGTTCCATGACCCCGCTCCTGTCCCCGGCAAAATCGGCCGTGGAGTTCGTAGATGCTGTGGTGGTATCGGTGTTCAGTGGACATGGCTCCTCCCTATGGGGTGGCTCTTTTTTCCTGGGCATATATATCGTACCACGATGAAATATGAGGGCGACCCGCTGCATCATCAGGCACCTACCTACCCCCGTTCCACAACCGCGCGTCGGTCGCTCCACCAAACTGATCGTCCCCCTGCCGGTTCCAGTCGTTCGCTCGACTGCGAAGCGTCGGGCGGCATCGACCGCCAACGGCACTAGGCTTCGACGACGGTGACCAAGGCAGCCAGAAAGGTCGACGAATACCGCCGGGCAGCACAGTTTCGCCTGGCGCTCAACCGTTTCTTGGGAAACGCTGACGCGGCAGTTCGCGAAGCCGGACTCACCCCGCAGCGCTATCTGCTGCTGCTCGTGATCAAGGGCTCCCGCGGCGATGGGCTCACCATCACCGATCTTGCCGAGCTCCTTCAGTCGGCGCAGAGCACCGTGACCGAGTTGGTCGATCGCTCCGAGGCGGCGGGGCTGGTGCGGCGTGGTGGGAGCAACGACGGGCGGGTCGTGGTGGTGACCGTCACCCCTGAAGGTGACAGGCTTTTCCGGAAGGCTTTTGCAGCCGTTCGCGATGACCGCGAACGGCTGATGGCCCATCTGAACGACCCGGCCGACCCGGATGAGTATTAGTCTGCGCCCGCTTCCGACGTCTCATCGCGGACGGTGCGGCCCCGTTCCTCTGCCCCGGGATCTGGCCCGTCGCCACGGGCAAGCAGCACGTCTCGGATCAGGCCGTCGTAGAGGTAGGCGCCGATGGCTCCGCCGATGAACGGGCCGACGATGGGTATCCACAGATAGTGGTTCACGTTGCCGTAGTCGCCCGGCATCGCGATCCTGCCCCAGCCGGCAAACCAGGCGAAGACGCGCGGGCCGAAGTCGCGGGCGGGGTTGATGGCGTACCCGGCGTTCGCGCCGTAGGAGATGCCGATCGCTACGACGATGAACCCGATGATGAGCGGCGCGAGGTTTGCCTTGACCGGTGTGTTCCACTCGTCCACGACCGCGAAGATCAGCATCACCAGGAAGCTCGTGCCGATGATCTGATCGACGAGCGGCCCGACCCAGGAGTGGAAGTACGGTGCCGGAAACGTCGCGAAGATGCTGAAGGTCGCCACCGAGTCGGGCTGGCCGCGGACGATGTGGTGGACGTGGTCGTAGCTGCCGATGGCGTCGCGATAGTTGAGGTAGACGAGCGCGGCACCGACGAACGCCCCGAGCACCTGCGCGGCCCAGTAGCTGGGCACCTTGCGCCACGGAAACCCGCGCCGAAGGGCGAATGAGAGCGTGACGGCAGGGTTGAGGTGGGCGCCGCTGATACCGCCGGCCACGTAGACGCCGAAGCACACCGCGAAGCCCCAGCCCCAGGCGATCAGAAGCCAATCGCCGCTGGCATCGAAGATTGCGGTTCCGCGTCCTGACTGGTTGAGCGCCGCGACGGCCATCGCTACCACGCCGTCGCCAAACGCAATCAGGACGAAAGTGCCGACAAACTCGGAGAGCAGCTCGCCCCAGGTGGTGCGCTGCCAACTCCATCGTCGCAGAAGCATTGACGGACCTCCTCCAATTCGATCACGTGCGAAAGAGTCCCGGCCGGAGCAAAGAGCTCACTCGGGCCGGGCCGGCATTGATGCCGAGTATATCGTATAGCGATACAAGTTGCCATCCCTGCACGGCGGGTGGTAGCATCGTGTTGCGATTGTTCAAACGAAGGCCGCGGAGCTGGATTCCTGCCCGCTGGCGCGGCGACCGGCCAAGGGTCGACGCGCCGTCTCGTTTGTCCAAGCGCCCCGGCGTGCTGTTGGGGCCAGCAAGGTATGCCGCCTCTGGCTCCAGCAGCGCCCCAGCGCGCGAGGCTAGCCGTTACGCCGCCTCGGACGGCGGGCATCATCCGCCAGGAACTGCTCCAGCTCCGTGATCCCTTTTGATGCTTCCGCCTGCACGATCTGCCGGTTGCGCCAGCGGCGGCGCATTCGGCCCCCCGCCATCCCGGTTCCCGCCGCTCCGGACACAAGCACGACGATGACGATCATCAGCAACATCGCGACGCCTCCTTCTCACGTGTCAATCCTGTACAGAGGTCATGTCGCACGCCGCTGAATCTGAAACGCGCTCTGCTGTGCCTCTGCTAGTTTTGCATCGTCATGCGAATCAATTTCATCTTCTTTCGGAAAGACATAGCGTGAGCAAGCCGCAGCGCTCTGCGGGCCACCTCGCGGACTTCTCGATCTCGGTCGAGGCGTTGTGGCTCGTACCCCTGGCCCTCGTCATCGGCGCCCTGGCCGCGGTCGCGGCGCTCGGGCTGCTCGCCATGATCGGGCTGGTGACCCATCTCGCGTATTTCCAGACGGTCGGGTGGAGGCTTATCGCTCCCGATCCGCGGCAGTTGGGCCTGGTCAGTATCCTGATCCCGGTTGTGGGTGGCCTGATCATCGGCGCGATGGCGTACTGGGGCTCCGAGCGGATCAGGGGCCACGGCATCCCCGAGGCCATGGAGACGATCCTTGTGGGGGGCAGTCGCGTCGAGCCGCGCCTGGCAACGCTCAAGCCCCTCTCGAGCGCGATCAGCATCGGCACGGGCGGGCCGTTCGGCGCAGAGGGGCCCATCATCCTCACGGGAGGCGCGATCGGATCGGTGCTGGCGCAGCACTTTCACCTGTCGGCGATCGAACGGCGAACGCTGCTGGTCGCGGGTGCTTGCGCCGGGATGGCGGCAGTGTTCGGCACTCCAGTGGCCGCGGTGCTCTTCGGGGTGGAGCTCCTCGTGTTCGAGTTGAAGCCCCGCTCGTTCGTGCCGATCGCCCTGGCGGTCACGGTGGCGTCGGTGGGGCGTCAGCAGTTCGTGGAGCACGGCTGGATGCAGCCGGCGCCCCTCTTCCCGGTGCCCGACACTCACCTGGCAGCGATCGCGCTGATCGGCGCGGCCGTGGTTGGAGTTGCCTGCGGCCTGCTTGCGGGCGTGCTCACGGCAGCCGTGTACGCCGCCGAGGATGCCTTCGGGAGGCTGCCGATCCACTGGGCGTGGTGGCCGGCGCTCGGTGGCATCGTGATCGGCGTCGGCGGCCTGATCGACCCTCGCGTGCTGGGCGTCGGATACTCCACCATCGCCGCGGAGCTCGCCGGCCACCTGGCGGTGAGCGCGCTGGCACTGCTCCTCGTCACCAAGCTCACGGTCTGGTCGATCGGCCTCGGCTCTGGCACCAGCGGCGGCATCCTCGCTCCCCTGCTCATGATGGGCGCCGCATTGGGCGGGATCATGGCGCCGGTGCTCCCGGGCGGCAACCCATCGGTGTGGGCGACGCTCGGGATGGCCGCGGCAATGGCAGGTGTGACCCGATCGCCACTCACGGCCATCGTGTTCGCGTTCGAGCTGACGCACTCAACCGGTCTCCTGCTGCCCCTGCTCCTGGCCTGCGCGCTCGCACACCTGGTCAGCACGCTCACGCTGAAACGATCGATCCTGACCGAGAAGGTGGCACGCAAGGGCTTCCACGTCGTTCGCGAGTACGCGGTCGACCCGCTCGAAGCGCTCTTCGTACGAGATGTGATGAGCTCCGAGGTGGTCACTATCGCACGCTCCGAGTCGATCGCCGCTGCCTACGCGCGACTGGCTCACGACCCAGCGGCGCGACGACAGCACGTCTACCCGATCCTCGCCGGCGACGGCGCGCTCACAGGCAGCGTCTCATGGGACGACCTCCACGACCTCCACGACCTCGCATCACCGGGCCTCCCGCCCGAGTCGTTCGACGATCTAGACCTGCCCGTGCTCGTCTCGGCCGATCCCGACGAGACGCTGCGCCACGTCGCCGACCGCATGGCCACCGAGAGCCTCAGCGCGCTGCCAGTTGTGGCACCCGCCGCTCCACACACGCTGGAAGGCGTCATCACCGTGGAAAACCTGCTCGCCGCGCGGCAACGTCTGTTGGTAGAAGAGCGTCACCGAGAGCGGCCATTACGGCTGCGATCCGTCCGAAGCGTGGAGATCCAGCAGTTGGACAGTGCGCGCGCCACGGTACCGAACGTGCGGCGGAGCTAATCGGTCGCTATTCGAGGCGCCTGAGTAGATTCGGCGTTGGAAGCCGTGCGCCGTCACATCCGCCGAACAGGACAGAGGATGATCATTTTGACCAGCCTCCCTCGACGACCCTCAGTAAGTACGTTTTTTGCCTGTGTTGTCGCACCACACCGCGATGAGGGCTCCGGCGATCAGCATCACGATGAGGACGATGATTCCTACGGTGTTTCCCATGCGGGTCACGCTAGCCCGCGTCGCGCGCGGATCCCATGGGGGGAACACCCCAACCCGTTAGGCCCGGGGCAGCGCGAAGTGCGAAGATGCGGGGCGCGATGTATGCCGCCTCCCAGCCCGCGATGAGGGGTCGCCGGCTCTCGATCCGCCGGCTTGCGATCTTCTGGCGCGTGTTCGCGCTCGACGCGAGCCTCTTCGTGATCACGGCGCTCCTCCTGGCGTTCACGCCGATCACCATCTCGGCGCCGATCCGCGGCTCGCAGGCGCTGATCATCCTCATCGGGCTGATCGTGCTCGTGACCGCCAACGGCCTGCTGCTCTGGCGGGCGATGCGGCCGCTGCGCCAGCTCGCCGAGCTGATGAACTCGGTGGATCTGCTGGAGCCGGGCAAGCGGCTCGAGATCGACGGCACGGGTGAGGTGCGCGAGGTGATCTCGACCTTCAACCGCACGCTGACGCGGCTCGAGGCCGAGCGGCGGGAGTCGTCTACCATCGCATTTCGCGCCCAGGAGTCGGAGCGCCGGCGCATCGCGCGCGAGCTGCACGACGAGATCGGCCAGAACCTCACGGGCGTGCTCCTCTTCCTGCGCCGCGCGGAGGAGACGGACGGCAGCGAGCACCGAAAGGCGCTGGCCGAGGCGAAGGACACCACGCGGATCGCCATCGAGCAGCTGCGCCGTGTCGATCAGCTGCTGCGGCCCTCGGTGCTGGCCGAGCTGGGCCTGCCTGCGGCGGTGCGCGCCCTGGCCGACATGCACGAGGCACGCACCGGTATCGCGGTCGAGACGCAGATCGACGATGCCGTGGCGCCCGATGAGACCGTGTCGCTCGCGGTGTATCGCATCGCGCAGGAGGCGTTCACCAACATCGCCCGGCACGCGGGCTGCTCGGCGGTGTCCGTGCGTCTGCAGCCGGCTGCCGACGGGGCGCGGATCGAGCTGGCCATCAGCGACGACGGCGTGGGGATGGCGGGAGCGAGCTTCGGCGCGGGGCTTCAGGGCATGCGCGAGCGGGCGCTCATCATCGGCGGGACGCTTCGCATCCAGGGCCCGGCAGGCGGCACGGTGATCACCCTGGATGCCCCGGCGGCAACATCATGACGGTGCGGATCCTGGTTGCAGACGACCACCCCGTGGTGCTGCGGGGTGTGGCGATGATCCTGCGCTCCGACCCTCGCTTCGAGGTGGCGGCCTCTGCGACGGACGGCGCCGAGGCCCTTTCGCTGGCACTGAGTCCCGATATCCAGCTCGCGATCCTCGACATGGCGATGCCTCGCCTCACCGGGCTCGAGGTGACCCAGCAGCTGGCCGTCGCGCGGCCCGACCTGCGCATCCTGATCCTCTCGATGTACGACGACCCGCGGTACGTCACCCGTGCCAAGCGCGTGGGCGCGCACGGATACCTCCTCAAGAGCACCGTTGATCGCGACCTGCTCACGGCGTGTTACGCAGCGCTCGAGGGCTCACCGTTTCTGGAGCCCGCCGCGCCCGGCCGGGCAGCGATCCATCCGGCCGCGGACGTGGAGGACGCAAGCCTCACGCCGCGCGAGGTCCAGATCGTGGCGCTCATCGCTGGGGGTGAGACGAGCCGCCAGATCGCCCAGCGGCTCACCATCAGCACAAAGACGGTCGAGCGCCATCGCGAGAACGTCATGGCCAAGCTCCAGATTCACAACCGTGCGGAGCTGACCCGGTATGCGGTCAGACAGGGCTTGGTGGACGCCTAGCCGCTCACCGCTCGGGTGCTCCCAGCGAGCGAGACACCTCGCGCAGCTCCCGCGAGAACCGCTGCCCCGCCTCCGCCCGGTCTTCGGGCGTGCCGCAGGGGAGCGGGACGTCTCGGATGGCGCGACGCAGCTCGATCATCGTGCGCGGATCGGCGCTCGGGCGCTCCAGCCTCGCGGCGATCTCCTCGAGCACCCCGGCGTTCTGGAGGATGGCGGCGACGTTGATGTACGGCTGCGCGCGCAGCGCGGGCGTTGGCGGTTTGCGGGCCAGGCGTAGCTGGGCGCGGCACTCACGCATGAGGCTGATCCGGTGGCGATCGGACAGGAGATAGGCGGTGCGCGCCGCGAGGACGACGCTCGTGGCGTCCCCCCTCCCGCGGTGCTCGAACCCCTCCACGATCAGCTGGTCGGCGAGCGCCGAGATGCGCGCCCGCTGGACAAGCGCCGCGACGCTGCACACGATCACACCGACGCCCGCAAGGATCCCGACGAGCAACGTGATCGGCTCCGGCTCACGGATCGGCGCGACCACCATCCCCACGGCCAGTAGCGCCAGCCCGGCGAGGGTCACCGCACGGGTGGTCGATGCATGTTTCCGGGAGCGAGCGACGGTCAGCTCGGCACCGGGCCAGGAAGCTCTCGTCATGCCCTCCAGAGTGACAGGCGCAGGGCCGCGTGTCTCTCCGGTGTTTACCCCAAGTTGCGGCGGCGCCACTATGCGTGAAGTCCGACCCGGCGGCGGAGCGCGTGCACCAGGGCGGCCTCGAGTTGGCGGTCGCCGTGGCTCTCGTCAGCTGCGATCTCCTCGACGAGGAGCGGCAACGACGCGATACAGGTCGAGTCGCCCACTGATGCCAGATGTGCTTCCAGTTGACGGGTGGCATTGGTCAACTCGGTCACGTGTCCATGCATGTGGCGAAAACTTTATCGCACAATGAAGCAACCGCATCGTAGTACGTGTGCGTCGACTGATGCGCCGGGAGGGGCCTGGAGGGTCGTCCAAGGCCGCTTCGCCGGCGCGTGCACCAGGTCGAGGCGGTGGGCGTGCACGCGCCCGACTTGGTGTTGCGAGACTGGAATCCCACCCAGCCCGACCGGCTTTGGGTGGCCGACATGACCCAGATCGCGACCTGGCAGGGGTGGCTCCACCTGTCGGTGATCATGGACGCCTACAGCCGTCGCGTGGTCGGCTGGAGCCTTGCCCAGCACATGCGCACAGAGCTCGTCCAAGACGCGCTCGACATGGCTGTGTCGCGCCGAAAGCCCGACGCCGGGCTGGTCCACCACACCGACCACGGAAGCCAGTACACCGCGCTCACGTTCGGCCACCAGCTCAGGAAACACGGCATCGAACCAAGCATGGGACGCGTCAAGACCTGCTACGACAACGCGGTCGCGGAGAGCTTCTTCGCCACCCTGAAGAAAGAGCTCATCACCGCAGCTCCTGGCCCACCAGAAACGACGCCCAAACCGCCGTGGTTGACTACATCAAGGTCTGGTACAACAACCAGCGCATGCACAGCACCCTGGGATACAGATCACCATCCGAATACGAATCGATCACAAGAGCAAAACCCTAAAAACAAACCGTCCGCCAACGAGGACTCATTCCACTTCGTGGAGCAATGGATTTCAGCGGGCGCATGTGGCGGCGAAAGAGAAGGCTCGTGCCTGTGGTTCTCCGCTAGTCAGTACGTGAACCGCCAATCTCACCGCTCCGCGCTCATCGTTGGGCACCGACAGACCGCCGGCGATGCCGTTGACATCAGCGATCGCTAGGGCGAGTGCAGTTCGTGCTGGCGCTCGAGCCACGCGTACCGGCGTTGGAGCCAGGCAACTGCTTCGCGATCACCTCGCCGCGCCGCTCGTTCGGCGCGGGCATAGTTGGCCGCGGATCCATACTCCGTCCGAAGCGCCTTCTGAGAGGCAAACGGGTTACTTGAACGCTGGTCATCCTCGCTGCTCACCATGCCGAGAAGACTACCGCCTGCTAGGTCATTTCACGATGCGGTCGAGGAGTTCCAAATCGCCCGCGTTTGGTTGAGGAAGGCGATGGGATAGTCTTCGGCTTTGTTCGGGGCTGGCCGTGCTTCGCGCTGGCGAGGGCCGGCGCCGGGCGCCGGGCGCCGTTTCGGATCTACCGCTCGACGGTGAGACCATTGTGTCGATGCTCAACAAGTCGGCTCGTCGTTTCGCCGCGTCTTCTTGAGAAAAGTCTGACGTCCGAATCGGCGCGAAACGCACACTCGGGGCGCTGGGTCTGGTGGCAGACTTCGCGGATGGGGAGCATCGTGTGGGCGGTCGTCCTGCTCGTCGCGTTGTTGATCCTGGTATTGGTGATCGCCGCTCGCCGTATCGACGCGGGTCAATAACCGTGGAAGGTCTCGATGCGTGAGTAGTTCCGTTCGAGCGCCTACGCCGAGGCAGGCAGTCGTCTGGCTGCTTTCGGCGTGGTGGTCACAGTGTCTCCTGACCGTCTGCTTGCTGGTTGATTAGGCGGCGATTAGCAGCGTGAGGTACATGAGGATCGCAAGCGTCGCCATTCCTGCGCCGAACGCAAACCAGGCTGGCCCGATGTCTTTCCGCCGAGCGATGATGCCAACCAGCAACGCGATCCCAGCGCCGCCGCTACAGAGCAAAGCTAGGTGAAGGCCTATGCCCTGCACATGCACGACTTTGTCGCGGAGATAAAGAGCCATCACCGCTGAGAAGATCCCCAGTACGAGCAGCAGATTGAGCGCCGTGAACACCATCAGTCCGAGCAACCGGTTTCGCCGCTTCGTCTCGCTCCGCCGCAGCGCCTCAGCGTCGCGCTGCCGGGCGAGCGCCGCCTTGAAGTCTGCGACGCTCTTCGGATCAGGAGACGGGGAGCCAGAGGATGCCATGCCTACAGCCTATCGCCCCGACCCTTTCGCACTCCCGGCGGGGCAGGGCGTCACGCGGAATTGCGTGGGGGAGTGCCTTTGCAGCCAGACAGGCGACGTTCAGGCTCTTTAAGCTAGTGACCCTCACCCGCATCGCAAACCCCCAACCAGACCCGACCGTCACGCGAGGCCGCGCGTCGCGCGCCGTCTGGATCACCGATTCCCGAGTTGACGATCGTCCACGCTCTCGCGCCGGGTCACAACCGTCAGCGACGCACTCCGGTGTACCTTCTCCATCGCCGCCAAATGCGCCGAATGAAATCCATGACGCCACACTAGCGCCGGCACGTCGACCGAACATCCGGGCGCCGCGGAGAGGCGCGACTGAGTCTTCGAGTCGGGGAACGGGATGCCGCCTCGTTCGGCCCAAGCGCGTCCCCAGGTGGACACGAGGTTTGGCACCTGTCAAGGGCGCTTTCGGCGTGTCGCCAGCGCTACGAAACTGGGGGTGCTAAATCACAGGCGCAGTAGTGGGCAACGGGCACGCATAACGCCCCAAGTGCTCGAGCCCGGAGAGTTGCGCCGGGCGGTTGCCAGTGGCTTCACGGTGCCCCCGCCCGACGCGGTGTCGATCATCTCACCTGGGCTAGGAGCCGTGGCCGACTACGAAGTACCCTTGGATTTCAGGCGGGGTGCCCCCGGGAGCCCACGCCGCCTCCGGTCGTTGCGGTGGACTCGGCGCCGATCGCGTCAGATATGCCTGAGGCACCGAGCCAGCGGGTTACTGGTCGCTGAGCGGCGGGGAGGGATTCGAACCCACGAATGAGCTTGACGCCATCGTCGGTTCAAGACCAGTGCGGTCAACCGCTCCGCTGCCCCGCCGGACAGCCTGAGAATATCCGCTTATGCTTGTGGCATATGGTTCCGCGCATGAGTGACATTCCTATCGTCCACGCTACCGGCAGCCCGTATGAGCGGGGCCGGATCATCGGTGCTGCCCTGGCTGAGGGCCATGAGCGGTCGGTGGAGTTCACGAGGCGGTATTGCTGCCGGCACGGGCTGGCGGACCGCGACCTCGACGCGCTGCTCGCGCCGTATCTGAGCGCTGCGCGCCGTTGTGTCCCGCGACTGGTCGCGCACATCGAGGGTGTTGCGCAGGGCGCCGGGCTGCGGTTCGCTGATGTGTTCGCCGTCAACGCTTTCGAGGAGATCTGGGCGGTGCTCGAGGGGACGGTGGATCCGCCGGCCGGCGTCTCGCTCGCGCCCGCCCCGCCGCCAGTTCCGGTGGAGCGCTGCACCGACTTTGTCATTTGCGCGCCGGGGACGACCATCCTCGCGCACAATGAGCAGTGGTATGCCGGGGACGACGGCGGGGTGGCGATCCTGGTCGAGCGGCCCGACACCGCCGACGAGGTTGCGACGATCGCGCCCGCCGCGGTTGGCACGATTCCGCTCGTGGGGATGAACGCCCGCGGTGGCGCGCTCGGGCTGATGTCGCTGGCGGGTACTGACGAGCGGGCCGGGGTGCCGCGAGCGCTGCTCGGTCGTGACGGGATCGAGGCGATCGATCGAGCCGACGCCGTGCGTCGCGCCACTCGCCCCCACCGGGCCGGCGGGTATAGCTACATGTACGCGTTTCGCGGCGGCGATGCGTTCACGCTCGAGGTCACCGCCACCCGCGATGCAGTGGTCGAGTGCTGGGCACACGCCAACCATGCGCTCGATGCCGGGGTGGCCAAGGCGGCCGTGCCCCCGTCGGATGGCAGCCGGTCGCGTCTTTCCCGCACACACGCGCTGCTCGAGCAGGAGAGACCGCAGACCGCGCAGGACGCCATGCGGATCCTATCCGATCACGGCGCCAAGGGCCAGGACATCTGCGTCCATCCAGATCCCGCGCTGGGTGAGGAGGCCTCTGCGATCCAGTTCGGGATGGTGTGCGATGTCGAGGCGGGCACAATGTGGATCGCAGCGGGACAGCCGTGCTCCACGCCGTTTCAGGAGCTCAAAATTGCCGACCTTCTAGGGTGATCGCGCGACAGCGTCCACGTGCAGATCGACGAGCGGCCGTTGGCGCAAGCGACAGCGGCTCTCCGACGGTGGGTCGTCTCGCGATCTAGAGCGGGCCACCGCTGGCGTCTGCTCCCAACGTTCAACGGCGGTTCATCTACACCGATGGCGACAACGGATCCTCGATCGGTGGCAGGACGTACGAGCTGCTGAAGGACGGTCTCGCCACGCTGATCGCCTACCGCAACGGACGCGTCGATGCGTAACCCAGGCGCCGGCTCGGGCAGCGAAATAATCCCCGTCTCCGCTGCCCGAAACTAACCTGCCTGCCGTCAGGTAGACCGTCCGACCGAACCGGTGAGGACTAGTCGAGCAGCGGTTCCAGGTCGTTACCGCTTGTATCACCACGGAGGCCTTCCTCTGGGTCGACGTCGAGTGAATACCGGTCAGCGGACGCGATCGATATGGAACACCGCCAGCTCGCATGCGGGTATGTCTGGTTGCTCGAGACGCTCCTCGTAATGCACCGTTGCGGCGTCGTATTCTCGGCAGTACTCGACCCACAGGTCGCTCCGAGGGGTGGATCGGTCGTTTGGTGCGCTATTTTGCGCGCCTGTAGTGCGCTGTGTGAGAGGGTGGGGTCGTTACCGGGGGCCTGCGTAACAAACCTTGATTGCGTCGGCCCCCGCTCCGTGCGAACGCTGACGGTCGCGGCCTGGCCCTCGTTTAACATGAGAAGATGGGTCGCGCCGTTCGGGGTTCTCGAAAGGCCCTGCCGCCCCCAGAGAACCTCCCGGCGATCGAGGAGCGCGAGGCGGGGTGGGCTGGTCACGGTTGATCCGCCCGCCTCGTATCCCTGGCATCGGAGCCTGAGCGGCCACGGGGTTCGTAGCCGCCCAGGTGGTGAGGCGCGAGCGGGTCGTCGGCCGCTCGAACGGTGAGAGCATGTCATATCTTCGCCATCAAGACGTGCCCCTAACATTCGCGCGCGGAGTCGCGTCTAAAGCGGTAGTTGGGTGGTTGCCCTAGAAGCCGAGCGGCCACCCGACTCACGATGCTTGACTCTCGCTCGCGACGTGCGACACTAACGGGTGCGTTCGGATTCCGTCGCCCGCTGGTGCCCGCTACCAGACCACCTACCCGAACGCTTGCAGGTAGGGTCGGGTAGCGAGGGAAGTTCCGTCGGTACTCGATCCGGCTGTCGATTCGACCGGCGCTCGAGCTGCCAGTCGGCTCGTTGGACGCGAATCGGTAGCTCGAGTGTCCGGTAGCTGGGGCTAACGGGGTGAGCGGCGATCTCCTTGTGGGGCACGGCACGCGGGTCTACGCTGGGACGCATGAGACAAGACGCTCTCGAGTCGGCGCTAGGCATCGCGTGCCTGATCCTCGTCGTGGCCGCCGGTGCCGTGCTATTTCGGTACAGCCCCTTGTGGGCGATTGAGGCTGTCGCGGTGGTGGGCATCGCGTGGTTTGCGGTGGCGACGTGCGAGCGTGGAGCAGAGCGGTCATTCGCTGCCGTTTCGCGCGCATCACAAGTCCTAGCCGGATTCGCGCACCTTCTCCTGGCTCGTTCACCCGGGTGATTGCGGTGTCGCGGGCGCAGGCCGAAGTGGGATCTGCGAACCTCTCGCATGCAATCCTGGCGCTACGAGATTGTGATCGAGGGTGAACTCGGCCCGCGTCTCGCTGGCAGGTTCGCGCCGATGCAGGTCGTAACTCGGCAAGACACGACCACGATCATCGGTGATGTCCGAGAAGCCTGAACTGAAGGGCCGCCTCGATATGGTCGCTTCGCTGGGGCTCTTCCTGATGAGCGTTAAACGCCTGCCTCTGGGCTGAAGTCTGCGCGGACTGGGCCGGCTGCGCTGCTGAACCAGTCCAGTCCTCTCAAAACCGTAACATCTTTCGCGCAGCAAGCGAGCTAGGCTGGAGGGCCTAGAGAACGCTCGCCGCCTCGAACGAGGACATAGGCAGCTCGCTGACTCTCCACCGACGAATCCGTTCGGATCGTCCCCTCGGAGGTCACCAATGATCGCTGCCGAAGAGCCCCCCGAAATTCCCGACGACCCATCGCAGGAGCCGCCGCCGACGCTCACGGTGGTGACTACCGGCCGTGTGAGCTCTGAACGGCGGCCGGCGGAGCCGAAAACCAACCCGTCACCGAAGTCATGAGCCGCGCCGACGGTGACTCCAAGCTGACCTACGCGAGGGCCGCGGAACTGTTCAGCGCTGCGCGTTGCGACGTGGTTCTCGAGGGGCCGAATGGGCACGGGAAGTACGTCGTCACCGCGACGCCCGTCGACGCTGTGGCCCCACTGATCGGGAATGCCGTGACCAAGGAGCTTGCGATCTGGCAGGCGTGGGCGCTCTTTGGAGCCCTTCATGGCGGCGCTCGGGACTCATAAACGCCGATTGACGCCCTGGTCTGACGTCGGCGGCGCGCGTTCAGTTGCTACTCGAACTCGTCCGGTTCCTGGCCCGAGCAGCGATCTGGAAGGCGTCAATCCGAGGCGTTCTTCAAGCGCTTGCAACTGAGATAGTTGACGGTCGGCCCCCGAAACCGTCCCGTCATCCGACGCCCTCGCCACGGGAATCACTTTCGTCCGATGTCGTCCAAAGCCGTGGGGCGGGTAGCTTCGTCAGTGGAACCGGCGGCTACCCGGCTTGGATGAACGCTCGCGGCGTGCGACACTTACTGGTGCGTTTGGGTTACCGTCGCCCCGATGCCTGGTGCTTAGACGGCCTACCCGAACGCGACGGGCAGGTACGGGTAGCGAGGCGTCCATCCTCGCTACCCGGCCCGCGACTACCTCGACCGAAGGCTCCGAATGAACTGCACCCACAGAGTCCTGACTCGGCACCGTTGGTGGTACCGCTGCGTTGAATGTGGCCGCCGTATGCGTCGACCAGCTTGATCACTCGAAGCCTTCGGGTTCCTGGCCAGCGCAGCGATTGATCAAGAACACGCTCACTTCGCCGTCAGCAAGCGCCCGTTCGAGGCGCTCCTGGAAACCCGGGCAGCGAGTACGGTGAAGGCGTGCTGCGAACAGCTGTCATCGACATCGACGGCGATCATCTCTCACCCCAACTTCTCTCAGCGTGATCGGCAGTGGCATAACCACCGTACGAGCGGCCGCAAAGCCGCTCGGCAATTTCGACTTGGCGCTGTTTAAAGAGCTTCAGATAGACGGTCGAGTGCCTTTCGTGACCGTCGCTGAGAAGCTCGGCGTCTCCGAGGCGCACGTACGAAAGCGCGTCTCGAAACTGACCGGCTCGGAAGTCTTTTCGATCACGGCGATCGCTGATCCGAAGGTGATGGGGATCGACTCGATGGCGCTGATCGGACTGAATATCCACGCGAGTAAATCAGCCATGGTCGCGGAGAAACTCGTGGACATGCCGGGCGTCGACTACGTCGTTCAGACAGCAGGGGGCTTCAACGTGCTGGCGGAGGCGGCCTGTCGTTCGTCCGCAGATCTCTACAGACTCCTTCATGAGATCCGCGCGATGCCCGGCGTGCAGCGGACCGAGACGTTCGTCTATCTGAACCTTCTCCGCCAGCAGTTTCAATGGTCTCTGGACGGGGCTCGAGTGGGAGTGCACGGCGAGTCTCCGATCGACATCGACGACGTCGATATCGCGCTGATCGAGGAGTTGCAACAGGACGGGCGTGCTCCGTTCCGACGGATCGCGAAGAACCTTGATATTTCTGAACGATCCGTGTCGAGCCGTTACGCTCGATTGGCCGGGCAAAATGCGCTGCAAGTGATCGCGGTTGGGAACCCGGCCACGCTTGGATTCGAGGCGATGGCATGGCTTGGAATCCAGGTGCATGAGTCGGCTGACCTGGAAGCGACCGCAGCCGAGCTTTCGAGCGCGTCGGGTATTGACTACGTCGTGATTCCAGCCGGTCGGTACGACCTGATGGCGGAACTTGTCTGCCACGACCAAACAGAGCTCCTCCGAACCCTGGAGCACGGAATCGGACAGATCGGAGCGATCGACCACGTCGAGACGTTCGTCTACCTGCGACTGCTCTACGCAAGCGCGATCGGAGCGTGGGGCGCCACCCGAACTCCCAACCCTTCAGCACACGGCAGGCGCTAGCCGCGCGCTGACGGAGGGTCATTAGCAGTGACTCGGTGTCGAAGCCGATATAGCGTTTGACCGTAGCCGCTGAGTGTTACCCCGCCCCGGATACCATCGCTGCGAACCAGAGTCCGGGCGATCACGGGCTAGTCCTGTGCCAAAGCGTTTTGCGGCCCCTCTTCGTCGGCCCGCGAGCGTCCGGCGTCGGACAGCCACGAGATTTGCAACCGCTTTCGCGTGTCGACGGTGAGGTTGAAGATGTCGGGCCGGTTGTAATGGCCGACGATGTCCATGGCGTACCGCTCCCGGGAGGCGTGAGCCAGGTCGAGGTCGGCGTAGAGGATGACTTCCTCGTTGCGTACCGGCCCGACGATCCAGTTCGCGTCGGGGCCGATCACTCCGCTTCCGCCGGTGAGCATCACCTCGCTCGCGCCCTCGGGGTCTGCGCCGGCAAACATCGCCTCGCGTAGTTCGAAGTCGTCGGGGACAGCGCTCGACGGCATGTATGTGCCCGCAACCAGGACGAAGCAGCGCCCTTCGAACGCGTAGTGGCGGCTGCCCATGTGCGCGAGCTCGTAGCCCCACGGCCACACGGCCACGTGGATCAGTTCCGACTGTGCGTGCATCGCAAACCGCGTGAGCGGCATCCAGTGCTCCCAGCACACCAGGCCGCCGAGCCCGCCGTTTGGCGTGTCCAGTACCAGGAGGCCGCTTCCGTCCTCGCTTGCGGCCCAGATCATGCGTTCGGCGTGCGTGGGCACGAGCTTTCGGTGCACCGCCACCTGGCCGTCGGCCAGCACATAGAGCAGCGAGTTGTAGAGCGTCCCACCGGACACCTCGTTGATGCCCATCACGACGTCGACGCCACGGTCGACGGCCACCTTGGAAAGTCGATCGGTGTCGGCGCTCGGCACCTCGAGGGACTGCTCGTGGAGCTTGGCGAAACCCCGCTTGGCCGCCTCGTCGCCCCAACCTGCCGCACCGTAGATCCACAGGGGGTACCCCGGCACCCAGACCTCCGGGAACGCGATGACCCGGGCGCCAGCGTCGGCTGCCTCGTTGATCAGCGCGATCCCCTTCTCGATCGTCGCGTCGCGATCCATAAAGACCGGCGACGCCTGTACCACTGCCACGCGACAGGTGTCGTTTGCGCCCATGTCATCGCCCCTCGGCTCGAACGGTGGGTCGTTTCCCGTATAGTGGATATCGTTCCCGTGTAGCTGCGATCAACCTACCATGACCGACCGCGACCGACTTTCCCACGCTTCCATCAGCGATCTGCGCGGCCTGCTGGGTTCGGGCGAGCTGTCCGCCAGGGAGCCTCGCCGTCGCTTTCGTCGAGCGGATCGAGGAGCTCGATCCCGAGCTGAACGCCGTGGTCCACCTCGACCGCGATGCGGTCGTCGCCCAGGCGGAGGCGCTCGATCGCCTTTCGCCCTCAGAGCGGGGCCCGCTCCACGGAATCCCCGTGGCCATCAAGGACGTGACCGAGACGGCCGACATGCCCACCACCTACGGCTCGCGTGCCTACGCCGGCTACCAGACAGGCTTCGATGCGGCGGTCGTGGGTCTGCTCCGCGCCGCCGGTGCCGTGATCCTCTGCAAGACGAACACTCCCGAGCTCGCCTGCGAGCCGGCCACTCGCAGCGAGCTCCACGGCGAGACCCGAAACCCCTGGGAGCTCGAGCGCTCGCCCGGTGGCTCGAGCGGAGGCGCCGGCGCGGGTCTCGCCGCTGGGCTCTTCCCGCTCGCTCAGGGGACCGACGCCGGCGGCTCGATCCGCATCCCTGCGTCGTGCTGTGGGGTGGTCGGGATCAAGCCGACCCGCGGTCTCGTCACGATGGATCCGCTCGGCCACGGAGCGTGGGGAGGCCTCCTCCACAACGGCCCGCTCGCGCGCACTGTGCGCGACACCGCTATCGCTCTCGACGTCATGGCCACGCCGTGCACAAGGTTCGGGCAAGCCACCTCCCCGTGGGGGACGGCCTTCGCCGACGCCTGCGAGGCCGAGCTCCCCCCGCTGCGCATCGCCTACTCCGACTCTGTGCCTGGCGCCGCCGTCGACGGGGAGGTCGCGGCCAGCTTCGCCGAGGCGGTCGAGGTGTTCCGGGAATGGGGTGCGAGATGACCCGGGCCGCGCCCGGCTTCGGCGACTTCGCCGACCCGTTCACGACGCTCGCGACCGTCGCCTTCGCCGGCATGGGCAGCGCGATGCCTGACGAGCGGCTCGCGCTGATCGGCCAGAAGTGCCTCGCGCTCATGAAACGTGGCTGGGCCGTCGGCGGCGCCGACTACTACAACGCCATCCTCGCCGCGCACGCCGCCGCCGCGCGCGCCCTGCGAGTTCTGGGACGGGTACGACCTGTTGCTCACGCCCACCGTCCCGACGGTTCCACCGAGGCTCGACGAGTTTCCCTCCACCGACGAGTACGACGGTATGTGGGCCGAGTACAGCTACTGGGAGACCTTCACCTCGCCTGCCAACCTCAGCGGGCAGCCGGCCATCTCGGTGCCCGCCAACCCTGGCCAGGACTCCCGGCTGCCTATCGGCGTGCAGCTGATGGGCGCGCCACACACCGATGGGCTGCTCCTCACCGTGGCGGCGGCCTACGAAAGGAGCCGGGGATGAACGACCTGGAGCGCTCCGTCACGAAGGCCATCGCAGCCGGCCGCGACGAGCTGGTGGGTGTCGTCACCGCCCTGGTCGGCTTCGACACCACTGCACGCGAGCCGGCAGATCCGCCGCGGCAGGAGGCCAGCCTGCAGCGCTACCTCGCCGGTCGCCTCGCTGCCGTCGGCGCGTCGATCGACCTGTGGGAGCCAGAGACCGGCTCGCTCGGCTCGCCGCGGCAGGTGCCGCCGGGCCTCGCGTTCGTCGGCCGGCCGCAGCTCGCGGCGACGTTCACCGGGGCAGGCGGTGGCCGCTCGCTGCTCTTGAACGGGCACGTCGACGCGGTCACGCCCGACCCGATCGACGCGTGGGCGAGCGATCCCTGGAAGGCCGAGGAGCGCGATGGGAGCCTCTACGGCGTCGGTGCGAGCGACATGAAGAGCGGCGTCGCCTGCATGGCGTACGCCGCCGAGGTGCTCGCGCGCGTCGGCGTACGACTGCGCGGCGACCTGATCATCCACACCAACACCGACGAGGAATCGTCCGGCTCGGGCTCGATCGCCGGAGTCCAGCATGGGCTGCGGGCCGATGCCGGGATCTGCACCGAGCCGACTCCGGGCGAGATCTGGGTGGCCTGCCGCGGCTCGATGTCGCTCACCGTGACCGTCGCAGGCCGCGCCGGTCACGCAGAGATCGAGCACCCGCACTGGCGTGAGGGCGGCGCGGTCAATGCCATCGACAAGGCGTCGATCCTGATGGACGCGATCCGCGACCTCGACCGCGAGTGGCAGGCTCGGCCCGACTGCACGCACCCCTACCTCCCGCCGGCCACGATCATGACCACGGTCATCAACGCGGGTACGTGGTACGTGACCTACCCGGAGTCGTGCACGTTCACGGTGAACATGCTCTACCTGCCCGCAGACGCCGACGCCGACGGGTGGGGAACGATCATGGTGCGCCGGGTCGAGGAGTGCCTCCTCACCGCGGCTGTCTCGGACGACTGGCTCGCCGAGAACCCGCCGGCATTCGAGTGGGGGCCCGACCTCCCGCCGTTCGAGATCGACGAGTCCAGCCCGATCGTCCAGACGCTCGGGGGGGTCGCCGCCGACCTCGGCGTACCGCAGCCGCTCGGCGGCCTCGCCTCCTGGTTTGACGCAGCCTCGTTCTCGCGCGCGGGCGTATGCCCGATGGTCGGGTTCGGCGCGGGCACCGCCGGTCGTCCGTTCGAGGGCCACAAGGCCGATGAGTCGGTCGTCATCGACGACCTGGTGCGTTGCGCTCAGACGCTGGCCGTCACTGCAATGCGCTGGTGTGGCATCGTATCGGCCTAGCTGGGCGGCGTTGTTGAAGTAGTCGGCTAACCGTGGGTCCGAGCATTCGAGCCCCCAAGATTGGAGGATGGCAGTGCGATCGTCCGGGCGAGTAACCTCAGTTAGGCATGCCGCGACCGCGAACCGATAGCGACCCCGAGGCCCCGAAGGTCCTCGAGAAGGCGCTGCGGGTGTTAGAGGCGTTCGACGACCAGTCCCCGGCCTGGTCGGAGGCGGCGCTGCGCCGGAAGCTCTCGATGCCCTCGACGACGCTGAATCGCATTCTGCGCAGCCTCGAGCGCGCTGGGTACCTGGTGCGCTACGGCGACGGCCGCTACCAGCTCGGGGCAGCTGCGATCCGGCTGGGCAATCGAGCCAGCCGCACGCTGAACCTCGGCACCGCGCTCGAGCCGCAGCTGCACGCTCTGGGCCAGGAGACCGGCGAGCTGGTGATCCTTGGCATCGCCGATGTCTCCGCGGGAGTGGTGCGCTACGTGAAGGCAGTCGATTCGCCCAGCCGGCTGCGGGTCACCGCCGAGATTGGCACCGAGGTGCCTCTCACCGCCGGAGCTACCGCCAAGGCGATCTTTGCCTTTCAGCCCGAAGACCGGATCGAGCGCGCGATCGCCGCAGCGACGCGCGCGATCGCAGTCGGCACCATCACCGACCCAGATGTGCTGCGCCAGCAGGCTCGTGAGATCCGGGAGCGCGGCTGGGCCTTCAGCTGGCAGGAGACCTACGATGGAGCGTGGGCGGTCGCGGCCCCGCTGCTCGACGCCGACAGTCAGACGGCGTACGCGGCGATTGGCGTGGCGACGCCGGTGTCGCGGCACAGCGACGCGACCGAGCGGGCCGTGCGCGCTGCGGTGCTGCGCACGGCCGAAGACGCGTCGCGCTCGCTCGGCTGAGTTTCACCGAGATCCGCACCTGGCTGGTAGCACCCGGGACAAACCCCTTGCGCGGTCCGTCCTGGCCTGCTACCGTGGGCCGCGCTAGTTTCGGGAACATTTCCTGTATTTCGGGAAACTGGGGAAAGGTGAGCTTATGGCCTTGACCGAGTACGACTACGTCGTCGTTGGCGGCGGCACAGCGGGCGCCGTCGTCGCCGCACGCCTCTCCGAGGACTCCGACGTCAGCGTTGCTTTGGTCGAGTGGGGCCCGAGCGACGAGCACGAGCCGCGCGCTCTCGTGCTGCGCCGCTGGGCGGAGATGATGGAGTCGGAGTACGACCTCGACTACACCTCGGTCGAGCAGTCGCGCGGGCAATTCGCACATCCGCCAGGCGCGCGCAAAGATCCTCGGAGGCTGCTCGTCGCACAACACGATGATCGCGTTCCGCCCGCCCGCTCCGGACCTCGACGAGTGGGTCGCGGCCGGCGCGAAGGGCTGGGGCGCCGACGAGTTCTTCCCCTACTACGACCGCTTGGCAACCAACATTGTGCCGGTCGCGCCCGAGCACCGTAACCCCTACCTGAGCGATGTGATCGCGGCCGCCTCGGCGGCGCTCGGCATCCCCGTGCGCGAGCGCTGGAACGACGGTCCGTTTGCCGACGGCACGGGATTTCTGGAGCTCGGCTATTACCCGGAAACCGGCATTCGCTCGTCCTCGTCGGTCGACTATTTACATCCGATCACAAACCGCCCGAACCTGCAGATGGAGCTCGAGACGCGGGTGCTGCGGGTGGTCATCGACGCCGGGAAGCGGGCGCGGGCGATCGAGGTCGAGCACGCCGATGGCAGCCGCGGGGAGATCGCCGCCCGGCGAGAGATCGTGCTCTGCGCCGGCTCGATCGACACGCCGCGGCTCCTGATGCTCTCGGGCGTGGGACCGGAAGCCAGCCTGCGCGCGGCCGGCGTGGAGGTGGTGCTTGACCTACCAGGCGTGGGGCGAAATCTGATGGATCACCCGGAGGGCCTCGTGTTGTGGGAGGCCTCCGAGCCGATTCCGGACATCGGCGCGAGCGACTGGGATGCTGTCATCTCGTTGCGGCTCGACCCTTCCGCGCCCGCCCCCGACATCCTCTGCCACATCCCGCTCATGACGCTTCCGGAAAACAGCGAGCGGCTGGGGTTTGTGACGCCCGAGAAGAGCCTCTCGCTGACCCCCAACGTCGCGAAGCCGCGTAGCCGCGGGCGTGTGTGGATCGACTCCCCCGACCCCGCCGCGCAGCCCCTCATCGACTACGGCTATTTCACCGACCCCGAGGGCCACGACGAGCGCACGCTTCTGGCGGGCATCCGGGCGGCGCGCAAGGTGGGCGCAACCGAGCCGATGGCGCGGTGGATCACGCGTGAGGTGTTTCCCGGCCCCGATGTCCAATCCGATGAGGGCCTGTCGGAGCTCGCCCGTGCCGCTCACCACACCGTGTACCACGTGTCGGGCACATGCAAGATTGGAGCGCCCGACGACCCCGCCGCCGTCGTCGATCCGCAGTTGCGCGTGCGCGGCATCGCCGGGCTGCGGGTGGCTGACGCGTCGGTGTTCCCCGTCATCACCACGGTCAACACCGTGGTCACCGTCCTGATGGTGGGCGAGCGGGCAGCAGACCTGATCCGGGCGGACGGGTGAGGTCAGCTTGCACCCAGACCCAGTCATGTGTAATGTTGCTGAAATTGGGATGCTTTTCCGAACTTCGGGAAATGAGGTGACGATCTGGTGACGCCGCGCCGGTACCTACTCGGCCTCGGCCTGCCCGGCCTGATCTGGGTTGTCCTGTTCGTCACGGTCGCGCTCTACTCGCTCCTGGCGATCGCGTTCGGAGGGCTCGACCCGCTGCTCCTTACGCCGACGCCCGCCTGGAACCCGCTCGACTGGTCGACCGCCAACATGCACGTGGTCGCGCAGAGCCTGCAGCCGTTCTCGGGCGACACCTGGGTCGTGTTCCAGCGAACCTGCACCTACATCCTGATCGCGCTGGCCGGCTGCATGCTGATCGGCTACCCAGTGGCGTACTTCACCGCGGTTCACGCCGGCCGCTGGCGTGGCCCGATCCTTGCCTCCTCGTGCTGCCGCTGCTTGTGAGCTACATGTTGCGGATGCTCGCGTGGGTGGGCCTGCTCTCGCCGCAGGGCTGGGTGAACGCGGTGCTGGTGCCGTTGCACATCGTCCCGGCGAACTTCGACTGGCTGGACGGGCGTTCGATCACCGTCATCATGGGGTTGATGTATGGCTGGCTCCCGTACTTCATCATCCCGGTCTACGCCGCCCTGGCACGGTTCGACACCCGCTACCTCGAGGCGTCACGTGACCTGGGGGCTGGCACCGGATCGACGTTCTTTCACGTGACGCTGCCCATGTCCAGGCAGGGCCTGCTGGCCGGCACCGTGGTCGTGGCGCTGCCGATGTTCGGCGACTTCTTCACCAACGGCCTGCTCTCGGGCGTGAGCTCGACGGGCATGGTTGGGCACGCTGATGAACACCTACGCCGAGAGCCAGACCAACCAGGCAGTGGCTGCGGCGCTGGCCGTGTGGCTGACCGTGTTTCTGGGGATCCTCTGCTGCCCTATCTGCGCAGCACCGCCCGCGCCGGCCGGGAGGTGGCGCGGTGAACCGTCTGCGGCACGCCTCGTGGGGCAAGATCGGGCTGGTCGCGATCACCGTGCTCTACATCCTCTGGTCGCTGGCGCCGGTGGCGATCGCGTTCCTGTTCTCGTTCAACGCCGGGTACTCGCGCAGCACCTGGCAGGGCTTCTCGACGCAGTGGTGGAGCGGGCCCAAGTCGGTCTTCAACGAGCCGATCTACACCGACGCCATTCGGCACAGCCTGCTGCTGGCGGTGCTCGCCGTGATCATCACCGTACCGCTGGGCGTCTCCCTCTCGATCTTCCTGAGCCGCTGGCGTGGCATCACCGCGAGGCCGGCCTCGTTTCTCGCGACCGTGCCGCTGGTGGTGCCCGAGCTGGTGCTGGCCCTGGCGCTGTTCTTCCTGGTCACGAAGGTGAACCTGCCCATCATCTCGCTCGGCACATCGGGGCAGGCGGTCGGCCAGGTCACGTTCATCTTGCCGCTGGTCATCGTGATCACCATCGGCCGGCTGTCCTCGATCCCCACCGGGTTCGAGGAGGCCGCCCAGGACCTCGGCGCCTCGCCGCTCAAGTCGTTTCGGCTGGTGCTCGTGCCCGCTGCTGCAGCCGGCCATCGTCGCGAGCGCGATCGTTGCGTTCGCCGTCTCGATCGACGACTTCGTGATCACCCAGTACATGTCGTCGACCTCGTCAACCCAGTCGGTGCCGATGCTGATCTACACGGCCACCAGAGGCGGGGCGACACCGGCGCTGAACGCGATGGCCACCATCATGGCAGTGACCACCATCGTGATCGCCGCGCGTCGGGTTCATGCTCTACCGGCTGCTGACCCGCAGCGAGCAGCTCCCGCTTGACGGCGGCGACGCGCCCGGGATCGCCCTGCCGCGAAGGAGCGCTCTAGCGATGACCGGCCGCAGATGTGCAGATTCCCGATCTCAGCCCGCAACCACCCCATATGCGGAGAAGTGCTCAGTCACCAACGAGAAGGAGCAGCGAATGCATGACAATGAAGAGGGCCGGCGGCTGAGTCCGCTGGAAAAGCGGATGACCCGCCAGTCGATGCTTCGCAAGACCGCCGGCGGCGCGGCCGCGCTCGGGGCGTCGAGCTGGCTCCTCGCCGCGTGCGGAAGCTCCAGCAGCAGCGGCGGGTCGAGCGGTGGTCGGGTGGATCGAGCGACACGTCGCTTCCGGTTGGCACCAAGAACCGGCCGATCACGCTGCCCATCTCGTCGGACAACCCCGCCATCGCGTCCGGCAAGTCGCCGGAGGCCGGTCCGCTGGTCATCTACGACTGGGACTACTACCTGAGTCCGGCCGTGATCAAGAGCTTCGAGGAGAAGTACAACGTCAAGGCTCAGCTCACGACGTTCGCGTCGATCGACGAGGCGGTCAACAAGATCGCGTCGGGCGCCATCACCCCCGACGTGTGGGTGCCGGACGCCGAGCACATCTATCAGGTCGCCAAGAGCAATCTGATCCAGCCAATCAATCACAGCTACATCCCCAACCTCGACAAGGCGATCCCCGACGCAGGCAACCCGTGGTATGACCGCGGCGCTCGGTACACCTCGCCGAACTACATCAACACGTTCGGCATCGGCTGGCGCAACGACCTCGTCAACATCAATCCGGCGAACGAGAAGAACTGCTGGGATGTGTTCTGGGACGCTCCGAGCGGCACGCCGATGGGCATGCTGAACGCTGCTCCGTACGACGCCATCAGCATGGCGATGATCCGCAACGGCAGCACGCTCGAGCATGTCAGCGAGGCCGACGTGACCAAGGCCGCCAACGACCTCTGGTGACCTGAAGAACGTGAAGTGGCAGTACACGAGCTTCCAGCCGCTCGGCACCGGTGTCGAGCACATGGCCTTCGCCTTCAACGGCGATTTCGCCGTGATCGGCAACTACCTGCCCAAGCGGTACCCCGATCACCGCTGTGGACTACTACTTCCCGGCCGCGGGCAACGGCGTGATCCTGAACGACTGCTGGACGATCCCGAAGTCGGCCAAGAACCCCGTGCTGGCGCATCTGTGGATGAACCACTTCCTCGAGATCGACAGCGCCATCGACAACTTCCGCGACGTCGGCTACCAGACCATGCTGACCGATCTCACCGTCGACAAGCTGGTCGCCGCCAAGGTGGCCGATCCGCACGAGATGGAGATGGCCTTCTCGCCGCCGTCCTTCCAGCAGAACGGCATCCCGGTGCCGTTCTGGAACACCGACCAGCTGACGTGGATGGAGCGTGAGTTCGCGCAGCTGACGTCCTAAATCACCAGCGCCAATCAACGATGTCGAGCAGCAGCATCACGAACGGTCGTGAGACCGGGTGGATGACCCACGGGCGAAGCCAGAAGCAGGAACGGAGCACACGATGATCAGGACCGGAGACGAATACCGCGAGTCGATTCGCGACGGGCGCGAGGTCTGGGTGGACGGCGAGAAGGTCGCCGACGTGACCAATCACCCGTCGCTGAAGCCGATCATCGATGCCCGCGCCCGGATCTACGACATGGCGCATGATCCGGATACGCGCGATGTGATGTCCTACCTCGATACCGAGACCAACGAGCGCTGCCCGATCGGCGCCAAGCTGCCGCTGACCAGGGACGACTGGCACGACAAGCGCATCGCGGTAGACACGGTGATGGACGACCTGAACGGCATCGTGACCCGTGTCGGTGACGAGACGGTGGGCGAGATGTGGTCGCTCTTCGACGGCCAGGACGTGCTGAACGAGATCAACCCGGCGTTCTCCCAGCACATCCGCGCCCACATCCGCCACGCGGCGATCGCCGACCCGTTCCACGTCTCGGCCAACACCGACGCCAAGGGCGACCGCTCCCGGCGGCCGCAGGATCAGGATCCCGACGTGCTGTTGCACACCGTGCGCGAGACGGACAACGGAATCGTGGTGCGCGGGGCCAAGTTCGAGACGGCTGCCGCCTATGCGAACCAGGCGTTCGTGAAGCCCACGATAGGGGACTGGGGGAACGCTGAGCTCAGCGACTACGCGATCGGGTTCGTGGCGAAGATGAACGCGCCGGGGGTCAAGCACATCTGCCGCTCGTCGTTCGCCGGTCGCGGGACGGACGCCGACTATCCAATGTCCAACCGGTTCGACGAGATCGACACGATGATCGTGTTCGACGACGTCGAGATCCCGTGGGAGGACGTGTTCTTCTACCGGCACACCAAGGCGGCGGCGTTCATCCGCGCGACGCTTCATCGCTACTCCATGTTCCCGTTCGTGCTGCGCCACCTGCGGTTTGCCGACCTGATGATCGGCGTGGCGTACACCAATGCCGTGCAGACTGGCGTGAAGATGCATCAGGGCGTCCGCGAGCGGCTTGCCGAGCTCGTGGTGTATCGCGAGGGGATCAATGCCCACCTGACCGCCGCCATCGATATGGCCGAGACCAGCCCTGGTGGACTGATGATGCCAAATCAGGCGCTGCTCTACACGGGGCGGGTGCTGGCCTGCTCTCAGCTCCCGCAGATCATGCACGCCTGTCGTGACCTGCTGGGCGGCCAGCTCTGCGTCACGCCCAACGCGGCGGCGTTCGCCGATCCCGAGGAGGCGGTGTGGCTGAACAAGTATCTGGCCATCGGCGACGTCGGCGCCGAGGACCGCCGGAGGCTGTTCGCGTTTGCCCGTGACCTGCTCAACTCTGACTACGCGGGGCATCGCCTGACGTTCCAGCTATTCGCACAGTCGCCCCGGTTCTCGCATCTGCTCGCCGTGTACAACAACTACGACTTCGATGGGCCCGCTGATCTGGTCAAGCGGTACGCGGGTCTCGAGAGCGAGCTGCCGCAGCGTGGCGACGATCGGCTCATGTCCGCAACGCCCCCGGTCGACGCGCCGAGCCAGGCCGGCGCGTGACCGACCTGAACGTGGTGCATGCCGCGGAGATGGCGGTCGTGACCGACCGGGGCGAGCCGCGGCGCGGCCGCGAGCAGCGCGAGCTCGATCTGATCCCCGACGGCGCGGTCGCGATCCGCGACGGCCGGATCGCAGCGGTCGGACGCACCGCGGATGTGCTCGGAGAGTGGGGAGATGGCGGCGTCGAGACGCTAGACGCATCGCGGGAAGACCGTCCTTCCCGGGCTGATCGAGTGCCACTCGCATCCGCTCTTCGCGGGGAAGCGCCACGCCGAATACCAGCTGCGGCTGGAAGGCGCCTCGGTGGCCGAGATCATGGCGGCTGGCGGCGGCATCTGGTCGACCGTGCTCGCCACCCGCGAGGCCGCCGACGGCGAGCTGATGGCCGGGCTCGACGCCGCCTACGCCCGCATCCTCTCCGGCGGCGTCACCACGCTCGAGGTCAAGTCGGGATACGGACTGGCTCCTGAGCACGAGCTCCACCAGCTCGAGCTGCTGGATGAGAGCCGGGCGATCACGCCGCTCTCGCTGGTCGTCTCGTACCTCGGTGCGCACGTGGTGCCTGACGGGGTCAGCGCCGACGCCTACACGAGCGAGGTGCTCGAGACGCTGCCGGCGGTGATCGAGCAGGGCATCGCCGCGTTTCACGACATCACCTGTGAGGCGGGCCTCTTCACGCCGGAGCAGGCGGCCGCCATGTTCGCGGCCTCCCGCGCGCGTGGGATCCCGACCAAGGCCCACGCCGACGCGTGGACGAGCTCGCGTGGCTGGGTGACGGCGGTGGCGGGCGGTGCGGTGTCAGCCGAGCACCTCACCTACACGCCCGACGAGGAGATCATCGCGGTCGGTGGCACCGACACGATCGCCGTGCTGCTGCCGCAGGCCGAGCTCGTGTACATGACCGAGCGCCGCGCCAATGCGCGGCTCCTGATCGACCAACAGGTGCCGGTGGCGATTGCCACCGACTACTGCTCGTCGATCCACGCGACATCGCTGACGACAACGCTTGGGATGGCCGCGCCGTGGTTTCGGATGACCGCCGCCGAGGTGATCGCCGGCGCGACGCTGAACGCCGCCTACGCCCTCCGCCTCCAGGGCGACCGCGGGTCGCTCGACGTCGGCAAACGCGGTGACCTGACCATTCTGGACGTCGAGCACCCCAACGAGCTGACGATGGCCGTTGGTCAGAGCGTGGTGTCCGAGGTGGTCATCGGAGGCGTTGAGCAGCAACTCACAACAAGCAGGAGGACATCATGAGCCACACTCGCATCAGGAAGTTCAACACCAGGGACACCTACCCGGAGCAGAATTTGGACAACGATCTGTGCCAGGCCGTGGTCGCGGGAAATCTCGTGTTCCTCCGCGGCCAGGTCGGGCTGGACCTCGAAACCAATGAGTCCGTCGGGACCGGCGATGCCGCCGCTCAGACTGACAAGGCGATGGCAAACATCGACATGCTTCTGAACGAGGCCGGCGCGCGGATGGAGGACGTCTGCAAGATCGTTGTCTACCTCACCGACGTCCGCTACCGCGACACCGTCTATCGGGTGATGGGGCGCTGGATGAAAGGCGTGTTCCCGTGCTCGACCGGCGTGGTGATCGACGGACTCGCGCGGCCGGAATGGGTGGTCGAGATCGACGCCACGGCTGTGATTCCGGCTGATCGGCTCCCGAGCTAGGCCGCCTGGCAGCGGGCCTCGCCTGCCGTCACGATACGCCTATCGCCGCCGTCACCACGATGGCGACGGTCAATGCCGCGATCAGACCCCGCATCACCCGGCCGAGCGCTCGAGCGACGGGTCGTGGGCGCCGATCGCTGCCTGCCGCAGCCGGGTCAGCGACCGGGCGTGGCGCACGCCCGCGGCCGTCGCGAGCATGAGGAGCACCAGAAAGACGGCACAAGTCGCCTGCCATCGCTCCCACGTCGAAGGAGCGCCGCAGAGCCAGGCTCCCGCTGCCGCGGCAACGATCAGGGACGCGCCGGCGACCTTGCCGTAGCTTCGGCCGATCGCGCGGAAGAGCGCCACGTTGTCGGCCTCGCCGAGCGTTGCCATCGCTGCGCGGCGAACGACCAGGGGCGTGGGAAGCCCGCCAATCCATGTCGCTGCGGCGAGCACGAGGATCGTGAGCATCGCTGCGTCCATCAGTCGGCCGGTCCGAGCCCGATAACGGCAGTATGACAATCTGGTCGAACGGGGATACAAGGGCGCTTCGGGTCACCAGACTCTGGATCAGGTAATCGGGGTTCGAGTCCCTGTCCCGCAGCTGGCTCCCAGAGCCAAATGGATCTACGTCACGGCAATAGGTGGACACCGTATGGACACCGGAGGCTCTTTTGACTCACACCGAAGAAAGGCACAGTCGAGGGGCATGGGGAAACCGCATGGCCGCTCGACGAACCGTTGAGGATGCTCCGTCGCGTCAACCTTGAGAACCTCAGGGGTCGTGACCGCCTCGGCGCTTTGGAGTTCACCGAGGCTCCCAAGGTGGTCAAGCGGATGATCCAAGATTTTGAGCCTCCAGCAACGTCTGTCAGAACGCGCCGAGGTGGTGCATCGGGTGGCTCGCGAACTCGCGCGGACGCTCGAGGTGTTGGGGTTTGCTGAGCAGACGCCTGCAGCGCGAGAACGTGCGTCGCGCGAATCCGAGGCGCTGCAGTTACGGTTGAACGAGATCAAGCAGCAACTCGAGTCGCTCGAACCGGTCGTCGAAGCCGCTCGGGCAGAGGCAGCCGCGAGCGCCGCCGGGGACTTGAGCGTCGACTACTCAAACCAGGTTGACGATCATGAGAAGGCTTGGAAGGCTTGGGGCTGGTGGTGCTTGGTGCCATAGTGGTCGGAGTCGTTGGCACCGCAGTTTTGCTGATTGCAGACCATCCGAGCACGGACGCCATGAATGCGCAGATCGCCACCGGCCTGCTTAGGGACATCGTGATCGTTGGTTTGCTGCTCTACCTCGTCCGCATCGCGTCGCTGCAGTTCCGCGTGCACCGCAACCTTGAGGCTGTCGGTCGCAGCAAGGCAGCCGTCTTGTCCACCTTCAACCGCATGATTGTCGGCCCGCAGGAGGCGGAGGTAAGAACAGCCATCGCTACCATCCTCGCGCAAGCGGTGTTTGAGGCTGGGGAGATCGGATTCGTGGACGCCGGCTCTGACCATGTCACGATGATCGAGCGGATCGCCGCGCCCGTCGCCCAGAACATGACTCGGCAACACTAACTGGATTCTTCCACCGGTGGTAGAAGTTTTCTGAATCTGGGAGCGGCCTTGCGGCTTGCATGAGGCGGTGCGATGGGGTACCGTGCACTGGGCAGGGTCTCGGCCATGGCTGTACGCTCCTCTAAGTCTGGGCGGGGGCGTCTTGCTTGCTGGCGGAAGCCGCCGCCCGGGCGATCCGCCGTGAGGTGCTCGGCAAGCACGTCGCTGAGACGCTACGCGTGCCTCCCAGCGACTCGACGACTTGCGCGACTACCTCGGCCCGTTCGACCTGGACGCGCCCGAGGAACTCGTCGGCCTCGCGCAGAACGTCCTGGCACTTGCCGTGGACGCGGTCAACGGTGACCAAGAGCCGCACCACGCACAGTTGCTCGGCGCCGTGTTGGACGTGACCGACAGCCGGCCGGAGGCATCCCGATGGAATATCTGCGCCAAACACTCGCGTTGCTCAGCGGCGAGCGCGCTTGGTAGGTGAGATGATCGCCTGCGGCGGGCGGCGGGTAAGCCCCGAACCATCCCGCTGCCCGACGTGAGATGGTGTGGTCGTCGGGTGGCCGTTCAGGGCCAGTGGTGGCGCCGCGCGGCATCCGACGACGCGCTCACGCCGGGTCGACGGTTCCCACCTCCACGGCCGCCGACACCGAGCCGCCGATGGTGACATCATCGCGACGTTGGGCGGCTGCACTGTGGAGCCACTGGCAGCCGCCCAACCAGCGGGTCAGCGCGATGCGTCGTAGATCGCCCACGCCTGGCGGATCGCGAGCTCGGGCGTGACCGCGTATCCCACTACGGAGTCCCCGTCGCCTTGGGTCGGGATGGCCTTGACGCTGTAGTTGCCTTGTTCGTCTGGGCCATCTAGCACGGTGTCGAATCCAGCTTCCGTGAAAAGCTTTTCGGCTTCCTTGTACAGCATCTGACCTCGTTCATTGGCCGCGGCCACTGAGTGTACGCGCGCGCCGGCAGAGACAAGGCCACCCACGCTTCTCACAAAACTCTCACGCCAGGCATGCGACGATTTCCGTGCACCTGCCGAGTGCACTGGGGGCCAGGCGGCGCAGGCGGCTCCAGCGTCCAGAGCCTACGTCGCCTGGCCCTCACCCTTCAAAGCCTGTAGCGAGTCTCGCCGCTCCTCTGTGCCCGCGCCCAGCGCGAGATGCAAAAGCGCAGCGCGCTCCACATCCGTCATCGACGGAGGTTCTCAATCCCGGAAGGCACCGCACCCACTGGTCATCGGGTCGCGTGTGCTCGACGCCATCCTTCACCATCACTCGTCAACTACGGGACAAGTGCCGCTGGCACGGGCACGCCATTAGTTCACCGGGCGGCACAATCCCGTAATCTTCTACCAAAGTGGACAACCGCGGGTTGACGAGGGAGCAGTACACGCGCTGGCGGTTTTGCGCAAAGGCCGGGTGTAGGCACCGGGGAATCCACCGGCGGCTCGACCTTCTCGGCAAGGCCCGAGGCTGGTCAGCCAGTACTTGGGAATGTCCCGGCTTTTCTGGTGTGCGATCGGATGCGCCTATCGTGGACCACCTCGCGATGAGACGGACCAGGCAGAGAAACTCTGGAAACGCGCGATCGACACGACTGCTGAGGAGCGGCGAAACCAGCGTGCGCAACTGCCTCGAGTTCCTCCGGGAGATTGATCAGCCGGCCACCGCTGATCGCACACTGAGCCGTAGATCCTGCTCGCCACCCGCCAGGCTACATTGACGTGGGACCCGCGCCCTCCCGGGTTCGGACTTCGGATCTTGAAAGCCGGCCAGCACAGCCTCAACCACGGACAAGCTTCTTGATTCGCCTACAAAATAGCGCCAGAATCCCCGACGGTTCGAGGTCGAACGATCGTAAACCGCTGCCAGATGCGCCGGGGAGAGACCGTAACCGCGAGCGACGACCCGCCCTATGATCGCGTGCGCCCCCACGTAGTCGAGCCCCGAGCCTGAGACGGCGGGCTTCTCGCTCAGCTGCGCATACCGTGGCGTCATCGCCGTCAAGTCGACGGCCGCGCCGGCTAACTCGTCGAGCTGGCTCTTGTCGAGGTTAGGCCAAGCGAGCGCCTCTAAGTAGAAGCGGTTGAGGTGGAGGCCGGCGATGAGCCGACGGGCTAGCCAGTCGAAATCATTGAGTTAAGGATCGCGAGGCCAGCGAGCGCAAGCCGTTCGGATTCGAAGCTAAGCGCTGGAGCAGTGTTGCCGCACGACCAACTCGGCGGTATCCAGGACGCCAAGACTGTTCTTGTGTTCGTGGCGGAGGTCACATCACAGATGGCGATGCGAGTCGGCCCTCCAGATCGAGGCGGAACGAGAAACTGAGGCTGGCAATCCGCTACGGAATCGCCGTTCGACTGGGTCCACCTCGCCGTCCTACCGACCCCGCCTTGCCAGTTCTTCGCGTGAAAATCATACGCGGCCACCATCCGCCCCTCCACAAGCGGCACCAATCGGTTGCCTGCGGCATCAACCCATGTTCCATCGCCGGTCGGAACCGCACTAGCTGTGGCGACGTGAACGAAGGCCCCGCGTTTTCGATCCTCGGTCATATCGAGCTCACGCTCGTATCGCACGGCTCCGAGAGAGCCGGCGCCGGAGAGCAGAGAATGTCCGGTCGACAGATATTGAAGCATGATTCGCCGTTCCTCTGCGGACACGAGGTCTGGCAGGATCGCCGCCGAGCCACCCATGCGGTGCGACTCTTCAGCGTTCACTCTGACATCCCGGCGACGGAGATCTCCCGCGTCGACCGCGCCTACGCCTACGTCGCAGAACACTACTAGCCCGTCGGAGTAAGCTTCCTAGTTGACCGAAGGCTGCAGACCAATCCGCTCGATGTCAATGAACTCTTGCAGCTGGGGAAACAATCTGACGAAGGTTTGAAAGTCGGGATCCCCCGTGACAATCGTGACCTTTGCGCCAGTCTCTCGGGCCCACTCCGTGGCGCGGCCAATGTGGACCGCGTCCCAAGCGTGGAGGCGTTCTCCTCGGGATAGAGCGAGGGTGATGTACGACATCGCAGTCTCGAACATGCGTGGCAAGGAGGTCAGCACAGAAAGCCGCCCGTCGGCGATCCAGGTCATGGTCTCGCGTTGAACGCCGTTGAGCCAGGCCTCGTCGTGATCCCCGGGCTTGTTATTGCGACAGTACGTGCACGCGCAGTCGTGGAACTCAATCAACGTGATTTCGGAAATCGCGACAATGGTGTCGCCGTTGATCAGTTCGTCGACTCGCATTCCTGCTGCGATGCTTCTCCCCTCCGCGGATTCGGCTCGCGATTCTGCCCAACGCATGAGCGGGTTCGTATCGAGGTAGTAATGCTGCATCAGCCACCCATCTCGCGTCGGAGCGCCCGATCAATCTCCTCGACCCCCTGACGATCAACCGCGTCACTTGCGAGATACGCATCCGCAACCCGTCTCCAGTCCGTTGGTTCGGCGGCTCGGGCCACCGCTTCATGCGCTGCCACAAGAAGTCGATCGGCAATGTCCGGCCGTTTCGGCAAGTAACCGTCGACCAGTGCCGACTTATCCAGAATCCCATTTGCAGCTTCGGATAACACACCCGATATCAGCATGAGCTTGGACGACGGCCTGTGAGCCTTAGCCTCAGCAAGGAGGAGCAGGCCGTTTTTCGACTCTGGGAGGTTGTAGTCAGCGATAACGAGCTCGTGAGCGCACGCATGGAACAGCGCAAGCCCCGTGGGCCAGTCAGCCGCCACGTCGAGTGGGATACCGCGAAGTTCGAACGCGCTCGCGATGCTGTCGCGGAAGCCTGCTTCGTCGTCGATGAGAAGGACGTGTGGTCTCATGCGCGCAGTTCCTTTCGAACCTCGCCCACCGACGGAACGCGAAGCTGGAAACACGCGCCCGGTTCGCCGGGGTTGAGGAGTTTGATCTGGCCCCGAAATATCGCCATAAGGTCACGAGCTGTGGTCAGGCCCGCCCCTTGCCTGCCTGTCGTTGAAACGGGCTCATTGAAAAGCCGCGAAGCGATCTCGTCGCTCACGCCCAACCCATTGTCCGTGACGGCGATCAGTGCAGCCCCATTCTCTGAGCCGCTTGTCACGCGAACCCAGCGCCGGCTTTCCCCTTGTGGTCGTGGCGCTTGCACCCCATTCCGAATGAGCTCCGCCAAGGCGCGGCGGAGATGTCCAGGGGGAACAATGACTGTGCGCTCATCCACGTCTACCTCAATCTCGACGTCGCTCGTGACCGCGAGATTCTGGACAGCCGCGACGGCCTCCGCGACGACGTCGTGTATCCCCACGGGTTCAAGATCGCCCTCCGGTCTAACCTCGAGGAACTCGGTCACGACGCTGTCGATGTCGCCCACGTGAGCGGCAGCACGTTCTAGCACTTGCTCGATGCGGGTACGGGTGTCGCGTGGTATCGGAAAGTTTGCCACCACGAATCGAAGGTTTCCGAGCTCGGCGCCCAGCCCCGCCACCGGCTGTCGAAGCGAATGGACGAGATCGCGGACAATAACTGCGGTCGACGATTGTGTCCTATCGGCAAGCTTTTGTGCGCGGTCGATGTCCTCCGCCCATCCAGGCTCAACCCACTCGTCAAATACCACGGTCTCGAAGTTGCGAAACTCGGCTCGAGCGTGGGTGATGAAATCTTCGAAGGCTTCGTCCTCGAGGAGACCCTGCCGGTTAGACATATCGATCAGCTCGGGATTTGTACGCTTCGATATCGCCACGAACCCGTAAAGCTGTTTGGGTTGGATAGCTGCGTATCCTTGGCGACTGGCCTTACGCCCCTGCGCGCCGAGCCAGTCGTCGTCGGGGCCGCCGTACGGCTCAACACGAACGCCGTCGCGGTAAACGAACACCCCGGTTTGGATGTGGAGATCTTGGAGGCGTCGAGCGGAGCCAGACCACGGCGCGTAGTACATGGTCCCGTGGAAAGCTCCACAACGGAGCGATCCAGGATGCGATGTCGGATCCGCGGTCGGCTGACTTCCGTCTGGGATCCTTACTGTGTCGCTCGTTACGCTTGGTTTGTTTACCCGTTCAGCCACGGCTGAACTACGAGCGATGCTGCGCTTGACACGCACACCGTCCCGCGTCGGTTCCAAGCTGAAGGTGTACCGGTACTCCATCAACTGCATGTCCGCCGGAGTCACCTCGCCAAGAAATGGACTATGGTCGGAAAGATCACTCGCGAGCAGCACACGGAAGTGCTCGCTCAGCGGTTCGAGCGGCAGTATCAAAATCTCGAGATCCTGACGCAGTCGGCCGACGCGGCTATCCGAGCGACCGGAGCTCTTTCGACCGGGAACGCGGCCCGCCCAGTTCAATGTCAGCGCCTCGATCCGGATAATAGTGCCGACATCGAAGCGCGTCTCATCCGGAGGCGTGTCAAAGTCGTACTCGACAGGTACTTTATTGAGGGGCGTATGCATATCACGGAATACGTTCCAGTCGAAGAACACGTGCAGCCACGGATCGTGCTTTCGGCGCCGAGTAAATACGTGGAGTCGCTCGCCAAGTCGGCCTGCGGCGAGGCGCCCTATCCCCTTTTCGCCAATCGGAATGCGCGCGTCCCGCCGACCCCGCGCCGTATCCGCGCTCGGGTTGTGGCCCTCGGTCGGTACCGCGCTGGCCTTGTAGCTGAAGCCGGGATGCATCCAGTTGATCCGGAACTCGTCAAGGTTCATGCCTGTGCCGTCGTCGCTGACGGTGATCGTCTGATCGATCGGCCGGCGATCGGCGACCGCAAAGTCGACGTAAACCTCCGTGGCGCCGGCGTCGTAGCTGTTCTTAATAAACTCTGAAATCGCCAGGTTCGGATCGGCAATGAGTTCCCGGCCGAGGAACTGCTGGAGTCGCGCAGAAGGCTCGAAATGAAGGATTCCCACAGTCATGTCTTTCGTAGGAAAACGACGCTCTCACGCTTCAACGGTGAGCCGCCTCGTCGGCGTGATAGGCGACGCGCCACGACAATCCTGTCAACCGTATAGCCCGCCGCCTCGGCGAGAGCCGCAATAACGGTGTCTGCAGCAATGACAAACTCGTCCGAGCCGTTACCATGGCCGGAGTTGCCAACGACATAGACAACGCTACCGTTCGACGCGACAAGAGGACGGAGACGCTCGAGTGTGGCAAGCATGTCGTCGAAATAACCACGAACGAGGCGGCGGCGCTGGTGCTGATAGCGGTCGGGGGGCACGGCCTCGAGGATGGGGTCGACCAGGCGGACGAACTCGGCCCTGTAGCCGTTTTCGCTGACTTGGTAGTTCGGCGGGAAGAGTACGCTCGGATGACTCCGGACAGTTCGCAGGCGTTGTTCACGGAATGCCGGTGCTGAGGTGATCAAGCCGAGGAACCAGTTCTCGAGCTTATAGACCTCGGTGTAGTCAATGTTGTTTGGATAGGGCGGTGAAAACAGGACGAGGTCAAACCGTTCGTCCCGAAGCTGTTCGCCTGGCCGGCGTCCGTCTCCGAGTATCGCGTGGCCGCGCGATCCTCTCACCAGTGTTATGGAATCCTCGATGATCTGCTCCGTACGACGGGCGAACTCCGCCTGGGGTTGAACGCGCGCCTTGCGCGGCTCGTGCCGGAGTGCCCGTCCATCGCGACGCAGTCCGCTCGTCGGTTCAAGACAGGCGGCAAGGCAGATGCGGGCGAGTGCCTTTGCGTTCGGGGAACCGTCGACGCCGTCGATCGTCGCTCGCAGCCGTAGCAGCTCACTAAGATCGCCGGCGGGGAAGTAACTCGTGTTCGCAAAGGTGGACAAGGCAGGGGCCGGCGCGGGCGGGAACCTGCGGCGACCATGTGCTGTTAACACTCTGGCACGGAAGTCTGGGAAATCGTCCACCCCTTGCGTGACGGCCCGCACCTTGGCGGCCGCGACCATCTGCAGGAACGGGTTCTGCTCGATTCCCACCGCGTTGACGGTTCGGCTCTGAGATTCGCGTGCCCATTCTAGCGCGCTAACAAGAGATGTCCCGACGCCGGCGTACGGGTCGAGCACGGTCAGCGTGCGGCGACGTCCGAGACCGGCATCGTCGAGAACGCAGTCGAACATGTGAGCGGAAAAGCTTTCCTTGAGATGAAACCAGCGGTGCACGGGCAGCTGCCCGTTGCCGTTGGGGACGACGAGCGCGCGGTAGCGGTCGTCGAGCTCTATCGGGAGCCGAGTCTCGAGGTCACGATAGTGATCCTCTAGCGAGATCATCGCTCACCTCGCGGGTTCCCCAGTGACCACGCTGAGTCTGGGTTCTGCGTACGCACCCAATCGTCGACCTCGGCGATCTCAAATCGCCATTGACTGCCGATTTTTTTCGCAGGAAGCTGACCCGAGCGCGCAAGTGCGTACACCTTCGCCTCGCTTAGCTGCAAGTGCTTCGCCACCTGCTTCACGGTCACCCAGCTCATCGCGATGATAGACAGCCCTTCACAGCCGATAACAAAGACTCATACCGCATGGCGTTATTTCGCGCAGCCTACCCCTCTTTCCTGCCCATTCCAAATCGCGGCGAGATCTTTTCAAGGGCGTCGCTCGGCTCCCCGGTACTGAGAATGTGAAACGGCCGCACCTTCCGGCGCTTTGCGGCTTGGCGGGCCAGACAGCCGTAGCCGAGACCCGCCGACCCGCCGAGTACGATCACGCGATGCATGAGCGCGAACAAGGGTGCGGCAGGTGGCCGAGCGCACGCCCGACGTTCTCTCAACTAGAACGCGCGCGCGCGGAGACGGATCGCATCGAGCTGGAACTCCTCGAGGTGACGGAACGACTTCACCGGGCGCGCCGAAATAGGGTCGGGCGCGACGACCCGAGCCGGACGGTGCAACGGGCGCTCCGCCAGAAGGTGTGGGAGCTTGATCAGGCGCTCACGCGAGAGCGGTTGGCGGCTCGAGCAGCGCAATGACCGCGGCTGAACCGACTGTCGACGAACGGATTGACGTCGTTCGGACCCTTTGGCGGTTGATCGAGATGATTGACCGAGGTGAGGTCGAGGGAAAGGCGTGGTACCGCGAGCGACTCGTTGGCGCCGCGGTAGCTCTTGATCCATTCCGGCCGACTCGTGAGCTTCGGCGATAGCCGTCTGGGCAAGCCGTCTCTCGGCTCCAACGGCTGTCGCTAGTCCCGCAAGCCTGGATCTCAAGATCAGACACGGGTGTCGCGTTTTCGGTGTCCAGCCCCGCGCAGCAGGGGTTCCGCGGATGTTTAGCAGTCGCTCCCACTGGCATCGATCGACGATCTTCGATACATTGACGATTGTCGATACGAGGAGGGCCCGTTGAGAGCAGCGGAGCAGTTGAGCAGCACATCGTCTGACCCGGTGACGTGTTGCGGCGCGTTGTCTGCGCCGACGCTCACGGACGAGCAGGCGACGGCGACGGCGGACGTGTTCAAAGCGCTGGCCGACCCGGCGCGGGTGCGAATCGTGAACCTGGTCGCCCAGAGCCCAGGAGCCGTATGTGCTTGTGACTTCACCGTGCCGCTGGGTCTGGCGCAGCCGACCGTGTCACACCATCTGAAGAAGCTGACCGATGCGGGCCTGTTACGACGCGAAGCCCGTGGCAAGTGGGCTTATTACTCGCTGAACAGCGAGGCAGCGGAGCGCCTCGCCGAAGTCGTGGACATGAAAGGAGTGTGTTGTTGATGGCAACCTCGAGCGATGACCTGCGTGAGCAGGTGCGGGAGAAGTACGCCGAGTACGCGCTGATGGCGACCGAGAAGGACTCGAGCTTTGGGTGCGGCTCGGGTGAGTGCTGCGTCGATCTCACAGAGGGCGGTCGGTTCGGTGAGGCGCTCTACGACGCGGAGCAGCGCGGTGATCTACCCGATGCGGCCGTGCTCGTGGCCCTGGGCTGCGGCAACCCCACGGCAGTCGCCGACCTCAATGCGGGCGAAACGGTGCTCGATCTTGGATCTGGCGGTGGGATCGACGTGATCCTCTCGGCCAAGCGCGTCGGCCCGACGGGCACGGCATATGGATTGGATATGACCGACGAGATGCTCGCGCTCGCCCAACAGAACGCCCGGGACGCCGGCGCCACCAACGTCCACTTCCTCAAGGGGCTGATAGAGCAGATCCCGCTGCCGGCGGACTCGGTCGACGTTGTCATCTCCAACTGCGTGATCAACCTCTCGACCGACAAGGCTGCGGTGCTGACCGAGACAGCGCGCGTGCTGCGACCCGGCGGCCGGTTCGGGGTCAGCGACGTGGTCGCAGAAGATCGGCTCACCCCCACCGAGCGGGCCGAGCGCGGCAACTTCGTGGGATGCATCGCAGGAGCGCTCTCCAAGGCGGAGTTTGAGGCGGGCCTCGAAGCTGCCGGGTTCGAGCAGATAACGGTCGAGTACACGCACGAGGTGGCCGACGGTCTGCACGGAGCCATCATCAGGGCCGTCAAGACGTCGGATCCCGCTGCCAAGGGGCTTCCGGTCATCCAGCCCGCGACGCGAGCCGGCTGCTGCTAGACGCGGTCAGCCGCGGGTGACCAGGCCGACGCCCGCGACGACCACCACGAGCCCCGCCGTCGCGGCAGCGTCAGGGAGATTACCCTGCGCTGCTTCGACGGCGACGGCGACGGCAGGCACGAGGAACGTCCACGAGAACACGCGGGCGCCCGTCCAGTGGCTGATGGCGATGTAGAACCCGACGTAGGTGATGACCTGTGCTCCCACGACCAGGAACGCGAGACTTGCCCAGAGCTCGGGAGACGACCACGCGGTGGGTGTCGGTCGTGACAATGCCAGGTAGGGCAGAAGCAGCACTCCCCCGGCAAGAAACTGGGCAGTCGTCGCGCCGTACACATCGAACCGCTCTTCACGGATGCTGAGATAGCGCATCCCCAGGCCGGCGCCCGCCCAGCCGAGCGCTCCGCTGAGGCAGATGATGATTCCGGCGGCGACGTCGGAGCCTGACGATCCAGTCTCGCTTCGGACGATCAGCAGGATGCCGAGAAACCCGATGACGAGACCGGCTGCCTGGCGCCGGGTGAGGCGCTCGTCCAAGAGCGTGCGGGCAGCCAATGCCGCGAAGAACGGCGCGCTGTTAAGCAGGACTGCCGCGATCGCCGCCCCGGCGAGGTTAGTGCCTTCGGCGATGCCCGCAAGGGTGAGCGTGATGTTGCCAAAGCCGATCGCGAACGCCCACGCCCAACCGCGCCAGGTTGTCGGGAGTTGTGCCCCGACGAGTCGCAGGATCGGGAGCATCATCAGACCGCCAACAAGCGCTCGGCTGGCGCAGATCACCGATGAGCTGGTGAGCTTGAGAGCTGCAGCGGTCACCGGGTAGGCGAGCCCTCCGCAGAGAATCGAAATCCCGAGAATGAACGCGACCTGGGTGGAATCGGCCTTGCCCGTGGGTGGTGCTGTGGTGGGTTTCAATGGTTCCACTGGCTCAGCCTAACCACCGTTATTTCTGAGTGGCGTGCGGCTCGGCGCGAATCGCCTGGTATGCGAGTGCGGCGAGCGTCGCCCCGGCGATTGGACCAAGCAGGTAGATCCAGACGGCGTGAGGGTCACCTGTGACGATGCCGGGGCCAAGCGAACGGGCAGGGTTCATCGACGCGCCGGTGATCGGGCCGCCGAACATCGCGTCGAGGCCCACGGTTGCGCCGATAGCGATCGCAGCCGCCTCCCCCACCGCTCGGGAGTCGGTCGCGACAGCCATGATCACGAACATCAGAAAGAACGTGAGCACGCCTTCCCAGAGCAGCTCCTTGGAGGTCTGAGCCCGTCGGATACGTTGCGCCGAGATGGGCGATGTTGCCGAGTGAGCCTCGCAACATGGCGGCTGCGAGGACTGCGCCGGCGAACTGGGCAAGCCAGTAGGGCACAACGAGACGGGTGGGGAAGTGACGCGTCAGCGCGAACGCCGTCGTCACGGCGGGGTTAAGGTGCGCGCCGGAGACGTGGCCGACCGCGTAGATCATCGCCATGATCACCAGCCCGAATGTGATGGCAACGCCGATGTGGGTCAGCTGGCCGGTTTTCTGATCGACCATGATCGCGCCGCAGCCGGCGAACACCAGCGTGAATGTTCCCACGAGCTCGGCGGCGAGGGCTCGCCCGGTCGCGGCGGTCACGCTTGGTCGGCCAGGATCTGGGAGATCAGCAGTTGCACCCGCGCGTCCAGCTCATCGCGGATAGCCCGCACGGCATCGACGTCGAGGCCGGCGGGGTCTGGGAGATCCCAGTCCTCGTAGCGCTTACCGCGGTAGATCGAGGAGGCATCGCCACAGCCCATGGTGATCACGACGTCGGCGGCCGCGACGACCTCGTCGGTAAGTGGTTTGGGAAACTCCTCGCTCATATCCACGCCGACCTCGGTCATCACCTCGATGACTGCGGGATCGAGGCGCTCGCTGGGATCGCTTCCGGCAGACCGCACGTGGAACTGCTCCTGGCCGCGACGCTTCACGAGCCCTGCCGCCATCTGGCTCCGCCCAGAGTTGTGGACGCACACGAACAGCACCTCGGACTGCGCCTTGGGGACCAGCCCCTCGGCCTGGGCAAGGGCGCGCAGACGCTCCCGGGCAAAGCGATGCGCGAGCACGGGCACGAACACGTTGATCCTCGCTGGGCCAAGCAGCTCGGTCGACTCGGCGATGTAACGCTCGATCGTCTCGCGAGAGAACACGCCTGCGAACTCCGTTTGCAGCGCCACCGCTGCCCGCTCAACATGGTGTCGGGTGACGGGATCGAGAATGTCCATTGCGGTCGGCTCCATGACTCCTCCTTGGTCATTGATGACCATCAATATCACCATCATGGCAGACCGCATTGATTGCTGTCAATATCAATCTGTGTCAATATGAGTCCATGAAGCTCGTACCCGTCATCACCCATAGCGCCTGCCCGCCGCTCCTGCAGGGGCCGCTCGATGAGGGCGAGGCCCTGGAGCTCGCCCGAGCGCTCAAGACCATCGCCGACCCCGCCCGTCTCCGCCTCCTCAGCCTGATCCAGGCGCAGCCCGGCGGCGAAGCATGCGTCTGCCATCTTACCGAGCCCCTCGGGCTCAGCCAGCCGACCGTCAGCCATCACCTGCGGGTGCTGCTCGAGGCCGGACTCGTGGCGCGCGACCGCCGAGGCAGCTGGGCCTACTACCGCATCGTCCCGGAGACGTTTGCCATGCTTCGCGCAGTTCTCGACCCGCCGCTCGAATCGTGACTCGGCTCGTGATCATCGGCGGAAGCGACGCGGGCATCAGCGCTGCGCTCCGCGCCCGCGACCTGGATCCTAAGTGCCACGTCGATGTCGTCCTCGCCGACGCGTACCCCAACTACTCGATCTGCGGCATCCCCTACCACGTCTCGGGCGAGGTGCCCGACTGGCGTAACCTGGCCCACCGCACCATCGCCGATCTGGAGCAGACCGGCATGCGCCTGCACCTCGACACGGTGGCCGAGACCATCGATGTCGACGGCCACTCTCTAGTCGTGCGAAACGCCGACAGTATGAGTCGCCTCCCCTACGACAAGCTGATCGTCGGCACTGGTGCGGTGTCCGTCCGCCCTCCGATCGCCGGTCTCGAAGCCGACATGGAGGGCGTCTACCTACTCCACACCATCGGGGACACGCGGCGGATCATGGAGTTCCTCGAACGCCGAAAGCCCGCTACAGCTCTGATCGTCGGTGCCGGCTACATCGGCCTAGAGATGGCCGAGGGGCTCACCGCCCGGGGCATCACTGTCACGCAAATGGAGCAGCTCCCAGAGGTGCTCCCCACCGTCGACTCCGCTCTCGGGGCTCTGGTACGCGACGAGCTCACGCAGCACGGAGTCGATGTGCGAGCCGGCACCATTGTGCGAGCGATCGCCGCCGACAGGAGCGGGAGCCTGAGCGTCACCACTACCGGCCCGTCCGGCGAGGACGGCGAGCATCAGTTCGAGCTTGTGCTCGTGGTGGTCGGCGTCAGGCCCGACTCCGCGATTGCGGCTCAGGCAGGCGCCACGCTGGCTGCGAAGCAGACGATCAACGTCGATCGACAGATGCGCACGAACCTGCCCGACGTGTTCGCGGCCGGCGACTGCGTCGTCACGCACCACCGACAGCTGGGGGAGACCTACCTGCCGCTGGGAACGACCGCCCACAAGCAGGGCCGGATCGCTGGTGAGAACGCGCTCGGCGCATCCCGGGAGTTCGAGGGGAGCCTCGGCACCCAGGTCGTCAAGGTTTTTGACCACGCAGTGGCCCGCACAGGTCTACGCGATCACGAGGCTATGGCGGCAGGCCATGACGCGTTCACCATCGCGGCTCAGGCTGACGACCACAAGGCCTACTACCCGGGAAGCCGCCGTATCCACATGCGGCTGACCGGCGACCGAACCACCGGGCAACTGCTCGGCGTTCAGCTCTTCGGTCACCGCCACTCCGAAATCGCCAAACGCATCGACGTCGCCGCGACCGCCATCTACTACGGGACCCCCGTCGAAGGACTCAGCGATCTCGACCTGTCCTACACACCTCCCCTGGGAAGTCCATGGGACGCGCTTCAAACGGCAGCACAGTCCTGGGTACGACATTGTGGCACCACCGTTCCGCCTCGTCGGTAGAACCACCGATTCGCCAGTTCCATCGTCGTCGGGCAAGCGTCTCTGGTATCAGTCAATGCGGAGTAGATCGTCGATAGCCGTGTGTTCCTAGAGCTCTAGTACAGCAAAACGACCGTTTAGCTGTGATATGATGATTGCATGTCGCCGCCCGCCCCCTTCGTCGTCTCGTATCTACGGGTCTCGACGGACGAGCAAGGAGTGAGTGGGCTCGGTCTCGACGCCCAAGCGCTCGTGATCTCCGCGGAGCTTGATCACCGTGGCTGGCAGCTCGCTGGCAGTTATCAGGACATCGCGAGCGGCAAGACGACCCATGGCCGGCCCGGATTGCGAGACGCCGTCGATGCCGTGCGCAAGGCGGGCGGCGTTCTCGTCGCAGCAAAGCTCGACCGCATCAGCCGCGACGTGATCGACTTTGCAACCCTGCTGAGCGCCGCTGACAAACAAGGGTGGTCGGTGCTGGTGTTAGATCTCCAGTTGGACACGACGACCGCTACGGGCCGTTTCACGGCCGTCACGATGGCGAATGCGGCTGAGTTCGAGCGACGCGTGATCGGCGAACGAACTAGCGCCGCGCTCGAGGCGAAGCGGGCCGCAGGGGCAAGGCTCGGACGTCCCAGGAGAACTTCAGACGATCTGCTTCGCCGCGTTCGCGCAGAGCGTGACGGCGGCCAGACTTGGCAGTCCATCGCCGACGCGCTGAATGAGGAGGGCTTACCGACTGCGCGTGGTGGCCGTTCGTGGCAGGTCGGCACGGTTCAGGGTATCTATCGGAGCGCAGTCCTCGACGAGCTCGCCGAGAACCGGCGCCGGCTGGCCGACGATGTCACGACGCTCATCGCTGCGTACCCCGAGCTGGCGACGAGAATCGAGGCGGAGAGCCGACGACTGCTTCACGCGATCCGCGCCGCGGAGGTCGGTTACCTGCCGCTCACCCCCGAGCTCCAGGCCGAGCTACAGAAAGATGCACTGCTTCAGCTCGCGCGCGACGAGGCAGTCAACCCGCCTCCTCCTCTGTGACGGAGGACGGCGTCGATCCGTCTAGAGCCCCGAGTACCGCACAGACACGGGGCGCGCCGACGCTGGCCATACCGGGGTTCGTCAGATCCGCGGATCAACTCCAACGTTGGCAGATCTGCACCGAGCTCGCTTGGAAAATGCTCGGGCCAGACACCACCCCCCTCACCCACCCTTGGCTCGCTGGGCACCTCTATTCCAGCGACATCCCCACCGACTAGGCCAGTGAGGCCGACGATCTCGATCTAGCAGCCGTGCTTTTTCACGTGCAGCGTCACGTCGTGATCGTTGACCTTGCTCTCTGAGCACACCTGCCAGTCCTGCTCTACCAGCACGCCGAAGAGTCCGTCCTCGGCCTTTACCGAGTAGGCGATGCCGGCCTTCTTTAGCGTCTGCTCGGCAGCCGGCAAGGCCTGGCCGCGGACGTCGGGGCCCGGAGCCTTCGCATCGGAGCCACAGCCGGCGAGCAGGCACGCGAACACGGCGACTATTACTGGAGCCTTCACGATCCACCTTCCTTGGTGCTAGTCGATGGCTGTAGAGTCTACGGCATCACCGGCCTAGCGTGGAGCGATGCCTCCGCGCCGCCCTAAAGATGCCCAAGCCGACCACCGCCTCCACGCCTTGGGCGAACAGGTGCGCCGACTGCGAGAGGAGGACGGGCGATCGCAAGAAGCCTTCGCGCACGACTGCGGGCTCCACCGCACCTACGTCGGTGCGATCGAACGCGGAGAGGTCAACCCAAGCGTCCTCAACATCTACCGCCTGGCAGATACGCTCGCCGTCAGTGTGCGCGACTTGTTGCTCGAATAGCCCGTGAGCGACCCGGGGCCTTGCGCCCGAGTGTTTTCGGCCGGCACTGGCCCCTCACACCGGTGGCGCAGTCTACAGCGACCCCGCCGCGATCAAGCGTAAGCTGGTGACTGCGTTTGGGCCGGCCGTCTAAACGTTAGACGGCCGCACATCAGACCCTGTCTCCACGAATCGTCATCACATGTGTCCAGCGCACGCGGGGGAGACGGGCGCGACTCTGTCCGTGCAACCTTTGGGTTGCATGTCCGCGATGTGCCGCGGTACGGTGCGCGAAGGCCTGCGGTAGTCGATGCCCGGGCCGCCTTGAGTGCGATGTCGTTCGCCTCGCTGGCCTCCTGACCCAGCGAGGCGTTCGCTTTTTCGCGGGGACTTGACTTTTCCGGGTGAGGGGACAAAACTCCCAAGGTGAGGCCAGCCCTCAATCAGGCACTCAGGAAGGATCCACCATCGACGCGGCGCAGAAAGCACGAGCGCAAAAGTGGGTGAACCAGCGGTCTCGCGCGTTGCTGGACCTGTCGCACAGCACGATGGTGATCTATGACCGGCGAGAGCGGCGCTCGAAACGCCAGAGCCGGGGAAGTGCAAACCTCCGGGGTGCCTGTCGCCTTCTTCGGGCCCGCTCGCGTGAGCGCCGCCCAACCCGCCGCGCAGTGGCGCGAGGCGCGAGGCGCGCAAGCCCCGACCCAGAACCAGAGCCCGGTAGCGCCGGGCTGACGAGTGAAGACGTGTCGTGAGCGAGACCGACCCGCTCACTGCCGCCGTGATCCGCTGTGCGGTGCGTCACGGCTGGGTTGTCGTCGCGCTGAGGGGTAAGAATCCCGGCATCTGGGGCAGGGGCGTCGATTGGAGGCTTTACGCGACCTCCGACCCCGACCAGATTCGGGCGATAGCCGCTGAGAAGAATCCGACCGGCTGGGGACTACCGCTGGCGGAAAACGGCATCCTCGCCGTTGACCTGGATCGGCACGATATCGATGAGGAGGAGTTCCAGCGGTCCAAGCGCGGCGTCGAGCAGTTGGGCATCCGTTTCGATCAGGGATTGGTCGCGAGGTCGGGTCGAGACGGGCTCGTGGCTTTCTACCGTCGCCCGGCCAGTTGGCGCGCGACGAACATTCGCGTGCGGGGTGTCGAGTTGCGTGGGAACGGCCAGCAGGTGCTCCCGCCGTCGCGCCACCCTAATGGCCGTCGATACGAGTGGCTTCACGAGGTGGCCGCGATCCCCGAGCTGCCTCCCGACCTACTTGCCTACGCACCACCGTCCGAGAAGCCGCGCGTGGTGCGGCCCCCGATACCACCGGGGGAAGCCACTGACATTGGTTTGTGGCGGATGGCGGGGCTGCTACGCAGCCTCGAACGCGCCCCGCTCTGGCACAACGGCCTGTACGTGACGGCGCGCTCTGCAGGTGCGCTTGTCGACACCGGGATGATCAGTCGCGATCTGGCTGCTGCTGCGCTGCGCACGCAGGCTGATGCGATGGGCTTGACCGCTGTTAAGGGCGAGCGCTCGGTTGAACGCACGATTGCAGACGGCATGAAAAAAGGCGGGGTTCTGTGAGCGATGGTCTGGACGTCCTGAGAGCTGCGAAGCTCACCTCGGTACGGCTGAGCGATGACGATGCGGCGAACCGATTCATCAAGCTCCATGGTGAGCGCGTTCGTTACGTCGCCGAGTGGAAGCTGTGGCTCGTGTGGGATGGTCGCCGATGGCAGCGAGATCTGGGGGCCGTGAGGGTGACGCAGCTCGCCCGACGGGTCGCCAAAGAAGTCGCTGTCGAAGCGATCGACCTAGACGCCGACTCTGCGAAGAAGATGAGCGCGTGGGCACGCAGGCTCGCTGGGGCAAATGGCATCCGCTCGATGCTCGAGGTGGCGCGCGGTGAGGCGGGCATTCTGGTCACGCCCACCATGCTTGACTCAGACATGTCGGTGTTGAACTGCTGGAACGGCATCGTTGACCTCAAGACCGGAGAGCTCAAGCCCCACGATCCGAAACAGTTGTGCACCAAGATCACCAGAGTGGAATACGACCCAAGCGCCACGGCGCCGGCGTTCTTGGAACTGGTCGAGCTCGTGCTCGGCACCGATCCTGACGTGTTCCGCTTCTTTCGTGCCCTCCTCGGCCTTGCTGTCAGTGGCAATCCAGGAGAACGGGTGGTGCCGCTCTTGTACGGCACCGGCCGAAACGGGAAAAGCATGCTCCTTTGGGTGCTCCTGAAAGCGCTCGGGGACTACGGAAGCTCAGCTGATGGCGAGGCGCTGCTTCTTGCACAGCCGGGCAACCGTGGCGGCCCCAACGAGGAACTCGCCGACCTGATGGGGCGCCGGCTGGTTGTCGTCTCAGATTTGCCCCAGGGCCAGATCAACGCCAGCAGGATTAAGCAGTTAAGTGGCGGAGACGCCATCCGCGCTCACCGGAAATACGAGCACGTGTCTGAGTTCCCGCCGACACACACAATTCTAATCGCGGCGAACGACCGGCCATCAGTGCCCGAACACAGCACTGCAGTGTGGGATCGTTTGAAACTCCTTCCGTGCGACACGGAAATCGAGCATCCTCGACCGCGAGCTGAGGTCAAAGCTGAACTAGCCGCGCAGTTGCCGGGCGTGCTTGCGTGGCTAGTGCGGGCCGCGGTCGACTATCTGAGAGATGGCCTCGGAGAGGAGCCGGACGTGGTCAAGGCGAGGACGGCGGTTTGGCGCCGGGACGACGATACGTTTGGACAGTGGCTCGAAGACTGCACGGTCGACGACCCCGAGGCCGTCACGCCGTCGAGTTGGCTCTACGACGATTACAAGCGGTGGTGCGGGGAAAACCGAATCAGCGATCGAGATCAGCTCAGCGTTCAAAGGTTCGCGCGAGCAATGGACGACCGTAAGAAGTACGACACAACCAAGCTGGGCCGGGGGAGGCGGGGTCGAAAAGGCCTGAGACTACAAGAGGCGGGTGGCGGGCTTAAGGGCGAATCTCACAACTCGTCAGGGAAGAAGGGGTTTTCATGAAAGAACCTGGAAACGGGCGAACTCCCGCCACCCGCCTCCCTGATTCGACGCAAGCACGTGTGGGTCAAGCGTTGGTCGCGCTCCGCGCTGCAGCCTTGATGCAGACTGTTATTGACGATTACGCTCGAATCGCTGGCCTGAGGGATCGGGCGTCAAGGAGCGGTACGGTGCGGCGGCGCAGCCATTGTCGCATCGTTTGGCACACGCGGCCAGAGTTATCACTCGAGCGCGATGGGGGAATCGTCCTGTTGCGCCTCCGGAGAGTGACGGGTTCATCGAGCGGACGTCAACGCGTGCGATTTCTCGGTGGTGCGTTGGGGTGCCTCGAGCGGTGAGCTGCAAGTGGCTGACAGTCGCCGAGGTCGCCGAGGAGCTAGGGGTGTCGATGCGTACCGTGCATCGCTGGGTCGCGTCAGGGGATGTGCCGGCAGTTCGTCTACCTGGAGGTCACCTTCGTATCGCTGAGAACTCTCTTTCCCAGCGAATCGCCTCCTGGGCCGTTGCGCCCCCCACGATCGACGACGGAAGCGAGTAAGCTCGCACACACGATCGCATACGTCCACAGGAGGAGCTGATGCAGACTGGTAGCGTGACGAGACATGGCCGTGGATGGCGCGGCCGGTGGTACGAAGGGGGGCGCTATCGGGCTACCTCGACGGTCCGCACCAAGGGTGAGGCCCGTCGGATGCTCCACCAGGAACTTGACCGACTGGAGCAGGGTGACCGTTACGTGCCGCGAATCACGTTGCGCGAGCTCGCGGATCGCTTCCTGAGCCAGTACACGGCTGCCCCTGGCACGGTCAAAGACGCACGCGTGCGACTTGTGCGGCCGCTTGCCGCGCTCGGGGACGCTCAGGCCTCCGACGTGACCACGGAGTCGATTCAAAGGATGCTCGTGAGCGTTCCGGTTGGCAAAGCCTTCAAGCGGGACATGTTGCGGACACTGCGTGCCGTGTACCGGTTCGGCAACGAGGCGGGGCTGGTAAGCGTCGATCCGACAAAGGGCGCCAGAGCGCCCCGCCCAGTCCGCGGTGAAAAGATCTTGCCATTTACCGTGGACGAACTCGATCGGGTCGCGGTCGAATGTGGACGGTGGGGGCCTCTAGTGCTGTTCATGGCTGACTCCGGGGCTCGGCCGGCCGAGGCCGTCGCTGTCGAATGGCGGCACGTCAATCTGGCCGCCGGCACCGTCGAACTACCTGGCGCTAAGACCGAGCTCGCCTGGCGGTCGGTCCACCTCACGTCGCGCGGCGTAGCCGCGATCGAGGCTTCCCCGCGCGCTCTCGCCACCCGCCGGGTTTTCAACATCGACGGTCGGTCGATCAGTTGGGTGTATTTCTGGCGCGAAGTGTGGAAGCCGGCGCTGGCCGCTGCGGGTCTCGAGTATCGAGCCCCGTACAACCTACGACACACCTACGCTTGGCACTCGCTTACGGCGGGTGTACCGATCGCCGTGGTGGCTAACCAGATGGGCCACGCTGACGTGTCGAGAACGTTTCAGGTGTATGGAGGGTGGGCCCTCGAGCGGGGTGAAAACGCGGCCGCGATTCGAGAAACGTGGGCGACAAACACCCAATGTACACCCACGATGGGGCTTGGCCCGCTCTCCAAGCCGCAGTAGGACTCCCCGCGTCGGCTTTCGATGGAGTCCCTTCCGCGAATCCTGGCCGCTCCGTTGGCCGGCGGGGCGAGCAATCCCGGGCTGGTGATCGCCGCAGCGCAGGCAGGGCGCCTCGGGTTCCTCGCCGGCGGATACCAGACGCCTGAGGCCCTCGGGGCTCAGATGGCAACCGTGCGTCGCGCCGGCGTCCCGTTTGGCGTGAACCTCTTCGTGCCGAACCCGCTCCCTGTCGATCCTTCGGAGTTTCGCCGCTACGCCCGCGCCCTCCAGCCCGAGGCCGATCCGTACGGGCTCACGCTGGATGGGGACGATCCGATCGAGGACGACGACGGCTGGCACGACAAGCTGGACATCCTCGCCGCGCACCCGCCGGATGTCATCAGCCTGACCTTCGGGATCCCGGATCGCGCAGCGATGTCAGCGCTGCTGGCCACCGGCGCCATCATCGTCCAGAGCGTGACCTCGGCAGAAGAGGCCGCGGCCGCGGAGGATGCAGGGGCCGACGTCGTCGCGGTGCAGGCCTCGGTTGCCGGAGGCCACTCCGCCACGCTCACTCCCCGCGAGCCCCCGGCGGCCATCCCGCTGGTCGATCTCGTCGCGCAGGTTGGTCGTGTCACCTCGATGCCCATCGTCGCCGCCGGCGGCATCTCGACGCCGGGCGACGTCTCGGCGGTGATCGCCGCCGGCGCCGACGCGGCCATGGCAGGAACCGCTCTGCTGCTGGCCGACGAGGCGGGCACATCTGCCGCTCACCGCGCCGCGCTGGCCGATCCCGCCCGCACCGAGACCGTGATCACCAAGGCATTCACCGGCCGCCCGGCCCGTGGCCTGCGAACCACGTTCATCGATCGCCACGAGAGCGAAGCGCCGTTTGGCTACCCGGCAATTCACCACCTCACCTCGCCCCTGCGCAAGGCCGCCGCTGCTGCCGGCGATGCCGACCGCGTGCACCTCTGGGCCGGCACGGGCTACCGCGCCGCCCGGCCGGGCCCCGCGGCGGACATCCTCTCGGCCCTCGGCGACGGCGCATAGGCTGCCGGCCGGATGTCCGACTACACGATCAAGCACCTCGACGACATGGATGAGCACCACGACGACGGCTTCAAGATGATCCGCCGCGAGCTGGGCATCACAGCCTTCGGCATCAACATGACCACCTCGCCGCCGAACCATGACGACTACCCCGAGCACGACCACCTCGACGACGGCCAGGAGGAGGTCTACATCGTGCTCGAGGGCGACGGCACCGTCACCATCGACGGCGAGCCGCACGCCGTGCGCAAGGGCCACGTGATCCGCGTCGGCCCCGGATCCCGGCGCAAGCTCTCGGCGGGGCCCGGCGGGATGCAGGTGCTGACCATCGGCGGCGTCCCGCCCGAGGGCTTCACCCCGAACTGGTGAGGAGGCCGGGCAGATCGGTCGCTGCGAAGCTCACGCCTCGAGCCGCGGCCAGAGCTGCGTCCACACCTGCTCGGAAGCCCCGATGAGCGGCCCCGCGTCGCCCAGGAGCGCGGGAATGACCGGCGGCGGCGTCGAGCGGCGAAACTCCATCAGCCCGGCCGTGAACGCCGCCCGGAGCTCCGTTGGCGCATGCGCCAGCAGATCGGCCGCCAGGCCGCCGAGCGTCACCAGATCGGGATCGAGTGCGTTGACGAGCCCGGCCATCCCCCGCCCGAACGTCGCAGCCACCGAGGCTAGGGCGCCGGCCGCCCGCGCGTCGCCCGCCGCGGCGGCGGCGAGCACCTTCCGCGCATAGCTCACCGAGTCGCCCTCCCCGGGCTGGTCGCCCAGGATCCGCGCGAGCGCGCCACCATCCACCGCAGTGCCCCAGCAGCCGCGCGCACCGCACGGGCAGACCACCGCGGGATCGCCGAACGGCATGTGCCCGAACTCGCCCGCCACCCCGCGCGCGCCCTCCACCAGCCGCCCATCCTCGATCACGCCGCCGCCGAGCCCCGCATCGATGAGCAGGTGCAGGGCGAAGTGGGCGTGGGTCGCAGCGCCCCGGCGGGCCTCGGCAAGGGCTGCGAGCGTCGCGTCGTTGCCCGCCGCGAAGAGCGGCGCCTTCGGCCACACGGCGCGCACGTCCACTCCCTGCCAGCCCAGGTTCACGGAGTCGAGCACGTGGCCCTCGATCACCGTGCCCGGCACCGAGAGCCCGATCCCGCGCACCCGTCCCGGGAACCGCCGCCGAAGCCGTGCACTCGCCTTTGCGATCGCCCCGAGCAGCTCATCGGGGGTGGCGCCCGAGGTCTGGCCGTGCGCGGATCCCACGGCATCCCCGGTGATTGAGACCGCCTCGAGCTGCCACGACTCGTGCGTGACGCTCGCCGCGAGCACCAGGGGGCCGTCCGGGTGCGGGCCGAGCAGCGTGGTCGGCCGGCCACGGCCGCCTGTCGGTGCCGCCGGCGTCTCGGCCAGGAGCCGTGCGTCCACCAGCCTGGCGACGAGCTCCGTCGCGGCTCCCGTGCCGATGCCGAGCTCGCGCGCGGCGTCGGCCCGCGTCATCCCCGGGTGGGCGTGGACGGTCTCGAGTAGCGCGGCTCCCCGCGGCGTCAGCGGCCGCATCGCGGTCTCCCTTCACCATTTTGCTCCAACGCGAAGTATAATATGGGCATGACGTCAGTATCCACCAGCCGGCGCTCCGCCACTCCCGTGCTCATCGTGCTGGCCGCCACTGTGTTTGCCGGGATCACGACCGAGATCCTGCCGGTCGGCCTGCTGCCGGTCATCAGCCAGGGCCTGGGCACCAGCGAGTCGCAGGTGGGTTTGCTCGTCTCGGCCTACGCCGTGATGGTCGCCGTCTTCTGCATCCCGATGACCGCGCTCGTGGCCCGCTGGTCGCGCCGCACGGTGCTCGCCACGCTCCTCAGCGTGTACGCGCTCAGCAACGTCGTGATGGCGCTGGCCGGCGACTACTGGGTGGCGCTCGGCGCCCGCCTCATCGGCGGGCTCGCCCACGCGGGATTCTTCGCCGCGGTGTTCGCGGCGGCCGTCAGCCTCGTGCCGCCGGCGAAGGCCGGCCGCGCGATGGCGATCGTGAGCGGCGGCATCGTGCTCGCGCTGGCCTTCGGGGTGCCTCTCGGCACCGCGCTGGGCACTGCGTTTGGCTGGCGCTGGGCGTTCGCGGCGTGCGCCGTTGCCATGGCGCTGCTCGCCGTCCTCACGTGGCTGGTCGTTCCTGCGACGCAGGCGCCCGCGACGACGGCCGGCGAATCGGTGCTGCGAAGCGCGCGGCAGCGACCGATCCTCCTGATCGCCGCCGTGGGAGTCGTGATGACGCTCGGCCACTACACGCTCTACACCTACATCACGCCGCTTCTCACCTCCACCGGCGTGGGCTCCCACAGCGTGAGCCTCGTGCTGCTCGGCTACGGCGCGGCGGGCATCGTCGGAGTGTTCGTGACGGGGGTCGTGGCCGATCGGTGGGCGCACCGCAGCCTCGGGATCGCGATCGCGCTCACCGCGACGTGCCTGCTCGTGCTTGGCCTGGTGCATGCCGGCGCCGTGGTGATTGCCGTCGTGGTCGTGTGGGGCGGGGTCTTCTCGACGCTCCCGACGCTCCTTCAGACGGTGGCGCTTCGCACCACGCCCGCCTCGCCTGACACTGCCTCTGCGATGACCAACACGACGTTCAACATCGGCATCGCCGGCGGCGCGCTCATCGGTGCGCGCGAGCTGCTCTTCACCTCGCCGCCCGGGCTCGCGCTCACGGGCGCCGCGCTGGTGGCAAGCGCGCTGGTCATGCTCCTTCTGCTGCGCCGGTCAGTGGTGCGTGCGGCGGTAGTGCCGGGCCTGCCGGGCGCGGTTCCCGCAGGCGTTGCTGCACCACATCCGCCGCGGGTGGTCGCGGAGGAACATCAGCACGCAGCCCGGAGCACCGCAGGCGTGTAGATCGCCTCGATGGGGGCCGGTGGTAAGCGCGATGGCGTCGTTTGCAAACGCTGCCAGGACGACCTGCGCACGGCTCGCTCCGTGGTAGTCGGATGCCGGCCGGAGCGTTCCCGAGACGAGCCTGGCGCCTGGTGAGCGCGGCGCGGCGGCGCTCGCGCGGTTGACCACCGCGACGGCCTCGGCATCGGGCTCGGCGAGCAGCGTGCGGATGGCCCCTCGCAGATCGATCAGCTCCTGACGGGTCGGGAGCGGGCCGTCGGGGGCATCCTCCAGCGGCAGTCGATCGTTGATCGCGGCGAGCCAGGCGGCCGTCTGCTCCTCGTCGGCCAGTCCGTCGATCGGCTCTCCGCCGGCGGCATAGATGGTGTTGTGGAGCTCGAGGGAGAGTGGCTCTGATCGCAGCGGGCCGGGGTACGAGGAGTGCATTTGCCTAATGGTATACCATGTGATTATCCGTTAGCAACGAGTGAGAGAGAGTGGTGGGCGAGATGCACGTCGAGGGGCTCTGGCGCTATCCGGTGAAATCGCTCGGCGGAGAGCCGCTCGAGCGTGCCGAGCTGACACCCGACGGTGTCCGCGGCGACAGGCTGGTGCATGTGCAGAACGACCGCGGACCGCTCACCGGCCGTACGCGGCACCAGCTGCTCACGATCCCGGCATCGACGGACGCCGACGGTCGGCCGCTGGTCGCCGGGCACGCGTGGGACTCGCCCGAAGCGGCCGAGCTCGTGCGCAAGCGCGGGGGAGACGACGCACGGCTCGTCGCCTACGACGGGCCCGAGCGGTTCGACATCCTGAACCTCTCCGTGGCCACCGACGGCGCGATCGATGAGCTCGCGACGGACGTGCGCCGGCTGCGGCCAAACCTGCTGATCGGCGGGGTGCCGCCTGACGCAGAGCGCTACTGGCCAGGCCGTGCGATCGCCATCGGCGACGCGCTCATCGGGGTCTTCCAGCGACGGCACCGGTGCATCGTGACCACCATCGACCCGGACTCCGGCGCGCAGGACGTGGACGTGCTTCGCCGCATCCGAAACCGGTTCGAGAACCAGGTGTCGCTCGACAGCTGGGTCATCCGGCCGGGCGTGATCAGCGTGGGGGACCCGGTCGAGCTGGTCGAGACCGATGCCGAGCCCGAATGGGTCGGCGGCTGGATCGTGGGCGCGCCGTACCTTGCCGCCGTTGGATCGTGATCGCACGTAGGATGCGGCCGTGAGGTACGCGATCTCGATCCCGCAGTTCGTCGCCGACGGCAGCTTCGATCCCGCCGCTCTGCGCCGCTATCTCGACCGGGCCGAGGAGCTCGGCTTCGAGAGCGCCTGGACGCAGGAGCACACGTTCGGCTCGAAGCCGGTGCTGAGCGCTCTCGAGACGATGGCCTACGCCGCCGCCTGCAACCCCAACCTGCGCCTGGGGTGCGCCGTCTTCGTGATGCCGGCGCACAACCCCGTGCACCTGGCCAGGTCGATCGCCACGCTCGACCAGCTCAGCCGCGGGCGGGTGGAGGTCGGCCTCGGGATCGGCGGCACGTTCGGCCTCTCGGCCTTTGGCGTGGATCCCAGCGAGCGGGCCGCCCGCTTCACCGAGGGCCTCAAGCTGATGAAGGCTCTGTGGACGGAGCCGCGGGTCTCGTTCGACGGCCGGTTCTGGCAGGTCGACGGTGAGACGATGGAGCCCAAGCCGTTCCAGAAGCCGCATCCGCCGGTGTGGATCGGCGGTGGCCACCCCAACGCGCTTCGGCGTGCAGCGAAGCTGGCCGACGGCTTCTACGGCGCGGGCAGCTCCACCATCGAGCAGTTTGCCGAGCGGTCGGCCGGCGTGCAGGAGGAGCTGGCGAAGCAGGGCCGCGATCCGGCCACGTTCAGGATCTCCAAGCGCGTCTACATCGCCGTGGACGACGACTCCGGCCGCGCCCGCCGGCGCATCTCCGAGGGGCTCGAGCAGCTCTACGGCACCGACCGGCTCGCAGCCGTGGCCGTGTCCGGAACGCCCGACGAGTGCGCCGCCGGCCTGCGGAGGATTGCCGCCGCCGGCGCCGAGCTCCTGCAGCTGAACCCGCTCTTCGACGACGCCGAGCAGATGGAGCGCCTGGCCGCCGAGGTCATGCCCCAGGTGCAGTAGCCGCCCCGCGGCTCTGGCGCTCAGGTGTGGACGAGGCGGTAGAGGCCCGGGTGGGGTGAGAAGAGGCCGAGGCTCTCGGCCGCATCGCGGAAGCCGGGGCTGGTGGTCGCTTCCTGGAAGTGCTCGACGCTGTCCCAGTGGGCGATGCTGACGAAGCGAAACTCTGCGTCGGCAGCGAGCGCTTCGTGGAGCTTTGCATCGACGAAGCCTGGCTGGGTCTGCATGTAGTCGCGGGCGCGCGTCCACGCTGCGATGAACTCGGCCGACTCGTCGGTCTCGACGTCGAACGAGTTGATGAGCGTCCAGAGTGGCTCTCGTGGGGATTCCATGACGGGGTGCTTACACGAAAACCCTGTCGTCTAATCGTGTGCCGCCCAGCTCTGAAGGTGTTCGACGGCGTTTCGCAGCGCGACCTCCAGCGGCTCGAACGACTGCGTGGTCTGGGTGAGGAGCAGCCCGCCCTGAAGCGACGCAAGCGTGGCGAGCGCAAGCCCGGCAGGGTCGGCCGAGGGTCGCAGAAGGCCCTGCGATCGCATGCTCTCGAGCCCGCGCTCCATCCGCATCCGCCAGGTCTCGAAGTACTCGGCGATCTCTCTGCGAAGCACCGGATCCACCGCGGCCATCTCGGATGCCAGCGAGCCGATGGGGCAGCCGAGCACGGCATCGCTCCGCTCGTAGTGGGCGAGCACCAGATCGTGCCAGCGATCCCACGCGTCCCAGCTGTCGAGCCTGTCGAGCGCTGGGCGCTGGGCATCCATCACTCGCTCGCCCTGGAGCGCGACGATCGCGCGCACCAGCTCGGCCTTCCCGCCGGGGAAGTAGTGGAAGAGCTGGCTCTTGCTGGTTGCCGTGCCGGTGCAGATGTCGTCGAGGCTGGTGCCGCGCGCCCCGCGCCGCAGCACGAGATCGGCCGCGGCACCGACGATGCGCGAACGGGTGGCGGCGCCTTTGGCGGTGAGCTCCATGGCGGCAGCCTACCGCAAAGTGGACTACTCAGTCCATTCCTGTGCTACAAGTCCTCCCATGACTCAGAGACTCGCAGGAAAGACAGCACTCGTGACCGGCGCGACCAGTGGGATCGGCCGTGCAATCGCAATCGCCTTCGGTGCAGAGGGAGCCCGCGTGGTGGTCACCGGCCGTGACGCCGGCCGCGGGGCCGAGACCGTCGCCGCCATCGCCGCGGCGGGCGGCGAGGCCCATTTCGTGCCGGTCGATCTGGGCGGCCCGGCCGATGACCTCGCCCAGCTTGCAGAAGACGCGACCGCCCTGCTCGGCGGCCGCATCGACATCCTCGTCAACAACGCCGGGATCTTCCCGTTGGCTCCCACCGCCCAGACCGATCAGGCAACGTTCGATCGCGTGATGGCGGTCAACACCCGCGCGCCGTTCTTCCTGACCGCCGCGATCGCGCCGCAGATGGCCGCGCGCGGTGACGGCGTGATCATCAACCTCGGCTCGTGGATCTCCACCGTCGGTCTGCCCTCGGGATCGCTCTACGCCGCCACCAAGGCGACGCTCGAGCAGCTCTCGCGCGGCTGGGCGGCGGAGTTCGGGCCATCAGGCGTCCGCGTCAACTCGATCGCGCCCGGCGTCACCATGACGGAGGGCAACCTCGGCAACAAGGACTACCTGGAGAACATGGTCAAGAGCTTCCCCGCGGGCCGGCTCGGGAGGCCCGAGGAGATCGCCGGCGCCGCCGTGTTCCTGGCGAGCGATGACGGCGCGTTCATGCACGCATCGACCCTGGTCATCGACGGAGGCGCCCTGAGCACCCGCGTGATCTAGCTACCCTCGATCGATGCGGGCACTGCGGATAGCTCTCATCGTCGATGCGCTGGTGCTCGCGGCGGGGTCGCTCTTCTCCGACCGGATCGTGGGCGCAGTGGTCATCGGGCCGGCGCTCCTGATCGGCATCATCGTGGCGATCGCCTGCCTGAGCGCCGACCTGGTGAAGCCGCGCCGGCGGGTGGAGTGGGTCTGCTCGGCGCTCACCATCGTGGCGCCGTTCCCGTTCTTCGCGCTGGGCTATCCCACGGGGCCGCGGGTGGCGGCGATCGCCGTGATCGCGCTGCAGGTGATCCCGCTCGTGCAGACGCGGTTCGAGGCGCGCGCAGGGGCGGCGCCGCGCGGCGTGCTGGGTGCGCTCGTGATCACCACGGCGCTCCTGCTCGTGACGGTGGGGGTGCTGGTCTGGTACGGCAACGCCTACCTGCTGAAGCCGCCCACCACGACGTTTGCGCGCGGCCCCTACCTCACGCGCGTGACCACCACGCAGGCCGACCTGGCCTGGCAGCTGAAGCCGGGTGACGATGGGACGGTGCAGCTGAGCGCGCTGGCCCCCGACGGCACCGTGGTGCAGGGCGCCACGGGATTCACCGACCTGCGGCCGGGGACGCGGTACATCTGGACGGCCAACATCGGCGGGCGCTCGGCGGCGTCGGGGAGCTTCACCACCGCGCCGCTCTCGACTGCGCAGCCCATCACGCTGGTGTCGTTCGGCGACTACGGGTCAGGCAACGCCCACGAGTACGCGGTGGCGCGGCTGGCGGCCGCAGCCGATCCCGCGATGTTCCTGTCGGCGGGCGACAACTCCTACCTCCTCGCCGCGCCCCCGCTCCTGAACCGCGCGATCTTCGCCCCGCTGCACGACCTGCTGGGCGAGGCGCCGATGGTGGCCGCCCTGGGCGAGCACGACCTCGCCTACGACGACGGGTCGGCGGTGATCTCGGCGCTGCACCTGCCCGGCCACCAGTACAGCGCCCAGTACGGGCCGGTGCAGGTGGTGGTGCTCGGGCTGGAGGCCGACTCCTCGGCGCTCGCGTTTGCCCGAAAGACGCTCGGGGCCTGCCAGGGCCCGTGCCCGGTGCGGTTCGTGCTCACCCACCGGCCGATCGCGGCCGCCAACCCGATCATGCCGCTCCTGCGGCAGCGTCACGTGGCAGCGATCCTCGCGGGGCACCTGCACCGCTACGAGCGGCACGTGCGCGCCGGGGTGCTGCAGTTCACCGTCGGCACGGGCGGCGAGGGGCCGGGCGACGAGGCCAACACCAGGGCGACGCCCGATGCGATCAGGTCGTTCATCGCCTACGGGTTCCTGCGGATCGGCATCGCCGGCAATCGGATCAGCTACCAGTTCATCGACGAGCAGGGGCAGGTGCGCGACCAGGTGGAGCGGAGGATCGGGCGATGACGGCGGCCGAGCTGCTGCAGGCCAACCTGGTGAACCACCGGTCGATGTTCCGCCACGTCGCTGGGAACGTCGAGCGGTTCGGGCGGGTCGAGCTCACGCACTCGGCCAACGGTGAGGGCGCGCTCATGTTCCCGCGGTCGGCTCGCGGGCTCCAGCCGGCGCTCGACCGCATCGCCGAGCTCGGCCTCACCAATCTTGGGGTCTGGTCTGCCCGGCCCAATCAGGCGCTCGGCGACTACCTGCTGGCGCGTGGATACCAGTGGGGCTGGCAGCCTCACTGGATGTCGCTGGAGCTCGACCGGCTTCGAGACGATGAGCCGCAGTTCCCGGTCGCGGAGTCGGACAACGCCGCCACGATCCACCTGCCCTACGGGCACGCCGGCGCGGATCCGCCCGGCGTGCTGCACCTGGCGGTGCTGCGCCGCGGCACGGCGATCGGGCACGTCAGCGTGCACGCGTTTCGCGGGGTGGCCGGCATCTACTCGATGGGCGTGGCCACGCGCGCTCGGCGGCGCGGCGTCGGGCGCGCGCTGGTGGTCGGGGCGTGCCTGCGGGCACGCGAGCTGGGCTGCGGGCTGGTCACCCTGAACGCGACCGCGATGGGCGAGCCGCTCTACCGGAGCGTGGGCTTCGAATCGCAGGGCGCCGGCCAGACCTGGTGGCTCATCCGTGGCTAGCCCCGTCTGGCACGCATATCCGCCGGCGCTCACCGACGGCGTCGTGACGCTTCGCCGCTGGGAGGAGTCCGACGCCGGCTGCGTGCAGGAGGCGAGCCGCGATGAGCACGTCCAGCGCGGCACCACCGTCCCGCACGACCCCTCGCCGGAATCGGCGCTGGCGTTCGTCGAGCGGCAGTGGGGCCGGCTCGAGCACGGCGAGGGCATCTCGTTCGCGATCGTTGCAGACGGCGAAGCGGTGGGCGCAATCGTGCTCACGCACGCGCGCCAGCCTGGGGCGGCGAGCCTCGGCTACTGGCTGCTGGAGCGCGCCCGCGGGCAGGGACTCGCCAGGCGGGCAGTGCGGCTCATCACCGGCTGGGCCTTCACAGAGGGCGGCCTCGCGCGGATCGAGGCGATCGTCGAGCCCGGTAACGACGCGTCCGCGGCCGTGCTCGAGGCCACGGGTTTCGAGCACGAGGGGCTCCTGCGGTCGTACCTGGCGCTGCCCGGTGAGCGAGCCGACGTGCACATGTATTCGCGGTTGTCCGCCGATGCCGGACATTGACGCCTGCACGTTTCTCTCAATGTGCTCGACTAATCTCCAGCTGTGGATTCTGCACCGATACGCGTCGCCGTCGTCGGCTCCGGCCCCGCCGGGTTCTACGCCGCCGGCCACCTCCTGAAGGAGAACGTCGAGGTCGACATGTACGAGCGCCTGCCCACCCCCTGGGGGCTGGTGCGGCTCGGCGTGGCGCCCGACCATCCCAAGATCAAGGCGGTCTCGCGCGTGTTCGAGAAGATCGCCGAGCACGAGGGCTTCCGGTTCTTCGGCAACCTCGAGATCGGCCGCGACCTCTCGCGCGACGACCTCCACGAGCACTACCACGCGGTCATCTGGAGCGTCGGCGCGCAGCTCGACCGGCGCATGGGCATCCCCGGTGAGGACCTGCCGGGATCGATCTCGGCCACCGCGTTCGTGGCCTGGTACAACGGCCACCCCGACTACCGCGACCTCGATGTCGATCTCGGCACCGAGCGCATCGTCGTGGTCGGCAACGGCAACGTCGCAGTGGACTGTGCCCGCATGCTCGGCCTCACCCGCGAGGAGCTGACTCCGACCGACACCGTCGATCACGCGATCGATCTCATCAGCGAGTCGCCCGTGAAGGAGATCGTCGTGCTCGGCCGCCGCGGGCCCGCGCAGGCCGCCTTCACCACTCCCGAGCTGAAGGAGCTCGGCGAGATGGAGGCCGCCGATGTGGTGGTGGACGCCGCCGACCTCGAGCTCGATCCCGCCAGCGAGGCGGCTCTCGCGGGCGAGCACGCGGCGATCGCCAACCGAAACGTGGACATGATGCGCGAGTACGCGGCCCGCGAGCCCGGTACCAAGCCGCGCAAGGTGCACCTGCGGTTTCTGCTCTCGCCCATCGAGATCCGCGGCGACGGCAAGGTCGAGGAGATCGTCGTTGGCCGAAACCGGCTCGAGGCCGACGCGTCCGGCCGCATCTCGGCTGTGCCCACCGGCGAGACCGAGGTGATCAAGACCGGCCTCGTGCTGCGCTCGGTCGGCTATCGCGGGATGCCGCTCGAGGGCGTGCCGTTCGACGATCTGCGCGCCGTGATCCCCAACGATCAGGGCCGCGTGGTGGATGCCGACGGGGTGGTCGTGCCCGGCGAGTACTGCGCGGGCTGGATCAAGCGCGGGCCGAGCGGCGTGATCGGCACCAACAAGAAGGACGCCACCGAGTCGTGCGAGCAGCTGCTCGAGGACGCGGCCGCGGGGCGGCTCAACGTACCTGCACACCCGGATCCGGCCGACATCGAGCGCCTCGTGTTCGAGCGCGCGCCCGAGGCGGTCGAGTACGACGGGTGGGCTGCCATCGATAGCCACGAGCGCGTGACGGGCGAGCCGCATGGCCGGCCGCGAGTGAAGCTGTCCAGCTGGGATGAGCTGCTCCATCATGGCCGTCGTCCAAGTTCCGTCTGACGTCATCCACGCCGAGTCGCGCGGCGCCACGCTGGCGCTCGGGCTGGCGGTCGCGATGGTGCTGGCCGACTCCTCGATCGTCATCCTCGCGCTGCCGGAGATCCTCGAGCACTTCTCGGTGTCCATCAACGACGTCGCCTGGGTGCTCACGCTCTTCAACCTGGTGCTGGCTCTGGTCGCCGTCCCCGCCGCCCACATGGCGCGCCGTCGCGCGCCCGCCGCGTTCTGCCGCCTGGGCCTGGTCGTGTTCGCCGGCGCCTCGCTGGGCTGCGCCCTCGCGCCGAGCTTTGCGTGGCTCCTGAGCTTTCGCGGCATCCAGGCCATCGGCGGGGCGGTCGCGATCTGCGCGGCGCTCGAGCTCTTGCCCGACGTCGCGGGCGGTGAGCGGCGCGCCGTCGCTGTGTGGTCGGCCGCCGGCGTGATCGGCGCCGCCGCCGGCCCGGCGATCGGCGGCATCCTCACCGACACCATCTCGTGGAAGGCCATCTTCGCCGTCCAGGTGCCGCTGGCCCTGATCGCGATCATGTTCATCCCGCAGGCGAGCGTGCGGCCGGTGGACGAGAACATCGATCACCCCGACGTGCCCGCAAACCTTGCGCTCGCGCTGGTGTCTGCGGCGCTCACCGCCGCGCTCTTCCTGATCGTGCTGCTGCTGATCAACGGCTGGGGCAACTCACCGCTTCAGGCCGCGGCAGTGGTCACGGTGATGCCGCTCGCAGCGCTCGCGGTCTACCGCCTTCTGCCGGCCGCCGGCTCGCCGTGGGCGCGCGCCGTGGGGGGCGTGCTCCTCATCGGCGGCGGCCTCGCCTCGCTCGCGCTCCTGCCGGGAGCCGACTGGTGGTGGATGGTGCTGCCGCAGATCACCATCGGCGCGGGCCTCGCACTCGCCATCAGCGCGCTCACCGCCACGGCGCTTCGCGGCCGCACGCCGCTCGGGATCCACGGCGGCTGGACCATCGCCGCGCGCCACGCGGGCATCTGCGTGGGCCTCCTCATCCTCACGCCGATCTTCACCAACCAGCTCGAGAAGCAGGCCAACGCCGCCGAGGCCTCGGCCACCGCGCTCGTGCTGCAGTCCAACCTCAGCTTCAGCCACAAGATCGACCTCGGCGGCCGGCTGGCCGAGCTCGTCGGCACCGCGCCCATCACCCACCCGCCCGACCTCGATCCGGCATTCGCCCCGCTGGGTACCAGCCAGGGCATCAAGGATCTGCACGCATCTGTCACGGATCAGATCCAAAAGGCGGTCACCCGGGCGTTCTCGGTGCCGTTCGCGCTGGCCGCGGTGCTGGCGCTCCTCTCGCTGGTGCCGCTGTGGTTTCTGCGAAGGCGGCCGGCGTGATCGGCGACGCCCGCTTCGCCGCGATCGCATGCGTGGTGGCGCTCTCGCCGGTGGCGCTCAACCTCGCCGCCGGGGGGCTCGACTACAAGCCCACGGCCTCGGGCAACCCGTGCGACGCGCGCACCTGGCCCGAGACCCACGGCCTCGACGAGATCCTCTCGCAGGCGGCGCTCTCGGCGCTGGACGGCGCGGCCTGCAAGCTGAACGTGCAGGCCACGTCGCTCGGCCTCGCGCTCTCGAGCGACGCCAACCTGGCGCAGTTCGAGCGCGACAACAACCTCACCAAGGATCAGGTGGACGAGGCCGCGAAGGCCGGCCTGAACCGCGCCGTTGACGAGGGCGAGTCCAGCGGCAGCCTCAACTCCATCGAGGCGTTCGGCCTGCGCCTGGCCATCCGCGGCGTCCCGGTGGATCAGCTTCTGTCACTCGTCCGCGATCATCTGCTGCAGTGACCTCGATGCATGACATCGCAGCAGCCGCGGCCTCGCCGGTCTTCGGGGTGCCGTTCTCGGTGCTCGACGTCGCGCCGGTCTCGAGCGATCGCACCGCGAGCGAGGCGCTGGCCGACTCCACGGCGCTGGTGGTCGAGGCCGAGCGGCTGGGCTATCACCGGCTCTGGTACGCCGAGCACCACAACATGCCGGGCATCGCGAGCTCGGCGCCCGAGGTGCTCATCGCCAATGCCGGCGCGCGCACCTCGCGCATCCGCCTGGGCTCGGGCGGCGTGATGCTGCCAAACCACGCCCCGCTGGTGGTGGCCGAGCGGTTCGGCACGCTCCAGGCGCTCTTTCCCGGGCGCATCGACCTGGGCATCGGCCGCGCTCCGGGCACCGACCAGCGCACCGCCTCCGCGCTTCGCCGGCTCGGCGCGAGCGACGACCTGCCCGAGCTGCTGCACGAGCTCTTCGGCTACTTCCAGGGCTTCGCGCCCGACGAGGACTACCGCGGCATCCGCGCGATCCCCGGGTTCGGTGCCGACATGCCCGCGGTGTGGCTCCTGGGCTCGAGCGGGTTCAGCGCGCAGGTGGCCGGCGTGATGGGCCTGCCGTTTGCGTTTGCCCACCACTTCAGCGCCCAGAACACGCTGCCCGCGCTCGAGCTCTACCGGCGCCACTTCCAGCCGTCGCGGATCCTCGACAGGCCGTACCCGATGGTCACCGCCATGGCCGTGGTCGCGCCCACCGACGAGGAGGCAAACCTCCACGCGTCGGCCATCGCGCTCTCGTTCGCGCGCATGCGGTCGGGCTATCCGCCGGCGAAGCTCCCCACCATCGAGGAGGTCGAGGCCCACCCGTGGACGCCGCAGGAGCGGGCGTTCGTGGAGGGCTGGCTCGCACCGCAGGTGATCGGCAGCCCCGAGACGGTGCACGCCCGGCTTGATCAGCTCATCGGCGAGACCGGGGTGTCGGAGTTCATGGTGACCACCAACGCGCCCGCCGCCGACGTGCGCACGCGGTCATACCAGCTCCTCGCGGAGCTGGCGGAGTTGCCGGCGGGATGAGCTCCGGCGGAATCCCCCGCGTGGCCATCGCCACGCTGGGCGCCTGCTCCATCGTGTCCTACGGGGCCTGCTTCTACGCGTTCGGCGTGCTCATCTCGCCGATCTCGGCCGAGACCGGCTGGAGCGTGGCGGCGCTCGGCTCGCTGTACGGCGGCATCGTCCTCATCTCGTCGTTCGGCGGCACGCTGGGCGGGCGGCTGCTGGACAGGGCCGGGCCGCGGCCGGTGATGGCGCTTGCTGCAACGGCCGGCGCGGGGCTGATGGCGCTCGCGTCGTGGCAGCACACCTTTGCGGGATTCGCCGTCGCCTACGTGATGGGCTGCGGGATCGTCGGGGCCCTCGCCTTCTACCAGGTGTTGCTGGCTGTGGCCGCCCGGGTCGCTCCGCAGCAGCCGGCGCGAGCCATCGCGGCGCTCACGGTGTTCGGGGCGTTTGCGAGCGCGATCTATCTCCCGCTCACCGCGGTGCTCGTGAACCACGTCGGCTGGCGCGACACGGTGCGGATCGAGGCGCTCACGGTGGCGGCGGTGATGCTCTTCGCCGCAGTGGTGCTCGGGCGGGGGGCTGTCGCCCCGGTGCACCGCCAGGAGTGGTCGCCCGTGCGCCATGCCCTGCGCCGGGTGTGGCGCAGCCCGGCGATGCGCATCTGGCTGCTGGCCTCGCTCGTGAGCGGTGCGGCGCAGGACACGCTCCTTGCCTACCAGGTGCCGATCATGGTGGCGGCCGGGCTCCCGCTGGCGGCGGCGTCGCTCGCGGCGGGCATCCGCGGGTTCGCGCAGCTCGGCGGCCGGCTGCCGCTGGGTACGCTCATCGCCCGCCGCGGCGCGCGCTGGTCGATCGTGCTGGCCTACGCCCTGGCGGCGGGTGCGACGCTGCTCCTGCTCGCCGGCGGCTCGCTCGGGGTGGCGGTGATCTATGCGCTGCTGGCCGGGGTGTCGCTCGGCATGACCTCGCCGCTGCAGGGCATCTACACGCACGAGCTCAACGGCGAGCGCGATCTCGGCATGGTGATGGGCGTCCAGTCGGCGTTCTACGGCATCGGCGGGGCGGCCGGGCCGGTGGCCGTCGGCCTGCTGCTGGCGCTGACCGGCGGCTACGCGGCCGCGATCCTCGCGATCGCTGTCGGCATGGCGGTCACCGCGGTCATGCTGACCGAGCGCCGGCCCCCTATGACGTGCGCGAGCGCACCAGCTCAGCCGACTTCTCCCCGATCATGAACGTCGCGACCACCGGGTTCACGGTGGGCATCGTCGGGAAGATCGAGCCGTCGGCGATCGAGATGCCCTCGAGCCCGCGGATGCGAAGCTCGGGATCCACCACGGCGGTCTCGTCGCCCGCGTCTCCCATCTTGCACGTGCCGGAGGGGTGGTACACGGTGTGGTGCACGGCGCGGCCGTACTCGGAGAGGCCCTCGTCGGAGGTGATGTCGGGGCCGGGTGCGATCTCGCGCTCGATCCAGTCGGCGAACGGCCCCTGGGCGGCCACCTCGCGGGCGATCTTCAGCCCGTCCACGATGGTCTGCTCGTCGTAGCCGTCCTCGTCGGTGAAGTAGCGGAAGTCGAGCGCCGGCTTGATCTCGGGATCCTTCGAGAGCAGGTAGAGGCGGCCGGTGGAGTGCGAGCGGGGGATGTTGGGCGTCATGCAGATGCACCAGCGATCCTCCGGCACCTCGTAGCCGAGCCGCTCGGTGTTGAACGTGAACGGCAGCTGATAGGTGTGGTACATCAGGTCGGGCCGGTCGTCGCCGCCGAGGCGGTTGCTGAAGAGGGCGCAGTCGGCGTCCATCGCGCCCTCCGGGCCCATCGGCTTCTTCAGCTTCCAGATGATGATCGACTCGGGATGGTCGATCAGGTTCTCACCGACGCCGGGCAGGTCTGCGACCACGTCGATGCCGAAGTGCTCGAGCTGCTTCCGCGGGCCGACGCCCGAGTACATCAGCAGGCGCGGCGTGTCCACCGAGCCGCAGGCGACGATGATCTCGCGCCTGGCGGCGACGCGGTCGGTGCCGCCGTCCTTGTGCTGGGTGTGCACGGCGGTCGCGCGGTTGCCGGTGAACTCGATGCGGTGCGCGCGGGTGTCGGTGCGGATCTCGAGGTTCTTCCGCGAGTCCATGATGGGGTGCAGGTACATGACGCTCGAGGACGAGCGCACGCCGGTCTCCTCGTTGTAGCCGACGTCCAGGAACCCGGCCCCGTCGGGGAACGGCCCGGCGTTCCAGTCGGGGTTCTCCTTTACGCCGAGGGCGCTGCCGCAGGCCTCGATCCAGTCGTAGAGGATGGCGTTGCGATCCTTCTCGGCGATGATCTGGTGCGGGCCGGGGATGCGGTCGTAGTACTGCTCCATGCCGTCGGGCTCCCAGCCGGTGCAGCCGGCATCGACCCAGTCCTGCCAGTCGCCGGGGAACGGCTTGAACCAGATCATGGTGTTGTGCGACGAGCAGCCGCCGAGCACCGCGGCGCGGGAGTGGACGATGTGCGCGTTCCCGCGCGGCTGCAGGGTGGTGTGGTAGGCGAGGTCGATGGGGCCCTCGAGCAGGCCGAGCCAGCGGCGGATCTGCAGCACGTCGTCGAAGCCGACGTCGGTTGGGCCCCACTCGAGCACGCAGACGCTCACGCCGGGATCCTCGGACAGGCGCGCGGCCACGGCTGCCCCGGCGCTGCCGCCACCCACCACCACGTAATCGAACTCGTCTGCCATGTCGAAGCTCCCGCGTCGAGGATTGGGCGCCAATCCTTGCACACCGGGGCCGGTGAATAACAGGTGCCGGCACGTTTTCTTCACTGGGCAGGAACCGGGACGGCAAGTGCCGTAAACTGCTCCCATGCATTCCTCTTACGCGCTCTCATCCGAAGACTTCAGCGTCGAGCGTGGCGAGACCGCCGCCGCGCTCACCGACCTCTGGCCGGGCGGCTGGACTCCCAGCGACCGTCTCGGCGTCATCATGGCCAACCCGATGGACGGCGTCGGCTGCGCCAACCTGATCAGCGCCACCACCACCCTCTTCTACGACCACCTGCGCGAGACCAAGGGCACCGGCAACTTCTTCCGCTATGCCGACAACTACATGTTGGGGATCGGCTGCGAGCCCGGCGACTTCAACCAGCTGGACGTGTGGCCGCTGCACAAGTTCGTCACCATCATCCAGCCGACCGCCGAGGCGCTGATCGAGGCCATCACCGACCGCGGCATCACGCTGCTCGCGATCCCCGAGACCGGCGCGCGCTGCCGCGGCGAGGTCGTGCTCTCGACCTGGAACACCTACCTCGAGACGGTCCGCTGCGTCGTTACCTACTCGGCGCTGACCGGCAAGGCGCGCGACGCCGACGTCTCGCTGGTGGGAAACCGTGTGGTGGAGTCCTACGTCGAGCAGGCCATCTTCTCGACCCCCGGCGTGGACGCCGGCCTCCAGGCGCGCCTGCGCCGGCTGCGCCGCAACCTCGACCGCAAGGAGAAGCAGCCGGTCGAGCAGTACCGCACGCTGCCCAACCCGGCCGCTGCGCGCGCGCTCCTCGGCGTCACGATGGTGCTGCCCCCGGGCCATCAGGAGCTCACGCGCCGCGCCACCCCCACCACGATCCAGCCGGTCGAGGTGCCGATCCCGATGGGTGACGGTCTTGCTCCCCCTTTTGATGCAGCCGCCGCCGCGGCAATGCTCGTGACCGAGCCGGCGCCTTCCGGCGTGTACCCGGACGGCCTTCTCCGGACAGGGTTTGACGCGATCCAGCGGCGGCTGGGCGGCACCTTCGGCGAGTTCGAGGGCTGGGAGTGGATCTCGGACTTCGGCGACCCGATCGCAGAGCATCACGCGGTGCGCGAGGCCGTCGGCGTGTGGGACGAGTCGCCGCTTCGCAAGTGGTTCTTCAAGGGCAAGGACGCGATCGCCGCGGCCGACTACATCTTCACCAGCGACATGGCCGGCCTCGCGGTTGGCCAGGCCCGGTACGGCCCGTTCTGCGATGCCAACGGCAAGATGCTGGGCGACGGCGTGGTCTACCGCGGTGAGGACGACGAGAGCCTCTTCGTCGTGACAGCGCTCGAGTCGGACGCCGACCACTTCCGCAAGTCGTGCGAGGGCATGGATCTGGTGGTCGAGGAGCACACGTTCGAGCTCCCGCACCTGCAGGTGCAGGGGCCGCGCGCACCCGAGCTCATGAAGCAGCTCATGCCGGAGGAGGACGTCGCGGGGCTCAAGTACTTCCGCTGGTTCCCGCGCCCGGTCAAGGTCGGCGGCGTGGACGGCTGCTATGTCGCGCGCACCGGCTACTCGGGCGAGCAGGGCTACGAGGTGTTCGTGCCGCGTGAGAAGGCCGAGCGGGTGTGGCAGGCGATCCTCGATCAGGGCGCCAACCTCGGCATCCGGCCCTACGGCCTGGCGGCCGTCGAGTCGCTGCGGATCGAGGCGGGTCTGATCTTCATCGGGTACGACTACTTCCCGGGGGTCACCTCGCCGTTTGCGGTCAATCTCGATCGCATGATCAAGCTGGACAAGGACGACTTCGTGGGCAAGGCGGCGCTCGTCGCCGAGGAGGCCGCGGGCATCACGCAGCGGTCGGTCACGCTCGCGATCGCAGGCGACGAGGCGCCCGACTACAACACGCCGGTGTTCCAGAACGGGCGCGGCGTGGGCAAGCTCACCTCGCCGTCGGCCGGCCGCTCGCCCACCGTTGACAAGCTGATCGCGATGGCCACCATCGATGCGGAGCTCGCCGTCAAGGGCACGCAGGTCGAGGTGACGCTGCCCGACGGCCGGCTCGTGCCGGCGATCGTGGACGACCATCCGGTGTACGACCCGCAGAAGACCCGCCCGCGCGCCCCTGTGAGCTAGATACGTGAACTCCGACGGCCCGATCGGCGTGATGGCGTCGGGGACGGGCGCCGCCGTGCTGGTGGCGGCGCTCCGGCAGCGAATGCCGCACGAGGACGTGATCTCGATGTCGGACCACGGCCACCCGTCCTGGGCGCGGCTACAGGGGGCGTTCGTGCAGCAGCGGGTGCGCGCGATGACGATCGACCTCTGCATCGCGGGCTGCAAGCTGATCATCCTCGGTTCGCTGCAGGGCACGCTCGACGCGCTGGCCGTTGCCCGCGCGGCGACGCCGGAGACGGTGATGGGGGTGGATCTGGGATTCGCGGTCGATCGCGCGTTTGCGCTCTCGGGCGGCCCCGTGGCCGTGGTGTGCTCGCCGCAGGGGGTGCGGCCGGCGCAGCTCCAGGGCGCGCTCAAGGGCATGCGGGCGGGCGGGCTGCCGGTGATCGATCCCCGTGCGGCCGAGCTCGGCGGCTACCGCGGCCTGGTGCTGGCGGGCGCTGCCGCCTCGGCCGCGGGGCCGCAGATCGCCGCCTCGGCGGCGCCCGGCACGCAGATCGTGGACACCGCCGGGGTCACCGCCGCCCAGGCCCACCGCCTGCTCGCGCGCTCGTCAGCCCTCGCCCGCCGCCGCCGCCCGGGCCGCCACCAGCTGCAGAGCTCGTTCCCCGCCCATGCATAAACGGTGCCAGGCACTTAATATTCACCGTCGCTGCCAGATCGGCTGAGCGGGGTCGGCGTGAATATTAAGTGCCTGGCACCGTCTATTCAGCTCCCGCGGCTGGTCACGTCTTCTTTCCCGGGTTCAGGAGGTTCTTGGGATCGAAGGCGGCCTTGATCGCGCGGTGGAGCTGCACTGCTGCGGGGCTCCACTGGAGGCCGAGGTGGCCGCGCTTCACCCAGCCCACGCCGTGCTCGCCCGAGATCGATCCGCCCAGGTCCACGGCCAGCTGGAATAGCTCCTCGCACACCGCGTCGGCCCGGTGCACCGCGTCGGCATCGGTGCGGTCGATGAGGAAGCTCGAGTGCAGGTTGCCGTCGCCGGCATGTCCCCAGCTGCATGAGTCCAGCCCGTGGCGGGCGCCGATCGCGAGCGTGCCGTCCACCGCCTCGGCCAGCCGGTCGAGCGGCACCACCACGTCCTCGGAGAGCTTGCCGCCCAGGTGAGCGGTGACCCGCAGCGAGACCCCGTCGCGCCAGCGCCAGAGCTCGGCGATCTCCTCGGCCGCGTCGAACCGCCGCACCCAGATGGCGCCTTCGGCGAGCACCTCTGCGAGCTCCCCGGCGAGCCCTTCGTCCTCGGCCTCGGCCAGCACCATGAATCCTGCCCCGGCGGGGATCTCGCCGGGAAAGCCGCGGCCCGCGAGCTCCAGCGTGCGGCCGTCGAGGTACTCGAGCGCGGCCACCTGCAGCCCGTTTCCCAGCACCGCCTCGAGCGCCTCGCACCCGTCCGCGGTGCCGTCGTAGACCGCCGCCACGGGGATCGCGACCTCAGGCGCGGGAATCAGCCGAAGCCACGCCGCGGTGATGATCCCGAGCGTCCCCTCCGAGCCGATCAGAAGGCTCTTGAGGTCATAGCCCGCTACGTCCTTTCGCATCGCGCCGCCCACCGTCACGAGCTCGCCCGGCGCCACCACCGCCTCGAGGCCCGTCACCCACGCGCCCGTCACCCCGTACCTGAACGCGTGCGGCCCGCCGGCGTTGGTCGCGATGTTGCCGCCGATCTGCGACTGCTCGGCGGCGCCCGGGTCGGGCGGGAACCACATGCCGCTCTCGCGCACGATGCGCCGCAGGTCGGCCGTGCCGAGCCCTGCCTCCACCTCGATCCGCCAGAGGAGCGGGTCGAAGCTGCGCACGCGCGTCATCCGCGCCAGATCGATCACCACGCCACCGCCCACCGGCACCGCGCCGCCCGCAAAGCCACTGCCGCCGCCGCGCGGCACCATCACCACGTCGTGCTCGTAGCACCACGCGACCACCGCTGCGACCTCGGCGGCCGAGCCCGGCAGCACCACCGCATCGGGCCGCGCCTCGAGGCCGCGCGCCTCGGTCGCGTCGGATCGGTAGAGCGCAGGAGCCGGGTCGAGCACCGCGTCCGCGCCCACCACCCTGGCGAGGTCTCGCGAGAGGCTGCCCATCGGGCGCCTAGGATACCAACCCGTGAAGCTCGCGACCTGGAACGTCAACTCCATCAAGATGCGGCTCCCGCGGGTGCTCGAGTTCCTCGAGCTGCACCGCCCCGACGTGCTCTGCATGCAGGAGACCAAGACCGAGGCGGCCGCGTTCCCGCACGCCGAGCTGGCGGAGATCGGCTACCACGCCGTGGAGCAGTCGGCCGGCCGCTGGGCGGGCGTCGCCATCGCCGCCCCGGCCGCGCATGAGCTCACGAACCCCTCCGCCGGCCTCCCGGGAGAGGCAGACCCCGGCGAGGCCCGCTGGCTCGAGGCCGACGTCGCCGGCCTGCGGGTGTGCAGCACCTACGTCCCCAACGGCCGTGCGCTCGGCACCGAGGCGTTTGCCTCCAAGATCACGTTTCTCGACGCGATGGCCCTCCGCGCCGGCGGCCACCGGGGCGCGCCGCTCGTGATCATGGGCGACATGAACATCGCCCCGGCCGACATCGACGTGTACGACCCGGCCGCCTTCACCGGCGGCACCCACGTGTCCGATGACGAGCGCAGCCGCCTGGAGCAGATCCTCGCCACAGGCCTCGTGGACGCCTACCGGCAGGTGCACCCCGACGATGTGGGCTACACCTGGTGGGACTACCGCCAGGGCCACTTCCACCGCGGGATGGGCCTTCGCATCGACCTCGCGCTGGTGTCCGCCGAGCTCGCTGCGAAGATCACGGAATGTGGAATCGACCGCAACTTCCGCAAGGGCCAGAAGCCGTCCGACCACGCACCGCTCCTCGTGGAGCTGAGCTGAGGAGCCATCGCAAAGCCGCCTGGCTGGCTCTCTGCGTCGTGCTCCTGACTCCGGTCGCGGCCTCGGCGGCAACCCCGCAGCGCGACGGCGGACCCGGCATCGCGAACCCGCCGCGGAGCGTGCTGCCGCCGGGCGCGAACCCGGCGATCGTGACCGGCCCGGACTACCCCGGAGCGCTCTGGGAACCGGCCTCGCCGAAGAACTACTCCGTCGACAACCGGCCCGTGACCGACCTCATCCAGCGCCTCGTCATCCACGTCGCCGAGGGCAACTTCGCGGGCACCTACCAGTGGTTCAAGAACCCCGCGGCGAAGAGCTCGGCGCACTACGTGGTGGCATCCACCGGCGAGGTCGCCCAGATGGTGCCCGAGGCAGACATCGCGTGGCACGCCGGCAACTGGCCCTACAACGTCACCTCGGTGGGCATCGAGCATGCGGGGTTCACGAACAGCACGATCTTCCCCGACACCCAGTACCGCGGCTCGGCCCGGCTCGCCGGCTACCTCGCCCACAAGTACCTCATCACGCCCGACCGCAAGCACGTGATCGGTCACTCCCAGGTGCCCGACCCCAACCACCCGGGCGAGTTCGGCGGCTCCGACCACCACACCGACCCCGGCCGCACCTGGAACTGGCCGCTCTACATGGCATACCTCCGCATGTACGCGGGCACCACCTACCAGCAGATCGTCGACTCGACCACGCCAAGCCGGATCACCCACAAGAACGGCAACTGGCAGTACCGGCTCGCCCTCCCGCAGACCCAGGCCTACGACGTGTTCATGCGCTGGTCGTGCACGGCCCCGCCGAAGTCGGTCACCGTGGGAGTCTCCACCACCGGGGGGTACCGCGCGGTGCCGGTGAACGAGTCGGTTGGCTGCAGCCGCGGCTGGAACCGCGTCGGCACGTTCTCGCTGGCCGGCGGCGACTCGTGGAAGCTGGTGGTGTCGAAGGCCGCGACCAGCGCCAATGCGATCCGCGTGGTGGAGGCCACCGATCCTGTGCTCCCCACCGCGCCGCAGGTGTCGGTCAACCCCGGGGTGGGCCGCATCGACGTCTCGTGGACGAGGTCCACCGACAACATCGGCGTCGGCGGCTACCAGCTCTGGGTGAACAGCGTGCGCGTCTATCAGGGCACCGCGCTGCAGGGCGCCGCGACCGGCCTTGCCTGCAACGTCACCTATCCGGTGTCGGTGAGGGCGCTCGACATGATCTCCAACCGGTCGCCGCGGGATCCGCTCACGGCCACCACCGCGCCGTGCCCCAGGAACCCCGCGAACCTCGGCATCTCGAACGTCGCTCAGACGTCGGCCACGCTCTCGTGGGATAGCGGCGGAGGGACGACCGACCACTTCCTCACGTTCCTCGACGGCGTGCAGAAGGGGTCCCTGACCACCACCTCCTTCACCTACACCGGGCTCAAGTGCGGCACGACGCACGCGTTCGGCGTGGCGTCGGTGGACTCGGCCGGGCACGTCTCGACCCACGTGCACCTGTACGCCACCACCTTGCCCTGCTAATCCCCGGTGCCGGCCCTGACCGGGCCGGCACCGGGATCGAGCCCGGGCTAGTCGAGATCGTCCGGGTCGGGCGCCGTCACGCGTCGCGTGCGCGAACGGCTTCATCGTGTGCGTCGAGGTCACGTGAGCAGCGCGACTCGCTGCGCGCTGATCTCGGCTCGCCGTGCGGTTGAAGTCGAACAGCGAGCACAGGTTGCCGATCGCCGGCCCGTTGGTCGGCACGTACGGGTTGCCCGGCCGCGCGATCGGGTTGGGCAGGTTGTCGAGGCTGGTCGCCGACAGCGGGTCAGGCCCCAGTTGGCCTCGATGAACTTCAGCACCGAGACGTGGTCGGTGTAGGTGTGGTCGATGTGGCCCGGGTTCACCCACGGTGAGACGGCCATCATCGGGACCCGGGTGCCGTCGCCGAAGAAGCTGGTCGGCTGGACGTACCCGGAGTCGTAGTAGCCGCCGCCCTCGTCCTCGGTCACGAAGATCGCGGTCGACCGCCACAGCGACGGGTTGCTCGCGACGTCGTGGATGACCGTGCTGGTGAAGGCCTCGAAGGCCGCCAGCGTCGAGTATGCCGGGTGGCCGTCGAACGTGCCCTCGGGCTTCACGATCGAGACGGCCGGCAGCGTGCCCGCCTGCCGCCTCCTTCTGGAACAGCCCGAGGTCGTGCAGGTGCTCCTTGCGCTGCGTCGGGCTGGTCATGATCGACGTCGCGTACTGGAACGGGTTGCAGATGTTGCAGTACTGATCCAGGTTCGGGTTGCCGTCGTTCCAGCCCTGGCCGAAGTAGCCCCAGCTGATGTTGTGGGCGTTCAGCTCGTCGCCGATGGTCGGGAACGTCTTCTCGTTCTGCGGCGGGACCGCGAACGGGCCGGGATCCGGCGTGCCGTTGGCCAGGTAGCCGGGGTTGTAGTTGTTCAGCAGGTAGTAGGTGTTCGGTGCGCAGCCGGACGAGGCGCCGGGCCAGGTCGGCGTTCAGGTAGTCGAGGATCGGCGCCGACTCCCGGCTGCGGAGTGGTCGGAGCAGTTCGGAGTACGTGCCGCCGGAGTAGCCGTCCTGGGTGTAGAAGTTGTTCGACCCGGGCTGTGCAGTCGGGTCCTCGATCTGGTTGCCGGTGGCACCAGCGGGTTGCCCGACGCGCCCTGGTACGACGCTGCCGTGCCGGTGCCCAGCGCGACGTGGTTGGCGCCCGTGCCGCCCATCACCGCCTGGTGGTAGTTGTCGGACATGGAGAAGTCGTGGGCCAGGCCGTCGAGCACCGGGGCGTCGCCCTGCTGGACGTTGTAGAAGCCCATCGAGACGGCACCCTGGTCTGGTGTCGCTCGGCGGCGCGCCGTTCGAGTCGCCGGCGGTGTCGGCGGTCCACACCCAGAGCTTGTTCATGTTCTGGTGACCTGCTGGTTCATCTGGTAGAACCGGTGCAGCGGGTCGCCGACGTAGGCGCCGTTGTCGCATGCCTTGTAGGCCTTGTGGATCTCGTCGTACGGCACGTACTTGGTGATCTGGAACGGTGCGTTCGGCAGGTTCGCCGGGAACCGCGTAGTCGGCGCGATCACGGCGCCAGGCCGCCGTCGCAGCGCGGGTCGACGTAGGTCGTGTTCGGCGGCGGCAGCGTCGAGTACGGCGCCACCGGAATCGGGGTCGGTCGTAGTATCCCTCCCGTGGTGTCCGTGGCCGTCCACTGGCGGGCCAGGCCACGTTCGGGCCCGGGTCGCCGTTGGCCTTGACGATGCCCTCGGACAGCAGGTCCTTGATGGTCTGGCCCGGCCGGCGCCTTGTAGGTGGCGTAGATGTTGTCGAACGTGTGGTTCTCGCCGACGATCACGATCACATGCTGGATCGGCGTCGCCGTCGGCGCGGCGCTCGCGGTGTCCGCCACCGTGGCGATCCGGGCTGATGCCTGGCTCGTCCCTGCCAGGCACGCGAGCACGGCTCCCAGAGCCACGATGGCCCCGGCGCGAGGCGACATGGTCGCTTTTCGCATCTCTCCCTCCCAGTGTCTGCGGCCCTCGAAAAGCGGGGCCGACGGAGCGAACCTTCGTTTGTAAGCCACTTCACAGGGGTGAAAGTTGCGGCTCCATTCCGTAAACAGGCGGTCACGGGCGAAGCAGGGGTTCGCGGAACGCTACGGGTTGTAGAGCCCGTGCGTCTGCATCACCTGGCCGGCCGAGCGGAAGTGGCGCAGCGTGCCGCGCCCGCGTGCCTCGAGATGCGTCGCGAGGGCCAGGAACACCTGCGCGGTGGTGAGCGCGTCGCCCAGCGCGTGGTGGGGCCGGTGGGCAGGCAGGCCGAGCCGCTCGGCGATGGATGCAAGCGAGCAGAGGCCGGGGTCGGGCCGGCCGAGCTCGATCTCGTGCAGCCGGAACATCTGGGCGGTATCGAGCAGCGTGCGGGGCAGCCGCACCCCGAGGGAGCGGAGCGGGGCGGTGAGGAACCGCCGCTCGACCCATTCGGCGTGGGCGATCACCTCGGCGCCTTGCACCAGGCCGGCGAGGGGCCGGAGCGCCTCGGGCAGCTCCGGAGCCTCGAGCAGCTCCTGCGGCCGGATGCCGTGGATCACGATCGACTCCGCTGGGATCTCGCGCCTGGGGTTCACCAGCCCGTACACGGCGTCGCCGGCGAGGATCCGGCCGCCCTCGATGGGTACCGCCCCGAACGAGATCACGCGGTCGCGGCGCGTGTCGAGGCCCGTGGCCTCGACGTCAACGGCCACCAGCCGGGCATCGCGCCACGGCGTGCGGCCCCTCACCGCTCGAGGCTCATGAGCGACTCGATGCCGCGCTGGATGCGCGCGACCGCCCGGAACGCCTCCTTGAGGTACGTCCGAGTGAGCGGCGAGAGCGAGTCCGGCGCGATGTGGTCGTCGGGCGTCCGCCCGGCGGCCAGCTGGGTGATCTGATGATCCATGCGAAGGTCGGTGAAGAGCCCGAACGCGTCGCGCAGCACCGCCACGTCGCTGGCCGGGAGGGTGCCCGCCGCCTCGGCGGCGTTCAGCCGCGCGGCGGTGGAGGCGGCCGCGACGCCGGCCTCCATCGCCGCCGCGCGCGCCAGGCCGGCGATGGGCAGGAGGCCGCCGCTCTTGATGTCGAGCAGCCCGCGGTTGGCGCCGTCGTGCTCCACCACCAGCCCGCGGACGAAGCCCAGCGGGGGGCGGTGGGCGAGCGCTAGCTGGCGCAGCAGCCGCAGCATCTGCGGGTGGCGGCGCGTGCGGGTGAAGATCGCGTTCAGACGCGGCTCTGCCAGCGGCGCGTCCCACACGCCGCGGGCATCGACGATCACGCTCAGGAGGATCACCGCCTTGGGCTGGGACGGGTCGGTCACCCACGAGTCCACCGCGGCCTCCCACTCGTCGATAGAGCGCCGGAAGAGGCGGTGGGAGGCGGTGGCGCCATGCTGGTCGGCCGGGATCCCGCATGCGGCGTGGCCGCTGATCACGCGCTCCGCGAGCCGCTGCGTCCAGGCACCGGCGGCCGCGTCGTCGGCGGCGCGCTCCCAGGCGATCGCGCTGTCGTAGTCGGATCCGGGGAACGCCTCGCGGCGCGCGTAGGAGCCCAGCGCCAGCCACGTGTAGCGCGCAGGCGGCGGCCCCAGCTCGGCTTCGGCCAGCTCGATCAGCTTGCGCGTGACCGCGTCGTTCACCGTGGTGATCACCCGCCCGACGGCCGCTGCCGGGGTGCCGGCCCGGTGCAGGTCGATCACCATGGGGGAGAGCTGGCGGGCCGCGGCGATCAGCTCGTCGCGGGTGGCGGCGTTCCCCACGGCGGCGCGCACGTGGAACGGCCACCGCGCCTCGACGGCCATGAGGTCGGTGTCGTTCACCACGCCCACGAGCGCTCGGCGGGCATCGAGCACGGGGAAGTGGCGGACGCCGCGGTCGAGCATCTCGAGCAGCACGTCGCCGGCGGTGCGGTCGGCCGAGACGGTGCGGGCCGGCGCTGTCATGACCTCGCCGAGCAGGGTGTCCGGGCCGGCCCCGGCGGCGACTACGCGCGTGCGCAGGTCGCGGTCGGTGACGATCCCCAGGGTGTCGCCGAGATCGACGAGCACCGACGACGAGCCGGCCTCGGCCATGCGCTCCGCGGCGTGCTGCACCGTGTCGCCCGGCTTGCACACCACCGCCTCGCGGCGCACGAGATCGCCCACCCGGCGCTGGCCGGGATCGACCCGCTCGGGGATGCCGCTTCGGCCGTCGCGGAGCTCGGGGCTCGCGCCGGCCGAGTGCACGAGGTAGCTCAGCGCCGCCGGCCGCGCGAGCACCGGCCGGATGACCGACTCGGGGAGCCGGTAGCAGAGCGTGTCCTCGAGTGCCCGCACGGCGACGCCCAGGAGCTCGCCGGTGAGCATGGTGTGGTGGCCGAACATCTCGCCCTCGCCGAGGTGATCCACCACCCGGCCGTCGTCCACCAGCTCGACGGTTCCGCGGCGCACGATCCAGACGTAGGAGGGCGGCTCCGATGCCTGCAGCAGGATCGTCTCGCCCGCTGCGTGAAACTCGATCTCACATGCCGCCGCCACGTGCTCGAGCTCGCCGGCGGCGAGGGTGTCGAACGGCGGGATCGTCGCGAGGAACTCGGCGATGTCGTGCACGCGGCCATCATCCCACGCCCGCCTTGACAGTGAAGGAAGTGACTGCTAACTTATGGCGCATGGCGATCGAGTCAGATACCCGGACCGATGCGCGCTCGAGCCGCATGCCGGCATCCGAGCGACGTGAGCTGATCATCAAGGCGGCCGTCATCGAGTTCGCCAACAAGGGCCTCCACGGCACCGCGACCGAGGACATCGCGCGGCGCGCGGGCATCACCCAGCCGTACGTGTTTCGCCTGTTCGGCACCAAGAAAGCGCTCTTCATCGCCGTGGTCGAGCACTGCTTCGACACGCTGATGGAGCGGTTCCAGGCGGCCATCGCCGGCATCGAGCCGGGGGATGGCAAGGCGATGTTCGACGCCATGGGTGAGTCCTACGCCGCGATGGTGCAGAACCGTACCGAGCTCCTGATGCAGATGCAGGCCTACGCGGCCTGCGCCGACGACGACGTCCGCGCCGTCGTCCAGCGCCGCTACGGCGAGCTCTACCGGTGGGTCGAGGACGTCACCGGCGGCGACGATCTGGCCCTGCACTCGTTCTTCTCCACCGGCATGTTGATGAACGTCGCCACGGCGATCGACCTCATGAGCGTGGCCGAGCCGTGGGTGGCCAACTGCTTTGCGTCGCCGGACTCTCGATGACCCCTTTTTTTGCCCAACCAAGTTAGTTACTGCTTACAAGATAGGAGGGAACGATGACACAGAAGACACAGGCAATCTGGACGTTCGTGATCGTGTCGCTGGCGCTCTTCATGACCACGCTGGACAACCTGGTCGTGACCACGGCGCTGCCGACCATCCAGCGCGACCTCCACGCGACGGTGTCGCAGCTCGAGTGGACGGTCAACGCCTACACGCTCACCTTCGCGGTGCTCCTCATGACCGGCGCGGCGCTGGGCGACCGGTTCGGCCGCAAGCGCATGTTCCTGATCGGGCTTGCGATCTTCACGGTGGGCTCCGCCGCGGCTGCGCTGGCGCCGTCCATCGATGCGCTCATCGCGGCGCGGGCGCTGCAGGGCGCGGGCGGCGCGATCGTCACCCCGCTCACGCTCACCATCCTCTCGACGGCGGTGCCGGCCGAGCGGCGCGGCATGGCGCTGGGCGCCTGGGGCGGCATCTCCGGCCTCGGCGTCGCGCTCGGGCCGCTCATCGGCGGAGCCATCGTCCAGGGCCTCTCATGGCAGTGGATCTTCTGGGTGAACGTGCCCATCGGGCTGCTCGCCGTGCCGCTCGGATACCAGTTCCTGCGCGAGAGCTACGGGCCGTCGAAGGCGCTCGACCTGCCCGGCGTGGGCTTGCTCACGGCAGGCATGTTCGGCATCGTGTTCGGCCTGGTGCGGGGCAACTCGACCGGCTGGACCAGCCCCCAGATCGTCGTCTCGCTCGTGGCGGGCGCGATCCTGGTCGCGGCGTTCGTGGCGTGGGAGCTTCGCGCGAAGGAGCCGATGCTCCCGATGGGCTTCTTCAAGAGCCGTGCGTTCTCGGCCGCGAACTTCTCGTCGCTGATGATGTTCTTCGGGATGTTCGGATCGATCTTCCTGCTCACCCAGTACCTCCAGAACGTGCAGGGTTACTCGGCCCTGAGCGCCGGCGTGCACATGCTGGCGTGGACGGGCGTGCCGATGATCGTCTCGCCCATCGCCGGCGTGCTCTCCGACCGCATCGGCGGTCGCCCGCTGATCGCGGCGGGGCTCGCGCTCCAGGCGATCGCGCTGGGCTGGCTCGCGTTCGTGCTCGAGCCCACCCTGGCCTACAGCGGGATGGTGATCCCGTTCGTGCTGGCGGGCCTGGGGATGTCGCTCTTCTTCGCGCCGATGGCGTCGGTGGTGCTCGGCTCGGTCGGGCGAAGCCACGCGGGCCAGGCGTCGGGGGCAAACAACGCCATCCGCGAGCTGGGCGGCGTGTTCGGGGTGGCGGTGCTGGCGTCGATCTTCACCCACGCGGGTGGCTACGGATCGGCCCAGCTCTTCACCGACGGCATCACTCCCGCGCTCTGGGTGGGAGCCGCCTTCGTGGCGATCGGAGCACTGGCAGCGACCCTCATCCCCGGCAAGCAGACGGCCGCGGAAGAGGCGTCCGACTCAGGGCCGGTACCGATCGGCGCCGCCTGAGGCCGGCGGGGTGGATAACGGTGCCCAGGCGCCGTTATTCACCCCCACTACACTTCTCCCCATGCCGGATCCGACTCCAAAGACGGCGCGAAGCGCGCCTCCCCCCGAGAAGCCGCCTTCACGGTGGCGGGTGGAGGGCGGGCCCAACACGCCCGCGACCACCTCGGACGGGAACAAGGGCAAGCGGAAGATCCCCTTCGGCATCGCGTTCTGGGTCCTGATGGCGGTGCTCCTTGCGGTCAACTGGATCGTCTCGTCGCACTTCAGCCAGCCGCCGTCGCGCCCGACCGTCTCCTACACGTTCTTCGTGAACCAGGTGAAGGACGGGAACGTCGCCAACATCAACTCGACCGACCTCACCGTCGAGGGCACGTTCAAGACCAAGACGACGCTGCCCCAGGGAGTGTCCGGCGGCCCGTCCACCACGTTCAAGACCGAGATCCCGACCTTCGTGGACAACGACTCGCTGAACACGCTGCTCGACCAGAAGAAGGTCGTCATCAACGCCAAGAGCACCGATCAGGCGCCACCGTTCTGGGAGCAGGTGCTGCTGGGATTTGGCCCGACGCTCCTCTTCGTCGGCATCTTCGTGCTGATCATGCGGCGGGCGAGCGCGGGCAACGCCCTGGGCTCGTTCGGTCGCTCGCGCGCCAAGCGCTATGAGGAGAGCGAGCAGCGCGTGACGTTCGCCGACGCTGCCGGCATCGACGAGGCCGTGGAGGAGCTCGCCGAGGTGGTCGATTTCCTGCGAAACCCCACCAAGTACACGGCGCTCGGCGCCCGCGTGCCGAAGGGCGTACTGCTCTCCGGGCCGCCCGGCACCGGCAAGACGCTCCTTGCCCGCGCGGTGGCGGGTGAGGCCGGCGTGCCGTTCTTCTCGATCTCGGCGTCGGAGTTCATCGAGGCCATCGTGGGCGTCGGTGCAAGCCGCGTGCGCGACCTGTTCTCGCAGGCCAAGGAGGCGGCGCCGGCGATCGTCTTCATCGACGAGCTGGATGCCATCGGCCGCTCGCGCGGAGGGGGCGCGTCGCTGGGCGGCCACGACGAGCGCGAGCAGACGCTGAACCAGATCCTCACCGAGATGGACGGCTTCACGGGGACGGAGGGCGTCATCGTGATCGCCTCCACCAACCGCCCCGAGGTGCTCGACTCGGCGCTGCTGCGGCCGGGGCGCTTCGACCGGCGCGTGTCGGTCAACCCGCCCGATCAGATCGGCCGCGAGAAGATCCTCGAGGTGCACACGCGCGGCGTGCCGGTGGCGCCCGATGTGGATCTCGGCGCGATCGCCTCGAGCACGCCGGGCATGGTGGGCGCCGACCTCCAGAACCTTGCCAACGAGGCTGCGCTCACCGCTGCGCGCCGCGGCCACACGCAGGTGCAGATCGCCGACTTCACCGACTCGCTCGAGAAGATCGTGCTGGGCGCCGAGCGGCGCATCATGATCTCGCCGGAGGTGCGCGAGCGCACCGCATACCACGAGTCGGGCCACGCGCTGGTGGGCATGCTCCTGCCCGGCGGCGACCCGGTGCGGAAGATCTCGATCATCCCCCGCGGCCGGGCGCTCGGCGTGACGTTCCAGAGCCCGGACTCCGACCGGTACGGCTACACGGATGAGTACCTGCGCGGGCGGCTGGCCGGGATGCTGGGTGGCCGGGCTGCCGAGGAGGTCGTTTACGGCGACCTGACCACGGGTGCTGAGTCCGACCTCGAGCAGGCGACCCGCATCGCGCGGCAGATGGTGGGCCGCTGGGGCATGTCGCACCAGATCGGCCTGGTCTCCGTGCTGCCCGGCCCCAACGACGAGCCGACGCTCTTCCCGGGCGGCAACGACGGCATCTCCGAGCGCACGCGGCAGATGGTGGACGAGGAGTCGCGGCGGATCATCGAGGAGGCGCACCGAAACGCCCTCGAGACGCTCACCGCACATCGCGATCAGCTCGAGGCGCTGGCGCGGGCGCTGCTCGAGCGCGAGACGCTCGACGAGATCGATGCCTACCGGATTGCCGGAATCGATCGCGACCCGGTGCCGATCCAGAGCATCTGAGGTGCTCCGGCTCGACGGGCATGAGGCGGCGCCCGGCGAGATCGTCCGCGGCTGCGTGGAAGGCGGCGCCGAGGCGGTGCGGCTGCTGCGCGTGGAGACGTCGCCGCCCGGGCCGGTCATGACGCTGATCGATCGCGCTGCCCCCGACGCCGCGGGTGCGTTCGAGCTGACCGTGCCGGAGGTGACTGCGCCGACGTTTCACACCCGCAGCTGCGCCATCAGCTACGTGGTGCGGGCCGGCGGTGACCGGCGGAGGGCGACCGATCCCGTGGCCGACGTGGTGGTGCGCGGACGCCTCGACCACGTATCGCTGGGGGAGTCGGTGCCCACGCACGACCGGATGATCGCGCGGTTCGATGCGCGGCACTTCCATCTGGAGCTGGTCGAGGCCGACATGCAGGGCGGCGGCCGGATCTCGGGGCGTGTGCACCTCGACCGGGGCGATCCCCCGCCCATGGTGACGGCGAGCGTGCGATGCGACGAGGTGTGGCGGGTCGATCGCGTCGTGCGGAACCTGCGCCGGCCGCTGCTCTGGCAGTCCGAGGAGCTGTGGCGCGACGGGCGCGAGCTGGAGTGGCCGGACGATCAGCGCTGGCTGGCGTTTGCAATCGACCTGCCCAAGCACCTGCCGCCGGCGACGGAGGGCCGCTCGATGGCGTGGCGCTACGAGGTGGAGGTGTCACGCCCTACGCGCCTTGCGATGCATGAGCGCGCGGTGATAACCCCGATCGGCTACGAGCTGCACGGGGCGTGAATCGCCGGTGCCAGGCACCGGCTATTCACCTCCGCTCAGCGGCAACCCCGCAGGGCCGGCGACTCAGAGGTAGCGGTCGAACCACTCCCGCTGGCGGCGCGCGCCGTCCAGCTGGTGCTCGAGCTCGGTCCACCCGTGGCCCTCCCGCGGGTAGATGACGAGCTCCGTCGGCACGCCCTCCGCCGCCAGCGCGTTGTAGAGCTCTTGCCCCTGGGCCAGCGGCACGCACAGATCGTCCTCGCCGTGCATCACCAGCGTCGGCGTGGTGATCGTCCGCGCGTGCACCACCGGCGAGCGGCGGTGGTAGATCCCGTCGGGGGCATACGGATCCTCGTCCTGGAAGATCTCGTCGAACCGCGCGATGTTGCTCGTGTTGTGAAACGACAGCCAGTCGGTGACCGCAGCCATCGGGATCGACGCCTTGAAGCGCCCGGTCTGCGTGATCGCCCACGCCGCCATGAACCCGCCGTAGCTCCCGCCCGTGATCCCGAGCCGCTCGGCGTCGGCCACGCCGCGCTCGACCATCGCATCGACGCCGGCCAGGATGTCGCCGAGGTCGCCGCCGCCCATGTCGCCCACGTTGGCCCGCGTGAAGTCGAGTCCGCGCCCGATGCTCCCGCGCGGGTTGGGCAGAAGCAGTGCATACCCGCCCATGCTGGGCCAGAGCCACGTCTGCCGCGGGTAGGCCGGGCCCCAGGCCCCCGCCGGCCCGCCGTGCACGTTCACGATGAGCGGCAGCGGGCCGGTCGCGCCCGCCGGCGTGATCAGGTACCCCTCGATCTCCTCGCCGTCGGGCGCGTGCCAGGTCACCTTCTCGCGCCTCGGCAGGGCGATCGACTCCGCGCCGGCGTTCAGGCGCGAGAGGCTGGTCCAGCCGTTCGCCGGATCTGCCAGCGCCAGCGCGCGGAGCTCGGGGACGTCGTCCCAGGATGAGTGCGACGCCACCAGCGTCGAGCGGTCGGGAGAGAGCACCGCCAGCGGGAACTCGTACTCGCCCAGCTCTGCATATCCCGACCAGAGCGTCGTGATCGTGCCATCGAGCGTCACGGTCGCCACAGCGTTATCGAGATGCGAGACGCCGGCGCAGAGCAGCGTCCCGGCATCCGCCCAGCTCACCTCGGCGGCATCGAAGCCGGGATCCAGCCGGTGAAGGACGCCCGCCGCGTCAACCACCCTCAGCGCGCCGTAGAGCACCCCGCGATCCGAGGCCAGCGACTCCACCAGCGCGATCGCTCCGGACTCTGGCTCCAGGGCGATCGATGCAGCCTGCAGCTCGGGCGTGTACACGGTCGTGACCGCGTCGCCTCTGGCCCGCACGACCTCGGCGTCATACCAGCCGTTCTCGGACGGGTCGCGCGACACGAGCGCCGCAATCTCGTCTCCGTGCCAGTCGAACTCCCACACGTTCCAGCCGTCGAGCTCCACGCGCCTGGTCGCGCCGGTCTCCACGTCGATCACCGAGAGCCGCCGCCAGTGAAGCGCGGGGCGCACCACCTGCGGATCCTCCTTCGCATCGCCGATGGTGGTGGCAGAGTCCGAGCCGGCCTTGTCGGAGCCGACATCCGCGGCCAGGGCCATCAGGCGCGTGCCGTCTGCCGACCAGCGCACGTCCTCCACCGAGCCCAGAACCTCGCCGATGCGCGAGATGGAGCCGTCGGCGGCCAGCAGGTGCACGGCGCCGACCTTGGCCTTGTCGCGGTCGGAGATGAACGCAAGCGTGCGGCCGTCGGGCGACCACGCCGGCCGGCGATCGCTGCGCGGCCCGTCGGTCATGCGCTGCGCTCCCGAGCCGTCGGCGGCAGCGACCCAGATCCGCGCCGCTCTCCCCACCTCGGGCTGCGTGAACGCCTCCTCCACGGTGAAGGCGACCCGCGTGCCGTCGGGCGCGAAGGCGGGCTGGCACGGGTGGAGCAGTTGGAGCACGCGTTCGAGGCTCATGCTGCTCAGATTGTGTCACGCCCAAACCGCGTACGCTGGGAACGTGACGCCCGAGCAAAAACGCCATCGCCTGCTGGTGTGCGCCATCTTCCTGAGCGGGGTCGCGATCGGGCTGGTGGCAGACGCCTTCCTGTCGTCCAACCCGACCGTGGCGCTGGGCGAGGCCGTGCTCGCGTGCCTCTGCCTCGCGTTTGCGTGGATGGCTGTGCGCAAGCGCGGGTAGCCGGTCAATCGGGTGCGCGGTACCGCCAGAGCGCGGGCATCGCGACCGCCGTCAGCGCCACGCCAACGATGCAGCCGAGGCCGCCCGACACCAGCGAGAACCGCACGGACGTGAGCCCTGCCACGGCGCCCGACTCGACGTTTCCGAGGAGCGGCCCGGTGGAGTAGCTCACCTGCTCGATGCCGGCCATCCGCCCCCGCAGCTCATCGGGGATCGACTGGTTCCACATCGTGGTGCGAAAGAGCCCCGAGATCATGTCGGCGCCGCCCGCGAACGCCAGCGCCACCAGCCCGATCCAGAGCTCGTGCGACAGCCCGAAGGCCGTGATCCCCACGCCCCAGAGCATCGCTGCGATGCACACCGCCACGCCGTGGCGCTTCACGTCGGCCGTCCAGCCGCTGGTGGCCGAGATGATGAGCGAGCCCGCCGCCGGCGCCGCGTAGAGCAGGCCCAGCACCTTGGCGCCGCCCAGCTGGGACGCCGCGGCCGGGAAGAGCGCGTCGGGGATGCCGAAGAACATCGCGACGATGTCCACCACGTAGGTGCCGAGGATCTCGGGCCGGCTGCGCGCGTACCGGAACCCCTCCTTGATGCGCCGAAACGACGGTGCCGCGGCCTCGGCGGCCGGGGGCACGGCCTTCATCATCGCAAGCGCCACAAGCGAGACCATGAAGGTGACCAGGTCGAACCCGTAGGTGGATCCCAGGCCGATGCTCGCGATGAGGATGCCGCCGAGCGCCGGGCCGATCAGCCCGCCGGCCGTCACCCGAAAGGCCGTGAGCGCTGCCGCCGCCGGCACCTCGGGCCGCGTCACCAGGCGCGGCACGAGCGCATCCAGCGACGGCCGCTGCAGCCCGTCGAGCGCCGCCGCGAGCCCGGCCACGACGAAGAGGATCCACACCTGCTTCAGCTCCGTGTTCACGAGGAGGACCGCCGAGAGCAGCGCGAAGGCGAGCTCGCAGAGCAGCACCATGCGGCGCCGGTCGAACGCGTCGGCCAGCGCGCCGCCGATCAGCGCAGAGGTGAGCAGCGGCACCAGCTCGACGGCGCCCAGCAGGCCCACCACCAGCGAGGAGTGCGTCAGCTGGTATGCCTGGTAGGGGATTGCGACGTAGGTGACCGCCGACCCCAGGTAGGTCACGCTCTGGCCGATGAAGAGCAGGCGGAAGTCGCGATGCCTCCGCACAGGCCCGAAGTCGATGGACACGCGCTTGAGGCTCACGCGCCGAGCATAGTGCTCTCAGCCGCGCTCAGTGCGTGTCGTAGCAGCTGTCGCCGGGGACCGTGAACGATTGCTGCTCGGCGTTCTTCTGCTTGTCCACGCTCTTGCTGTACGGGCCGGGCGCCGGGCCTGTCCACGAGAGGATCGGCGTCACGCCGGGGCCCATCACCGTGGCGCGGTACTCGTCGCCGGCGGCAGGCTGGGTGCGGTTGTACTCAGGGTACATGCCCATGCAGAACGCGCCGGTGGGGCGGTGCAGGAGGCCCGAGTTGAACCGGTACCAGCCCTCGCCCCAGGCCGGGTCGTGCACGTCGACGTAGAGGTTTCGGCCGTAGCTGTCGAGCGGGTTTCCCACGCTCGTTGACGAGAACCCGTAGACGCCCTCGTCGCGATAGTGCAGGTAGCCGAAGATGTGATCGAAACGTCCGTTGTAGATCCAGTCGGTGTCAACCTCGAGCTGCGGCAGATCGCCGCTCCAGTGCGAGAGCTGGAACTCGGGCTCGTCCTGCGCGGCGGTGGGCGTCCAGCCTCCGTCGGGGAGCGCGCGGCGCCACTTCTGCAGCACCCAGTAGGAGCCGTCGGGAGCGTCGCAGCCGACGATCACGTGGGTGAGCGGCGGGCCGGTGTAGGGGGTGCAGGCGTTCACGGCGCGCTTCGAGAACCCCGCGCCGAGCGTGGTGCCCCAGCCGTCGGAGTAGTTCACCTTGAACCGCACCTGCGAGACCTCGGGGTCGGGCGTGTGCGCGTTGATCGCGTGCCATGCCAGCGTGTGGTGGATGGCTCCGGTGGCGTCCGCATAGGTGAACACGGCGATGCCGCCGGCGGTCACCTTGAGGTGGGGATGGCGGGCGTCCCGCGCCAGGATCTGGCTTGCCGAGGCCGATGCCGCGGCCGCGAGGAGCCCGGCGAGGGCGAGGTTGAGGACGATCACGATGCGACGCATTCCCGAGTAGTCGGCAGCGCGCGCGGAACGCTGTAACCCTTTTGACACACAAGGACTTGACTTGACCCCTACTCTTGAAGAGTGAAGCCAATCATCGCCGCAGTTCTGCTGTTCGCGGCGTGCACCCTGGCAGCGGGTGCTCCATCGGCCAGGGCAGCGAGCGCGTGCAGCTACGACAGCTCGACCGGCACCGCCGGCATCAACCTGGTGCCCGGCTCGGCCACGCCGCTGCGCATTGAGGTGGGCGCGGGCGGGAAGATCGACGTCGGCGGCTCGGAGTGCGGCGCCGCCACCGTCACCAACACGCAGCGGGTGCTGGTGCTCGGCACCGACGCGCCCGACACGTTCGACATCTCGCTCGCGGGCGGGCCGTTCACGGGCATCGCATTCACCGTCAACCTGGCCGCGGGGCACGACCAGGTGCGCGTATTCGGCACCACGGGGAACGATCACATCGTCGTCGGCGCGCCCGGCATCGATCTCGACCCGGACACGAGCCGCGGCCCCGACGTGACGCTCGTGAGCGTCGAGTCGATCCTGGTCAACGGCCTTGCGGGTGCGGACGAGATCTCGGGCCAGGGCGGCACGGCCGACGGCGCGCCCGACTCGATCCCGCTCACGCTCACCGGCGCGGGCGGGAACGACACGCTCACCGGCGGCGCAGGCAACGACACCATCTCGGGCAACGACAACGACGACGTGCTCGACGGCAAGGGCGGGAACGACCTGCTCTTCGGCAACAAGGGGTCCGACGTGATCCGCGGCGGCGCCGGCTTCGATGCGACCTTCTACAGCGGGATGCCCGTGCCGGTGGTGGTCACCGAGGACGGCAAGGCCAACGACGGCGCGCCGTCGCGCGACGAGCACGACAACGTCTCGGCCGACGTCGAGAAGATCGTCGGCGGCGATGCGGGCGACCACATCACGGGCGGTCCGGGGCCCAACCAGCTGTTCGGCGGGCCCGGCAACGACTACCTGAACGGCGGCGGCGGCACCAACACCTGCATCGGCGGCAAGGGTGCCGACTACCTGGTGCACTGCTGAGGCGGTAGCATCGGCGCGTGAGCGCGACCGAGGACGACACAGCAGGCACGATCGACGTCTCGCGCGAGGGCGAGATCGCCCTGGTGCGCATCAACCGCCCGCGCAAGCTGAACGCGCTCTCATCGCACATCGAGACGGGGCTGATGGCCGCGTTCGAGACCGATGAGGTCACCTCCAGCAAGGCCGTGGTGATCACCGGCACCGAGCGCGCGTTCTCGGCCGGCGCCGACCTCTCGGAGCTGCCCAATCCCACCCCGGCGCAGGTGATGGAGTACTACCGCAGGAGCGGCAACATGCACGAGCGGTTCGCCGACCTGCCGCAGCCGACCGTGGCTGCGATCTCGGGCTGGTGCCTGGGCGGCGGCTTCGAGCTCGCGCTCGCGGCCGACCTGCGCGTGGCGCACTCCGGCGCGACGTTCGGGCTGCCCGAGGTCGAGATCGGCATCATCCCGAGCTCCGGCGGCACGCTTCGGCTGGTGCGCGCTGTGGGGCCGGCACGGGCCAAGGAGCTGATGCTCCTGCGCACGCGCCTGAGCGCCGCCGAGGCCCTCGGCCTGGGCCTGGTGACCGAGGTCGTCGAGGGCGCTGCGCTCGCTCGCGCCATGGAGATGGCCCGGCACGTGGCGCAGCTGCCGGCGCTGGCGGCCTCCATCGCCAAGATGTCGATCGACCGCGTGCCCGAGGCCGGCCGCGATGCGGCGCTCCTCATCGAGCGGCTCGCCTTCGCAGCGCTTGCGGCCACCGACGAGTCGGCGCAGAAGATCGAGCGCTGGAGCTCGTAGGCGTGGCGCGGGATCCGCGGTTCGACATCCTCTTCGAGCCGGTCCAGATCGGGCCGGTCACCCTCCCGAACCGCTTCTACCAGGTGCCGCACTGCACGGGCTTCGGCGTGGAGAAGCCCCTCACGCAGGCGGCGCACCGCCGGATGAAGGCCGAGGGCGGGTGGGGCGGAGTGTGCACGGAGTACGCGGCGGTGTCACGAGACTCCGACGAATCTCCGTACGTCTCGGTGCGGATGTGGGACGAGGGCGACCGCGACGCGCTTCGCCTCACCACCGATGCGATCCACCAGTACGGCTCGCTGGCGGGCATCGAGCTCTCGCACACCGGCGCCCACGGCGAGAACTCCGAGTCGCGGCTCCCCTCCGTCGCGCCCTCGGCAGTGGCCGGCGACTTCGCGCTCGGCGTGGTGCCCATGGCGATGTCAATCGCCGACATCCGCCGGGTGCAGGACGACTGGGTGCGCGCCGCCATCCTGAGCGCCGAAGCGGGCTTCGACATCGTGTACGTCTACGGCGGGCACACCTACCTGCCGGGCCAGTTCCTCTCGCCGTACTACAACCGCCGCACAGATGAGTACGGCGGGTCGCTCAGAAACCGCGCGCGGTTCTGGCTCGAGACGCTGGGGCTGGTGCGCGAGGCGGTCGGTGACCGCTGCGCCGTCGCGTGCCGCGTGGCCGTGTCGCGGGGCGAGGCGGAGGCCGGCGTGGACCTCGACGAGGGCCTCGAGTTCGTGCACATGGCAAACGACGTGGTCGATCTCTGGGACGTCAACATCGGCTCCATCGCGGAGTGGTCGCAGGACTCCGGGCCGTCGCGGTTCTTCGCCGAGGGCTGGCAGCTGGAGTACACCGGCCGCGTGCGCGAGGCCACCGAGAAGCCCATCGCCGGAGTCGGCCGCATCACCGACCCCTACCTGATGGAGCGCATCATCCGAAGCGGCGCGTGGGATCTGATCGGCGCTGCCCGCCCGTCGATCGCCGACCCGTTCCTGCCGCAGAAGATCCGCGAGGGCCGGCTCGAGGAGATCCGCGAGTGCATCGGCTGCAACATCTGCATCTCCAAGGCCGACACGCGCCGGCACCTGGGCTGCACCCAGAACCCCACCGCAGGCGAGGAGCACCGCCGCGGCTGGCACCCCGAGCGGGTCGAGCCGCTGGCAGACCGCGACCGCGAGGCGCTGGTGGTGGGCGCGGGCCCGGCGGGGCTGGAGTGCGCCATCACGCTGGCGAAGCGCGGCCTGCGCAAGGTGCGGCTGGTCGACGCGGCGCCGCTCACCGGCGGCAGCCTGCGCTGGATCACGCGGCTCCCGGGGTTTGGCGAGTGGGGTCGCGTGGCGGCCTACCGCACGGTCATGACGCGGCGGCTGGAGAACCTCGAGCTCGAGCTGGGCACCCGGCTGAGCGCCGCCGACATCCGCGAGTCGGGCGCCGGCATCGTGGTGCTCGCGACCGGCTCGCACTGGGCCACCGACGGCCTCAACGGCGCCACCCGCGGGCCGATCTCCGGCGCCGACGCCGCGCTCCCGCACGTGATGACGCCCGAGCAGATCGTGCTCGAGGGCAAGCGCCCCGGCGGAGACCGCGTGGTGGTGTACGACGCCGACGGCTACTACGCAGGCCCGGGCGTGGCCGAGCTGCTTGCCCGCGAGGGCTTCGACGTGCAGCTCGTGACCTGTCACGACCAGGTCGCGCCGTTTGCCGCGGAGACCCTCGAGGACGTGCTCACCCGTGAGCGGCTGCACGCTGCGGGGGTCGCCATGCACCGCGCGGTGACGGTCACGGCGGTCGATGAGGGCGGCGTCGATGCCGAGGGGGAGTTCGGCGAGCCGGTGCGGATCGATGCCGACGGCGTGGTGCTGGTGACCCAGCGCGTGGCCGACGATGCGCTCTGGCTGGAGCTCGAGGGCACGCCGGGCGTCTACCGCGTCGGTGACTGCGTCACGCCGCGGCTGATGGCCGAGGCAGTCTTCGACGGCCACCGGCTGGCCCGTGAGCTCGAGTCCCCGGATCCGCTCGTGGCGCTGCCGTACCTCCGCGAGCGGCCGGGCGATCCCCTCGAGCTCGGCTCCAACCCCGGCGCGCTCACGCCGGCCTGGCCGCCGGCCGATCCCGGCCGCCGCGCCGTCGAGCTGGTGGAGGGCTCGCCGCGTGAGATCGCCGCGCAGCTCGATCCGCTGCTCCGCGATGCGGCGGGCGACGTGGTGATCGCTGCCGGCCGCGGCGCAGGCGATGACCTGGCGCCCTACCGGCGGCTTGCCGAGCGCTACGGCGGGCGGTTCGTGGTGACCCGGCCGCAGGTCGAGGCGGGGCGCGCAACCCGGGCCGAGCTGGTGGGCGCGTCATCCGAGAAGGTCGCGCCGGCCGTCTACCTCGGGCTGGGGGTGGGTGGATCGCTTGCGCACGTTCTGGGTATGGACGGGAGCGTGCAGGTGATTGCCGTCAACCTCGACCGCGAGGCTCCCATCTTCGAGCACGCCGACCTGGGCGCCATCGCCGACGCGGCCGCGGTGGCTGCAGCCCTGGAAACGCTGTGAGCGGCCCCGTCGTGGTGCTCGGCGGCGGCTCGACGGGCGAGTCGTTCGCGGGGGCCGTGCGCGCCTACGAGCCCCAGACCGAGATCACCCTCATCGAGCGTGACCTGGTGGGCGGGGAGTGCTCGTACTTCGCGTGCATGCCGTCGAAGGCGCTGCTTCGGCCCGGCGAGGCGCTGGCAGACGCGCGGCGCGTGCCCGGCGCGGCCGAGGCTGTGGCAGGCGAGCTGGATCACGCACGCGTGTTCTGGCACCGCGACCAGGTCACGGGCGGCGGCGACGACGGGTCACAGGTGGAGTGGCTGGCCGACAAGCGCATCACGCTGATCCGCGGCGAGGCGCGCGTGCTGCGGCCCGGGGTGATCGGCGTGGACGGCCGCGAGGTGCCGTACGAGCGGCTCATGATCGCCACCGGCTCGGTGCCCTCGATCCCGCCGATCGACGGGATCGACTCCGTCGGCTACTGGACCAACCGCGAGGCGACCACCACGTACGAGGTGCCAGGCCGGCTGATCGTCCTCGGTGCCGGGCCCGTGGGCTGTGAGCTCGCGCAGTTCTTCCGCCGGATGGGCAGCGAGGTCACCATCGTGAGCGCCGGGGAGCGGCTGCTCGAGCGCGATCATCCCGACGCGGCGAAGCTCCTCGCCGCCGCGTTCGCCGAGGAGGGCATCGAGCTGCGGCTGGGCGCCTCCGTCGAGCGGGTCGAGGCGAGCATCCGCATGCACCTGAAGGGTGGCGAGACGCTCGAGGCCGATCGCCTCCTGATCGCAACGGGCCGGCGCGCGAACGTCCACGATTTCGGGTTCGAGCAGCTGGGTGTGACCATCTCCAAGCGCGGGATCGAGGTGGACGCGCAGATGCGCGCCGCCGACGGCGTATGGGCCGCGGGCGACGCCACGGGGATCGCGATGTTCACGCACGTGGGCAAGTACCAGGGCCGGCTGGCGGCGGCCGACATGGCCGGCCGCGCGGCGGAAGCCGACTACTCGGCGATCCCCGCGGTCACGTTCACCGACCCGCAGGTGGCGTCGGTGGGGGACACGTCAGGCGAGGGCGGGGTGCTGGTGGGCGAGGCGACGTCGGCGGCGCGGCTCTCGACGTACGAGCGGCCCAAGCGCCCGATCCTGCTGAAGGTGTTCGCCGACCCGGACAGGCACGTGCTGGTGGGAGCGGTGGCGGTGGGGCCGGAGGCGGGGGAGTGGCTGGGCCAGCTAACGCTCGCGATCCGCGCGCAGGTGCCGATCGACATCCTGCGCCAGACCATCCAGCCCTACCCGACGTTCAGCGAGCTGGTGCAGTTCGCGGTGAAGGCCCTCCCCGACCCCTGACGGTGAATAGACGGTGCCAGGCACTTAATATTCACGTCACCGAGATCCGAAACGACGCCCGGTGCGACGCGCCCGGCTCGAGCACCTCCAGGCCCATGCCCGTCTTGATCGCATTGGTCGGCGCCGTCATCGGCTCGAAGCAGATCAGCCGGCCGCCCGGCGGCGAGTACACCTGCGCGTACCGGTAGCCCCCCAGGAACGTCACGGCGAGCGTGCGGCCGCCGCCCGCCACCGAGAACTCGATGCCGTCGTCCACCGGCCCGAATGCGTCGTCGAACGAGCGATCGCCCAGCGGCCCGTCGGCGATGTCGGACGCCCGCCCCACGCCCGTCGGTAGCGATCGCGCATCCAGCTCGAGCTGGGTCATCGGCGGCACGCTGATCTGCCACTCGCCGCGATCAGCGCCGGGCGGACAGAGGTAGGGGTGGTACCCGAACGACACCGGCGCCGCGCCCTCCAGCGCGAGCAGCGTTGTGTGGAGCGTCAGCGAGCTCGCCGTGACCACCGCCTCCACCGTCAGCCGGTGCGGGTGGGGGAACACCTCCAGCGACTGGGGCGCGCGGTCGGTGGAGTACTCGGCTACCACCCTGTCGCCGGCCTGCTCCAGCACGTCGAACGGGAGCGCAGCCGGGTTCACGCCGTGGATGGCGAGGCCGTTGCCGTCGTCGTGCAGGAGGGGCGAGCCCAGCGGCACGTCGAGCCGGTTGGCCCACGGGTGCAGCAGCGGAATGCCGAACGTCGATCCGCGGTCGCGGTACCCATCCACGCCGTTTCGCTGCGCCAGGAGCTCCTCCCGCCGGTGGGTGAGCGACGAGCCCACCATCGCGAGCCGCGGCTCGAACGTCGCCTCCAGCTCGCCCGCCGTGATGGTGACGCTCATGCGAGTCGCTCCGGCACGATGTCGCGGGCAAACACCTCGGCCACCGTCTCGGGCCGCTTGATCCACTCGGCCTGATCGCCGCTCACCATCACGGTGCCGGGTCGCGGCAGGGCGTTGAAGTTGGCGGCGCAGGCGTCCTGGTAGGCGCCGGTATCGAGCAGTGCGATCACGTCGTTCACCTCCACCTCGGGGAGCTCGGTCTGCCGGGCCAGCACGTCGAACCCGCACGACATGCCGACGATGTCCGCCGTCCTCGTCGCAGCCGCACCGGCGCGCGAGGCCACCAGAGGACGGAAGTGCGCGTGCTCGATGAGCAGGTCGGAGAGAAACATCTCGGTCGTGTCGGTCTCGACCCACGACCACTCGACGGGCTCGTGCTGATGCTTCAGCCCGCGCACCGTTGTGAGATGCACCCCGGCGTCTGCGTGCAGCGACCGGCCCGGCTCCACCTCGAGCGCGATCCCCGCCGGATCGAGCCCGCCGGCGGTGAGCGCCCGACCCAGCGTCCCCGCCACCGCACCTGCGAACTCGGCGATCGGCGCCGCCGCCGACCCGGTCGGTGACGTGGGATCGCGCGGCGCCGGGAAGCCGCCGCCCACGTCGATCTCCTGCGGCCGCCAGCCGCCCCACGCGGTGCTCAGCTGGAGGATCACGGCGGCAAAGCTCCGTGCCATGCCGCTCCACACCGCTGGGTCGGCGCTGTGGCGGCCGAGGTGCGCCATGAGGCCCGTCAGCTCCACGTGCGGCGACGCGATCGCCACCGCGCCGGCCCGAAGCGCCTGCTCGGTGGGGATGCCCGGCTTGTAGCGGTGGGCGGCGAGCCGCACGTCGACGTCGGGAAAGAAGTCGGAGCGCTCGGTGAGCCCGTCGTAGTCGGGCCGCACGCGCAGCCGGATCGACGCGCGCTTCCCGAGCCGGGCAGCGGCGGCCTCGATGCGCCCGAGCTCCTCGGCACTGTCCAGCGTGATCCGCGCGCCCGCTGCCACCGCCCGCTCGATCACCTCGTCGCTCTTGACCGAGCCGTTCACCGAGATGAGCTGCGGCGGCACGCGGGCGGCGAGCGCGGCGTGCAGCTCGCCCGGCCCGAACGTGTCGCACCCTGCCCCGGCGCGGGTCAGCACGCGGCGCACCGCGAGCGAGAGGTTTGCCTTGATCGACGGCAGCACCCGCACCTCGCCGTGCGGCCACTCTGCCCGGAACGCCGCGCCGATCGACTCCAGATTGCGCAGCAGCTGATCCTCGGAGATCACGTAGAGCGGCGTGCCGAAGCGCTGTGCGATCTCGACCAGGTCACACCCCTCGAGCCACAGGTGCCCGGCGCGGACGGTCAGTGACGCATCGATCCGTTGCTCGCTCACGAGGAGAGTGTAGGCATGTACCCTCATCGGCGTGATGAGCCGATCAGCTGCCGCAATCCTGACGCTCGTGTTCATGGTCGAGCTGACGCTCTTCTCGATCCTCCCGATCGTCCCGATCTACACCGACCAGCTGGATCTCTCCAAGCTCCAGGCCGGCGCGATCCTCTCGGCGTCGGCCTTCGCGGTGACCATCGCCTCGATCCCCGCGGGCGTCCTGGCCGACCGCGTCGGCGCCCGGCGGATCACGCTGATCGCGGCGTTCCTGGTGATCATCTCGTGCGGCGGCCAGGCCTTCGCCGACTCGTTTGCGACCATCATGGCGGCACGCATCGTCTACGGCCTGGGGTCGGCGGTGGTGTGGACGTCGGCGCTGGCATGGCTCTCGGATGTGAGCAGCGAGGAGACGCGCTCGACGATGGTGGGCTCGACGGTGGCGGCCGCCGGTCTCGGCAGCCTCATCGGCCCGGCCTTCACCGGGTACATCGCCCAGCACTTCTCCATCGAGGCGGCGTACCTGTGCATCGGCGCAGTCGTCGCTCTGGTCACTGCGGGGCTCTTCTTCGTGCCTGCCGGCATCCCCCACCAGGTCGAGCAGGCGTCACTTCGCAGCATCATCGGGGTGGTCGGTCGCAGCCGGCTCATCGTCGGGGCGCTTCTCATGATGTTCGTGGCCGGGTTCGTGGACGGCATCGTGAACCTGCTGGCGCCGCTCGAGCTGACGGCAAACGGCCTCACCTCCGGCGAGACCGGCCTCGTGTTCTCGATCGCAGCGGCCGTCTTCATCTTCTTCAGCGCCTTCGTCTCGCGCCACGGGGGCTGGGCGTCGTCACCGCGCTTCGCCGGTCTTGCGTGCATCGTGCAGGCGGCGACGCTCATCCCCGTGCTCTTCTCGCTGAGCTCGGCCGCGGTCATCTTCGTCGTGCTCGCGCGCGGGCCCGCCAGCGCCGTGGTCTACACCGTGGCGATGCCCGTGGCGGTCATCGCGGCCCGTCACCACGGCGTGGGCACCGCGACCGTCGCCGGCGTGGTGGGGATGTTCTGGGGGTTTGCGAGCATGATCGGCTCGCCTGTGGCGGGCGTGATCGCCGATGCTGCGAGCGATGCCGCGGCCTACGGGGTGGGGGCGGTCATGCTGCTCGCGGCGGGAGTCTGGCTCCTGCGCACCGTCCCGGAGACAGAACTGGAACCCGAACCCGTCGCAGTCGGCTAGCGTTGCCCCGCCATGGACTTTGAGCTGACCGAAGCGCAGCGCGAGCTGCGAGACCGCGCCGCGAAGTTCGTTGACGAGGAGTGCATCCCGCACGAGGTCGCCGCCGAGCTGAATCACGGGCCGCTCCCGCCGGAGACCGTCCGGCACATCCAGAAGCGTGCCCGCGAGCTCGAGCTCACCGGCGGTAACCACGCCAGGCAGTACGGCGGGCAAGGCTGGAGCGCGCTCGACCAGGTGCTCGTGCAGGAGGAGCTCGGCCGCAACACCAACGGCATCTGGTGGGTTATCGGGGGCGGCTACAACGTGCTGGCGCGAGGCACCCAGGCCCAGATCGACCGCTATCTGCTGCCCACGCTGCGCGGCGAGCGCGCCGACGCCTACGCGGTCACCGAGGGCGGTTCGGGCTCGGATCCCAGCGGCATCTCGACGACCGCCGAGCGCACCGCCAACGGCTGGCGCATCCGCGGCGAGAAGTGGTTTGTCACCTCGGGCGACGTGTGTGACTTCGACATCGTGATGACCAACGTGATCGACGGCGACAAGCGCCTGCCGACGCTCTTCCTTGTTGACCGCGACCGGCCCGGCATCGAGATCATCGACGACCCGCCCTTCACCCACAACTACCCCCATGGGCACCCGACGGTGCGCTACGACGTGGAGGTCGAGGCGGACGCTGTGCTGGGCGGCCCCGACAACATCGGGCGCGGCGACGAGCTCCAGAACGAGTGGTTCGTGGAGGAGCGCATCCACATCGCCGCGCGCTGCGTGGGCGCGATGCGGCGGCTGCTGCTGGAGTCGGTGGAGTGGGCGATGGAGCGCGAGCAGTTCGGCGAGCGCATCTACGACTTCCAGGGCATCAGCTTCCCGCTCGCAGACTCGGCCGCCGACTGCGCCGCCGCGCGCCTCCTGACCTACCAGGTCGCGCAGATGGTGGATGACGGCGCCGACCCCAAGCTGATCCACGGCCGGGCGGCGATGGCCAAGCTCTTCGCCTCCGAGGCCGCGTACCGCTGCGCCGATCGCGCAGTGCAGACGTTCGGCGGCCGCGGCTACATGCGCACCACCACCGCCGAGCGGTTCCTGCGCGAGCTGCGCGTTGACCGCATCTGGGAAGGCACCTCCGAGATCCAGCGCCTCATCGTGGCGCGCGGCCTCGAGAAGCGCGGCGTCGAGCGGATGCTCTCGCCGCTTCGCGACGTCTGAGCAGGGATCCGGCCCGCCGAACCCGAACCCTCCAGGTGAAGCAACCATTGGAGGTCGCCATGCGCCGCCGAACCTGGATCATCGCTGGAGTCGTCGCGGCCCTTGCCGCCGGCGTCGCCGGAGTCGTCTCGAACGCCCAAGGATCGACTGAGCCGGCCTTCAACAGCTGGCCGCTCTTGCCGAAGTCGGAGGGCAAGGCGGTTGTGCCGAGCCTCGCCGGTACATCGAAGCTGGCAGTGCTCGGAACGGACTTCACCGTCGCGTCAGTCGATAACGACCCGAGCGGCACCAGCCAGGGCGATGAGATCACCGTGACCGCGCAGCTCCTCACCACCGATGGGCGCAAGACCGGTCGGCTCGAGGTACACGAGGTGATTACGGACGCCCGGAATGCGAACGCGCCGATCGTCCAGATCACGGCAACGGTGCTCCTTCCCGGCGGACAGATCTCCGCTGTCGGCATTCAGCAGGCCAACCAGCAGGGCACGCGGCTGGCGATCGTCGGCGGCACCGGCCAGTACTACAACGTGCGCGGCGGCCAGCTGACGGCAGGCTCGGCGGCCAACAACCGGACGAGCCTCACGTTCCTGCTGCTCCGGCGCTAGTCACGGTTGACGCCCTCACCGGCGATTGCGTACTGTATCCAGCATCCAACCGCAGCCCCGACAGATTCAGATTGCCAGCGTGGTCGATCAGGTGCACGCGATCCTGCGCGAGCAGATCCTGACGGGTGTGCTGCCCCGCGGCGCGCGGTTGCCGCAGGAGACGATCGCCGCCGAGCTCGGCGTCTCGCGAACGCCGCTTCGCGAAGCCCTCCGCCGCCTGGCGAGCGAGGGCCTCGTGACGCTCCAGCCCAACCACGGCGCCACGGTGAGCGGCGTGGATTTCAACGACATGAGCGCCGCCTGGGTCGCGCGCCTGGCCATCGAGCCCTTCGCGGCCCGGCTCGCCGCCGAGCGCCAGGATCCAGCTGAGCTCGACCGCATGCGCACCGCCATCGCCGAGCAGCGCTCCGCCGCGACCCAGGCCGACGGCCTCGAGTCCAACCGCGAGTTTCACCTCGCGCTGGTGGCGGCATCAGGCAACAACCACCTCACCCACTTCGCCGAGCTGCTCTGGGTCACCCGCATCAGCTTCGCCATCTACTCGGCCCAGGCGAGCGACCCCGACGGCCTCGAGGCGTGGGCCGCCGAGCACGAGCAGATCCTCGACGCCATCGCCGCCGGCGATCCCGACCTGGCCGAGCAGATCACCCGCACCCACCTGGAGCGCCACCCGCCCCTTGCGGGTGAATAAAAGGTGCCAGGCACCTTTTATTCACCCTGGAAGAGTTGGATCAGATAGCGGTGTCCGGCGGGGCCGGCGAGAAGTCGAGGTTCTCGTCGAGCGGCGCCACGCCCTGATGATCGGCCGCATGCTGGGCGGCGTTCTTCACGTTCTCGGGCCGCACCAGCTTCACGATGGCAAACCACACCAGCGCGATCACCACCACCGCCAGCGCCCAGTAGAAGGCCAGCCAGTTGTAGTTGGTGGAGTCGTGCGGTGCCGGCTTCAGCGCGCCGTAGAAGCCGAGGATCGGCGTCGCGATCGCCACCAGCACGATCAGGTACTGCCACCACTCGCCGCCGAACCGCCTCAGCAGGACGATGCCGCCGATCGCCAGCAGCAGGTAGACGATCTCGATCGCAAACGAGCCGGCGGTCGCCGACACGATGAACGTCGAGAACTCCTTCGTCCCGAAGATCGGCACGAACTTGTCCATGGTGCTCGTCGTGGACATGATCAGCAGGAACACGCTGCCCACCACGATCACGAGGTTGCCCACCCACGGCGTGTTGTGCCGCGAC
>CAWCDI010000003.1:0-347616 GCA_963794415.1 uncultured Actinomycetes bacterium
CGGTCGAGCTCATCTATCTTGGGCACGCGAGCGCCTGGCTGTGTCTGGGTTACTGCCATTCCTCTACTCCTACCAGCGATAGTGCGCGAAGGCCTTGTTGGCCTGCGCCATCCGGTACATGTCGTCCTTTTTCTTGAAAGCGCCGCCCTGCTGATTGGTGGCGTCGAGAATCTCGCCTGCGAGCTTCTCGTACATCTCCTTCTCGCGGCGCGAGCGCGCGAACTGGATGAGCCACCGCACCGCAAGTGTGCGTGCACGGCGCTGCGGCACCTCGATCGGCACCTGGTAGTTCGCGCCGCCTACGCGGCGTGAACGCACCTCGAGCACCGGGGTGACCGACTTGACCGCTCGCTCGAGCACCTCGACGGGGCTCTGACCGGTCTTCTCTCCAATATTCTCGAGCGCACCGTAGACAATCTGCTCTGCGGTGGCCTTCTTGCCGTCCAGCATGACCCGGTTGATGACCTGGGTGACCAGAGTCGAGTCGTAGACGGGGTCGCGCAGCAACGAGCGCGGGGTGATTTCTGCTCGACGAGGCATCGGCCGGTCAGCCCTTCTTGGCGCCGTACTTGGAACGGGCCTGTCGACGGTCGCCGACGCCGGACGTATCCAGCGCAGCGCGGATCACCTTGTACCGCACGCCCGGCAGGTCCTTCACGCGACCGCCGCGGATCAGCACCACCGAGTGCTCCTGCAGGTTGTGGCCGATGCCGGGGATGTACGCCGTCACTTCCATGTTGTTGGTGAGGCGGACACGGCAGACCTTCCGCAGAGCCGAGTTCGGCTTCTTCGGTGTGATCGTGTACACGCGCGTGCAGACCCCGCGCTTCTGGGGTGCACCGCGCAGGGCGGGCGTCTTGGTCTTGACTGACGCCTTCACCCGGGGCTTACGGACAAGCTGATTAATTGTGGGCATACTGTTTTTGAGAACTCTCTGTTAGGGGCACAGAAAGAAGCGGACCAGGTTCCGGCCGCGACGGGGAACTCTATCACGGCTCCCCAGCCGTGCAACCCACACCTGCAAGTGGGTATGGTTTGCCTCGATGAGGCGCGCACTCCTTCTGACCGGCATCCTAGCCGCGATCATCTTCACGGCCGCCGGCCAGGCTCTGGGAGCCAGTTCGGCCCCCCGCGCCGTGGTCCGCCTGAACCAGGTCGGCTACCGGCCGGGCGATGCGAAGCGCGCCGTGCTGATGTCGTCGGTGCAGGAGGCCGGCGCCCGCTTCGCGGTGCTGAACGCCGCGGGCGCCACGCTCATGCGCGGCACGGTCGGCGCGAGCCTCCCCGCGTGGGACTCCCGCTACGCCTACGCGCGGGTGATCGACTTCAGCGCTGTGCGCGCCCCCGGCGTGGTGCACGTGGTGGTCACCGGCCCGGCAGCGGCGGCGTCACCGCGGATCACCATCGGGAGCAACTCGGCGCTCTACCTCCCGCTGCTGCGAAACGGCGTGCGGTTCTACCAGGCCCAGCGCGACGGCCAGCACGTGATCGGAAGCGTGCTCGACCGCAAGCCCTCGCACGCAAACGACGCGCATGCGGTGATCTACGGCGCGCCCGCCTACAACTCCGACGACGAGCTGACCGGGCCGCCCAACGCGCTCGGCGGCACCCACGACGTGTCCGGTGGCTGGTTCGACGCCGGCGACTACATCAAGCTGGTGCAGACCACGAGCTACACCGAGGCCGTGCTCCTGACCGCAGTGCGGCAGCACCCCGTTGCCCTCGCGAGCCCCCAGGCGAACCTCAGCACCGAGGCAAGGTTCGGGCTGAATTGGCTGAACAAGATGTGGGACGACTCCACCCGCACCCTCTACTACCAGGTGGGCATCGGCGACGGCGACGGCTGCGGCTCGATCTGCGGTGATCACGACATCTGGCGGCTGCCCGAGGCCGACGACACCTACGGCGGCAGCGATCCGCGGTTTGCCTACATCCGCCACCGTCCCGTGTTCCGGGCAGGCAAGGCGGGCGCGCTCGTGAGCCCCAACCTGGCCGGCCGGCTGGCGGCCGACTTCGCGCTCTGCTTCCAGGTCTACCGCACCACGGCCCCGAGCTTCGCCGCGAACTGCCTGCGCTCGGGCGAGCACGTGTTCGCGCTGGCCCGCACCACCGACGTGAAGAAGCTGCGCACCGCCTCGCCCTACGACTACTACCCCGAGACGCAGTGGCGCGACGACCTCGAGTACGGCGCCACCGAGCTCACGCTTGCCCTCCAGCAGGGCGGCCTGCCCGCGGGCCTCGCCCACAGCGACCCGATGTACTACCTGAGCCGGGCGGCGCACTGGGCCCGGGCCTACCTGCGGTCGAGCGACCAGGACTCGCTCAACCTGTACGACACGGCGGGGATCGCCCACGGGGAGCTCGCAAACGCGATCGCCGCCGCCGGCACGCCGGCCGGGCTCGAGACCACGCGCGCCGCGCTCATCGCAAACCTCAAGACGAAGCTCGACGCAGGCGTCGCCCACTCGGCCACGGATCCGTTCGGGTTCGGCGTGCAGTACGGCACGTGGGACGAGACGCCGCACGCGTTCGGGCTGGCCTACGAGGCCGGCTCGTACGACCGGCTGACCCACACCTCCACCTACCAGCGGTTCGGGCGCCGCCAGGTCGATTGGGTGCTGGGCCGAAACGCGTGGGGATCGTCATTCGTCGTCGGTGCCGGGCGCGTCTACCCCAACTGCATGCAGAACCAGATCGCGAACCTCTCGGGCTCGCTTGACGGCCGGCCGCCGATCGAGGCGGGCGCCACGGTGGACGGGCCCAACCCGGCCGACGTCTTCACCGACCTCGGCCTGCCGGGCGGGGCGCGGTCGTGCCCGGCTGACGGCAGCGACCGGTTCGCCCCGTTCAACGCCCGCGGAGCGCGGTACATGGATAACGCCGTCGCCTGGCCGAGCGATGAGCCGACGCTGGACTACACCTCGCTGGGCGTGCTGCTCTTCGCCGGCCGCGCGCTGGGCTAGGCCGTGCTCGTCCCCACCCCGGCCGGCGATGCGCGCGTCACGCGGTTCGAGGCCGCCGAGCCGACGGCGCTGCTGGCGCTGGGCCACGGCGCCGGCGGCGGCATCGGCGCGCGCGACCTGCAGGCGGTCGCGGCCGCGCTGCCCGCGCGGGGAGTCACGGTGGTGCTGGTGGAGCAGCCCTGGCGGGTTGCGGGCAAGAAGGTGGGCCCGCTCGGGCCCACGCTCGACCGCGCCTGGGTGCCGGTGATGGCCGCGCTCGCCGCAGACGGCCTGCCGCTCTTTGCCGGCGGGCGAAGCGCCGGTGCGCGGGTGGCGTGCCGCACGGCGCCCGAGACGCGCGTTGCCGGCGTGGTGGCGCTCGCGTTCCCGCTCCACCCGCCCGGAAGGCCCGACCGCAGCCGGGCCGAGGAGCTGCTGGGCTCCGGCTGCCCCACGCTCATCCTGCAGGGTGCGAGCGACCCGTTCGGCGGGCCGGATGAGTTCCCGCAGCTGCCGGACACCCACACGCTGGTGACCGTGCCGGCAGCGGGTCACAGCTTCAGCCGCCGCGCCGACCTCGATCAGATCGCTGCGGCGGTAGGAGACTGGGTTAACGAAAAAGGCCCGTGAATAGAAGGTGCCTGGCACCTTCTATTCACGGGCGACGTGCTGAGGCTAGTCCTCTTCGACCGGCGGGATGAACGGCTCCTCGGCGCCCGGCTTGGGCGTCAGGTCGATCTCGCCGTTGGGTGCGCCCTCATCGGTCACCGCGCCGCCCCGCAGATATGTGGGGTCGGTGAGCTCGTCCACGTAGAAACGAGGCTCGGCGTCGGGGCTGGGCGAGATCGAGACCTGGCGGTATCCGCGCAGGCCGGTCGATGCCGGGATCAGCTTGCCGATGATGACGTTCTCCTTCAGGCCGGCCAGATGGTCGGTCTTGCCCTCGATCGCGGCGTCGGTGAGCACCTTGGTGGTCTCCTGGAAGGAGGCCGCCGAGAGGAAGCTCTGCGTAGCGAGTGACGCCTTGGTGATGCCCAGGATCAGCTGGGTGTGTGTCGGCTCGGCGTGCTTCTTGCGGCCGACCTTGAGGGCCTTCTTGACCTTCGCCAGCTCGGTGCGGTCGACCAGCTCGCCGGGCAGAAGCTCGGTGTCGCCGGAGTTGTCGATCCGTACCTTCTTGAGCATCTGGCGGACGATCAGCTCGATGTGCTTGTCGTGGATCTCCACGCCCTGGCTGGTGTAGACCTCCTGCACCTGCTCGACCAGGTAGCGGGCGACCTCGGTGTCGTCGCGCAGATCCAGCAGCTCGGCGGGGGCCAGCGGGCCCTCGTTGAGCGGCGTTCCCTGCTCGATCATCTCACCGGAGGTGACACGCAGGCGAGTGCGGCGCGGGAACGGATACTCCTTCGCGTCCTCGTCCTCACTCTTGGGCGTCACCGTGATCGCGTATCCGCGCTCGGTCTCGTGCACCTCGACCATGCCGTCGACCTCGGCGAGCGTTGCCGCCGCCTTGGGCTTGCGTGCCTCGAAGAGCTCGACGACACGCGGCAGGCCGTGGGTGATGTCAGCGCCGGCCACACCACCGGTGTGGAACGTGCGCATGGTGAGCTGGGTACCGGGCTCGCCGATGGACTGCGCGGCAACCGTGCCGACCGCGTCGCCGATATCGGCCATCTTGCCCGTCGCCATCGACCAGCCGTAACAGGCCCGGCAGACGCCGATCGGGGCCTCGCACTTCAGCACCGACCGGACAGGCACGAATGCGCCTTCCGGAGCGGCCTCTGCGATCTCCCGCAGGCGGGCGCCGTTGATCTCCTCACCCTTGGCGAGCTTGAGCTTGCCGAGCTTGGTGTCCTCGGCAACGACCCGCCCGATCACGCTCGACCGGTTGGGCTGGCCGTCCGGCGAGTGCACCGGAACCAGGATGTTGCCGTCGGTACCGCAGTCGAGCTGCCGGACGATGACGTCCTGCGACACATCGACCAGGCGCCGGGTCAGGTACCCCGAGTCGGCCGTGCGAAGCGCGGTGTCGGCGAGGCCCTTACGGGCACCGTGCGTGGAGATGAAGTACTCCAGCACCGACAGTCCTTCCATGAAGTTGGACTTGATCGGCCGCTCGATGATGTCGCCCTTCGGGTTTGCCATCAGCCCGCGCATACCGGCGAGCTGGCGGATCTGCTTGAACGATCCGCGGGCACCGGAGTTGGCCATCATGAACACGGGGTTGAGCTCGTGCAGGTTGTCGAGCATGGCCTCGCCCACCCGGTCGGTGGCCTCGTTCCAGATGTCGACGACCTGCTCCTTGCGCTCCTCCTCCGTGATGAGCCCACGGCCGTAGTCGCGCACGCGCTTTGCCACGCTGTCCTCGTACTCCGCCAGGATCGCTTCCTTGTTGGGAGGCGTGATGATGTCGTTCTTGGACACCGTCACCCCCGCCCGGGTCGCGTAGGTGAAGCCGAGCTCCTTGATGGTGTCGAGCACCTCGGCGATGGCGGTGGCCCCGTAGCGGTCAACCAGGTCGGAGATGAAGTCGGTCATCTCCTTCTTGGTGAACGTGCGGTTCTGGTACACGTAGGCGTCGGCGTCGAACTTCTCGCCGACGGCCTTGCCCAGCGCGCGGCTGACCGAGTCATTGAAGATGGCCCGGCCCGTGGTGGTCACGATCCAGTCACCGCGATCGCGGAGGCCGATGACCTCCTGCAGCCCCACGCGCTTCTCGTCGTAGGAGATCTCGACCTCGGTCATGGTGCCGTAGTAGCGCGCCTTGCGCTTCTTGAGCGCCTCCCACGAGACCGTGGAGAGATCCTCCGCGCAGTAGGTCAGGTAGTAGGTGCCCAGCACCATGTCCTGCGACGGCGTTGCCAGCGGCTTGCCGTGCGCGGGCGAGAGGATGTTGTTGGACGAGAGCATCAGGATGCGAGCCTCGGCCTGCGCCTCGGCCGACAGCGGCAGATGGACAGCCATCTGGTCGCCGTCGAAGTCGGCGTTGAATGCGTGGCACACCAGCGGGTGCACCTGAATCGCCTTGCCCTCGACCAGCACCGGCTCGAACGCCTGGATGCCCAGACGATGCAGCGTGGGTGCGCGGTTGAGCAGCACGGGGTGCTCGGCGATGACCTCTTCCAGGACGTCCCAGACCTCGGGCACCATCGAGTCGACCATCTTCTTGGCCGCCTTGATGTTCTGGACGAGCTTTCGCTCGACGAGCCGGCTCATGATGAACGGCTTGAAGAGCTCGAGCGCCATCAGCTTGGGCAGACCGCACTGGTGCAGGTGCAGCGACGGGCCCGACACGATCACCGATCGGCCGGAGTAGTCGACGCGCTTGCCGAGCAGGTTCTGACGGAACCGGCCCTGCTTGCCCTTGAGCATGTCCGAGAGCGACTTGAGCGGGCGATTGCCCGGCCCGGTCACCGCGCGGCCGCGGCGGCCGTTGTCGAAGAGGGCGTCAACCGCCTCCTGCAACATGCGCTTCTCGTTGTTCACGATGATCTCGGGAGCGCCCAGGTCGAGCAGGCGCTTGAGCCGGTTGTTGCGGTTGATCACGCGCCGGTAGAGATCGTTCAGGTCGGAGGTGGCAAAGCGGCCACCGTCGAGCTGCACCATCGGGCGAAGCTCCGGCGGGATCACCGGGATCGTCTCGAGCACCATCCACTCGGGACGGTTGTCGCTCTTGATGAAGGCGTTGACCACCTTCAGCCGCTTGATCGCGCGAGCCTCCTTCTGTCCCTTGGAGGTCTTGATGGTCTCGCGCAGCTGGACGGCCTCGGCCTCGAGGTCGCGGGTGCGCAGCAGCTCGCGGATGGCCTCGGCGCCCATGCCGCCGGTGAAGTACTCACCGAAGCCCCAGGAGCTGCCGAACCGGTCGCGCAGCTCGCGGAACAGGGCCTCGTCGGCGACGATCTCCTGAACCTCGAGCTCCTTGAACTTGATCCACGTGCGGTCGAGCCGGTCAACGGCGTCCTTGGCGTGGTCGTCCACGTCCTTGCGCCGCGCCTGCATGTCGTTGTAGGTGTCGCGCACCTTGAGCGCCCAGGCCTCGACGACGCGGATGTCGTCGCGCGACATCTTGCCGTCGGTGCGCAGGCAAAGGTCGTTGGCCAGGTCACGCAGCTCGGCCTTGTCGGCAGAGTCGCCCTGCTCCACGACCTCGCGCAGGAGCCCCGCGCCGATCTGGCGGGTCTTGTCCAGCGCTGCGGCCGCACCCGGGCCGGCCTCGATCAGCTGTGCGAGCCACTCGGAGTCGGCGCCCTTGAGCGTGACGTCGTCCCCGCCGAGGAAGCTCAGCCGCGGCTTGAGGGCGTTTCGGGCCTTCGTGCGCTCGGAGCCCTTGAGCTCCTGCATCGCGTCGAGCTCCTCACCCATCAGCCCGCGGGCTGCAGCCGCCCATGCGGCGACGTTGTCGAGCTCCTTCGGGCCGAGGCGGCGATCCTCGCGGATGGCCGTCTCACGCACCAGCTCCTTGACCTTGCGCGGATCCTCGCCGGCAACGCGCTTGGCCGCCTCGGCCAGAAGGCCGCCTGCGAGCTTGCGCGCGTCGTCCAGCACCGGGGTGCCGCCCTCTTCCGCCCAGTTGTTGAGCGTGCGGGCCCAGTAGTCGTCGTCCTCGTCGAAGCCCTTGGTGGAGCCGTCGACGAAGAACTGGCGACGCCGCTGCATGCGCTCCTCGAGCGCAGCCAGGGCCTCTTCCTTGTCCAGCAGCAGGCGCTCCTTCTCCTGCTCCACCTTGCCCTCGAGCTCGGGGACGTCCTTGTCGCGCGTCTCCTTGTCGACCGAGGTGATGATGGAAGCCGCGAAGTACAGCACCTTCTCGAGCTCCTTCGGAGCGATGTCGAGCAGGTAGCCGATGCGCGAGGGGACGCCCTTGAAGAACCAGATGTGGCTCACGGGGGCGGCCAGGTCGATGTGACCCATGCGCTCGCGGCGGACCTTCTGCCGCGTCACCTCGACGCCGCAGCGCTCGCAGATGATGCCCTTGTAGCGGACGCGCTTGTACTTGCCGCAGTAGCACTCCCAGTCCTTGGTGGGACCGAAGATGCGCTCGCAGAAGAGGCCGTCCTTCTCCGGCTTGAGCGTTCGGTAGTTGATCGTCTCGGGCTTGGTCACCTCACCGGATGACCACTCGCGAATCTGCTTGGACGAGGCCAGGCCGATTCGGATTGCGTCGAAATCGTTGATGTCGATCAACGGGAACTCACTTTCCCTGGGATTGTGTATTCAGTGGTTGAGGTGCGGAAGCTCGCAGCGGAGATCGGGATCACTCCTCGACCTCGGCCGGCTCGAGCTCGTCCGCTTCGTCGTCATGGAGATCGTCGAGGTCGTCCTCACCGACCTCGGCGGGCAGCTGCTCGTCAACCGCGACGCTCAGCTCGCCGTCGGCGTCGACACGGTCGGCGCCCTCCTCGAGCTCCTGCGCCTCGGGGTCGCGGGCGGCGGCGCGTCCGGCGACCGGTGCCAGGTCGATGCCCAGCTCCTCGGCGGCCCTCAGCAGCTCGTCCTCCTCCTCGCGAACCACCACGGCGCCTCCGTCCTCGGACACGACCTTCACGTCGAGCGCCAGGGACTGCATCTCCTTCAGCAGCACCTTGAAGCTCTCGGGGATGGACGGCTCGGGGATGTTCTCGCCCTTGACGATGGCCTCGTATGCCTTGACCCGCCCGACGGTGTCGTCGGACTTGATCGTGAGCATCTCCTGGAGGGTGTACGCGGCGCCGTATGCCTCGAGCGCCCACACCTCCATCTCGCCGAAGCGCTGTCCGCCGAACTGCGCCTTGCCGCCCAGCGGCTGCTGGGTGACGAGCGAGTACGGGCCGGTCGAGCGAGCGTGGATCTTGTCGTCGACCAGGTGGAGCAGCTTGAGGATGTACATGTAGCCAACCGTGATGGGCTGGTCGTAGGGCTGGCCGGTGCGGCCGTTGAAGAGCTGCGCCTTACCGGTGCAGATCGAGCCTTCCGGAGCGCCCTCGTCGATGGCGAACTTGATCGGCGTGGTGGTCTTCTCCTGCCAGTCGAGCAGCGCCTGGTCGACGTCGCCAGGGGTGGCACCGTCGAACACCGCGGTGGCCATCCACTGGGGATCGCCGTTGTCGCCGCCGTACTTGGCAGCCCAGCCGAGATGCGTCTCGAGCACCTGGCCGATGTTCATGCGCGAAGGCACGCCCAGCGGGTTCAGGATGATGTCGATCGGCGTGCCGTCCTCGAGCATCGGCATGTCCTCTTCGGGCACGATCTTGGAGATGACGCCCTTGTTGCCGTGCCGTCCGGCCAGCTTGTCGCCCTCGGAGATCTTGCGCTTGGTGGCGACGTACACGCGCACCAGCTCGTTCACTCCCGGGGACAGGTCGTCGCCGCCGGCGCGCGAGAAGGTCTTCACGTCGATGACCTTGCCGCCCTCGCCGTGAGGCACCTTCAGCGAGGTGTCGCGCACCTCGCGGGCCTTCTCCTTGAAGATGGCGCGGATGAGCTTCTCCTCGGCCGTCAGCTCGGTCTCGCCCTTCGGCGTGACCTTGCCCACCAGCAGATCGCCCGACCCGACCTCGGCGCCGATACGCACGATGCCGTTCTCGTCGAGGTTTCGCAGTGACTCCTCGGAGCGGTTGGGGATGTCGCGCGTGATCTCCTCGTCGCCCAGCTTGGTCGAGCGGGCGTCCACCTCGTACTCGTGGATGTGGATGGAGCTCAGCACGTCGTCCTTGACGAGCCGCTCGGACAGGATGATCGCGTCCTCGAAGTTGTAGCCCTCCCAGGACATGAAGGCGACCAGGAGGTTCTTGCCGAGCGCCAGCTCACCGAGATCGGTGGACGAGCCGTCGGCCAGCACCTCGCCCGCGGAGACCTTCTGGCCTGCGTAGACGATGGGCTTCTGATGGATGACGGTGCCCTGGTTGGAGCGCCGGTACTTGATCATCTCGTAGGTGTCGAGCCCGTCCTTGTGGGCCACGACCACCTTGTCGGCGTCGACGTACTCGACCTTGCCGTCGTACTTCGAGAGCGTGACGTCACCCGTGTCGACCGCGGCGCGGTACTCGAGGCCGGTGCCGACCAGCGGCGCCTCGGTGACCATCAGCGGAACGGCCTGGCGCTGCATGTTGGAACCCATGAGCGCGCGGTTGGCGTCGTTGTGCTCGAGGAACGGGATGAGCGCCGTTGCCACGGACACGATCTGGGCCGGATCGACGTCCATGTAGTCAACCTCGGTCGCATCGACCTGCACCGGCACGCCGTCTCGGGTGCGGCACAGCACGGGCGACTCGAGAAGCCCGCCCTTGCCGATCTCGGCGTTGGCCTGCGCGATGGTGTACTTCTCCTCCTGGAGCGCGTCCAGGTACTGGATGTCGTGCGTGACCTTGCCGTTCTCGATCTTGCGGTACGGGGTCTGCACGAAGCCGTGCTCCGAGACCTTGGCGTAGGAGCCGAGCGAGCCGATGAGGCCGATGTTCGGGCCTTCCGGGGTCTCGATCGGGCACATGCGGCCGTAGTGGGTCTGGTGCACGTCGCGCACCTCGATGGGTGCGCGCTCGCGGGTGAGGCCGCCGGCGCCGAGCGCCGAGAGGCGGCGGCGGTGGGTGAGGCCTGCGAGCGAGTTGGTCTGATCCATGAACTGCGACAGCTGCGACGACCCGAAGAACTCCTTCAGGGCCGCGGCGACCGGGCGGATGTTCACGATGGTCTGCGGCGTGATGGCGTCCTCGTCCTCGGTGGTGAGGCGCTCGCGGACGACGCGCTCCATGCGGTAGAGGCCGATCCGGAAGGCTTCCTGGATCAGCTCGCCCACGGTGCGGAGGCGGCGGTTGCCGAAGTGCTCGTACTCGTCGAGGTCGTGCTCGATGGTGTCGCGCGGGATGACGATGGCGTCGGCGGCGAAGTCCTTCGAGTCCTCGGGGACGCCCAGCTTCACGGGCAGCTCCACCAGGTGGCGCACCAGCTCGACGATGTCGCCGGTGGTGAGCACGCGGACGTCGGGCTCGACGCCGGCGTTCAGCCGCATGTTGAGCTTGTAGCGGCCGACCTTGGTGAGGTCGTAGCGCTTGGGGTCGAAGAACAGGGCGCGCACGAGGTTGCGGGAGTTCTCAACCGTCGGCGGCTCGCCCGGGCGCTGCTTCTTGAAGACCTCGATCAGCGCCTCTTCCTCGCGCTTGGAGGGATCCTTCTCGAGCGTTGCGCGGATGTACGGGTTGTCGCCGAAGAGCGCCTGGATGCCCTCGTCGCTCTTGTCGATCTCGAAGCCGGTGTTCTCGTCGACGGCCGGCAGCGCGCGAAGCAGCGTGGTGACCGGCAGCTTGCGCTTGCGGTCGATGCGGACGTTGACGAGGCCCTTCTTGTCGATCTCGAGCTCGAGCCACGAGCCACGCGACGGCATCAGGTTGGCGGTGAAGACCTGCTTGGTCGAGTCCTTGGGCTCCATGATGTAGGCGCCCGGCGAGCGCACCAGCTGCGTCACGACGACGCGCTCGGTGCCGTTGATGATGAAGGTGCCCTGCTCGGTCATCCAGGGGAAGTTGCCGAGGAACACGGTCTGCTCGCGGATCTCACCGGTGTCGAGGTTGGTGAAGGAGACCTTGACGTTGACGGGAACCTCAAACGACAGATCCTTCTCCCGGCACTCGCGCTCCGACACGACGGGATCGCCAATCGTGTACTGACCCAGCCGCACCTCGAGCCGCTCCGAGTAGTCCCGGATGGGCGAGATGTCATCGATCGTCTCACGCAAGCCCGAGGAATCCAGCGATTCCTGGCTCGACGGATCACCCATGAACCACTTGAACGAGGCCTTCTGGATATCGATGAGGTTGGGCACATCCAGGACTTTCTCCAGCTTGGAGAATGTCCGACGGCTGCGGGGCGCAAGAGTTTCAGGCAAGGCGAGGCCTCCCGTGGGGCATACGTGGGTTAAAAAGGAACGAACCAGACCACCGGCGCAACCACAAACTGTATCAGGGCAGGGGCTGGCTCGCAAATGAGCAGGGCGGAAGCGCCGCCTGCGGGGAAATTTTTCGACCCGCGAACGACGTGCCTTCGCTCACTATACCCAGTCTGGCGGCCAGGTCAAGCGCGCGGCCGGGCGAGGATCGCCGCAGGCATCGTGACAAGCAGCCCAAAGAGGCCCGCCACCACGATCACCGTGCGCGGCGACCAGAGCTCGGCGAGCGCGCCGCCGCCGATGGCGCCCACCGTCGTTGCCACCGCGCCGACCGACATCAGCAGCGCGATGGTGCCGGCGCGCTCGGCGGCCGGGGTCTCGCGCTGCAGCACCGACCTGTTGTGCACCAGGACGATCCCGTTGGTGATGCCGAAGGCGAAGAACGCCGCCATGGCCACGCCGATGTGGCCAGTCGCCCCGGCCACGGCCGTGAGGATGCCGGCCAGGCCGATCACCGCCGGGTAGCGGCGGTCGAGGCTGCGAGCGCGCTGGCCGGCGAGCAGGCTGCCGCCGAGGATGCCCAGCTGCATCACTGCCACCGACACGCCGACGATCGCCGCCGAGGCCCCGAACGACCCCAGGAAGAGCGGCACCCACACCGCGTTGATCACGCCCGCCATCACCAGCATGAGCGGGGCGGCCACCGCGACCTGCAGGAGCGCCGGCGCCGAGGTGACTGTCCGCAGGCTCTGGCGGATGTGGCCGAGGACGCTTCCGGCGGGCCCGTCGGCCACCGCCCGCACCAGCCGCGGGCAGCCCCACAGAAGGACGGCGGAGATCGCGAACGTGACGGCGTTTCCCAGCAGCACCACGGCGCCGCCCACAAGCGCGATGGCGATACCGCCCACTGCCTGGCCGGCCGTGGTCATGATGGTGTCCACCGCCGAGAGCGCGCCGTTTGCGGCATCGAGCTCGGGCTCCTCCACCACAGCCGGCACCGCAGCCAGCGACACCGGCCGAAACACGCCGCCGGCCGCACCGGCGACCGTTGCGAGCGCGACCACCGCCAGCGGCTGGTGGATGGCTGCGAGCAGCGCGAAGGCGGCGGCGCAGACCAGGTCGGAGGCCACCAGCGCACGGCGGGGAGCGAGCCTGTCGAGCCGGCCCGCGAAGAGCACGCCGATGACGACGGCCGGGGCGAACTCGGCGACGAAGAGCGCCGCCACCCACTCGGCCGAGCCGGTGTCGCGGTACATCCGCACCGAGAGCGCGATCGCCGCCGCCCAGGTGCCGAAGACGCTGATTGCGGTGGCGAGCCACAGACGCCGGAAGTCGCCCCCGGAGGGAAGCATGGAGCTCATGGTGCTCGTTTAATATCCTCGTCGGAGCGCCGGGTCAATGCGCGGAGAGCGCGTGATACGCCGCGCCGGCCACACGGGCGAGACCGTCGGGCGCCGCCGCGGGGTGGCTCATGACCACCAGGGCGGTGCGCCGGTCACCGCGATCCACGAGGGCCGCGGCATGCAGCACCGCCGGGATCTGGCCGAGCTTCGGCGCGATCGCGGTGATGTCGGCCGGCAGGTAGCGAGGCACGATCTCGTGGTGCTGGCTTCGCAGCAGCCCCGCCGTCACGTGGCTGCACACCTCAGGATCGATGCCGCCGGCGCCGCCGACGGCGGCCATCAGCCGGCCCATGTCGCCGGCGGACGTGACGTTGTCACGGCCGGCCTCGGCGGCGGCGAAGTCCAGCATGTGGCGGCCGAGCGTGGTCGCCGTGAGCCCCAGCCGCTCCCCCACCGCGTTCACCGGGCCCATGCCGACCATGTCGATGATCGCGTTGGTGGCGGCGTTGTCGGAGACGCTCAGCATGAGCAGGTCGAGATCGGCCGGGGTCAGCTCGGTGGCGGGATCGAGACCCGACACCAGCGCCGCGGGGTCGTCCAGCCAGATGTCCCCTGCCGGCACGCGCCGGTCAGGGTCGATCGAGCCTGCCGCGACCGCCTCCCAGAGCGCCACCGAGACCAGCACCTTGATGAGGCTGGCCGAGGGCATCGGCTCCAGGTGGTTGCGCGCGACCGACTGCCCGGAGCGGACGTCGATCGCACACCAGGCGATCAGTCTTCGGCCTCGTAGATGCGGCGGACCGTCTTGAGCCGCGCCTTGAGCTCGGCCGGGTGCTTCTCCCGCACCACCTTGCCGGCCTCCTGCGTGGCGTGCACGACCTCGCCGCCGCCCAGGAAGATGGCGATGTGGTCGCCGTAGCAGAGCAGGTCGCCGGGCTCGGCCGAGCGCAGCGAGACCTCGCGGCCGGACTCCTCCTGCTGATCGGCGTTTCGGGGCAGGAGCATGCCGAACCGGCGGTGCACTGTCTGCACCAGGCCCGAGCAGTCGAGCCCGTGCACGGTCACTCCGCCCCACTGGTACGGGGCGTCGAGGAACATCAGCGCCGTCTCGGCAATTGCCTCACCCGATGCCTTGCGGCGCGCCGCGGCAAGCGGCTCGGTGCGAAGGCCCGGCGCCGGCAGCCAGGTGCCGAGATACCGGTCGGCGGCCTGCGGGACGACCACCACGTGGGCGCGGTCCTTCGGCAGCGGCTCACCGAGCGAGTCGGCCTGCACGAACCCGGGGTATCCATCGGCGAGCGTCACCGACGCCCACCCGTTGTTCCGTTCGCTCACCTCGAGCGGATCGGCAAAGAGCGCCTGGGTGACCTGCTCGGACTCTTCGTCGGCCGCGGCTCGCACGGGAACGAATGGCAACACACATGAAGCTTTTTCCATCCCGTCATTCTATCCGGGCGGGGCCTCTTTGTGGCGGGACAACCGAAGTGCGTGTGCCCGGGAGCGGGAAAACCCGCCGCTCCCGGGCACAACACCAGCCTTCGGAACTACTTGACCTCGACCGTCGCTCCGGCCTCTTCGAGCTTGGCCTTGATCTGGTCGGCCTCTTCCTTGGTGACGCCCTCCTTGACGGGGCCGGGAGCCTCGTCGGCGACAGCCTTGGCCTCCTTGAGGCCCAGACCGGTGATCTCGCGCACAACCTTGATCACGGGGATCTTGTTGGGGCCCGTGGCAGCGAGGATCACGTCGAACGCGGTCTGCTCCTCGGCAGCCTCGGCAGCACCGCCGCCGGCACCGCCGGGAGCGGCCACGGCGACCGCTGCGGCGGCACTGACGCCCCAGCGCTCTTCCAGTTCCTTCTTCAGATTGACGAGTTCGAGAACCGTCATCTCCTCGAGTTGCTCAGCTGTAACAGCCATGATGTCTCCGTTCTAGGCAGCCTCGGCCGCCTGTCGCTTTTCGATGTACTGATCGAGCACCACCAGGAACTCCCTGGCAGGCGCCGCGATCGTGGCATACGCGCCCTGGAGCGGGCCCGCGATGGTTCCCACGACCTGTCCCTGGAGGACGTCGCGCGAGGGCAGATCGCCCAGCTCCTTGACCTGATCGGCCGTGAGCGTCTCGCCCTCGACGATTGCGCCGCGGACCTGCAGGATGCGGGTCGTTCGCGCGATGTCCGAGAGCTTCTTCGCAGCCGCCGCCGGGTCATCGCTGATGAACGCGATGGCCGTCGGCCCCTGCAGCAAGGACACCAGATCGGGCTTCTCGGCCTGGTTGGCCGCGATCCTGGCCAGCGTGTTCTTGGCCACGGTCAGGCTCGCGCCCGACTCCCGCAGCTGGTTTCGGACGTCGGCCAGCTGACCCACGCTGAGACCGCGATAGTCGGTGACGATCATCGACTGGGCATCACGGATCTTCGCGGTGAGCTCCTCGACCGCGTCCTGCTTCTGTTGCGTATTCATGCACTTCACCTCCTTCGGTTCGTCTGGGCGTCCACCGGGGTGGGTGGACGCGCACGAACCTCGAGAAGGTCGCACGTGACCCCACCTGCGTCGGGTTTCAGGTTTTGAGCCCCGCAGGGCCCCGACGGTCTTCGGCGCGGACGCGGTGTACAGAAATCGCTAGCTCGAGAGCGTCTCCTCGAGCAGGTCGCGCGTGCGCGCGGAGTCGACGTGGATGCCGGGGCCCATCGTGGACGTCATGGTGATCGTCTTGATGTAGCGGCCCTTGGCAGCCGCGGGCTTCACGCGGAGGATCTCCTCCAGCACGGCGCCGTAGTTCTCGACCAGCGCGCTCTCCTCGAACGACTTCTTGCCGATGGCGGCGTGCACGATCGCGGTGCGGTCGGTGCGGTACTCGATCTTGCCCGACTTGATGTCGGACACGGCCTTCTGCACGTCGAACGTGATGGTGCCGGCCTTGGGGCTCGGCATCTTGCCCTGCGGGCCGAGCACGCGGCCGAGCTTGCCGACCGTGCCCATCATGTCGGGCGTGGCGATGGCCACATCGAAGTCCGAGAAGCCCTCGAGCACCTTCGCCGCGAGATCCTCGCCGCCGACGTGATCGGCGCCCGCGTCCTCGGCCTCCTTGGCCTTCTCGCCCTGGGCGAACACCGCCACCGTCACCGAGCGGCCGGTGCCGTGCGGCAGGAAGAGCGTGCCGCGCAGCTGCTGGTCGGCGTGGCGGACGTTCAGGCCGAGGCGCATGTGCACCTCAACCGTCTCGTCGAACTTCGCCGTCTGCAGGCCCTTGAGCGTGCGCACCGCGTCGAGCGGGGCGTAGAGCTTCTCGCGATCGATCGCCGCGAACGCTTCCTTGTATGCCTTGCCGGCCATCAGCCAACCACCTCCACGCCCATCGAGCGGGCCGTGCCGGCGATGATGTTGGTCGCCGCGTCCACGTCGTTTGCATTGAGATCGGGCATCTTCATCTCCGCGATCGAGCGCAGCTGCGCCCGCGTGATGCGCCCCGCCGACGTGCGGTTGGGCTCACCGGATCCCGACTTGATGTTGAGCGCCTCTTTGATGAGCACCGCAGCCGGCGGCGTCTTGGTGATGAACGAGAACGAGCGGTCCTCGAACACGCTGATCTCGACCGGCGTGATGCGGCCGGCGTTGGGGCCCTGCGTCTGGGCGTTGAACGCCTTGCAGAACTCCATGATGTTGACGCCGTGCTGACCGAGCGCCGGACCCACCGGCGGGGCGGGGTTTGCCTGCCCGGCGGGGATCTGCAGCTTGATCACCTTGATGACCTTCTTCGCCATTGCTTCTCCTTAGTGGTGCGAACGCGCCGTCGAAGGCGCTCCCACGGTTGATGCGTGAACTAGATCTTCTTGACTTTGTCGAACTCGAGCTCGACCGGCACCTGCCGCTCGAAGATGGAGACGAGCACCTTGAGCTTGCCCTGATCCTCGTTGATCTCGGCGATCTCGCCGTCGAAGTCGGCCAGCGGGCCCGACGTGACCTTGACGCTCTCGCCGAGCTCGAACTCCGCGCGACTCTTGGCCGGGGCCTGAGCGACGGCCTGCGCGACGTGCAGCATGCGGTCGACCTCGGGCTGGCTCAGCGGCACGGGCTTGTTCTGCGAGCCGACGAACCCCGTGACGCCCGGCGTGTTCTTCACCAGGATCCAGGCGTCGTCGGTGAGGTCCATGTTGACCAGCACGTAGCCCGGCCACAGCCGCCGCTCGGTGGTGACCTTCTGGCCGTCCTTGGTCTCGACCACGGACTCGGTCGGGACGACGACGCGGCGTACCACGCCGTCCTGGTTCATCGACTTGACGCGGTGCTCGAGATTGGTCTTGACCTTGTTCTCGTGCCCGGAATAGGTGTTGATCACGTACCAGCGAAACATGTGAGTCCTTCGGCGCGGTTCTAGTTTTGCCAGTCGATCAGGTGCGCCGCGAAGCGCGAGAATGCCTGATCGAGGCCGTACAGGTAGAGGCCGACGAGGAAGCACGCTCCCAGCACGACCAGCGTGGCCTGAATCGTCTGCTGACGGTTGAGGTAGTCGACCTTGCCGAGCTCGGCGCGTACCTCGCCGCTGAACCCGAGGGTGCGGCGGTAAAAGCTCTTGCGTGCGACCGGCGCCCCGCCGGATTGGCTCTTTGCCCGCCCCGTGGTGGGGGCGGCAAGGCTGTTGCGCGAACGCTGTTGTCGGTTCTTGCGGGAGGCCATGTGAGAGCTCGGGTCTAGCGGGTTTCCCTGTGCGGCGTGTGCTTTCCGCACCAGCGGCAGTACTTGGAGAACTCGATCCGGTCGGGCGAGTTTCGCTTGGATTTATTGGTTTGATAGTTCCGCCGCTTGCACTCCGTGCAGGCCAGCGTTATATCCACTCGGACACCGGACTTTGCCACCGGGGATCACTTCCTTCATCGACAGGGCGCCACAGGCGCGCTCAAGCGCACCGATCAGGCAGGATACACGCGGTGACCGACCCGAGGCCCCCTATCCCCTGCCACACTGGTCAGAGATCGGCGGAAAGGCCGCTCGATTGACGCGCGCGATCGAGCTCGAAGACGCATCATACTGGCGATTCAACCCGGCCACCAGCCGGCGCGACCAGATCCTCCGCCACATCGACTGGCGGGTCGAGGCCGGCGAGCGCTGGGCGGTGCTGGGCCCAAACGGCGCCGGCAAGAGCACCCTCTCGACGATCGCCGCTGCGCTCAGCCACCCCAGTTCGGGCACCGCGACGATCCTCGGCGGCCGGCTGGGCGAGGTGGACATGCGCGCGCTGCGCGAGCGCATCGGGTTTCTGGAGCCGCGGGCGGCGCGGCGGTTCGCGCCCGGGCTCACGGCCCTCGAGGTGGTGCTCACCGGCCCCACAGCGACCTTCGTGCTGCGTCCCGACCGGCTGCAGGCCGCCGACACCGAGCGTGCCGGGCAGCTCCTGGAGCGGTTCGGCTGCGGCGGCCTCTTCGAGCGGAAGCTCGGCGACCTCTCACAGGGCGAGCGCCAGCGCGTGCTGCTCGCCCGGGCGCTGGTGGCCGATCCCGAGCTGGTGGTGCTGGACGAGCCCGCCTCGGCGCTCGACCTGCCCGGGCGCGAGGCCGTGGTGGCGGCGCTCGAGGCGCTGGCCGCCGACCACCCGGGCCGGGCGATCGTGAACGTCACCCACCACGTCGAGGAGATCCCGCCCTCCACCACCCACGTGCTGCTGCTGCGAGACGGCGCGGTGAGCGCCGCCGGGCCGATCGAGGCGATCCTTGCCGACGGCCCGATGAGCGCGTGCTTCGGCGTGCCCGTGCGCATGCGGCGCGATGACGACGGCCGCTGGGTCGCGCGCGTCTAGAGCGGGTCGGGCTTGTCGTCCTCGAGCTCGAGCTCGTGGTCGTGCTGGTACTTGGTGGCGTACACCCAGAGGATCATGGCCACGGTCATGAAGCACGCGCCGACCGTGATGAGGATGTGGCTCCAGAACGGTGCGGTGAAGAAGCCCACTCCGGTCATGACCGCGCCGATGGTGAAGATCAGCTCGAGCGGAGCGCGTCGCGAGAAGTTCTCCATGCGTTAAAGGTACTCCCCGGCCGACGGATGGAGCAGCGGTACGACGGGATCCCAGCCGTGCCCGAGCACCGCCACCATCGCCGGGGGCGTGATCACGGTCGCGGCACCGGTGCGCGGCCGCGCGAGGGGGTCGTCGTAGCCCGCCGGCGACCATCGCAGCAGGTGGTGGCCCAGCACGAGCCGGGGGCCGCCCGGGTGCAGCACCAGGGTGCCGTCAGGAAGGCTGCCGACCGGAGCGCGGTGATGGCGCTGCGCGCGCGTGGCGGGATCGAATCGCTCGGCATGGAGGCGCCGATCCATCTGGTCGGCGCCGGTCTCCCCCAGGAGCTCGCAGAAGCGGGTGTAGTCGGCCCGCCGGCAGAGCGCGCAGGGACGGTGGCCGGCGGCCATGGCCGTGGCCTCGTCCAGGAAGAACAGCTCGGTGAAGCGGCCGGGCTGCATCTTGGGCCCGCGCTGCCACCCCTTGAACTCGAGCCGGCACGCGATCCAGCGCAGCCCGGTGAAGCTGCGCCGCACCTGGCCGTGGCCGTCATGCAGGCATCCGCGGTTGCCGTAGACCAGCCCGCGGGCGGGATCGGCGATGAGCTCCCCCAGAGGGGTCACGCGGTTTTGCAGGGTCACGGTAGGTGACACTAGCAATGAAGCATTGTGCTACAATCCCACATGATGCTTCAGCTCGCCGATCACCGCCAGACTGCCCAAGCGTCTGTGCGCGACCGGTTCGGAGCACTCTGGGCCAGCCGCCTGGCGATTGCGCAGACGTCCATCGCCGCAGGGCTTGCATGGTTCGTCGCCCACACGCTGCTCGACCACAGCGGCGCGTTCTTCGCGCCGGTCGCAGCCGTGATCGCGCTGGGGATCGCGCCCGGCCACCGGCTGAAGCGCGCCATCCAGATGGTGGTCGGCGTGGCCGTGGGCATCGCCGTCGGCGACCTCCTGATCGCCGGCATCGGCTCGGGCACGTGGCAGGTCGCCCTGGTCGTGCTGCTCGCCATCTCTGCCACGGTGCTGCTTGGCGGAAGCGCCCTGGCGGTCACCCAGGCGGGCGCCTCGGCCGCCATCGTCGCGACCCTCGTCCCGCCCTCGTCGGGCATCTACACCGCCCGCGTGATCGACGCCCTCATCGGCGGCGCCGTGGGCATCCTGGTGCTGGTGCTCTCCCCCGGAAACCCGGTCGGCACCGTGCGCGACGCGTTTCGGCCAGTGTTCGCCGAGCTTGCCGCCACGCTGGACGACCTGACCCGGGCGCTTCGCTCGCACGACCTCGACCTGGCGGAGGCCGCACTGGGCCGGGTGCGCGCGATCGACTCGGCCGACCTGGCAAACCGGCTCGACATCGCGCAGGAGACCGTCGCGCTCGGCCCGCTTCACTGGAGCTCGCGCGAGGAGCTGGATGAGTACACGGTGGCGGTGACGCAGCTCGACCTGGCGGTGCGCGACGTGCGCGTTCTGGCCCGAAGCGCGATCCGCCTGATCGAGCTCGAGCCCCACTCCCCGGCCGCGCTGGCCGAGGGCACACGCGACCTGGCCGGGGCGATCCGCTGCCTCGAGCACGAGCTGAGCCGTGCCGACCACGCCTGCGACAGCACCGAGCTGGCCACGCGGGCCGCCGAGGTCGCCACGGTGGCTGCGCACCACACCACCAGTCTGTCGGTCAACGCCGTGTCGGCGCAGATCCGCTCGACCGCGACGGATATCATCAGGGCGCGCGGCCTGGACAGGGCGGCGGCAATGGAACTCGTCCGAAAAACGGAGATGGCAGCCTGATGACCGACCGAGTGATCTCCAACTACCTGATCGACATGGACGGCGTGCTCGTGCACGAGGAGCGCGCGATCCCCGGGGCGCCCGAGTTCATCCACGCGCTGCAGGAGTCCGGCCGCCGCTTCCTGCTGCTCACCAACAACTCCATCTACACGCCGCGCGATCTGGCGGTGCGGCTGGCGGCGAGCGGGCTGACGGTGCCCGCCGACTCGATCTGGACCGCAGCGCTCGCGACGGCCCGGTTCCTGGATCAGCAGCGCCCCGGCGGCAGCGCGTTCGTGATCGGCGAGGCCGGCCTGACCACGGCGCTGCACGAGGCCGGCTACGTGCTGGCAGAGCGCGATCCCGACTACGTGGTGCTCGGCGAGACGCGGCTCTACAGCTTCGAGCGCATCACCCACGCGATCCGGCTCATCAACTCCGGTGCGCGCTTCATCGCCGCCAACCCCGATGTGACCGGCCCGAGCCCCGACGGCGTGCTGCCGGCGACCGGCTCGGTCGCCGCGCTCATCTCGAAGGCCACGGGCGTGGAGCCGTACTTCATCGGCAAGCCCAATCCGCTGATGATGCGCGAGGCGCTGCGCGCCATCGACGCGCACTCCGAATCGACGGCGATGATCGGCGACCGGATGGACACCGACATGGTGGCGGGGCTCGAGGCCGGGCTCCAGACCATCCTCGTGCTCTCGGGCATCACCACCCGCGACATGATCGACCGGTTCCCGTACCGGCCGTCGCGCGTGATCGACTCGGTGGCCGACCTGCTGGAGGAAGTGCGATCGCCGCAGATGGTCTGAGCCTGCCCACCGTCTCGGTGGTCGAGGCGCTGGAGACCGACCTCAGGGAGCGGATGCTGAGCGGCGATCTTGCCCCGGGCGAGCGGCTCCGCGAGGTCGCGCTCGCCCAGCAGTACGGCGTGGGCCGAAACGCCCTTCGCGCCGCCTTCGACGGGTTGGTGCGGCAGGGCCTCCTGCAGAAGGAGCGCAGCCGCGGGGTGTCGGTGAAGCTCCTGACGCCGCAGGACTTCATCGAGATCTACGAGGTGCGCACCGCGCTCGAGACCCAGGCCGTGCGCGAGCTCGCGCGGCGGCGCTACGTGCCGCCCGCTGCGCAGCAGGCACTCATCAGCCTCGACGCGCTCACGGCCGACGCCGACTGGAGCCTCATCAGCGACGCCGACCTCGAGTTCCACGGCGCGCTGGTGGCCGGCGCCGAGAACGAGCGGCTGCACCGGCTGCACGACCAGCTGCAGGTCGAGATCAGGTTCTGCCTGATCCAGCTCGGGCCCGGATATGCGCGCTCGAACCCCATGGCCGACGAGCACCGCATCCTGCTCGAGGCGATCGGCGCGGGGCGCCCGGCCGCGGCCGAGCGGGCGCTGCGCCAGCACCTGGAAGGCGTCACGGCGTGGTTTGCAGAGGCGGCCACGCGCGACTCAACGGTGCCTGGCACCGTCGAGCCGGCGTAGCGGCCCGCCGCGCGACCTCTAGCCCGACGTCGTGCAGTGGTGCGTCTCGCCCCACGTCTTCAGCTGCGCCACCGCGGTCTTGAACTTCGCGCTGGTGATGATGGGCTCGAGCTTGGCCAGGGCCTTGGTGCTGCTGTAGCCGTTGGCCGCGAACACCTGATCCATCTGGTGGAAGATCCCGGAGACCGTCAGCAGCGCGGGCTTGATGTCCGACGGCGCCTCGTTGGCCAGCGTCGTGTATGCCTCATCGACCTTCGTGAAGAGCGCCTTTGTGGATGCCGGCGTGCTCGACGGGTTGATCGCGCCGGTGAGCTCACCCTCCAGCTTCTTGCTCTGCTCCTTGGCCGTTGCGCAGAAGTCGGAGTCGCTTCCGCCGCTGCCGCCGGAGTCGGTTGGAGACGCGGTGCTGGACACCGACAGCGTCTGCGAGCTCGTGGCCCCGGTCGTGGTGCTGCCGCCGCTCGAGCTCGAGCTGCCGCACGCTGCAGCGCCGGCCGCGAGCATCACCACGCAGATGACGGTCAGCGACCGCCTGACGAGTTTCATTCTCCTGCCCCCCTGGTTTGACCGGGAAGAGATTAGACCTCGAGGGGGTCGCGTGCAGGCTCGTTTTCGGAAAGATCTTGCACGTGTTCGGGCATCGCCGTGGGCTGGAGCACGGTTACCGCAACCACGATTGCCAGAATCATCAGTCCGGTGCCGATGGCGAACGCGAGGTGGTAGCCGCCGGTGAGCGCCTGCAGCTGTGAGTCGCCGTTTCCCTGAAGGGTGGTGGTGCGCGTCGCGGCGAGCGTTGCGAGCACCGCCAGGCCGAGCGCGCCGCCCACCTGGATCATGGTGTTGATGAGTCCAGACGCCAGGCCGGCGTCCTCGGGGGTCGCACCCGACATGGCGAGGGTCATGAGCGCCGGGAACGCGATGCCGCCGCCGAAGCCCAGGAGCATCATCACCGGGAACACGTGGATCCAGTAGTCCCCGCCAACGGGCGCTTGCGTGAAGTAGGCAAGGCCGACGGCGAACAGCACGAGACCCGGGATGAGCGAGTTCTTGGCGCCGAAGCGCATGATGGTTGGCTGTGAGAAGCGCAGCGAGATGACGCCCGAGACGGCGGTCACCGGCAAGAACGCGAGGCCGGTCTGCAGCGCGTCGTAGCCCAGCACCTTCTGCATGTAGAGCGCGCCGAGGAAGAACATCCCGAACATGCCCGACACCATGAGGGCGGCCACGATGTTGGCGCCGCTCACGTTGCGCGAATGGAAGATGCGAAGCGGCATCAGCGGCTGCTTGGCGGTTGCCTCACGCGCGATGAACCCCGCCAGGAGCGCGATCGCGCCGGCGGCGAAGAGGAGCGTGGTCGAGGAGCCCCAGCCGTCCTCGGCCGCGGGCTTCACGATGGTGTAGACGCCCACCATCAGGGCGCCCGTGATGAGGATCGCACCGGGGATGTCGGCACCCTTGCTGAGGCCGATCCCCTCGTCGCTCGCGAGCAGCCTGTAGGCGGCAAAGCCCGTGGCGATGCCGATGGGGATGTTCACGAAGAAGATCCAGTGCCAGTTGATGGACTGGGTGAGGATGCCGCCCAGCAGCAGGCCCACCGAGCCGCCGGCGGAGGCCGTGAAGCCGAACACGCCGATCGCCTTTGCCTGCTCGCGCGGCTCGGGAAAGAGCGTCACGATCATGCCGAGCGTGACGGCCGAGGTCATGGCCCCGCCTATGCCCTGGATGAACCGGGCGACCACGAGCATCTCCTGGTTCTGGGCTGCACCGCATGCGAACGATGCGGCGATGAAGAGCGTGAGGCCGATCATGAAGATGCGCTTCTTCCCCACCAGGTCGCCGATGCGCCCGGACAGCAGGAGCAGGCCGCCGAAGGCGATGAGGTAGGCGTTCACGACCCATGCGAGGCTGGACGAGGTGAAGCCGAGATCGGACTGGATCGACGGCAGCGCGACGTTCACGATGGTGCCGTCGAGGACGATCATCAGCGTGCCCACGCAGAGCACGTAGAGAGCGAGCCAGCGGTTTCGGTCAGCCATTGGCGAGCTCCGTCCACGCGACGCGCGCCCGCTCGATCACGGCCTCGATCTGGGGCCGGCTGCGGAACTCCTGGATGTCCAGGGTGCCGTGCATCTCGCCGTGCAGCTCCATGTCGAGCGCGACGAGCCCAGGCTCCCAGCCGCTGCCCATGTTGGACAGGATGGTGACGCCCTCCTGGGTGGTCGCATGCTCCACCTGAAGCAGGGTGCCGCCGCCCGGCGCCTCGGAGAGCCGCAGCTCGACCTCGTCCACGGGGTAGCCCTCGACGTCCCACGTCACGGTGACCAGGCGGGGCGCCTCGCACTGCAGGATCTCGCCGCCGGCGAAGCCGCCCATGACGTAGGTGCCGCCAAGCTTCAGGTCGCCCTCGAGCGCCAGGAACCAGCGCTCCAGCCGCTCGGGATTGGTGCACGCGTCCCACACGTCCTCGATGGGCGCGTCATAGGTGCGCTCCATGATGGCCGAGCGGGCCTCGCCTGCTCCGATGAGGCGCGTGCCGATCTCGCGCCGGGGCTCTGTCGTGACGGGTGTGCTGATGTCGCTCATGCGTCCTTTTTGCCTTTCGGATCTGTCGGGGATTCTGCCGAAGCGGCCTCCCTGGCGCGCCGCTCCCGCTTGCCACGAGCCAGCTCGGTGTCAAGCGCGTCGAGGCGCTGGATCCAGAACTTGCGATAGCGGTCGAGCCACACATCGACCTCCTGAAGCGCCTCGGGTTCGACGGCGTAGAGGCGGCGGGCGCCGTCGGGGCGCACCGTCGCAAAGCCGCTCTCGCGCAGCACCCTCAGATGCTGCGACACGGCCGGCTGGGAGATGCCGAACTCCTCCTGCACCACGGCTCCGATGGCGCCGGCTGACTGCTCATCGTCTGCGAGCAGCTCCAGGATCCGCCGCCTGACGGGGTCACCGAGGATGTCGAACGCGTGCATGTCCGCATCATATCAGCATCCACTTATATAAGCAAGAGCTAAAGCGCTTCGGGGAGGCGGTCGAGCTGGCTGCCCCAGCCCGCCTCGACCCCGGCGTCCTCCTCGTCCTGCCCGAATCCGACCGCGTGGAGCGTCAGCTCGGTCGTGTCATCGCCGAGATCGGCCAGGGTGACGGTGACCACGGACTGCTCGCTCACCACGTGGGGATTGGCAAAGGTGCTCGTGTTGAACACGAGCAGCTCGGGCGCGACGAGCTGGGTGAATCGAAACAGCGCCGGATACTCGGCTCCGGTGGCGTCATCGACCATGGTGAGCCGGAGCTCGCCGCCGACGGCAGGCTCGATCGAGATCGTCTCGCGCGGCGTGTGCACCCCGCGCGGCCCGAACCAGCGCGCGAGCCGGTCGGGATCGAGCCAGGCGTTGAAGACGTCCTCGCGCGGCGCGTCATACACGCGGGTGATGGTGAACGTGCGATCGGTAGAGCTCAAGACTGTTCCTCCATGCCGAGCAGGGCGAGCGAGTAGTTGACGATCGAGCGCTCGTAGCGGGTCACGTGCTTGGACAGGGCGAGCAGCGCGACGACTGCGCCCTCGCGCTCGCGGCCGGCGTCCACCAGCGAGAGCGCGAGGAAGGCGTTGACCTCGTCGCCGAGCACGTCCACGTCGCGCTCGTGCTCGGCGCTCAGAAGCTCCACGCTCTCCTCGGCGCGGCCCAGGTTTCGCAGCGAGCTGGCCATCTGGATCACGGCCCGGCGGCGGCGGGGATCCTCGAGCCCGCCCGCGAGCGCCTGCTCGTAGAGCGGCACCGCCTGGTCGGAGTGGCCCGTCGAGTCGAATGCGGCGGCGCGCTCGAAGAAGCCCACCGGGTCGTTTTCGGGCAGCTCGGCCACGAGCTCATCCATGCGGCGGCGGAACCCGGCCTCGTCGAGGTCGTCGATCTCTGCCCAGAGGGCGGCGTTTCGCGCTTCCCAGTCCATGGTCTACTCCTGCGTCATCTCGTGCAGCTTCAGCACGGTGTTCCAGTTGCGGTTGGTGGCGGCGGTGCCGAGCAGCTTGTCGGTGAGCACCTTCGGCAGCCGGCTCTTGATCTGGCCCTCGGGCATCCACATGTAGAGCTCCTGGCCGTGCAGCTCGAAGCGCTCGGGCTCGAGCTCGCCGGCATCGACAGTCTTGAGCACGCCCGCCTTCGGCTTCGAGGCCAGGAAGCTCACGCTGTAGTACTTGAGCGGGTCGGCGATGGCACTGTACGGATCGTGCTTCACGACCGCCGCGAGCTGGGCCCCGGTGCGCACGACGACGGCCACCTCGTGCCCCGTCTCCTTCTGGATCGCCGCCGAGAGGCGCGACTCCACCGTGCCGGCGGCGAGGCCGGAGTCGAGCACGATGTTTCCGCTCTGCAGCAGCGTGCGCACGTTCTCGAAGCCATCGGCCTCGCAGAGCGCCCGCAGGTCGGCCATGCCGATGCGCTTGTTCTTGCCGACGTTGATCCCGCGCAGGAGTGCGACGTACCGGCTCATGCCGGGAGCGTACCGCCCGCCGAGACCGCAGCGACGGCGGCGTCGATGGTCGGGTAGACGCTGATCGCCTCTGGCTCGGCCGTGCGCTTCAGGGTGTCGGCCACCTGGCCGATCTCATGCGCCATCACCAGCTGCACGCCGGCCGCGGAGAGCTCGTGATGGAGCGTCGCCAGCATGTCGGCGGCGCTCACGTCCACGAACGAGATGGTCTCGGCGTCGAGCACCACGGCGTGCACGCCCTCGGCCTGGCCCGCGGCCCGGACGGTGTCGCGCACGTGGTCGGAGTTCGCGAAGAAGAGCGCGGACTCCACGCGGAGCACCACCACTCCCGGCACCGGCTGGTTCTCCGGGTGGCGTGCGACGGCGCCCCACTCGCCGCCGCCGGGCGCCCGCCCGAGCGCCGAGACCCGGGGCAGCGACGCGCGGTAGACCAGCAGCACCAGCGAGCAGCCGATGCCGATGATCAGGCCGGGCAGGGTGTCGAAGACGAGCACGCCGGCCATGGCGGCGACCGCGGCGACGAAGTCCGGCCGCGCCGCGACGCCTAGCCGCGACCTGCGGGTGGCGACCGCGTAGAGCCGGCGGAGGGCCGGGAAGTCGACGAGCTCCATCACCGCGGCGATCACCACGGCCGCGAGCGTCGCCTCGGGCAGGCTCTCGAAGAGGCCGGTGAGGAAGAGCAGCGTGAGGACGGTGATGACCGCCGCCACCACGCCCGAGACCTGCGACTTTGCGCCCGCGCCGCCGTTCACGGCCGTCTTCGAGAGGCTGCCGTTCACCACCATGCCGCCGGCGAGCCCAGCGCCGATGTTGGCGGCGCCGAGGCCGACGAGCTCGCGGTTGGCGTCGATCTCATAGCCGTCGCGCGCGGCATAGGTCTTGGCCGCCCCGAGGCCCTCGGCGAACCCGACCAGGACGATGCCGACGCCGCTTCCGATGAGGTCGAGATAGTCGTTTCGGCTCGCGTCGGGGAGGCCGAGCGACGGCAGCCCGCTCTGGATGTGGCCCACGATCTCCACTCCGTGATCGTCGAGATTGAAGAGCTTGACCGCCGCGATCCCGATCAGCACCGCCACCAGCGAGCCCGGCACGCGCGGCGCGAACCGCCTGAGGCCGAGCACCACGGCGAGCGACAGCACGCCGACGGTGAGGGTCGCGCCACTCGTGTCGCCGAGGTGGGTGATGACCGACCAGATCTTCTGGAAGAAGTCGCCCGAGCCCTTGGGGATACCGAAGAAGCCGGGCAGCTGGCCGGCGATGATCACCAGCGCCAGGCCGATGATGAACCCCTTCAGCACCGGCTCGGAGATGAGGTTCGCGATGAAGCCCAGCCGGAAGATGCCGGCCAGGAGCGCCGTCACGCCGGCCGAGATCGCGAGGGCCGCGGTAAGCGAGACGTAGTCGGTGGAGCCCTGCGTGGCGACCTCGGCGATGGCGCCTGCCGAGAGCGCTGCGGTGGCCGACATCGGCCCCGTGATGAGGTGCCGGGAGCTGCCGAACATCGCGTAGAGGATGAGCGCCGGGGGTGCCGCGTAGAGGCCGACGACGGGCGAGACGCCCGCGATGGTGGCGTAGGCGAGCGCCTCGGGCACCAGCACCGCCCACACCGTGAGGCCCGCGATGACGTCGCCGCGAAGCCACGTGGTGCGATAGCCCCGCAGCGACTCGAACAGCTTCATGGAGCTACGGCTCGACGATGTTGAACCAGAAGTCGAACGAGTCGAGAGAGGTGAGCAGCTCGTCGGGAGTTCGTGTGCGGCGTGGCATCGCGGCGAGCGTCCATGGATCCCATCCCCTCGAGTGGTGCGGCTCCGCTTGACGTGAGCCTAGCCGAGGGCCGGGGCTACTGGCCGGCGAGGTCGTGCAGCTGCTGGAGATCGATCGCGTTGGCCGGCGCGGTCACCGTCACGGGCGTGTTCCAGCCGGTGAACGTGACCGTCCCCTTCTGGTCGCCGGAGCCGACGATCGCGACCGGATACGGGGTGCCGGTGGCGCTGATCAGGAGCTCGCCGCCCTTGGAGTCGTGGAGGTCGATCACGGGCTGACCGTGGTAGCTTCGGATGGTTCCCTTGGACACCGTGCCCTCGGGTGAGAGATCCGTGCGGAGCTCCCTGTCCATGTCGGCGATGGCCGCCAGCGACTTGTAGCCCGACGAGTTGCTCGGCACCTTCAGCCACTTCGACGTGAGCAGCTTGGCGGCCGCCGCGCTCCCCACGTACTCGTGCCAGAAAGCGGCGTCGCCGGTGAAGTACGTCAGGTCGCCGATGCGGATCACCTTGAAGGACGATCCGTTGAAGGAGAGCGCCCCCGTGCCGCCGGCGTCGCTGAGGTGCAGATCGAGGGAGAACGGGCCGCTCGCGTCCGTGCTGTGGCCGCTGATGTGGACGGCATGTGCGCTCGTGGCCGCGCTGCGCGCGTCGGCGAGCACCTGCTCGGCGGTGCGGGACTGCTCGGTGCCGGGGGCGGCCTGCGACGATGTGCCGGCCGAGCTGTCCGAGCTCGAGCTGCTGCCACAGGCGGTGGCGAGGGCCGCGAGGATCACGATGGCGACGAGAAGGCGTTTCATTCGGCACATATCGGCACCACTCGCACCACCGGTGAGCGCAGCATTGTGCTTCTGTCGCTACGGCCGCGATCCGGCGCTACGGTGCGCGGTATGAGCGAGCCACGCGAAGTCGCTGCCAGCGCCGAGCCGGTCATCAACGGGATCTGGCACTGGCACATCCAGAACAGCGGAATTGGCGGGGCGATGTCCTCGAGCCAGGCGATCGCGGCCGACGGCGGCACCGTGCTGATCGATCCGGTGCAGCTCGACCCCGAGGAGCTCGCCGGCCTGCGCGAGCCCATCGCGATCGTGCTCACGTCCAAGGGCCACCAGCGCTCGGCATGGCGCTACCGCAGCGAGTTCGGCGCCGAGGTGTGGCTGCCCGAGGGCGCTGCAGAGGCCGACGAGCAGCCCGACCACCGCTACGGCGACGGCGATTCGCTCCCCGGCGGCCTGCGCGCGGTGCTCACTCCGGGCCCGGCTCCGATTCACTACTGCGTGCTGCTCGAGCGCGAACCGGGCGTGATCTTCGTCTCCGATCTGCTGCACCACGTCGGCGAGCTCGAGTTCGTTGCTCCCGAGCTGCACGACGACCCGGCGGAGACACGGCGAAGCGTCGCGAAGCTGCTTGATCTGCCGTTCACGGTGATGTGCTTCGCCCACGGCGTCCCGCTCACCGACGATCCGAAACGCGCTCTCAAGAATCTGCTGGCAAAATCCGCCGAATGATGCGGCGGACGTTCCTGGTGATCCTTGCGATGTGCGCCGCAGCGCTCGCTGCCGGATGCGGCTCGGGAAGCACCGCGGCCGAGACGACCGCAGCTGCGCTCGCCACGGCGGGAGGCCCCGCCAGCACCACACCGGCCCCGCCTCCGTCGTCCTCGTCGGCCCCGCCGTCGTCGTCCGGCACGCAGCCCTCGAGCACCCCGAAGACGAGCACGACGACCAAGTCGTCGGGCGGCGGCCAGGTGACCGGCACGTTCGTGGGAGACTCGGTGCCGGCGTCGATCGACTACGTCCCCGCCGCCCAGAAGGTGATCGAGAAGGGCCTCAAGATCAAGCTCGATCTGAAGGTCTGCCGGCGGCTGGTTGCCCCGAGCTGCACGTACCAGGGCGTCACGCCGCCGACCGCGCTCTCGACGGTGAAGTCGTACGGCTCCGATCTCGGCGACGTGCTGATCGTGGACGTCGGCTACAACGACTACTCGGGCACGTACCGCGACGACATGCAGGCAATCATCAAGCAGGCCGACCAGCAGGGCGTGAAGGGCATCGTCTGGGTGACGATGCGACAGGCGCGCTCGTCGTATGACTGGACGAACCACGTCATCCACAGCGAGGCAAAGCGCTATCCCAACGTCGTCGTGGCCGACTGGAATGCGCTCAGCACCGGCAAGCCGTGGTTCGGGCCAGACGGCCTGCACCTGACCGACTCCGGCGCGACCAACCTGGCGCGGTTCCTGCGCCCGTTCATCTACCAGGCGGCCCAGGGCAAGAAGTGACCTGGTTCAACGGTGCCTGCACCGCTGAACCGCCCGGTCACCCGGTGCGCTGCGACCGGCGGGCCTTCCGGCCGTCTTCGTAGCCCTCGGCGTAGGGCTCGATCTTCGACCAGTCGTGCGTGCCGGGCGTGGCCGGGCGGCCGGCGAGCGCATCGGCATAGCCGCGCTGGTAGGACGTCACGTGAGGGGTGCTCTGCATCGTGGCCCACTCATCGGCCGCATCGGGCCCGGCCTTGACCGCTATGGCCAGACGCCGTCGCCGGGAGTCATGTCGAGCGCGCCGCCGGCGCGGCAGCTGGGAGTGCGGTATTTCGGCGCCTCGTAGGGATAGTCGTCGTTCCAGTGAAGGAGCTGCAGCTCGCGGGCATACCGGGCTGTCGCCCCCAGCGCCATCGCGACCTGCGGCATCTGCTGCACCGCCCTGCACTCGGCCACGTCCTCGTCCTCGTACCCGTTGGTGTGCTCGGTCTCGTGCGTGAGCGCGTTGACGGAATCGGCGAGCAGCTGCTCGTCGCGGCCGACGGCGGGAACGATGTGGCGCTCGGCGTAGTCGGCGAGGATCCGGCACGGCTCGGGCGCGAGGTTCACCTGGGGCTGGTCGTACCGGTCCACGAAGCCCCAGTCGTCGGCGGTGCTCTTGCCCCCGAACGCTGTCATCTCGGTCGCGATGGTCTGCCAGTCGGCGTCTGACCAGCACCGCACCTCGTACCCCGGGACGTCGTACTTCCGAAGCGCGATGGTGGCGGCGGCGAGCCTCGGGTCGATGTGGCTCGCGTCGCTCGGCCCGACGTGCCGGGGCAGCGGCACCTCGACCAGCGTTGCGTCGAGCACCTGCGCGTAGGCCTGGCCCAGCAGGTCGCTCGTGCCGGTGAGACAGTCGGTGAGCGACAGCTGGTAGGCGGGGCCGAGCACGCGATCGGTGGGCGGGCCGACGCGGGATTTCAGAGTGGTCGCGCACGTGCTGGGGGCCTCGTACACGTGGTTGACCCACACCCGGTAGCGGGCCATCCAGTGGAGCCCCGCCGCAGAGATCCCGTCCTGCGTGCGCGGCGACGATCCGCCCGAGGTCGCAAATGCTCCCGCCGCGATGACGAACGGCAGCATGGCCACGAGCACAGCGAGGGCCACGAGCACCCGAAACGACTGGCGGCGGGGCTGCTGCTCGGCGCGCGGCACTGCCAGTGCCACTGCGGGCCCGCGGCGGATCCGCCCCGCCCGGCGGAGATAGATCACCGCGTCGCGCCGCTCGGCGCGGGAGAGCGCTGCCAGCAGGGCGAGGTTGTAGCCGCGCGACGACCGCGAGGCCGCAGGCCGCCGCGGTCAGCCCCCAGATCACGAGGAGCAGGATCAGCACCACCGCCTGCAGCGAGATCGCGAACCGACGCAGACGCGCCTGCGGCGGCGGATCGCCCTCCCACGGCTCGGCACGGCTCGTGCGCACGGCCGCCACGATCCAGCCGGCCGCGAAGGCGGCACAGAGGACGATCCAGACCGCGACGATGGAGACGAACGGCAGGAGCACAACGCCGATTGACGCTGTCCGCAGGCGCGCGGCCGCCTCGGGCCGGCTCGGTACCCATGATGCCTTCATCACCCGGGGTATCGGCAGCCCACCCCGGCGGGCTTGAGGCTCACGCTACGTTCAGGAGGCGGGCGGAGGCCACTCGCCCAGCGGATGGCCGATCTCCCAGTCATGCCCGAACGGATCCTCGATGCGGCCGACCAGCCATCCGTACTCCTCGGTGACCGGCACGATCTCGGTCGCCCCGAGTCCGACGGCTCGGGCCTGGACCGCGACCGGGTCGGCCACCTGCAGAAGCATGCGCACCGTGCTGCCGCCAAGCGTCCGCGGGCTGAAGTGGCGGTGGTCAGGGGCCTCGTCGGTGACCCAGAGCGACGTGTCGTCAACCTCGAGCACCGAGACGACCGACGGCTCTGCATCGGTGCCGCCGACCCGGAAGACCTCGGTCGCTCCGAAGGCCGCGCGGTAGAACTCCACCGCCGCGCGGCCGTCTCTCACCGAGAGCTGAGCCGAGATGCCCATGCGCCGAGTGTATCGCGCACGCTATCGCCAGATCCGCCGCCGGCTGGTGATGTATCTGCTGCGCCCCGCATCGACCGAGACGGCAATGTCCCGACCGGCGTCATCACGCGTGTAGAGGAGCTCACTCGGCCCGAGCCATCGCTCGAACGCGGCGTGGAACGCCTCCGCGCGCGACCGTCGCCGCCCGAAGTCTGAAGGCACCGAGAGCCACTCCCGCAGGAACGGCACATCACCATCACGTGCGTAGGCCAGGCTGAGGCGCGGCCAACCCTCGGATCCCGGTAGCAGGCGCGAGACGAGGTATCGCGAGTTCGACCCGGATGCAAGCACCTCGTCCAATGCCCGTGTGAAGCGCTCATTCTCCTCGGGTGTTGCCTGGGTCAGATAGCAGCGCAGATACCCTGAGCTCCGCGGCTCGATCACCAGCGACGTCGCCCCCGCCGGGCTCAACTCGCGGAGCTTCACAGACGTGTCGCAAATCGCTCTTGCGATGAGGTCGAGCGGCGCCTCGGTCGGTAGCTCGCGATCGAGCCGCCGGATGCGCCCGATGCTTTTCCAGATGCCGATCGGCCCCCGCGAAGCCGGCAGGTGAAATCCCGCCGGTTCCGCCTCGGAGACTGTCCGCGGTGTGCTCGTTCGCGGCTTGATCAGAAGGGTCTCGAGCTCGGTCGACTCGTAGGGCTCCCCGATCCGCCATCGCGTTCGCGCCTGGTTTCGATCCGCCGAGCGAAGCATCATCGCTTGATTGATGGTGGCGAAGGCGGCGTCCGGTGGGGGCGCGACCGGGCCGAGATCGGGGTGTACATGGGACGGGCCCTGTTCGATGACGCCGTCCTCCGACGGTGCGAACAGCTGGTTGTGGCGCCGTACGAACCGCGCATAGTCGCCAGCCCCCTGGGCGAGCTCGGGGGCAACGCAGACGATGTCCCAGTTCGAGGAGAGCTTCTCGGGGTCTGCCGGGTCGAGCCGGAGCGACCGACCTCGCATCTGAGTCACCGACATCGATGTGGTGACCTGCGTCAAGTCCACCAGGCAGTTGACGCATGGTGAGTCCCAGCCTTCACCCAGCAAGCCCCGCGTACCCACCAGCACCCGGGTGGCTCCGCCCTGGAAGAGCCGGGTGGCGAGCTCGACCCAGACGCCTGTCTGCCAATCTCCTCCCCCCGCGTAAATGCGGCAGAGCCCGTCGGTCTCGGTCTCGTGCCAGCCACCGAGGCGATCTCCGGCGAGCCTGGCAAGCTCAGCGATGAGAAACTCCGCGTCGGAAGGCGCGCATCGCAGTCCACGGCCGGACACGAGAAGCGGCCGCAGCGGAGCAGTTCGCTCATCGCCGACGATCGCCAAAACGGCACTCGGCGCCGTTCCGGCAAACGGATCGAGCACGCCCGCAAGCGCGACATCGGACTCCCGCGCTCCTTGCTCGGTGTCGGTCAAGACCAGCGCTCGCAGACTGCTGGATCGAGAGTCCAGCTCGAGACTCAGAACGTCCGCCAGCGCGAGTCGCTTCGCCTGGGAGTTCAGGAGCAGGCGGTCCACGTCGGATGCAGCCCGCTGGATACCCCGTCTGCTGAGCGTGAACCCCAGAGCCCGGAGGGCGTCGCCGATGGCCGAGTATCGCGCTGCCGCCTCCGGAGCGGGATCGGGGGCGAGACATCGCAGGGCGTAGTCCGACAGCAGCACGATCCAGTCGTCGAGGGACGGACGTTCTCGGTAGCCCTCGCCATTCGGTGCACCTCGTGGCAGTGGAAGGCCCGAGTCGTTGAGATACTTCGCTGAAGCCCGGGCAAGCGCCGGATGGGCCCGCTGGAATGCCGCCCATGAGAGCTCGGCCCCTTCGCCGGCCTCGCGTTTGCGCTCTTGTGTCCTCTGGAGGATCCATTCAGGCAGGCTGAGGTAGGTGTCGCTGGGGTCGTGCAGCGTCGTAACGAGCTCCTGGAAGCGGATCTCTCGCTCCGAGAGCCACTGGGTCTCGGATTCGAGCGGCCGCGTGAACCACGCAAGCTCCTGGTAAGGAGCCAGGCAGCGGTCTCGCACGACGGCAGGGGTGGGCACCTGGAAGTCCACCGACCCCAGAATTGCCTTGTACAGCGCTTGCTCGTCGCTCGTAAGCGCCGTCGGCGGCGTGGCCGTCAACCCGACCACGTGCACGTCGCCGAGCTGCGACAGCACAGCCCTGACGACGTACCCCCAAAGCGATGCCAGGTGGTGGCACTCATCCAGCACCACAGTGCCTACACGCCTTTCCGCGAGCCGTTGGATTCGCTGCCGCGCGCCGGGCGCTAGGAGGGAAAGGAGCGAGCTCGCTCCAGCCGGCGACCGTGCGATCTCACGCTTCAGCGTTGCGGTCACCTGCGCGATCTCGGCATCTCGGCGACGCAAAGCAGCGCCGCTCCACGAGCGTGAATCGGCGATGACCTCTGCGACGCTCGATGCGACCGCCGCGCCCCGCTGTTCGGCCCACCGGCGCTCTGCCACCTCGCTGAGTACCTCGCCGGGATCGTTGAGCTGACAGAGCGCCTGATACGTGAGGCAAGCAAGCGGGGCATCGACGTTGGCTACCGCCGTCCCGGCGGGGGCTCCAAATTGCTCGGCCGCCTTGATCCACTGCGTCTGGACGGCCGAGTTTGGTGCCAGCACCAGAGCCGGGCGTCCCAGCCTGCGGACGATCTCCATCCCGATCAGTGTCTTGCCTGACCCCGGTGGTGCAACGATGTACGTCCGGTCGCGGCCCGCGGCGAGGTCGTCCGCGAAGGCATCCAGAGCGAGTTCCTGGTATCGCCGCCAGGCGCCGCCGAATCGCAGGTCCTCGAAGATCAAGCTGTCCTACGATGGCCCGGTCGGCGGCGCATGCGGTGAGTCTAGTGTCCGCTCAGGAGGCGATCGGCTCCCAGTCGGCCCGCGGATCGGGCAGCGGGGTCAGCCGCGCCTCTGCCGCCTCGCGGGTTGCCTCGAGCCACGGCGGGAGGATGATCTTCTTGCCGAGCTCCTCCACCGGCCCGTCCACCGTGAAGCCCGGCTCCTCGGTCGCCAGCTCGTAGAGCACTCCGCCCGGCTCGCGGAAGTAGAGCGAGTGGAAGTAGTGGCGGTCGACGAGGCCGCTGTTGGGCACGCCAACCTGGTTCAGCAGGTCGATCCACTGCCCCATCTCCGCGTCGGTGGTGTACCAGGCGATGTGGTGCACGGTGCCGGCGCTCGGGCGCCCGGCGGTCTCGGGGATCGGGTCGAGGGCGATCCAGCTGCCGCGCTTGTCACCGCGGAGCTCGAACACGTCCCCCCGCGCTCCTCTGCGCCCAGCAGCTGCTCGCAGGAGCGCCGCGCTCGACTCCGGCCGCATGCTGTAGGAGCGCACGCCCTCGAAGCCCTGGAGCGCGAGCTCTGCGGGAATCTCGGGATGCACCGCAACGAGCGGCTCGTCGGTGCTGTCGCTGACCACGAACTCGTGGCCGAGGCCCTCGGGATCGGCGAAGCGGAGCGAATCGGGCCCGCGCTCGACCGCGACACCGGCCGCTGCGAGCCGCGTTGCCCAGAAATCCAGCGCTGCGAGCGAGCCCACGCGCCACACGATGCGGTGCACCATGCCCGCGCCGGCCTTCCCCGGGATCGCGCCCGGATACTCGAAGAACGTGAGGTCGGCCCCGGCCTGCGCGCGCTCTGCCCCGTAGAACAGGTGGTACACGCTGGGATCGTCCTGGTTCACGCTCTTGGCGATCAGCCGCAGGCCCAGCACGCCGGTGTAGAACTCGACGTTCTGGCGGGCATCGCCGGTGATCGCGCTGATGTGATGGAGACCATCGAGCTTCATGATGTGCGCCCTTCCCTTCGGGATGGATGTAGTTGACTGCGCAAGCAATTGTATTGTATATGTCTGCGCAGTCAGCTAATCTGCAGGACATGCCTGACCATCACTTTACCCAGCTCGAAGAGGACGCCTGGGACGGCTTCCTCCACACCCACTCCGCGCTCTGGAAGGAGCTCGAGGCGCGCATGCTCAGGGCCCACGGCCTGCTCCTCTCGAGCTACGACGTACTCCTGACGCTCAACCAGGCCGGCGCCGGCGGAGTGCGCATGTCCGAGCTCGCCCGTCAGGCGCTGATGACCACCGGCGGGCTCACGCGCCTCGCCGACCGGCTCGAGCGCGACGGGCTCATCACCCGCACGCGAAGCGCGGAGGACGGGCGGGGGTTCGTCGCATGCATCACTCCCGCGGGCAGGCGGCTGCTCTCGCGGGCGCGCCGCGATCACGTGCGCGACGTGCGCGAGCTGGTGCTCGACCGTCTCGACCAGGCCCACCTGCGCGCGCTGGCAGAGAGCTGGGAGCGGCTGCGCTAACGGACAGAGCCCGCCGGGGCTCCAGTCCGACGGGCTCTGCGACCGCCTCGTTGCCGTAGGCGGTACCCCGCCCCCCGGATCGCTGTCCCCTGCGGCCCCCGGGGGGATCCGACAGGTGTTACCCGAATTTTGACCCATCCGCAACGACGACGGAAGCCCCTGCCTATGCTTGCGTGATGGCCGTCACCGCCACCACTCGCGACCGCGGAGCCGAAGCCGCACTCATGCTGGGGGTGCTCGGGCTGGTGGCGCTGCCCGTGGTGCCGTCGGTCGCGGCAGTGATCGTGGGGGTGAAGGTGCGGCGGAAGATCGATGCCGACCCGGCTCTCACCGGATCGCGGATGGCAGGGGCCGGCATCGTGCTCGGCGTCATCGGGATCCTCGCGGCCGTCGTGGTGGTGTGGTTCTTCGCCGCCTGAGCGGCGCTACTGCGGGATGGTGAGGTGCTCGGTGTCCTCGTTGCCCTGGCTGTCCCACGCCGTGACCGTGACCGTCTGGCCCGGCGTGAACGCGCCCAGCCGCCAGATGAACGCGCCCGCGCAGTCCGGGCCGTCGATGGGGAGCATGCCGCACGTCGGCGCGGGCATGTTCCGCGTCGCCTCCGGCGCGAGCACCGAGGTGACGTGAGGCAGGTGGTAGCCGCCCACGTTGTCCAGCGCCTGGATGAGCGTCACTCCGTTCACCGCTATCCGGGCCGGCGGCAGGGCGTTGTACATGCGGGCGTTTACCCCCTTGAGCCAGCCCGGGGCACGCGCGTCCTCGATCCGCGCGTCCAGGAATCCATCGCGCATCTGCCATGAGAGGATCGCCGGCGGCGTGTGATCGGCCGGATCACCCAGCGGCCCAGCGGCTCTCAGCGGATCGAGGAACCCGCAGGGCTTGAACCCTTTCACCGGGCCTGACGAGCACGGGAAGAACGAGAAGCTGGTGATGTGCACGTGCCACTCAGACCGGCACGACCAGCCGATGAACTGGCCCGCGACCACCCTCTGGCCCACCTTGACCCGACTCATTAGGTGCCCGTAGCCCCACCCGGCGATGCGCGTCAGCCCGCAGAAGCTCGCGCGCTTGCCGTACCTGGCCCAGACCCTGCCGCCGGTGATTGCATAGACCTGCCGGCAGGCGTGGAGAGGAGCCGATCTCGCGCAGGTGCTGCCGTCGATGGGGAGATCGACGCCGCGGTGCCACACCAGCCCGGGGCCGTCGGCGGAGTAGTCGATGAACGACTCACCACCGCGGAAATCGAGGAACCCGGCCCGCACGGCGTGCTGCTGATGGAGCGGGCGAAGCGGCCAGCCCGCAGACGCATGCGCGACGCCGGGAGCACCCGCGACGGCAGCGACCAGCGCCAGCGTGGCGAGTGACCTTCGGACGAGCCCCATGCCCGGGTACTCGGCCGGCGAGGGGTAGTTTGAAGCGAACGTGGGCGCCGGGCAGGATCGTCCTGCCCGGCGCCCACCTGCATCACTTGCTGAACGAGTTCAGGAAGCCGGTGTTCGGCGTTCCGACGCCCGTGACATCGTCCCAGCCGGCCTTCGTCACCAGGCTCGAATCCTGGTTGAACGTGCGGATGCTGTAGAGGATGCCGTCGGCCGGTGTGAGCCCGTTGGCGTAGTCGGGCCGCACGTTGGCGTCACCGGTGTGCACTCCGAGCACGTCGGTGAACGTCCCGGCGTGCGCCCGGGTCTGCGCGTAGACGGCCGGGTTCAGGAACCCGAGGCGCGTGGTGGCGTGCTCGGTTGCCATCGCCACCATGCCCGCCATCAGCGGCGTCGCGAGGCTGGTGCCTCCGTAGCGGGCCTCGCCGTAGCGAACCCCGTTGGGGAACGTCTGCGTCTCGCCCACCAGCATGCCGGTGGTCACGTCGCCGTCGAGCGCCACATCGGGAACGCCGCGCCCTGCGGGAGACCCGCCGGTGACGACGCCCTTCTGATACGCCGGGCGGTTGAACAGCGTCGAGAAGCCGCCGCCCGATCCGTACAGGAACGGGTCGGCTGCGCTCGGCTCCCACGACTTGCCGTCGGCGCTGAGGACCCACTTCTTGGTGCCCCAGCCGGTCTGCCACAGCATGCTGCCGTCCGGGCCGATCGCGCTGGCCGTGCCGCCGACCGCGGTCACCCACGGGTCGGAGGCGGGATAGTCGGTCTGCACGAGGCCGGTGTTCAGGGCCTCGTCGCCGTTGTCGCCCGACGAGAACAGGAACGTGATGCCCTGCAGCTCGCCCTGGAACACGATCTGCTCCTCGGCGACGATGTCTGCGGCGGTCTCGTCCGAGTCGGGGTTGCCGTACGAGTTGGAGATGACCGTCACCTTGTCCTGATCGACTGCGCGGGCAAGCGCCGTCTCGATGTCGGAGTTCTCGCAGCTCGATGCGGCGTAGTAGACGACGTTGGCGCCGCCTGCCATGCCATGGGAGGCCTCGACGTCGAGCGTCTCCTCACCGGCCCAGCCGGGCGGGTCGCACTCGGTGGCATGCCCGAACTTCTTGGGCAGCACCTGGCTGAACTGGCCCGCGGCGAACTTGGCGTCGCCGTGCTTGTTGGCATACCGGTTGGCGTCGGCCTCGATGGTGGAGGCGGCGTAGGCATCGACGATGCCGATGGTCGCGCCCTTGCCGGTCAGCGTGGTCTTGTTGACCCCGTAGGCCGACCGGAACTGCGACGGGATGTAGCCGCACACCGCGTAGTCGCGGTATGCGCCCTTGAACTTGGGCAGCTTCGTCTTGAAGTCGCCCTGGGTCTCGCCCGAGATCTGGCCGTAGGAAAGCGAGCACGGCCTGGCGTTCAGGAACGCCGGCGGAGGCGGATCCGAGATCATCGGCTTGACGAGGGCAGAGGCGCTCAGACCCGAGACGCCCAGCACGGAGCCCGCCACGGCGGACGGCACGCTGGCCGCGGTCGATGCGCCGCGCACGAGCTTGCCCGCGCGGCGGTAGACGTTGAGGTTCACGCCAAAGGCGCGCTCGGCCGCAGCAACCGTGCCGCTGGCAGAGATGTAGCGGTGCGACGCCTCGACGCCCGTCACCTTGAGCCCGCTTGCCCGAAGCCAGGCGCTGACCTTCGAAACCTGTGCCGCCGAGGGCGCGAACTTCGCGCGGTAGGCGGCGGGCGTCATGAACCGGTGGTACTGCGCGGAGCCCGGCGTCGATACCGCCGCGACAGCCGCCTTCACCGCGTTCACGCCGCCGCGCGGGGCGAGATACACCCGCAGCGCGACCGGTGCCGCAGCGTTCGAGTGCCTCACCGGCGCGGCCTTGGCCCAGCCGGGGACAGCCCCCGGCAGTGCCGCGCGACTGCTGCTCGCTGCGAATGCGCCGGACGCGCTCGCGGCGACGACCAGCCCGCCCGTCGCGCCGATCAGCGCGACGTGCTTCAACCTTGACCCATTCACCATCGGACTCCTCATCCGGGACCCAAACGGGCGCACTCTAGAGAGCACTTGCATTGGAGTCAAGGTAATTAGGGCCGGGTGCAAAACGCTGCGTACTTCGGCGCCGGCCTACGCCCGGGGCCGCAGCCAGAGCGTGGCCTGGCGTGGCTGCACGGTGTCATCTACCACCCCGACGAGCTCGCGGCCGAGCACGTCCAGGTCGATCTGCTCTCGTAGCCGGCCGGCGAACGCCTGCACGGTGGCCTCGGCGTCGTACGCGCGGCGGGCGAACCGGTGGTCGATCGCGCGCTGGATGCGGCGGCGAAGCGGCTGGAACGCGAGCGCCACCACCAGCGTCGAGATGGTGACCGCCAGCGCGCCGGACTCGCCGGTCGCTGCGCGAAACGCAGCGCCGAGCAGCGCGATCCCGCCCAGATAGAGCGCCGCCAGCACCACGATGAGGCATGCGTACACCAGCGTCCGGCGGATCACCAGGTCGATGTCGTAGAGGTGGTAGCGGAGGATCGCCACCCCCATGAGGGTCGGGAAGAGCGCCAGTGCGATCACGAACGCCTGACCCGATAGATCGCCCACGCCGAGGGCGGTCATGACCGTCGAGGCGAGTATGAGTACGGCCACGAACACCACGCCCGCCATGATCCACTTCACCTGCTGGCGCTCGATCCCCGCCGAACGCCGGAACCGCAGCACGACGGCCACCACGCCAGCGAAGAACGATGCGAAGATGAGCAGGTTCCCGATCCCGGCGATCGCGCTCGCGACCGTTGCCGCGGTGCCGCTCAGCTCGAGCGGGTTCTTCACGTCCGAGAGGACCCCCGAGGGTGACAGATCGCCAAACCCGGTCGCCGCCGAGCCGATCGCCCCGGCGATCGCGGCGGCGACGGCGATCCGCCAGCGCGGCGTGAGCGGCCGGCCGGTGGGAAAGAGCAGCAGAAGGAGCGTCATGGTCAGCGTGAAGATCCCGTCGAGCGCCGACGAGGAGAGCCAGAAGGCCGCCTGCCCGAAAGGCACGCTGCCGGGCGAGACGACCAGCGCGTAGACCGCGTAGTTCTGGATGAGGCTGTGGGCGAGCGAGAGGAAGAGCGCCACGGCGATGAAGAGCCAGCCGATGACGTTCCCCAGGTGGCGCGAGATGATGAGCGCCCCGATGACCGAGAACGCGATCCCCACCAGCGTGAACATGATGGTCGTGGCCATGGTCTGCACCTGGCGGTCGAGCAGGCCCAGCGCGATCGCCGCCGCGTTGATGAAGACGTTCAGCGCGACGATTGCCCACACGACCCGGTTGGTGCGCACGATCTCGAGACCTTGCATCGTGGGCGTAGTCTCCCCCATGGACGTTCCGGGAACGTAACGACGTCGATCTCACGCCAACCCCGCCGCCGGCGTTCTTCTCTCAGAACCGAACGTCAGGAGCACACCATGGACACACGGCACGCATACATCCAGACCCGCATCGGAGAGCTCCTGCTCGTCGCATCCGGCGACGCGCTCACCGGGGTCTACTTCGAGGGACACTGGCACCCGCCCGCAGAGGGCACGCTCGGCGCCGAGGTGCAGGCGGCCGGCGACCCGCTGCTGCGCGAGGCCGAGGCAGAGCTGCACGAGTACCTGGCGGGAGAGCGCACGGAGTTCGAGGTGCCCGTCTCGCTGCACGGCGACGCCTTCCAGATGCGTGTCTGGGCGATGCTGAACGAGATCCCGTTTGCCGCGACCACCACCTACGGCACGCTGGCAGCGCGCCTGGGCGACCCCGCGATGGCCCGCGCGGTCGGCCGCGCAGTGGGGCGAAATCCCGTGAGCATCATCGTCCCGTGCCACCGCGTGGTGGGCGCCGACGGCAAGCTCACCGGGTATGCGGGCGGGCTTGATCGCAAGCGGTTTCTCCTCACCCTGGAGGAGCCGCGGGTGCTCGCGGCAGAGCGCCTCTTCTGAGGCCGGGCGCCTAGACTCAGGGGCATGTCGGGCGCGATCATCGGTGACGACGGGCTGGCGCGGCCCTCCTGGGCCGCGACCGATCCGCTCCTGCGCGACTACTACGACACCGAGTGGGGCGTGCCGGTCACCGACGAGCACGGCGTCTTCGAGCGCATCTCGCTGGAGGCGTTCCAGTCGGGGCTCTCGTGGGTGACCATCCTGCGCAAGCGGGCTGCCTTCCGCGCGGCCTTCGACGGCTTCGACCCCGACAAGGTCGCGGCCTACGGCGATGCCGATGTCGCACGGCTCCTCGCCGACGAGGGCATCGTCCGCAACCGCGCGAAGATCCTCGCCACCATCAAGAACGCCGGGGCGACGGTGGCTCTGCGATCGGAGGGCGGGCTGGCCGATTTCGTGTGGTCGTTCAGGCCCGGGACCACCCCGGCGCCGCGCTCGCTCGGCGAGATCCCGACGCAGTCCGCCGAGTCGGTCGCGCTCTCGAAGGCGCTTCGCAAGAAGGGCTTCTCGTTCGTCGGGCCCACCACGATGTTCGCGCTGATGGAGGCGATCGGGATGATCGACACGCACCTGGTGGATAGCCATCGCCGCGGGAGCTCCGGGCTTTGGCCGCCGGACTGACCGAGGGGCTCGACTGGCGCTCGCCGTCACCGCAGCTCCTGGTGCTGCGGCGGATCGAGGTCGCCGTGCTCACGGTGATCGCGGCAGCGATCGGCGGGGTCGCAGCCGGCTGGTACTTCAGCCCGGCCGCCGGGGCAGGGGTGGCGGTCGTGGCGGTGATCTGCGGCCTCATCGGCGAGCGCACCGCCAGACGGCGCTACCTCTCGTGGGGATATGCCGAGCGTGAGGACGACCTGCTGGTGCGGCGCGGGGTGCTCTTCGCCAAGCTGTCGGTGGTGCCCTACGGCCGCATGCAGTTCGTGGACGTGACTGCCGGCCCGCTCGAGCGGGTGTTCAAGCTCGCGACGGTGAAGATGCACACCGCGGCCGCCGCGAGCAACGCGCGCATCCCCGGCCTCGAGCGCGAAGAGGCTGCCCGGCTGCGCGACCAGCTCGCAGAGCTCGGAGAGGCCAGGGCGGCGGGCATATGAGCACGCCCGGCGAGTGGCGCAGGCTCGCTCCGGTCTCCCCCATCGTCCGCGGCGGCCGCGGCACCATCGGGGTGGTCATCATCCTCATCCCGGCGCTTCTCGGCGGCGGCGTCTCGGCCGGCTCGCTGGTGCCGCTCGGGATCCTCGCCGTGGTGGTCGTCCTGAGCTTCGTCTCGTGGGTGGTCACGCGCTGGATGATCGACGGCGATGACCTGCGGATCGAGACCGGGCTGCTGCGGCGCCGCTCGCTCCGGTTCCCGCTGTCACAGGTGCAGGCGATCGACGTGGTGCGCCCCGGCCTTGCCCGCCTGCTGGGCGTCGCCGAGCTGCGGCTGCGGATGGGAGGATCCAGCGGCGGTGCAGCCCGGCTCTCGTACGTGCCGGCCGGCGAGGTGGACGACCTCCGCGCGCAGCTCATGGCCCTGGCCCACGGCGCGCCGGCCACCGCAGAGGCGGCGGCGGAGCCGGAGCCGCCGGAGACCATCCTCACGACGGTGCCCACCGGCCGGCTGATCCTCTCGATCCTCTTGAGCGACGTTGGCTTCTACGCCGAGGCGGTGCTGGCGGCGCTCGTGATCTCCGCCGTGTTCGAGCCGCAGATCGCGAAAGCCGTGATCAGCGGCGGCGGGCTCGTGTGGCTGATCGGCGTGGCGGCCACCACCTGGCGGCGCTTCAACCAGGAGTACCGGCTCACGGTGAGCGAGGCCCACGACGGGCTGCGGCTGGGCGGCGGCCTCATCGCCCTCACCCACGAGACCATCCGGCCCGGCCGGGTGCAGGCCGTGCGGATGGTCGAGCCGCTCCTCTGGCGGCCGTTCGGCTGGTGCCGGCTGCAGGTGGACGTGGCCGGGCGGCAGCGCACGAGCGGCGAGGGCCAGGCCGAGCGCCGCCAGCTTCGCACGATCCTGCCGGTGGGAGACCGCGCGCTGGTGGAGGAGGTGCTCGACCGGATCCTGCCCGACCGCCCGCGCGGCCAGACGCCGCCGCCCAGCAGGGCGCGGTTCAAGAGCCCGCTGCGCTTCCGCATGCTCGGTGCGGGCAACACCGGTACGTGCGTGGTGACCACCACCGGGCGCCTTCGCCGCACCACGTGCTGGGTGCCGCTCGAGAAGGTGCAGAGCCTGCGGCGCGTGCAGGGGCCGGTGCAGCGCCGGCTGCAGCTTGCGAGCGTCCACGTCGATACGGCCGGCAGGGTTCGCGCGACGCTCCGCGATCGCGACATGCACGAGGCCGACGAGTCGCTCGGCCGGTTCACCGAGCTCGCCCGCGCCGCCCGGCGGACATCGGCGGCCTGACCCTCCGCTCAGCCGGAGTGGGCAGGCTTGCGAGAGGCCGGCGTGCCGCACAGCACCGGGCACTTCGCATGCTCGAGCACGCCGCCCACGACGCTTCCCGAGAGGAACCCGCGAAACGAGCTCCACCCGTGCGAGCCGATCACGATCATGCGCGCGTCGTTGTCCTCGGCCGCCTTGCAGATCTCGCTGGTGGGGTTGCCCTGGACGAGCTCCGCGGTGGCGGTCACGCCGAGCTCGGCCGCCCGCTTCTCGGCGTCTCTGAGCACCTCGCGGGCACGGCTCTTGTCGGCGTCGATGAGCTCGTCGACGTTTCCGTAGGGCGCGCCGAACGCGCTTTGGATGACGCTCCAGACCGAGATGAAGAGCACCTCGTCCCCGGTCTGCCGGGCGAGCTGGAGCCCGGTCTCGGTGGCTGACCCTGCAGCCTCCGACCCGTCGGTGGCAATCACGATCTTCGACATCTCTGGCCTCCCAAGCGTTGCATCGTCAACCTGGGTTTACGGTAGCCCCCGGGCGATGCTCGGCCAGCCAGTTCTCGCCATAGTCCACAAGCGCGCGCTGTGGCATCAGAAGCGCGGTGGCAGCGCCCACGGTGCCGCGGCGCTCGAGCCCGGTGTCCGCGGCAAAGGCGGCACCGAGCTGGGGGAAGTCGTCCTCGTCCCAGTCGAGGTCTGCGAACTGCACCCACTGCCGCTCGCCGTCGACCAGTATCGGCGCACTCGACGTGTGCAGCGGCGGGACGGGCAGCGACGCACGGCACTCGGCCAGGTGCAGCGAGGTGTTGTTGCCGTGCCCCACGCCCAGCAAGAGCACCCATCCATCAAGGTCATAGACGCGCGCGAGGGGTGAGCCATCGCCCAGCGAGAACTCGAGCCGATGCCCGGCGGTGACCTCTTCGGCGTGCGCGCCGCGGGCCGCGAACGAGCTCTGCGGATGGGCGCTTCGCAGCACGCCGCGCTGCTTTCGAAACGCCTCGGGGATAGCCCCCATCCCGCGGGTTGGGGTGAGGTCGGGCTCGTAGGCCGGCATCGTGGCGCGGATCGTCTCCCACCACGCCTCTGGCACGGGCGGGGCCTGCCATGGCGCCGGATCGCTCAGGTTGCCGGAGTGCGTGGGCATGACCAGCGTGCCGGCCGGCGTGAGCGCCTCTTCGAGCGCGAGGACGACCGCCTGCTCTCCCCCGGACACCCAGCCGCAGGCGCTCAGCGAGGAGTGCACCAGCAGCGTCATGCCGGGCTCGACTCCCAGCGCGGCGAGATCTGCGGCCAGCGACTGGACGGTCGCGGGCGTGGAACCGGGCTGGATGGTGTCGCGCTCGCTCATATGCCGTCGGAGTCGGGAAATCTGCCGCGGCTCTGGCGGCGGCGGCGCCTGTCCTCGGTCTCGCCGTGCACGCGAAACACCGCGGCGAGCGCGATGATGAGGAAGCCGTAGGCGGCGATGCGCGGGTTCTCGCGCGCCAGCACGATCACCACGAAGTACGCGCCCAGGTTGGGGCTCGCCCGCCGGGCGATGCGCGCGATCTCGGAGGTCTCCACCTCGGGAATGAGCAGCTGCGGCCGGTGGGCGATGGTGCGCCACATCCCGTTCAGGATCAGCGAGACGACGAACAGCGAGAGGCCGAAGAAGATGACTGCCGTCTCCTCGGCGCTGTCGCTCTTGTGGAGCGCCTCGGCCACGAGGTTGGTGGGAAACGGCAGAAATGACACGGCCAGGAGCAGCAGCAGGTTCAGCCGGGTGATGAGGTCATCGGCGTACTGCAGCCGCCGGAACATGCCGTGGTGGGCCAGCCAGATGCCGCCGATCGTGACGAAGCTCGTCACGTAGGCGAGGTAGGACGGCCACTGGTCGATGATCCCCTGACGAAGGTCGTTGAAGCCCGACTCGGGCACCCCGATCTCGAGCACCAAGAGCGTGATGGCAACTGCGAACACGCCGTCGCTGAAGGCCTCGATGCGGCCGGTGTCCCACTGGCTGTTGATTGCGGCTTGGCTTGCGGGCGTCCCGGCGGTCTCGTCGGTCATCGCCTCAATTTCGGCGGAGCGGCCACCGATTCCTCTGACCGCCGCCCGCCCACGGTGCCGCGCGAGTCGCATCCGAGCGCGACTGGAGCCAGGCGATCAAGGGCCTCATCGCCGGCAAAACGTCGTTCATGCCGGCGTAGAGGTCACCTCGAGCGGCTCGCCGAGCCTGCCCCACTTCGGCACGCCGCCGTCGGTCACGTGGATCACGCTGGTGGCGCCGGCCCGCTGCAGGAGGCTCGCCGCGGTGGCCGCCCGCTCGCCCGATCCGCAAACCACCGCGAGCGGCGCTGAGGGGTCGAGGCCCGCAGGGACCTCCCTGATGTCGTGCCACGGCGTGAATGCCGAGCCCGCGATGTGGCCGCGATCCCACTCTGCCTGCTCTCGCACGTCGAGGATCTGGAGCGCCGGCTCGGAGTCGCGAAGGCCCGGGAGGCCGACGAGCTCGAGCCGCTCGACATCAGCAGTGGGTCGCTTGTCCTGGCGCCAGCTGGTCATGCCGCCGCCCAGGAACCCCGCGAGGCGGCGCAGGCCGATCGAGAGCGCGAGCCGGGCGGCGTGACGGCCGTCGGCGTCGTCTCGGCCGATGAAGACGATGTACTGACCGGCGTCGGCGAGCCACGCAAGCTTCGACCCGAACCCGGCCCAGAGCATGGGGATGCAGATGCTGCCGGGCACGTGCGCGTCGTCGAATTGGAGGTCGGTGCGGACGTCCACCAGCAGCGCTCCCTGGGCGCGGTGCTGCTCGACCTGGCGGGGCGCGAGCGAGAGCACCTCCACTCCGGTGGTGATGAGCGGGCCCTGGTTGAGCCCCACGATCACCTCGAAGTTGGGCGGCTGCGGGCCGAGGCCGGCGATCGACTGCGCCACGAACTGGTCGGCGTCGGCGATGCGCAGCGCGGGGTTGTGCTCCCGCTCGTAGCCGATGGTCGAGCAGATCTTCATGTCCATCCCCGGGCCTCCGCACATCGATCCGCCGAGGTGGCCCGGCCATACCTCGACGGCGTCGGGCAGGCTCAGGAGCTTGGTCTGAAGCGAGTCGAAGATGCCGCGCGCCCCCTCAGCCTTCTCGACCGCCAGGTCGGGGCGGGCGACGTCGTTCACGAAGAGCGAATCTCCGGTGAGCACCGCCCAGACGTCGTCGCCGCGAGCGGCGTCGATCAGCGCGAAGGCGGTGTGCTCGGGGCGATGGCCCGGCGTGTGGAGAGCGCGCACCGTCACCTCGCCGAGCTGCAGCTCATCGCCGTCCTCGAACGCGACGTGGTCATAGCCGGCGTTCGCGAGGCGATGGATGTGGATCTCGGCTCCCGTGGCCGCCGCGAGCCTGCCGTGGCCGGACAGATGGTCGGCGTGGTTGTGGGTCTCGAGCACGTGCTCGATGCGCACGCGCAGGTAGCGGGCGAGCTCCAGGTACACGTCGATCTCGAAGCGCGGATCGACCACCGCTGCGACGCCGGCATCCCCATCTCCGATCAGGTACGAGGCGCAGCCGAGGTCGTCGTGGGTGATCTGGCGGAAGATCATGGGGTGCGGATCGTAGACTCCGCGACGGCGGTACCGTCACTGAAACATGCGCCGACTGGTTGTCCTCGTCTCGTTGCTGATGGTGCTCGACACCGCCGCCTACGCGGCCGTGATCCCGCTCCTGCCCCACTACCGGCACGAGCTGGGGCTGAGCCCGTTCGGCGCCGGCGTGCTGCTGGCCGCCTACAGCGCCTCGGTCATCCTCTTCGCGATCCCGTCGGGACAGCTCACCGACATGCTGGGCTCGAAATGGATGACCGGCGCCGGTGCCGCCTCGCTGATGGTGGGCATGCTGCTGATGGCCGTGGCGCACTCGTTTGCGCTGCTGATGGTGTCGCGGATGTTTCAGGGCGCGGCCGACGCCATCGTCTGGAGCGCCGGGATCGCATGGGTCTCATCGTCGGCGCCGGCGGGGTCGCGCGGGTCGCGCATCAGCGTCGTGCAGGCGGCCGCGACGGTCGGGTTCATCGCCGGTCCGGTGATCGGTGCGATCGCGATCGGCGGAGCCGGCATCACGCCGACGTTCCTGGCCGTCTCGGCCCTCGCGGGCGTGCTGCTGATCGCGGTGATCGTCTCGCCGCATCCTGCACCGGTGCAGGGTGAGAGGCCGGCCCTCGCCCCGGTGCTGAGGGCGTGCTTTCGCCAGTCGCTGATTACCTCCAGCGTGATCGTGATCTTCGTGGCGGCGGTGGTCGGCGGCGGGCTGCAGCTGCTCATCACGCTCCAGCTCTCCGACGGCGGGATGAGCGGCGGGCGGATCGGCCTGGTGTACACGGCCGGCGCCATCCTCTCGTCGTGCGTGGCGGTTGCGACCGGGCGTGGCGGCGACCGGTACGGCCGGGTGCCCATCGCGGTCGGCGGGACTGCGCTGCTCGCGGTGATGGTCGCGACGCTCGCGCTGCCCGGCTCGGTGCGGGTGTTCGTGGTGCTGGTGGTGGTGACGTTCGGGATCGAGGCGATCCTCTATGCCGTCGCCTATCCGCTGAGCGTGGACGGCGCCGACCGATCGCACCTCGGCCACGGCGTGGTGCTCGGCGTGGTGAACCTCGCGTGGGGCATCGGCGCGGTGATCGGCCCGATCGCGGGGTCGGGGCTGAGCGACCTCGCCGGATCCGGCGGCTCGTACCTGATGCTCTCGGTGTTCACCGTCGCCGCTCTCGTGGTGGTGCGGATGAAGACGCGGGTGGCTTCCGTCCAGCCGGGCTAGGTGGGCGACGAATCGTGGCGTTGCTCACGTCGTGAGATAGTTGCCGCCTGACGCACGCCTTCACGACGACGGTGCACGGGGGGACGTTGAGCGGCAGCCGGTCGGGCTCGGGGCCGCCCGTCCTGGTGCTGCACGGCGGGCCGGGCCTCTCGGATTACACGGAAGGGCTCGAGGCCGAGCTGGCCGGGTTCTGCGATCTGATTCGCTACACCCAGCGCGGCGTGGCGCCGAGCGTCGAGAGCGGGCCGTACACCATAGAGCAGCACGTTGAGGACGCGATGGCGGTGCTCGACTCCCTTGGCATCGATCGCGCCTGGATTCTCGGCCACTCCTGGGGCGGCATGCTCGCGATGCACCTCGTCATCACGCGGCCGGATCGGGTGCTTGGGCTGATCTCGGTGAGCTCGATGGGTGCCACCGGCGATGCGGGCGGCGAGGCGTTCGAGGCGACGCTCATCGCACGGACGCCGCCGGAGATCGCCGAGCGCGCAGCCGAGATCGATGCGCGCGCGATGCGCGGCGAGGCCACGGACGAGGAGTCTGCCGAGTCGCTGCGGATGTTCTGGCCGGCGTACTTCGCCGATCCCGCCTCGGCGCCGCCGGCACCCGCCATCGCCATGTCGGCGACTGGATACTCCGGAGCCCTGGCGTCGGTGATCGAGCACCTCGAGGCAGACACGCTGGCGCGCGAGCTCCCGGGGCTGACGATCCCGGCGCTCCTCGTCCACGGCGAGCAGGATCCGATCCCGATCGCCACGGCCGAGGAGGTGGCGACGCTCATCGATGGGGCGCGGCTCGAGCGGATGGACGACTGCGGCCACTTCCCGTGGATCGAGCGGCCGGGCGTGCTCGGCGGGCACGTCCGGGAGTTCATCTCGGCGTGAGGGCGCCGGCGCCGTTGCGGGTTGGGGCATACCAGGGGAACGGCCACCTCAAGAGCTTCGATCAAGCGCTGGATCACATCGTCTCGATCGCCTGCGAGGCGGTGGCGATGGAGGCTGACATCCTGTGCTTCCCCGAGTGCTATCTCACCGGCTATGTCACGAACCTCTCAGACGCTGCGCCCCGGGCGATCGAAGCGCACTCCGAGGATTTCGCGAGAGTCGTCGCAAGGCTTGCGGATCTGCCCGTGACCGTCGTCATCGGGTTTCTCGAACGCAGCGACCGCCAGATCTCAAGCTCAGCTCTGATCACCCGAAGCGGCCAGGTCGCCGGCGTCTACCGCAAGCAACGGCCGAACGAGCAGGGCTTCAGCGCCGGGAACCCGGGTGGTGTCTTCGATGCGGGAGGCGTTCGTATCGGCGTGAACATCTGCAATGACGCCAACCATCCGGAGCTCGCTCGGCAACTCGCACGCGATGGCGCCGACGTCATCCTCTACCCGCTGAACAACATGCTCCGCCGGGACACCGCCGATCTGTGGCGCGCGCGACATCTCGAAAGCCTGATCGCGAGGGCGCGGGAGACGGCATGCTGGGTGGTCGCGTCCGACGTCGTCGGCGAAACCGCCACGTCGATTGGATACGGGTGCACGGTGATCGTGAGCCCGGGCGGGGAGGTGGTGGCTCAGGCGCCGGAAGGGCACGAGGCCCTGGTCGCGTCGCCGATCTCGCCAGCCGGGTGGTGAATAGACAGTGCCTGGCACCGTTCATTCACCTCCACGACTGAGTGAGCCGCGCAGCTCCGTGCACCTGTAGATTCTCGCGGTGCACAACTGGGCTCTGGCGGCGGTGACCGCGACGCTCCTCGGGTTTGCCGCCCTCTCCGGCCGGCTGCGCGGCACCCCCATCACCGCCGCGATGGTGTTCGTCGCCGTGGGCTTCGTCGTCGGAAGCGACGGCTTCGGGCTGATCACCGACACCGGATCGAGCGAGGCGACCATCCGCCTCTTCGCCGAGGCGACCCTCACCCTGGTGCTCTTCGCAGACGCCGCCCGCATCGACCTTCGCGCGCTCGGCACCGAGTACGTCGTGCCGGTCAGGCTGCTCGGGATCGGGCTGCCGCTCACCATCGCCATCGGCTCGCTCATCGCCGCCGTCCTCTTCGGCGCCCTCGACATCTCCGAGGCCGTGATCATCGGCGTGCTGCTCGCACCCACCGACGCCGCCCTCGGTCAGGCGGTGGTCACCGACCAGCGCGTGCCGTCGCGCATCCGCCAGGGCCTGAACGTCGAGAGCGGGCTGAACGACGGCATCTGCGTGCCGCTCCTCTACATCGCGCTGGCCGTCGCCGAGGCTGAGTCCGCCACCCACGCGAGCGATGCCCTGCGCCTCGTCTGCGAGGCGATCGGCTACGGCGTGCTCGGCGGCATCGTCGCGGGAGCGCTCGGCGGGATGCTGATGCTCCGCGCCGGCGCCAGGGGCTGGATCGACCGGGCGTGGAAGCCGCTCCTGCCCGTCGCAGCGGCCGGCCTCGCATATGGCATCGCGGCGCCGCTGGGCGGCAGCGGGTTCATCGCGGCGTTCGTCGGCGGCATCGTCTTCGGCCACCTCACCCACGACGAGCAGGGCGACGACACCTATCTCACCGAGCAGATCGGCGGCGCCCTGAACGGCGTGACCTTCATCCTCTTCGGGGCGCTCATCCTGGCCCCGACGCTCCACCACCTGAGCTGGTCGATCGCGATCTATGCCGTCCTGAGCCTCACCCTGGTGCGGATGCTGCCCGTCGCCATTGCCATGGCCGGCACGCACGCGCGACCCCAGACGCTCGGCTTCGTGGGCTGGTTCGGGCCGCGCGGGCTCGCGTCCATCGTCTTCGCCGTGATCGTGGTGGAGGGCTCCGACCTGCCCCACGTCGGCACGATCCTCGCCGCGACATCCGCCACCGTCGCGCTCTCCGTCTTCGCCCACGGAGTGACGTCACAGCCACTCACCGACCGTTACGTCAAGTGGTACCAGTCGCATCCGCGCGGCAGCCAGCCGCAGATGGAGAGCGCCGAGGCGCCCGACCAGCGCTGGCGCCGCACGGCCGTCACGCCGCAGTAATGGTCAGGCGGCGGTGCCGAAGAGGCTTCGCACGAGATCGCGCCACTCGTCGTTGTCGAGCCCGCGGGCACTGAGCTTCGCCGGATCCTCGACGTCGCGTAGAAACACGTGGCACGTGTCGCCGTCCTGGGCCAGCACCACGTCGTGCGTGTCCGGGGCGGTGACGGCGGCATCGTCCCACCGCGAGACGCTGAGAAGCGCCGTCTTCGGGCTGGCGGCAAGCACTGCGTCGGCATCGGCCTCGAGCGTGCCGCGATCGCCGGCCGGCAGCCGCTTCCAGAGCCGCTCCTCGGCCTCCTCGGTGGTGCGAAGCGAGTAGAAGTGGATGCCGAGGGCGTCGATCAGCACCTCGAGCGTGACCTTCTCGGGCTGGGGCATGAGGACGAACCGCCACGGCCGGTCGGGCTCGGTGCCGGTCACCCGCGCGTCGAGCACGGCCTTCGAGCGCTGCTGGAAGGCGAGAGCGACTCCCAGGTCGCCGCGCACCTCGATCTTGTCCGAGCCCGCCTGGCTGGTGATCAGGTTGCGGGCGGCGAGCGAGCGCACGGCCTCGGCGACCACCTCGGGGCCGGGATTTCGCTCGAGGAAGCTGACCACGCCGTTCACGGCATGGAGCTCGGCAAGCGTGTAGGCGCCGAGCGCCACCGGCCCGGTCTCGACGAGGTTCACCACCGCGTCGATGAGGCCCTTCGGCGGCTCGGCCGGAGCGGTCGTCTCAGTGGTGCTCATGCGGGAGCCTTCCTCTCGAGGTCGTCATGCCGGGCAACCGTGGGGAGCTCACGGTCGCCGGCGCGGAGCGTTACAGGCGTGGTGCGCGCGGCCTCCGGCAGCTCCCAGCGGCCCGGTGCGTGGCGGGCGCCGAGCATCTCGCGCGCCGCCGCTGACGGAACCTCGGTCACGTACACGTTGGACGAGCCGAACAGGCCGCGACCGCGCCTCCCGCTGGGTGCGAAGGCGATCTCGGCGAGCGTGTTGGCGCGCTCGGGCGGCGGAAACCGCCCGGCCAGATCCGCCGAGGCAGACGTCACGTCGTCGGCGTCCTCGATCGCCTCGAGCGCGCCGACCAGCTCGGCCTCGGCGTCGGCGGGCAGCGGCACGGTCACCCCCAGATCCGGCGACAGGTACATGGGCCGGCGCTCGGTCATCCCCGAGCGTCCCCACGGGCCGACGTTTGCCTTCGTGATGCGGTAGACGACGTAGTCCATCAGGTGGCGGACGTCGTTCATGCTCGGGAGCTTGAACCCGTCGCCGATGGCTGCAGGCGTCTTCTCGAGCTGCACCCAGGTGCCGCCGGCGGTACGGCCGTGGAGCTTCTCGCGCACCAGCGGGCCCTTGAGCCCGATGTCGGGATAGAGCTTCTTGTCGATGTTCTTGTGATGGCTCGAGAGGCGGTTTCGGCTCTTCGGGAACCGCCAGCGCTCGTAGAGGTCGGGGGCGTCCACCAGCACGTGGGCGCCGCAGAGCACGTCGCGCAGCTGCTGGACGTCCATGCCGTGGGCCTCGAGGTCGGCGAGGATGGCCGCCTCCGACGGCGTGAGCCGCCGCGCTGCAAGCCCGAGCCCCTCGCGAAACCGCCCCACGCGCGAGGTGATCTGCACCATCAGCTGCACGCGCCGCCGGATGCGGGCGGTCTCCGCATCGGTCAGAGGTGGTGGTGCAGGCGGCCCGGCAGCCGTCTCAGCTTCTCCCATCGGCGACAAGCGTAACGGTTTTCGCCACTCACGCGTCACGCCTCCCCGAACCACGCCGAGAGCGCCGCGCGCAGCTCCGGCACCGCGGTGTCGGCGGGCTGATCGACCGTCCCCGCCCACGCGATGTAGCCGTCGGGACGAACCAGCAGCGCATCGGACTGAAGCCGGCCGGCCGCTGCCGTGACGACGCCGACGCGGTCGTGCCACGGCTCCGCCGCCTCGCGCAGGTCTGCGCGACCGGCGAGATCCACCAGCAGAGGCCCCGAGGTGTGCGGCAGCTCGAGGCCGAGGCGAAGCGCGAAGGTGCCGGTCAGGTCGTGGCCGTTGGGGTTCGCGAACGGGTAGCGGGCATCGCCGCCGATGAGCGCGCCGATGCGGCCGAGCGGCTGCGGGTCGGCGAGAAGCTCCTGGAAGAGCCCGCGAAGCGCCTCGGCATTCGCGTCGTGCCCGCGACGGAGCGCCCCCTGGGCCTTGGTGTGAAGGAGCGTGCGCTCTGCTGCCAGCCGGCGCTCGGCGTCGTAGCTCTCGAGCAGCCCTGCAGATGCCCGGCCGCCGAGCGCGGCCGCGAGCTTCCACCCGAGGTTCACGCTGTCCATCATGTCGGCGTTCAGCGCCACGCCGCCCGCGGGAAACAGATGGGCGGCATCGCCCGCGAGGAAGATGCGACCGTCGCGGTACCGGTCGGCCTGCCGGGCGTGGTAGGTGAAGCGAGTGAGCCTGCGGGGCTCACCCAGCGGCAGATCGACGCCCAGCACACGGCGGATGCTCTCCCGCAGCTCGGCGACGGTCATCGGCTCGTCGTCGTCGTAGTCGGTGGTCTCCTGCTCGCTGGTGTAGAGCCCCAACACGTCGGGCTCGGTCGATCCCAGCGCGAACACGCCGCGCTCGGTCGGCGTGAACCCGAAGGGGATCCGGCCGTGGCCCGCGACCTCGATGTCGCCGCCCTCGAGCTGCGTCACGCCCTCCGGCACGGTGACGCTCGCGAGGCGCTGCACCTCGGGGTAGGTGGTGCCCGGAAACGGGATGGCGGCCAGGTCGCGCACGCGGCTTCGCCCGCCGTCACAGCCCACCAGGTAGCGGGCGGTCAGCGTGAGCTCCCCCTCCGCTCCGCGGACATCCACCGTCACGCCGTCGTCGTCCTGGGCCAGGCCCACCAGCTCGTACCCACGCCGGAGGTCTGCGCCCAGCTCACGCGCGATCTCCTCCTGCACGCCCTCCATGCGCGGCTGTGGCAGCAGCAGGAGCTCCATGGGCGGCTCGGGGAGCGGCGCGAAGTTCAGGTGCAGGCCGCCGAAGGGCAGCACGGTCGCGGGGATCGGCTCGCTGCCGGCCGCCTCCTCGAAGCGCCCGAGGAGGCCACGGTGGGCAAGCAGGTCGAGGATCTGCCCGTTGAGGCCGCCGGCCTTCTTCGCGTCGCGGATGGCCGGCTGCTTCTCGATCAACACCGTCTGCACCCCGGCGAGGCGCAGCTCCGCGGCGAGCATCAGCCCCGTTGGGCCCGCTCCCACGACGATCACGTCGGCATCCGTCATTTCCTACCTCCGGGTGTTGTGACTCTGACGACCAACCGGCCATTTTGCCCCACGGTTCCCGGTTGAAACAAGCCCCCATCTGTGGTGTACTTTTAAGCGGAAGGGGGCACCGCACGCGGCCCGCGCGCTAACGACGCGGCCGCCATGTGCCGATGATCGCGTTCATGAAGTGCCCCAACTGCGGCAACCACAACTTCGAGGACGCCCAGTTCTGCAGCCTCTGCGGACAGCCGCTGCCCGAGGCCGAGCCCCAGCCTGAGCCCGGCGCCGAGGCACCCGGCTACGCGGTGGTGCCGGCGGATCCTCAGGCGCCAAAGCGCGGGATCACCACCATCCTCTCGACCATGGTCTCGTCGGCGTTCTCGCGGCGCGGCCTGGGGTTCTTCCCGCGGGTGATCGGCGCCTACATCCTGGTGTATGCGGTGAGCGCCCTGGGCACGGTGCTCAGCGTCTACGCCGCGCTGGGGACGCTCTCGTTTCACCGCATCGTGGATACGAGCTGCTTCGTGAAGACCGGCAGCAGCGACGAGTTCTTTCTGAACACGGGCGGGGCCGGCTCGAGCACCCGCACGAACTACAAGCTGCTGCCGCACTGCGACTGGTTTCCGCTCTCGATCAACTGGGGCCTTCTGGTGCTTGTCGCGGCGATCTCGATCGTCGTGGCGCTGATCGTCTCCGCCGCTGCCCTGATCTACGTGGCGCGGCTCGCCGATCGGTTCTCCTCCGACTCCGAGCGCAAGCTGATGCCGACCATCCCCGAGACGGGCCGGGCCCTGGGGCGCTGGTTCGGCTGGTCGATCACGATCTACCTCGCCGTGGTCGTGGCGGTCGCGGTGATCGCCGGGATCTTCGCCGTCTGCGGCGCCCTCCTGCCGGAAGCGATCACGGTGGTAGTCGCGATCGCGGCGGGGGTGGCGTTCATCTACGCGCTCATCCGCTATCTGGTGCCCTGGTACGTGCGCGCCGGCTTCACCCTGATGATCGTCCTTGCCGACGACCGGCCGGCGCGCCCGGTGTGGCGCGAGACGGTGACGCCGGCGACCACCGCCTGGGCGTTCGTGGGCATCTTGCTGCTGATCGGGATCGTGACCGGCATCGCGGGCCAGATCGCCGGGGCGATCATGGGCCAGGGATCTGCTGTCGGCCTCGCGATCGGCGCAGTGCTCTACCTCGTCGTGACCGCAGTCCAGATCGGGTTCCAGCTGCTCTTCACGATGATGGCCGCCCGGCAGGCGCAGCGCGGCTGGAGCTAGCTCAGCGCTTCGGCGAGCTCGATGATGATGCCCGCGGGGCCGCGCAGATAGCAGAGGCGGTAGATGTCCTCGTAGGTCTCGATCTCGCCGACGAGCTCACCGCCGTGCTCCCGTAGGCGCGCGACGACATCGTCGAGGCCCTCCACCGCGAACGTGATGTGGCGCAGCCCCGGCGCGTTTGAGGGCTCCGGCAGCGTCTCGCCGTCGTACGCCGGAGACTTGAACTCGATCACTTCGAGGCACCGGGTGCCGTCGGGCGTCTGGAACTCCACCAGATCCGAGCGTGCATCCTCGAGCCCGATGATGCGGTCGACCCAGCTCCCCTCCACGCTGCCGCGATTCTCCACCTCGAGGCCGAGTGCGAGAAAGAACTCCGTCGCCGCCGCGAGGTCGTCAACCACGATCCCCACGTGATCCATCCGTTTGAGCGTCACGCGCCCGATGCTACCGCGATCAGCCGCGCACCACCGAGAACCGCGCGCACAGGAGCTCGCCGTTTTGGGCATGCTCCTCGAGCCGCAGCTCCACCCGTCGGGCGAGGAGCGGGGCGCCCGCGCCCACCGTGACCGGCGCGATCGAGACGATCACCTCATCGAGCAGCCCCTCATCCGCGAACTGGCCCACCAGGTCGCCGCCGCCCACCAGCCAGCGGTTGCGCTCCCCCGCGGCGGCAGTCATCGCCGCGTGCACCGCAGCCACATCCCCGCTCACGAACTGGATCGCGGCGCCCTCGAAGACCGGCAGCTGCCGATGCGTGAACACCCAGCACGGGATGTCGTAGGGCCACACCCACTCCGACGGATCCTTCCCCGAGAACTCGTGCTCGATGACCCACTCGTAGGTGGTCGCGCCCATCGCCATCGCACCCACATCGGCGATGAACTCGGCGTAGTTCAGCGGGCCTGCCTCGTCATGCTCGCGCTCGAGCAGCCAGCCGAGCGAGTTCTGGTCGTCGGCGATGTAGCCGTCGAGCGTGGTCGCCGTGTAGTACTGGGTGATGCCCATGGCCGTCCATCGTAATCGTCTTGCGGTTCGGGTAGGGTGGTTTTGCCGCACTCAAGGACATTCCAACTGCCGGAGGGACATGACATGAGTAACACCGTTGGCATCATCGTGACCATCATCATGCTGGTCATCGGAGGTGGTCTCGCTGTGTGGTGCGACAACACCGGCAAGAAGCACGTGACAGCAGCGCCCGCCGCTTCGGCGCACGACGTCTAACCACTGCTGAACACCGGTTGGAGTGGGCCGGCCTCGGCATGGACCAGCCGTTCTTAGCGTCCTCGAAGGATTCTGTGGTCTCGTTCAGTGATCGAAGCACACCGCTTCGGACTGCTTTTCGCCCCCAGAAGAGGACACCCAGTGGAACTTGACACCCGCTATCCGCATCCGGAGCGCCGGCCCTCGCGCCGCTCCAACTCCCGTATCGTCCTGGTGCTGCTCCTGGCCCTCCTGGCGGTCGCCGCCACTGCCGGTCTCGCCTTTGCGAACAAGCGCTCCGCGACGGTCGGTAACGGCATGGTCGTGATCGAGACCAACCTGGCCTATCAGGACGCGCGGGCGGCGGGTACCGGGATGGTGCTGACGCCCTCCGGCGAGGTGCTGACCAACAACCACGTGATCCGAAACGCGACCGACATCAGGATCGTGCTGCCGGGCACGGGGCGAAGCTACAAGGCCACGGTGGTCGGCTACGACGCCGCTGACGACGTCGCAGTCCTCCAGGCCAGCAACGCCGCGCACCTGAAGACGATCTCGCTGGGCGACTCCTCGTCGGTGAGCTCCGGCGACTCGGTGCTCGCGATCGGCAACGCCGGTGGCACCGGGCACTTCACCAACGCGTCGGGCACCATCACCAACACCAACCAGGCCATCACCGTGAGCGACGACCAGGGCGGCAGCGAGCACCTGAGCGGGCTCCTCGAGACCAGCGCGGGCATCCGGCCGGGAGATTCCGGCGGGCCGCTCTTCAACAGCTCCCACCAGGTGATCGGCATGGACACCGCCGCCTCCACCAGCGACAGCGGGCAGACGGCGGCCGGGTATGCGATCCCCATCGACAAGGCGCTTGCGATCGCGAAGCAGATCGACGAGGCGAACGGCTCCTCGGGAGTGCACCTCGGGACGACGGCATTCCTCGGCGTCGAGGTCACTGACGACGCCTACGGCGGCTCTGGCGCTGAGATCTCGTCGGTCGTGACGGGCGGCCCCGCGGCTGCTGCGGGCCTCGAGCCCGGCGACGTGATCACCGGCTTCGCCGGCCGCTCGATCGAGTCATCTGCCGACCTGAGCGCGGCCGTTGCAAACGAGAAGTCCGGAGACTCCGTGTCGGTCACCTTCTACGACCAGGACGGCCAGACCCAGACCACCAACCTCACCCTGGCGAGCGGGCCGCCGCGATAGCGGCCCGCCCCCGGGGCGGGGGCTCGTGGACATGGCGATCGCTCTGCTTCATTCGCCGTTGACGTCAGGGCTCGGTGAAGGTACCTTGTAGAGCATGGTAGGTGCCGGCAGACCCCCAGGAGTCTCGCAACTACGCCGCGGGGTGCTGGAGTACTGCGTGCTGGCGCTCCTTCGCGGCCGCGAGCGCTACGGGTTTGAGCTCGTCCAGACCCTGGCAGAGAGCGGCCTGGTCACCACCGAAGGCACGATCTATCCGATGCTTGGCCGGCTGCGCCGGGAGGGGGTCGTCGAGACCACCTGGCAGGAATCGCCGACAGGCCCGCCGCGCCGCTACTACCGCCTCTCCCCCGCCGGAACCGCTGTCCTCAACACGTTCGCTGACGATTGGGCGCAGTTTCGAGACACCGTCGATGGCCTACTCGCCACAGGAGGACGAGCATGAGCTCAGTCGCGCTTCATCCGTTGGCCGCCGGCTACCTCGACCAGCTGGAGCGTGCCGCGGCCGACGTCCCGCAGCCACGGCGCGACGAGCTCCTGGCCGATATCGAGGCCCATCTGCGAGAAGCCATCGCACCCGGGGCCACCGACGTTGAGGTACTCAACATCCTCGACAACCTCGGCGATCCGGATCAGATCGTCGCGGCCGAACTCGACGCTGACGCCGCCGATCAGGCGTCGGTGAGCGGCCCTCATGAAGCGAGGAGCCGTCGTGGCTTCATGGAGTGGGCGGCGATCTTCCTGATCCTCATCGGCGGACTGATCCTGCCGTTCTTCGGCTGGGCGATCGGTGTCGTGCTGCTCTGGGTGTCCAAAGCCTGGACGGTGCGAGACAAGCTGATCGGCACCTTCATCCTCCCCGGCGGCCTGCTGGCGCCCGGCCTGCTCGGCCTCATCGCGCTCAGCCTCAGCTCCGGCTCGGTGACCGTCTGCACCACCTCGAGCACGTCGAGCGGAGGTTCGAGTAACCACGTACACACCGTCTCCAACTGCAGCGGTGGAAACGGCGGCGGCGACACCATCGTCACGATCCTCTTCTTCGCGGTGTTCGCGGCGTCGATCATCCTCCCCATCGTCACCGCTATCTATCTTGCGCTTCGAGCCGGGCGGCCGGTCGGTGAGGCGTGAGGTGACAGGCCAGCTCGTTCGCTTGGGAGTGGCCGATCCGGATCACCTCGCCAGTTGCCGGCCACGAGGTCGTGACCCGTGCGACAGAAGAGAGAAGCGAGGCAGCGGACACCCACTCGTCCTCAGAGCCACCGATACCGCTGAGACAGACGATGGCGCGGCTGGGCACATGGGATCGCACCGTAGCCGTGGGAGTTGAGCTACGTCCGGTTCCAGACCCCGATGGCCACAAACATGATCGCCAGGGTTACCGGCACGATCAGCTGGCTTGGTCTCCAGATTCGCTCGATTACTCGGATCAGCAGCCACAGAGCAGCCAGGGCTACCACGAGCTCAGCGACCGCCAGCGCGCCATTCACCCAGTAATCGAGCACGACGAGTGCGATGACCAGCAAGATGTGTGCGGGTCGCTCGTATCGCTCGGGGATCATGGATTCATTATGCCCGTCGATGCTTAGGTCACAAGGGGTATCTTGGACGAACCCGAGCGGGTACAGAGTCCCCTCTCATCCCGCTGAGGGGGTTGGCGTCGATATCGTGGGCGTGTGAAGGACTGGTCACAGTGGGGCACGCCGCCGGCGACGAAGACGATCGTCCTGGCGTTGCTCGCCATCGCGCTTTCGACCGCCCTCCTCTTCGTCGTGGTGGCCGGCATTCTTTACGCAGTCGGCGTGATCTGACGGACAGAGCTTCGCGCGACCAGGTGGCTGCCCGCTCACTCAGCGGTGCTCCGGATAGCGGCGGCTCGAACTTCTGAGTGGAGCCCGGGAGCGCTGCCGCGTTTCGTCGCCACCCGGCAACGTGGTGCAGGTTTTGCGCTGTTAACCTGCGGTTGAGGTTTCGCAAAGCTCGCTAATCAGGCGTGGTTCACGCCGAGATTCCGCCCTACCCTGAACGGATGAGTGGAGATTGTCGCCAGTGCCTCATGACGATTAGGGCGCACCGGGCGGAAACTCCTTCGGCGACAACCAGCCTCCAAATCTTCGCTTCCAGCGCCCGACGACGCCCAGCATCGTGACGCCGACCCGGCCAGCCCCGCCTCCCGGCGAGGCTCACGCGGTCCGTTCGGGGCTGTGGGGGCGACTGATGTATCACCGCCCGATCCGCTGGTTGGTCGTGCTGCTGCGCTGGTGGTGTGGCCTCGAGTGGTTCGTCGGCGGCGTCATCACGCTGGCCGCCGGGCCAGTCATGATCATTCGCGGCGACCCCGGAGGCTGGTACTTCCTGTTTCCTGGCCCCGAACTGCTCATTCTCTTGGGCTGGGCCGTCCACCCGTGGGGTCTTGAACGCCGGCGCCGACGGCGCCGAGAATCCACCGCAATCATGGAGTACCGTCTGCGGCGATGAACGGCATCTTCCTGATCTCCGGTATCCCAGGCGCAGGGAAGACGACAGTCGCTCGTCGATTGGCGCAGACATTCCCGATCGCGGCTCACATCGAGGCAGACGAGATCCAAAACCTCATCGTCTCCGGTGGCCTGCACCCTCAACAAGAGCCGGCGGATGAGGCTGCGCGGCAATATCGGCTCCGCACCCACAACGTCTCGCTCCTGGCTAACAGCTTCGCCGACGCTGGCATCCTCCCCGTGATCGACGACACGGTCGTGCAGCGAGAACGCCTGGCCGACTACCTCAACGAACTCCGCACACGTCCACTCCGCTTGGTCATCCTCGCCCCAACGCTGGAGGGGGCCCTAATGCGTGACCAGCAGCGAGGATACAAGCAAGTCGGACACATCTGGGGCCACCTCGACCCCATCCTGCGTCGCGAGATGCCCGGCCGGGGCCTCTGGCTCGATACGACGAACCTCACACCCGAGGAAACGGTCACGGCCATCCTCAACGAAGCCGAAGCGGCAATCGTACCCTCACCCTGAGTGCCTCGGTATCTCGATGCGCGGCCCCTCGGCCACTCGGACGCCGCTCGGGGCCCGGCCCGTTCCTCAACTTGAGCAGCGCCCCCGACGCCACCGCTGCGGAGCGCGAAGTGTCCAGCAACAGCCAATCGCCCAGGTCAGCCCACCCACGATTGTCAAGAACAATCCACCGGCGGCGAAGTTGTTCAGGTCGTAGAAGCCGATGAACGCGGCCAGTCCTCCGAGAATCGCGCATGTGACCGCCAACCAGCGCCATCGGCCCAGCCACGGCCACATCACCGCCCCGATGATCGCCAGCGCCAGGGTTAGCTGGCCGTCGCCGTTGATTCCGGCGACCGAGATGCCCAGGACACTGAACCACGGCAGAAACGCTGCCAGGCCCGTAACAACGATCGCTCCCAGCGCGACCCAGGCCGAGATCGGACGAGCGACACCGGCGACTGGCGGTTTTCTCGCAGCGCGAACATTTGCTGAGTCTGACGCTGGCTCGGCGGTGCTGGGCTGATCATCAGCCTCCTCTCCCATCGTCGAGGAGGAAGTACCGGAGGACGGAGTCGCACCGGGTGGACGCCAGACGGCTGGGATCGGTTGCGGCTCAGCCTCGGCCGTGGCGGAGTCGTCGGCTGGGATTTCCCCCTCAGGAGCAAGGTGGGGTTCAAACTGGGCAAGCTCGGCGCCGCCGCCCCGGGGCTACTAGGTGCCGTTGCAACACTCGGAAGCTGCGAGGAGTCCACGATGGCGGCCGCAGCGGAATTGGCCGAGTGCGACACCGCTTGACCTGCGTCTCGGACGCGGTCATCCGACGGACGCCGAGGCGCTGGCGGGAGCGCAGCGACCTGACTGGCGAGGTCGAGTTCCGCGCCGGCCTGCCGGACAGCTTTCGGTGCCACAGCCGAGTCCTGATCGGTCAGGCAGTTCGAACACCACCGCCCAGTTACGACCGCGCCGCACGCGCGACGCTGAGCTTCGATCGAGTCCCCCATAGATCCGCTGAGTATCCCATCAGTTGGTGACGAGTGCAACCAGGCCAATGGTGCCGAGCAACCACCGCCCACAGCCGTGCCAGGAGCGCCTGGGCTGCTTGCGGAACCTCCTCCTTCGACCATCACCGGCGCGGGTGCGTATGGGAGCACCATGGTGAGAACCCCGTAGATCCAGGTTGCGTCCTCGCTGCCACGGATCTCCCTGAGGTACGGAACGGCTGGCGTACCGCTTGCGGATCGTCGTTCGGGCTTGCCCGGAGGGCCTCGTGAGACCAGCTACCGAAGCCGCGACGCGCCCACGGCTGAGCGGCCCTGTGGGCAAGCAGGTCGGAAGGCCAGTGGGTTTGGCACAGGCCGAGAAAACGCTCGTTAACTCCGCGTGGGCGTGAGACACTCTTCCCGTCCGAGCGTCCGACGAAGCGTTCAGACATCAGCTCGGGCGGCCGGGTGGCTTGTCACGGCTCACCAGACCGCCCAATAGCCCTCGGGGAGGCTGGATGACGAGCGGCGATGAAATCCGAGACGGCCAACGGGCCGCGTGGGCGAGCCTCTCTTCCGGCTGGGAGAAGTGGGACGCCGTCATCATGGATCAGCTCGCACCGGTGGGAGCCGCGATGATCGACCGGCTCGGCATCGTTTCCGATCAGCGGCATCTCGACATCGCCTCGGGCACTGGTGAGCCGGGACTGGCCATTGCCGAGCAGGCCCCGAAGAGCTACGTCGTTCTGACCGACCTCTCGGCTGAGATGCTCGACATCGCAACGCGGCGGGCAAGGACACAAGGCATCACCAACTTCGAGACCCGGGTGTGCAGCGCGGATGCCCTTCCGTTCGGTGACGCGACCTTCGACACCGTATCCGTGCGGTTCGGATACATGTTCTTCCCCGACCTCGCCAAAGCAACGGCAGAGTTCGCGCGCGTGCTCAAACCCGGCGGACGCGTCTGTTCGTCGGTCTGGGTCAAGCCTGAGGAAAACCCCTGGACGACGATCACGATGCAGGCAATCGCGACCGAGGTGGTGCTAGCGGCACCCGACCCGGACGGGCCAAACATGTTTCGCTGCGCCGCTTCGGGATACGTCGCCGCCCTTTATCAGGCCGCAGGACTCCACCACGTTGCCGAGTGGGACATCGGCGTCGAGCTCGTGACCCAGTCGCCGACGGAGTATTGGGACACGATCAGCGAGCACCTCTCACTCGCGGTCGCAGCGCTGCGCCACGTCGCAGAACCAGCGCGGGAACGGATCGCCCAAGCAGTGATCACCAAAGCACGCACCTATCAACGAGACGGCCAAGTGCGAATCCCTGGCCTAGCCCGCTGCATCATCGGCGCCAAATAGCACGGCCGAACGGCAGCTCCGGCTGGCGCTCCACCAACATCAGTCTCTCGCCAGCCTGCAGCCAATGATGGTGGGATTTCGCGCTCGTCGGGCAATCATCCACCCATCCCGGCCTGCGCCTCGGCGAGCCCCGCTTTCAGATGCTTGGCGCTGAGTCCGTCGATCTGGGCGGCTGATTTCCTCACGGCGTTCACCAGCGCGCCATCCACCGCACCTGCGCCATCGGCGTCATATACGGCGATGATGCCGGCCGATCCGGGCGGGAGGGCGGCGTCCATCTTGTCACCGATGCCGCTCTCGAGCCGGTGCTTGGCGAACCTGCCCATCACCCCGCCGGCCGCTGCGCCTGCCACTGTGGCTGCCAGGAGCGGCGGGGCAAAGAGTCCGGCTACGAGCCCGACTCCGCCTCCGAGCTTGGCGCCCTTCTTGCCGAGGTGGTCGCCGGCCTCGGTCACCGTGACCTCGCCCTTGGCGTCTTTTTGCACGAGCACGACGCCCTCGACGGTGATCGTCCCGTCCTCCGCCAGTCTCAGGACAGCATCAAAGTCGTTCTGGGCGAGATCCTCAAACATGTAGGCGGCAATCAGCACGGCTTTGTGGTCATCACTCATTTCGGAACCTTTCTCGGCTTCTGAAGCTTTCTCACTCTTGGCGGCGTTCGCTCGTCAGAGAGACATCCCGCCACCTCGTCTCGCCGCCTACGCGGTGACACCACGCACCGTGTCCGACTGCTTGGAATGCTCGTGCAGGGCATGCTCATCATGAGGGTTGGCATGCGGCGCGACATCGAAGACGACCTTCTTGATCGTCCCGGTGAACGTGAACGGCGCGCGGTCGAGGTAGTTGCGATCGACCACCAGGCCGTTGTCGCAGCCCACGTCGAGTCCGGCGTAACCGCTGAAGCCGAACGGCACGGTGTGATCCATCCGGCCTTCGCCGACCTTCCCGCCGTTCACCGAGCAGGGTGACGTTGCCAGGCGTGGCCGGCTTGGCCTCGTCGGCCTCGAACGCCATCTGCACCGTGATGTCTCCGGTCGGCAGCTCACCGTCGGACACCTGGCGGTACTCGAACACGCCGAGGAAGGCATAGGTGTGCTTCAGCTTGCCATCCTCGATGTACAGCGTGAACCCGCCGAGATGGCCGGCATCGGCCACGATCACACCCTCGGCCCCGCCCTCGGGAATGTGGAGGTCGGCGGTGATCGTGTAGGAGTGGTTGTAGATTCGCGGCACCTTGCCCGGCGCGACGTTCTGCACCCGGCCCCAGTAGGTCGTCGTCGTGTTCGTGCCAAGCGGCGGCAGGATCCCGAAGAACGGTGCGAACCCGGCCAGGAGCGGCTTCACATGGTAGGTCTCGGCGTCCTCCCAGAAGAGCTTCTTCAGCTCGGCGACCTTGGCAGGGTTCTCGGCGGCCAGGTCGTTGGCCTGAGAGAAGTCGTCGGGCAGGTAGTACAGCTCCACCGGGTCATCGTCGGGTGACCAGACGCCGGGCGCGAACGTCTTTAGCATCTCGGGATCGAGCCTCCACGGGATCCGGGGCATGCGCATCGCGAGCCACCAGCCGTCGTTGTACATCGCCCGATTGCCGAAGTTCTCGAAGTACTGGCGTGTGTGCACGTCAGGCGCATCGGGATCGGTGAGCGACGCGGCAAAACTCGAGCCGGTCATCGGCTGCTGCTCCACCCCATCGACGTGGGTCGGCTGCGGGATGCCGCAGAGATCCAGGATCGTCGGGCCGATATCGCTGACGTGGGTGAACTGCGAGCGCAGCCCACCGGCGTCGGTGATGTGCACGGGCCACTGCACCACGAGCGGGTTTCGCGTGCCGCCGAGGTGCGAGGCGACCTGCTTGCCCCAGGCAAACGGCGTGTTGCCGGCCCAGGCCCAGGCGCTGGAGTAGTGCGGGTACATCATCTCGGTGCCCCATGCCTCGACGCCGCCCCACTTCAACGCGAGCTGCATCTGCTCATCGTCGGTGAGCGGCAGGCCGTTCACCATCGTGCCCTCGTTGAACGAGCCCGTCGGGGTGCCTTCGAGGCTCGCCCCGTTATCACCCCAGATCCACACTACGAGCGTGTTTTCGAGCTCACCCATGTGCTCGATCGCGTCGAGCAGGCGGCCGACGTGATGGTCGGCGTTCTCGGAGTACCCGGCGTACACCTCCATCTGGTGGGCGAACAGGCGCTTACTGTTCTCGTTCAGAGAATCCCAGGCCGGCATCTCTTCTGGCCGTGGGGTGAGCTCGGCGTCGGCCGGGATCACGCCCAGCTCCTTCTGCCGCGCGAACGTCTCCTCGCGTAGCTTGTCCCAGCCCTGGTCGAACTTGCCCTTGTACCTATCCGACCACTCCTTCGCGACATGGTGCGGGGCATGGCTGCAGCCCGTCGAGTAGTAGAGCATCCACGGCTTTCGGGCATCGTGGCCGCGCACGCCGTTCAGCCAGTCGATAGCCTCGTCGGTCATCGCCTCGGGAAAGTAGAACGGCTTTCCATCCCGGCCTTCCTGCACGCCGATGAACTTGCCATTCTCGGCGATCATCGTGTCGTACTGGCCGGCCTCAGGCGCCAGGAAGCCCCAGTAGTGATCGAAGCCCCAGGCGTTCGGCCAGTGGTTGAACGGCCCGGCTGGGCCCTGCTCGCCCTCGGGCGTGAGGTGCCACTTGCCGATGCCCGCCGTCGAGTAGCCGTTCTCGTTCAGCACTTTGGGAAACGGCGCGGCGTCGCGCGGCAGCATCGCCGAATAACCCGGGAACCCGCACGAGAACTCCGGGATGCCGCCCATACCGACTGCATGATGGTTTCGCCCGGTAAGCAGCGCGGCCCGGGTCGGCGAGCACATCGCCGTGACGTGAAACCGGTTGAACTTCACCCCGGCATCGGCCATCCGCTGATAGTTCGGAGTCGCGATCGGGCCGCCAAAGGTGCTCGGATTGCCGAAACCGGCATCGTCAATCAGCACCAGAAGCACGTTCGGCGCGCCCTCCGGCGGCTCGACGTGGCCGATCAGATCCCAGTCGGGCGTCGATTCCCCGAGCGTAGGGCCGGCTGTGCCCTTGAACACCTGTCGGCGGATCGGCAGTGTCGTGCGGTCAATCAGATCGTCGCTCATGAGGCCTCCCCCGTAAATCTCCCTGTCGACTCCGAGTGTCGCAGAGGCTTCCGCCGGCCAGCCGGGAAATCGTGAAGTCACCCGGGTGATTCAACTGCCACCCGCCACACCGGATCAGAGTCCGGGGGCGGCTGAGCCTGGCGGCTGGGGCGATCGTTAGGGAGCCGTCGACAGCACCGAGAAGCACCTTGCTGCGGACGATGGTGTCGGCGCTCGCCTTCTGCTTGGTGCCGGCCACGACGATCTTGACGGTGTGGTAGGCCTGGGCGGTGTCGGCAACTGTCCAGAGGAGCTCGCGCCTGGTTGCTCCGGAGCGTCTTTACTGCACGTAGGGATTCGGGGCAGTCAAGCGGATGGGTGGGACTGTCCCAGCGGGCGGCACTGTCACGGAGCCACGGGCGTCAAGGGGGAGCGAAGCTGCTGGGGACGTCACGGTCGCTAGTAGTCGGTATTGGCCAGGTGACAGCACCAGACTGAACCGACCGTTCGCGTGCGTGGTCACCCGTCGTCGGATCGCGTCTGCCACTGGTCGTTTTGCCGGTGATGAGGACCTTCGCGTAGCGAGCGGGAACAAGGCCACTGTTCGGCACGCCTACTTCGGGGATTTGGCCGTTCGCAAAGAGGACGGTACCGGTCGCCAGCGCCGGCGCGGCGACCCCTCCGGTGTGCGGAGCGCTCGCGTCGCGGGACTGTGCCCAAGCGATGGCCGTTCCAAGCGCTACGGCGAACAGCAGCGCCCCAACCACGTACAGGCGCCTTCGGTGCTGCCGCCGCCGCGCGTCGGTAATAACCCCGAGATCTACATCGATGTAAGCCATTGGTGCTATTCTAAATAGTACTATGTTTCGTGTCAAGGTTGATCGTGGTGACCCCACTACACTGCACGACCAAGTCGCGGCAGAGATTCGTCGAGCCATCGCCGACGGCGAAGCCAAGCCCGGTGATCGACTCCCGCCAGCTCGCGATCTCGCGGCGGTACTCGGCGTCAACCGAAACACCGTGCTTCGGGCGCTCCGACTCCTCCGTGACGAAGGGCTCTTGGAGTTCCGGCGTGGACAGGGGATCAGAGTCGCGGGCACCCTCGAACGAGGCGCGGTGATGGCGAAGGCATCGGAACTGCTTCGCCTGGCACGACACCACGGGTACCGCCGCGCCGAGTTGGTCGCGCTGATCGAGCAACTCCCCGAATAGTTCGCCTAGCCGGGGCCCGGCGGTCTACGCGTGGCGCTAGGTGATGGCGGAGCTTTGACCGGACGTTCGACGCGTTCGCGGTCGGCGGCGGGCGTGTGAGCCGTGGTCTAGTAATCCGGGGCGTGCTTGGTGAAGCGGGTATTCGTCCAGCCCTCGCCTGAGCCGGTGAGATCTTGGGCGCTGATCTACACGGGTACTCCGTGGTTGGTCTGGATCTCGAGGTTGGTCGCGGCGTTGCGTGTCGCCCCAGACGGCGTGCTCGGGATACTCGGGGTTTCGCAGAAAGCCGCGTGGATTCTTGTTGGTGGCGGTGGCGAGGTAGGCGAAGCCGTTGCCCCCACGGGGATCCTGGTGACGCCTGCGGGCGTGAGTCCGAGGCTGCGGAGGTTGACTCCGATCAGGCAAGGGCTGGAAAGGCGGCGCTGTGTGGTGCGGTCGCGAATTCGAGAATGCCGGCCGCACCAGAACCGCTGCGGCTACTGCCTACGGGTAGTTGATGACGATGCGCGACTGAGCGCTGCTACCGGGCCGAATCGTGATCGGCAGACCGGGCGACCTGAATCCGGCGGTGGGAACGATCAGACGATACTGACCAGCGGGAAGAGCCAGATCGAACCGGCCATCCAAGTCGGTGGTGACGCGCCGATGCAAGAGCTGCCCGCTGGAAGTCCTACCACGGATGATCACCGGATAGTTCGTCGCAGCCTGCGGCTTCGCTCCGATCCGAGCCATCCCTGAGTCGATCACCACGGTTCCGTGAAGACTCGCACGGTTGGAGGCGAAGTTGGATCCGCCACCGAGCGGCGGAACCGAGCCACCGGCCCACAGCAGGACAGCGACGAGTCCTGCAACTCCGGCCACGACAACCAGGCTGTGAACCAGAGGGAACCGCCAGCGCGGATTCGGTACAGCGACGATCATTGTTGTCGACTATACCGGTTATCGCAATGCGAGCCTTGCCATCACTTGGATCGGCAGACATAAACGCGTCATCCACACCCACACCCGCCAATGTCGCGCCGATAGCCGACGGGCCAACGGCTGGCGCCGAAGGAGGCTCATGACCCGGGAACAACCCGGATAGCGGAGGAGGGACTCGAACCCCCGACACGCGGATTATGATTCCGCTGCTCTAACCAGCTGAGCTACTCCGCCGAGCGACGTGCATTCTACGCGGGTTGCCGAGCGGTTACGCCAGCCAGCGCTCGAGCACCGTCACGCAGTTCGAGATCCCGTCCAGGTGGGCGATCTCGAAGCCGTGGGTGTTCTCGGTCGCGAAGGCCAGGCAGGCGCTTCTGCCGACGTTCCCCGCACGCAGCACCGAGGAGGCGTCCGACCCGAAGTTGGACACCACCGCGTGGCGCATCTTGAGCCCCGCAGCAACCGCCGCGTCGCTCAGCTCCCGACCGAGCGCGTCGTGCAGCGGGCCGTAGGAGTCCGCCACGATCAGCACCGGATCGGGGCCGAGATCGATGTTGTACTCGAGGGCCACGGGCGTCACCTCGAGCGCGATCAGCGCGCTCGCCTCGGTGCGCTCCGCGTAATAGGCCGCCCCCACGGTGCCGATCTCCTCGCGCGATGTGAACACGAGCTCCACGTCGCAGCGCGGCTCGGTCAGCCGCCCGGCCAGGTCGAGCAGGCCCGCGACGGAGCCCTTGTCGTCGATGGCATACGACGCCACGTACTCGCCGCCGCCGCCGATCCGCACGGGTTTCTTGCGATAGCTCGACGGCACCACCCGCGAGCCGGGCCGCACGCCCGCAGCGGCCAGCTCGTCGTCGCTCAGCTTGGTCTCGACCCACACGTGCTTCCACTGCACGGTGGTCTCGCCGTGGGCGTGGTGGGCCGACTCGTCGGAGATGTGGCGCGCGCCAAAGCTGAGCACGCCCGTGACCTGCGCGGTATCACCAAGGATCTCGACCGGCCCCTCGCCCCACACCCACGGGAACGAGCCGCCGACCTTCGAGACCGCGAGGCGGCCGTCGTCGTCGATGCGCTTCACCATCGCGCCGATCTCGTCCTTGTGCGCCAGGATGGCCACCATCTCGGTGGCGTCGCGGCCGCCGATACGAAGCGTGATGTTGCCGGCCGCGTCGACGGTCGGCTCGCCGTGGGCCTTCAGCCGCTCCAGCAGGAACTCATCGACCGCCGCCTCCACGCCGCTCGGGGAGTGCAGCGCCACCAGGCTGGCGAGGGTGTCGTAGAGCTCTTCTCGATCCATGCGCGCAATCTACTACGGTAGGCTCGCCCGATGTTTGCAGCCGACGAGCGAGCCAAGGTGCTGACCGAGGATCAGCTCGACCTGATCCACGACCGGGCGATGACGATCCTCGAGGAGATCGGCACCGAGGTGCGCCACGACGGCGCGCTCGAGCTGCTCGCGGCGGCCGGCCAGAAGGTCGACGGCACCCGCGTGCGGTGGGATCGCGAGTTCGTCATGGAGATGCTCGCCAGGGCGCCCGAGACGTTCTCGGTGCGGGCGCGAAACCCGAAGCGGGCGATCACGCTGGGCGGCGGATCGCTGGTGCTCACGCCGGTGGGCGGATCGCCGTTCTGCTCCGACCTCGAGCGCGGCCGCCGCGACGGCACCATGCGCGACTACCTCGAGCTGATCAAGATGGGCCAGGCCGCCGACATCATCACCGCGCAGCAGAGCGGCGTGGTCGAGGCCGGCGATCTGGACGACACCACCCGCCACATGGACATGGACTACGCCGTGATCCGCTGGTCGGACAAGCCGTTCGTCTGTTACGGCACCTCGGGGCCGAAGGCGCGCGACGCCGTGAACCTTGCCGCCATCGCCTGCGGCGGCCGCGACCAGATCGAGCAGACTCCGGGGCTCATGGGCGTCGTGAACCCCAACAGCCCGCTCGTGTGGGACTGGCTCATGGCAGACGCGCTGATGGAGTGGGCGACGGCGAAGCAGCCGGTCGTGATCACGCCGTTCCTGCTGGCCGGCGCCACCGCCCCGGTCTCGATCGCCGGCGGCCTCGCCCAGCAGGTGGCCGAGGCGCTCACCGGAGTGGCGCTCGCACAGACGGTGCGCGCGGGCACGCCCGTGGTGTTCGGGTCGTTCTTCAGCGGCGTTGACATGCGCACCGGCGGGCCGTCGTTCGGCACGCCCGAGTCGGTGCTCGCCTGCATCGCCGGCGGCCAGCTCGCCCGGCGCTACAAGATCCCGTTTCGCGGCGGCGGCGGGCTCTGCACCGGAAACGCGCTCGACGGGCAGACGGCGTCGGAGTCGCTCAACATGCTCTGGGCCACGTTCCTGGCAGGCTCCGACCTGGTGATGCACGCGGCCGGCTGGCTCGAGGGCGGCCTCACGGCGAGCTACGAGAAGTTCGCACTCGACCTTGAGGTCCTGCGGATGTTCAAGACGCTCCGCGAGGGCATCGGCACGAGCGACGAGGAGTTCGCGCTCGACGCGATCCGCGAGGAGGGGCCGGGCGGCATGTTCCTGGGCTCGATCCACACGCTGGAGCACTTCCGCGAGTGGGTCTACATGAGCCCCCTCTTCAAGTCGCAGGCGTTCGTGACGTGGGAGAAGCAGGGCTCGCAGACCCAGGATCAGCAGTCCACCGCCGAGTGGAAGAAGCTGCTGGAAAGCTACGAGGATCCCGGCATCGACGACGCGATCGACGAGGAGCTTCGCGAGTACATCGCGCGACGAAAGACAGAAATCGAGAAGGAGCACGCCGCATGACCCGCCTGGAGCGCCACGACATCCTGTTCGAGCCGGTGAAGATCGGCCCGAAGACGCTTCGAAACCGCTTCTACCAGGTGCCCCACTGCACCGGCTTCGGCGTCGAGAAGCCGTGGACGCAGGCGGCCTTTCGCGGGATGAAGGCCGAAGGCGGCTGGGCTGCGGTGTGCACCGAGTACTGCTCGATCAGCCCCGACTCGGACGAGACTCCATACGTCTCGGCGCGGCTCTGGGACGACGAGGACATGCGCGCCCTGCAGCTGATGACCGAGAAGGCCCACGAGCACGGCTCGCTGGCCGGAGTCGAGCTCTGGCACGGCGGCGTCTACGCCGAGGCCCGTGAGTCGCGGCTGGTGCAGCTCGCCCCGTCGCAGATCGCGAGCGACATGGATAGCGTCGTGGTGCCCAAGGCGATGAGCCACGCCGACATCAAGCGCGCGCAGGCCCAGTGGGTGGAGGCGGCCGTTCGCTCGCGCACCGCGGGCTTCGACATCATCTACGTCTACGGCTCGCACACCTACCTGCCGTCGCAGTTCCTCTCGCCGATCTACAACAACCGCACCGACGAGTACGGCGGGTCGTTCGAGAACCGGGCGCGGTTCTGGCTCGAGGCGATCGAGCTGGTGAAGACCGCGGTGGGTGATGACGTCGCCATCGCGGTGCGGATCGCCGCCGACACGCTCGAGATGTCGGGCGTGCCGATCGAGGAGGGGCTCGAGTTCATCCGCATGGCCGACCCGATGGTCGACCTCTGGGACGTCGTGATCGGCGCGATGCAGGGCCAGGGCCGCGTCGACTCCGGGCCGTCGAGGTTCTTCGAGCAGGGCTACCAGATGGAGTGGAGCGGCCGGGCGCGCGAGGCCACCGAGAAGCCGATCGTGGTGGTCGGCCGGTTCACGGATCCCGACCGCATGGCCGACCTGGTGCGCGGCGGCACCGTCGATCTGATCGGCGCTGCGCGGCCGTCCATCTCCGATCCGTTCCTGCCGGTGAAGATCGAGGAGGGCCGCTACGACGAGATCCGCGAGTGCATCGGCTGCAACGCCTGCTACTCGCGCTCGATCTGGGGGAGCCACCTGGGCTGCACCCAGAACGCGACCGCCGGCGAGGAGCACCGGCGCGGCTGGCACCCCGAGAAGTTCGATCGCGCGAAGAATGCCGACCAGGCCGCGCTCGTGATCGGCTCTGGGCCTGCGGGCATGGAGTGCGCGATGGTGCTGGGAAAGCGCGGCCTCGAGCTGGTGCACGTGGTCGACTCCGGCGACGACATCGGCGGTGCGATGCGGTGGGTCACCCGCCTGCCCGGGCTGGGCTCGTGGGGCCACGTGATCGACTACCGGCGGGTGCAGCTCGACCGGCTCCAGAACGTCTCGGTGGGGCTCGAGACCACGCTGAGCGCGGCCGACGTGCTGGACTACGGCGCCGGCATCGTGATCGTCGCGACCGGATCGCACTGGTCGCGTGACGGGCTGAGCGGGGTGACGCGAAAGCCGATCCTCGGCGCCGACGCGAGCCTTCCCCACGTCCTGACGCCCGAGCAGATCATGGTCGAGGGCAAGCGCCCGCCCGGCTCGCGTGTCGCGGTCGTGGATTACGAGGGGTACTTCGCGGGCGCGACGCTCGCCGAGAAGCTGCGAAACGACGGCTACGAGGTGGAGTTCATCACCAGCCACGAGGCGGTCGCGCCCTTCTGCGACCAGACGCTCGAAGGCCTGCCCGCGCGACGGCTGCTGCACAAGCTGGGCGTCCGCGCCCACCGCGGCAGCGTCGTCACCCAGATCACGCCCGACGCGGTGCACGTCGAGGGCGAGTTCGGGGCGCGGTCAGAGCTCGCGGTCGACGGGGTGGTGCTGATCACCCAGCGGGTGTCCGACGACGCGCTCTACCACGAGCTCGCCGCAACGGCGCCCGAGGCGCTGGCCGAGGCCGGGATCGAGGCGATCTACCAGATCGGCGACTGCGTGGCGCCGCGGCTCATCGCCGACGCGATCTTCGACGGGCACCGGCTCGCGCGTGAGATCGACACGGATGATCCGGCCCACGCGCTGCCGTACCTGCGCGAGCGCCCGCTGATGATCTCCTAGACCGGGAGCGTCGCGATGAACTGGTCGATGAGCTGATCGAACTCGCCGGGCTGCTCCATGCTGGGCAGGTGGGCGGTGTGCTCGATGCTCGCGAACTTGACGTCGGGGATCTCTGCGACCAGCTGCTCGGCCATCTGGAGGATGTCGTCGCGGTCGATGGAGCCGACGATGACCAGGGTTGGGCACGCGATCTCGGAGAGCCGGTCGCCGGCGTCCGGGACGAGGGCGTGCTCCTCGAGGTCGGCCGGGGCGTGGATCTGCAGCTCGAAGGCGCGCTTCTGCATCTCGTGCACGCGGCGGCGCACATCGGCGTCCACCTCGAGTGACGTGCGCTGCGGCCCGTCCACCCAGAAATCGACGTTGACGGCCGCGGCGGCGTCCAGGTCGTCGTCCTCGAGGGCGATGTCCTCGAGCTCGCCGTAGGCGTGCACCTCGGCCGACCACTGGTGGCCGGGGATCGCCGCGCAGACCAGCACGAGGCCTGCGGTGCGATCGGGGAAGGCGAGCGCCGCGTCGATCGCCACCGCGCCGCCCATCGAGGCGCCGACGAGCACCGTGGGGCCGAAGCCCGCGTCGGCGATGACCTCGGCGGCGTCGAGGGTGTTCGAGAAGTCGTCGTCGGGCAGCGGTGACTTGCCGAAGCCGCGCATGTCGTGGCGCACGGTGCGGTACCGCTGGCCGAGCGTCTGCCACTGCGCATCCCACATCCCCGAGTCGCAGATGCCGGCGTGGATCAGCGCGAGCTCCTGGCCGTCCCCGGGTGAAACCTCGTAGTCAAGCATCGCGACACCCTAGCGGAGTGAATATTAAGTGCCTGGCACCGTTTATTCAGGCGGTGAGGGTGAGGTCTCGCTCCGGGTCGATCTGCCAGCGCGATGCGGTCTCGCGCAGCGTGTCTGAGAGCGGCCAGGCGTCCGGGCGCTCGTCCCCCGAAAAGCTTGGGGAGCCGCCCTTCAGCGCCATCGAGCCCGTGTTGTCGCCGATGCGCGCGATGGTCTCGAGCTCGTCTGCACTCAGCACCGGCTCGGCCGGCGTCGCCGCCAGGTCGGCCTTCTGAGCCTCGATCGGGCGCGCGTCCGGGCCCACCTCCTGGATGAGCGTCGGCGCCACCGTCTGCACCGCCGGCTGGGCCAGCGTCCACGCGCACGCCAGCTGCAGGAGGGTGAGGTCGTGGGCGTCGGCGATGGGCCGCAACTGGTCGAGCTTGCCTCGCGCGCGCTGCACCCAGCCCGACGGCCGAAACGCGCGATGGTCGCGATCGCCGAGGCCGTCCTCTGACACCAGATCGTCGTGGAAGAGCCCGCCGTAGTCCACCACCCGTGCGATCACCTGCACGTCGTTCTCCTCGCAGGCCGGTAGCGCCAGCGTGCCGGGCCACGGCTCGAGCGGGTTGAGGATGAGCATGGCCCAGTCGATGAGGTGGCCGAACTGCTCGAGGCAGCCGATCACGTCGAGCGTGAACCCGTTGGCCGGCCCCGGCGCCACGCCGATCGCGTCGCACACGCCGCTCTCGCGCAGGCCCGCCATCGCCTGCCACACCGCCGGCGACGTGTATCCCACGCGGTCGGGGTTGTGCAGCATGAGCACGTCGAAGCGCTCGGCCCCGCAGCGCTCGAGGCTGCGCTCGGCCGCCGTGCGCAGATACTGCGCATAGCCCGCCTCGTCGCGCAGATCCGGGTCGGTGAACCGCGGATAGCCCTTCGAGCCCGCCCGCTCACCCTCGTAGAAATCGTGGCCGATCATGCCCACCAGCTGGTAGCTCGACCGGTCGAGTCCGGCGAGCGCGCGGCCGACCATCGTATCGGCATCACCCTGGCCGTAGACGTCGGAGGTGATCACCGTCGTGATGCGGTCGTCGGGCCGAAGGAGCGCGACCATACGCTCGTCCGAGACCGGCACGCCGAAGTGCATGAACCGCCCGCCGCTCCATGAGCCGAGGGCCGTGTGGCCGAGCTTGACCGTCATACCGGCAGCCTACTCCGAGAGCGTCTCTGCGATGGCCGAAGCGGCCGCGAACGTGAGCGCGTCGAGGCCGTCGTCGAGCGCCGTGGGATACGTCGAGAGCTTGACCACCACGGTCTCGGTGGGCACGTCGATCCACACCTTCTGGCCGTTGATGCCAAGCGCCGAGAAGCGCGGCCGCTTGGGGTCGAGCACCCACCACTTGTTGCGGTAGAACGCGTCGGGCAGCGACGGGAAGTCGCCCGACGGCTCGAACGCCTCGCGGCTGTCGGCGCCACCCGTGAGCGTGTCCTCGACCCACTCCTCCGGCACGATCCGCCGGCCGTCGCGCTCGCCCAGCTCAACCCACAGCTGCCCGAACCGCGCCATGTCGCGAAGCGTCGCGCAGAGCCCGCCGTCGGCCATCGCGGTGCCGTGCGCATCCACCGTGATCTCGGCGTCGAACTCGGCGCCCATCGGCTGCCACACCTCACGTGCGATGAGCTCGTTCAGGCGCGCGCCCCCCGCCCGCTCGACCACCCAGCCGAGCATGCTGGTGAGGATCGAGCGGTAGTCGAACGGCCCGCCGTGCTCGCGGTCGTTCTCAAGCCCCTTCATGTAGCTGCAGGCATCCCCGGGCAGCGAGTCGTCGGTGCGCGGCCGCCAGAGGTAGACCTGCTCGAACACCCGCACCTCGGCATCGATGTCGGCATAGTCCTCGCTGAACTTCGTCCCGGCGCGCATGTCGAGCAGGTGGCGCACCGTGGCGCGCTCCCATGACGTGCCCTCGAGCTCGGGGATGATGGTCGTGAGCTCGGCCTCGGGATCGAGCTCACCGCGCCCCGCCAGTATGCCCGCCACCGTCGAGACGATCGACTTGGTGCACGACATGATGAGGTGCGTGCGGTCGGGCGTCATGCCGTTGAAGTAGCGCTCGGTCACGATGCGGCCGCGGTGCAGCACCAGGAACCCGTCGGTGTAGGTGCGCTCGAGCATCTCGTTCACGGTGTGGGTCTCGCCCGCCAGCTCGAACGTGATGTCGCCGACGTCGCCATGGTCGTGGGGCAGCGCACGCGGCGCGGCGGCACGGCCGATGCGGGCGTTCGGCACCAGATCGCGCACGTGCTGGAAGCCCCAGCGGTTGAACGGCGGATCCTGCCAGTTGGCGAGCGTCACGAGCGCATCGCCGGTGGGCGGGGTGCCGATCATGAGGCCGAGCTGCTCGGCGGTCTGGGCGGGGTCGCGGGTGCTCATGCGCGGGACACCTTAGCTACCGCCTCGCGCCGCGGCATCACGATCCATGCGATCGAGCAGCCGATGACCGCCATCAGCACCAGGTAGGCGACCCTGTTGCCCGCGACCTGGGCCACGCCGGCGAAGACGAGCGGCCCCATCAGCATCGAGATCGACCACGCGATGTTGATGAGCGCCGCGACCGCGCCCACGGTGATGCCCGCCCGGCGGGCGCCGAGCGCCCCCAGCGGGAACGCCACCGTGAACATGAACGCGGTGAGCGGCGACCGGGCCAGCAGGTAGCCGAAGAGCGCGGGCGTGGACTCCGACACGAGCGGGATCACAGTGACGAGGATCGCGCCGGCCATCCCCCACGCCACGTAGCGCACGTTGACCATGCGATCGGCGGCCCGCGCCACCATCGCGCTGAAGGCGATGAACACCGCCGCCGAGATGCCGAAGCCGGCGCCGATGACCGTCGTCGAGACGCCGTTTGCGTGCAGCTGGAGCGGCACGAGGATGTTGATCGCCGCGCTGAAGACGCCCGCCGTCGCCATCACGAGCAGGCTCACCATGATCGTGTGATCGGCGGCGGCGTCCGCCAGCATCTCGCGCAGCGGCTCCTCGTGGGCAGTCGCCATGCCGGTGCCGGTCGGCTCCCACCACATGAGCATTGCGAGGATCAAGTTGAGGATGCCGATGGCGATGAACGGCGGCGCCATTCCGAACTGGCTGACCGCCACGCCGGCGATGGCAGGGCCAACCACCGCGCTCACGCCGGCCGTGGTGACCGTGAGCGAGAGCGCCTGCGACTCGCGCGCGCCGGCGATCTCACTGAGCCAGCGCACCGCGGTGATCCAGAGGATCCCGAAGCCGATGCCGAAGAGCGCCCGCGCCCCGATCATCTCGACGTAGCTCCCGGCGAGCCCCTGCCAGATCGAGGAGACCGCCGTGAGCACCGCGGCGACCACGGTGAGGAGCCGCGGGCCGTAGCGCTCGCAGACCGAGGCGGCAGGCAGCGAGACCACCACGATCGCTGCGCTCGAGGTCGCCAGCAGCACCCCCGCCTGGAACTTGGAGAGGTCGTAGTTCTGGGATAGCTGCGGCACGAGCGGGACGAACCCGTTCCAGAGCACCTCGCCGGCGAAGATCGCCAGGTAGAGGAGGGCGGCGGCCATGCGGCGCATGCGCATGGGTGGCAGGATTGCAGTCCCGCCTCGCGGGCGCGCCGGTCGCACGCGCGCGGTAGTAAAGGCTTTGCTCCGGCGACCGCGAACGCTACACTCGCCTCATGAAACGTCGCTGGCTGGTCCTTTTCGTCTTTGTGATCGTGCTGCTTGCAGCGGCCGGCGGCGGCGCGTACGTGCTGCGGTCACAGAACGCCGACGCCAGCGCCGCGGTGCCCAAGCGCCACAAGCCGCAATACGCGGTGGCCCACCACGTGAAGCACGCCAGGGCAAAGCCGCAGCATCCATTCGGCAGCCCGAGGGTCACCTACCCGACGCTGACGACCGACGCCAGCGGCCGCTACGTGCTGCGCCTGCAGCAGCTGCTGGCCCACCACGGCTACCTGCCGGTGTCGTTCGACGCCAAGGGCCGCCAGCCGATGTACGCGCTGGCCCCGCGCAACGGCACCTTCGACTGGACGTTCGACGCGCCCGCGAGCCTCAAGGCGCAGTGGCAGCCGCACGAGTTCGGTGTGGTCACGCGCGGCGCCGTGATGGCGTTCGAGGCCGACAACAACATGACGCCCGACGGCGTCGCAGGCCCCAAGGTGTGGGCGGCGCTGCTCTCGCCGAAGCCCCGCCCGGCGCCCCGCCCCTACACCTACGTGTACGTGAGCGAGACGCTGCCGGAGTCGATCACCATCTATCAGAAGGGCGCCGTCGCCTTCCACACCGCCGCCAACACCGGCATCGCCGACGCGCCCACCGCGCTTGGCACCTACCCGGTGTACCTGCGCTACACGTCGGCCACGATGGAGGGCACCAACCCCGACGGCAGCCACTACAACGACCCCGGCGTGCCGTGGATCAGCTACTTCAACGGCGGCGATGCGGTGCACGGGTTCATCCGGCCGTCCTACGGGTCGCCCCAGAGCCTCGGCTGCGTCGAGCTCTCCTACAGCGACGCCGCCCAGGCCTACCAGCTGATGTCGTACGGCACGCTGGTCACCGTCGCGGCCTAGATGCACCCGCTCGACCCGCTGACCGCCGCCGAGATCGCCGCGGTGGTGGCGTGTCTGCGGCGCGAGCGCGAGGTGGACGAGGGTTGGCGCTACGGCACCATCACGCTGCTCGAGCCGCCCAAGGCGGTGATGACGGCGTGGGACGAGAGCTCGGCTCCGCCCCCGCGTGAGGCGCTCGCCACCATCTGGAACCGCGCCGGCGGAGCCGCCTACGAGGCGGTGGTGGATCTCGGCGCCGACGCGGTGACCCGGTTCGAGCATCAGCCCGGCGTGCAGCCCAACTTCACCACCGACGAGTACCACGAGGTGGACGAGCTCCTGCGCCACCACCCCGACGTGATCGCGGTGCTGGCCGAGCGCGGCATCGACGACCCGAGCCTCGTCCTCTTCGACACCTGGGCCTACGGCGATGCCCTGGTGCCCGGCCACTTCCGCGGCCGGCGGGTGACGTGGACCGACGCCTGGCTTCGCAACTCGCCCGACTCCAACCCGTATGCCAACTTCATCTCGGGCTTCCACTGCGTGGTGGACGCAAACACGATGGAGCTGCTCGAGATCGAGAACGACACGAGCCTGCCCCAGCCCGACTCGGTCATGGGCGAGTACGCGCCGCGATCGGTGCCCGACCTGCGGCTTCGCACCGACCTGAAGCCGCTCGAGATCACCCAGCCCGAGGGGGCGTCGTTCACGCTCGAGGGCCGGCTGCTGCGCTGGCAGCGGTGGCAGATGCGCATCGGCTTCACGCCGCGCGAGGGCCTGGTGCTGCACCGCGTCGGCTACGAGGACGGCGACACGCTTCGGCGCATCGCCCACCGCATGTCGTTCGCCGAGATGGTGGTGCCCTACCGCGACCCCACGCCCGACCACAACCGGCGCACGGCGTTCGACATCGGCGAGTGGGGCATGGGCTTCATGACCACCTCGCTCGCGCTGGGCTGTGACTGCCTGGGTGAGATCACCTACATCGACGAGGTGGTGCACGACTCCCACGGCACGCCCGTGCCGATCCCCCAGGCGATCTGCATCCACGAGGAGGACAACGCGATCCTCTGGAAGCACGTTGACCCGGTGACCGGCAGCGAGGTGCGGCGCATGCGCCGGCTGGTGGTCTCGTTCCACGTCACGGTGGCCAACTACGAGTACCTCGTCTACTGGCGGTTCCACCAGGACGGCAACATCGAGTGCGAGGTGCGCGCGACCGGCCTCATGGTCACCACCGGGTTCGCAGATCAGGCGCCGCCCTACGGCACGGCGGTTGACGACCACACCTACGCGCCGTTTCACCAGCACTTCATCGTGGCGCGGCTCGACCTGGACGTCGATGGCGAGGCGAACACGGTGCACGAGGTGGAGTCGGCGCCCGTGCCCATCGGCCTCGAGAACCCCCACGGCCTGGCCCTGGTGACCCGCTCGGTGGCCATTGCGAGCGAGTCGGAGGGCGCCCGCGACTACGACTGGGCCACGCAGCGCGGCTGGAAGGTGAGCAACCCGGCGCGCCTGAACGCGCACGGCACGCCGGTCTCCTACAAGCTGGTGCCCACCGGCTGCGTGCCGCCGATGATGGCCGCCGACAGCCCGGTGCGCCGCCGCGCCGCGGTGATCGGCCACCAGCTGTGGGTGACCGCCCACGACGACGCCGAGCGCTACCCGTGCGGCAACTACCCCACGCAGAGCCTCGACGACACCGGCCTGCCCGTGTGGATGGCGGCCAACCGGCCGCTCGAGAACCGCGACGTCGTACTCTGGTACGTATTCGGCATCCATCACATAACCCGCGTCGAGGACTGGCCGGTGATGCCGGCCGATACCGTCTCGTTCTGGCTGAAGCCGTTCGGGTTCTTCGATCGCAACCCCGCGCTCGACGTCGCGCCCTCGCCCCACTGCTGAGGCGGTGCTGTGGCTGAGGGGATGACGCTGCGCGAGCTCTTTCGCGACCGCACGGTGGCGCTGCTCCTCGGGGTGCAGCTCTTCACCGCACTGGGGTTCGGCGCGACCGCAACCGCGCTTGGCTGGCAGGGCTTCTCGCGATCGCACGATCCGCTGGTGCTGGGCCTGCTGGGCCTCGCGGAGTTCATCCCCGCAGCGCTCCTCGCGCTTCCCTCAGGCCATGTCGCCGACCGCTACGACCGCCGCTGGGTGGCCGCGCTCGGGCTGATCGTGACGGTGCTCGGCACCGGCGCGCTCGCGGTGGACGCGGCGCTCGGCGACTCGCTGGTGTGGCCGCTCTACGTGCTGGCGTTCGTGAACGGCGCCGGAAACGCCTTCGCCGGGCCGGCGATCGGGCCGCTCCTGGCGGCGGGCGTTTCACGCGGCTCGCTGGCGCGCACCGTGGCCGTGCAGACCTCAGTGATGCAGGCGGCGATGATCGGCGGCCCGGCGTTCGCGGGCCTCCTGCAGGTGATCGGAAACCCCGTGCCGTACATCTTCGCGGCCGGCTGTGCGGCGCGCCGCAGGCGTGATGGTGCTGCTGGTGCCGAAGGCCATCGGGCGGGCGCACGTGCACACGGTGACGGAGGAGGCGACGTTCTCCGACGCGCTCGAGGGCGTGCGGTTCATCTTCCGCACGCCGGCGCTCCTGGGGGCGATCTCGCTCGACCTGATGGCGGTGCTCTTCGGCGGCGCCACCGCGCTTCTGCCGGTGTTCTCGCAGACCATCCTGCACGTGGGCGCCTTCGGCAACGGCCTGCTGCGCGCCGCGCCGGGCATCGGCGCAGTCGTGGTGGGATCGGTGCTCTCCGGCCGGCCGCTGCGGCGCCGGGTGGGCCCGACGCTGCTCACGGTGGTGGCGCTCTTCGGCCTCTTCACCGTCGTCTTCGGCCTCTCCACGAGCTTCGTGCTCTCGATGGTCGCGCTGATGCTGCTGGCGGGAGTCGACATGGTGTCGATGTCCATCCGCGGCACGCTTCAGCCGCTGCTCACCCCGCCGGCGCTCCGCGGCCGCGTGGGTGCGGTCGAGAGCGTCTTCATCGGCGCATCCAACGAGCTTGGCGCGTTCGAGTCGGGCGTGGCGGCGGCGCTGATCGGCGCCGTGCCCGCGGTAGTGATCGGCGGGCTGGCCTCGATCGCCGTGGCGGGGATCTGGGCGTGGAAGTTCCCGGCGCTTCGCGCGATCGACACGTTCGAGGAGATCCAGTACGTCGAGCCCGAGCCCGACGCGAGGCTCGAGACCGTCAGCTGATCGCCGCGGCGCGCGGCTGAACGACCTCGGCAGGCGTCAGGGATCGAGCGCGAGCTTCTCGACGACCAGGTACTGGCCGGCCTCGTCCACCACGCGCTCGACGTCGGGAAACACGTGGCCGCGCTTGATCACGAAGCGGTCGTCACGCTGGTGGATGCGCTCGTACTGCTCCACCGAGATCTCGATGGGCGCGGTGCAGTCGGGGTTGCCGCACTCGCACACGAACGGCACCTCGGCGTCGCGCTCGACGCCGCCCGCCTCCTCGAGCCGGGCCCGGCGCTCGTTGTGGGCGCGAAACGCCATCTCGTTCTTGACCACCCGCTCCTGGCGGTGGCTGAGGTGCCACAGGGGCTGTTCGGGGTCACTCATCGCCGGGGGCATCGTAGTTCACCGCGGGGGTGCGGCGGGCTTGCCGCTCGGCGTTCAGCTCGGCCCCGAACATCAGGACGAATGCCGAGAGCCGCAGCCACACGAGCACCACGATGACCGCCGCAAGCGAGCCCCAGGTCTTGTTGTAGGAGCCAAAGCGGTTGGTGAAGTAGGCAAAGACGTCGGAGAGCACGAGCCAGCCGATGACCGACACGAACCCGCCGAGGGTGATGACGCTGAACCGCGGGCTCTGGAGGTTGGGGCCCAGCCGCATCAGCATCGCGAACATCAGAAGCAGCGCGATGATCACCACCGGCCACTGGATCACCGTCCAGAGCGTGCCGGACGAGTGGTGGCACGCCGGTGTGCTCGCTCGTCCAGTTCGAGAGCTTCGGCGCCAGCACGAAGAGCACGAACACGATGGCGAACGCCACCAGCGTGCAGCCCACCATCGCCAGTGCAAGCAGCCGCCGGCGCACGAAGCTGCGGGTCTCGCTGCAGCGAAACACCGTGTTCAGTCCCCACATGAGCGTCTGCATCGAGCCGGTGAGCGACCACAGCCCGAGCACGACGCCGATGATGATGATGGCCACGCCGCTCTGGTGCATCTTCGTGATCTGGTGCAGGTTGTCGAGCAGCAGGTTGATGACGTCCTGCGGCAGGATGTCGCTCGTGTTGTCGACGATCAGGTCGTGGATGGTGCCCTCGTCGGCGAACGCGGCGAAGGCGCCGACGACCACCAGGAGTGCCGAGGGGATCGCGAGAAACGTGTTGTAGCCAATGGCCTGGGCGACCTGGCCGACGTTGTCGGAGAGCGTCCGGTCGATCGCCGAGCCCAGGAGGGTGGCCCGCGCGCGTCCGATGAGTTTCCCCGGCACCGACCTACCGTAGTGGGCCGTCCCGGACAGACACCCGGGCTCAGTCGGTGTCGAGCTCGGCGAGCGCCGAGCGAAGGAGGCGCGAGACGTGCATCTGGGAGATGCCGAGCTCCTCGGCGATCTCGGCCTGGCTCAGCTCGAGGCCGAACCGCAGCGCGACGATGGTGCGCGACCGGCGGTCGAGCCGCTCGAGCCGCGATCCGAGCTCGAGGCGGGTGACCGCGAGCTCCATGGCCTCGTCCACCTCGGGGGTGTCGAACGCCGCCGCATCGACCACGGGCGGGGCAAGCGCGGCGCGGGCGCGGAGCCCCTCCACCACCTGCTCCTCGTCGAGCTCCGCCTCGTTTGCGATCTCGGCGATGGTGGGCGGGCGTCCCAGCATCGACCGTGGCGACGTCGGCCGCCGACTCCACCCGGCGGGCGAACTCGCGGGCGGTGCGAGAGACGTGGGTCGGGCGCCTGGGCGCGCACTGTGGCGAGCATCTCGCCGGTGATGAACGGCATGGCGTAGCCGCCGAACGGCACGCCGCGCGCAGGATCGAACGACCGCGCGGCGATCATCACGCCCACCATGCCTGCCTGCTCCAGATCCTCGGCCGGCACCTGCCCGGAGAACCGCCGCGCCGTGGCAGCCACGAGCGAGGTTGACTCCGCGACCGCCTGGGCGAGATCCAGGGGCTGGCGATCGGGTGACCGCCCGTCCGCTGACACCTCAGACGCCAACTCGCAACCGCACCCCGTCCTCGTGGATGTCCATGGCCTCGACCAGCGACTCGATGGCGGCCTGGCCGCCGCGGAGCCGGTCGAGCTCCACGGGCGCGATCGAGACGTTGATGGTGTGCCGGCTGCAGTCCACGACGATCGTCCGCGGAGAGTCGGCCGTGGTCGCGCGGGCGACCAGCTCGAGCGCTGCCACCAGCTCGTCGAGCGCGACCACATCCACCCCGGCACGGGCGCCCATCGCGACCACGAGCGGCTCGGCGAGCAGCGCCACGGGGATCGCCCCGTGGACGCGCAGCGTGATCGTGTCGGGCTGTTCGGCCATCTGGGAGAACCTTACCGCCCGAATGTGGGTTCAGTTTCGGGGCTGCCTGGGTAGTATCTGCCGACATGCCAACTATCCGCAGTGGTTTTGAGCTCCGCGTTGTGGCTGATCCCGAGAGCGTGCCCCTGGTCAGGCATGCCCTGCGCGTGTACCTCGAGCGACACGACCTGAGCGACGAGCGGATGGCGGAGATCACCCTGGCGGTGACCGAGGCGTGCAGCAACGTGGTGGTGCATGCCTACCGCGGCGAGCCGGGCGACCTCGAGGTGATCGTCGAGGACGGTCCCGACGACGGCGTCACCGTGCGCGTGCGCGATCAGGGCGGCGGCCTGGCGCCGCGACCGGACAGCCCCGGCCTGGGTGTCGGCCTGCCCGTGATCCACGCCATCGCCGATTCCGTCGAGATCACCAAGCCGGACGGCGGTGGAACCGAGCTGCGGATGTACTTCCGCTAGCGTGAAATTTGAGTAGGCTGAGTGGGATGAATGCCGGAATAGACATCGAGCGGACTTCGACGGGCGTTGACGTGATCGTCGTGACCGGCGAACACGACCTGGCCACGGCCGGGCCGCTGGGCGAGGCCATCGACACCGCTATCGCCTCGAGCTCCGCCGTCGTGGTCGACCTCGACCATGCCGAGTTCATCGACTCGGCGGTGCTGCGGGTGCTCATCGTGGGCCAGCAGCACGCCGACGAGGCCGGTAAGGGCTTCGTCATCGCCCTCTCGGACTCGACGGGGCACGCGGTGCGCCGGCTGCTGGAGCTGACCGGCCTCGACCGCAAGCTGACGGTCGCCGCCGGACGCGAGGCGGCGCTGGCCGCCGTCGCCACCGCAGCCTGAGCGATGTTTCCGCGCTCGTCCGCCGGGGCATGCAGTTGCCAACGCGGCGGATCGGATCGTTCCGGCATTCGACCTGATCCGCCGCGTTTCTCTTATCTCCCTTGACGGGGCAGTGAATATTAAGTGCCTGGCACCGTCTATTCACGGGTGACGCGGGGCTGCCGTGTCCTCAAGCGAGTTTGCGCGTAGCCACTCGGCGCACCTGACGACGTGCCCGGCACCAGGCCATGTCTCTTGACGGAGCAGTGAATAAGCGGTGCCAGGCACTTAATATTCACGGGTGACGCGGGGCTGCCGCCGTCTCCCGGATCGACGGCAGCCCGGTGCGTCGCGCGGAGGCGATGATGCCGGTCGCCAATCCGCGGTGATGCACGCTCCGGCGGCGAACCGCCGAAGCGTGCTCCGAGTAGTCGGATCGGGTCAGCCGATCTTGAATCAGGCGGCGTTGGCGTCGAGCTCGCTGCGCAGCGAGTCGAGCGCCGCGCGCAGGAGGCGCGAGACGTGCATCTGGCTGATGCCGAGCCGGTCGGCAATCTCCGACTGCGTCAGGTCGTCGAAGTAGCGCAGCGCGACGATGCGGCGCTCCCGCATCGGAAGCGTCTGGAGCAGCTTCACGATGGTGGTGCGGTCGGCCACCGACTCGAGCGACTCGTCGTCGGTCGCCAGCGTGCGGCCGCGGCCGCCGTCGCCCGAGCGATCGTCGCCGCCGGGGGTGACGTCGAGGGACTCGGCCGTGTAGGCGCGCTGGGCGGTGATGGCCTCGGCGACCTGCTCGGGTGTGACCTCGAGGGCCTCGGCCAGCTCCTCAACCGTGGGAGCGCGGCCCAGCTTGTGCGACAGCCGCTCGCTCATGGATGATGTGCGCCGGCTCAGCTCCTGGAGCGAGCGCGGCACGCGCACGGCCCAGCCGCGATCGCGGAACTGGTGCATGATCTCGCCCTCGATCGTGCGGGCGGCAAACGCGCTCAGCGGCACGCCGCGCTCGGGCTGGTAGCGGTTGACCGACTGCACGAGGCCGAGGTAGCCGGCCTGGATGATGTCGTCGAGCGCAAGCCCGCGGCCCGCATACCGCCGTGCGATCGACCGCACCAGCGGCGTATGGCGCATGATCAGCTGCTCGCGCATCTGCTCGTCGCCCTGGCGGATTCCCTGAACAAGCTCAATATCTGTGAGAGGAGTTGAGACCGACATTCGAGGTTCGCCTCCTTACTTGGTGGCAATGACCCTTCACACCTTGGGTGTGCGAAACCGGCCGGTTTCAAACATCGGTGCTCGTTAACCACTGAGGGCTCCCCTCCCGCGAACGGGAGAGGAGCCCTCGTACCTCATCGCGAGCCGGGTTTAGGCGGCGTCGCGTACTCCATCGATGTCGGGCATTGCCGACAGCTGGGTGAGGGCCTCGGCCTCGAGCTGACGAACGCGCTCGCGGGTGAGACCGACCTCCTTGCCAACTGCCTCGAGCATCATCGGCTCCGACCCCGAGAGGCCGAACCGCAGCTCGACGATCTTGCGCTTCCGCGGTGAGAGCTGCTCGAGTGCCCGCCCCAGCGCCTCGGTGCGAAGCGTGGTTGCGACCACATCGGTGACATCCTCAGCGGTGGTGTCGGCGATCATGTCGCCGAGCTCCGTCTCGCCGTCGGACGATGCCGGCCGGTGCAGCGATGTTGCCTGCGACCGGAAGCTATCGGCGTCACGCACCTCTTCAGCCGTCATCTTGGCGTGCTTGGCGACCTCGTCGTCGGTCGCCTCGCGACCGAGCCGTGCCTCCAGCTCGCGCCGTGAGCGGTCGATCTTGCGCATGCGGTCGTGAACGTGCACAGGCACCCGGATGGTGCGGCTGTGGTTTGCCACGGCGCGCTGCACTGCCTGGCGGATCCACCAGGTGGCGTACGTCGAGAACTTGAGATCCCGGCGCCAGTCGAACTTCTCGACCGCCCGCACCAGGCCGAGCGTGCCCTCCTGGATGAGATCCAGGAACGCCACACCGTGGCCGCGGTACTTCTTGGCGATCGACACGACCAGCCGGAGGTTGGCCTCGACCATCCGCCGCTTTGCCATCTCGTCACCCTGCTCGACGAGCCGCGCCAGGCGCTGCTCCTCGTCCTTGGTCAGAAGCGGCGTGCGGCCGATCTGTGCCAGGTAGAGATCGAGGCTATCGACCGTCGCGCCGGCGCCCGCGATGTACGCCGGCAGCTCGACCGGTGCAGCGACCTCGGGTGCGTCAACCTCGCGCACGGTTACGACTTCCACGCCAAGCTCCTCGAGCTCGGCCCGCAGGCGAGCCTCATCCTCGGGTGTGAGATCCAGCTCGGTGGCCAGATCGGTCAGCTCTGAAGCCTCCAGCTCGCCCTCTGCCTGGGCTCGCTCGATGACCTCTCGAATTGGTTCTTGCGTCAACATTCGCGTCCTCATTCCTCTGCTCGCGCGGCGCGGCTGCCAGTCTCAAAAAAACCGCGTCGTGGCCTTCCATATTTCAGCGGTACCGCGCCCGAATCCATCCCCTGGCTGGCACCAGACCCCTGCTCAACACCTATGAAAACGCCGCGCACAGGCGTTCTATTCCCGATTTGACCGGGAAATATTCAGCTTGGCGGAGTAATTGCCCCGTCGGCTGAGATCGTGGCGGCGCGGCCGCCGAAGTCGTCTTTCGAAAGCTGGGCAATCTGTGTGATCGCCGTCCCTCCGGGCACCGGCTGGCCCTGTCCAACCATCTGCGTCGGGGTGATTCCCGCCGACACGAACTTGCCTGCGCCGGTCAGCTTCACTCGAAGAATACAACTAATTCCAAGATCCCCGCCGATCTCATAGTTCGAGTAGCCGGCGAAGTTCCCCAGGCTGTAGGCGATCAGGTGGTGGTGGTAGAACTCCATGCCCCGCAGCACGTGCGGGCCGCTGGCGATCACCAGGTCGGCGCCGGCGTTGATGACCGCATGGGCAAAGGCCTTGGGGTTGCCGCGATCCTCCCCGAAGTAGATCTCGTCCTGCCCCGTCACGTGGTGGTACTGGACGCCCTCCGCGCCCGCGTGCATGTAGACGACCACCACGTCGGCCATCGTCTTTGCCTTCTCCACCAGCTGCTCTGCGGCGGGGATGTCGAGCAGGCTCGCGGTGTCCGAGTACGGGGCAAAGCCGATGTAGGCCACCTTGATGCCGTTGGCCTTCACGACCGTGATCTCGCCGGGCAGGCCGGTCTGGGCGATGCCCGCGCGATGCAGCGAGCGCACCGTCTGGGCCTGCCCGTAGGCGCCGAAGTCGTAGGAGTGGTTGTTCGCGTTGTTCATGATCGTGAAGCCGGCGGTCTTCAGATCGCCCGCGAACGAGGGCGGCGCGTGGAACTGGTAGCAGTTGGGCGCCCCCGTGCCGCACTTGCCGCTGGTGGCGCTGGTCAGCGTGCCCTCGAGGTTTCCGAACACGATCTGCGCCCCGGAGGTGAGCGACGTCTTCACGTCGTCGAAGTAGGTGGACGGGCTGGGCGGCAGGTCGGGCGTGTTGCCGAGCATCGTGTCGCCCACGGCGGTCATCGTGAAGTCGCCCGACGGCGGCGGCGACTTGGCCGACGTGGTGCCCGTCGAGCCCGTCGAGGTGCTCCCCGCCCCGGTGCCCGTGGAGGTGCTCGCGTGCGAGCTGCCGCCCGTGTGGCCGGTCGAGCCGGTGTTCGTGGTGGGATCGGCCGACGACCCTCCGGACGAGAGGCCGGCGACGGCGTATCCGGCGACCGCGAGGAACACCACGAACGCCACCCCCGCGATGATGCGGCGGCGACGGATCTGGCGGCGGCGCTCGGCCCTTCGCGCCCTGCGCTCCCGATAAAGGGGTCCTCGCTCAAGGTTGCACTGTATTGGACATTGCAGCCGCCCCGCAGGGCGTTACCATAGGCCTCCAATATGGCTTCAACCACCCACACATCACAGAGCGTGTCGCATCCGCTCGATCCGCTGACCACCGGCGAGCTCGCGGCGGCCGTCGCCGCCCTGCGCGCCCACCCCGATCTGCCAGAGCGCGTGCGGTTTGCAGAGATCGCCCTCGAGGAGCCGCCGAAGGCCGACGTGGCCGCGTTCGAGCCGGGATCGCCCATCGCCCGCGCAGCCACCGCCGTGCTGATCGACCCGATCGGCCAGACCACCCTCGAGGCGCGCGTCGACCTGGGCACCGGCATCGTCACCCGCCTGGAGGTCATCTACGGCGTGCAGGCCGCGATCACGCTGGACGAGTACATGGAGTGCGAGGCCGCGGTGCGGGCCGACCCGCGCTACCGCGCAGCGCTGCAGGCGCGCGGCATCACGCAGTTCGAGCTGGTGACCATCGAGGCCTGGGGCGTCGGCGGGTTCGGCGACCCGGCAGACCATGGCCGGCGCCTGGTGTGGACTCCGGCCTGGCTGCGCGACCACCCGCAGGACAACCCCTACGCCCACCCCATCGAGGGCCTCTACGCCATCGTCGATCTCAACACGATGGAGATCGTGCGCATCGAGGATCACGGGCAGGTCACCATGCCCACCGGCAGCGGCGACTACCGGCCCGAGGCCGTCGGGCCGCCGCGCACCGACCTGAAGCCGCTCGAGATCGAGCAGCCCGAGGGGCCGAGCTTCACCGTCGACGGCTGGGAGGTGCGCTGGCAGCGCTGGCGCCTGCGCGTGGGCTTCACGCCGCGCGAGGGCCTGGTGCTGCACACCATCGGCTTCGAGGACGGCGACCGGGTGCGGCCCATCGTTCACCGCGCGTCATTCGCCGAGCTCGTGATCCCCTACGGCGACGCGACGCCCGGCGGGCATCGCAAGAACGCCTTCGATCTGGGCGAGTACGGCGCCGGCCCGCTCCTCAACGCGCTCGAGCTGGGCTGTGACTGCCTCGGCGAGATCCACTACTTCGACGTGCCCCTGGCGGGATCGAACGGCGAGATCAACACGCTGCCGAACGCCATCTGCATGCACGAGGAGGACGTCGGCATCCTCTGGAAGCACACCGACCCCACCACGGGGCGCGTCGATATGCGCCGCTCGCGCCGGCTCGTCATCTCGGCGCTGATCACCGTCGGCAACTACGAGTACGGCTTCTACTGGCACCTCTACCAGGACGGCACCATCGAGGTGGAGGTGAAGCTCACGGGCATCCTCCTCACCTCGGCCATCGAGCCTGGCGAGGAGCCGCTCTACGGCCGGCTGGTGTCGCCGGGCGTCGTGGCCTCCCACCACCAGCACTTCTTCAACGTCCGGCTCGACATGTGCGTTGACGGCGTGCAGAACACGGTGGTCGAGGCCCACACCGAGGCTGCGCCCGACGAGATCAACCCGCACGGAAACGCGTTCGTCTCGCGCGCGCGGCCACTGACCACCGAGTCGGAGGCCCAGCGCCTGGTGGACCCGTTCAGCGCCCGCAGCTGGAAGATCACCAACCCCGCGTCGCAGAACGCGATGGGCGATCCCGTCGCCTACCGGCTGATCCCCGGCGAGAACACGATGCCGTTCGCAAAGGCCGACTCGTCGCTGATGCGGCGCGCCGGATTCCTGGCCAAGCACCTGTGGGTGACGCCGTTCGAGGCCGACGAGAAGTATCCGGCCGGGCACTACCCCAACCAGTCCTCGGACGAGAGCGGCCTGGTCGCGTGGACGAAGGACGACCGCCCCATCGAGAACACCGATCTGGTGGTCTGGTACACGTTCTGCAGCCACCACGTGGCACGGCTCGAGGACTGGCCGATCATGCCCGTCGCAAAGATCGGGTTCATGCTGAAGCCCGACGGCTTCTTCGACCGCAACCCCACGCTGGACGCGCCGCTCCCGGGCCACGCCTGCAAGCACGAATGACCGAGGACATGCCCGCCCATGCGGTCGCGGGGAGCCGGGCCGGGAGCCTCCGCGGCGCCGGGGCGTGGCCCGAGCGGGTCACGCGCGAGTGGGCGCTCGGCGGCTCGACGGGCGCCGGGGTGCAGGTGTGCGTGATCGATAGCGGCATCGAGGCCGGCCACCCGCTGGTGGGCGGCGTCTCCCGCGCGGTGACCGTCTCGGTCGGCGAGAACGACGAGGTGCTGGTCACCGAGGACTCGGCCGGCGACGTGTGCGGCCACGGGAGCGCCTGCGCCGGGATCATCCGCTCGATCGCGCCGGCCTGCGAGCTGGTGAGCGTCCGCGTGCTGGGCGAGGGGTTCGTGGGCAGCGGCCCAGTGCTGGTGGCGGGCCTCGAGTGGGCCATCGCGCAGGGCTTCCCGGTGATCAACATGAGCCTCTCCACCACCAAGCGCAAGTTCATGGCCGAGCTCTACGACCTGGCCGACCGCGCCTACTTCCGCCGCTCGGTGATCGTCGCGTCGGCCCACAACATGCCGGTGCAGAGCTACCCGTGGAGGTTCTCGTCGGTGATCTCGGTGGCCTCCCACGACGTGGACGATCCGCTCGCGTGGTACCGCAACCCCGACCCGCCGGTGGAGTTCTACGCCCGCGGCGTCGACATCGAGGTGGCGTGGATGGACGGCGCGCGGCTGCGATCGACCGGCAACAGCTTCGCGACGCCGCACATCTCGGGCATCTGCGCGCTGATCCTCGCCAAGCACCCCGATCTGACCCCGGCCGAGCTGAAGACGGTGCTCGGGCTCACCGCCAACAACGCGGAGGCCGCGGCGTGAGCGACCAGTCCAACCTGCACGCGGCGGTCGCGGCCGGCTCGCTGGCAGGCGACGACACCCACCGCGCCCTCCTCAGCTCGATCGTGAAGGTCGCGTGCGCCATCTTCCACGCCCGGGCGGCGAGCGTGCTCCTGCTGGACCAGGCAACCGACGAGCTGGTGTTCGAGGCCGTCACCGGCGAGGGCGAGGGCACGCTGGTGGGCAGGCGATTTCCGTCGAGCACCGGGATCGCCGGCTGGGTGCTGGTCACCCGCCAGCCGCTGATCCTGGACGACGTGACGCAGGACAGGCGGTTCAGCGACCAGTTCGCCGACGAGACGGGCTACGTGCCCCGCGGCATCATGGCCGTGCCGCTGCTCTACGAGGAGCGGTGCCTCGGCGTGCTCGAGGTGCTCGACCGGCCCGAGCAGTCGCGGTTCACGCTGGAGGAGTCCCAGCTCCTGGGCCTCTTCGGCCACCAGGCGGCGATCGCCCTGGAGCTGATGACGCGGTCGCGGGCGGCCTCTGCCGCGCTCCGAGCAGGGCGACCCGAAGATGCAGCTGGTGGCGGGCATCGCGGCCTCGGTCTCGGCCGCTGCGGGCGACGGCCTGGCGATCGAGTTCCTCACCTCGCTCGATGCGCTCTTGCAACGCGCCCGACGCGATGAGGACGACGATGAAGAGCGCATGATCTGACACCGATTATATCCCCACTTATCCGGTTGAGTTACTGGGGATTTGCGCTAAGCTTGGCCCATGACTCTCACCTCCTTTCCCAAATCCGTCTCGCACCGCACTCCGATCGGCCGCAACCTCCGTCACCTCCTGGGGATGCACGATCTGCGCCGCGCAGACCTCGCCACCCACATCGGCATCTCCGCCACGGCGGTGACCAACATCCTGCAGGGCCGCTCCGAGCCCACGCTCCGCACGGCGCTCAAGGCCGCAGCCGCGTTCGGCATCTCCATCGACGACCTCTACGGCGACCTCGAAAGCTGTCTGCGCGCGGCGCTCGATGCCTTCGAGACCGCCCCGATCAGGCTGTGGGATCCCCGGGCCGCCGTCGCCGCGACCGCCTGACCGCTACAGCCGCTCGTACGTCTCGTAGTCGGCGGCGACGAGAGGGATGATGCCGGTGACGTACCGTCCGCCGGCACATCCCTTGCACCAGCTCGACGCGTTGATGGCGCCCGCCGTGATCTCGGGCGGGTCGCAGCGCCCCAGGCGGTAGAGGATCCAGCCGTAGCCGAAGGTGGCGTAGCCGGCCTGCAGGGTCTGGACGGTGGCATTGATCCCGTCGAGCAGTGACGCGTAGTTCTTCACGCCCGAGCTGTTGAAGGTGCCGGCCCGGCCGGCGGGCATCGTCGTCGCAAGGGGGTTGAACGTCGCGCGCGTGTTCTCGGCCGTCTGCCAGGCCACCAGCGAGACCATGTTGTTCTGGCAGGTGGGAGCGCCGATGGCCTGGAGGAGCGCCGTTGCCCATGCGCCGCGCGTGACCTGCACCGGCCGGTCTGCAAGCGCCGCCTGCTGGATGGTGGAGACCACCGCCGCGGCGCGGGCGCGCAGCTTCTTCACCCGCCGCAGGCGATGCTCGGCCGCGATGAGCCCCGGAAGCTTGCGCGCGTGGGTGATGCGCTGCTCGACGCGGGCGAGCTGGGCCCGAGCCGCCGCGAGCCGGCTCGACGCGCGTGAGGCGGCCGGGATCTCCCACGGGGTGACGAGGTGAAACGGCTCGTCGGTGAGCGCTGCGACCCGGTCGGCCGCCTGCTCGAGCTGCGCCGAGGCGTCGGTGACGGCGGCCTCGCGCCGCTGCACCTGCGCGTTTGCATCGGCCAGCTGCCCGTCGAGCACGCTCACGCGGTACTGCGCATCAGCGAGGCTCGGGAGCGTCGCTGCGCCGGCATGCGACGCCAGGCCGGCCCAGAGAGCCAGCACGGCGACCACCCCGATGACCCCCAGCCTGATCACTGTGCGGAGGGAGTCACCTGCACCTTGCCCGAATGCGCCGGCCCGATGCCGGCGTGGTAGGAGAGGCTGAGCGCCGTGGGCGGCGTGTAGCGCCACGCAGTGCCGGGCGCGATCACCGTCGAGCGGATGCCCTGATGGTCGAACACCACGCGCTGGGGGTGCCCGGACTCGTTCCACCAGGTGATCTGCTTGCCGACCAGCGACACCAGCCACGCCGGGCGAAACCCGGTGGGAGTGATGATCACGTCCTGGCCGAAGTCGAAGCTCGCGTCGATCGACTTGAGCGGCGGCGGGCCTGACGACGACGTGGTGGCCGGCGGGGTCGTGGACGTGCTGGACGGCGGCGGCACCGCGGCGCCCGGCGATCCGCCGGAGCACGCGGCGGCCATGAGCATCACCGCGAGGCCAGCTGCGAGGAGCCGCTTCACAGCGTCCCCGGCAGGAAGCGGTCAAGGCTTGCGAACACCAGCCAGAGCAGCATCAGGACGGGCGGCGCCACCACCAGGTAGGAGATGGAGCCCGGCCACGTGCGAAGCGCCTTCCAGCCCAGCACGACGGCGACTGCCAGGAGCTGGCCCCAGAGGATCGCCATCAGCAGGCCCGAGATGTTTCCCGTGATGCCGAGCTGGTCGGACGGAACCGCCACCGGCGGGCGGTGCGGCAGCCCCAGCGGCTTTCCGTCGAGCTTTGCGACCACCGCCAGGCGGTCGCCGGAGTTCAGCGAGCCGCCGCTGGTGACCAGCGAGAGCCGGCTGTCCAGCGAGGGACTCACCACGTCGGACTCGCCCGGCTTGATCAGGAACACCTTCTGCACGTGGTAGATGAACTTGCCCTGGCCGGTGATCGCCACGATCGAGTCGCCGACGTGGAGGCTCGAGAGCCCCGAGAACGGGCCGCCGTAGAGCCGGCGGTGGCCGATGATCACGGCGTTTCCGAACTCACCCGGCAGCACCGTTCCCGGGAGGTGTCCCGGGCCCTGCTGAAGGTCGGCGGTGGACGACCCCTGCACCACCACCTGGCTCACGCCGAGGCTCGGGATCTGGATCAGGCCGATCGGCCCGCTCGGCACCGGCTCGGTGCGCGAGTCGAACGTGGTCAGCGCCATGCGCTGCTGGAGCTCGGGCAGGAGCGCCCGCTGGTGGCGCTGCTCGACGACCCCGGAGAACAGGAACTCGAAGGCGATGAAGAGCGCGAGCACGATGCTCAGCCCCACCAGGAGCAGCCCCGCGATCCGCGCGATGCGGCGCATGTCCCAGAGCCGCCTCGGGCGTCACGCGCGCTGCGCGGGCCTGCGACGGCTCGGAGAGTGCCGCCTTCGGCAGCACGTCGGTTGATGCCTCGGTGCTCACAGCCGCAGCCATCCGCGTACCGACCCGGCCGCGCCGCCCAGGTACGTCGCCCCGGTGCCGAAGTGCAGCAGGAGCAGGCCGCCGATCAGGCCGAGCAGGCTCATGCCGGCAAGCGCCGGGAGCACCATGTGCCCGGTGCCCGCGGTGAGCACCTCGGAGAGCAGGTGCGGCAGGTGCGAGCCGCCCGAGCTGGACGGCGGGACAGACGAGCCGCCGCCTCCGCCACCGCTCGGGGGCACACCGTCGCCACCGCCGCCGGCACCGCTCGTGGGATAGCCGCCGCCGGGCGGCACGGTGGTGCCGGAAGGCGTGGTGCCCCCGCCGGAAGACGGCGTGGAGGGCGGCGGCGTGGCCGGGATGTCCGGGACCACCGCCTTGGTCTGCGCGAGCTGGTCGGCCGTGAGCGTCGCGTACCCGGCCGGCATGTGCTTCTGGCCCGTGGTCGCGGCGTAGGTGAGGAACTGCCGAAGCGTCCAGCCCACCGACGGGTCGATGCCCTTCACCGGCGCCGCCACGTAGGTCACCACCGGCATCGGGTAGGCGGCGGGATCGGTGGTGGCGTAGTCGGGCGTGACCGTCACTCCGTCGGGGTTCTTGGTCGCGTGCGAGAGCGCCGCGTGGATCGCTGCGGGCGTCGCGCTCACGTACTTGCCTGCCGCGTTCTGGATTTTGGCTGCGGGCAGCCCGTAGTAGGCGGCCTCGCTCGCGTCGATGAACCCGATGTAGCCGACCTGGTAGTAGTCGTTCGAGTTGCCCACGCTGAACGGATCGGCGATGGCGTCGGCCAGCGCGTCACCGCCGACGATGGCGGCGTTCTGGGTGAGGTAGGAGATGGGGAACGTGTCCGACGCGCCCGGCCAGCCGGACGGAAGGCCCGCGCCGCCCGCGTCGGTGAGCCACGACGTGAACTCGAGGTTCGCGATCGAGTGGTCGCCGCGCACCAGGGGCCGGACGGTCGGCGGGAAGCGGTCGCCCGGGTTGAGCGCCGTCATGTCCGTCGAGGTCTGCCAGTTGGTGAGCTGCCCCGTGAAGATCTGCGCGGCCAGCTGGGGAGTGAGCCGCAGATCGGTGACCTGGGCGCCCGGAGCGCCGTTACCCTGGCTGAAGATCTTGTAGGCCAGCACGAGGCCCGACGACGTCACGGGCGCGTACTTCACCTCGCGGTGCTTCTTGGCGAGCTCGCTCTGCTCGGCATCCGTGAACGGCACGGCGGTGACCGCGAAGTCGTTCAGGCCGTTGATGTAGTTCTCGCGGCCGTCCTGGGAGTTCGCGGGGATGTAGGTGACGCTCTGGAGGTGCGGCTTCTGGCACAGCTGCAGGCCCCAGTCGTAGATCGCGTGGTTGGCCTGGTCGGCACCGCCGCCGGCGATGGCCGCGCCCACGGGGGCCGGGCACGCGTCGGCGGTCGGCGCGAAGCGCACCGTCACGAGCCGGCCGGTCTGCAGCGTCGAGCCGGTGAACACCCCGAGGGTGCACGGCGTGGTCACCGAGCACACGAAGTGGCCGCCGCTCTGGCTGCGGATCGCCCCGCTGTGCACGGGCTCGTACTGCACTCCCGTGCCGTTCGAGCCGGTGAACCCGGTGTCGGTGTAGAGCGCAGTGCAGTCGCGGCCCGTGTTCTTCGGGTGCGCCGTGCACTGGCGGAAGAACACCGCGTGGTTGGCCCCAAGTCCTTGCCAGGTCACCCGGACGAACTGCCCGTCACCGAGGCCGGCACCTGGCCGCACCGAAACCCCGAGGTGGTAAACGCTTGCCCGGACCGTGAGGCCGACTGCCGAGGCGGCGGTGCCGAGCGACACCACCACTCCCAGGAGCACGGGCAGGAGCACGATGAGCGATGTGCGAGACGGCCTACGCATTTCCGGCCTCCGGTTCGAGCGGGCTTGACATCTGATCGCTCGCCGGCCCGGGCCGGCGACGCCAGAATCTGAGGAAGATCGCCGGGATGACCACCAGCGCGGCCAGCACGAACGCTGCGATGACCAGCGGGGTCGAGGACGCCTCCTTGGCCGCGGTCACATCCGTGACCGCGGCCTTGTAGGACGCCGCCTGAGCTGCGGCCGACAGCGGCGTGACCACGACTCCCACCGACCCCGGGCCGGAGGTGGCCGTCGGGGTTTTGGCAGTGGTGGTGGTCGTGGTCTGCTTTTGATTGTGCGAGGTGGTCTTCGTGGAGGTGTTGCCGGTGGTGCTGCTCCCGCCGCCGTTGCCGGTGGTCGATGTGGTGGGCTGGTTCGACGGCCCCTGCGTGCCGCCGCCGCCGCTCTGCGGGCTGCCGCCGTAGCCCGATCCGGTCACGGTCGGGTTGGGGCAGGTGGACGGCGTGATGGCCGGCGGGGTCGGCGCGCCCGGGATGCGCTTCACCGCCTGGAAGACGTCGGCGATCAGGTTGGGCGGAAGCGGCGAGTAGCCAAGCGGCGCGGCTTCCTTCTGACCGGCGCAGGCGATGTAGATGATCCACTTGCCCAGCACCGCCCCCTTCGCGGGGTCGAAGCCCTTGGTCTGCGTGACCAGGTAGCTGTAGCTCGCGAGCGGGTAGGCCGCGGCCTCGGGCGCGTTGTAGACCGGCAGCAGGTTCTGCGTGAAGTCGCTGTTGAGCGTGGCGTGCTTCAGCGCGAGGGCGACGTTCTCGGACGACGGCGCCGCGTAGTTGCCGCTCTTGTTCTTGATGAACGCGGGGGTGAACCCGTGCTCGTAGGCGTAGCCGGCCTCGACGTAGCCGATGGCACCCACGCCCACCGACGGGTTGGAGACGTAGTTCGCGACCCCGTCGGAGCGCTGCACGGCCACCGCGCCGGGGAAGTTGGGCCAGAACTGCACGGGGAGGGTCAGGTTGTTCGCCGACGCGAACGGGTTCCACTCCGACGGATCCTCGTGGGCGAGGTAGTCGGCGAGCTTTGCGGAGGTGCCGGCGCCGTCTGCCCGGATCACGGGCGTGAGGTGCGTCGCGGGCAGGTGCAGCCCGGGGTTGTCCTTGGCGATGGCCGGATCGTTCCAGGCGGTGATCTTGCCCGTGAAGATCTTGGTCATCGTCGCCGCCGAGAGCCGCAGCGTCTTGACCTGCCGGCCGGCGGTGTCCTTGATGTTGTACATGATGGCCGTGCCGCCGGCGACGTCGGGCAGGTACTGATAGGACTTGTGCTCACCCTTCAGCTGGGCCACCTCGTCGGGCAGGAACGGGATCTCCGTGGCCGCGAAATCGACCTGGCCGATGATGTAGTACTGGCGGCCCGCGGTCGAGCCCACGCCCTGGTAGTTCACGCTCAGGCCGAGCCGCGCGCCGTCGGCGCGCCACTGGTCGAGCGCGATCTGCGCCCAGGTCGAGCCCGCGCCCGTGATCGCCGGACCGGCCGCCTGAGCGCCGGCCGCCGGGATCACGAGCATCGCGAGCGCCGCCAGCGCGGCGACCATCTTCAGGCGCCGCAGGATCACCCGAACCGGCCCTCCACGTAATCGAGGGTGCGGCTGTCGGTGGGACTCGAGAAGATCGTGAGCGTGTCGCCGGCCTCGACGATGTGGCCCGGCTCGCCCTCGCCCGCGAGGAAGAACGCGCAGGCCGACGACACGCGCTGGGCCTGCTGCATGTTGTGGGTGACGATCACGACGGTCACCTCGGAGGCGAGCTGGAGCACGGTCTCCTCGATGCGCCGCGTCGAGGTGGGATCCAGGGCCGAGCACGGCTCGTCCATCAGCAGCACCTCGGGCCGCACCGCCATCGCGCGGGCGATGCAGAGCCGCTGCTGCTGGCCGCCCGAGAGCGCGCCGCCGGGAGCCTTCAGCCGGTTCTTGACCTCGTTCCAGAGGCCGGCCTGGGTGAGGCACTGCTCCACGAGGCTGTCGTCCTTGCGGACGCGCTTGCCCGAGAGGCTGAGCCCGGAGATGACGTTCTCGTAGATGCTCATGGCCGGGAACGGGTTGGGCTTCTGGAACACCATGCCGACGCGCTTTCGCACCTCGATCGGGCGCTCGCCGTCGCCGTAGATGTCCACGCCGTCGAGGTACACCGACCCGGACAGGGCGGCGCTCGGCACCAGCTCGTGCATGCGGTTGAGGATCCGCAGGAACGTCGATTTGCCGCAGCCCGAAGGGCCGATGAGGGCGGTGACCCGGTTTGCCTCCATCACCAGCGAGACGCGGTCGAGCACCTTGTGGCTGCCAAACCACGCGCTGACGCCGGAGGCGACCAGCTCGCGGGCAGGTGCCTGCGCGGCCCAGGATCCGGGGCCGGTGGGGTCTGTCTCAGTGGGAACTGCCATGGGTCTCCTTCTTCTCTCAGCGCCCGCCGAGGCGGGTCCGGCCGCCCACGAGGCGGGCCATCACGAACAACACGAGGACGAGCATCATCAGCACGAGGCAGCCCGTCCACGCCCTGTCCTGGACGGTGGCGGTCGAGCTCTCGGTGAGCAGCTTGAAGACGTAGAGCGGGAGCGCGGCCTGCGGCCCCTTGAACGGGTTGGCGTTCATCAGCGACGAGCCGAACGCGGTTGCCAGGAGCGGCGCCGTCTCGCCCACTGCCCGCGCCACGCCGAGGATCACGGCGGTGATGAGGCCGGCGCGCGCCGTGGGCAGGACGACCGCCCAGGTGGTGCGCCACTCGCTGGTGCCCAGCGCAAGCGATGCCTCGCGCAGCCCGTCGGGCACCAGGCGCAGGGCCTCCTCGCTGGTGCGCGTGATGAGCGGCAGCATCGAGATGGAGATCGCGAAGGCGGCGGCCAGGCCGGAGAAGCCGAACGAGTGCACCCAGATCGCGTAGACGAAGAAGCCCGCGACGATGGTGGGGACGCCGCTCATGGCATCGACGAACACGCGCACCGGCCGCGTCGCCGGGCCGCCGACCTCGTTCAGGAAGATCGCGCAGAGAAAGCCCAGCGGCACCGAGATGATGACCGCGAGGCCCACCTGCTCGAGCGTGCCGACGATGGCGTGCGCCGCACCGCCCGCGGTGGCCGGCGAGAGCGGGCCCGCGTACTCCTGGGTGCGGGTGAAGACGTGCAGCGTGAGCGCCCGGATGCCGCGGATGAGCACGTCTCCGAGGATCAGCGTGAGCGGCACCACCAGGGCGACGGCGGCCGACGCCATCAGCGCGGCCATCAGCCGGTCGCCGGCGATGACGCGGCCGTCCAGCTCGAGCGTCACGTACCAGTAGAGCGCCAGGAAGCCGATGAACCAGCACACGCCGAAGCCCGCTACGCCCGCATCGGGCGACGGGATGAGCTTGTAGTAGACGAGCCAGACCAGCGCGAAGGAGCTCGCCGCTGCGCCGACGACGGCCGCGAGGTCGCCCGCCGTGAAGCCACCGGGCCGGCGCGGCGTGTCCTCGGCCGGCTCCTCGACGGGCTGGGCGGCAGTGATCAGGCGGTGCGCGACTGCCGACATCAGATCTCGACCCCTGCGCCCGAGCGCGAGCGGCGCACGACCAGCGACGCGCCGGCGTTCACGAGCAGCGTGATCACGAAGAGCACCAGCGCGCAGCCCATGAGGGCCGGCAGGCCCAGGTTCTGGCTGGACTCGCCGAAGCGGTCGGCGATGAACGCGCCGATCGAGTTGCCGCCGGTCTGCAGCATGTGCACCGACGGCGTGAAGGCGATGCTCAGCACGAGGGCCACCGAGATGGACTCGCCCATCGCCCGGCCGAGGCCCAGCATCGAGCCGCCGATGATGCCGCCGCGGCCGAACGGCAGCACGACCGCGCGGATCATGCGCCAGCGGCTCGCGCCCAGCGCGAGGGCCGCTTCCTTCTCACCCGGAGGCGCCTGGGCGAAGACGTCGCGCATCACGGAGGTGGCGGTCGGCATCAGCATCAGCGAGACGAGCACGCCCGCGATGAACGGCGACAGCGAGAAGTACGGGCCAAGCGGCGTCGCGAAGAAGGGGATCCAGCCGAGGTGGGCCGAGAGCCACGCCGAGACGCCGATCAGGTGCGGCTGCAAAAAGAAGAAGCCCCAGACGCCGTAGATCAGGCCGGGGATGGCCGCCAGCAGATCGAGCACCGACATCATCGCGCCGCGCAGCGACATCGGCACGTACTCGGTGAGGAAGAGGGCGGTGAGGAGCGAGACCGGCACCGCGATGACCATGGCGATGATCGCGATCTCGATGGTGCCGAAGAGCGGCGCGAGCACGCCCGCATAGCCGCCGTCGGGGTTCCAGGCAGTGGTGGTGAAGAACGACCAGCCGTTCTGCCGGAAGGTGGGGATCGCGCGCAGGAAGAGGAACACCCCGATCAGGAACAGCACCACGAACGTGGTGAGCCCGGCGGCTCCCGCCACCCCCCGGAACACGCGGTCTGCGCGCGTCCGGGGAGCATGGATGCGGCGGGGTAGGTCGCCGTCCATGAGCTCGTTCACTGTTGCCATCCTGAGGTGTCCTCTTCCTGCGTCGATCGTTGGTACTGCTAGCTGGTGAAGAGCCGGCAGTAGTTGCTGGTGGTCGTACCGCCACCAGTAGCGCCCTTCGGCAGGACTGCGAAGCCGAAGTTGGTGATGGCGTTGCGGACCTCGGTGCCGTACGCGGTACCGGTGATCGGGTCGGTCGTGTGACCGCTCGACTTGCAGATCCAGCCGGACTCACCGATGAACCTGGTCACGGCAGCGGGGGCCGGGCTGGCCGTACCGCACTTGTTGCCGTTGGCCGGGTCGCCCTTGCAGTACACGTTGTAGAGGAACCGCGAGAACGGGAACGAACCGCCGGCGATGTTCGCATTGCTGGGGGCAACGTTGTCGATGCTGCCGAGCTGCGAGCCACCGGGGGTCTTCTTGTAGCGCTCGTTCCAGGAGCCGACCGACACCGGGATGATGGCGTTGGCCTTGTCGGCCGCGGCGATCTGGGCGTTGTTGGTCTGATCGATCTGCTTCACGGCGGGGCAGCTCGAGCTGCTGCCGCCGAGGAACGTGTCGAAGGACTTGCGGGTGCCGTACTGCGACAGGATCGTGTAGATCTTGATCGCGCCGCTCGTGCCGCCGACCTGGCTCCAGTTGGTGATGGTGCAGTTGACGAAGATGCCCTGCAGCTGCGCCTGGGTCAGGTTCTTGACCCCGACCGCGTGCGAGCCGGACACGCCCGGGAAGCTCTCCCAGGTGATGCCGTCACGGGCATACGCGACGTAGTGCAGACCGGTGCACTTCGCCCCGACCGCCGTCTGGCGGGCGTAGTCGATGGGTGCCTCGTTGGCGAGACCGTGCTTGCACAGCTCGTCCTCACCGGCCGAACCGCCGATCGGGAATGCCTCGGAGATGCGGTCGTGGTTCACGTTCTCGCTGGTGACGTCGGCCGAGATACAGCCGTTGTCCTCGGGCTGCGTTCCGGTCGCGGCGATGGTGACGCAGCCGGGACTCTCGTTGTACAGCTGGTCGATGCGGCTCATGATGTGGAACGTCACATCCGAGCCGCCACCGAGAACGTCGGTGGGAAACGACGTGGCAGCGCTGGCCGTACCGGCCGTGGCTGCCAGCGTCACCGCCACTGCGGCGACCGACACCAGCGCGATAGCACGCTTGGCGACGGCCGACAGCGGCCGCTTGGATTCTTTCATGTTGACGGAATGCCCCTTTCGAGAAAAGGCGGCAGCCAAAACGGCATGCCTCTAGGACGGGGAGAGAGTCAGGTGAGGATTACGGCAGCTCCCTCATTTCCCCTTTTTCAATCAACTCTCTGGGGAATAAATACGCGGCCTGGGAGAGACTGTCAACTGGGGCCCGGATTGCGCCCGAAAGCCACTTTCGAAGCGGGATCTACGCCGTTCTCAGCCCTCATTACTGCTGAGTATTTCGCCTTGTATTGGCTTCAACTTGAATTGCGGTTCTTCGCAGCTTTTAAGTTTTGTTGTGGACTGCCGATGTCTCTCCACTTACCCTGTCGAAGAACTTGACTTTCGGATACGCTCACAAAACCTTGTCGAACGCTCCCGCCTCCAGCCATGTGGGACAGAACCTCCGGCACCTCATCGGCATGCACGATGTGCGCCGCGTGGTGCTGGCCCGCCACATCGGCATCTCCACCACTGCGCTTGCCAACATCCTGCAGAACCGCTCTGAGCCAACGCTCCGCACGGCGCGCAGTGCCGCGGCCGCGTTCGCCATCTCGATCGACGACCTCTACGCCGACCGCCGGCGCTGCCTCGCCGCTGCGGTGGCGGCGTTCGACAGCGCTCCCATCCGGCGCAGCGCTCAGGCGGGCGACGAGGCGGAGCTCGCGGCCGAGACGCCGGCCGCGCCGATCACCCCGAGCAGCGCGAGCGGCGCGAACGACCAGGTGAAGTCGTACAGCCCCGAGATCGTGATCCCCAACCCGATGCAGGCGTAGGCGAGCCCGGCGGGCGCCGCGGCCGGCACCGCCCGCGCGCAGCGGACGAGGATCGCCGCCATCAGCACCACCGCGCCGGCGCCGGCCACCACTCCCGCCTCGACCGCCTGCTCGAGCGGCAGGTCGTGGGCCAGGCCCACCGTCCGCCCGCCCACCGTGCCGAGGTAGATCCGGCTGAACCCGCCGGGCCCGTAGCCCTCGAGCGGGCGGCGGGTGAAGGCGTGCCACGCATCGCTCCAAGCGCCCGTGCGGCCGGCCAGGAGCCCGTGCCCGAAGTGGTCGCCAAGCGAGCCGGCATCGGGCGGGCGCAGCCCCACCACGACGAGGCCGATCACGGCACCTGCGGCAGCCGCCGGCCAGAGCTCACGCGTGGCGGGCACCCGGATCACGAACACCAGCGCGATGGCGATGCCGATCGCGATCCCCGCGCGGTCGAAGGTGATGAGCAGGGCCGCGACGAGGATCATCACCAGCACCACGGCGGTGGTCCGCGGCAGCGCTCCTGCGGCGTGGAGCGCAAACGCCGCCGCCAGGCCGCACGCGGCTGCGAGCGCCAAGGCCGGCGGGTACTCGAACGTCCCGGCGGCGCGCCAGATGCCGTCCACCTGCTGGGCGTCGGGCGTCGAGCGCACCGCGTAGGCGACGATGCCGGCAGCGGCCGTCGCCGTCGCCATGGCCACGGTGGCCGTCAGGACGGCCTGGAGCCCCTCGGGATCGAGGTCGCGCGCCGCGCAGTAGAGCGGGACGAGGGCACAGGCGACCAGCGCCGGCGCCCACGTGCCGGCGCGGCCGGCGATCGCGGCGGCCACGAGGTTGGCGGCGGCGATGGCGATCAGCCCCAGCAGCACGGGGTCGCGCCACCGGATGCGCGGGCGCGCCGCGGCCGCCAGCACGCCGACGACGGCAAAGGCGTACTGCGCGGGGTGGAAGAAGCCTCCCCGCCAGAGCGCCGTCGCGAGCCCCAGCGAGATCGCGACGATCCCCAGCTGCCGCCGGCTCATGGGGCGGCGTCAGCCACGCAGGGTCGGCTCGCCGGCAGACACCGAGTCGACGCTGTTGTACTCGGCCCCCGGCGGCGGCGGCACGGGGCCGTTCAGGAGCGGATCGTCGGTGGCGTTCATCCAGATGTCGAGGCGGCGCTTGAGGTCGTCCTGCACGTCCTTGAGCTTTGGATCGCCGAACCGGTTGACGGCCTCGTTCGGGTCGAGGCGCAGGTCGTAGAGCTGCTCCTCGTCGAGCAGGTTCTGGGGCCAGCCGGCCTCGACCCACACGTCCTTGGAGGGGCTGTCGTCAACGTTTGCGAGCACCGGGGTGTCGTGGGGGTCGAACCGCCGCACGTACTTGTGCGTGGTCGTGCGGACGCACCGCTGCGGCTCGTAGGCCGCGTGATAGGTGCCCTCGGCGAAGACGGCCTCGCGGATCTGGTCGGCCTCGCCCCGCGCGATGGGCATTAGCGAGAGCCCCTGGAGCCACGGCGGCCGGTCGATCTCGAGGAGCTCGCAGATGGTCGGGAAGAGGTCGATGTGCGACACCAGGGCGTCGGACGCCTTGCCGCCGCGGAAGCCGCCGGGGCCGCGCACGATGAGCATCACGCCGATGCCGCGGTCGGTCATCGTCGCCTTCGCGCCGGGGAACGCGATGCCGTGGTCGGTGGTGCAGATCACCAGCGTGTTGCGGCGGTGGCCGTAGCGGTCGAGCGCGTCCAGCACCGCGCCGACGCCGCGGTCGAGCGACCGGGCGCTTGCCACGTAGGCCGCCATGTCGCGGCGCGTCTCGGGCACGTCGGGCAGGTGGGCCGGCGGGCGGATGTAGTTCTCCTCGCCCTTCACCGGCTCGAAGTACTCGCGGTGGGTCTCGAAGAACCCGATCGAGTGGAAGAACGGCTGGTCGGGCGAGGCGTCGCGCAGCAGGTCAACGGCGACCGGGGCGACGTCCTCGACGCGCGAGGAGTCGAGCTTGATCACGCGGTCGTAGCCGATCTCTGCCGGCTCCTTGGAGATGTGCTGCTCGCCCACGAGCGTGGACTGGTAGCCGGCGCCGCGCAGCGTATGGACGATGTGGTGGCTGTAGTCGTTCAGCGACCAGCCGCGGTGGGCCAGGCCGAGCATGCCGTTGGAGTGCGCGTACTGGCCGGTGAGCAGGCACGCGCGGCTGGCCGAGCACGTCGAGGCGGCGCAGAAGGCCTTGCGGAAGAGCATGCCGTGCTCGGCGAGGCCCTGGATGCGCGGCGTCTCGATGGCATGGCCGTAGGGCTGCACGTAGCGGCCCGTGTCGTGCGAGTGCAGGTAGAGGATGTTGGGCCGGCTCACGAGCTGCCTCCCGAGCGGGCTAGATGGCGTCGAGTGATGGTGCCATGCTACGCGCCCGCTCGGACCGCTCGGCGCGGAACCGCTCGATCCACTCCTGCGACAGCGTGTCGGCCTGGCGGGCCATCTTGCGATCGGCGAACTTGATGTGGTCGGCGCCGGGGACGCCCAGCGCGCGCACGATGTCGATGGCCGTCTGCTCGTAGTTCTGGGCGAGCTGCTCGTAGACCACGACGTGGGGCATGATGCCGCTGTGGGCGAAGAACTCGCCCCACTCGCGGTCGTGCTGCTGCAGCTGGCGCACGAGGTGGTCGATCGCCTCGTAGTTGTAGGAGAGGTCGTGGCGGATGAGCTCGCCGTGGCCCTCGTCGCGCTTCCACGTCCAGTTCTGGATGGCCTTCCACAGCGAGACGGCCTGCGCGACCTTGTCCTGCCGGGTGACGAAGACCCAGAGCGAGAGGTTGGGGAACGTCTGCTCGCAGACCTGCCGGGTCGAGCCCACCGCGTTGTTGTTCATGTCGCGGAGGCTGTCGACGAAGCCGTTGAAGTAGCCCCACATCACCTTGGCGCCGAAGACGCCGTTGGGCGTGGTGGCGCGCTCGATGGTCCAGTCGATCCAGTCGCGGTAGCTCTCGAAGCGGCGCGGGTCGAAGAGGCTCATCTCGTCGTCAACGCGCGTGTAGGCGCCGAGGATGGCGTCGATCTCGGGCGTCTCCACCTCCTCGAAGTACTCGAGGGGGCGGCGCGGGAGGCCGGTCTTGCGGCGGTGCTGGTAGTACTCCTCGGGATTGCCTGCAACCCCGGTGTTGGTGAGGGCCTCGCAGAGGAGCGTGCTGCCGCTGCGCGGCGTGGAAGCGATGAGATACGAGAGCGTCGGAGTGGTCATATCGTCCAAACCTAGCACATAAACCAACTATTCCGGTAGGAATACTTTGCTAGCCCGGCTTAGTGCATCAGTGCCGGGTCGAACCTATCGACCTCGACGATCCTGTCGACGGGCACGTCCGCCCGTCCGGCGGCCAGGACGATCTCCTCGGGCGATGGCGCCTCGTAGAGGCAGTACGAGCGGCGCCGGTCGGCGCTGAGAAACGAGAAGAGCCACCGTACGCCCTCGTCCGCGTTCACGTCCTCGATCAGGCGCACGTCCTCGGCGTCCAGGTCGAGCTGCTCCGCGAAGCTCCGTTCGATCAGATAGAGCGGCATGGAACAGACTGTACCCCTCGCGCGGGGCCGGTGCCAGGCCGGATCTCGCCCCGGTCAGCCGGCGATTCCGTTGCGGTGGGCGTAGGCGGCGGCCTCCGTGCGGTTCGCGCAGCGGGTCTTTCGCAGGATGCTGCGCACGTGGTTTGCCACCGTGTGCTGGGAGATCACCAGCTCGAGACCGATCTCGCGGTTCGAGCGGCCCCGCGCCACCAGCGCGAGGATCTGCACCTCCCGCGGCGAGAGGTCGTCGGGCAGCGGCAGCGCCGGCCCTCCTCCGCCCGCCGCCCGGATGCGGGCGAGCAGGGCCGGCATGCCCACATCGGCGGCGGTTGCCCCGGCTGCTGCCAGGAGCGCGCGCGCCCGCTCGGGCTCCTCGTCCAGCAGCAGCCTTCCGTACACGTGCTCGGTGTGCGCGAGCCACGTCCGCGCGCCCATGCGCCCGTTCACCGCGAGGGCGACGTCCAGGTGGCGCCGGGCGTCGCCCATCCGGCCGGCCGTCGCGGCGGCCATCCCCAGGTACCGGTCGGCCGATCCGTAGCAGGCCACCCCGTGGCCGACGGTGACGATCTCGCCCTGCCGGCGCAGGAGGGCGGCGTAGAGCACCTCGGCGAGCGGGCCGTCGCCCACCGCGTAGGCCGCATCGATGAGGTAGGTGAGCGACGCCACCCAGAGGCCCGGGCGGAGCCGCTCGAGGCCGCCGGCCGCGATACGCTCGAGCACCTCGCGCGCCTCGTCCAGCATCGCGAGCTCGGCCAGGAGGGCGGCGAGCCCCGGCCCCCACGGGCCGCCGTCGCGCTCGCCGCTTGAGAGGATCCGCACCACCGGGGCGAGCTCTGCGAGGCGGCCCTGCTCGCGCCGGATGCTGAACATCTGCACGCCGTAGGGGCCGGTCGTGTCGCGGCCGGAGAGCAGCCGCCCCCACTCGAACGACTGCTGGGCGGCCGCCTCGGCAGCCTCCAGGCGCCCGTCGCAGAGCTCGATCGCGGCCAGGTAGTGCTCGGCGACGTGCAGGATGAACGGCTGGCCCATCTTCTGGGCCATCGCGGCGGCGACGGCCAGCTCGCGACGGGCCGAGGGGATGTCGCCCGTGGCGATGAGCGCCGCTACCCGCCACTCCCGCGACTCCGCCTGGATCTCGATGTCGCCCAGCTCCTCGGCCAGGTGCAGCGACTCGTCGAGCATCACCAGGATCTCGTCCAGCGACCGGTTACCGCGGGCCCAGTAGGCGCGCATCGAGACCTTCGCGAGCGCCTCGCGGTCGTTCAGGCGGCGGGCCATCGCGACGGCCTCGTCCTGGGCCGCGGCGCTGCGCTCGTGGTCGCCGCGAAACGCGCAGGCGCGCGCGATGCCGCTCAGCACCATCACCCGAAGCGTCGAGTCGCGCGGGTCGAGCCGCGCCGCGGCCTCCTCCAGCAGCGGGAGTGCCTCGAGGTCGGCCACGCCCATGCGCCAGCAGGCGTTCTCGAAGCCCACCGCGGCGCACGCCGAGAGCTCGCCCTGCTCGTGCTCGCGGGCGATCTCCACCGCCTGCAGGTAGGCCTCCATCGCGCCCTCGGACTCGCCGGCGCGGAAGCGCACCTCGCCCAGCGAGAGCAGGATCTCGCCGCGCTCGCGCGCGTCGGCGACGCCCAGCTCGAGCGCCTGCTGCAGCAGCTCGGCGGCCTGGTCGAACGCGAGCGCCGCGCCGGCTGCGGCGGCAGCGCGCAGGTTGTACTGCACCGCAAGCTGCGTGTCTCCCAGCGGCGCGGCGGCGGTGAAGTGGTGGGCGAGCTCGGCCGCCGACGCGGTGCCGGCGGCCTCGAGGGCCTCCGCGGCGCGCAGGTGGAGCTGCGCCCGGCGCTGCGCCGAGAGCCGGTCGTAGAGCGCCCGGCGCACCAGCTCGTGGTCGAACCGGTAGCGGAGCGGCCGCTCGCCCCCCTGGCAGATCATGCCGCTTCGCTCGGCCACGTCGATTGACTCGAGCAGGCCCAGCTCCGCGACGCCCGAGCCGCTCGCGATCACCCCGACGTCGAACTCCCGCCCGATCACCGCCGCGAGCTCCAGCAGCTCGATGGTGGGCGGGTCGAGGCGGCCCAGCCGCTGGCTCACCACCTCGCGCACCGCCTCGGGGGTGGAGAGCTCTGCGACCGGCCGGCTGAGCCGGGTGCGGCCGCCGACGCTGAGAAGGGCCCCGCTCTCGGTCAGCTCGCGCCAGAGCTCGATCACCAGGAACGGGTTGCCCTCGGTGAGGCCGTGCACGGCCTCGGCCGCCGGCACCAGCTCGTCGCCGAGGTCGCCCGCGCCGGCCTGCGCCACGAGCGAAGCGATCTCGTCCACCGCGAGGCCGCTCAGGCGGATCGGCACCACGCCCTCGGAGCGGCGCAGCTCGACCAGCGCCGAGGAGAGCTCGGCGGGGACGTCGGCGGCCGTGTCGCGGAAGGTGACCACCACCAGCAGGCGCGCACCTGCGGCGGCGCGCGAGAGGTGGCGCAGCAGAAGGAGAGTGGGCCGGTCGGCCCAGTGGGCGTCCTCCAGCACGAGCACGGTCGGCTGGCGGGCGCCGGCGTTGAGGAGCAGCTCGGCCACCGCCTGGTGCAGCCGCAGGCGCTCGGTGTCCTGGTCGGCGGCGACGGGCGGCGGCAGCGGGCCGATCCGCTCGGGCAGCGAGGCGACGAGCCGGGTGAGCTCTCCCCCGCCCGTGCCCACATCGGCCCGCAGGTGGTCGGGGTCGGCGTCGCGGGCAAACTGGGTCAGCGCCTCGGCGATGGGCTGGTAGGGGGCGCTCACCACCGAGTCGCACGCGCCGTAGAGCACGAGCGCTCCCTCGGCCGCGGCCTCGGTCGCGAACTCGCGCACGAGGCGGCTCTTGCCCGAGCCGGCCTCGCCGCCGATCAGCGCGATCCGCCTGCCCTCGCCGGCTGCCCGGGGCATGAGCGAGCGCAACGCGGCCATCTCGCGCGGACGGCCCACGAAGGGGAACGACGGCGTCAGCCGCAGCTGACCGGGTAGCGCTGACCCCTGCATGGTCAATTCTGATCATGTCACCAATTGCAGCGCTCGTCGAGAGTGGGTCAGACCTGGTCATGCGAAGCGCGCTTCGCCGACCTACGGTGGTCACTGCCACCAACGACGAAGCATGAAGGGGACGACATGAGCACCATGACATCACTCAAATCAACCGCCGAGCAGGAGCTCGCGGGGTTCTCGGGCGAGCTGATCGGCCCGCAGGACGGCGCCTACGACGAGACGCGGGCGCTCTACAACGCGATGATCGACCGCCGCCCAGCGCTGATCGCGCGGTGCACCTCGGCCGGTGACGTGGCCGCGGTGGTGCGGTTCGCGGCCGAGCACCACGTGCCGCTGGCGGTGCGCGGCGGCGGGCACAACGGCGGCGGCCTGGGGAGCGTTGACGACGGCATCGTGATCGACCTGCGCCCGATGCACGCGGTGACCGTGGACGAGGGCGCGCGGACGGTGCGCGCCGAGGGCGGCGCCATGTGGCAGGAGGTTGACGCCGCCACGAACGCGATCGGCATGGCCACCCCGAGCGGCATCATCAGCACCACCGGCGTCGGCGGCCTCACGCTGGGCGGCGGGATCGGCCATCTGAGCCGCGCCCACGGGCTCACGATCGACAACCTGGTCGGCGCCGAGATGGTGCTGGCCGACGGATCGCAGGTGAACGTGAGCGCGGACGAGAACGCCGACCTCTTCTGGGCGATCCGCGGCGGGGGCGGCAACTTCGGCGTGGTGACGGCGTTCACCTACCGGCTGCACCCGGTCTCGAACGTGATGGCCGGGCCGACGTTCTGGCCCATCGAGCAGGCCGCCGAGGTGCTGCGCGCCTACCGCGACTTCCTGCCGGCTGCCGGCCGCGAGCTGAACGGCTTCTTCGCGTTCCTCACGGTGCCGCCGGGGCCGCCGTTCCCCGAGGAGCTCTGGGGCCGCAAGGTCGCGGGCATCGTCTGGTGCTACACCGGGAGCGCGGAGGACGCCGAGGCGGCCATGGCCCCGATGCTGGCCGTCGGCACGCCGCTGATGCACGGGGTCGGCGAGGTGCCGTTCCCGGCCTTCCAGGGGGCGTTCGACCCGCTCTACCCGACGGGTCACCAGTGGTACTGGCGGGCCGACTTCGTGCGCGAGCTGAGCGACGAGGCCGTCGCCGAGCACGTGAAGTGGGGAAACCGGCTACCCACGGGCCAGTCCACCATGCACCTCTACCCGATCGACGGCGCCGTGCACGACGTCGGCGCCTCGGACACGCCGTTTGCCTACCGCGACGTGACGTGGGCCGAGGTGATCGTGGGCGTTGACCCGGATCCGGCCAACGCCGGCGAGATCAGGGACTGGACGGTGGCCTACTGGGACGCGACCCATCCGCACTCGGCAGGGGGCGCCTACGTCAACTTCATGATGGACGAGGGCCAGGAGCGGGTGCAGTCAACCTACCTGCACAACTACGAGCGGCTGGCGCAGATCAAGGCCGACCGCGACCCGGAGAACCTCTTCCGGGTGAACCAGAACATCCGCCCGGCATAGGTCAGTGACTCACAACGGGGTGGCCCGGCGGACGAGCCGCCGGGTCACCTCGCGCGGCGGCGCTGCTCTGCCGCCTGGCGGTCCCACTCCGGGCCGGCGCCCGTCGTCAGGCCGTAGATCACCAGGATGTTCACGAGCACGCCCAGCGTGGCCGCCAGCGGCGTCGTGAAGATCATGAAGAACCAGAGGATGGTCGCCGTCCCCGCCAGCATCACTCCGATGTAGTTGCCCAGCAGGCGGCCCGAGATCGAGAGGAGGGCGGCTGCGATCTCGAGGATGCCCCAGATGATGAACACCCAGCCCCAGAAGTTCAGGTTGGAGTAGACGATCTGGTTTGTGAAGTACTGCTTCCGCTCGAGGAGCGCGAATCCGTGCACTAGCTGGAAGCTGCCCGAGACGAACAGCATCAGCCCGGCGAACCAGACCCAGCCGGGGATCTTCACCGCCCGCGTCTCTGCGAGTGACTCCCTGTGGTGGCTCATGCGCCGTCATTCGCCGCCCAGCGTGAGAACCCTGTCCATCCGCTCGAGCCCCTCCGGCCGGTGCGTGATGAGGAGCACCGTGCGGTCTGCGGCGGCGTCCAGCACGTCGGCGATGAGCCTCCGCGCCGTCTCGTCGTCCAGGTGGGCGGTGGGCTCGTCGAGCACCAGCACCGGCGCATCCACCAGGAGCGCGCGGGCGATGGTGATGCGCTGGCGCTGGCCGCCCGAGAGCTCGGCCCCCTCCTCCCCCACCATCGTGTCGAGCCCCGCCGGCAGCCCGGCGACCCACTGGTCGATGCGCGCGAGCCGAAGCGCCGCCATGATCGCGGCATCATCGGCTCCGGGGCTCGCCAGCCGCACGTTCTCGCGGATGGAGGTCGAGAAGAGGTGCGAGTCCTGGCCGGCGACGGCGATGGAGCGGCGCACCCCGTCCAGGCTGTACTCGCGCAGGTCGCGGCCGTCGAGCAGCACGGCACCTGAGCGCGGATCCAGGAACCGCAGCATCAGGTTGACCACGGTGGTCTTGCCCGCGCCGCTCGGCCCGGTGAGCGCCACGCGCGCGCCCGGCTCGAGCGTGAAGCTGAGGCCGGTGAGCACCGCGGGCTCGTCCGGGTAGCCCGCGGTCACATCCGCGAAGGCGAGCTGCGGGCGGCCTTCCGGCGAGGGCAGGGGCTGAGCGGGCTCCGTCACCGCCGGCTCGCGGTCGGTGAGCTCCAGCACCCGGCGCCCCGCAGCCAGCGTCGCCGAGAGCTCGCGGGAGGCCTGCGGCAGCCCCGCCACGGCCTCGAACGAGGCGAGCGCGAGCAGCGCCAGCGCCGCCACCCAGACGCCGTCGATGCGCCCGTCGGCGTGCGCCGGGATGAGCACCGCCAGCACCGCGGCCGTGGTCGCGCCGGTGATCAGGATCCCCAGGCCGTCGGTGGCACCGGCCACCCACCCCTCGCGCCTGGAGAGCGCGCCTACGCGCTGATCGGCCTCGGAGAGCTGAGCCAGCGCCTGATCCTGCGCTCCGTGGACGACCAGCTCGGGCGCCGCGCGCAGCAGCTCGACCAGCTCGGCGCTGAGCGCTCCCCTGGCCTCGGCGGTTGCCCGCGACCAGCGTCCGAGGGCAGTGCCGAGCAGGGGTACGAGCACCGCGTAGACCACGAGCCCGATCGCCAGCACGAGGCCCGCTGCCGGCAGCACGACCGCCGTTGCGATCACCGCCGCGGCCCCCGCGAGCAGCGCGATCGCAGGCGGCGCCAGGCCGCGCAGGTAGAGGTTTTGGAGCGTGTCGACGTCGCCCACCATGCGGCTCAGGAGATCGCCCGAGCGATACGCCCCCAGCTCGGCCGGCGCCAGCGGCTCGATGCGCTCGTAGAACCGCGTGCGGATGCCGGCGAGCGCCCGGAACGCCACGTCGTGCGAGGTCAGCCGCTCGAGGTACCGCGCGATAGGCCGGCTGATGCCGAAGAACCGCACCAGCACGATCGCTGCCGTCAGCTCGAGCACCTCCGGCCCCTGCGCCGCGCGGGCGATGAGCCAGCCCGCGGTGGCCATCAGGCCGATGCCGAAGATCACCGCGAGCGCCCCCACCACGATCGAGAGCGCCACCCGGCCCCGCGGCGGCGGCGAGAGTGCAAAGAGCCGGCGCACCGTCGCGATCACGGTGCCACCCCCGCGGCCACGACCAGCCGGCCGCCCTCGAGCCGCACCACCCGCCCGGCGCTTCCGATCAGCTCGGCGCGGTGGGCGATCACCAGCACCGACCGATGGTCGGCCAGCCGCTCGATGGCCAGGCCGATGGCAGCCGCCGTCGGGGCATCCACGTTGGCGGTGGGCTCGTCGAGCACCACCAGCCGCGCATCGCGCACGAACGCCCGGGCCAGGGCGATGCGCTGGCGCTGGCCGGACGAGACCTGCCGCCCGCCGTCGCCGACCACCGTCTCGTACCCCTGCGGAAGCGAGCGGATGAACGCGTCGGCACCCGCGTCCACCGCCGCCGCGCGTACCTGCTCGTCGCCCGCGTCGGGGTTGCCCAGCCGGATGTTCGCGGCCACCGTGTCGCGTACCAGCACCGGCCGCTGCGGCACCCACGCAAGCTGCCGCCGCCAGGCCTCCAGGTCGCAGTCGCGCAGGTCGGCGCCGCCCACCACCACGCTTCCCGCGGTCGGCTCGAGCAGCCCCAGGATGAGCGCCGCGAGCGTGCTCTTGCCACCGCCGCTGGGGCCCGCGAGCACCACCAGCTCGCCCGGCTCGATCTGCAGATCCACGCCGGCCAGGACGGCGGTGTCGCGCGCCGGGTACGCGTATCCCACCCCCGCCAGGCCGATCGGGCCCGGGCGGCGGCGCGAGCCCCGCCGGCGGCCCGGTGGGGAGCGGCTCGGAGAGCGGCAGCAGCCGCTCGGCCACCTCCAGCCCGTCGGCGCTCGAGTGGTAGAGCGAGCCCACCGTGCGTAGCGGCAGGTAGAGCTCGGGCGCCAGGATCAGGACGGTGAGCGCCGCCTGCAGCCCGAGCCGGCCCTCGTCCAGCCGCACGCCGACGGTCACCGCCACGAGCGCCACGCCGAGCGTCGCTGCCAGCTCCAGCACCGCGCCGGAGAGAAACGCCACGCGAAGCGTCGCCATCGTCGTGCGCCGGTAGGCATCGCCGGCGGCGGTGATCGACCCGGCCTGGGCGCCCCCGCGGTTGAAGGCGCGAAGCGTCGGGAGCCCGCGCACCACGTCGAGGAAGTGCGTTGCGAGGAGCTGCAGCGCCGCCTGCCGCTCCTGCGTGCGGCTGCGCGTGTAGAGGCCGATCAGGATCATGAAGACCGGCACCAGCGGCAGCGTCGCCAGCATGATGAGCGCCGACGTCGCAGTCGACCGGGATGATCCACGCGATCACCGCCACCGGCACGATGCAGGCCAGCACCATCTGCGGGATGAGGCGGCCGAAGTACCCCTCGAGCGGCGTGGCGCCGAACACCGCCGCCGTGGCCAGATCGCCGCTCTGCGCGCCGTCCAGGACGATCGGCTGATCGGCCAGCCGGCGCCGCACGAGGCCCATGCGAAGCTCGTGGAGCACACTGGTGGCGGCAAACCGGCCGGCCACCTCGAAGCCCCATGCCAAGCACGCCGCGCAGCGCGAAGCAGAGCGCCAGCAGCACGAGCGGCGTGCGCAGCTGCGAGAGCGACGCGCCGTGGAACGAGCGGGCGATGACGTCGGCCAGGATCGTCGCCTGCGCCAGGATCAGCGCCGCGGTGAGGATGCCGATCATCACGTCGGCGATGAGGAGCGAGCGCACCTCCCGCGCGCGCTCCATCAGGCGCGGGTCGAGGGGTCTCACGCGACGCTCAAGCTTCGGGCGGGGCCGGCGCCGGGGTCGGCGCCGCCACCGGAGTCTCGGTCAGCCGCCGCCGGAAGATGTAGTACGTCCATCCCTGGTAGATGAGCACGACCGGGGTGAGGATCAGTGCAACAACGGTCATCACCGTGAGGGCGTAGTGCGCCGCGGCCGAGTTCGCGATGGTCAGGCTGTTCTGGAAACCGGGGCTCGAGACCATCACGCGCGGGTAGAGCGACGTGAAGATCGTGGCGACCACCAGCACCACCCCCACCGCCGTCGCGGTGAACGCCCGGCCGGCATTCGAGCGCACCGCAAAGAGCCCGCCGAGCGCGAGCGCCGCCACTGCCAGGGCGGCCACGAGCGCGGCCGGGAAGGCGCTCTTGTGGTTGTTGCCGGTGGCGACCACCACCGTCCACACCAGGTAGACGGCGACGATCGCGACGGCGGGCGGGGCAAGCCGGCTGGCGGTGTGGAGCGCCCTGGGGCGCAGCTCGCCCACGGTCTTCAGCTCGAGGAAGATGGAGCCGTGCAGGGCAAAGAGCGCGATCGTGGCGATGCCGCCCGCCACGGTGTAGGCGCTGAAGAGGTCGGTGAAGTTGCCCGCGAAGTCCCCGCTCGAGTTGAGCGGGACGCCCTGGACGAGGTTCGAGAGCGCGACGCCCCAGATGAGCGGCGCCCCCACGCTCGCGACGATGTTGCACCAAAGCCACGCGTTCTGCCAGCCGGAGCCGGGGTTTCGGTGGCGCCACTCGAACGAGACGACCCGGATCATCAGGAGCACCAGCACCAGCAAGAGCGCCTGGTAGAAGCCCGAGAACATCGCTGCATACCAGGCCGGGAAGGCCGCGAAGGTTGCGCCGCCGGCGACCACGAGCCACACCTCGTTGCCGTCCCACACAGGGCCGATGGTGTCGAGCATCTCGCCGCGATCCTGCTCGTTTCGGCCGATCACCGGCAGCAGCATGCCCACGCCGAAGTCGAAGCCCTCCAGCATGAAGTAGCCGGCCCAGAGCACCGCGATCAACCCGAACCAGAAGTTCTGAGGCGTCATCAGTAGCTCATCACCGGGACGGGGTTCACGGCCTCGGCGCTCTCGCCACTGGGCTCGGGCGGATCGAGCCGCGCGTAGCGGCGCATCAGGATCCAGTCGATGGCGCCGAGGATGATGTAGAGCCCCACGAAGACGATCAGGCTCAGCCACACCATGGTGGCGCTCACGCTGGGCGAGTTCGCGTTGGCGGTCTTCAGGAGCCCCTGCACGATCCACGGCTGGCGGCCGGTCTCGGTCAGCACCCAGCCGAAGAGCGATGCGATGAATGGCAGGGCGATCGACCACGTCGCGATGCGCAAAAACCAACCGCTGGACTCGAGCTTGCGCCGCCGGTAGAGGAACGCCCCCACCACGCCCACGAGCGCCACCAGCGAGCCCGCGTAGGCCATGATCCGCATGCTCCAGTACTCGAGCCGCACGTTGGGGTAATAGCTACCGGGCCCGTACAGCTTCTGGTACTGCGCGTTGATCTCGTTCATCCCCTCCACCTTGGCGTGCACGTTGCCGGTGGAGAGGTAGGAGAGCAGGTCGGGCACCTGGATCGAGAAGCTCGGCGTGGGGTCGCTCGCCGAGAAGCCGCCGATCTGGAAGAGCGAGAACGACGCCGGCTGCTGCGTGTCCCAGAGCGCCTCGGCGCCGGCGATCTTCATCGGCTGATCCGACGTCGTGACGATGCCCAGATGGCTGCCGAAGCCCAGGTTGAAGATGGAGAACGGCACCAGGATGATGAGCGAGAGCCATGCGGCCTTGCGGAAGATCTCGACGTTCCTCTGCCGCCGCAGGTGCCAGCACGCGACGCCGAAGACCAGCATCGAGGCGACCGTGACTCCGGCCGCGATGGTGTGCACCATGGCGTTCTCGGCGAACTGGTTGGTGAGCAGGGCCTCGACGCTGGTCAGCTGGGCCGAGCCGTTGACCATCTTGTAGCCCACCGGATGCTGCATCCACGAGTTCGCGACGAGGATGAAGTAGGCCGAGAGCCAGGTGCCGAGCGCCGCCAGCCAGATCGTCGCCAGGTGGACGCCCTTCGGCAGCCGGTCCCAGCCGAAGATCCAGAGGCCCAGGAACGTGGACTCCAGGAAGAAGGCCGCGAGCCCCTCGATCGCAAGCGGCGCGCCGAACACGCCGCCCACGAACCGCGAGTAGGTGGACCAGTTCATCCCGAACTGGAACTCCTGCACCAGGCCGGTGGCCACGCCGATCGCGAAGTTGATCAGCATCAGCGTGCCGAAGAAGTGCGTGAGCCGCAGCCATGCCTCCTCCCGGGTGCGGTACCAGAGCGTCTGCATGAGCGCCACGATGGGTGCCAGCCCCAGCGTGAGCGGCACGAAGATGAAGTGGTAGAGCGACGTCGTCGCGAATTGGATCCGCGCGACGTCGTTGGTGGTGACGAGCAGCGTGGTCACCCGGCGATCCTACCTACCGCCCTGCCGTGAATAAAAGGTGCCAGGCACCTTTTATTCACGGCTTCACCTGTTGTTCACCGCTACGAGCTGAGCAGGGCGGCCTTCTCCTTTGCGAACTCGGCGTCGGTCAGGACGCCGCGCTCGTGCAGCGACGAGAGCCGCTCGAGCTCGGCGTAGCGGCCGCTGCCTGCGTCCACCGTGACCGGCTCGGCCCGATCGTGCCGGGCGTTGCCCTTCATCCACTCCCAGAGCTCCGAGCCCTTCTCGCTGAGCTCGCCGCCGAGCCGCTGCTCGGTCAGCTCGGGGTTCTCGCGGATCACGAGCCGCCGCAGCGCCTCGACGCCGATTGCGCCGAGCACGATCAGGACGACTGCCGTGAGCAGCGTGCGCGCGGCATCCACCGGGGCCCAGATGAGCAGCACCAGGATGATGACGCCGTAGGCGCCGTACGCCCAGATCGGGTCGCGCAGGTACGGCGTGACCGACCTGCGGGCGCCGGTGGCGTGCTTGCCGGCGCCGGCGAACCAGGTGCCGACGACGGCCACGAGGCCGACCGTGATCACCGTGGCGTTGGCGCTTGCGAGCTTGTCGGTAGCAACCCACCAGATCGACTTGGCGGCCGCGGCGTTGTCGGGGTTGTTGGTGAGGGCGTCCACCAGCGCATCGCCGACCACGCGGCGGATGAACACCAGGATCAGCCCGATCAGGATGAGCGCGAAGCCGCAGGTGCGAAGCGTGCGGCGGCGGTCACGCGAGATGAACACCGCGATCGCGAGCAGCAGAAGGCCGATCAGCGAGAGCGGGATCGCCAGGAACCGCATCACCTTCACGGCGGTCTGGGCGGCGCTCAGCTGGTCGCTGTGCAGCAGCACGATGTTGCCGGTGCCCGCGGGCAGGACGACGGCGCCGCCCGTGTGCGAGGCCAGCTGCGCGGAGAACTGCCCTACGAGCGGCCCCAGCGCGATCACGACGTTGCCGTTGGTTGTGGTGAGTAATGCGGTGTGGCCGTTCAGCACGTCCATCAGCTCGCTGTGGGCCTTCAGGTTCGCGACCTTCCAGAGCTGCACGAACCGCGGCCGGGTGAGGCTCGCAGCGACCGCGCGCTGGATGTACGGCTCAGCGCCTGCGGCGATCGGCCCCGAGAGCGGCTGGGCCTTCGGCGGCAGGGCGTTCTTGATGAGGCCCGAGACGTCCACGTTGGCGTAGAGCTGATCGGTGAGGTACTCGGAGACGGCGGTGCGCACAGCCGGTTGCTCGAGCGCCTGCGTGCTCGTGTCCGACCAGTTGTCGCTGTCGAGCGCGACCTTGTCGACCCACGTGGCGAAGATGCCGATCAGCAGGCAGAGGGATCCGAAGAAGATGAGGAGGCCCACCGCGAGCTTTCGCTTCTTGGTGTTGCGTCCGGGGATGGCCGGCGTGGAAGGCTCCACGGCGGTGGAGGTAGCAGGCGCGGGAGGCTCGGCCTGGGTCATGGGAATGCCTTTCGAGGTGGGGTGGCAGAGGAGATCATGTCAGCGGCGTCCGACGTCGACCATGCCGCGGCCGAACGCGTCGATCCGGCCCCAGCGGCCGGGAATGTCCAGGAGCTCGATGTGGCCGACGCCGTTTGGCAGCGCCGGATCGACCACGAGGTGCTCACCCAGCGGCTCGAGCCCGAGCATCGTTCGCAGGAAGAGCAGCGGCGCGCCCGTTGACCACGCCTGCGGGCTGCAGGCAGTCGGGTACTGCACCGGGTAGCCGGTGACCGGGCGGCCGTAGCCGCCGAACGCCTCGGGCAGGCGCCCGTCGAAGTACTCCGCGGCCTGCAGGATGCCGAAGGCGATCTGGGCGGCCTCCTGCTTGAAGCCGTAGTTGCGAAGGCCCCACGCGATGAACGAGTTGTCGAACGGCCAGACGGCGCCGACGTGGTAGCCCACAGGGTTGTAGCGGCCCTCGCCCTCCGCCAGCGTGCGCACGCCCCAGCCCGAGAAGAGCTTCGGCCCCACCAGGTGCGCAGCCACCGAGGCCGCCTTCGAGCGGTCAACGATGCCGCTCCAGAGCAGGTGCCCGATGTTCGAGCTGAGCGAGTCCACGGGCTTTCCGTCGATGTCGAGCGCGATCGCATAGGCGCCACGGTCGGCCACCCAGAAGTCGCGGTTGAACCGCCGCTTGAGATCGGCCGCCTGGCGCTCGAGCTGCACCGCGTAGGCCTCGTCCTTCCAGACGGTGCGGGCGAGCCGGGCTCCGCGCACGCGCGCGTCATATGCATAGCCCTGCAGCTCGCAGGTCGCCCGGGGGAAGCCGGGAAGCTTGCCGTCGCGGTAGGAGATCGAGTCCCATGAGTCCTTCCAGCACTGGTTCAGCAGGCCGTTCTGCTCGTTGCGCCGCTGATACCAGACGTAGCCGTTTCCCATCAGGTCGGCGTACTCCTCGATCCAGTTGAGCGCTGCTCGCGCCTGCAGCTCGAGATCGCGCACCAGCCGGCGGTCGCCCGTCCAGCGCTCGTACTCGTCCAGCAGCACCACGAAGAGCGCGGTGGCGTCGGCGTTGCCGTAGTACGGCGAGTGCGGCCGCTCCTCGAACGCGGTCAGCTCCCCGTAGCGCATCTCGTGCAGGATGCGGCCGGGATCCTCGTCGCGGAAGTCGTCGATGCGCGTGCCCTGGCGGGCGCCCAGCTCGCGCAGCGTGGTGGCGGCAAGCTCGGGCGCGAACGGCAGCGCCTGGAGGCTGGTGAAGATGCTGTCGCGGCCGAACATGGTCATGAACCACGGCAGCCCCGCCGCCGGGAGGCTCGCGCCGCCGGCGCTGAGCGGCGAGAACCGCAGCGCCGCGAGGTCCACGAGGCTGCGGCGGTACGTGGACTTGAGCGAGTCCCAGTCGCACTCGAGCTTGGGTGCCTTCGCGATCCACCGGTCGAGGTCGCGCTCCATGTTGCGCCGCTTGCGCGCGGCATGGTCGCGGTTGAGCGAGCGGCGCTCGTGCGCCCACACCACGGCGGTCACGACGTTCACCTCGCCCTCCCACCGGGCCTTGGGCTGGAGCGGCACGGTGAAGGTGATGCCGCCCTTGTCGATGCGCGCCGGCTTCGACGGCGTGATCACCGTCTCGCGCTGGAAGGTGTCGCGCTGGTAGCGCAGCACGAGCGCCCCGTCGCGCACCGACTGGCTGTAGCTGCCCTGCTTGGAGAGCGCGTCCTTCACCTCGAAGAGGTCGGCGAAGTCGCTGCCGGCCTCGATGCGGATCTTGAGCTTCACCGCTTTCTCGTCGTGGTTGATCACCAGCAGGTGCTCGTGGAAGCCGTCGGCCACCGCGCGCGTGCGGATCACCGAGAGCTTGGAGTCGACGTACACGGTGCCCGTGCCGGGAACCAGGAAGAACCGGGTCTGGAAGTACTGCAGGTCGTCGGTGGAGAGGGCGTTCAGACGCTGGCCGTTGACCGTCATCACCCACGACGAGAGAAACCGCGTGTCGAACGAGAAGAGGCCCGTCGTGTCGGTCGATCCGGCCTCGATGTCGCCGCGGCGGTCGCTCACGACAAACGTGTTGCCGTCGAGTATCGAGACGAGCTCGCTCACGCGGCGTCGCCGGGCCGCGGCGGTGCCGGGAGGATCCGCTGGAACCACACCATGAGGTCGGCCTGGCCGTTCACGGCGATCGCCCCGCGGAGCATCGCCGACGTCGCGTTCGCCCGCCCGCTCGCGATCTGGTCGAAGGTCTCGCGGTCGGTGACCACCACGGCGTCTGCGGCCTCGTCGCCGCGCGACACCTCCACGTTGCCCTTCCGCATCGCCACCCGCCAGTGCTCCATGCGGTTGCCCGACCGCAGGTCGAACCGGATCACGCCCGTGGCGGTGCCAAGCAGCGGCTCGTGGCCGCGCGCGGACAGATCGTGGAAGAATTCTTCGGTGGGTGTGAGCATGAGGGGATCAGAGCTCGGCCAGGCGCTCGGCCAGGATGATGCGCGACGCGGCCTCGATGAGGGCCAAATGGGAAAAGGCTTGCGGGAAGTTCCCCAGGTGTCTTCCCGTATCAGCGTCGAATTCCTCTGCATAGAGCCCCAGCGGCGATGCGACGCGAAGCAGCCGCTCCATCAGATCCTGCGCCCGCTGGTGGTGCCCGATGATGGCGAGCGCCGACACCAGCCAGAACGAGCAGATCAGGAACGTGCCCTCCTTGCCCGAGAGCCCGTCGTCGGTCTCGTCGGTGCGGTAGCGCAGCACGAAGCCGTTCTCGGTGAGGTCGTCGCCGATCGCGAGCACCGATTTCACCAGCCGCTCGTCGCCGGCGGGCAGGAAGCCGAAGAGCGCCGCCATCAGCGTCGAGGCATCCAGCGAGTCGGTGTTGTAGTGCTGGCGGAGCACCCCGTCGGCCGTGACGCCGTGCTCCAGGATGTCGGCGTGGATCTCGAGGGCGGTCGCGCCCCACTTCTCGCTGAGGTCGGCGTTGCCGCGGATGTGGGCGAGCTTGGACGCCCGATCCATCGCGACCCAGCACATCAGCTTGGACGAGACGTAGTGCTGCGGCTCGCCGCGCGCCTCCCAGATGCCCTGGTCGGGCTGCTGCCACACGGCCGCGGCGCACTCGGCCTGCGCCTGGACGATGGGCCAGAGCCGCCGGGGCAGCCGCTGGCTTCGCCGCGTGTGCTGCAGGATCGAGTCCAGCACGGCGCCGTAGACGTCGTTCTGGCGCTGGTCGAACGCGCCGTTTCCGATGCGCACCGGCCGCGCGCCGGCATAGCCGGAGAGGTCGTCGCGGGTGGACTCGGTGAGGTCGCGGCGGCCGTCGATGCCGTACATGATCTGGAGGCTGCCGTCCTCGTTGGGCTGCAGGTCGGCCACGAACTGCATGAACTCGTCGGCCTCCCAGTCGAGGTTCAGCAGGTGCAGGGCCTGCAGCGTGAAGGTGGTGTCGCGCATCCACGTGTAGCGGTAGTCCCAGTTGCGCTCGCCGCCCGGCGTCTCGGGAAGCGACGTGGTGAGCGCGGCCACCGTGGCGCCGGTGGGCATGAAGGTGAGGCCCTTGATCACCAGCGCCGAGCGCTGGATGGGGTCGCGGAACCGGTGGTCGGGCACCCGCCCGCGGCCCAGCCAGCGGCGCCAGAACTTCGCGGTGGCCTCGAGGCGGCGCTCCGCGTCGTCCACGTCCCTGGGCGTCGCCAGATCCTCCGACCACGAGAGCGAGCAGAACGCGCGGTCGCCGGGGCGAAGCACGTGGCGGGCGCGCACGCGGGTGCCCTCGATGCCCAGGTTCAGGTCGGTCGCAAGGCGGATGGTCTGGCCGCCGCCGGTCGCGTCGGCCATGTGGGACATGCCGTCGGGCACCAGCGCCCAGGACGCCGGCTCGCGGCCGTAGTCGAACGCCGGCTCGCACACGAGCTCGACCTCCACCTCGCCCTCGAGGCACACCACCGTTCGCACCAGCATGTGGTCGGCGTCGTCGTCGGTGGGCGGGCGGGTGTGCGGCGTGATCACGTCCTCGTGCTCGCGCGGGCCGATGGTGAGCGCCTCGCGCACCTGCACCCAGCCGGTGGGCGTGCGCCACGTGGTGAGCATGACGTTGGTGCCGGGCTCGTACATGCGCGCCGTGGGCACGTTGATGCCGTTTGGCCCCAGCCGGAACATGCCCGCCTCGCGGTCGAGGAGGCTGCCGAACGAGCTGGGCGAGTCGAACGCCGGGGCGCACAGCCAGTCCACCGAGCCATCGGGTGCGACGAGGGCGCCCGTGTGGCAGTCCGAGAGGAACGCGTAGTCGGCGATGGGCGGAAACGGCGAGGGCGCCGCCGCGCTCTGCGGCATGGTGTCGCTCACTCGGGCACCCACGGCTCGTGCCAGCGTCCGTGGCCGGCAACCAGCTCTGTGGCCTCGGCCGGCCCCCACGACCCCGGGGCATACGGATGCACCGGCGGCGGGTTGTCCACCAGCGGCTGGAAGATGCGCCAGCACTCCTCCACCCCGTCCTGGCGCGTGAACGGCGTCGAATCGCCCTTCATCGCCGCGAGCAGGAGCACCTCGTACGGGGTCGGGGCCTCGCCGCCCTCGGCGCCGAACTCCATGTCGAGGGTGATGGGCTGGGGGCCGACCTTGTCGGCCCGAAGCGCCTCGAGCTGGATCCGCAGGCCGGTGGCCGGGTCGATCTTGATCACGATCTGATCGGGCTCCGGCGTGCGCGCCCGAAGCGGGGCGTAGCCCACCTTCGGCGGGTTTCGGAACACCAGCCGCACCTCGGTCTGAGTCACTGCGAGGTGCTTGCCGGCGCGGATGAAGAACGGCACGCCCGACCAGCGCCAGTTCTCGACGTTCAGGCGGAGCGCCGCGAACGTCTCGGTGGTCGAGCCCGGCTCCACGCCGGGCGTGTCGAGGTAGCCGTCGTACTGGCCGCGGACGTAGTCGGCGGGATCGGCCGGCGCGATCGCGCGGAAGGCGGTCACCGTGGCGTCCTTCAGCATGTCGGCCTCGAGCCCCGCAGGCGGGTCCATGGCCACGGCGGCGACGACCTGCATGATGTGGTTGACCACCACGTCGCGCAGCGCCCCGACCGGGTCGTAGAAGTGCCCGCGATCCTCCACGCCGAAGCTCTCGGCCATGGTGATCTGCACCGAGGCGATCGAATCGCGCCCCCACACCGGCTGGAGCATGGCGTTCGAGAGCCGCAGGTAGAGGATCTCCCGCACGCCCATCTTGCCCAGGAAGTGGTCGATGCGAAGGAGCTGCGACTCGTCGATGTACTCGTGCAGCTCGGCGGCCAGCGCGCGGGCGGACTCGAGGTCGTGGCCGAACGGCTTCTCCACCACCACCCGGGCGTGCTCGGTGAGGCCGGTGTCGTGCAGCTGCCCCACCACCTTGCCGAAGAGAAACGGGGGGATCTCCAGGTAGAACACCGGCTGCTTCGCAGCGCCCACCGCGGCCTTGACCTTGCCGTAGGTGGCAGGGTCGTTGAAGTCGCCGCTGACGTAGTCGAGCCGCGCTGCGAGCCGCTCGAAGACGTCCTCCTCGATGGTCTGGCCGGTCGCTGCGATCACCTCGCGGGCGTGCTCGCGCAGCTTCTCGGTGCTCCAGTCGTCCACGGCCACGCCGACGATGGGGCAGTCGAGCAGCTTGCGCTCCTCCAGCCGGTAGAGCGAGTGGAACGTCATCACGCGGGCGAGGTCGCCGGTGATGCCGAAGATGATGAGGACGTCTGCCTCAGTGATGGAAGCTCGACTCCGCCTCGGAGTGCACCGGCTCGGCCTGGGCCTGCAGCCGCGGCAGCACTCGGTTGAGATCGGCCAGCAGCATGTCGGCCAGATCGTGGGTGAATCCCTGCCGCACCACCACTCGCAGCGCCGCGAGGTCGGTGCGATTGGCCGGGAACGTGTAGGCCGGCACCTGCCAGCCGCGCTCGCGCAGGGCGCCGGAGACGTCGAACACCGTGTAGTTGTCGACGTCGTCCTTCAGCTTGAACGCGAACACCGGGAGCTGGTCGCCGCGCGAGAGCAGCTCGAACGGGCCGAGCTTCTCGATCTCGGTCGCAAGCCGGGTGGCCACATCGCGGGAGTACTGGTGCACCGCCCGGTAGCCGTCGAAGCCGAGCCGCAGGAAGTTGTAGTACTGCGCCACGACCTGCGCCCCCGGGCGCGAGAAGTTGAGCGCGAACGTCGGCATGTTGTCGCCAAGGTAGTTGACCCAGAAGATGAGATCCTCGGGGAGCGCCTTGGCGTCGCGCCAGACGATCCAGCCGACTCCGGGGTAGACCAGGCCGTACTTGTGGCCCGACGCGTTGATCGAGGCGACCCGCTTCAGCTTGAAGTCCCACTCGAGGCCCGTGTCGATGAACGGCGCCACGAACGCGCCGGATGCGCCGTCCACATGCACCGGGATGTTGAGCCCGGTGCGCGCCTCGAGGTCGTCGAGGGCCTCGCAGATCTCCTTGACCGGCTCGTAGGAGCCCTCGAAGGTGGAGCCCAGGATGGCGACCACGCCGATGGTGTTCTCGTCGCAGAGCTTCACGGCCTCCTCGGCCGAGAGGATGTAGCGGTTGCCCTCCATGGGCACCAGCCGCATCTCGACGTCCCAGTAGTTGGCGAACTTCTCCCAGCAGATCTGGACGTTGATGCCCATGACGAGGTTGGGCTTGTCGATGGGCTTCTTGTCGGCCTCGCGGCGCTGCTGCCAGAGGCGCTTGAGCGCCAGGCCGCCGAGCATCGCGGCCTCGCTCGAGCCGGTGGTGGAGCAGCCGGTGGCCTCCTCGGCATCGTCGGCATGCCACAGCTTGGAGAGGATGTTCACGCAGCGCATCTCGAACTCGGCGGTCTGCGGGTACTCGTCCTTGTCGATCATGTTCTTGTCGAGGCACTCGCCCATCAGCTGCTTGGCCTGGGGCTCCATCCACGTGGTGACGAAGGTCGCCAGGTTGAGGCGGGCGTTGCCGTCGAGCATCAGCTCGTCGTGCACCAGCTGGTAGGCGACGTCGGGCGAGAGCTCGCCGGCCGGCATCGTGTGGCGCGGAATCCGGTCGCCCTCGAGCGTGAAGATCGGGCCGGGGCTCAGGGCCTTCGTCGAGACGGCGGGACCCTTGGGGTGTTTCAATGGCACGTGGACCTCCACGATTGCGGATGCGAACTGCGGCGGATCATGCCACGCAATCCGGTTAAGAAGAGGTGAAAGCCCGGGGTCAGACCGGGGATCACCCGGGTGAAATCAGGTGGCCGGCTGACCGGTGGGGTGGTCGAGGTGGATCAGCTCGGCGGGCGGATGGTCCACCACGAGCGTCGAGGTGACCGTCAGATCGGGCGCCACGTGCACCAGCTCGCCCACATCCATCAGCCGCCAGCCGGGGTGGTCGTCCAGCGGCTCCGAGGCCACCACGACGGCAGGATGGCGGGACAGGTGCTCGCTCTCGACGTGCAGCGTGGTCGAGGAGTGCGTGAGCGGCCGGTTCCCGTGCGGGCCGCCGGCCTCGCGCTCGAGCACGTAGAGGCGGTGCGTGCCGGGATACCGAAACGCCCACAGCTCGTCGCTGTCGGTCATGACGAAGTTGATGGAGTAGACCGGCACGTTGTCGGCGATCCAGCTCACGGCGTCGGCGACACCGGCCGCGACGTCGCCGTCGTGCTCGGCGATGCGCTTGGTGACGAGCGCGAAGTACCGCTCGGAGTCGGTCTGGCCCTTGACGTTGGCGAGGTCGGGGCCGAGCTCTGCCTCCACCTTGTCGAGCCCGCGGAGCACGCCGTTGTGGGCAAAGACGCGCGAGCCGAGTGTGAACGGATGGGTGTTTTCCGGTGTCTTCTCGCCCGTCGTCGCATACCGGATGTGCGACACGAAGGTGGTGGAGCTGAGGTGCCGCGCCTCCCGGGCATACGACGTGTCGTCGTAGGCGGCCAGCGGCTGCTTGTCCAGCACGGGACGGTTCTGCGGGTCGTAGAGCCCCAGCCCGGTGCCGTCGGGGTTTCGGTGGCTCTGGCTCACGAGACTGTCCGGCGCGTCGAGCAGCCAGAAGCGCACGTGTACCCGGTGGGGTGATGCGGAGAGACCGAACAACCTGCACATTTCGTCACGCTCCTGGTTGGTGCCGCGGGAGATCCTAGTTGGCTCAGGGATGGTGCTAGTGTGGCATCGCAGTTCGCATGTGATTCAGAACCTCGAGGGAGGGGTATATGGCGGAGTTGCTCGCTATCGGGTACGACAAGGAAGAGACGGCGCTGACGGCGATGGCCGAGGCGCAGAGTCTGAGCCGGGATCTGATTCTGGAGACCGACGCGATGGCCGCGATCCAGCGCCATCCCGACGGCAAGTACCAGGTCACCACCAACCACGGCCCGACCACGGGCGGCGGTGCGACGTGGGGCATGTTCTGGGGCCTGCTGTTCGGCCTGCTGTTCTTCATCCCTGTCTTCGGGATGGTCGTGGGAGCCGGCCTCGGTGCGCTCTTCGGGCACATGGAGAAGGCCACCATCGACAAGGAGTTTCAGGAGCAGGTGCGCGAGATGGTCAAGCCCGGCACCTCGGCGCTCTTCCTGGTGATCGAGAAGGCGACGCCCGACAAGGCCGTCGCGGCGATGTCCAAGTTCGGCGGCACGGTGCTCAAGACCTCGCTGTCCGAGGCCGACACCAAAGCCCTCCAGGACGCACTCCACGGCGATCCTGCCACCGCGTAACCATCAGTAAAGGACGATTCTCATGATGAGACGACGACGCCCGCTCGCACGGGCCGCCATGGTTGGCGGCGGTGCGTACTACGCCGGCAAGAAGCACGCCCAGAGCCAGGCCGCGACGGCCGACCGCGAAGGCGACCAGGAGGCACGCCTCGAGGCGCTCGAGCAGCAGCAGGCGCCTGCCGCACCCGCCCCCGTAGCGGCCGCTCCCGCAGCCGGCGGCGACGATGTGGTGGCACAGCTCGAGAAGCTGAAAGGCCTGCTCGACGCCGGCGTCCTCTCGCAGGACGAGTTCGACGCCGCCAAGGCAAAGGTGCTCGCCGGCTGAGCCGGGAGCACGGACGAGGAGAATCAATGGAGCAGCTAGGCCCTATTCAGTTGATGGTCGTCGGTTTCGAGGACGGCAACTTCACGGGTGAGATCCTGCCCGAGCTCGAGCGGCTCGCCGCGGCGGACGTCGTCCGCGTGGTGGATCTCATGTTCGTGGACAAGGACGACCAGGGCGAGATCACGGCCGTGCAGCTGAGCGACCTCACCACCGAGGAGGCCATGCAGTTCGGCGCCTTCGCCGGTGCGCTGGTCGGATTCGGCGTAGGCGGCGAGGAGGGTGCCGAGGCCGGCGCGCTCGCCGGTGCAGAGGCCGGTGAGGACGGCCACATCTTCGACGAGGACGAGGTCTGGTACCTCGCCGACGCGATCCCCAACGGCTCGTCTGCCGCGATCGCGCTCATCGAGCATCGCTGGGCGATCCCGCTGCGGAGCAAGATCCAGGCCGCCGGCGGCGTCGCGCTCGCCGACGAGTGGGTTCATCCCGAGGATCTCGTCGCAATCGGCCTCGTGGCCGAGGCGAACGCAGAGCTCGACGCCTGAGTCACCGCGGAGTGGGCCGGCCGAGGGACGACCGGCCCACTCCGTACTCTCCCCTGGATGAGCGCCAGGCTGGAGGAAGCATTCGAGACGATCGAGGACGAGGCCGCACCGCGCTTCATCCTCGTGTGCCTGCTGCTCCTCCTGCTGGTGGGGCTCCTGATGCTCCTGCCCGAGTCCACCGCCGGGCGCGCGGTGATGACCATCTTCACCGGCCTCGTGCTGATGGCAGCGGTGTGGGCTTCGCACGTGCGAAGCCGGCTGGTGCACATCCTCAACGTGGTGGTCGTGCTGTCGGTGATCTTCGCGACGCTCACGCTCATCCTGAGGGACGAGAACGCCACCACGGCGTTTGCAGTCGTGATGACTGCGTTCACGGTCGGCATGCCGCTGGCGATCGGCGTGGGACTGCGCGACGAGCGCTCCGTGAACATCCAGACGGTGTTCGGGGCGATCTCGCTCTACTTCATGATCGGGCTGATGTTCACGTTCATGATCACGCTGACGGAGGTGTTCCTCTCCCAGCCGTATTTCGCGCAGGGAACCGACGGATCGCTCTCCCAGCGCGTGTACTTCAGCTTCGTGACGCTGGCGACGCTGGGCTACGGCGACCTCACGCCGCAGACCGACATCGGCCGGCTGCTGGCGGTGTTCGAGACGGTGATCGGCAGCCTCTACCTGGTGACGGCCGTCAGCCTGGTGGTGGCACGGCTGGGCCACCAGCGCACGCCGCGCGGCGCAGCGGAGTCAGCCGTGCCGGGTGCTGCTGAGCCGCCGCCCGGCTAGCACTTGACCTGATCGAACGCCTTCGAGTAGCTCGCCGCGAGCGTCGAGAGCGCGGACGAAAGCTGGCTCTGGGCGTCGTCCAGCGATGTCCCGCTGAGCGAGTTGGCAAGGCCGCTGAGCGAGCTCTCGAACTCGCTGTTGGCCGCCTGCACCTGCGACTTGGTGTCGCCGGAGAGCTGCGGCACGGCGTCGCTGATGGACTTCATGTCGGTCTGGATCGCCTTGAGGTTGGTGGTGATCGAATCGATGCTCGCCAGGCTGATGGTGGTGTTCTTGAGGTCGTCGATCTGCGTCCCGATGTCGGACTTGGCGTTGCAGACCTGGCTCTTGGCCTTGTCGGAGGCCGACTGGCTGCTGCCGCACGCGGTCGTTGCCGCCACCATCACGACGAGCGTCACCGCTGCCGTCACCCATGCTCGAACTGCCATTCAGATCGCCTCCATCGCTCGGTCTGCCAGACCGATGGTACCGGGCCGGCGGGTGGCAGCGGCCGCCGGCCCGGTGATTCTCACCGCGGGCTACGACGCCAGATGGGCGTGCACCCTGGCCACGCCGAGCTTCAGCCCCGGCGTGAACACGGTGGTGCCGAGCGTCGCATTGAGCGCGTCAGCGGCCGTCTTCGTCAGAAACGCGCGCACGCCGGACACCGTCACCCACGAGCCCCTTGAGGTGACCACGGCGCTCGACAGGTCGAGCTTCAGGAGCGAGACGCGGGTCGCGGGATCCAGGTCGACCGCTCCCGACAGGTAGGCGTTGGTGCCGATGCTGATGCGAAACAGCCCCACGGTCAGGGACTTCGCGCCCTTGCTGAACGTGAGCCCGCCGGTGTGGTTGATGATCCCGGCGAGGGTCGTGCCGTCAACGTGGCCGCCCTTGATCGGGAAGCTCGCCGCGATGGTGTCCTGGCCGTTCCAGCGTGCCGCAGCAGCGGTCGCCGGCGCGACCGGCGCCAGCGTGATGTGGCCGGCGGCGAGCGCCGGCAGGATCGCCGGGTTCACGACCAGGCGGGTCGAGCCGCCGTTGAAGTGCAGCTCGGAGCTCGCCTGCGCTCCGGCGCTCAGCGCTGTCATGCCCGCCACGGCGACTGCCATCACCGCGAGCAGACGGAGCTTTCCAATCCTCATGTTGCATCCTCCCCCTTCGGATGTGCCGGTTCACGATCGCCGGCCTCGGTCACCTTTCGGGGTGACCGCCCCGGAAGGTTTCAGGCGCCGTAGGTGGCCTGAAGGACGCTGTCCTTCGAGTGCGCCGGGTTGCCGTTGTTCTCCTGCAGGCTGATATCGACCACCTGGTACTGGGCGAGCAGCGACTGGGGCAGCGCGAACGTGCTCTTGCCGTCGGGCCCGAGCAGCCCCACCGAGAGCATCTTGCCGGTGCCCGGATCGAACAGCCACACCTCGTAGAACTTGTCCGACGGCAGCTGCTGGAGGCCCTGTGCGTTCACCAGCATGTTGGTCTTGCCGTCGCGGGTGCGCATGACGACCTTGCCGCCGCCCGTGAACCCGGGCGTGACCACCTTGAGCGGGGCCTGGGCCCGCTGCGTCTTCGGCTGGGTCAGCTGCGAGCCGGCAAAGAACGCGCCGACGATCAGCACCGCCGCTGCGGCGGCGCCGGCGGCCCAGCGCCAGGCGTGGCGGTCGCGTCTCCGCCGCGGCGGGGCCGACACCACGGGGGCCACGATCTCGGGGACCGCGGCGTCCGCATCCAGCTCGAAGAGCTCGGGCGCCGTACGCAGCGCCGAGCGAAGCGCCGCCGACGAAGCGACGTTGGCCACCAGGTGGCGGCGGCACTCGTCGCAGCCGCGCAGATGCTCGACCACGGCCGCAGTCTCGGCTCGTGAGAGGTCGCCGGAAACGAGGCCGGCCAGCTCGTCGATGACGTGATCGCTCACTCGAACCCTCCCTGCCCCATGAGGTCGGCCAGGCGCTGCATGCCGCGCGCCATGCGGGTCTTGATCGTGCCGAGCGGCACCCCGACACGGGTCGCGACCTGCGACTGCGAGAGGCCGCCGAAGTACGAGAGCACCAGCGCCTCGCGCTGCACCTCGGGGAGCTGGTTCAGGGCCTCGCGCACCTCGAACGCCCACGCGAACCTGTCGGCCGTCTCGCGCCCGTCATCGCCCGAGAGCTCGCGCATGGCGTCGAGGCCCACCACCGCGGTCTTCCGCGTGCGCAGCAGATCGATGGAGCGACGCCGCGCGATGGCAAGGAGCCATGCCTCAAGCGGCCGCGATGGGTCGTACCGCCCGCGGCCCCGCCACGCCTCGATCATCACCCTCTGCACCACATCCTCCGCGTCGTCAGGCCCCACATAGCGCCGGGCATAGCCAAGCAGCAACGGGCCGAACCGGCGCTGGCAATCTGCCAGAGCCTGCTCATCGCCCGCCGCAAACCGTTCCCGGATGACGTCGTCTCCCACCTGGGGCACACCGTCGTCTTCGGTCACGGACTCGATTCGGTTGCATCGAGCGCCGCATGCTCGCGCTCCTCGGTCTCACGCTGCTCCCGGTCTGCCAGGAGGAGCAGCACGTAGGCGATGGCGGAGAGGAACACGAGCGACTGCTCGGCGGTCATGGCGATCCCGCCGAGGTTCTGATCCTCGGTGGCCGAGATCCCCAGAAGCCGCGGGGTGTGGGTGTAGTAGGGGTAGAAGGCATGCGGGATGAAGGTGAATCCGAGGCCGAGGAACGAGGCGGCCACGAACGCGGCGAGCAGGTACGGGACGAGCACGGCCGGCGACCTGTCCCACCAGCGTGCCCGTATCACCGGTGCCCAGAACACGAATCCCACGAACATGAGGGCGAGATGCTCCAGGTTGAGCATCACCGGATGGCGCAGGAAGTACTCATACACAGGGCCGAGATGGATGAAGTACCAGGCGCCGAGCCACATCAGCAGCGCCAGGCCGAGGTTGGAGAAGAGCTTCATCGGCACCGGGAAGCGGCGGTCGAGCGCGAGCCACATCTCGCGGTTCAGCCCGAGCATCACCAGCGGCGGGGCGAGATCGGCCAGCAGCGCGTTCTGCACGAGGTGGGCCAGCACCCAGTAGTGGATCGCGAGCGTCTCGAGCGGCGAGTTCACCGAGACGACGATCAGCACCCAGCCCGCGGCGAACGCACAGACGCGAAGGACGCCCGGCGGGTAGGCCTTGCACCCGCGCCAGTAGGCGATCGCGGCGAGCACCGCCAGCACCGCGAACAGGGGCTCGAAGGTGAACGACGACCAGGCCGGGGCTGTGAGAATCACCACTTCATCGTGCCAAAACCTGCGCAACCCGGGGCCGCCCCGGGTACGGTTCTCGCCATCTTCCAATCTGGCCGGGCTATCAGTTCGTATCAGAGTTGCCGAAGACACCCTTAATGGCTGACACCTCATCCCGACAGCAACGCCGCGCAGCGGAGCGCGACAAGGCCAAGCGCCTGAAGGGCGGCGCGCCGGAGAAGACGCCGCGAAGCCCGCTCATGTGGGCCGCGATCGGCTCTGTCGTGCTGCTGGTGGTGATCGCCGCGCTGGTGATCGTGAAGGTGACGCAGAGCTCATCGAGCAGCACGCCGGCCACGGGCGGCTCCGGCAACTCCGCCGCCCCCGCCGCGGTGGTCAAGTCGGTCACCTCCATCCCGGCCTCGACGTTCAACGCGGTTGGCTACCAGTCGGGCGTCGGCATGCCCAAGGCGGCCGGCACGACACCGCTGAAGAACGCCGCCGGCAAGCCGCTCATGCTCTACATCGGCGGCGAGTTCTGCCCGTACTGCGCGGCCGAACGCTGGCCGACGGTGATCGCGCTCTCGCGGTTCGGCACGTTCTCCAACCTCGGCGCGACGCACTCCTCATCGAGCGACGTCTACCCCAGCACCGCGACCTTTAGCTTCCACGGGGCGACCTACTCCAGCCCGTACCTGGCGCTCGACGCGAGCGAGATCTACTCCAACATCCCGAGCGGGAACGGCTACAAGCCGCTTGACAAACCGTCGCCGGCCCAGGTCGCCGCGAGCCAGAAGTACAACCCGTCCGGATCCATCCCGTTCCTCTCGTTCGGGAACCTCTACGCCATCTCGGGCGCGAGCTACAACCCGGGCGTGCTGAAGGGCATGACGATGGCGCAGATCGCAACGGCGATCGAGGATCCCACCACCGACGTCTCGAAGAACGTGCTCGGCACGGCCAACGGCATGACCGCGGCGCTCTGCAAGCAGACCGGCGGCAAGCCCGCCAACGTCTGCTCGTCGCCCGCAGTCACCGCCGCAGCGGCGCACCTCGGCTGATGAGCGCGCGGCCGGTGCCGTCGTGGCTCGCCCCGGTGACGGTGCTGCTCTCGGTCGCGGGCCTCGCGGTGTCGGGATACCTCACGCTGGTGCACTACTCCACCAGCGTGTCGCTCGCGTGCAGCTCGACCGGGACGATCGACTGCCAGAAGGTCACGACCAGCCCCCAGTCGATGGTGGCGGGCATCCCCGTGGCGCTCCTCGGCGTGGTGTTCTTCGTCGTGGCGCTGGTGCTCTGCGTGCCGGCGGCGTGGCGCTCCGAGGTGCCGGCGGTGCGCATCGGCCGGCTGGTGTGGGTGTTCCTGGGCGGGTTGATGGTGATCCGGCTGCTCTACGCCGAGCTCTTCCAGATCGACGCGATCTGCCTTTGGTGCAGCGCGGTGCACGTGATCACGGTGCTCCTGTTCGTCACGGTGCTGGTGGGCGAGGCGATGGTCGCCCAGCTCTCGGCGGCCGCCGAGCCGCAGCCTGAATAGCAGCCGCTCTGCGCGGTCGGCGATACTTCACCCGATGCTTCATCCGTGGCGAGTCGACATCGATATCGAGTGGGTGATCGCGCTGATCGTGTTCGCGGTGGACTACGCCGTGGTCACCGTCGTCATGGAGCGCCGCGGGCAGCACGTGCCCACCTGGAAGCGCGTCTCGTTCGCCGCCGGCCTCGCGCTGATCGCCGTCGCGCTGCTCTCGCCCATCGAGCATCTGGCGCTGCACTCGATGCTGACGTTCCACCTGATCCAGAACGTGATCATCGCCGACTGGGCGCCCCCGCTCCTGCTGCTGGGCCTCACGCCGGTGATGGTTGCCGCCATCGCGCGCCGCCCCGGTGTGCGGGCCGTGGTGCGCCCGCCCGTCGCGATCGCGATCTGGATCGTCACCTGGTATGCCATCCACCTGCCGCCGGTGTACGACTACGCGCTCAACCACCGCGCGGCGCTTGGCGCCGAGCACATCATCTTCATCGTGTCGGGGCTGATCTTCTGGTGGCCCGACGTGATCCCCGGCTCGCTCTCGAGCCGCGGCCGCGTGCTCTACCTGTTCGTGGCGATGGTCGTGATGATGCCGCTCGACATCTTCATCGCCCTCCACGACACGCCGCTCTACAGCTTCTACGAGCACACCCCGAAGATCGGCGGGATCAGCGCCGTCGCCGACCAGCGCATCGCCGGCGGCACCACCGCGCTGATGGAGACCGCCGTGCTCTCGATCGCCATGTTCATCGCCGCATCGAGGGTGGTCGCCGAGTCACGCCGCGCCCACCACCCCGCGCCGCTCAGGCGGGCGGAATCGACTGGTGAAACCGGAACACCTGCTCCGGGTCGTACGTCTTCTTGACGTCGCGCAGCCGCGACAGGTTGGTGGCGTAGTAGGCCTGCTGCCAGTCGGCCAGGGTCGGATCGATGTAGTTCTGATAGGCCTGGCCTGACACGTACGGACGCACCCCGGCGCGAAGCCCGTCGAGCCACGTGTCGGCCTGGGTCTGGCCGCTCGCGCTGAAGTAGGCAAGCTCCTGACACGAGAAGAGCTGATCGCGATGCACGAACGCGTTGGCGTCGGTCGCCGGCTTGTTGATCGCGGCGCCGTAGGGATCCATGATCACCGCGCCCGAGCCGGTCTGCCCCTGGCGCGTCTCGATCTGCTTCGCCATCCCCGAGATGGCCGCCGCCGGAAACGGCTTGGCCACGTAGTCGGACTTCGCGACGAAGCTCGACACCGGCAGCGCGCGGCAGGCCGCCGCGCTCTCGCCCTGGCATCCGGCCCAGATCAGCTGCAGGTCGAGGTAGGCCCCCGAGCCGGTCTGGATCGTCGCTCCCGACACGCTCGTGATGGGCGCAACGGCCGCGCGGAACTGCGCCTCGGTGCCGTCCAGGAGCTGCCCGAACACGCGCACCGGTAGGCGCGCTCGAGCTGGTCTCCAGGGCGCAGATGAGGTAGAGATTGCCGCTGGCATGGGGCGCGAGCTTCTGCCATGCCTGCACCGCCGGCACCGCCTGCGACCAGGGGAAGTTGATGAAGCCGTAGGCGGAGCTGCCCCCGACCGGGTGGGTGGCGAGCGTGATGGCGGTGACCACGCCGAAGTTGCCGCCGCCTCCGCCGCGACAGGCCCAGAAGAGGTCGGCGTTGGTGCTCTGGTCGGCCACCACCACCTTGCCGTCGGCGGTGGCGATGCGAAGCGCCGTCACGTTGTCGCAGGTGGGCCCGAACGCGCGCGCGGCGAAGCCCAGGCCGCCGCCCATCGAGAGCCCGGCGATGCCGACGGTGGGACACGACCCGGTGGGGATCGCAAGGCCCTGGGCGGCGAGCGCCGTGATCAGGTCGATCGCCTTGACGCCGGAGCCCGACCGTGACCGACCGGCCGTCGGCGGCGATCGAGATCGCATTCAGCCGATCGACGTTGCACACGAGGCCCGTGTTGGTGGAGTAGCCGGCATAGCTGTGGCCACCGGCGCGGGCGGTGAACGGCGATACGTGTGCGAGCCGCGTACTGCACGCACGTGGCGACGTCGGCCTCGTCGGCGACCATGGCGACGGCCTTCGGCTGGATGCTCGCGTAGGCCGAGTTGGCGATGGTGGACGCTGCCGTGTAGCCGGTCTGGCCGGGCGTCACCAGCGGCCCGCGCAGCTTCGCGGCAAGGCCGCTGAGCGTGGTCGGGCCGGAGGTCGTGGACGTCGCCGGAGGCGCGGTGGTGGTGGTCGCAGAGCTCGAGCTCTTCGAGCCCGATCCGCCGCAGGCTGCGAGCCCGCCCGCCAGCGGCAGCGCGGCAGCGCGGATGAGGAAGCTGCGCCGATCCACGCCCGGGCTAACGCACCTCGGGCGGAGGCGGCGCGGTGGACTCGCGCGCGACGAGCACCGGCGCGGTCGCGATCTCGATGTCGCGCGGCTCGCCGCCGTGGAGCTGTGCGATGAGCGCATCCACCGCGGTGGCGCCCATCTCCCACATCGGCATGCGGATCGCCGAGAGCGGCACCTCGAGGTACTCGGTGAGCGGGTCGTCGTCGTAGCTGATCACCGACACGTCGCGAGGCACCACGAGACCGCTCTGGCGGGCTGCCGCGAGCGCGCCGACGGCCTGGTTCACGTTCGAGACGAACACCCCGGTGGGCGGCCGCCGGCCGGCCAGCAGCGTGGTCATCGCCTGGGCGCCGCCGCGCTCCTCGAACGCCGCCTCCTCCACCTGCACCTCGGCACCGGCGGCAAGCGCGGTATCGATGAATCCCTGCATGCGCCGCAGCGCCGTGTCCAGCTTCTGGGGGCCGGCGAGATGGCCGAGGCGGCGGTGGCCCAGATCGATCAGATGCTGCGCGGCCAGCCGCCCGGCCTCCTCCTCGCGCATCGACACGTTGCAGCCGCTGCCCAGATGGCGGCGGTTCACGAACACGCAGGGCACGAGGTTCTCGGCGAACCGCTCGAGGATGGGGTTGCCCGGCCGGGCGCTTGCGATCAGCAGCCCGTCGATGCGGCCCTCGCCCACCAGCGACTCGTAGGCCTGCTGGGCGCTCGAGCCGCCCATGTCCTCGGCCAGCACCACCACGAGCCCCTGCGACCAGGCGCGGTCGAACGCGCCGCGGATGATCTCGGCGTACACCGGGTTTCGCAGCGAGGGCATCAGCAGGCCGAGCGCGCCGGTGCTGGAGGTCTTGAGGCCGCGCGCGATGGCGTTTGGCCGGTAGCGAAGACGGCGGGCGCTCTCCTGGATGCGCTCCCGCGTCTCGGGCCGCACGGTGAGCGAGTGGGAGCCGTTCAGCACGCGCGACACCGTGGAGACGTGGACTCCAGACTCCCGGGCCACATCTTCGAGCCGTGCCGGCCTACTCCGTGATTCGGTCACGCCGCAGAGCTTATCTGCAACTTTGGACATTTGTGACCACGTGGGGCATGCCGTTTGAGATAGCGTTTTCCCTCGATGGCAAGCGAACGATTTCTCGTGACGGGGGCAAACGGGTGCATCGGCACCTGGGTCACGCGCCAGCTGGTGCGCGAGGGAGCGGCCGTCGCGGCGCTCGACATCGGCTGCGACATCAACCGCTGGAGCCTTGCGATGACGCCCGAGGAGATCTCCCAGGTGGCCCGCGTGACCGCCGATGTGGCCGACATGCAGGCGCTCGAGCGGGCGATGGATCAGCACCGCGCCACCCACGTGATCCATCTGGCCGCGCTCCAGGTGCCGTTCTGCCGGGCCGATCCGCCGCTGGGCGCGCGCGTGAACGTGCTGGGCACGGTGAACGTGTTCGAGGCGGTGAAGCGGCGGGCCGATCGCATCGGCCACGTGGTGTACGCCTCATCGATCGCCGCCCACGACGAGCTGGAGAACGGCCATACGGCGGCCGAGATGTCGGCATATCCGGGCACCATCTACGGCGTGTTCAAGCGCGCCAACGAGGGTACCGCGCACGTCTACTGGCTGGATCACGGGCTGCCGAGCGTCGGCCTGCGCCCGCACACGGTGTTCGGGCCGGGGCGCGACCAGGGCCTCACCTCCACCCCCACGGAGGCGATGCTCGCGGCCGCGGCGGGGCTCCCCTATCGCATCCCGTTCGGCGGCCGAAGCCAGCTCCAGTACGCGCCCGACGTGGCCGCCGCGTTCATCGCCGCCGCGCGGGCCGGCTGCACGGGGGCCGACGTCCACAACCTGGCCGGGCGGGCGATCGACATGGGCGAGGTGATCGCCGCGATCGAGCGCGCGACGGGCACCACCGGGCTGATCACCCACGACGAGCTCTCGCTGCCGTTCCCCGAGGAGGCCGACGGGGCTTCGCTTCGGGCGGTCCTCGGCCCGCTGCCCGAGACGCCGTTCGACGACGCGGTGCGCCGAGACCATCGCGCGCTTCGAGGTGTTGCTCGCAAGCGGCGGGATCGAGGCGCCCGCCGAGCAGTCGGCCGCTTGAGCGGCGCCTCGGTGGTCGATGAGGGCGCGCTCCGCGTCGAGGCCACCGAGCTCCTGCAGCGGCTGCTGCGGGTTGACACGTCCAATCCGCCCGGTCGCGAGACCGCGGCTGCGGAGCTGCTCCGCGAGTACCTGACCGCGCCGGCGTGGAGTGCGAGCTGATCGCGCGCGACCCGCAGCGGGCCAACCTGGTCGCGCGGATCCCCGGGAGCGGCGTCGGGCCGTCGCTCGCGCTGGTCGGCCACACCGACGTCGTGCCGGCCGACGACGCGGCCACGTGGATGCATCCCCCATTCGCCGGCCACATCGACGCGACGGCTACATCTGCGGCCGCGGCGCCGCCGACATGAAGAACGAGCTCGCCACCCGCGCCGTGGCGATCGCGTGGCTGGCGCGCTCGGGGTTTCGGCCTTCAGGCGATCTGCTGCTCATCGCCGAGGCCGATGAGGAGAGCGGCACCGATCGCGTGGGCATGCCGTGGCTGGTCGAGGCGCGGCCCGATCTGCGCGTGGCCTACGCCATCAACGAGGGCGCCGCCGAGCGGCTGCAGCTGGCAGACGGGCGCACGGCCGTCACGATCAACGTCGGCGAGAAGGGCGCGCTGGCAGCGACCATCACGGCGGTGGGTGAGGCCGGGCCGGCGTCGCTCCCGTGGGCCGGGCGAAATGCGGTGGGCCTCCTCGCGACGCTGATCGAGCGCCTCTCACACCACGATCCGGCGCCGCGGCTCATCCCGCAGACCGATGCCATGCTCACGGCGCTGGTGGGCCCGGGCGGCAGCCTCGAGGAGCGCATCGAGCGCGCGTGCGCGCTTCATCCGATGCTGCCCGATCTGATCCGGCCGCTCTTCGTCACGACGATCGCCCCCACCCGGCTGCACGGCTCGACCGCGCTCAACGTGATGCCGCGCCGAGGCGTCGGCCGAGTGCGACTGCCGCCCCATCCCCGGCACCCGCTGGAGGACGTCGGCTCGGAGCTTCGAGCCGTGCTCGGCGACGACATCCCCTACCGGATCGAGCTCTCGGGCGAGCCCGAGGGCGGCTCCATCTCGCCGCTCCAGACGCCGCTCTACGACGTCTGCCGCGACTGGGTGGCCGCCAACGACCCCGGCGCGATCTTCATCCCCACCATCTGCAACGGCTTCACCAACTCGCACTACCTGCGGGAGGCGTTCGGCACGGTCGCCTACGGTTCTGGCCGATCCGGCACACCCCGACCGAGGTGCTGCACGGCGGCGTGCACGGCCGCGACGAGCGCGTGCACACCGCAGACCTCGGCTACGCGACCCGCTTCCACATCGAGGCGTGCCTGGAGTTCAGCCGCCGCAGCCGCGGTGAATATTAAGTGCCTGGCACCGTTTATTCATCCCAGGCCACCACTCCCGCCCGGCCCGTGAATAGACGGTGCCAGGCACTTAATATTCAGGTCTAGCGCAGCGTCAGGAAGGCGTCCACGTCGACCGCCGGGTGGCCCTTGGTGCCCGCCGCGACCACCTTGATCGTGTGCGGGCCCGATGTGGCGAACACCCGCGTGAACACGGCCCGGCCGCGGATCGTCACGCCCGCGTAGAGGTTCTGGGTCTTCACCAGGTGCCCGTCGATGTAGACGCGCGCGACGCCGTGGCTGCGGTCGCGGCCACCCACCCACACGATCTCACGGCCGGTGAAGCTCAGCGTGGCCGACGAGTTCGCTTTGGTGGTGGTGCGCACGGTTCCGCCGTAGGACTTCGCGACGTGGCTGGACTTCCAGCTCCCTGCGTAGTGGATCGAGCTGCTGGAGTCCTGCACGGCGCCGAGCACCACCGGCGCGCCCGGCACGAAGGCCGAAGCGTTGTCGGCGCAGTCGGTCGCCTTCAGCTGGAACCGGTAGGCCTTGGGGCTGGGCGCGATCTGGAGCTTGGCGTACGCAGCGTTGATCCAGGGGAGGCTCACACCTGCATAGGGGCCCGAGGCGAAGCTCTTCTGCAGCTGGTAGCGGCAGACCCCGCTCACGCCGTTGTCGCTCGCCAGGAAGCTGATGCGGGTGGGGATCACGGTCGCGCCGAGCTGCGTGCCGAGCGCCACCACGAGCTTGGGCGGGCCGGTCACGGTCGGCGGCGTCATGTCGCTCACGCCGGTCGTGAACTCGGCGTAGTGCGCCTGGGCGACGTTCCCGGGGAACCACCGCGTGAAGTCGCCGCCGGCGTAGAACTGCTGGCCGTAGCCCAGCAGCGAGAACACGCCGTGGACGCTGTCGGCCGAGGGCGTCCATGACGGATCGACCTTGCCGGTGGCCTGGCTGAGCGCGACGATGTGCTGCGAGGCGAAGGCGCCCATCATGGTGAAGTGGCCGCCGGCGACGACGTCGCCCTGATAGGTCGCGACCCGCTCGACGTCGCCGTTGGCGGTGTTCGTCCAGCGCGGCTTGCCGCTGGAGAGCACGTAGGCGCGCACGTGGCCGCCGCCGCCTGCGTCGCCTGCAAAGAGCGAGCTCGCGGTTGCTGCGAGCGACTTCACGGCGCCGCCCGGCCGGCCGGGCCAGGGCATGAGCGCACCGGAGTTGGGCGTGACCGCCACCAGGTGCTGGAGCGTCTTTCCGTCGAAGCTGTCGAAGTACCCGCCGATGAAGATCTTGTCGGCGTTGGGCGAGACGAGCACTGCTCGCACCACCTTGTTCGCGCGCGGCGCCCAGACGGTGTTCAGCTTGCCGCTGCCGGTGTTGATCGCAGCCACCCGGTCGCGCTTGACCCCGTTCACGTGCTGGAACTCACCGCCGATGTAGAGCTGCCCGGAGAGCACAGCGGTGCTCCACACCGGGGCATCCACCTGCGGTGCCCAGCCCGGCACGACCACGCCGGTGCCCGAACCGACCGTCTCTGCCTGCACCTCGGCCACGCGCTGGCGGGGCGAGCCGTTGAGCAGCGTGAAGTTACCGCCCACGAAGATGGTGGAGGCGTCCTGCGACACCGAGAGCGCACGCACCGTGTCGTTTGCATCCGGGTCCCAGGGCAGGAGCGCGCCGGTTGAGGCGTCGAACGCCGCGAGCCGGTTTCGCGGCGTGACGGTGCCGCCGCTGCTGTCCATCACCTGGGTGAACTGCCCGCCGACGTACACCACGCCGTTTGCGCGCAGCACCGTGAGCACCCGCCCGTTGGTCTGCCACGTCGGGATAGGGGTCTGGCCGAGCGTCACTGCCGCGGCCGCCGATCCTGCGGTGAGTGCGAGGAGGGCCGCAGAGAGAATTGCAATGATTGCAGGACGCACAGGCCGACGAGCAGACAAGGAAGACTCCTTCAGAGGGATGCAAACCGCCACGTACATGATGCACGCCTTCCATTGGAGTTCCCTGCGAATGGGGAAATTCCCCCACGAGCGCGATACTCTCATGCCATGGCCTACACCGTGGTACACCAGTCAGAGCTGACCTACACCCAGCGACCGTCGGCGGGAGCGGGCCCAGCGCGCGAGCGGGCGAGCCTCACCGAGGCCCTCGGCCTCGAGCAGTCGCGCGCCAACCTGTGGCGGCTCCCGGCGGGCGCGAGCGGCGTCCGGCACGTGGAGGGCGCGCAGGAGGAGGTCTTCCTCGTCCTCGAAGGCGAGGTCACGATGCTCCTCGGCGAGCCGCCGGAGACGGTCACCATCGCGACCGGCGACGCCGTGAAGGCCGCGCCGGAGACCGAGATCCAGGTGCAGAACCGAAGCGACGCTCCCGCGCGGCTCCTGGTGTGGGGAGCCCCGCCGATCACCGGCCGCGGCCGTCTGATCGACGAGGCTCAGTGACTCAGCGGCCCACCGGCGACATGTCGGCGTAGCGGTCGCCGGCGGCAGCGCCGGCCGGCGCGATCTGGTGCAGCCGCGCCAGATCGTCATCGCTCAGCCGCACGTCGTCTGCCGCGGCGTTCTCCTCGATTAAGGCGCGCCGCTTGGTGCCGGGGATCGGCACGATGTCATCGCCCTGGGCAAGCACCCATGCGAGGGCCAGCTGCCCCGGCGTGCACCCCTTCTCGGCCGCGAGCCGCTCGACCTCCCCCACCAGGTCGAGGTTCTTCTGGAAGTTCTCGCCCTGGAACCGCGGCGAGCTCGCCCGGAAGTCGTCCTCGCCGAAGTCCTTCGGCGACTTGATCGCGCCGGTCAGGAACCCGCGGCCGAGCGGTGAGTAGGCCACGAAGCCGATGCCGAGCTCGCGGCAGGTCTCGAGCACCCCGTCCTCGGGATCGCGCGTCCAGAGCGAGTACTCGCTCTGGAGCGCCGTGATGGGATGCACCGCGTGGGCGCGGCGCAGCGTGTCGGCCGAGGTCTCGCTCACGCCGATGTGGCGCACCTTGCCCGCCGAGACGGCCTCGGCCATCGCGCCGATGGTGTCCTCGATGGGCGTGGCAGGATCGACCCGGTGCAGGTACCAGAGGTCGACGTGATCCACGTTCAGGCGCTGGAGCGACGCGTCGATGGACTCACGGGCGTGCTCGGGCGAGCCGCTGAGCCCCAGCCGCGCGCCATCTTCGCCCCTGAGGATGCCGAACTTCGTCGCGAGCTGCACCTCGTCGCGCCGGCCGGCGATGGCCTTCCCGACGAGCTTCTCGTTGACGAACGGGCCGTACATGTCGGCGGTGTCCAGGAACGTCACGCCCAGCTCGAGCGCGCGGTGGATGGTCGCGATCGACTCCGCCTCATCGCCCGCTCCGTAGAACTCCGACATCCCCATGCAACCCAGTCCCTGGGCCGAAACCGTCAGTTCACCTAGCTGTCGCTGCCGCATCGAATTCCTCTCGTTCACTCGTGAAAGTCCAGCACTCTAGACCCCTCGTATACCCACTTCAGCCGTTGTTGACGATCCCGCTCAGGTCGGCGTAGACGGCGTCGTCTGCATCGGTGGATGCCGACAGCTCCTCCCACTCGGCCAGCTGCTGGAGCTTGCGCTCATCGGCCGCGCGGATGTAGCTCACGGCGTCGGAGCCCAGCGGCAGCCGAAGCGGCGGCTCGGCCATCTCGGTGACCGCGATCATCACCTGGGCGGCCTTTGCCGGATCGCCGACCGGCACGTAGTTGTCACGGAAGTGCGACGTCATCGCGCCGACCGTGTCCTTGTAGGCCTCGCCCGGCTCGACGTGCTGCATCGACGAGCCCGCCCAGTCGGTGCGAAAGCCGCTGGGCTCGAGGATGGTCACCTTCACCCCGAAGCCCGACATCTCGTTGTTGAGCGCCTCCGAGAACCCCTCCACGCCGTGCTTGCTCGCCGAGTACGACGAGAGCCCCCAGCCGGGAGCGAGCCGGCCGCCGACGGTCGAGATCTGCAGGAAGTGCCCCGAGCCCTGCCGTCGCAGCACGGGAATCGCCGCCCGCGAGACGTTGATGACCCCGAAGAGGTTGGTCTCGATCACGGCCCGGTAGACGTCAGGCGGCGTCTCCTCGATGGAGCCCATCGTCGCGTACCCGGCGTTGTTCACGACCACGTCGATGCGCCCGAACGCCTCCACGCCGGCCGCGACGGCGGCCTCGGCGGCGGCCGGGTCGGTCACGTCGAGCGCCACCGCGATCGCGCGATCCCCGCCGGCGGCGACCAGATCGGCCACGTCGGCGGTATCCCTCGCGGTGGCGACGAGCCTGTCGCCGTTCGCGAGCACTGCCTCGGCCAGCGAGCGGCCCAGGCCGCGCGATGAGCCGGTGATCAACCAGACCTTCTCCATGATGTGCCCTTCTCTCCTCTAAAACTGACCAGTCAGTCAATTATCTGATGTCTGCATTCAATCACCAACTGACCGGTCAGTCAACTACGATGCGTGCGTGGCAAAGGGAGCAGCTACCAGGGAGCGGATCCTCGCGACGGCGACCGCGGAGTTCGCGGCCAACGGCATCGCGGGCACCCGCATCGACCGCATCGCGTCGGAGGCAGGCGTTAGCAAGGGCCTCATCTACGCCTACTTCCCCAGCAAGGACAGGCTCTTCGACGCCGTGTTCGACCAGATCGTGGCCCAGGTGCTGCGCGACGCGCCCATCGATCCAACCGACCTGCCGGGATACGCCGGCCGGCTCTTCGACGGGTACGAGCAGTCGCCCCACATCGCCCGGCTGGCGAGCTGGTACCGGCTGGAGCGCGCCGGAGCCGAGGCGCCGCTCGCCTCGGTGGTGAAGAGCAACCGCGACAAGGTGGCGGCAATCACCGCCGCCCAGAAAGCCGGAGCCATCTCCGACCGCTTTGCCCCTGCAGACCTGCTGGGGCTCGTGGTCACGATCGCGGCGATGTGGACGGCGATGACGCCGGAGTACGCGGCTCTCACCAGGGCGCACTCGCGCGCGCGGCGGCGGAAAGTCGTGACCGACGCCGTGGCGGCGCTCCTCGCGACGTAGGCCGCGGGAACCCAGGCGGCAGAGCGCGCGTCCTACCCCCATGAACCGCTGGACTCTCCCGGTGCTCGCCGCCGTCACCCTCGCAGCCACGGGATGCAGCCTCACCGCGAGCGGCCGCCGCACCACGACGTTCCCGCCCGTGCCGCCGCCCGTCCGGGTGCTGATGACCTACAGCGATCCGCCGCCGCCAGGCCTCAAGGGGCCGTACGAGCCGGCGATCGTGAGCGCGCGGCCCGACGGATCGCATCCGCGGCGGATCGCCGTCGGCGGGGAGCCGCTGATCTCACCCAGCGGGCGCTGGATCGCCTACATCGGCTCGGGCGCGCGACCGGGCCTGCGGCTGATCGGCTCCACAGGCGGCCGCGCACGGGTAATCGCCTCGGCGCATGAGCCGCTCGCCTGGTCGCAGGACTCCACCCACCTGCTCGCCTCGGCAGCCCAGGGCGTGCGGCTGGTGGACGTTGGCACCGGCACGTCGGAGCTGATCCGCCTGCGCGGGGACGCCGGCTCCGGGTCGTTCTCGTTCGCCCCCGACGGCCGGAGCTTTGCCTACCAGCAGTCGGACAACATCTACTCGTACTCGCTCGCCACGGGCACGACCACGCAGCTCACGAGCGGCCGCCGCGCAGGCACGCCGCTCTGGGGCCGCGGCGGCCTCGCCTACCAGCGGTTCGGCAAGGGCCCGAAAGCCGGCATCTGGGTGATGCATGACGGCCAGCCGCCGGGAGAGCAGATCACCGCGGCGCACGAGGGCATCTCTCCCGCCGCGTGGTCGGCGGACGGCACGCGGATGCTCGCCGCAAACCCCTCCACGAACAACGGCCGGCTCTGGGCCGTGAACGTCACTGCACACACTGCCCGGCAGCTCACCCCGTGGCGCGGCGATCTCTACCCGCAGGGCCTCTCGCGCGACGGGCGCACCGTGCTTGCAGCGGTCGGCTGCGGCGGCGGAGACAGCCCGTACGGAGAGGTCGAGACGATCCCGTTTGCCGGCGGCACGCCCACGCTGATCGTGCGCGGGCCGTGCCGGGCGAGCTGGAACCGCTGATCGCGCTACCGCACCACCAGCAGCGCGTCGATGTCCACGATCGGGTGGCCCGCCGTGCCCGCGCCCACGATCTTGATGGTGTGTGAGCCGCCGGCGGCAAACGCCCTGGTGAACACCACGCGGCGATGCGCCGTGGCGGTCGCGAAGGTGTTCACGGTGCCCGCGAGCACGCCGTCGATGTACACGCGGGCGGCTCCGCGGCTGGTTGCCCGTGTCGCGACCCAGGCGACCTCGCGGCCGGTGAAGGTGAGGCTGGCCGAGGCGTTGGCGGCCTTCGTGTACTTCTGCGTGCCGCCGAAGGTGCCCGCCACCGTCGAGGTGCTCCAGGCGCCGGCGTACTTGATCGACGCCGAGCTGTTCTGGTAGCTCGTGAGCACCGTGGCCGCGCTCGGGGCGTACTGCGAGGTGTTGCCCTTGCAGTCGGTGGCCGAGACCTGGAACCGGTAGGCCTTGGGGCTCGGCGCGATCGAGAGGTTGGCCGAGGTGCTCGCCGGCGTCGCCAGCGCGGCCGTGACGTACGCCCCCGACGCGAAGCTCGACTGCAGGTTGTAGTCGCACACCCCGCTGGGATCGGTCGCCAGGTAGCTCACGTGCACCGGCACGGTGGCCGTGCCGAGCGTGACGCCCTTGGAGACCACCATCGTGGGCGCCTTGGTCACCGTCGGGGCCGTCGTATCGACGGGCACCGTCGAGTAGCGCGCGAAGCCCTGCTGGGCGATCCCGCCGGTCTTCGTGAAGTCGCCGCCGATGGTGAGCCACGTCCCGGAGCCCTCCACGGCGAAGATGCCGAGCACGCTGTTGGCGCCGGGATCGAAGGCCTGGAGCGCCCCGGTGCCGGCGTCCACGGCCAGGAGCTTGGATCGCGCCACGGGCGCCGTGCAGGTGTGCTGGCCGCCCTGCGGGCCGCAGTAGTTGGTGTAGTGGCCGCCGACGTACACGATGCCCTGGAGCACGCCGATGCCCTGGACGTTTCCGTCGGTGCCGCCCTGCCAGAGCATCCGGCCGGTGGATGGGTTGAACGCCGAGAAGTTGCCGCCCGAGCCTGCGCCCGCGACGTAGACGCCGTTTGCGTCGTTGGCCATGTCGATCACCTGGTAGGGCGTGTGGGTGCTCCACTGCGCGGTGGCGCCGGTGGTGGGATCGACCGCGCCGAGGTGCGCCGCGCGGCTGCCGTTGATGGTGTCGAAGTCGCCGCCGACCACGATCTTCGATCCGTCGGTGGTGAGCACGAGCGCCTTCACCTCGAGGTCGGTGGTGGGCGTCCAGGCGGCATCGAGCGTGCCGGTGGACTCCGAGAACGCCGCCAGGTGCGAGCGCGACGCGCCGTTGGCGGTGATGAAGTAGCCACCCGCGTACACGTTGCCGTGGCCGACGACGAGCGACACGATCTCGGCGTTCAGCGTCGCCCTCCAGATGACCGCGCCGGTGGTGGCGTTGACGGCGACCAGCCGGCCGGCGGCCTTCCCGCCCGCCTGCGTGAAGGAGCCGCCGAGAAACACCGTGCTGCCGTCGACGGCGACCGCCTGCACGGTGCCGTTCAGATTGGGGTCGAACGCCGTGACGGCCCCCGTGCTCAGATTGATGGCCGCGGCGCGGTTTCGCACCACGCCGCCCGACGATGCTCCCGCGGGCCGCACCTGCGTGAACTGCCCGCCGATGTAGGCGATGCCGTTCTGGATCGCGATCGAGTTGACGCGGCCGTTGGTCTGCGACGAAGGCGCAGGCTTCCCTCCCGCGATCGCCGCGTCGGCCACGCCGACGACACACACCATGAAGACCGCGCACAGCGCGACGCCGATCCGCTTTGCAGACATGAGCCCCCCACATCGACACCTACCCCAGCGCGGACACCTTACGTCCAACGGGATAACTTGTAAAGCGGAAAGTCAGTAAGATTGTGCCCAGGTCGCAGACTCCGTGCCGACCTCGCCGCAGACCACGCACGGCCTGCCGGGACGCTCGGCATCGATCGGGAGGCAGCGGATGGTGGCCGCGGTCTGGGTCTTCACGAGCGCCTCGCAGCGTGCCGAGCCGCACCACGAGCCGACGGCGAACCCCTCGCCCGCCGCCAGGAACTCACAGAGCTCACCGCCGTCGGCGAACTCACGGGTGGAAGCTGCGCGAAACGCCGCTGCCTCCGCGAGCAGCCCGGCCTGCGACTCGCCCAGCAGCTGTCCGACGCGCTCCGCGAGGCCCGCTCGCGCGACCTGCTCGCGGGCACCTCCCATGCGGGGCACCACGCTCACCACGCCGGCGTCCAGGTCGCGCCGGCCGAGCTCGACCCGCACCGGCACCCCCTTGACCTCCCACTCGGCGAACCTGGCGCCGGGCCGCACGTGGTCGCGATCATCGGCCAGCACCCGCACGCCGGCCGCGCGCAGCTCACGGGCGAGCTCCGCGAAGGCCTCGCTGACGCCGGCGTCGGGCTCGCGCCCTGTGATGGGGATCACCACCACCTGATGGGGAGCGACGGCGGGAGGCAGGCGCAGGCCCCGGTCGTCGCCGTGGGCCATGATGAGCCCGCCAACCAGCCGCGTGCTCACGCCCCACGACGTGGCGAAGGGGTGGTGCTCGGCGCCGTCTCGCCCGGTGAAGCGCACGCCGTAGGCCCGGGCGAAATCGTCTCCCAGGTAGTGCGACGTGCCGGCCTGGAGCGCCTTTCGGTCGCGCATCATGGCCTCGATCGTGAACGTCTCGACGGCGCCGGGAAACCGCTCGGCCGCCGTCTTTCGGCCCCGCAGGACGGGGATGCCGAGCACGTTCTCGGCGACGTCTGCGAACACGTCTCGTAGCACCATGAGCGCCTCGGCGAGCGCCTCCTCGGCGGTCTCGTGCGCGGTATGGCCTTCCTGCCAGAGAAACTCGCTCGTGCGCAGGAAGAGCCGGGGGCGAAGCTCCCAGCGCACCACGTTCGCCCACTGGTTGTAGAGCAGGGGCAGGTCGCGGTATGACTGGATCCAGCGCGCGTAGGTGCTCCAGAAGAGCGCCTCGGAGGTGGGGCGAAGGGCCAGCGGCTCCTCCAGCTCGTTGCCGCCGGCCCGGGTGACGACGGCGATCTCGGGCGAGAAGCCCTCGACCAGCTCGGCCTCGCGCTCGAGGAGCGACACAGGCATGAGCATGGGGAAGCTCAGGTTCTGGTGGCCGGTCGCCCTGATGCGGTCGTCCACGGCGCGCTGGATCAGCTCCCAGATCGCGTAGCCGTAGGGCTTGATGACCATCGTGCCGCGCACGGGCGCATGCTCGGCCAGGTCGGCGCGGCGAACCACATCGGCATACCAGGAGGGAAAATCGGTTGACTGCGAGGGGAGCTCAGACATCGGGCACATCCAGTGATCGGCAATTGACGAGGGCGGACGTTCGTCACGGCGCTTCGCGCGAGAGCAGCGAAACGCCTATGCCGGGATGCAGAGCATGTACCGGACGATATCAGTGCAGGATGCGGTAGCCCAGGTCGAGCTCGTCCAGCTCGAGGATGTCCTCGTTTCGCTCCAGCCAGCGCCCGGTCTCGAGGTCGTCGGAGAGCTGGATCACCAGGCGCGTGATCACCGCATCGGGCATCACCGCAAGCGTCGATATGCCAGCGCGCACCCGCGGATCGAGGTACATCTCGGGCCGCTGCCAGAAGGCACACATGAAGCCGTCCTCGCAGTCGCTCGGCACCGGCACGACGACCTCCCTCACGGCGCCGCCCATCCACTCGGCGATCTGCTCGATCGGCGGGAACCGGCTGCGATCGAGCTCGGCGATCTCCGGCACGTAGTCACGCACCAGCCAGAACGCATCCATGTAGGCAACGTCGAAGGTGAAGAGCACGAGCCTTCGCGCCACCCGGCGCATCTCGGCGAGCCCCTTCTGCTGATCGGCCCAGTGGTGCATCGTGAGCGATGCCATCGCGACGTCACACGCACCGTCGGGGAGCGGGATCGCCTCGGCCGTCGCCTGCACCACCGGGGCCGACCCGGGCGGTCGCTGGGCGATCATCCTCGCCGAGGGCTCCACCGCGAGCACCGTCTGCGGCGGCTCGTAGCTGCCCGCCCCCGCCCCGACGTTGACCACCGTCTCGGCGTCGCCGATCGCGGCCCAGATCGCATCGCGGATGCGCGGATCGGGCCGCCGCGTGGCCGTGTAGGTGGCTCCGATGCGATCGTAGGACGGATCCATCCCCCGCACTCTCGCACATGCCGCCGGTGCTAGTGTCCGACCCAGTTTGGACGCTTCACGCACCGCCCTCGTCGAAGATCTCATCAGCCGGTATCCCCACATCCCGCCCGAGGCGGTGGTGAAGGAGGATCTGCTGCGCAGCGGCATCGCGTTCGACGACGCGACGCTCACCCAGAACCTCGACGGCGAGATCAAGCCGAAGTCGTACTTCATCTTCTCGTTCGACCAGAAGCCGCTCGCCCAGCTCGGCGAGGCCGCCATCCGGCGCCCGCCCGAGGAGCTCGCCCTCACCGGCGGCCCGTACAACCTGCGGCGCACCATCGTGTCGGTGCGGGTGAACCCCGACTCGCCCTACCGCGTGTCGCTCGCCGAGGATGCCAGCCTCAAGCTCTCGCTCGACGGCCGCCACCTCGCCGACATCATCCTGCCGCCCATGCCCGAGTACTACCGGCACGAGCTGGACAACGGCAAGACCGTGATGGAGACGGCGCCCACCATCCAGTGGGGCTACCTCATCTACCTCACCGTGCTGCGGCTCTGCCAGTACTTCGGTGCCAAGGAGGAGTGCCGCTTCTGCGACATCAACCACAACTGGCGCCAGCACAAGCAGGAGGGCCGCCCCTACACCGGCGTGAAGTCGGTTGAGGACGTGCTCGAGGCGCTGGCCATCATCGACCGCTACGACACCGACAAGGTCAGCAAGGCCTACACGCTCACCGGCGGCTCGGTCACGAGCAAGGTCGATGGGCTGGGCGAGGCCGACTTCTACGGCCGCTACGCCGAGGCCATCGAGGAGCGCTTCCCCAACCGCTGGATCGGCAAGGTGGTGGCCCAGGCCCTGCCGCAGGCCGACGCGCAGCGCTTCAAGGACTACGGCATCAAGATCTACCACCCCAACTACGAGGTGTGGGACGAGCGCCTGTTCGAGATCATCTGCCCCGGCAAGACCCGCTACGTCGGGCGCACCGAGTGGCACAAGCGCATCCTGGACGCCGCCGAGATCTTCGGCCCGCGGTACGTGATCCCCAACTTCGTAGCGGGCGTCGAGATGGCGAAGCCGTTCGGCTTCACGTCCATCGACGAGGCCATCGCGAGCACCACCATGGGCCTCGACTACTTCATGAGCCGCGGCGTGACGCCGCGCTTCACCACCTGGTGCCCCGAGCCGGCCACGCCGCTTGGCCGCGACAACCCGTCGGGCGCGCCGCTCGAGTACCACATCCGCCTGCTCGAGACCTACCGCGCGACGCTCGAGAAGCACGGCCTGAAGCCGCCTCCGGGCTACGGCGTTGCCGGCGCCGGCAATGCGGTGTTCTCGGTCAGCTCGTTCATGGACACGCTGCGTCCTGACGAAGTGACCGAGGAAGAGGCCGTCCCCACCCTCAGCTAGCGCCGAGCGAGATCTCCACCAGCGGGCTCTGCGCCGTCCACCCATCGACGTCGCGCTCGCCGTCCAGGCCCGCGATGATCTGGGTGAGCACCGCGCGCCGCTCGGCGGGATCCGTGATGATCCTGCCGGTGGCCGGCAGATCGGCCTTCACCGAGCCCTTGAGGTGGAACGTGAAGTGCGGGTCGGCCTCGATGTTGGCCAGCCAGTCGCGCTTGCGAGCCGACGGCAGGCCGGTGAGGTAGAGCTTGCCGTCTGCCCGGTAGAACCACGTCTCGATGCGGCGCGGCTCGCCGGACTTGCGCCCGGTGGTGGTGATGTCGATGACCCGGTCGGTCTGCAGTGCGCGCTGGGTGGCCTCGTCCATCGCCGAAGCCTATCGGATCACCCATAATACTTGCCTGCCGGCAAGCAACTGCTACTCTGTAGAGATGACCCCAAAGACTCACACGCCCACAGAGCTCGCCGCCGGGATGCGCACCGCAATCGGCCGGCTGAGCCGTGGGCTGCGGCAGGCGTCGGGCCGCACCGATCTCTCGCCGTCGCAGTCGGAGGTGTTCGGCACCGTGGCGCGCCAGGGCGACCTGAAGCTCTCCGACCTCGCCCGCATCGAGGGCATCAACCCGACGCTCCTCTCGCGCATCGTGGCAAAGCTCGAGGCCGCGGAGCTGGTGGTGCGGCTGCCCGATCCCGACGACCGGCGCGTGGGCCACGTCGCCCCCACCGCCAAGGGCCTGGCCCTCTACGAGCAGATCCGCGACGAGCGCACCGACGCCCTCGCGATGGCCATCGAGGGTCTGAGCGCCGCCGAGCGAACGGCGCTCGAGGCGGCACTGCCCGTGCTCGAATCGCTCTCCCAGACGGTGAAGAAGGGTCACGGCGCATGAGCATCGACGCGACGATGCGTCGCACGTTCTCGGCCCTCTCGATCCCCAACTACCGGCGCTACTTCACCGGCCAGGCGATCTCGCTGATCGGCACCTGGATGCAGTCAACGGCGCAGGCCTGGCTCGTGCTGCAGCTGACGCACTCGGCCACCGCCCTCGGCGTGGTCGTCGCGCTCCAGACGCTGCCGACGCTGCTGCTCGGCCCCTACGGCGGAGTGGTCGCAGACCGGGTGGACAAGCGCAAGCTGATGATCTTCCTGCAGTCGATGATGGGCGTGCAGGCGATGGTGCTCGCGATCCTCACGCTGACCGGCACCGTCACCTACACCTACGTCCTCATCCTCGCCCTGCTCCTGGGCCTCAACAACTGCTTCGAGAACCCCTCGCGGCAGGCGTTCGTGCTCGAGATGGTGGGCGCCGACGACCTGCGAAACGCCGTGAGCCTCAACTCCACGCTGATCAACGCCGCCCGCGCTGTAGGCCCGGCGGTCGCGGGCGTGATGATCGCAACGGTTGGCGAGGGCTGGTGCTTCGTCCTGAACGCCGCGAGCTTCATCGCGGTGGTCGGCTCGCTCACCACCATGGATACGTCGCTCCTGCGGCCCAGCAAGCCCACCGTGCGCGGCAAGGGCCAGCTGCGCGAGGGGTTCCGGTACGTGGCGCACACGCCCGAGCTTGCCATCCCGCTCGTGATGATGGGCCTCGTGGGCATGCTCGCCTACAACTTCCAGGTGACGCTGCCCGTCGCCGCCAAGGACGTGTTCGACGGGAGCGCCCGCACCTTCGGCCTCATGACCGCCTCGATGGGCATCGGCGCGGTGTTCGGCGGCCTCATCACTGCGGCCCGCGGCAAGACCGGCCTGCGGCCGATGATCATCGCCTCGTTCGCGTTCGGCGTGGTCATCATCTTCGCGGCGGTCGCGCCCACGCTCCCCATCGAGTTTCTCGCGCTCGGGATGGTCGGCTTCGGCAGCGTGTCATTTCTGGCCATGGCCAACTCGACGCTCCAGCTGGAGGCCGCGCCGCAGATGCGCGGCCGGGTGATGGCGCTCTGGTCGGTCGCGTTTCTCGGATCGACGCCCATCGGCGGGCCCATCGTCGGCTGGATCACGAGCGTCGCGGGCGCCCGTGTGGGGCTTGCAGTGGGCGGTGCGGCATGCATCGTGGCTGCCGGGTTCGGGCTGATCGCGCTTCGCCGCATGCGCCCGCGGACGCTGGTCGGCGAGCCGGCAGCGGAGGAGCAGCTGGCGGCGGCGTCATGAGCGACGTGGTCGAGACCGTGCTCGAGGCGATCCGCTCGCACGAGTGGGGGACGGTGCGCGTGCACCTGCATCCCTACATGCACTGGTCGGCCGGCGACGGCACGCGCGTGCGGGGCAGGCGAAACGTGCTTGCGATGCTGCAGGCCGGGGAGCCGCCCGCCGAGCCCACCTCGTACGAGCTCCGCGAGGGCCAGATCTACCGCTGGGACGCCGCCGGTCAGCCGAGGTAGCGCAGGTACCGCTCCGGGGCCTCGAGGAACGCGCGCCACGACTGCACCAGGTCGATGGAGTCGTAGCCGTCCACCGCGCGGATGCCCCAGTCACCGACCTCGAGGATGGTGGCGCCGGGCAGCGACATGAGGATCGGCGAGTGGGTCGCGACCACCAGCTGGCTGCCCTCGGCCCGCATCTCGGCGAGCAGCGCCACGACCCCCAGGCACGACTGGAACGAGAGCGCGGCCTCGGGCTCGTCCATGAAGTACATGCCGACGTCGGCGAACCGGTGCCGCATCACAGCCAAAAACGACTCGCCGTGCGACTGGGTCTGCAGCTGCTCACCGCCCCACGCCCGGGCCTGGGTGGGATCGGAGTCAACGCCGCTCAGGTAGCTGTGCATCGCCTCGGCGCGCAGGAAGAATCCGGCCGGCGAGGCCCGCTGATCGGTGAGCGCGCGCAGGTGCCAGCGAAGCGAGGAGTCCTCGTCGCTTGATCCCGGCCCGCTCTGGCCGAAGCCGCGCCGCGGGTAGACGGCGGCCATGGCCTCGACCAGCGTGCTCTTGCCGCTGCCGTTCTCGCCGACGATGAAGGTGACTCCGGCGGGGATCTCGAGCCCGCCGTCGGCGATGATCTGCGCCACGGCCGGGACGGTGAACGGCCACGACTCCGTCTCGGGCGGATGCTCGGGGTGCGGCGACCACTCGATGCGCTTCAGGTGCCTCAGACCGACGGCATCCACGCGATCAGACGGGGCGCGGCTCGACGATCGCGGTCATCGCCGTCACGAGCGCACGCCACTCCTGGCGCTGGCCCATGAGCTCACGCTCGCCGCGCGCGGTGAGCTGGTAGACCCGCCTGCGGGGGCCGCCGTCGCCGCGCTCCCACTTGCTGGAGAGGAGCTTCGCGCGCTCCATGCGGTGAAGCGCCGGGTAGAGGGAGCCCTCCTGCACGTCGAACGCGCCGCCGCTTCGCTCGCGCAGCGTCTGGCCGATCTCGTAGCCGTGTCCCGGCCCGTCCTTGAGCGCTGCCAGCACCAGGAGCTCCAGGTGGCCGCGCAGCGCATCTCCTCTGACCTGATCCATGCTGCTCAGTCTACTGCGGGTGTCGGAGTACCGTCCAATTAACGCATCCGTCCGCTTTGTGACGGGCCTACTGGAACCGGTTTTTCTTCGGCTGGAACGCGGATTCGAGCTCGCCGGCGGTGAACGGACCGGCCGGCTCGCCGCTCCGCGCATACTGGAACACGGCCAGCCGAAATACCTGAGAGACCGCCGTCTGGGCGATGTACACGGCGAGCAGCCCGATCGCCGCAAGCGCGATGAGCACGACGCCGGCGGCGGTGCCGCCGCCCGAGTACACGGTCACGCCGATCACGCCCAGCACGATCAGCGGGACAGCTGCGAAGCTCGAGATCACGCTGATGACCGCAGCGCCCGTGACGCTCTCGCCCCACTTGCGCTTGATGGTGCCCACCGACTGCTTGAGCGCGTCACGCACGCCGATGTCCTCGACCGCGAGCGCCGGCACCACGAAGTAGCTTGCGATGGCCCATGCCGCGTTGGCGACGATCTCGGCGATCCGCACGGCCAGGCCGCCGGCGCCGGGGAGCTGCTCGAGCAGCCGCAGCACGACGCCCACCACGGTGGTCACGAGCGACCACATCGCGATGGCGCGAAGCCGGGTGGTCGCAAACCGCAGGGCCTCGCCCAGGCTCATCTGACGGCCGTTCATGGTGGCATCGGCCAGCGCGTAGAACGCGACGTTGAAGAACACCGAGAGAAACGCGAACGGGTAGGCGCACACCACGACGGCCGCGATGACGCGAAGCTCGGAGTGGTGATCCTCCAGATCGAACACCAGCGGGCCGAGGACGATGGCCGCGACGATGAGGGTGAGGATGCCCGAGATGGCGGGCAGCGCCATCAGCGAAGGCCGCTGCCGCACGACTGACCAGCTCCGCCTGGAGAGGTTCCAGCCCCGCGAGATGCGCCCGCCGCCGGGCACCGGTACGCCGCTGATGCTCACAAACCGGATTGTACGACCGCTTCGGGCCGTCGCGCAATGGCCGCTCTACCGGCGAGCGGACGCGCCCGCAGCCGCCCAGCTGAGCGCGGCCACCACCGCGACCGCCGCGACCAGGCCGAGCGTGACCAGCCCGAGGCCCGTGCTGACCGGGCGCGTGGCGACGATCGCCACCGCCAGAGCAGCGAGCCCGCCGACGACGGTGCTGAGCGCGACGGCCGGGCCACGCACGCCCGCCTCGACGGTGACGTCCACCGCATCCGCAGCCCAGTAGGCGAGCTCCATGCCCGCAAAGAGGACGACGGCGAGGGGCAGCGCCGCCAGATCGAGGCCGCGGCCCGTACCGAGGGCGACCAGCTCCTCCCCGGCGATCACAACCGCGGTGAGCGCGAGGAATCGCGGGCGGCGCAGGCCGATCGCGGCCGCCGCGACGGCGCAGGCGGTGACGCCGAGGGCGGCCAGCGGCGCGGCGCGGCCGGGCCGCTGCAGCAGCGGGATGAGCGCGGCCGCCACGAGCAGCGCCATCGCTGCCAGCACGATCAGCGAGCGCCCGCGAGGTGCGAGTGTCGGCGAAACCGGGTCACCTCCTCCACCACGGCGTCCAGCGGCCGGATGCCGTCCCACGACGCGACCGCCCCGCCGGCGTCGCGGAGCTGCCCGATCAACTCCTGACGCTCGAGCCGCCACACCCGCAGGCCGAGCGCGTCGGCCTGGCTGGGAGGAGCCTGCAGGTAGGGCTCGGGCGAGATCTCGACGATTGCCACGTCGAGGCCGCGCCGCAGCAGGTCGTAGAGCGCATTGACGCCGCGCGGATCCACCAGCGGGCTGATGGCGACCACCAGCGCGTTTGGCGGCAGCATCCGCGGCGGGATCACGGAGACCTCCTTCCACGCGTAGCTGAACACCAGGCTGGTGGTGATGAGCGACTCCACGATCCGGTAGAGCCGCCGCTCGCCGCTGCCGGGCTCGAGCCACCGAAGCGTCCCGCCGAACCCCACCACGCCCACGCGGTCGTGGTTTTGCAGGTAGCGCGCGGCGAGGGCGGCGGCGGCGCGCACCGTGAGGTCGAGCGTGCCCGACCGTCCGTCGCGGACGTCGGCGAAGGTGTCGAGGAAGAGGATCACGTCGGTGTTCTGCTCGGGGTGGCGCGTGGTGACCCACATCGAGCCGCGCCGCGCGGTGGCCTTCCAGTTGACCCGCCGCAGCTCGTCGCCCGCCTGGAAGGGCCGCAGGTCGGCGAACTCGATGCCGGCGCCCGAGCTGCGGGCGATCAGGTTCCCGGCCGAGAGCTGCGTATCGACCGGGGCGACCATCTGCTGGAGCGCCTCGGCGGTGGGGTACACGCGCAGCGCGAACGGCACGTCGATCAGCTGCTCGTCGCGGAAGTAGCCATGGGCGTCGCGCCCGCGCACTGCGAGCTGGGCACGGGCGTAGCCGCCCCAGTGCCGGCACTCGAGCCTGACATCGGCCGAGACCGGCTGGGCCGGCGTGACGCTCGCAAACGTGCCCGCACCCGGCGTGGCTGCGAGCCCGGCGGGCAGCACCAACGCGACGTCGAGCAGGGGGTGGGCCGACGGCGAGTGCAGCTCGAGGCGAAGCGGGATGGTCTCGCCCTCGAGCGCGCGGTCACGGTCGATCTCGACCGCTGCGTGCACGTCGGCGGGGCGGCGCTCGCTGCCCAGGCCGATCAGCATGCCGACGGCGAACGGCGCCGCGAGCACCGCGAGCTCCGGCCGGCCCAGCGCGACGGACGCGACCAGCAGGATCGCCACCACCGCGAGGTGGCCCGCGAGCTTCGGGGTCGCCCGGCGGATCATCCGCCGCGTGGGTCTTCGGCGGCGGGCGTCGGCACCTCGTCCAGGCACTCGCGCACGACGTCGGCTGCCTTCACGCGTTGCACCCAGAGCTCGGGCTTCAGCGTGAGCCGGTGCTCGAGCGCAGGCACGGCAACCGCCTTCACGTCGTCGGGCGTGACGAAGTCGCGGCCGTCCACCGCCGCCCGGCAGCGGGCGAGCTTCACCAGCGCCAGCGTGCCGCGCGGGCTCGCGCCCACCTGCAGCCGCTGGAGCTCGCGCGTTGCCCGCACGATGTCCACCGCATACCCGCTGATCGAGGCGGCCACGTGCACCTGCTCGACGGCGCGCTGCATCGCGAGCACCTCCGCCACGCTCGAGACTGCCCGCAGCTGGACGTCGTCCTGCTGTCGCTCGAGCCGCTCGGCGACCATCTGGCGCTCGTCGTCGCGGGAGGGGTAGCCCACGGCTCAGACGCAGCAGGAAGCGGTCGAGCTGGGCCTCGGGCAGCGGGTAGGTGCCCTCGTACTCGATGGGGTTCTGGGTGGCGAGGACGATGAACGGCCGCGGCAGCCGGCGCGTCTCGCCCTCGCTGGTGACCTGCTGCTCCTGCATGGCCTCGAGGAGCGCCGCCTGGGTCTTCGGAGGGGCGCGGTTGATCTCGTCGCCAAGGAGCATGTTGGTGAAGACCGGCCCTGGGCGGAACTCGAACTCCATGCGGCGCTGATCGAGGATCGAGGAGCCGGTGATGTCGGCGGGCATCAGATCGGGCGTGAACTGCACCCGCGCGAACTCGAGGCCCATGACAGTCGAGAACGAGCGCGCGATGAGCGTCTTCGCGAGGCCCGGGTAGTCCTCGAGCAGCACGTGGCCGTCTGCCAGCACGCCCAGCAGGAGCAGCTCGAGCACGGGCCGCTTGCCCACCACGGCGCGCTCGACCTCGTCGAGGATCGCCTGCGACCGCTCGGCCACCTGTCCCACTGTCAGCTCGGCTGTCATGTCTCCTCCAGGCGTTTGACGACTCGCTCGACCGCTGCGATGGACGGCCCCGGCACGTCGCGCCGAATACTGCCTGGCGGCGGCGGTGCGAGCAACGCCCACACGTCGGCGCCGAACACCTCCTCGGCCACCCGCGGGTCGTCCTGGCTCATGCCGCGGGAGCGGAGCCGCCCCTGCGCCGCTCGCAGGAGCGCCGGGCGAAGGCGCATGTCGTAGTCGGCCATGCTCTGGTGCGAGAGCGAGATCGCGTTGCCGAGCCGGGCGACCTCCGGCAGCCCCGACGCCGGGCGCTCGGCCGGTCGCCGGCCCGCCGCGAACGCCGACGGCTCGGCCGCGCCTCCCCGGCCGTAGGCCCAGCGGACGCAGAGGAGCACCGCATAGGCGGCCGCGGCGACCACGACCAGCGCGCTTGCGAGCGGGTTGCTTCGCAGGAGCACCGCGATCACCGCGGCGGCGATCAGCGGCACGGCCGCTGTGAGGCGGCGGATCACTGCTCCGTCGCCTCCCGGATCTCGACGAGGCTGGCGAGGGCTCTGTCGCGGTCTGCCCCCGTCAGCTCGTGCCGGCTGAACTTGGCCTCGTGAAAGAGCTCGGTGAGGTCGCCGACCGCGACGGGCGGGGCGTCGGCGGCGACCATCACGCGCCGCAGGTACTCGTACTGGGTCTCGGCGGCATGGCGGGGTACGCCGATGCTCCCGAGCAGCGTCTCCATGCGGGCGTAGGCGGCGATGATCGCCGTGCGGGGATCGCGCTCGCGACGGAGGTCCTCGATCGAGAACCGGGCCGCTTCGGCGACGGCGGCGCGCTGCTCGTCGCGCTCGTCGGGCTCGGGCCGGCGACGGCTGATGACGGCCATCGCCACGCCGGCGGCGATGACGATGAGGAGGCCCGCAGCCGCTCCGATCTCGATGGCAGAGCCCCGGTCGGGGCTGTTGCGTGGCGGGGTGACCGGGGTGGTTGCAGCGCCGGAGCCTGCACCGGTGAGCGGCGGGATCGGCGGCTGACGGGCAGGCTTGCCGGGGCCGGAGGTCACGATGACGGCCACCACCGCGCCGATCAGGAGGAGCGGCACCGCGATCGCCACCACGCGCTCCCAGGTCGCCATGGGGCGCCGCTCCGGCTCGGTCTCGTCCTCGGAGTGGCCCCGCCTGCCGGTGAGAAGCACGCTGCCGAGCGCGATGACGAAGAGCACGAGCGAGATGACCAGGATCGCCGCGACGCCGCCCACCAGCGCGCTGCCTCCGCGCGGCGCGGTGACGGTGTTGTGGAGACGGGCGCTTCGCGGCAGGCCGGCCCGGCTCGCGATCGCCACCACCGCCAGCGCCAGGGTCGTCGCTGTGACGAGGATGACCAGACGTCGGCGGTCGGCGGGCGGCTGCGAAAGCACGCACCTACTCTAGGAGGTAGCCGCCCGAACGGTGAATCAACGGTGCCTGGCACCGTTCAGTCACGCGATCGGCAGGGCGAACGCGAACGTTGCGCCCTGCCCCGGCTGGGACTCGGCCCACACCCGCCCGCCGTTTGCCTCGGCGAAGCCGCGCGCGATCGCGAGGCCGAGCCCCGCTCCGTGGGTCGAGTTGCCCACCGTCGAGAACGGCTCGAAGATGTGCTCGAGCTCACCGCCTGGCACGCCCCGGCCGTGGTCCACCACGCGCAGCACCACGTCGCGGCGGGTGCTCGTGCCGCGGATCAGCACGGCCTCGCCCGGCGGTGAGTACCGGATCGCGTTCTCGATCAGGTTCACCAGCACGCGCTGGGCGTGCGTCGGATCGACCCTCACCGGCGCGAGATCGGGCGGCACCTGCACCCGCACGTTGTCGGCCGCGTGGCCCAGGGACGAGATGGCCTCGGCCACCAGCGCATCGGGCGGCCAGAGCTCGGTCGAGGGCAGCGCCGCACCGGCCTCGAGCCGCGACAGGTCGAGCAGGTTGGCGACCAGCCGCGTGAGGCGGTCGGTCTCGGTGCGGATGTTCTCGAGCAGCGCCCGGCGGTCGTCCTCCTCCAGCTCGTAGCTCGTGCTGAGCAGACCATCGACCGCCATCCGGATCGCCGTCAGCGGCGTTCGCAGGTCGTGGCTGACTGCGCGCAGTACGGCCGTCTTCACGCTGTCGCTTCGCCGCAGCGAGTCGGCCTCCACCGCCTGCCCGGCGAGCTGCTCGCGGTCGATCTCCACCGCCAGAAGCGACGCCAGCGCGGGCAGGAACCGCTCGCGCACTGCCAGCTCGGGCGCTGCGCGGTCGTCGAGGTAGATCGTCCCCACCGCCCGGCTGCCCGCCGCCAGCGGCAGGGGCGATTCGCCGTTGGCCGCCGGGTGCGGCGCGCCCAGCTCGATCCGCGCCCGCTGCGCGTCGAGCACCACCGCCGACTCCGCCGAGATCTCGCCCAGCTTGGCGTCGAGCGTGCCGCCCTGCAGGAGCGACGTCGCAAGCCCGGCGATCGCGGCGGTCTCGGCCGCGCGCTGCTCCGCCTCCACGGCCCGCGCCCGCGAGCGCGCCGCCTGCACGCTCACCACCACCGCCGTGATCAGGAACACCACCAGCACCGACCAGTTGCGCGAGTCGGCCAGCGTGAACGAGTGCACCGGCGGCAGGAAGAACCAGTTGAACGTGAGCATGCTCGCCACCGACACGAGCGCCGAGTAGCCGAGCCCGAACGCCAGCGCGATCGGCAGCACGGCCAGCACGTAGAGGATGCCCAGGCTGATCACCGGCGCGATGCGCTCGAGCAGCGCGATCAGAAGCGATACCGCCACGACGGCGGTGAGGCAGGCGAGCACGGCGGTCGCATGGCGGCGCGGCGTCACGACACCGCCTCCGGCGGAGCGGGCCGCAGCACCACCATCTCGGTGGGGGCGTTTGCGAGCGCCCACGAGAGATCGCGCCCCGAGAACCCCTCGGAGCCGTCCACCGAGGCGGGCAGGATGACCCGGTCGAAGTGCTCGGCCGACCAGAGCCGGCCGAGCGCATCGCGAAGCGAGCGGCCGCGCTCCATGCGGGCATCGACCGCCACCCCGGCCCGCGCAGCCTGATCCTCGACGGCCTCGAGGATTGGCAGCGCCACGCCCACCTCGTCGTGCAGCGGGCTGTCGATGGGATAGCTCAGCGGCACCACGATGAGGTAGGCGGGCACGAGCGTCGCATCCTCTGCGCGCGCGATGCGAAGGGCTGCGTCCAGCACCAGCTGCTCGAGCCGCGACCCGGCGAACGCGACCAGCACCCGCCGGCCCGAGCCACCCTCGGCCGGCCGCCTGCGCGTGATCCAGCTCATGCCCCCGCTCCGGGCCGGCGGCTGCGATCGGCGCAGATGCGGATGTCGATGCCCGGCAGCGCCTCGATGAGCTGGTGCAGCACCGACCGGCCGCGGAGCATGTCGAACCGCCCCTCGGCGGGCGGCTCCAGGAAGACGTACGTGGTACCGCGGTCGGCGGCGACACGGCGCTACGGCCTGCACCGGGGCGACGTCCTCCTCCTCGAGGAAGTGGATGCCCAGGAGCACCGCCAGGCGGCGCAGGGCGGCGATCGCCACCCGCTCGTCCTCGGCGAGCCGGGCACCGGGCCGGTGCACCCAGAGCGCGTCCACATCGGCACCCAGCCGCTGCCCCGAGCGCCACGCCCGGCGCATCAGCCGCTGGGATCCCGGCTGCGGCTCGATCAGCACCAGGATCCGGTCGAGGATCTGCTGCGGCTGGGCGATGCCGGTGACTGCCGGGCCGCGCTTGAGCTGGACGTCCTCGGCCACCTCGCGCAGCGCCAGCTGGCGAAGCGACGAGAGCCGCTCGGCACGAAAGAAGTTCGCGAGCGCAGCCTCGACGCGCGGCTGCGGATACACCTTGCCGGCGCGGATGCGGTCGCGCAGCTCCTCGGGCGTGAGATCCACCAGCACCACCTCGTCGGCCTCCTCCAGCACGCGGTCGGGAAACGTCTCGCGCACCCGCACGCCGGTCAGCTCGAAGACCACGTCGTTCAGGCTCTCGAGGTGCTGGATGTTGACCGTCGAGATCACATCGACGCCGGCGGCGAGCACGAGATCGACGTCCTCGTAGCGCTTCACGCTGCGCGCCCCGGGCGCATTGGTGTGGGCCAGCTCGTCGATGAGGGCGAGCTCGGGCAGGCGCTGGAGCAGCAGATCGACGTCCATCTCCTCGAGCTCCACACCGGCATGCTGGGCGCGGCGCCGGGGCACCACCTCGAGCCCGGCCGCCAGGGCGCTCGTCTCCCGCCGGTCGTGCGGCTCGAGGTAGCCGATCACGACGTCCACCCCGTTCTCGGCCGCCTGCCTGCCCTCGAGCAGCATGCGGTAGGTCTTGCCGACGCCGGCGGCCGCCCCCAGCAGGATGCGATGGTGCCCTCGCCTGCCGGGAGCGCTCGCCACTCAGGCGCCCAGGAGGTTGTGGATGACGAGGTCGATCAGCTTGATCCCGACGAACGGCAGGATGATGCCGCCCAGGCCGTAGATCAGCAGGTTGCGGCGAAGGAGCGCCGTCGCCCCGACCGCCCGGTAGCGCACCCCGCGCAGCGAGAGCGGGATCAGGAACGGGATGATGATCGCGTTGAAGATCACTGCCGAGATGATCGCGCTGGTGGGCGTCCCGAGGTGCATGACGTTGATCGTCCAGAGCGGCCCGTGCTCGCCCGGCCTCGCCGCGTACGTGTAGGCGAACACGGCGGGGAGGATTGCGAAGTACTTGGCCAGGTCGTTGGCGATCGAGAACGTCGTCAGCGAGCCGCGGGTGATGAGGAGCTGCTTGCCCACCTCGACGATCTCGATCAGCTTCGTCGGGTTGGAGTCGAGGTCGATCATGTTGCCGGCCTCCTTCGCGGCCTGCGTGCCGGTGTTCATCGCGACCCCGACATCGGCCTTCGCGAGCGCCGGGGCGTCGTTGGTGCCGTCGCCGGTCATCGCCACCATCCGGCCCTTGGACTGCTCCTCCATGATGAGCTCCATCTTGGCCTCGGGGGTCGCCTGGGCCAGGAAGTCGTCAACCCCCGCCTCCTCGGCGATCACCGCTGCGGTGACGGGGTTGTCACCCGTGATCATGACGGTGCGGATGCCCATCTTGCGAAGCTCCTCGAACCGCTCGCGGATGCCGCCCTTCACGATGTCCTTCAGGTGGATCACGCCCAGGACGAAGTTGTCGCGGGCCACCACCAGGGGCGTGCCGCCGCTCGAGGCGACGCGCTGCACGGCGTCGCTCACCGCCGCCGGGAACCGCCCGCCGTTTGCCTCCACGAACTGCTGGATCGCATCCGGCGCGCCCTTGCGGATGTGCGCGCCGTCGATGTCCACGCCGCTCATGCGGGTCTGGGCGGTGAACGGGATGAACTCGGCCTCCATCCGCGAGAGCTCGTGCTCGCGGATGCCGTACTGCTTGGCGAGCACCACGATCGAGCGGCCCTCGGGGGTCTCGTCGGCGAGCGAGCTGAGCTGCGCGGCCTCCGCCATGTCGTGCTCGGCGATGCCCTCCGCGGGGATGAACTCCGAGGCCTGGCGGTTACCGAGCGTGATGGTGCCCGTCTTGTCGAGCAGCAGCACGTCGATGTCGCCTGCAGCCTCCACCGCGCGGCCCGACATCGCGAGCACGTTTCGGCGCACGAGCCTGTCCATGCCGGCGATGCCGATGCACGAGAGCAGCGCGCCGATGGTGGTGGGGATGAGCGCCACGAGCAGGGCGATGAGCACGGTGGTCGAGAGGCCGGTGTTGGCGTAGGAGGCAAAGGGCGCCAGCGTCGCGCACGCGATGAGAAAGACGATCGTCATGCCCGCGAGAAGGATGTTGAGGGCGATCTCGTTGGGCGTCTTTCGCCGCTCGGCGCCCTCGACGAGCGCGATCATGCGGTCGAGGAACGACTGGCCGGGCTCCTGGGTGACGAGCACCACCAGCTCGTCGGAGAGCAGGCGGGTGCCGCCGGTCACCGCCGAGCGGTCGCCGCCCGACTCGCGGATGACGGGCGCAGACTCGCCGGTGATGGCCGACTCGTCCACGGAGCCTGCGCCCTCGATCACGTCGCCGTCGGCGGGGATCACCTCGCCCGCGCTGACCAGCACCTGGTCGCCGCGCTGGAGGTCGGAGGCGGGCACCTCCTCCACCGCTCCGCCCGCGGTGCGGCGGCGGGCGAGCGTAGTGGTGCGGGTGGCCCGCAGCGTGTCTGCCTGCGCCTTGCCGCGGCCCTCTGCGATCGCCTCTGCGATGTTCGCGAAGATCACCGTGAGCCAGAGGAAGACCGACACCGTGGCGGTGAACCAGAGCGTGGTGCCCTGGCCGCGGAATGCCGCCAGGATCGCGATCGCGGTGGTGATGACCGAGCCCGCCTCCACGATGAACATCACGGGGTTGTGGGCCTGGTAGCGGGGCGAGAGCTTCAGGAGCGAGTCCTTCGTCGCTGCGACGACGATCTCACGGCTGAAGAGCTTGGCCGGCCGGCGGCCGATTGGCTGAGCGCTCATTGTGCAGTCCGATCCAGTGCGAGGTTGAGTTGAAGGACGTTCACGCCCGCCTCGCCGAACACGTCCAGGAACCGCCCGGCCGTGTTCTGCGAGATGAGCTGGTTGACGGTGCGGAGCGGCAGGTGCCTGACCGCGGCGACGCGGCGGGCCTGCAGGTGGGCGTAGGCGACGGAGATCTGCGGGTCGATGCCCGAGAACGAGGCCGTGACGGCGTCCACCGGGATGCCCCTGGCGGTGAGCCCGGGGTTGTACGGGCCCTCCAGCCTGAGCACCGCAGCGATGCGCTGCTGCACGGTCTGGTAGAGGCTCTTGCTGTTGGGGCCCAGGTTCGAGCCGCCGGTGGCCATGCCGTTGTAGGCGGGGGTCGTGGCCGACGGCCGCTCGTGGAAGTAGCGCGGCCCGGTGAAGCCCTGGGCGACCAGCTTCGAGCCGACCGTGCGGCCGTCGCGGGTCACGAGGCTGCCGTCGGCCTGCGCCGAGAATGCGGTCTGCCCGATGAGCGTCACGAGGGCCGGGTAGGCCAGTCCGAAGACGGCGATGCTGAGCACCACCACGATGACGGAGCGCCGCAGTGTGGCGGCCATCTAGAACAACCTCCCGTTGGAGAGCTGCTCGACGAGCGGCCCGAGCGAGAGCGCGGGCAGGATCGTGAGCGCAGAGACGAGGATGATCACGCCGACGATCATCACGCCGAACATCGGCGTGTCGTTTCGCAGCGTGCCCGCGCCGGCGGGATGGAGCTTCTTCCCAGCGAGCGATCCGGCGACCGCGAGCGTGGTGATCATCAGGACGAACCGGCCGAGCATCATGCCGATGCCGCCCATGTAGTTTGCGAGGTCATACCCCAGGCCGCCGGTGTAGCCGGCAAATGCGCTGCCGTTGTTGTTCACCTGTGACGTATACGCATAGAGCGCCTCGCTGAAGCCGTGCGCGCTTGGGTTGTCCATCGATATGAGGCCGGCATGTGTTGTTACCGCAATCGCCGTCATCACCAGCACGACGATGGGTACGAACACCGTCCCCACCAGCGCGAGCTTGATCTGCTTTGCCTCGATCTTCTTGCCCAGGTACTCGGGCGTGCGGCCCACCATCAGCCCGGCGATGAACACCGCGAGGATGACGTAGAGCAACATGCCGTTCATCCCGGTTCCGACGCCGCCCGGCGTGATCTCGCCCAGGAACATGTTGACGATGGTCGTCGCACCGCCGAGCGGCGTGAGCGAGTCGTGGCTTGCGACCACAGCGCCGGTCGAGGTATCGGTGGTACCCACCCCGAAGACCCCGGTCTCGGCGATGCCGTAGCGGGTCTCCTTGCCCTCCATGTTGCCGCCGCTCTGGCCTCCGCCGGCGGCGAGGCTCACGTGCGCGTCGCGAAGCACTGCCGAGCCGTGCTGCTCGGACGGCACGATCACGGCGACGCCGATCACGAAGATCACCGCCATCGCCGCAAAGATCGTCCAGGCGTGGCGCATCGCGTTGATCGCCTTGCCGAACATGAAGACCGACGCCACGGGGATCAGCAGCTCGAGGAAGAGCTCGAAGTAGCCGGTGAATGCCGTCGGGCTCTCGAACGGTGCCGCGGAGTTCGCGTTGAAGAACCCGCCGCCGTTGGTGCCGAGGTGCTTGATCGAGATCTGCGAGGCCACCGGGCCGCGCGCCAGATCTTGCGTTGCGCCCTGCAGCGTGTGGGCCACGGCGTGGCCGGAGAACGTCTGCACAACGCCCTGGGACATGAGCACGATCGCGCCGAGGAGCGCGAGGGGCAGCAGGATGAAGGCGAGCGACCGGTAGAGGTCCACCCAGAAGTTCCCGAGCGTCTTCAGGTCGCGCTGCGAGAAGCCGCGGATGACCGCCGCGAGCACCGCCATGCCGACGGCTGCCGACACGAAGTTCTGGACGGCGAGGCCTGCCATCTGGCTGAGGTAGGACATGGTCGACTCGCCCGCGTAGTACTGCCAGTTGGTGTTGGTCACAAAGCTCGTCGCCGTGTTGAAGGCAAGCCCGGCGTTCACCGACGGCAGCCCGTCGGGGTTGAGCGGCAGGTGGCCCTGGATGCGCAGCTGCACGTAGAGCACCAGCGTGAAGACCACGCTCAGGGCGATCACGCTCACCGAGTAGGCCTGCCACGACTGCTCCTCGTCGTCTGAGCCGATGCCCAGCAGGCGCATGAGCCCGCGCTCGAGGGTGCCCAGCACCGGGGTGCTGCGCGGCCCGCTCGAGAAGTACACCCACGCCATGTACCCGCCGAAGAACCGCGCCGCCACCGTGAGGATGATCAGGAAGAGCCCGATCTGCAAGAAGCCGTTTGCGGTCACAGCTTCTCACCTCGAAAGAGCGCATAACATAAGTACAGAAACGCCGCGATCGTCACGACGATCCCGAAGGCATCTCCTGAGCTCATCAGACGCGCTCCAGAGCCCAGACGAGGCCGACCATGCCGGCCATCACGCCGACGATCACCACCACCGAGTACACGTCAAGCATCACACACCTCTCTCGAACGGGATAGCACTTCGATATCACCGTAGGACTGGTGTGCTGAAGGCCGTGTGAAGACCAGAGCGGTTGATCTTAAGACGGTCTGAAGATCGCGAGAGTACGTAATTCCAGAGGTACCATCGACGCATGACAAACGATCACCTCACCGCCCCCGAGATCGACGTGCTCAGCCGCACGGTGTCGGGGATCATCCTGGGGATCGGCGCCCTGGCCGCGTTCTCGGTCGTCGTCTCGCCGTTTCGCGACGACCTCAACACCGGGACGATCGCGCTCATCCTGCTGGTGCCGGTGCTGATCTCGACGGTGGGCGGCATCGCCGCGGCGCTCGTGGTCGCCGCGCTCGGCGCAGCGACGTTCAACTTCTTCTTCACGCAGCCCTACCACTCGTTTCGCATCGACTCCGGCGAGAGCATCGCCGCGCTGGCGGCCTACATCGTGGTTGCCGTGGTGGTCGCGGTGATGGCGAGCCTTCGCCGCGACGCGGTGAGGCTCGCCGGCGATCGCAGCCATGAGGCCCAGTTCCTGCACGACGCCGCCGCTGACATCGCCACGGGGGACGACACGGCCGAGGCGATCCTGACGCAGCTGAACGGCCTGCGGTATGCGGCCCAGCTCGAGGGCGTCCACCTCGTCACCAACGCGATCGACGCCGGTGAGGGACGCGACGGGCGGGCCCGGGAGGCGGCGCTGAGCGTCATCGCGCACGCCGAGCCGTCGTCCGCGGGCCGCGCGTGGGCGATCCCGCTGGACGACGGTGCGACGCGCTTTGGAGCGCTTGGAGCCGACCCGGGTGAGCGCACGCTCACCCCCGATCAGCTCCGGACGGTCGAGAGCTTCGCGCGGCTCGTGCAGCTCGCTCTCAGAGCCAGCCCTTCTCCCACGGGCCGGTGATGGCAAACGTGGTGCCCGGGTACTGGATGTTCACGAAGAGCCAGCGGCCGTCGGGGCTATAGGTCGCCCCCGAGTACTCGCTTCGGCCGATCCAGCCCTTCGGGGTGTCCTCCCACTTGTGCAGGTCGAGCGGCGTGTCGTTTCGCGCGAACGTCTCGATCTGGCCGGCCGGCGTGAGGCAGCGGATGTAGTTAGTGCCGCCGTTGATGTCCTCGCCGTCGCCGTCCTCGCACACCACCACCCCGCCGCGCGGGCTCACCGCCAGCGAGTCGGGCTGGTCGAGCACGGTCTTGTCCTCCGACTCGTAGAGCAGCACCAGCTCGCCGTGCTTCAGCCCCACCGGCGTGTAGCGCCAGATCTGGCCCTCGTCGCGGTTTCCGGCCTCGCTCGCGACGAAGTAGACGCTGCCGCGTGACCAGTGGGCGCCCTCGAGTCCCATGAACTGGGCCGCGCCCTTCGCGACGCCCTGCTCGAACACCGCGTCGGGGTGGTTCTCGGCGTCGCTGGGATCGGGGTCGTCGATATCGACCCACTCGCAGCGGAGCTTCTCGCCCACCGTCTGGTGCTTGTAGGTGATGTAGCGCGAGCGCCCGTGGACGGCCAGCATCTGCAGCGTGCCGCCGCGGTGCAGCTGCCCCGGGTGGTCGGGCAGGTAGCGGTAGAAGCCGTCTGCGGGGTCGCCGTTGTCCTCGGTCATGTAGACGATGCCGGTTGCCGGGTCGATGACGCACGCCTCGTGCTCGAAGCGGCCCATGGCCTTGATCGGCACAGGATCGATGAGCCCCCGGGCCGAGAACGGCACCTCGAAGACGTAGCCGTGCTTCTTCTCGAACCCCTCGATGGGGCCGACGGTGGACTCCTCGCACGAGAGCCAGCTGCCCCACGGAGTGGGCCCGCCGTTGCAGTTGTTGTCGGTGCCGTTCAGGACGAGCGCGCTCTCGCGGAGCTTCCCGGTCCTCGTGTCGAACACCGAGGCGGTGACCCCGCCCTGGGCGACGCGGTCGTAGGCGCGGCGCTTCCCGATCGCGCGGCCGGTGTCGTAGCCCTCGTGGTTTCGCACCAGCAGGAGCTGGCCGCCGCCGAGCCCGACGCAGGTCGTGCCGTCGTGGAATTGCGGCGTGGGCAGGCCGTCCGACATCTTCGAGCCCGCGTGACCGAACGCCGTGGCGTGGAAGCCGGCGGGCAGCGACATCTCGCCGGTGTGCTGCACGAGCTTGCCGTAGCCCGGCTTCGCGACCTGGCCGGCTGCCTTCCGCACGCTCGCGGCAAATGCGGTGTCGGCGCCGGTGGCCGCCATCACCTGGGCGCCGATGGAGAGGCCGCCGATGATGCCGGCACCACGGGTCAGCGCGCTTCGCCGCGTCAGCCTGCTCGGGATGTCCTCGGTCGGGTCGGACGGAATGCGTGTTCGGGCCACGGAGCACCTCGCTCGGATCGGGTTCTCGAATGGCCGGAGTGTCACCGGCCGGCCACCCGCTGCGGGTGACCGGCCAGTGAAACTTTTGTGGTCGTGCGGTTGTCAGTTCCCGCGGAAGTAGTGGCCCTGGTCGAGGTCGGCGATGAGCCCCGGCTGCGCCGGCTCCCAGCCCAGCAGCTCGCGCGTGATCGTGCTCGCCGCAGGGCTGTCGAGCCCCAGGAACCCGGCCAGCCAGCTGAAGTGCCCGGGCGCATCCTCGGGTGAGACCGAGACGACGGGGATGTCCAGGTGCCGGCCGATCACCTCGGCGATGTCGCGGATCGGCACCCCCTCGTCGGCCACGGCGTGCAGCACCGATCCGGCGGGCGCCTGCTCCACGCCCAGATGGAACACCCGGGCGGAATCGAGCCGGTGCACCGCCGGCCAGCGGCTGGTGCCGTCGCCGATGTAGCCCGAGACGCCCTTCTCGCGGGCGATGTTGACGAGGAACGCCATGAAGCCGTTGTCGCCGTCGCCGTGGTTGGTCGGGGGCAGCCGCACGACCGACGACCGTACGCCGCGTGACGCCAGGTCGAGCGTCGTTCGGGCGTTGATCGCACGCATCCGCGGGCCGCCGGCGAAGTGCGGTGAGTCGAGATCGGGGAAGTCGTGCTCGGTCGCGACGCGTCCGGGCGCCACGCCCAGCGTGCCCGACGCGATGAGGAACGGCCGCTCGGAGCCGGCCAGCGCCTCGCCGAACACCTCGATGGCCTGGCCGTCGGCGTCGGCCGCGCCCTCGAAGTTGCCCGTGAACGCGAGCTCGTGCTTGAACGCGAGATGGATCACGCCGTCGGAGGCCGCAGCGGTGCTCCCGAGGACGTCGAGATCGTCGAGCCCTCCGCGCACCACGTCGGCGCCCGCGGCGGTGAGCGCGGCAGCCGACTCATCCGAGCGGCCGAGCCCGACCACCTCGTGGCCTGCCCCGATCAGCTCGGGCACCACGGCCGATCCGATCCATCCCGATGCACCTGTGACGAAAATCCGCATGATCACCCTCCGAACTCTTCGATGTCAGTAACTGTCATGACACTAGCACGGATGTCAGTGACTGTCATGAACTAGGATTGACGCATGACTCGCTGGGAGCCAAACGGGCGCGGACGGCTGGAGGAGGCGGCGCTCTCGCTCTATGCCGAGCGCGGCTTCGAGAACACCACCGTGGCCGAGATCGCCGCCCGGGCAGGGCTCACCGAGCGCACCTTCTTCCGCCACTACGCCGACAAGCGCGAGGTGCTGTTCGGCGGCGCCGACATGCTGCAGGAGGTGTTCGTGCGGGCCGTTGCCGATGCACCAGCGTCCGCGGCGCCGCTCGATGCGGTCGCAGCAGCACTTGCCGCCGCGGGAGCCGTGCTGCAGGATCGGCGTGCGTTTGCCCTGCGGCGCCAGGCGATCATCTCGGCCAACACCGACCTGCAGGAGCGCGAGCTCATCAAGCTGGCGTCGCTCTCCGCCGCGATCGCGGCCACGCTTCGCGAGCGCGGCGTGGCCGAGCCCGCCGCGAGCCTGAGCGCCGAGGCCGGCATCGCGGTGTTTCGGATCGGGTTCGAGCGCTGGGTGGCTGCGGGGAACGAGCGGGAGCTGCCGGAGCTCCTGCAGGACTCCATGGCCGAGCTGCGAGCCGTGACTGCGTGACGCACGAGTGGTTTCACGGCGACGATGCCGCCGCGAAGCTCGAGCGGGAAGCAGAGCTTGCAGCCGGGGTGACCGCCGAGGCGATCGCAATCTGCGTCACACACGCCGGTAGCAAGGTGCGGCGCGTTGCGGATCTCGGCTGCGGGCCGGGCGTCGCCGCGACAGCGCTTGCCGAGGCGTTCCCGGCGGCGACGGTCGTCGCGGCGGACGGGTCGCCGGTGATGCTGCAGCGGACGGCAGAGCGGGCCGAGCGGCTGGGACTGTCCGATCGCGTGGAGACCGCGACCGTTGATCTGAACGGTGACCTGCAATCGCTGGGCACGTTCGATCTGGTGTGGGCGGCGCTGGCACTCCACCACGCGAGGGATGAGCAAGCGTCGCTCGAGAGCTTCGCCGCGTTGGTTCGGCCGAAGGGGTTGATCTGCCTGCTGGAGAAGGCAGGCGCGACCGACTACGCGGGCATGCTCGAGGCCGCCGGGCTCTCGCTGGTCGAGCAGCAGACGCTCACCGACCCGAGCAGAGTGGTGTTCCTGGCGCGTGAATAGCCGGTGCCAGGCGACGCCAGATCATGCCGGCGCCGCCGAATCGGTCACGATGTGGTCGATCTGTGCTTGGACAATTTCGGGTATCGCATCGGGAAGATCGGGGGTCTCGGTAGCCGCGGACTGCACGGCGCTCGGCGCCCGTTCGACCATGTCCATCACGATCTCGAGTGCTCGTTGCCTCGACATCCCCCACCTCGCCGCCTCGTTGGTGATCCGCGTCGCGGTCACACGATTCGTCCGCTGCACCGAGTCGACGTACATCGCTAGCCGATCGTCGCCGTAGGGCAGCGTGGACATCAGGTCGTACAACGGTGTGAGGCGAAGCGCGCCGGATGGATCGTGCAACAGCGAGTAGTTCTTCGCGTGCGCGTCACCGTTTCCCAGTAGAACGTGCACCGTCAGTGCACGAAGCAGCGTGTCGAGCGAATCCGGCGTCGCGGCCGCCTCGAGGATTCCGGCGATGCTGCGCAGCGACGGGCCGCCGTCCTCTTCGTACTTCCGCTCCGGAGGAATTCCCGAGGCTTGACAGAGATCCTCCTGGTGAAGGCGCGTGACCGCCCCGTCGGTGCCGACGACGCGGTCGTAGCGCTCGACAACGATGAGCTTGCGCCCGCCAATGGCCGTAGTCTCGACCTCAGCGACCGAGAGGCCCAGGTGCTTGGCTACCCGCATGCAGAACGCCACGTTCTCGACGGTGTTCGGGTAATCCGCCAGTTCGGGCTTGAGGATGTGCGTCGAGGGCGTCCCGTCGATGGGCCGACCCCAGCTTCCGTCCGGCATGCGGGTGAGGACGAGCTTCTCCTGGACCCCGGCAAGCGAGATTCGGACGCGCTCGGCCACGCCGAGCGGTGCGCTTCGGAGATTCGCGACGAGCGCGGCGATATCGTCGTCGCTCAGCCGCTCGGCGGTGACGGTCGTCGCCGGTGGCGGTGGCGGAGCGTCGGCTGGCTGCACGACGATCGCGCCAGCACAGTCACGACCCAGCGCGCGAATCAGACCGAACGTGTCGGCGGCCCGTAGATCGAAATCCTCAGCGGCAGCACGCCGGGAGTTTCCCTCCGGCAGCAAGCCGTCGAGAAAGGTCCGGACGACGCCTTGCGGATATCGCTCGGGTCGCAAGGATAACGCCAACGACAACAGCGGCGTGCCCAGCGCATAGCGGTCAAGTGCCTCCTGGGAGTACGTCAGTCGTGGTCTGCCGCGGTTGTCTCGGTCAATGGTCGCCACGCGCTCGCCGTACAGCCAGACCGCGAGCTCATTGGTTGCCACTACCAGTCGGCCTTTTCGAGCGTGATTCGGACGCCGAGTTGTTTCAGCACCCGGAGCAGCCGTCGCAGCTGCTCGGTGTCCTTGCCTTGCTCAAGGGCAGAGAGGTAGGTTCGGTGCAGGCCGGTTCGCTCCGCGAGCTCAGCCTGGGACAGTCCAGCCTCGCGCCGATAGTGGCGGATCGCCGATCCAAGAGATGCGGCCGTATAGATCCGGTACGGGTCGCCGTCGTGGGAGTTAGATGTCTGCATTTGCGGACATTGTACGACAATCTGCTCCAGTCCGCAAATCAGGACATCGTAAGACACCACCGGTGTGTCCGGATATCCGGACACGTGGCGGGCGAGATCGGCCCCTGCCGCGCCGATCGGGCCGATAGATTACGAAAGCCCTTGTTTCCAGCGGCATTCCGGAGTGGAGCTAAGCGGATTCGAACCGCTGACCTCCTGGGTGCGATCCAGGCGCTCTCCCAACTGAGCTATAGCCCCGCGAGGGCCGGAAGTATAGTGGCAGGCATCGCTCTCAAGCTCTACACCTGCTCCACCACGTGGCTCAAGCTCGGTGTCCATCACTGCTGGCGGGTGGAGAAAGCGCTGCAGGAGGCGGGCATCGAGTACGAGCCCGTCCGGCTCCCCACCAGCCGCAAGAAGCGCGACGCGATCGAGCAGGTCAGCGGCCAGCGGCACTACCCGGTCATCCAGTTCGAGGATGGCTCCATCTACCGCGATTCGTCTGCGACGATGGCAGAGGTGATCCGGGCGGGCCAGCTCGAAGACCACCATCCCCCGGCGCCAGCCGCCTGACCCGGCTGATCACGGTCGCCGGCGCGATCCACTCGCCCGGGCGCGCTGCCGCAAACGCCAGCCGAAGCCGGCAGCCGCAGTCGATCACGAACACCCCGCCGGCCGGCGCGCCGAACATCTGAACGGCCGCAGGCGACCGTGACACAAGAATCACCCTGACCCCGGCCTTTCGCACCGCCGCCATCAGCGCGTCACGGCGAGCGTCGCGTGGCTCCACGCTCACTACGACCACCAGCGGCCCCGCATCGACCACGTCGGCGATCCACCGCCGCGCGCCGTCCACGTTGACCATCAGCGGCGGCAGCGCCTCGTTGAGCACCGCGACAGCGGGGGGCGACGCGGCCGGCCACTGGCCGGCGATCGCGGGCGGCGGCGGCGTGACGACCGGCGCGGGCGCCGGCTCGAAGATGACCTCGGCCGCCGGGCTGGGACGCCTCAGGCGCACGTTCAGGGCCAGGAACGCGGCCACCGCGACGTAGCTCCCGGCCCGCAGCGCGAGCTGCTCCTGCGACGGCAGCCCGGGAACCACCGGCACGACCACCACGAGCTGCATCCCAAGCGCCGTGAACACCAGCCACTCGCACCGGAACCGGAGCGCGAGGAGGCGTGTGGGGAAGCCGGGCACAGTGCCATGTCGATCGGCCCGGCCGCGCCGATCTGTAGCGGCGATCAGCTCGAGTGAAGGACGGGCTTCACGACCGTGTGGCCGTTGCCCGCATCGCTCTCGAGCGACACCCAGCACCGATCCCAGTGCATGCCCGCCGGGATCGCCCCGTCAACCTTCACCGTGCCGTCCGCATTGGTGTTGAAGGCCATGATGCCCACGGTGTCGTCCTTGGACGTGAACCACATCTCGTAGTACTCGCCTGCCGGCGCCGGCGGCAGATCCGACACCCGCAGCACGGCTGGGCTCATCGCGCCGTCGGCCTTGCCGATGTCGAGCGAGCCGGTCGCCTTCGCAAACGACGGGCTGCCCGCAGTCAGCGCGATGCTCGACTGGTAGCTGGTGGACGAGCCACCGTCCGCGACTGCAAAAACGAGCGTTGCGGCCAGCGCCCCGACGACGACTCCTGCTGCCGCGAACCAGCGCCGCCGCGGCAGGGTGCGGCGCGCCGCCGAACGAAGACCGCCGGATATGTCCGATCCGATTGCCGCCTCCTTCGCCACCTCGGCGTAGCGGGTGGGCACCTCCGAAGGTGCGGGCACCGAGCGAAGGAGCTCCTCGACTCCGGTGAGATCGCGCTCGTCGCTCACGACATCACCCGCTCGTGCTGCAGCCGCTCGGCGAGGTGGGCGAGGCCCGCGCGCGTGCGCGTCTTCACGGTGCCCAGCGGCAGCTCCAGACGCTGGGCCACCTGGCTCTGGGAGAGGCCCTCGAAGTAGGCCAGCTCGATCACGTCGCGCTCGCGGTCGGGCAGGCTATCGACGGCCGCATGCACCCGGAACGCCTCCATGTCGGCGACCGTCTGCTCCTCGGGCGTGGGGCCTGAGTCCGCCATGTCGGGCGGATCGCCCACCGTCGGCTTGCGCGCGCGGATGGCGTCCACAGCGCAGTTTCGGGCGATGGTGAAGAGCCACGCCGTCGCGCTGCCGCGGTCGCTTCGGTACGAGCGCGCGGCGCGCCACACTGCCGCAAAGGTCTCCTGCACCACGTCCTCACCGAGCGCCGCGTCGCGCACGGTGCGCGCCACCAGCGAGTAGACCGCGCGGCTGTAGCGGCGGTAGAGCTCGTCGAACGCGTCGCCGTCGCGCCTGTTGGCGACCCGGCCCAGGAGGTCCTCGTCGGACAAAGGTGCGTAGTCCACCCGCGAAACGTTAGTCCAATGGCGCAGGCGGCCACGCGCGGGCGGTGCAAACGGGGTTTCGGCGACAACGACCATCATGAGATCTACGTCGTGGAGGCGAAGTCGGTTTGCGCGATCCGAGGCGGCGCCGCAGCGGGCGGGGCCTTCACCCACCGCCGGTCATCACCCGGCGTTGTCGTCCCAAACAGCGCGGAGCAACGTGGCCGGCGGAACGGCGCCACCTCAGATCGGGCAATGCTCCACGGTGCCGTATCCGGGCTCGATCGCACCCTAAGCATACGAGGAACCACTTGGGAGACGGCGGGCCGGGGAGCTCTTCCCACAGGGTGGGCGACATCCGGGGACGGCGCGTCACCCGGTTTGATGAATCAGGGGAAGTCGCTGCCGATGTGCGCGTCGGCCGTCTGGATGTGCAGCCCGGCCTGCATCAGGTCGCGGATGGAGACGACGCCGACCAGCTTGCCGTCGTCCACCACGGGGATGTGCCGGAACTTGCCCTCCGACATGATGCGGGCGGCCTCGCTGGGCAGATGGTCGGACGGCAGCGTGATGGGGTCGGAGGTCATGTACGACTGCACCTGGCCCACATCGGGATGGCGGCTGTCGGCGATGGCGCGGAGCAGGTCGCGCTCGGTGAAGATCCCGGTGACGGCGTTCTGCTCGTCCACCACGACGGCGGCACCGACGTTGCGCTGGCGCATCTTGCGCGCCGCGGCGCCCAGCGTGGCCTCCGGCTCGATCGTGAGCACGTCGTCACTGGACATGAAGTCGCGCAGTGTCACTGCCATTACCGGTCTCCTTCGATTTCCTGGGGTCTCAGCCGCATCTCGAGATAGAGCTCGGCGTCGAGTGCGTCGGCGATCCTCATCAACGTGTCCAGCTTGGGAGGCCTGCCACCGCGCTCGAGCCGTGCGATTGCGGACTGGGTGGTGCCGCACAGCACAGCCAGCTCCTGCTGTGACATGCCTCGTTCCAGCCTGTTATCGGCCACCATGCGGCCGACTTCGGCGAAACGCTGCTCGTGGTCGCGGCCAAGCGCCTCCGCACGCTTGCGGATACCCTCGCGCATGCGCTCGAGCGTCTGGGCTGTGAGACGCTGACGTTGGGCGTGCGAGTCGCTCGACACGTTTCCCAGTCTATCGCACCGGCGCTATCGCGCGCCACCCCACCGTATCCTTTCCCGCATGGCTCGCAGAGCGGTGATCGTCAAGGTCGGCTCCTCCACGCTGGTGGACGCGCGTGGGCATGCGCGCGCGCGTGTATTCAATTCAATCGCGGCGGATGTCGCGGCGCTGCGCGCGGCCGGCACTCCGGTGGCCCTGGTGAGCTCCGGCGCCATCGCGCTGGGCCTCGGCACGCTGGGGAGGACTGCCCGCCCCGGCCGGCTGCACGAGCTGCAGGCGGCCTCCGCCGTGGGCCAGGCAGTGCTGCAGCGCCGCTGGGAGACTGCGCTCAAGCGCCACGGCGTCCCGGCCGCCCAGGTGCTCCTGACCTCGGGCGACGTGCATCGCCGCGACGGGTACGTGAACGCGCGCGGAACGCTCGAGACGCTCATCGGCTGGGGCCTCGTCCCGGTCGTGAACGAGAACGACTCGGTGGCGACCGACGAGATCACCTTCGGCGACAACGACGCGCTCGCCGCCCAGGTCGCGGTGCTCCTGCGCGCCCGGCTGCTGGTGCTCCTCACCGACACCGACGGCCTCTACGACCGCGATCCGGCACGGCCCGGCGCCCAGCGCCTGGCCGAGGTCACCGACCACACGATGCTCGAGACGCTCGAACTGCGCCCCGGGCGCTCGACCTGGGGCTCGGGCGGGATGCGCTCGAAGGTGGTGGCGGCCGAGATGGCGCGCTCGGGCGGCGTGGCCGTGGTGATCGCAAACGGCCGCAGCGCCGGGGTGGTGGCGGCGGCCGCGGCCGGCGGGCCGGTCGGCACGCGCTTCAGCGCCGATCCCAGCCCGCTCTCGGCCTACAAGCTCTGGGTGCGCTACGGGAAGCCCGTGCGGGGCAAGGTCTCGGTCGATGCCGGGGCGCTTCGGGCCATCCGCGCGAAGGGCACCAGCCTGCTCGCCGTCGGCGTCACCGCGGTGGACGGAAGCTTCGCGCCGGGCGACGCCGTGGAGGTGGCCGGACCCGACGGCACCGCCTTCGCCGTCGGCATCGCGAGCCTCTCGGCCGCGGACGCGCGCGCGTCGGCGGGAGTACGTGGCGCGGGCGAAGTGGTGCATCGCGATAACCTTGTAGTCATATGAGCGCCACCGCCACCGATCTCACCTCCAGCGCCCGCGCGGCAGCACGGGCACTCGCTGCGGTGCCGACGGCCCAGCGCGATGCCGCGCTCGCGGCGATCGCCCGCGCCATAGAGGACCATGCCGAGCAGATTGCCGCCGCCAACCGCATCGACGTGGAGGCCGCAAGCGGCCGGCAGACCACGGCCATCATCGACCGCCTCACGCTCACGCCCGACCGCATCGCCGAGCTCAGCGCCGGCGTGCGCGCGGTGGCGGCGCTGCCCGATCCCACCGGCGTTGTGCTGGGCCGCACCGTGCGCGCCGACGGCCTCGTGATCGAGAAGATGAGCGTGCCGCTGGGCGTGATCGCAGTGATCTACGAGGCCCGCCCGAACGTCACCACCGACGCCGCGGCCCTCACCATCAAGTCGGGAAACGCCTGCATCCTGCGGGGCTCGTCGATGGCCGCGCACACCAACCGCGCGCTGATCGACCTGGTGCGCGCGACGCTCGCCGAGGCCGGCCTGCCGGTGGACGCGGTGCAGGAGCTCGACACCGACCGCGACGTGCTGCGCGAGTTCATCGCCACGCCGGGCGCCGCCGACGTGGTCATCCCGCGCGGCGGTGAGGAGCTGAAGCACTTCCTGCTCGACAACTCGCGCATCCCGGTGCTCGCGGCAGCCGGCGGCAACAACCACGTCTACATCGACGCGAGCGCCGATGCGGCCATCGCCGAGGCCGTGACGGTGAACTCCAAGATCAACGGCCCCAGCAAGTGCAACGCCGCCGAGACGCTGCTGGTGCACCGCGACCGCGCCGAGCTGCGCGACTCCATCATCGCGGCGCTCCAGGCAAACGGCGTTGAGATCGTCACCGGTGAGGACGCGTGGGACACGGAGTTCCTCGACATGAAGATCGCCGTGCGCACGGTTGACTCGCTCGACCAGGCGCTCGCCCACATCGCCGCCCACGGCACCCAGCACTCCGAGGCGATCATCACCCAGGACGAGGCCGCCGCCCAGCGGTTCGTGACCGAGGTGGATGCCGCAGCGGTCTACGTGAACGCCTCCACCCGGTTCACCGACGGCGGCGAGTACGGCATGGGCGCCGAGATCGGCATCTCGACCTCGCGGCTCCACGCGCGCGGGCCTGTCGCGCTGAACGAGCTCACCACGACCAAGTACGTGGTGCACGGCGACGGGCACGTGCGCAGTTGACCACCCGCAACCCGCGGCCCGGGTTCATCGTCAGTAGCACATGCGACGCGCAGTAATCACCGGCCTCGGAGCCGTCACGCCCGTGGGCAACGACGCGCCCACCACGTGGAGCAACCTCGTTGCGGGCCGAAGCGGCATCACCCGCATCACCCGGTTCGACGCCGAGCCCTACGCGGTCGATATCGCGGGTGAGGTGAAGGACTTCGACCCCACGGTGGGCATGCACGCCAAGGAGGCGCGGCGCGTCGGACGCGACGTGCACCTGGGCATGGCCGCAGCGATGGAGGCGATCGCCGACGCCGACTGGACGGTGGATCGGCCCGATCGCACCGGCGTGATCCTCGGAAGCTGCGTGGGCGGAATGGAGTACACGCTCGAGCAGCAGGCAGTCCTCGACGAGCGCGGCCCGGGCCGGGTCTCGCCGCACTGGATCGCCAACATGCTGCCCGACACCACCTCGAGCCACCTGGCCACCAGGATCGGCGCCCGCGGCGTGAACTACGCCATCGTCGGCGCCTGCGCGACCGGCACCGACGCGGTGGGCGACGCGGCCGAGGTGATCGGCCGCGGCCAGGCCGACGTGATCATCGCCGGCGGCACCGAGGCGGTGCTGATGCCGGTCGTCCTGGCAGGGTTCTGCGCGATGCGCGCGCTGGCCGCCGGCGACGGCGACCCGAAGCTCGCGTCGCGGCCGTTCGACGCCGACCGGTCGGGCTTCGTGCTCTCCGAGGGCGCGGCGGCGCTGGTGGTGGAGGAGCTCGATCATGCGCTCGCGCGCGGCGCCGACATCTACTGCGAGGTGGTGGGCTACGGGGTCTCCAACGACGCCTACCACGTCGCCACGCCGCATCCCGAGTCGATCGGCGTGATCGAGATGATGCGCTCGGCGCTGGATCGGTCGGGCATCGGGCCGGAGGAGATCGACTACATCAATGCCCACGGCACCTCCACCCCGTACAACGACCCGGCCGAGACGAAGGCGATCAAGACCGTGTTCGGCGACCACGCCTACAAGCTGGCGGTGTCGTCCATCAAGTCGATGATCGGCCACAGCTTCGGCGCTGCCGGGGCCATCGAGGCGGTGTCCACAGCGCTCACCATCAAGAACGGCGTGATCCCGCCCACGATCAACCTGGACAACCCCGATCCGCTGTGCGACCTGGACTACGTGCCGCACACCGCACGCACCACTCCCGTGCGCACCGCGCTCTCCAACTCGATGGGCCTCGGCGGCCACAACGGCTGCATCATCCTTCGCGCCTACGACGAGTAGCGGTTAGGCTCACTGCCATGAGCACAATCGACGATTCGCAGACCAACCTCGAGGCATGGGCCGAGGATCACGAGCTGGAGCCCACCGAGGCCGCGCTCTCGGGCCGCACGCCGCTTCTTCGCGCGGGCCTCGCCGACACGGTGTCCGATGCCTTCGCCGGCGATACCTGGGGCCGGCCCCTGGCAGTCGGCGAGCTGACCATCGGCTCGGCGACGCTGATGGACGCCTTCGCGACCGACGCCGAGGGCATGGTGCTCTTCACCGTGATGGTGACCGACGCCGACGCCATCGGCTGGGGCAGGCTCACCATCCACCCGGTGAACGTGCCCGAGGAGGACACGTTCACGCGCATCTTCCACCACGACGACCACAAGATCCGCAACATCGACGAGGACTTCGACCGCCGCTTCCGCGTGCGGGTCGCCCGCGCGGTGCCCGACGAGCAGGTGCGCGAGCTGTTCGATGCCGACTTCATCGCGTGGTGCCTGGATCAGGAGGAGCTGCTGGTCGAGGCCGAGCAGAGCGAGGAGTACGGCGGCTCGCTGCTGGTGGCCCACAGCGACGCTGACCTGAGCGCCGATCAGCTCGACGAGCTCTCGGAGCAGCTCGTCTACCTGGTGGAGCGGCTCGGGGTCTAGCCCTTCCACCTCCGGTTTGTGCAACTCAACGGTTGCGTGTACTATCGCAACCAATCAGTTGCATATCTATTCCGGAGGCACTCATGTCACCCCTCGTTCCCATGGTGGTCGAGCAGACGTCGCGCGGCGAGCGATCGTTCGACATCTACTCCCGCCTGCTCAACGACCGCATCATCTTCCTGGGCACGCCGGTCACTGCCGAGTTCGCCAACCTGATCGTGGCGCAGCTGATCCACCTCGAGTCGGATGACCCCGAGAAGGACATCTCGGTGTACATCAACTCGCCCGGCGGCGACGTGTACTCGGGGCTCGCGATCTACGACACCATGCGGTTCATCAAGCCCGACATCCAGACCATCTGCTTCGGCATGGCGATGTCGATGGGCGCGATCCTCCTGGCCGGCGGCACCAAGGGCAAGCGGATGGCGCTCGCCAACTCGAAGATCATGATCCACCAGGGCCACACCACCGGGTTCGAGGGCCAGGCGACCGACATCGAGATCCGCGCGCGCGAGATCCTGGCGCTACAGCGGCGCATGGAGGAGATCCTCGCCGCCGACACCGGCCGGGGCATCGAGCAGATCCACGACGACACCCAGCGCGACTACTTCATGACGGCCGAGCAGGCGAAGGACTACGGGCTGATCGATCGCGTCGTCGAGACCCGCATCAGCGGCAACGGCAACGGCAAGCGCCTGGGCCTCGAGTAGTATGGTGCAACCCTTGAGTTGCGAGTCACCGAGAGAAGGACGTGGCCATGAGCGATGAGCAGCGAGTCGAGCGAAGCGTGGACGTGCCGCTGGAGCCCGAGCGGGCGTGGGAGACCGTCACCGATCCCGACGAGCTGGAGCGATGGCTCGCGCCCGACGTGGAGCTCGACCTCCGCGAGGGCGGCGACGTGTTCGTGCGCGACGAGGATGGCCGCGAGCGCCACGGCACCGTGATCACGGTGGAGCCGCCGCAGCGGCTGGTCTACACGTGGGACACCGAGGGCGTCGAGACCACGGTCGAGATCGAGCTCGATCCGCTCCCCGACGGCACGCGCATCCGTATCTCCGAGACGCCCGTCGAGGCGCGGATGCTGGCCCTGGCGGCGTGAACCACGAGGTTGGGCCCACGTTTGCGGCGCTGTCGGATCCGACGCGCCTGCAGCTCGTGGCGCTGCTGGCGGGCCGTGACAGCGTGACCGCGACGGAGCTCGCGCGGGAGCTTCCGATCACGCGCCAGGCGGTGGCCAAGCACCTCGCGGTGCTCCACGAGGCGGGACTCGCAGAGCCCGAGCGGTCGGGCCGCGAGACGCGCTACCGGTTCACGCCCGCCCCGCTCACCGAGGCGGCCGGCTGGATGACCAGCGTCGGGGCCGACTGGGACGAGCGGCTCACACGGCTCTCCGAGCACGCGAATCGGCAGCGCTGAGTGACGGCGGGGGTATCCTGATTTCCGTGTTGACGGTACGCCACGCCGAGCCCATGCTCTCGAAGGACGAGACCCGAAGCCTCGGGCTCGACCGCGAGGCGCTCATGGCGATGTACCGCTACATGGTGATGACGCGCCTCATCGAGGAGCGCGGCAACCTGCTCTTCAGGGCGGGCAAGCTGCCCGGGAGCTACTACACCGGCCGCGGGAACGAGGCGGCCTCGGTGGGGATGGCAAGCGCGATGGGCGAGCTGGACGTGGCCTCGCCGCTGCACCGAAACGTCGGCGTGCACCTGGTGCGCGGCGTGCAGCCGGCGCCGATCTTCTGCCAGTTCATGGGGCGAGTGGGCGGGGCGACCAACGGGCGCGACTCCAACCTGCGCTCCAACGACTTCGGCCCCGGCACGGGCCTGCTCGCCGGCGTGAGCCACCTCCCGGCGATGATCACGGTGATCACTGGCATCGCCCTCGCGTTTCAGCTGCGCGGCGAGGATCGAGTGGCGCTTGGCTGGTGCGGCGACGGCGCCGCCGCCCGCGGCGACATGCACGAGGCGATGAACCTCGCCGGCGTCCGCAAGCTCCCCATCGTCTACGTGATCGATAACAACCAGTACGCCTACTCGACTCCCAACAAGCTGGGCTACGCGTGTGAGCACCTCGCCGATCGCGGGCCGGCGTACGGGTTCGAGGGCGTCGTGGTGGACGGCACCGACGTCCTCACCGTGTACCGCGAGGGCCGGCGGGCTGTGGAGAAGGCCCGCACCGGCGGCGGGCCCACGGTGCTCGAGCTGGTGACGCTTCGCATGGAGGGCCACGCGGTGCACGATGACGCGTCCTACGTGCCGCGCGAGCTGCTCGCCGAGTACGAGGACAAGGATCCGCTGCTGCGCTTCCGCGCCTGGCTCGAGCTGAACGAGCAGCTCACCGATGCCGAGCACGACCGCATCGAGGCCGAGGTGCGCTCGCTGATCGAGGCCGGAGTGGCCGAGGCCGAGGCGAGCCCGCAACCTGATCCCGCGACCCTGCTGGACGGCGTCTACGCCGAGTCCAACTGACCGTCCGCTACCCTGGAGAGACCATGAGCGATTTTGGATTTGGGGACATGTTCGGAGACCCGGACGAGCTACAGCGCCAGATGGCGTCCTTCATGGAGCAGGCCCAGCAGGGGCAGAAGGTCGCCTTCGCTGACCAGGCCATCAACCTGGCCGTGGGCATCACCGTCGCGGCTATCGGCCGGATGGAGCTGACCGGCACGCCGGCCGACCAGGCAACCGCCGTGCGCGACGCCGTGCGGATGATCTTCCCCGAGGCCGTCACGCTGGTGCGTGAGGCCCGCGAAGGCCTGACCTAGCCTCAGCTGCTCGGGATCGCAACGACCTCCGAGTTGAGCAGGCCGCTGGCGAGCGACGCGGGAAACCTGAGCTGGAACACGCCGTGCCCGTTCACGAAGTCGGCGGCCTGGACGGTGGCCTCGAGCTGGGAGTCGCTCACGATGCGAAACGTCTGGGTACCGCCGTTGAAGATCACGCTCTGAACGGTGGAGAGCCCGGAGCCGTTCAGCTGGTAGGTGTACCCCGCGGCGGCCGAGCCTGACGCGTAGGTGACCGACGTGAACTTCGGCACGGTCGTGATGGCGAAGCTCGCGATCGGCGCCCAGATCTCACCTGCCGGGACGGTGATCCGAAGCGACCCGGAGGTGGCGCCCGGCGGGATGACGGCCTGGATCTCGTTGCGCCCGTAGGCCTGGAACTCCACCGCAGGCACACCGTTGAACCGGACGGCGGTCACGCCGGCGAGGCCAATCCCGTGGATGTCCACCACGCTGCCGACCGGCCCGCTGGTGTGATCCAGCGAGAAGATCTCGGCGGGCGCGGGGTCGAGCCGCGTGAACTTCGCGACGGACCATGGGTTGCCTCGCGGCGTGAACACGCGGATGTTGCCGTTGGTCACGTACATCGGCATGACTGCGGTGATCTGGGTTGGCGAATCCACCTTGAACGTGGAGGCCGTGCCGTTGAAGAGCACCTGCGTGGCGCCCGTGAAGTTCGTACCGCTCACCGTGACCGTCGCACCCACCGGCGCAGACGCGGGCGAAAAGCCCGTCACCTTCGGCGCCGCGACGACCGCCACCGCCACCGCCACCGACGAGCCGACCACCATGAACAGCGCGACCAGAAGTGCGATCGCACCTCCGCTCCAGAACCTGCGTTTCACCATGGGCCACGCTCCTCTTCAACCAGTATCACTGTGGACAGAAATCGGTATCTGTACGAGTGTAAAACACTAACAGCAAAAATGGAAGAGTGAGACAGAAGAAAACGCTCGGCGATAAGGTGCGCCGATGGACGGTCGGGACCGAAATCGCGAGATCTGGCTCCCCAGGCGGAGAAAGCGGCGGCGCTGGCCGATCTGGCTGGCACTCCTGATCGTCGTTTCAGCCGTGGCGGGCTGGGGCATCGCACGCCACTTCGACGACGGCTCATCGCAGGCGGCGGCGAGCAGCCGGCCGCCGACCACCACGTCCAGCCCGCCGCCCACATCCCAGGGCGGCAGCACGACCCCGGCCACCACGATCACCGGCCCCACGGCGCCGCCGGACCAGCCCGTGCCGATCCTGATGTACCACGTGATCGAGTCGCCCCCGGCGGGCACGTCCCTCTCGGAGCTGTTCCTGCCCGGCAACCAGTTTCAGGCCCAGATGGCCTACCTCAAGGCGCACGGCTACCACGCGGTGACCCTCGCCCAGGTGTGGGCGTACTGGACGGCGGGCGGCAAGCTGCCCATCCACCCGGTGGTGCTCTCGTTCGATGACGGGTACCGAAGCCAGTTCACCGTCGCCGCCCGCACGCTGCACACCTACCACTGGCCCGGGGTGCTCAACATGATCGTGAAGCACCTCCACGAGGGCACCTACGGCCTGGGAGTGAACGACATAAAGACGATGATCTCGTGGGGCTGGGAGCTGGATTCGCACACCCTCACCCACCCCGACCTCACCACCGTCCACGGAGCCGATCTCAAAGCCGAGGTGAGCGGCTCGCGCAAGCAGCTGCAGGCGCTCTTCAACGTGCCGGTGAGCTTCTTCTGCTATCCGGCCGGGGCCTATGACGACGAGGTGGTCGCCGCGGTGCACGCCGCCGGGTACGAGGCCGCCACGACCACCAACGAGGGGGTCGCCGACCTCTCACAGGGCCGCTACACGCTCGACCGGGTCAGGATCAACGGCTCGACTACCATCTCGGAGTTCGCAGCACAGATCGCGGGAACTGGAGGTAACTGAATGAGGCGAACCAACCGCCGGATGTTTCTCAGAGACTCAGCCGCGGCAGGCGCAGCCGTCGTCGGCTCCGGAGTGCTCCTGGACGCGCTCACCGCCCAGGCGGCGCCCGGCGCGAGCATGATCGGGTGGGGCGCAAACGCCGTGGGCCAGCTCGGCGACGGCACGTTCACGGCCAACCTCTCGCCGAAGGCGATCTCCGGCCTTGCGGGCGTGAACGGCATGCATGCCGGCCGCCAGCATGCCATCGCGCTGATGCCCGACGCCACCGTGCGCGCCTGGGGCCACGGCTCCGACGGCCAGCTCGGCAACGGCAGCACCGCCAACCGAAACGTGCCCACGGCGGTGAAGAACCTGACCGGCGTGACTAAGGTGCGCTGCGGCCACTACCACTCCATGGCGCTGAAGTCCGACGGCTCGGTATGGGCCTGGGGCTGGAACCGCTACGGCCAGCTCGGCGACGGCACCACCACCAGCCGCTCGCTGCCGGTCAAGGTCAAGCTGCCCGGCAAGGCGATCCAGATCGCCGGCGCCCGCGATCACTCGCTCGCGATCCTCTCGAACGGCACGGTGTGGGCCTGGGGGCTCAACCAGTACGGCAACCTCGGCACCGGGAACACCAACGACCACCACACCCCCGTGCAGGTCAGGGGGCTGACCGGGATCATCGCGATCGCCGGCGGCCGCGACCACAGCCTGGCGATCAAGCAGGGCGGCGCGGTGTACGCGTGGGGCTGGAACGCCAACGGCCAGATCGGCGACGGCACCCTCACCAACCGCCACCTGCCCCAGCACGTCACGCTCCTCACCGGCACGGCGACCCAGGTGACCGCGGGCGCCAACCACAGCCTCGTGCTGCGCGCCGACGGCACGGTGTGGGGCTTCGGCCAGAACAGCTATGGCCAGATCGGCGACGGCACCTCGATCGAGCGCAAGCGTCCCACCCAGATCACAGGCGCGGTGGCGTCGATCGGCACGGGGCGCCTCCACTCGCTCGCCGCGAAGACCGACGGCACGCTCTGGGCCTGGGGCTCGAACAGCGCGGGCCAGCTCGGCGACGGCACCACGGCCGACCGGCACGTGCCGGTGCGCGTCGGGAGCGTGTCGAATGGCGTGCGGATCGCAGGCGGCGTGGACTACAGCGTTGCGATCGTGGGCTGAGGGGCGATCCCCGACCGGTAAGTAGGGACGAGGTTTGGACTCACCGGCCGGGGATCGCTCGAAACCATAGCAAGCTACACGATCTGCAATTGTGCCGACTATGCAACGTTGCCGGGATCGACCAGCCGGTACCCCGCGCCCGCCGCGGTGAGGATGTAGCGGGGTCGGGCAGGATCGGGCTCGATCTTCCGGCGAAGCTGCGAGATGTGCACGTGCAGGAGGTTCGACTCGCTGCCGTATCCGGGCCCCCACACCTCGCGCAGGATGGCCCGATGGGTGAGGAGCTTGCCCTCGTTCTTCGCGAGCACGCGCAGGATGTCGAACTGGTGCGGCGTCAGGTGGACAGGCTCGCCCGCCATGGCCACCGACTGCTTCTGGAGATCCACCACCAGGTCGCCGATGGTGAGCACCGGGTCACCGGACGGCGTCACCCGGCGAAGCCCCGCCCTGAGGCGGGCGAGCAGCTCATCGATGCCCACCGGCTTGGTCACGTAGTCGTCGGCGCCGGCATCGAGCGCGGCGACCTTCTCGGCCTCGTCCCCCACCGCCGAGAGGACGATCACCGGCACCGAAGTCCATGTGCGAAGCTCGCGGCAGACGTCGGTGCCGCTCCCGTCGGGCAGCACGAGGTCGAGGATCACGGCATCGGGCGGGCGCATCGCCGCCTCGGCCAGCGCCCCCTTCGCCGTATCGGCAGTCGCCACCTCGTAGCCGGCGGCGCGCAGGCTGGTGCGAAGCGCGCTGAGAATCTGCGGCTCGTCGTCCACCACCAGCACCCGGAGCGCGGCGCTGCTCACGAGTGCACCTCGACCGGGGCCTCGGCGGGCAGGCTCAGCACGAACACGGCTCCCGCGCCGCCGCGCTTCTCGGCCCAGACGCGGCCGCCGTTGGCCTCGGCGAACCCGCGCGCGATGGCGAGGCCGAGGCCCGCGCCGCGAGCGTCGGCCGATCCGGATCCGCGCTGGAACGGCTCGAAGATGCGCTCGAGCTCGGCCGCATCGAGCCCCGGCGCCGCGGTCGGTGACGCGGACGATCGCCTCGCCACCGGTTGCGGCCACGAGCACCTCCACGGTGTCGGGCGGAGAGGAGTACTTGAGCGCGTTCTCGATGAGGTTTGCGAGCACCCGCTCGATCTGGGCGGGGTCCACCCGCACCGCCACGGAGTGATCGGGCAGCGTCACCGCGACCCGCGCTGCGTCGGCCCCGAGCTCGCCCAGCGCCTGCCCGATGAGATCGTCGAGCGGCCAGAGCTCGGCGTGCGGCTCGGCGACGCCGGCCTGAAGCCGCGAGAGGTCCAGCAGGTTGGCAACCAGGCGATCGAGCCGCCCCGCCTCGCCCGAGATGGTCTCGAGCAGCTCGGCGCGATCCTCCGGAGTGAGCTCGAGGTCATGCTTCTCGAGCGCCGAGGACGACGTGAGGATCGCCATGAGCGGCGAGCGCAGGTCATGGCTCACCGTGCGCAGGAGCGCGGTCTTCAGGGCATCGCTCCTGCGAAGCGTCTCGGCCTCGACGAGGGCCTGGGTGCGCCGCTGCGAGCGCGCCGAGAGCTCGCTCACCACCACCGCCACCACGACGAAGACGCCCAGCGCGACCCACGTCCCCGACGCCGAGATGCGAAACGAGTGCACGGGCGGGAGCAGGAAGAAGTTGAACGTGAGCATCGAGGCCACCGCGGCCGCGATGCCGAAGCGCATGCCCCAGACGATGGAGACCGGCAGCACCACGAACAGGTAGAGCACCGAGAGGCCGAGCACCGGTACCCAGTCGTCGAGCACCGCGATGATCAGGGTGATGCCCGCAATCGCGGCCACGCTCACGGCGGCAGCGCTCATACCGTTTTCGCGGGCCGCTCCCAGCCGTTTCACAGGCGCGAGGGGCACCATGGATCCCATGGTAACCGCTGTTCAGAGCCGATGTGAGACTCGTTCGGGAGACGCGAGCAGTCGGCCGGCGAAGCGAGGCGGAGCCGCTCCCTCTCTCGGCGGCTTCGCCTCGGGTCGTTCAGTCACGGTCGATCGTTCTGGCTGAGGCCAGAACGAGCACCGCCGCGACGAGGATCGACGTGAGGAACACCACGAGCCAGCCGCCGCCAAGCCACTGACGGGCGACGATGCCGCCCAGGAGCGAGCCGGCGATGCCGAAGAGCGCGGTGGCGAAGATGCCCAGCTGCTGCCGACCGGGGACGAAGAGCCTGCCCAGGCCGCCGACGATCAGGCCCATGAACATGTACCAGATGAACACCCAGAAAAGGTGAAACGTGAATCCCACGACGGCGATGCCGAACGCGAAGAAGAGGATCACCAGAATGAGCGCGATGATTGCTGCAGGCATGCCCGGGATTCTAGCCAGGTAGGCTGCCCGGGGTGAACCCCCAGGGCATCACCAGCCGCTACGGCGCAGCGATCGACGCGGATCTCGCGCGCGATCTGACGCTCTTCGACGACCTCGTCGCGCGCGTGCTGCTCGAGCAGGAAGGCGCCTCGGCCGTGTCGGTGTTCGAGCAGCTGCGATCGCTCTCGCGGCAGGGCCGCGAGCATGACATCGTCGAGCTCCGCGCCGCCGTGGCGGACTTCGATCCGCACGACCGCGACATGGCGCTGCGGGCGTTCACGCTGCACTTCCAGCTGGTCAACCTGGCCGAGCAGCACCACCGCATCCGCCGCCGGCACCGGTCGAGCCGCCCGCGCGAGACGCTCGCCGAGGCGGTCTCGAGCCTGCGCGCGCAGGGGCTCGACGAGGATCAGCTGCGGGAGCTGGCAGACGAGATCTCGGTCCTCCTGGTGCTCACCGCCCACCCCACCGAGGCGGCCCGGCGCACGGTGCTCGCGGCCCAGGTGAGGCTCGCAGATCAGCTCCAGGTGCTGGACGATCCGTGGCTGAGCGAGGCCGATCGCGCGCGCGCGCTCGAGCCAGATCGCCGGCGACATCGAGCTGCTCTGGCAGACCGACGAGGTGCGCTCGACGAGACCGTCGGTGGAGGATGAGATCCGCCACACGCTGTGGTTCTTCGAGACGAGCATGCTGCACGCCGCCGCCGATGTCGCCGAGGCGTGGGAGCGCGAGTTCCCGGCCGTGCCGGTGCCGCTGCGGTTCGGGAGCTGGGTCGGCGGAGATCGCGACGGAAACCCCTACGTGGAGGATCGCCACCTCGGCGTCGCGCTCAACCGCTCGCGGCGGCTCGCGCTTCGCTCCTACCGCCAGCAGGCCCGCGACCTGACGCGGGCGCTCGGCATGTCGTCGGGCCTCGCGGGCGTCTCGGACGAGCTGATGGAGTCGATCCTGAAGGACGAGCGGGAGATGCCGTGGGTCGCGCGCGAGGTGGCCGAGCGCAACGCCAGCGAGCCGTACCGCCGCAAGCTCACGGCGATGCACCGGCGGCTGGACAACGAGATCGCCGAGCGCGACGAGCCGCGCTACGGCGACGCCTCCGAGCTGCGCCACGACATCGAGCTGCTCGACGCGAGCCTGCGCGCCCACCGCGGCACCAGGATCGCCGACACCAAGCTCGCGCGGATGCGGATCGAGGCCGAGATCTTTGGCCTGCACCTCACCCAGCTCGACGTGCGCGTGCACGCGCGCGACCTCACGGCCGAGACGCTGCCCGCGACGCTCGCAGCGGTGACGGCGGCGCGCGAGACCTACGGCGAGGAGGCCATCCGCCGCGTGATCATCTCGGGCGTGGAGTCGGCCGAGGACATCTCCGCGGCCGTCCGCGCGACCGAGGGCTACGACCTGGCCGTGGTGCCGCTCTTCGAGTCGATCGACGCGCTCCAGGCGGCGCCGGGGATCATGGACGAGGCGCTGAACGATCCCGGGTTCGGGCTGCGCTCGGTGAAGCTCCTCGGCGCGGTCACGGTGATGGTCGGCTACTCGGACTCGGGCAAGGACGGCGGCATCCTCACGGCCCAGTGGGAGATCTCGAAGGCCCAGGAGCAGCTCGCCGACCTCGGCCGCTCGCGCGGGTTCCCGATCAGGTTCTTCCACGGCCGCGGAGGCTCGGTCGGCCGCGGCGGCGGCCCCACCCACGAGGCGATCCTCGCCCAGCCGCCGGCGTTTCCGCCCGGGCGCATCGAGCTGACCGAGCAGGGCGAGACCATCTCGTTCAACTACGGCCTGGAGCCGCTGGCCGCGCGCAACCTGGAGTCGGTGGTGGCCGCGACGCTCCTGGCGGGACATCCCGGCCGCGGGCAGCGGCACACCCCGGCACAGATCGACCTCCTCGAGCAGCTCTCGGAGCGGGCGGGCGCGGCCTACCGCGAGCTGCTCGACGACCCGGCGCTCCCCACCTTCGTGCGTGAGTTCACGCCGCTCGAGGAGCTGAGCCTGGTGCGGATCGGGTCGCGTCCCGCGCGGCGGTCGCAGGATCCCGACCTGCGCGCGCTGCGGGCGATCCCGTGGGTGTTCTCGTGGACGCAGACCCGGATGCTGGTGCCCGCCTGGTACGGCGTCGGCACCGCGCTCGCCCCCGCGCTCCACGACCTGGGCACGCGCCGGGAGCTGCGCGACCTCTACGCCGCCTCGCCGTTCTTCCGCAGCCTGCTGAACAACGTCGAGATGGCGCTTGCGAAGTCGTCGATCCGCGTGGCCCGGCTCTACCGCGTGCTGGTGCACCACCCCGAGGGCGATCGCATCTTCGCGCGGCTCGAGGCCGAGTGCGAGCTGGCGCGAACGACGGTGCTCGAGATCGCCCAGGCGCGCGAGCTGCTGGATCGCCACCCGCCGGTGCAGCGCGCGATCCAGCTCAGAAACCCCGACGTCGACCCCATCAACGCGCTCCAGGTCGATCTGCTCGAGCGCTGGCGCGACCCGGCGCTGAGCGAGGGTCAGCGGCTGGAGCTGGAGCAGCCGCTGGCGCGCACGATCGCCGGCATCGCCGCGGCGCTTCGCAACACCGGCTGACCGATTGAGCGCGCGTTAAGCCGTTGGCCGAACGCGGGATGCACCGCTAGCCTGGATACTCAACTGAATCACTTGACAATCCAGGAGCTACCCCGTGCCTACCGATTTCCAGAGCGTCCTTCTCCTCATCACCGGCGTGATCGCCGGGCTTACGAGCTTCCCGCTGGTCTACCTCGCGCTGCGCAGCCATAGCCAGCTCGACGAGCTGCGCCGGTCACACCAGCAGCTGCACCGCATCGTGATCAACGACCGCCGCGACGCCGGCGCCGGGCCGGTGCGAAAGCCGTCGGCGACGCCGCGCCCGCACCGCGACCGGGCGCGCTCGGTCACGTCAGCAAAAGGCTGAGCTGCTCCTGCCGGTAGGCAAAGATCCGGCGCAGGTCGCGCTCTGCGACGACGGCGTTCTGGAGCTCGTGTGCGGCGCGGCCGCCGTGGAGCCGGTAGGAGACCGAGTCCGAGCAGAGCGTGGCCCCGCCCAGATCGGCGAACCGATGCTCGTGCACCCAGCGCGCGTAGGGGCCGGAGAGCTGCTGGTCGATGAAGCGGTGCGGCGGATCCCACGCGCTGATGAGGGTGTGCCAGCGCAGCGGCACGCCGTGGAGGCGCAGCCGGTAGTCGATGAGCGTGCCCTCGTGGATGTCGATCGGGCCGCGGCGTGGTGATCGCGAAGTGCAGGAAGCCCGGCGTGATGCGCTCGAGGTTGCCGGCGTCGGAGAAGAACCCGAACACCTCGTCGATGGGGCGCGGCACCACCATCCGCGCCTCGAGAAGATGCCCGAGCGGGTCGCGCCGGATGGTCACGAGGTGCTCGGGGGCCACCCCCGCAAGGTACCTCAGGCGGGAACGCCCACCAGCTCCTCCATGTCGAAGCGCGAGGGGCGCACCGCGTCGCTCGGGCGCACCAGCATCGCCGGCTGGGACGACCGCAGGTAGTTGATGACCGCCGCCGGCGTGTGCGCGGCGGGGAGCACCGTCTTCCACGTGCGCAGGTGCTCGGGCCGGTGGAAGTCGCCGCACGCCACCGCCGGCAGATCGCTCTCGGCCACCCACGGGAACGCCTGCGTGCGATTGATCAGCTCGAACCGGTGAGCCAGGGAGCGCAGGTCGCGATCGATCCACCAGCGCCGCGTGGTGCGGCCGGGGATCGGGTCGGACTCGAGCGCGTGCGGATGCACCGCGATGACCGCGGCTCCCATCGAGGAGGCGCGCTCGATGGCCGCCTCCAGGCCGTCATCGAGGCTCACGTGGCGATGCACGCCGATCACCGCGGCGTGGGCAGCGCGGGCCGGGTCGGCGTCGTCCCAGGTCAGCTCGAGGCCCGGGATCACCAGCATGCCGTACTCGGCCTGGGCCCGGACGCTCTCGAGCTCCACCGCGCGGAGGTACGGCGCGAATACCTCGTCGGTGATCATCGTATGGCCGCGCACGACGTGATCGGTGATGCAGAGCACGTCGTATCCAGCGCGACCGTAGAGGTCGACCACATCGGGCAGCGACAGCTCCCCGTCGCTCCAGGTGGTGTGTGCGTGAAGTTCGCAAAGCAGTGATTCAGTCATGTTCTCAGTGTCGCCCGGCCAAGCCGCGATGGGGTGGCCGAATGGATACCGTTGCGGGAACATCGGGTTACGCTGCTGAGCTTGCGGCCTGCCAGCATCATCATCGCGCTCACGTTCGCCACCGCGATGGCGGCGACCACCGTGACCACCCCGCTCTACCCCGGCTACGTCGTGGCATTCGGGCTCTCGTCGCTCGATATCACCATCGTCTTTGCCGTCTACGGCGCCGGAGTGATGCTGGGCCTCGCCGTGTTCGGGCGGCTCTCCGACCACTTCGGCCGAAAGCCGCCGCTGGGTGCCGCGCTGGCCGTCGGCATCGTGTCGATGGCTGGTGTTCCTGCTGGCCAACGATCTGGCGGCGCTGCTCCTCGGGCGCGTGCTGATCGGGCTCACCGCCGGCGTCTACACCGGCACCGCCACGGCGTGGCTGGTGGATCTCGACGCCAACCGCGTGCGCGCGACCAAGGTGGCCATCGCCGCCAACCTGGGCGGGCTCGGGCTCGGGCCGCTCCTCGCAGGCGCCCTGGCCCAGTGGGCGCGGCGGCCGCTGCGCACCGTCTTCGCAGTCGAGCTCGTGCTGCTCGTGCTGGGCCTGATCGCCCACACGCGGATGCCCGAGACGGTCAAGCGCGACCGGTTCGAGCTCGACTTCGGCAGCCTGCGGCCGCCGCGGGAGATCCTCGCGGTGTTCATCCCGGCGGCGACCGCCGCGATCGCCGCCTTCGGCGTGTCGGGGGTGTTCGGCGCGACCGGGCCGGCGATGCTGCGCGCGGTGTTCGACGTGAACGAGCCGATCTGGGCCGGCGCGCTGCTCTTCTCGGCGTTCACGGCGGCCGTGGGCGGGCAGTTCCTGGCGCGCAGGTTCGCGCCCGAGCTCGCGCTCGTCGGCGGCTGCGTGGCGCTCGCCGTGGCGGTCGCATTCCTCGCCCTGGCGCTGGAGGCCGAGATCCTGGTCGCGCTCATCGTGGCGGCGCTCACCTCGGGCCTCGCGATGGGCGTGATCGTCGGCGCGGGCCTGGGTCTGCTCACCTCGGCCGCCGCACCCGAGCGCCGCGGCCAGGTCGCCTCGGCGTACTTCCTGGCCGCCTACATCGGCCTGGTGATCCCCGTGATCGGCTTCGGGCTGGTCGAGACCGCCACGAGCCTCGTCACCGCGGGGGCGATCTTCTCGGCGATCGTCGGCATCGCGTCGCTGGCATCGGCGGTCGCGGTGCGGCGCTTCGGCGCACCGGAAACCGCCTAGACCCGCAGAAGCGTCTTTCCGACGGTCTCGCGCGACTCGATCGCGCGATGTGCCTCCGCAGCCTGCCCCAGCGCGAACACCTGCCCGATGAGCGGACGCAGCCGGCCCGCGGCCGCCTGGTGGAGGGCCTCGTTGATGAGCCCGATCATCTCGGCCGGAGCGGCTCCGACGCCGAGCGTGAGGCTCACTCCGCGCTCCCGCGCGAGGTCGGGCGATACCGGCCCGAACCGGCCGCCGGAGAGGCCATAGGAGCACATCCTGCCGCCGGCAGGGAGCAGCTCGAACGCGGCGGCGCCCACCGCGTCGCCCACGCCGTCGAACACCACGTCCACGTTGCCGTAGCGCTCGCGCACATCGTCGGCCCAGCCCTCCACGGTGTAGTCCACCCCCATGTCGGCGCCGAGCTCGCGCGCCACCTCCAGCTTTCGCCCGCTGCCCGCCGCTGCCACCACCTCCGCCCCGGCCGCGTTTGCGAGCTGCACGAGCAGGCTGCCGACGCCACCGGCCGCGGCCTCCACCAGCACCACGTCGCCGGGCTGCACGGCGGCGGTGCGCATCAGCGCCGTCGCCGTGCGGCCGTCGGCCAGGAGCGCCACGGCGTCGGGCAGCATCACGCCCTCGGGCACGGCGATGAGCCGCTCGGCATCGACTGCCACCCGCTCGGCGTAGCCGCCGAGGCCGGTGGCGGCGATCACGCTGGTGCCGTCGAGGTGGCCCCCGACACCCGAGCCGAGGATGGCCGGAAGCGCTGGATTGCCGCCCTCGAACGGCACCGTGCCCGCTCGCATACGGGTGTCGATGAAGGTGGTGTTGGCATAGTCCACCTCGACCACCACCTGCCCCGGGCCGGGCTCCGGCTCGGGCCAGTCCTCGGTCACCAGCACCTCGGGACCGCCGTACCGCCTCACCACGACGGCGCGCATCAGACCGCCAGCGGCTCGCCGGCGAAGGTGAAGGTCACCTCGATGTTGTCGCGCGTCGCGTTGGAGTACGGGCAGCGCTCGTGCGCCTTGCCGATGAGCTCGGCGGCGCGCTCGGCCGGAAGCGACGGCGAGTCGATGGCGAGCTCGACCTGCAGCGTGAAGCCGCCGTGGCCGGTGGGGCCGATGCCGACCCGCCCGGTGATGGTCGAGTCCGACAGGTCGAGGCCCGCGCCCTGGGCCGTCCCGATGAGGGCCGACTGGAAGCACGCGGCATAGCCGGCCGCGAACATCTGCTCGGGGTTGGTGCCCGGGCCGCCCTCGCCGCCCATGTCGGCAGGCACCGAGAGGTCAACGTCGAGCGCGCCGTCGCTCGAGCGGGCGTGCCCGGCGCGGCCGCCGCTCACGGTCGCCTCGGCGGTGTAGAGCACCTTCGTCAGTGTCTGGGTCATGCGTCCTGCTCCGCTGGATCGGTCGCGGCAGCCTTCTCCTGCCAGCACTGCTCGAGCGCTGCGAGCAGGTACTCGGCGGGCTGCGCGCCCGAGGCGCCGTAGCGGCGATCGAACACGAAGAACGGCACGCCCGAGATGCCGAGCTCTCCCGCCAGCTGCTCGTCGTTTCGCACGTCCTCGGCATGCAGGCCGGTGTCGAGCGCGAGCTTTGCCTGCGCGCGGTCGATGCCCACCTCGGCGGCGAGGTCGGCCAGCGTCTCGCGGTCGGAGATGGGCTGGCCCTCCATCATGTAGGCGCGCAGCAGCCGCTCCTTCGCCTCGGCCTGCAGGCCCTCGTCGGCCGCGAGGTGGATGAGCCGGTGCCCGTCGAACGTGTTGCCGAGCTGGGCCTTGTCGAGCCGGTACTCGAGGCCGACGTCGGCCGCCATCGAGGTCACGCGCTCGTGCCGCTGGGCGATCTCGGCCGGATCCATGCCGCGGCTCGGTGGCCAGGTACTCGTCGAGCAGGCGCGGCTCGGTCTGCTCGTTGGGGCTCAGCTCGAAGCTGCGCCACGTCACATCGACGGAGTCGCGGTGCTCGAACTGCTCGAGGGCGAGATCCAGCTGGCGCTTGCCGATGTAGCACCACGGGCACACGATGTCCGACCACACCTCCACCTGGAGGCGCGGCTCCTCGGCCTGGGCGCTCATGCGGCGGGCTCCAGCTCGCGCACGTCCTGGGCCTCGGCCAGCACGGCCGCCATCCAGCCGATGTGATCGGGGCGGGCCCACACGGCGCTGTCGCCGAGCGCGACCCGAGCGGCCTTGCCCTCGCCCACCAGCTCGAGCATCGCGAGCTCGGCGCCGACGGGGTCGGGTGCGTCGTTGGAGCGCGTGAGCAGGAGCGCGACCTCCTGGGTGGTGAGCCCCAGCGGGAAGGCGTCCAGCAGCTCGCCCGCATCGTCGGGCACCGCGCGACGGTCGAGCTCGGGATTCAGGTTGGCGACGATCACGTCGTAGGCCTCGATGGGCTGGAAGCCGCCGGCGTTCAGCTCGATGTCGCCGCGGTCGAAGAGCACCGACGGGGCGGTGTAGCGCACGAGGCCGTCGGTCTGCGCGGTCTTGCCCTGCAGCTCTGCAGCCGTGCCGCCTGCGGTGCGGGCCTCGGCGCGGTCGCGCTCGTAGGCCTCGGTGACCTCGGGCGAGTCGAGCATGCCCTGGATGGTGGCCGCATCGTGGCCAGTGCCGGCCGCGACCACCCGAGCCACGTGCTCGTCGTTGTCGAGCACAAGCGGGGTGGTGAACTGGGTCATCTGGAGGGCGCGAAGCGCCTTCCACTCACTGCCCGGCTCGAGGATCCGCGCGGCGTTGATGGCACGGCAGCCACGCGCCGTGGCCGAGACGCGGGCCTTGGGCTGCGGGTTGAACGGCATGCCGTAGCGGCGGAAGCTGAGGTTGCCGCTGGCCTGGCGAAGCGTGGTGTAGCCGCGGTCAACGTACTGCTGGGCGCTCTCGGTGAGGCCGATGGTGACCAGCCGCCACTCGAGCTGGCTCCCGTAGCGCCACTGCAGCGTGGTGAGGGCGGGAATTGCCGAGTACGCCCAGGGGCAGGCGGGGTCGGTGTGCAAGGTCGTAGCGAGTGGGTGCGTCATGCGAGCTCCAATGGTGCTTACGAATAGTCAGTGCCTCAGGTTAGCACCACACTACCCCCTGTGAGCCGGGGCTAACCAGGCTATCCTGGAGGCGTGACCGACGCTCCCGAACCCCTGGAATCATGCCCTGCGCTGGCCGCGGCGTTCGAGCTTCTGGGCAAGCGCTGGACGGCTCTCATCCTGGACGTGCTCTCGGCCCGGCCGGCCCGGTTCTGCGAGATCACGCGGGCCATCCCCGGGCTCTCCGACCGGCTCGCCGCCGAGCGGCTGAAGGAGCTCACCGCCGCCGACCTGGTGCGCCATCGCGCCGGCGAGAACGGCTCGAGCGTGTACGAGCTCACCGACGCAGGCCAGCGGCTGCTCCCGGGATTCAACGAGATCCGCCAGTGGGCGCAGGCTCGTCACCAGTACGTCACCGTTTAGTCTCCGCGTCGATCGTCCAGGTGAACTAGGGTTTCGCTCGTGCCGCTCCGCGTTCTGCTCTCCACGCTCGTCCTCAGCGCCGTGCTCCTCTCTGGCTGCGGTGGCGGCGCGTCGGGCGGCGGCGGCTCGGGCGGCAGCAGCATCCTGCGCGTCGGCAGCACGTACAACATCGATTCGCTGAACCCGTTCGTGGCGGTCGATGCCCAGTCCGACAACGCGCTGGTGATGGAGTATCCGCAGCTCGTGCAGTACGGCCCCGGGCTGAAGCTCGAGGGCGACTGGGCCAAGAGCTGGACGCACACCTCCGACGGCCTGACCTGGACGTTTCACCTGATCCCCGGCGGCAAGTGGTCAGACGGCGTGCCGCTGACCTCCGAGGATGCGGTGTGGACGATCGAGACGATGCTCAAGTACCGCGCGGGCGTCACCTCGTACTACGCAAGCGTGCTCGCGGGCGTGACCAAGGCGACCGCGCCCGACCCGAACACCGTCGTTCTGACCTACAAGAAGCCGGTGGCCGCGTCGCTTGCGAACCTCGAGCAGCTCTTCATCCTGCCCAAGCACGTGTGGAGCAAGTACGCGGTCGGAAACGGCGACGCGCTCAAGTCGTACTTCCCCGAGCACCACCTGCCGACGGTCGCGGGCGGCGCCGTACACCATCACGAAGTTCGAGAGCAAGGGCACCACGGTGTTCAAGCCCAACCCGTACTTCTACGGGCCCAAGTCGAACTCCGCAGCCGTCTCGCTCACGTACTACACGAACCCCACGTCGATGATCGCCGACTTCCAGTCGGGCCAGCTCGACTTCATGGATCAGGTGCCCTACACCGTCGCCTCGACGCTCAAGGGCAAGTCCAACACCGACGTGCAGACCGAGGCCGGCAGCGAGGTGACCAACCTCGGGTTCAACTCGAACCCGCTCAAGCCGAAGAACCGCGAGCTCCTGAACCCCACGCTCAAGGAGGCGTTCGAGTACGCGATCCCGCGGAAGCAGCTGATCAGCCTGGTGTACGGCGGCTACGCGAAGCCCTGGGCGAACATCATGTCGGCGTGGTCGGGGCCGTCCGGGTGGCTCAACCCCGCGGTGCAGCCGCTGCCCTACGACGTCGCGAAGGCCAACCAGATCCTGGACGGGCTGGGGTATGCGAAGGGCTCGAACGGCATCCGCGAGGTGCCGGCGACCACCGGCCAGTACGCGCAGCCGGCCCACGCGATGAGCTACGACGTGGTGGTGCCGGGCGACCTCGACTTCGACGGCGACCGCCAGTTCCAGGTGCTCGAGTCGGCGTTCAAGAAGATCGGCGTGAACCTGCACGAGACCCCCGGCGGCGATGTGGATCAGGCGTTCACGACCATCACCAACAACAACTACAAGTACACCACCGCCGACATGTTCACGTGGTACTGGCACCCCTACATCGATCCGAACTACAACCTCTCGGTCGTGACCAAGGCGCAGTGGGGAAACAGCAGCGACACCGGCTATGACGACCCCAAGTACGACGCGATGTGGAACCAGCAGCAGCTCCTGGTGAACACGAAGCAGCGCCAGCAGCTGGTCTGGAAGATGGAGGCCTACATCGCCCAGAAGCGGCCGTACATCCAGCTGGTGAACACCGACCTGATCACCGCGCACGACACGGGCTGGACCGGGCTTCGAGCCGCAGCTCTGGTCGTACTGCAAGTGCTACTACACGTCGCCGAAACCTTCCTGAGGCAGTGAATCAACGGTGCCTGGCACCGTTGATTCACCGGTATGATCGGCTCGCCCATGCAGCTCGGCCGGCGACGTCTCAACCGCATCCTGCTCGAGCGCCAGCTCCTGCGCGAGCGGTCGCAGCTCTCCCCTACCGCGGCCATGGAGCACCTCGTCGGGATGCAGTCCCAGACGCCGACGTCGGCCTACTTCGGGCTCTGGTCGCGCATCGCCGGCTTCGACCCCGCGAGCCTCTCGCTGGCCATGACCGAGCGCCGCGCCGTGCGGATCGCCCTGCAGCGATCGACCATCCACCTGGTGTCGGCCGACGACTGCCTCGCGCTTCGCCCGGTGATGCAGCCCGTGCTCGAGAAGGGCCTCAACAGCGCCTTCCGGCGGCGGCTGGAAGGGGTCGATCGCGCGGCCGTGGCGGCGGCCGGGCGCGCGCTGGTGGACGAGCAGCCGCGCACCTTCGCCGAGCTGGGGACGCTGCTGGACGAGCAACTCCCCGGGCAGCGATCCGCAGGCGCTTGCGATGGCCGTGCGCACGTCGGTGGCGCTGGTGCAGGTGCCGCCACGCGGCGTGTGGGGCCGGTCCGGCCCGGTGGCGCACACCTCGGCCGAGGCGTGGCTGGGCCGGCCGCTGGCTGGCTCGGCCGAGCCGGACGTCGCCGTGCTGCGCTACCTGCGAGCATTCGGGCCGGCGTCGGTGAAGGACGTGGCCGTATGGTCGGGCCTCACGGGGATCAGGGCGATCATCGAGCGGCTCGCGCCGCAGCTGCGGCAGTTCACCGACGAGCACGGGACGGTGCTCTGGGACGTGCTGGACGCGCCCCTGCCGGATGCCGAGGGCGACGTGCCCCCGCGGTTCGTACCCGACTACGACAACATCCTGCTCTCCCACGCCGATCGCTCGCGGGTGATCGCGGCCGGCGCACCGGCCGCTCATCTTCAGCGGAAACGGCGTGTTCGCCACGGTGCTGGTGGACGGCTTCGCCGCAGCGACGTGGAAGCTCGCCGGAGCGACCATCACCGTGCGGCCGTTCGCGAAGCTCTCGAGGTCTGACCGGGCGGCGGTGGCCGACGAAGGGATGCGCCTCCTGGAGTTCGCCGCTCCCGCCGGCGAGTCTCCGGACGTGCGCTTCACGAGCCCTTGAGGAACCCTCGCATCGCCGCCTTGATGGAGTCGCGGCGCCGCGCCTGGGTGCGCACGCGGGTGGTGCCGAACCCGCCGCGCGTGTGCAGGCGGATGACCGGGGCGCCGGGCGCGGGCGCGCTCTCGACGTGCAGCTCGTGGGTGGCCGAGAACCCGCCGGCGTCGAGCTCGACGATCACGCCGTCGGGCACGAGCACGGTGGTGGTGCCAAACCAGCTCACCACCTCGACGTCGATCACCGGCCCGTGCAGCACGGCCTGGCGCAGGTCGATGTCGATGGTGCCGCAGATGCTGATGTAGCGGTTTCGCTCGGCCGGGAGCCAGCGGCCGCCGCGCGTGAGGTGCGAGCAGAAGGCCCACTCGCGGTGGTCTGCCACGTAGAGCGCCTGCGAGTCGGAGTGCGGCAGATCGCGAACCAGGGAGGCGAGCTCGTCGCGCGTGCGCGCGCGGTGCGCCAGCTCGGCCCGCTCGGCCAGCTCCTCGACGGTGAGCGAGCCGTTCACCGAGGCGTCGCTCAGCCGCACCACCGTGTGCTCACGGTCGGCGTCGGTGGCGCGGATGGCCGGTCGCTGCGGCTCGTTCATCGCCAAAAGCCTACCCGGTGTCTTTTGACTACTGTGTGGCTGGGTAGTGACACTTTGATGCTCTCGACTGGTCGGAGGTGACCGGATGGATGACACCCAGATTCTTGCGCGGATCAACGAGCTGGTGAACGAGGAGAACTCCCTGTGGGAGCACGAGGCCCACGCCTCGGCCGCGAGCGACGAGGACAAGGCCCGCCTGGCCGAGATCAAGGTGCAGCTCGACCGCGCCTGGGACCTGCTGCGGCAGCGCCGCGCGCGTGAGGAGTTCGGGCTGGATCCCGATTCCGCAACGCAGCGCTCCGAGGACGTCGTGGAGCACTACCGCCAGTAGATGGGCGTCGAGGAGGCCTCACTCGCGGAGACTGACGCCGGGCTGGTGGCAGCCAGCACCGGCTGGTTCGTGATGGACGCGCGGGAGGCGCGCTGGTTCGGCAATCCGGGCCGCGGGTTCAGCGTGCCGCTCACGGGCTGCGACGAGTACGAGGCCGAGACGTTCTTCCCGATGCTCGGGATGTCGATCCGGGTGATGTCGCCGGGCCAGCCGAGCACGACGTATCACTGGGAGACCGAGGAGGAGGACTTCCTCGTGCTCTCGGGCGAGGGCGTGCTCATCGTGGAGGGCCAGGAGCGCGCCGTGAAGCAGTGGGATTTCGTCCACTGCCCGCCCGAGACGCGGCACGCCTTTGCGGGCGCCGGAGACGGCCCGTTCGTGCTGCTCTGCGCGAGCTCCCGGCAGTTCCAGAAGGACGGGCCGTGGGGGTTCTACTGCGTCGATGAGGTCGCGGAGCGGTACGGCGCGAGCTCGCCGGAGGAGACGCAGGACGGCAACATCGCCGACATGGGAGTCTCGCCCCGGCGTCCGACCCGCTATCCGGGCGGCCTCCTGCCGGAGGACTGACCTAGTCCGCAGTGGCGGGCGGGTTGGTACCGCCCGAGGTGTGGAGCTGCGGCCCGGGGTTGCTGGTGAGGTTGGGGAGGATCCGCCAGTTGGTGTGCGTCACGGAGCATCCGGCGAGCGTGACCCGGTCGTCGATGACGTCCGCGGCTGCATCGAGGCACCGGTCATTGGAGAGGCTGCGGATCTGGAGCGCGCCGGCCCTCGCCGGCGCAAGCGCCCACTGCTGGGCCCGGCTCGCGGCGTCGCACTTCGCGAAGGTGACGGTCTGGTCGGCCTGAGCCTGCAGGCAGGTGCCGTCGTAGGCGTTCTCGAGCCGGCCTGACGAGTTGTCGGCAGAGACGAACGTCCACTGCTGATCGGCGTTGGGCTCGCTGGATCCCCACGTGCTGACCACCGGCCTCCCGGACGTGTCCATCGTGAGGGCGCGGTTGTCGAGCGTGGTGGTGATCTGCGAGAAGGCATCGGGCGCGGCGAGGTATGCCCAGCGCTGGTTGGCACGGTCGTTGCACGTCCAGAGCTCGACGCCTGCTCCGGGGGCCGACGCACCGGCCGTGACGTCGAGGCAGAGGCCCGAGAAGTCGTTGGTGATGGTGCCGTCGCGATGGAACGTCCACCACTGGTTCAGGCCGCCGGTGCACGTGTAGGCCGTGACCGCCGTGCCCGGCGCGGTGCCCCAGCCGTTTGCGTCGAGGCAGAGCCCGGCAGAGTCGGTGATGGAGTGGTTGGTGTTGACCGTCCAGGTGTGGTCGGCGCACGAGGCGGGATCAACCGTCCACACCTGGGAGCGCGCGCCGTTGCTGCCGAGGCAGACGCCGTTCAGGTCGCTTGCGATCGGCGCCGCCACGCTCTGATCGACGAGGGTGGGATCGGTGTCGTCCACCCCCATCTCCTGAAACGCACCCTGCTTTGCGATCTCTGCATCGACGGCATCCACGTACGTCTGCGGCACCAATCCCCCGGGCGCGGCCGAGGTCTGGATGCCGGGCTCGACCACGTCGTCGAAGTGATCGCCGTAGTACGGATCGCGCTGATCGCACGGAAGCGTCTGCGCCTCGTCGGGGATGTCGTCGGTCTGCGAGTCGCCGTTCTGGCACCCGGTGCGCATGGCGAGGATGTAGTCGGGACGCTCGACCTTCTGCAGGTAGTCGTGCGTGAAATCGCCGAAGCCATCGCCCGCGTTCAGCTTCGTCACGGCAGTTCTGATGGCTGCCTCGACGCCCTCTGTCCCGCTGACGAAGCCCGTCCGCAGCGAGTCCACGCTCTGCGCCATCGCAGCGCGGATCTTGCCCTTGGCCGTCACCGCGGCATTGCGCTGGGCGACTCCTGCATCGGCAACGCCGGCGTCGATGGACGCAAGCGCCATGTAGCCCGAGTAGAGCACCTCGCGCTGGGCGCGCTGGAATGCTGCGTCTGCGGCGGTGACCAGCGCCGGGATGGTCTTCTCGAGCAGGCCCTTCGCGACCTGCGACTTCCACACCCCATCACGCCGGCTCTCGATATTCCACGACGCATAGCTCTGATACCGCGGATCATTCGCATCCATACTCAAAAACGTGTCCACGATCGCCGTCACAAACGACACCACACCAAACACCAACGCCAACTCCGGCTGCCCCACAAAATCCAGCGCAAACGACAAAAGCGCCGTCACATTACTCACCACCGACGCCGGATCCTTGTGCTCCAACCCATCCAAAATCCCCAGGATCTGACCCACCGCCGGCACCATCGCCAACGCCACCGTCGACCGATCAAGATCCGACGAATCACTCCGAAACGCCTCCACCAACCCCTTGATCCACAACACCACATTCACCCCAACCGCCGCCGAATTCGCAAACCTCCACCCCTCCGCCAACCGCGACGCAGTCGCCTCACCCGTCGGCACAAACACCTTCCCGGAGCGATAGGCCTCGGCCAGGTCGCCGGTGAAGCCGGGCTTGATGTCCGCGGTCACCCGCGTCTTCGCATACGCCGCAAGCTCGGGCGGCGAGAGGTCGCCGACCACTGCTTCGGCGGCGGGCTCCACGACGGGATCGCCATGCTCCTTGACCGATTGATCGAACGTGTCCCAGGTGCGCTGCTGCTCGTCCGTGAGCTCCGAGGTGTCGAACGTTGCGTCGCACGCGTCGGCCACGCCGAGCGGATGGCACGGCCCCGGCGTGGGCCCGCGGCGCATCCCCAGCCCCGTGCTCTCGGGATCGCTCTGCACAGCCTGCTTCCGGCTGTTGAGCTGCTGCATGAACGCCGGCACGTCGGCGGGCGAGTCGAGCCGCATGATGGACTGGTCCCGCTCGTCGTAGGGGCGCACGTAGATGACCCTGTCCATGAGCCCGCGCTCGGTCACGTACTGCCGCTCGGTGAGGCCGGCGAGCATCTGGCGGGCTGCGAGCGTCTGGCCCGCCGCCTTCGCGACGCCCTGGTTGAACGTCGTGTTCCCTGTTCTCGACCGCAACACGGCGAGCGCGTCGGTGAGGTCGTGCGCCGCCTTCTCGATGGATCTGGTCTCGAGCGGGTTCGCATTGATCTGGGTGGTGCCGTCCGGCCGGGTGGTGCCCCCGTTCGCGGCGAAGAGCTCGGCGGGCGCCCCGTGCGTGCGGGCCTCCTCGACCGGAGTGTGGGCGATGATGTTCTGCCCTGTCACCGGGCTCACCCCGGGCACCTCGACCTCCGCCGAAATCGGTGCCCTCGAGCCCGACAGGTAGTGGGCCGCATGCACGAGCTCGTGGAAGAGCTCCATGTCGGGCGTCAGCTGAAACGAATCAGCCTGCCCCGGGTTCATGTAGGTCACCATCGATTGCGGATCGGCAAGGACGCTGGCGACGGCGCCGTATCCGTCCTCTGCGCGGCTCCCCGCGTTCGCCTGCCACCAGCCTGGCTGGATCACGACGTTGATGTCGGTCCTGGCCTTCGTCGCGGTGTTGCGGAAGTAGAGCGCGCGGCGGAGCGCCACGTCATCCGGGCTCGCCTGGAGCGGCGCGATGTCGCCCAGGCCCTTGATGAGCGTCTGCCCCACCGACGTGGTCTCGATGGTGTCGAGCAGCACCTTGATGTTGGCCAGAAACTGCGGATCGACGCCGGCGTCGGACGATGTCGCCACTGCGATCCCGGGCCGCACGACGACCGAGTGCAGCACCGCGGATTGAAACGGCGGGCTCAGATCGAGCGACGTGCCCGGGGCGACGTGCTCGCGCAGGATGGGTGTGGGCGCCGCCTGCGCCGACGGCAGCGAGACGAGGATCAGCGCCAGCGCGACGGCGGCGATGGCTGTGAGTGACCGGCGCGCCATCACTCGGCTCCGTTTCCCGAGGGGCCGGTAGGAGCCGGCACCGTGGCATGGGCGTGCTCGCCGGGGACGTTGGCGAGGTTGGGCGTGATCCGCCACTGCGGATTGGCCCGGCTGCACGCTCCGAGCACCGCAGGCCCGCTCTGGTCGGGCCGGTCGGGCGCATCGATGCAGTGGTCGTCGTACTGGAAGCTCGCGATCAGCGACCCGCCGTCGGCCGAGCCCGGGAAGTCGCCGGCCGAAGGCTGGAGCTGCCACTGCTGGGAGTTGTCGGTGGGATCACACGCAGCCTCATGCAGCGTCGTGGCGGAGGTCGCCGCAAGACACGTGTCGTCGTACCCGTTTCGCAGCAGGCCCCACGGCTGAGACGAGGAGTCGCCCGTCACGAATGTCCACTGCTGATCGGCGGCCGCGTTCCCATCGGCGGGCGTGAGCACGATGCCGCCGCCGTCGGTCGCGGTCAGCGCCTTCCCGCCGGCCACCGTCGAGTTGATGGTCGAGTACGCGTAGGGAGCAGCCTGGTACGACCAGCGCTGGTTCGCCTGCCCGTTGCATCCCCAGAGCTCGACGGGCGCTCCCGCGTCGCGCACGCCCCACCGGATGTCGAGGCAGAGGCCCGACTGATCGCCCGTGATGGTGCCGTTGCCGTGCAGCGTCCAGCGCTGGTTCGCCTGGCCGTTGCACCGCCAGGTCGTCACCGGCGTGCCCGGGGATGTCGCCTGCCCCGCGGCGTCCAGGCAGAGGTGCGCCGCCGACGTGATGGTGTGGTCGGGGTTCACCGTCCACCCGTTCGCAGAGCAGGAGCCGGGCTGGACGGTGGTCGCCTGGGAGCCCGCTCCCCGGTCGCTCAGGCAGACGCCGGAGAGCTCGCTCGCGATCGGCGCCTCGGCTCCGCCGGCGACCAGAGCCGGGTCGGTGTCCGTCACCGTGAGCTCCTTGAAGACGCCCTCCTTCGCGATCTCGCTGTCAACCGCGTCCACGTAGGTCTGGGCTGCCAGGCCGCCCGGCGCGGACGTCGCGTGGATGCCGGGCTCGACGACGTTGTCGAAGTGGTCTGCGTAATAGGGATCGCGTGCCGCGCAGCCAAGCACCTGAGCCTCGTCCGGGATGTCATCCGTCTGCGAGTCGCCGTTCTGGCACCCGGTGCGCATGGCGAGGATGTAGTCGGGCCGCTCGACCTGCTGCAGGTAGGCGTGCGTGAAGTCGCCGAAGCCATCGCCGCCGTTCAGCTTCGCGACGGCGGTGCGGATGGCCGCCTCCACGCCCTGGCTGCCCGAGACGAACCCGGTGCGGAGCGCTTCGAGGCTGGTCTGGGTCGCCGCACGGACTCTGGCCTTCTGTGCCACGGCGGCGTTGCGATCGGCGACGCCCGCGCGCGCCACGCTCTGGTCGATGGACGCCTCCGCGAGGAGGCCGGCGTAGAGCACCTGGTGCTGGGCCTGGTCGAAGGCTGCGCCGGCTGCCTTCACGAGGGCCGGGATGGTCTTCTCGAGCAGGCCCTTCGCGACCTGCGACTTCCACACCCCATCACGCCGGCTCTCGATATTCCACGACGCATAGCTCTGATACCGCGGATCATTCGCATCCATACTCAAAAACGTGTCCACGATCGCCGTCACAAACGACACCACACCAAACACCAACGCCAACTCCGGCTGCCCCACAAAATCCAGCGCAAACGACAAAAGCGCCGTCACATTACTCACCACCGACGCCGGATCCTTGTGCTCCAACCCATCCAAAATCCCCAGGATCTGACCCACCGCCGGCACCATCGCCAACGCCACCGTCGACCGATCAAGATCCGACGAATCACTCTCAAACGCCTCCACCAACCCCTTGATCCACAACACCACATTCACCCCAACCGCCGCCGAATTCGCAAACCTCCACCCCTCCGCCAACCGCGACGCAGTCGCCTCACCCGTCGGCACAAACACCTTCCCGGAGCGATAGGCCTCGGCCAGGTCGCCGGTGAAGCCCGTATCGGAGGCCACGCGCGAGGCCGCGAAGTCAGCGAGCTCGCTGGGCGTCAGCTCACCGATCACACCCTCGGCGGCCGGCTCCACGAGCGGCTCGCCGTGCGCCTGCACGGACTCGTCATAGCTTGAGGCGCGCGCCGCCTCGTCATCGGTGGGATCGCGAAATGCGATGTCGCAAGAGACCACGCCCGAGCCGCCGCCGCATGCCGCCGCCGACGGGTCGGACAGCTCATTCAGCTGGACGCCGGCGCGCTGCGGTGCGGCGCCCACGAGGCGGTCTGCACGGAGCGCATCGAAGTACGCGCCGAGGTCGTCGGGGTTCGCGAGCCGGTAGTTGGGATACTTCCCGAGCGGGGTGGTGTCGAAGTACTGGAGCCGGATCACCAGGTCGCGGGCGCTTGAGTAGCCCACCTCGGTGATGTCGGAGACCGCCGTTCGCGCAGCCAGGATGCGCTGCGCCTGGGCGAGCTCGTCGCCCGTGGTCTCGCCAACGCGCTTGACCGCCGCGGCGATGGACGCCTCCGCGTACGGGCTCGCCTTGGCGACGAGCCTGCCGTTCGGCCCGTCGGGGCCCTCGCCGTTGACGGCCATGAGCCCCTTCGCGCCGCCGTGCGTCTCGAGCTCCTCGTTCGCGACGGTCGCGTCGATGAACTTCTTCGCCGTCGGGTCGTAGGCCGTGAACGTGGTCGTACCGTCGGCCGTTGAGCCGGCCAGGGCGTGCGCGGTGTGCAGCAGCTCGTGGAACACCGCGACGTCGGGGCTGAGCCACTGGTTGCCGCCCGCGCCGTTGACCACCCGCACCAGCACGTCGGGGCTTGCCTGCACGAAGCCGACGGACCCGTTGCCGTCGACCGATCGGGCGAAGCTCATCGGGAACGAGCGGTATGCCTCCTTGAGCCCGTCGAAGTCGACGTCGCCGCGGTAGATCACCACGTTGATGTCGTAGGGCTGGCCGACGGCGTCCTTGAACTCGAACTGGGGCGCCGTGCCGGTGGGATCAGGCTGCGGGTGCAGGTCGGCGAACGCATCGAGCAGCCGCTTGCCGTACGGAGTGCGGTCGATCTCATCGAGCACCGTGCCCATGTGGCGCTGGAACGCGTCGTCGCCGTCGGGGATGAAGATGGTGCTCGCCGGGCGGATGCCCGAGAACACCGCAATGCCCGGACGAACGACGGTGACGGGGAACGAGCTCCCGTCGTTGAGGAACACCCGCACCGTGGAGCCGACCTTCGCAGTGACCGGCATGCCGGGGGGATCGTCCGGCGCCGCCTGCGCGGAGGAGATGGAGCCGGACAGGATGAGCGCTGCGAGGAGCAGCGCGATCACGGCGAGGACGGGACGGGGAAAGCGCGGGTGTGGAGTCATCTGGCGACGGTAGGCGCGCCGCAGGTGAGCTCAGCGGAATGTTACGTAGGTTGTGACGCTTGTTTGACGTTGAGGCGCGTGAGCTGCGTGCCTTCTGCGTCGAAGTTGGCCGGATCGAGCCACCGCTCGAACTCCGCCCTGATCGCCGGCCACTCGCCGTCGAGGATGGCAAACCAGGCCGTGTCGCGGTTTCGCCCCTTGTTCACCTTGGCCTGGCGGAACGTCCCCTCATACGTGAATCCCAGCCGCTCGGCCGCGCGCCGCGAGGGTGCGTTCAGCGCGTTGCACTTCCACTCGTAGCGCCGGTAGCCCAGGTCGTCGAACGCGAGGCGCATGAGCAGGTACATCGCCTCGGTGGCAACCACCGTGCGCTGCAGGAGCGGGCTGTAGGCCAGCCAGCCCACCTCGATGACCCCATCGGCGGGATTGATGCGAAGCAGGCTCGCGGTGCCGGTGGCCGCGCCGCGCGCCCTGTCCACGATGGCGAAGTAGAGCGGATCGGTCTCGCGCTGGGCCTCGCGCACCCACGCGAGATACGACTCCCGGTCGGCCCACGGGCCGACCGAGAGATACGTCCACATCGCATCGTCTGCGTCGGTCGAGTTGGCGTCGAAGAGCTGGTCGCCGTGCCGCTTCGCATCGAGCGGCTCGACGCTGCACCAGACCCCCTCGATCGCCTGTCGAGGCGGGGCCTGGCGCGGCGTCCATCCGGGAAGCGGTGCTCCGAGCGGCTGGTCGGTCAGCTCAGAAGCCCCTCGAACGCGATGGTGTCGGCGTCATGCTTGGCGACGCCGCCGCACGAGAGCAGCGTGCCCTGGTTGCAGGTGTAGGCCGTGGAGGCGTTGGCCACCACCAGGTCGACCGCGGACACCTTCCCGTGGCCGAACTTCACGCGCAGGGTGTTGTCGCCGTTGGCATTCAGCTTCATCACGTGGATGGCCTCGGTGCCGTTGGTGAAGTGCACCAGCACCAGTGCCGACGGCGCGTTTGCAAGCACGGGCCCGGCGACGCGCACCGTGAGGTGCTGCCCGGTGCCGAGCGTCTTTCCGGGGATGAAGCCGATGTAGGCCTCGGTGAGGTGCTTCAGCTTGAACTGGTAGGCCCCGGAGGCACGGTGCGTGGACTGCAGCACGAACGATCCCGAGCCGGGGGCGCCCCTGTAGCCTGCGCCCTCGCTGTAGTGCCGTTTCGGGTTGCGGTTCCAGGCCGCGAACACGCCCCAGACGTTGCGGAACGGCTGCGGAGCGGCGGCCGGCGTTACCGTGTTCACGACCGCCTGCATCGAGTACTGGTTGGGGTGGTTTGCCTGGGTGTCGGACATCTTCTCCCAGATCGAGCGGATCAGCGCGGTGTCCTGATGGCCGGGAGTGCCGTACCTCTCCGACAGGAACCGAAACCAGATCCACGAGCCGTACCAGAAGCAGTGGCAGCCGCCCTCGACCACGGGGGAGTCGAGCGGGATGGCCGGCGACTCCAGAGGGCTCGTCGGCAGGTACTGGCGGTTGTCGTTGACCGAGGTGTAGACCTCGTCCTCCATCCAGGCCGCGGTGCCCTCCATGAGCCAGTTGTCGGAGAAGGCGTTGTAGGCGAACTGCACGGCGTGGAAGAACTCGTGGGCGAGCGTGACCTTGAGCGCGGCCTCACCGCTCGCGCCCGAGGAGAACTGGGCCTTGGAGAAGTCGTTGTCGACCACGCAGTAGGGCGAGACGTCGCCGTACTGGTAGGTGCCGCTCGTCGCGTTGGGGTCGTCGCTGGTGCAGTACCCGTAGAGGCCCTGGCCGCCGAGATCTGCCAGGTAGATGTCGAGCCGCCCGTCGCCGCCGTTGTTGGTGGACGTCGCGTCGGAGAGCGGCGCGCGGTAGCCCATGGTGGTGACCTCGGTGTTCCAGACGTTGTCGGCCACCGCGAGGGTGGTATCGACGTAGTCGGGGAAGCCGTTGCTGTCGGCGTCGGTGGCCGCGGGGGCGTCCGAGCTGGTCGTGACGTAGTGGACGCAGAAGTGCACGTCGCACTCGGGGGTGGCCTCGGCCACCGTGTAGCCCTCGCCGACCGGATCCGCGTTGCCGTCGGTGGGCCGGGCGAGGATGACGCTCGCATCGCGCTTCTGCGGCGCCGTGAGCTGGCTATAGCGGGCAAACAGGTCGCGCAGGATCAGGGTGGCCTCGCGCGGATCGGTCTGGAGCGGCGCTCCCACCTTCGCGGCGACCGCAGCGGGATGGAAGAGCGACTCGGCGCGAAGGAGCGCGTAGGTGGCCTTGTTCACCTTGCCGGAGGCAAGCGCCCTGGTGAGCCCGTCGGGAGCAGACGGCGTGAGCGGCGTGACCTGATGGAGCGTCGTTGCCGCGCGGGCCGAGGTTTGCGCCCCGGCCATCGCGCAGAGGGCGAGCAGCGGGACGAGGAGCAGGAGAAAACGACGCTTCATGTTGGGGAGCCACCTGATCGGGAAACGGGTCACTGCGTCCGTTCGCCTCGATCAGCACATTCTCCTTCTAGGCCCGCAGCTTCTGGACGACATCGATGAGCTCGGCCGCCGCGCGCTGCATGACCGGGATGGGCGCGACGGTGACGCGCACGTAGCCGGGGAGGCCGAAGCCCGCCCCGCCGCGCACTGCGATCCCGCGCGCGAGCATCGCCTCGACCACGGCGCCGTCGTCTGCCCCGGTCTCGAGCAGCACGAAGTTCCCGTGCGCAGGCACGACGTTGATGCCGGCGGCCGCGGCGGTGGTTGCGAGCACCGCCCGCGCCTGGGCGACCTCCTCGCGCCGCTCTGCGACGAACCCCAGCTGGGAGAGCGCCGCGCGGCCCGCCGCGAGCGCGATGCGGTTGACGTTAAACGGCTCCTGCACGGCGTCCAGCATGACCGAGACCTCGGGATCGGCGATCGCGTAGCCCAGGCGCAGCCCGGCGAGGCCGAAGAGCTTCGAGAACGAGCGGATGACGATCACGGGGCGGCCGTCGCGCACATCCTGCTCGCGCCGGACGCGGACGTCGGGATCGACGTAGTCCATGTAGGCCTCGTCGGCGACGACGACGCACCGATCCGGGATGAGGCCCAGGAAGTGCTGCCACTCATCGCGGTCGATGAGGAGTCCCGTGGGGTTGTTGGGATCGCAGATCCACAGCATCCGGGCAGAGACGGCCCGGGCGGCGTGGGCGACGGCCTCGAGATCGATCGCGAGGTCGCGGTGCGGCACCCGCGTGACCACGCCGCCGGCCGCCGAGGCGACCGCGGAGTAGAGGCCGTAGGTGAGGTCGGGCACCACCACCGGTGTGCCCGGATCGATGAAGACCGACGTGACGACGTTGATCAGCGACTGGGCGCCGTGGGACGGCACGATGCACTCGGCCGGCATGTCGGTCCACTCCGCCAGCGCGTCGCGGAACCGCGCGAAGGCGCCCTCGGGGTAGAGCGAGGCGTTCTGGAGCTCCTCGGCGGCCGCCTGGAAGACCCACTCCGGCGGGCCGAAGAGATCCTCGTTCCAGTGCAGCGGGACGAGCTCATCCACGCCGTGCTTCTGGCGAAGCTCCTCGCGGCTGAGGCCGGGGCTATAGCTCTCGAGCCCGCGCAGGGCCGGTCGCGCCATGGACTGCCAGTCGGTCTTGATCATGCTCCTCCAAGGTCTCTGAGTGTGGCCTCGAGCGCCCGCAGGCCGTACTCGACGGCATCGGCGCCGGTGTCCTCCTCGGGCGCGTGGCTGACGCCCCCGGCATCGCTTCTGACGAACAGCATCGCGCACGGTACCCCGGCCTCGGCCAGGATCTGCGCATCGTGGCCGGCGCCGGAGGGCAGCTCGGCCGGCTCCAGGCCGAGGCTCGCGATGGCGTCGCGCACAGCCCGCGTGGGCGACTCGGCCATCGGCACGGGCTCGTAGCGCCAGCCCATGCCGGCCTCGGCCGTGCAGCCCGCGGCCTCGGCCGACTCGGCCCACGCCGACGTGGCAGCGGCGATGAGCGCGGCCAGCCGCCCGGCGTCGGGGGCGCGTAGGTCGGCGAAGAGATCAACCCGGTTGGGGATGGTGTTGGTCGCGCCGGGGAGCACCGTCATGCGGCCGATGGTGGCGACCGCGCCGGGGATGCCGCCGGCGGCGTGATGGATGCGCTGGACGAATCCCGAAGCGGCTCCCAGGGCGTCGGAGCGGTACTCCATGGGCGTGGTGCCGGCGTGGCCGCGGCGGCCGTGGAAGCTGATCTCGTAGCCGGCCATCCCGGCGATGGAGGTGACGACGCCGAGCGGCGCGCCGAGCTCGGCGAGGGTCGGGCCCTGCTCGATGTGCAGCTCGATGAACGCGTCGGGGCCGTCGCCGAGCCAGCCCTCGCGCGGCAGCTCCCCCAGGCCGAGGGCGGCGAACGCCTCGCCGAGCGTCACGCCGTCGGCGTCGCGCAGGCCGGCCTCGTCGTCCTCGAGCCGGCCCGCGAGGGCGCGGCTGCCGAAGCACCCGCGGCCGAAGCGCGGCCCCTCCTCCAGCCGAAATGCGATCGCGACCAGCGGGTGCGCCGCGCCGCCGGTGGCCGCGATGGCCTCGATGGCATCCAGCGCCGAGAGGGTGCCCAGGGCGCCGTCGAAGCGGCCGCCGTCGGGCGGGGTGTCGAGGTGGGAGCCGCTCCAGATCTCGCCCGCGGCGGGGTCGCTGCCCGCCAGCCGGCCGGTGAGATTGCCGCCCGGATCGGTGGCGACCTCGAGCCCCGCATCGCGCATCCAGCCGGCCACCAGCTCGAACGCCTGCTGCTCGCCGGGGCCGAGGCCATGGCGGTTGGCGCCGGCGTCGTGGCCGATCGCAAAGAGGGTGTCGAGGCGCTCGAGGATGCGCGTCGTGCGATCCTGGGGCGTCAGTGCTACGGCCTGTCCCATGGCGCCTGAGTATCGCAGAGGTATTCTCTTGCGCATGCCACTGGTAAACATGTCCCGCGCGCTGCCTGATCTCATCAATCCGGTGATGATCGCGTCCTTCGACGGCTGGGTCGATGCGGCCGAGGCTGCCTCCGATGCGGTCGCCCACATCGCGACCGGCGGCGACACCATCGCGACGTTCGACGCCGACGCAATCTTCGACTACCGCTCGCGCCGGCCCGTGCTCGACGTGGAGAACGGGCGGCTCACCGAGCTCCGCTGGCCCGAGCTCGCCATCCGCCACGTGCGGGTGGACAGCCGTGACCTGCTGGTGTTCTCGGGGGCCGAGCCCGACCTGCGGTGGCAGGAGCTGGGCGACGAGGTGGCCGAGCTGGTCGATCGCCTCGGGATCGTGCAGTGGGTGAGCCTTGGCGCCGTGCCCGGCGCGGTCGCGCACACCCGCACCGTGCCCATGATGACCACGGCCTCGAGCGACGACCTGCTCGGCATCGGCGACCTGCGCGGGCCCGAGGGCCTCCTGCGCGTGCCCGCCGCCGCGCTCTCCACCTTCGAGATGGCGGTGACGGCGGCCGGCACTCCCGCCGTCGGCTTCTTCGCCCAGGTGCCGCCCTATGCGAGCATCGGCTACGCGGCGGCCACCATCGCGCTGCTCGAGCGGCTGGGCCGCCACCTGCACGTGGAGTTTGAGCTCGAGTCGCTGCTGGAGCTCGAGCGCGAGCAGCACGGCCGCTATGACGATGCGGTCTCAGGCGACGCGATGCTGCGCGAGACCGTCAAGCGGCTCGAAGCTGCCGCGGGCGACCTCGAGGACGAGCAGATCCCCACCGGAGATCAGCTCGCCCGCGAGATCGAGCGCTACCTGCACAAGCGCGACAACGAGGACGAGGACTAGCCTCAGCCCCCGAGGCAGATCAGCTGCTCCCCGGGCAGGAACGGCGCCGCGCCCGTACCGACCACGACGGCGTTCGGTGCGAGTGCAGCAGGAGCGGTGCTGGGATTGCCGAGCGGCGCTCCCGCAACGTGCTTGCCGGTCGCGGTGTCGAGCGTGCGCAGCGTTCCGTCGGCGCCGCTCGTGAACATCCGCCCACCGCCCACGGCGACCGCCGTGAACGAGAACGTCGGGATGCGGTGGCGCCAGATCGGCTTGCCCGTCCACGGGTCGAGCGCAGCGGCGACCGCCGTGCCCGAGTCGTTGTCGTTGGAGAGCACGTACACGCGCTTGCCGTCGGCCGCGATCGGCCCGCCCTCGGGGCCGGTGGTGGGCCCGGCGGCGCCCGTCGAGTCGGTTGACGGGGTGAGCTGGCGGTTCCAGAGCCGCTTGCGGGCCTGGCGATCCCACGCGTAGATGCCGTTCTTGTTGGTCATGATCAGCAGGCGCGAGCCGATGAGCACCGGGGCGCTGTTGAAGTCGAACCCGTGCGTGTCGCCGGGAAACACCTGGTCGCTCCAGACGACCTTGCCGTCGCTTAGCCGCAGCGCGACCAGCGAGCACGTGCCGGGAGCCGAGCCCACGGGCGTGCCGTACGACGAGCCGGTACCGGCGTAGACCAGGCCGCGGGCGGCGTCGATGGTGGTCGGCGCGAGCACGCCGCCGCCCTCTCCGCCGGCCGGGGTCATCGGGGTGCTCCAGAGCTTGCGGCCGGAGTGCAGGTCGTAGGCGGTGATGCGGCCGCGGGCGGTGGGCAGCTCGGCGCCCGAGCCGGAACCGAAGATCACCGTCGAGCCGACGATGGTGGGCGGGCCCCAGAAGTAGTCGTCGCTGGTGTCGGTGCGAAGCGGCGGCTGCGTCCAGAGCGACTTGCCGGTGGTGAGATCCACCGCCCGGGCGCGGTCGGACGCGAAGACCACGCGGTTCCCGGAGACGGCGACGCCGCCGAAGAAGCCCAGCTGGCGCACGTCGGCGCCCGAGCCGTAGGTGGCCGTGCCGAAGCTGCGTCGCCAACGCTGGGCGCCGTCGCTCAGGCGGAAGCTCGCGACGTCACCGGCCAGCGAGGCGGCAACGGCGTAGCCCGAGACGATGGCCGCGGCGCCAGGGACGCCGCCCGGCATGTCGGCGGCCCAGCGCGTGGCGAGGTTGCGTGTCACGCGCGGCGCGTGGCGCGAGCCTGTAATGTCGTGGGTGGGCATCGGCCAGGCGGCGGTGGCAGCCTGCGACGAGGCAAGTGCGCTGGCTCCCGGCAGTGCCAGGAGCGCGGCCGCTCCGCCGGCGGCCTTGAGGAGGGTGGCGCGATCGAACGCGCCCGGGATTTGAGTCTCACGAGAATCTGACATGCGCGTAACTTTACCCAGAATCGCTGATGCATAAAAGGTGCCTGGCGCGTTTTCTGCACAGGAGGAGGACAGGATGAGCGACGACCGAAGCTGGCTGACCGACGAGTATCCCGAGCTGCGAGACGGGCCGCCGTGGGTGATGCAGGACATGATCGAGATGCAGACCGGCCTGCCCGCCGCCATCCTCGCCGAGAACGCCGCTGCGACAGCGGTCGCCGAGCTCGTGCGATCGACCGCGGCCACCGGCGATCCGATCGTCGTGGTGGGCTGCGGCACCTCCGAGCACGGTGCGATGGCCGTCGCGCACATCATCGCCGACGCCTACCCGGAGGCGCGCGTCGAGGCCCGGCAGTCGCTGGACGCAGCCCTCGCGCCGCGCCCCGGCGGCCTCTGCATCGGCGTCTCGCACGACGGCGGGACGCGGGCGACGCTGCTTGCGATGGAGTCGGCCCGAAGCGCCGGCGCGACGATCGCGGCCGTGACCTCGCAGGCGTCCGGGCAGATCGCGCGAGCCGCCGAGGAGGTGGTGGTCACGCCCGAGCACGACGTCTCGTGGTGCCACACGCTGGCCTACACCAGCAACATCCTGGCGGGTGCAGCCATCGCCGGGAGTGCGCCGTCGGTTGACCGGCTCACCGAGGTGATCGCCAATACCCTGGATGCCCGCCCCGCGCTGGCCGAGGCCGCCGCGGCGCTGATCCCGGGCCGCCGCATCATCACCACGGGCCTTGGCAGCGACGAGATCGCCGCCCGCGAGCTGGCGCTCAAGATCGAGGAGGGCGCGCGGATCCCCGCCACGGCGCACCACCTCGAGACGTTCCTGCACGGCCACCTGGCCGGCTGCGACGCCGACACCACGGCGGTCGCGCGGCTCTCGTTCGACCCCAGCGGCGGGCAGCTCCGCGACGAGCGAAGCCGCGACGTCGATGCCGCGCTGGCCGCGATCGGCATCCCCCGCGTGGTGCTCGCCGAGCCCGCCCAGACCGCCACCGAGGCGCTCGTGGCAAGCGCCGTTGCGCTGCAGCTGCTCACGCTGGAGCTGGCGGAGGCGTCGGGGACGAACCCCGATCTGATCCGGCGCGAGCAGAAGCCCTACCGCGACGCTGCCGAAGCGTCCGGCGGATGACCGGCGAACCGATAGAGTCCTCACGATGGCGGACATCGAACTCACAGCCGAAGAGATGGAGCGGCTCCAGGCCCAGCTGGCAGAGCTGGAGGGTCCCAAGCGCGCCGAGATCGTTGATGCGATCGCGGTTGCCCGCGGCCACGGCGACCTTTCCGAGAACTTCGAGTACCACGCAGCCAAGAACGAGCAGGGCCTACTGGAGCGTCAGATCACGATCTTGCGCGCCAAGATTGAGAGCGCAAAAGTGATTGACGTATCTGCGAACACCGGCGACAGCGTCTCGGTGGGATCACGAGTCCAGATCGAGGACGAGTTCGGCGACATGCTGGAAGTGGTGATCTCGAGCGCGGGCGGCAAGGATGCCGTCTCGCCGGACTCCCCCATGGGCAAGGCGCTCTACGGCAAGGCCAAGGGCGACACCGTCACGGTCGAGGCCCCCAGGACATCCTGGACGGCCAAGATCCTCACGATCTCCTGAGCAGCTCCGGCTCGGAGACGGGCGCCGCGCCGCCCTCCTGATCGAACTCGTCCACGCTCTTTCCGGTACACGTCCACTGCCAGTGGCCCATCGGGCTCATGCCGGCAAACGACGCCGGCGGCTTGGCGTGATCCTCGAACCACACCGTCTCGCGCCGGCAGACGTCGCACTGGCGCACCTGGATCGGCACGTCGTCCGGCGGGTCGATCGGCGGGTGGGTCATTGCAGCAGCAGGCTGATGATCTTGTGCGGCTCGTAGGCGATCTCGATCTCGCCGTCGCGCACGGGCACCGCAGCGCCGCCGTCCTCCAGCAGATTGCAGAGCTGGGCGCCCGCGAACTGCAGGCCGACCCGGATGCGGCCCACGCCGCGCGCGCCGTGCGCCTCGTAGAGCCTCAGCACCAGTGCGTCGGAGTCTTCGGCCCGTTTGACCGTGTCGAGCACAAGGTTGGGATCGTCGACCGTAAACCAGGACTGCGGTGCGACGGCGCCGGAGATCCATCGGACAGGAGCCTCGAACCGTGCCGCCTCGGCCACCACCCCGGCCTCGCGCCAGCCGCCTGCGTGCGGCATGACGGCGTAGGCGAACCGGTGCGCACCGATGTCGGCCTGGGGGTCGGGCCAGGTCGCGCCGCGGAGAAGGCTGATCCGCATCTCGTTCTGATAGGTCGAGTAGCCGTACTTGCAGTCTGACAGAAGTGCGACGCCGAATCCATATTCCGAGAGATCGGCGAAGTGGTGGCCGGGCACCTCGTAGCGCGCGACGTCGTGGCTGGTGGAGTAGTGGGTGGGCCGCTCGGTGTGGCCGAACTGCATCTGGTAGGTGGCGCTCGAGCTGCGCACGTCCACCGGGAAGAGCACCTTGAGGAGCGTGAACTGGTCGTGCCAGTCGGCCTCACAGTGGAACTCGAGCTTCGGCGAGCCGGCGTCGAGGCGCACCACCTGGCGCATGCTCGAGCCGCGGCCGAAGCTCCACTCGACGGCGAGCTCGGCGCGCAGGGCGTCGCGCCGAAGCACGGTGACGGTGGTGGCCGGCGGGATGTCGGCGCGCGTCTCGAGGTGGAACGGATCGATGTCCCACGCGTCGCTCGTGATGGGGCGGTCGTCGTAGAGCTGGAGGCGGTTGCCGGGCTCGGTGAGCGCCTCGCGGCCGGTTGACCGCTCGATGAGCGAGTGCAGCAGCCCGTCGCTGCCGATCTCGGCCCGCAGGAGCTCGTTCTGGAGCACGAAGGACGTGCCGGCCTCGGTCACGGTGACCGCGTCGGGGGCGCTCGAGACCGCGCCGTAGCCGTAGGCCGGAGCCTCGATCCAGGCGAGGTCGCCGGAAGGGTGCTGGGCGACGCCCGCGCGGGCCCACGAGAGCGTGTTGACCGGGGTGGCGCCGGCCGGAGCCTCGCCGGTGAGGCGCTCGAGGGCGGCGCCCGTGGCCGCTTCGGCGGCGGCGATGACCTCGGCGTGCTCGCCCGCCGTCTGCTGGTAGACCGGCGCGATGGACGATCCGGGCAGCACGTCGTGGAACTGGTTCAGCAGCAAAAGCTCCCACGCGTGGTTCAGCTCGGCGTCGGGATAGGCGGCACCGTGGAGGCGGCCGGCGATCGCCGACAGGAGCTCGGCGTCGTGCAGGGCCCGCTCGCCCTCGCGGTTGCCGCGCTTCACGCCGCCCTGGGTGGTGTAGGTGCCGCGGTGGTACTCGAAGTAGAGCTCGCCGATGATCGTGGGCCGGTCGGGCGTGTCGGCGTCGAGCGCGGTGAAGAACTCGTCGGGCGTGGTGATGGTGGTCCGCGGGACGCCCTGGAGATCGCGCGAGCGGCGCAGCGTCTCGAGCATGGTGGGCGTCGGCCCGCCGCCGCCGTCGCCGAAGCCGAAGACGTAGAGGCTGCGGTGCGAGAAGTCGTGATCCTTGTAGTTGCGCGCGTTCAGCCGCAGCTCCTCGATGTCTGCCTCGGCGTTATAGGTATCGGCCGGCGGGAAGTGGGCGAGCACCTCGGAGCCGTCGATCCCCTGCCACGTGAACGTGTGGTTGGGGGGCTGGTTGAACCGGTTCCAGGAGAGCTTCTGGGTGAGGAACCGGTCGATGCCCGCGCCGCGCATGAGCTGTGGCAGCTGGCCGTTGTAGCCGAAGACGTCGGGGTTCCAGAACTCGCGGTGGCGGCGGCCGAACTCGCGCTCGAAGAACCGCTGGCCGAACAGGAACTGCCGCACGAGCGACTCGCCCGAGGGCAGGTTGCAGTCGGGCTCGACCCAGGTGCCGCCCACCGGGATCCACTGGCCTGCGGCGACCCGGTGGCGGATGCGGTCGTAGAGGTCGGGGGCGTTCTGGCGCACCCAGTCGTACTGGTAGGCCTGCGAGCAGCAGAACTTGAACTCGGGGTAGCGGGCCATGTAGGAGGTCTGCGAGCTGAAGGTGCGCGTCATCTTGCGGTGCGTCTCTGCCAGCGGCCAGAGCCAGACGGTGTCGATGTGGGCGTGGCCGATGGCCGAGAGCTCGTGCACGACCGAGCCGTTGCGGCGAAGCAGCAGGCGCTGGAGGATCTCGCCGGCGGCGTCCCATGTGCTTCGGTCGTGCTCGATCCACTCGTTGCAGAAGCGGTTCAGCTCGTGGCGGAGCTCGCCGGCCCACGTGGGGTCGAGGCCCTTCTCGGCGTCGCCCTCGAGCCGGCGCAGGACGTCGAAGTCGTTGAAGAGCTGCCACGCGACGGGGTCGAAGCGGGCCACCTGGCAGCGGTCGAGGACGACGGGCTCGACAGTGTCGTACACGGGCTCGAGCAGGCCGAACTTGCCGTTGCAGGCAAGCTCGATGCGCAGGTCGAGCCTGTCGCCGGCGGTCGCGTGCTCGGTGAGGAGCGCGTCGGGGCGCGGGCCGTGGCGGCTGGTGTTGAGGCCCTGGATAGAGCGGCCGTCGATCCAGAGCGTCGCCTCGCTGTGGCTCACCCAGAGCAGGTCAACGCGCTCGCCGTCCCACTCGGGCGGGATGGTGGCCTCGAGCTTGAACCAGAAGGTGGTCCAGGCAGGGCCGAACTGCTCGCCGAGCGAGGCGTCGCGGTAGGTGAGCGACTCGGCGTCGGCGACGGGGATGCGATCGACGGGGCCCGAGACCTTGAGGCTGTCGGGGGCGCGTGCGTCGGCATAGATGAGCGCGTTGAGGCGGTCACCGACGTGCTTTATGCGCCCCCGCGTGTATTCGGTGTGCCGGATGAACACGATGGCGCAGACGATAGAGCACCGCGTGAATATTAGGTGCCTGGCACCGTCTATTCAGCGGGTCGTGAAGGGGATCAGCACGTGGCTGAACGCCCACGGCTTCTGCACGATGCCCGAGCAGCTGTCGGAGTCGATCACGCCCGGGCAGCCGCCCTTGTCGCGCTGGATCGCCCACATGCCGAGGGTCGAGATGCCCACCTTCTGGGCGAACGCCTTGATCGCCTTCACGTCGGAGATGCGCGTCACCTCGGTCTTCGCCGGGTAGTCGTCGATGCCGTTCAGGAAGGTGTTTCCCTCCATCGCCCAGAGCCGTGCCGAGCTGCGTGCCGGGTAGACCGCGTGCAGCTGGCGGTGCAGGCCCTTCGCCGCGCTGATCGCTGCCGCGCCCATGTGGGTGGTGGTCCCGTCGTAGTAGTCGAAGGTCATGATGTTGACCACGTCGACCCGCGTGCCGTTCTTCTTCGCGTTCTTGAGGACGCCCAGGGCGTCGGACTCCAGCCCGGTGGGCGTGGTGGGCAGCGTGTACTGCACCTGCACGTGGCGGTGTGTGCGCCGCGCCCAGCCCTCGACCTGCCGAAGCGCCTTGTTGCGCCGGTCGATGGCAGCGGTGCGGCCGAGCGAGCGATCCTCGACGTCCAGGTCGATCCGCGTCACGCCGAGCGTGGTGATCACCGACTTGTAGGCCGCCACGAGCTTTGCGAGCGACTTGCACGAGTCCCCCACCTCGGCGCCGCTGTGATCGGCGCTATAGCCGCCGAACGACGGCACCACGTCGCCGCCCATCTTCCGCAGTTTCGCGATGCCCGCGACGTACCGGCCGCTGGAGACCTTCGTGGACGGGTCGCCGTTCCAGGCCGGGACGCACGACGTCTTCGAGGTCGACTCGACGAACGCCAGCGTGAAGTACCGCACACCCGATTGCCGGGCGATGGTCGTGATCCCCGCAGGGAGCCACGTCTGGTAGTACGGCGCGTAGACCTGGCGGGGCAGCAGCGGCCGCGGGCCTGCGACGGCCGAGCCCGCCAACGCGGCCAGCGAGACCACGAGGCAGGCAGTCACAGCAACGAGGAGCCGCGGAGCCTTCATGTGGCAGATCCTACATCTACGCCGAGAACGCCGCGCGCTTCTCCTCGGCGGTGAGCGATCCGCGCGCGTAGCCGGATCCGCCGCTATCGAGCAGCTCCTCGGCCCCGCGCAGCATCGCGCCGTAGGCGGCGCTGGCCAGCAGGGATCCTGTGGAGACGCGGCGCACGCCGAGCTTCCCGAGCTCGCCGATCTTCGGCGTGCCGGGCAGCGCGAGCACGTTCACGGGGATGCCGACCTGGGTGACGACTGCCGAGATCTCGGCCATCGAGGTGAGCCCCGGGGCGTAGACCACGTCGGCGCCCGCGTCGCGGTAGGCCGAGAGGCGCGCGATGGTGTCGTCGAGATCCTCGACGTCGTGCAGCAGGTTCTCGGCGCGGGCGGTGAGCACGATGCCGTGCTTGCGCGCGGCGCCGGCGGCTGCGGCGACCCGCTCGGCGGCCAGCTCGACGTCGTCGATGCGACCCGTGGCGGGGTTCCAGTCCTCGATCGAGCAGCCCGCGGCACCCGCGGCGGCGAGCAGCTCGACGGTCTCGGCCACGCCGGAGAGATCGTCGGAGTAGAGGCGCTCGCTATCGACCGAGAGCGGCAGGCTCGTGGCGGCGGCGAGCGACTCGACGTGGGCCACCAGCTCGTTTCGGGTGACGTGCCCGTCGTCTCGGCCGAGGCTCCACGCGAAGCCGGCGCTGGTGGTCGCCAGCGCCTCGAACCCGAGCGACGCGAGCAGCCGCGCCGATCCCGCGTCCCAGGCGTTGGGCATGATGAAGAGCTCATCGCGCTCGTGCAGCTCGCGGAACCGGTGTGACGTCATTGCCGCAGTCTATGTCTAGAGTCTCGCGGATGGATGTGCTCGCAGGACACCCCGACGACGCCGTCGCGCTGATCGAGCCCGCGTCGGGACAGACGGTCACCTACGGCGAGCTCCGCGCGCAGGTCGATGCCCTTGCGGGAGAGCTCGCGGCGAACGGGGTCGGCCCCGGCGACACCGTCGCGTTCTCGCTCCCGAACGGCCCGGAGATCGTGACGGCGTTCCTCGCCGTGGTGCGCGCCGGGGCCGCCGCGGCGCCGCTCAACCCGGCCTACACCGAGGGCGAGTTCCGGGCCTACCTGGACGACCTCACGCCGCGCGCGATGCTGTGGCAGGAGGATTCGGCCGAGGCGGCGCTGCCTGCGTGCGCCGAGCTGGGCATCGAGCGGCTCGAGCTGGGCGGGCTGCGCGCACCGGCCCCGCTGCCCGAGCGCGATCCCGATGCCGTCGCGCTGATGCTGCACACCAGCGGCACCACCTCGCGGCCCAAGGGCGTGCCGATCCGGCAGCGAAACCTCGCCGCCTCCGCAGCCACGGTGGCCGCCACGTACGACCTCGGCCCGGACGACGTCTCGCACTGCGTGATGCCGCTCTTCCACGTCCACGGGCTGGTCGCATCGACGCTGGCGCAGCTGCACGCGGGCGGCACGGTGCTGGTGCCGCGGCGGTTCTCGGCCGGATCCTTCTGGGAGCACAGCGAGCGCTACGGCGCGACGTGGTTCTCCGCCGTCCCCACCATCCACGCGATCCTCGCCGACCGCGCCGCGCAGGATCCGGTGGGCGGCCACGGGCTGCGGTTTGCCCGATCGTGCTCGTCATCGCTTCCGCCGGCGCTCCTGGAGCGGTTCGAGGCGACGTTCGCGATCCCGCTGATCGAGGCCTACGGGATGACCGAGGCAGCCCACCAGATGACCTCCAACCCGCTGCCGCCGGGCGAGCGCCGTGCGGGGTCGGTGGGGGTCGCGACGGGCGCCGAGATCCGCATTATGGACGACGGCGAGGTGGCGGTGCGCGGGCCAGGCGTGGTCGATGGCTACCGCGACAACCCCGAGGCTAACGCGGCGGCGTTCGAGGACGGCTGGTTTCGCACCGGCGACTCGGGCACCATCGACGCCGACGGCTACCTGCACCTCGCGGGCCGCATCAAGGAGCTGATCAACCGCGGCGGCGAGAAGATCAGCCCCCACGAGGTGGAGGAGGTGCTGCTGCGCCACCCGTCGGTGCGCGAGGCGGTGGCCTTCGCGATGCCCGATGCGAAGTACGGCGAGGTGGTGGGCGCAGTGGTCGTCCCGGCGGCGGACACCGACGAGCAGGCGCTCGCCGCGCACTCTGCCGAGCACCTCTCGGCGTTCAAGGTGCCAGCGCGCATCCAGCTCGTGGACGAGATCCCCAAGGGGCCGACCGGGAAGGTGCAGCGCCGGCTCCTGGCAGAGCAGATCGGCGACGGCGCGTGAGGATCGCGGTGCTCGGCGCGGGTGCGATCGGCGGCTACGTCGGCGCGGCGCTCGAGCGTGGCGGCGCCGACGTGCACCTCGTGGCCCGCGGCGCGCACCTCGCGGCGATCCAGTCCAGCGGGCTGCAGGTGCGCTCGCCGCGGGGCGACTTCACCGCCCACCCCCACGCCACATCCGATCCTGCCGAGATCGGGCCCGTGGACATCGTCTTCCTGGGCCTCAAGGCCTACTCGTACGCGTCGGCCGCGCCGCTCCTGGAGCCGCTGCTGGCCGCGCACACCGGAGTGGTCGCCGCCCAGAACGGCATCCCGTGGTGGTACTTCCACGACCTGGGCGGCCCCTTCGCCGAGCACCGCCTCGAGTCGGTCGATCCCGGGGGCGCCACCAGCGCGGCGATCCCGCCTGAGCGCGCGATCGGCTGCGTGGTGTACTGCTCCACCGAGCTCGAGTCGCCCGGCGTGATCCGCCACCTGGAGGGCACGCGGTTCTCCATCGGCGAGCCCGGCGGCCAGGTCTCGGAGCGCTGCACCGAGTTCGCCGAGGCGATGATCGCCGGCGGGCTGAAGTGCCCCGTCGAGCCGGACATCCGAAACGACATCTGGGTGAAGCTCCTGGGAAACGTCATCATCAACCCGCTGAGCGCGCTCACGCGGGCGACGATGGGCCAGATCTTCGCCTACAAGCCCACCGAGGAGCTGGTGCGCGCCGCGATGCTCGAGACCCGCGAGGTGGCCCGGGCGGTGGGCTGCGATCCGCGCATCGACATCGAGCGGCGGATCGCCGGCGCCGCCGCCGTCGGCGCGCACAAGACCTCGACGCTGATGGATCTGGAAGCGGCAAAGACGCTCGAGCTGGGTGCCATCATCGGCGCGGTGGTGGAGCTGGCAGACCTCACCGGCACCGCGATCCCCACCCTCCGCACGATCGCCGCCGCGACCGAGCTGCTGGCGCTCACCGCGGGCCTCGCCGAGGCGTGAGCCATCACGTTAGTGACCAGCGAATCAATCTGATCCGCAGAGTGAAAGAACGGGAAAAATGTCCGTTTCGGCTGTAAGCTGGGTTACACTGCCGAAAAGGACATTTTTATGGCTGAAACCTCTGACATGCAACGGGTCGCCAGCGCGGTTGACCAGCTTAACGGCGTCTTCTCTGCGCGAGACGTTGCGAAGAGGGCTGAGCTTCCGGAAGACAAGGCTGCCAGATACGTTCGTCGCCTGGTAGAACGCGGTGCTGTCCGCAGGGTTGGTCGCGGTCTCTACTCGGCCAAGAGCGGGAGACTCGCCAGCAGCGCGGCGTTTGCCGGCCGGGGCCGGCCGGCCGCAGGATCTCAACCTCGGCCGGTTCGAGCCGGGCGAGCACGCCTGTCTGGTGATGCTGCGAAGTTGGCGCAAGCGCTCAGCGACGCTGAAGTTCCGGCGGTGATGAGCGGCTTGGATGCCGTTTCGTCGTATCAGAATCAGATGCCGTCGTACTGGCCTCTGCTCGTGATCGCAGAGCCGGGGGTCGGTGACGAGGTCGTAGGCCTGGCCCAGGACATGGGAAGGCTGGGCATCCTCAACCCCAGCAAACAGGTGGTCAGTGCCGCAGTTTCGGGGGCTCCAAATGGGGCGATCGTCATCGTCCGAGAACGCTCGCTGGCCGAGCTCTCTGATGACGCGGTCGCTTCTCGCGTCGCCCGCCCTGAGGATGCCTGGATCGACCTGGTCAGCGAAGCTCGGGACGGGTTTCCGATCTCGCTTGGCGAACTCGCCATCGTCGTTCACAACATGGCCTCAGCGAACGCTTCATGGAGTCGGATCTACCGTGCAGCGAGGCGTCGCGCCTGGCCGATCTCGTTCGATCCCCATCGCTACCCACCGATCCGGTTCGAGAGCGACCTCCCGTTCTGGCAGCAGCTATCCCGCGAGCTGGAGGCAGCTGAATGATCGAGCTCGACATCCAAGGATGGGCTGACCTCCTGGTACATCCATGGGAGACGTTCACCGCCGAAGACATCCAGCGTCGAGCTGAGGAGCTCGGACACACACCCGAGCGAGTCGAGATCTTCACCTGGCTGCTTGAGGTTGCGAGCCAACTCACGATGCTGGCCGAGGTTGACGCCGATTCTGAGGGTAACCTCATCCTGCGCGGAGGAACGACCAGCCAGATCCGTGTCGGCGACGACCGGGCGCGAACAAGCGCCGACGTTGACGGCTTCTTCCACGGAGACGAACAAGCGATCTCCGAGCTGTTCGCGCAGTTCAACGACAAGATGAAGCGCTGCGCGCCCTTTCTGCAGTTTGAGGCGTCGCCACGAACGGAAAAGCCGCTCAAGAAATTCACTGCGTGGCGAGCGTTCGTGCCCCGACTCCACGGCAGCCCTCGGCCCGAAGGTGCCGCCGATCCGGGCCGAGCACTTCTTGTTGAGCTCCACTTGCTTGACCCCGACGAGGAGCCGCCGAATGAGCGACTCCGAGGCGCCGTGTTCGGCGTTTCAATTGACTCCCAGGCGCTCACCTTCGGCGCCCTCCTTGGCGACAAACTGGACTGCTTGGCCGTCGGCGAACCGATCGCCATTGATCGCCCGGCCTACGAAAAACACGCCCGGCACCTGTATGACCTGACCATGCTCTGCGAAACCGGCTCGATCGACGAGCATGTACTGAACGACGCCGTACAAGGCGTCGAGTTCTTCGTCGGCCGGCACTCCGGGCTGGAGGGATATGAGAATCGTGGTGTGGCCAAAACGATGGCGGCGGCTCGTGAGTTCCTCTGCGAATGGGGGTGGCCGGGCGGAGCGGGCAGCAAGCTCGATGACCATCTAACGAAGGCGCAAAGCTTCCAGCAAAACGCGCCCGTAAGCCAGAGGGCCGACGCAGTCGGTTGGCGGATTCGCGCGCTCAAGGCGGCACTGTTAGCCCAGGCGATAGAAGACGCCGTCGCAGACCCGGAGACGGCTGCCGCCAGCTATCACGAGCGATTGGCACTCGGCGATCCTGACTCTAAGGCGCCAGCCGCACTGATTCCTCAGGTCGTAGAAGCCCTCATCACCCAAGGCGGCGCACCGTCTGCGCGGAAGCAGTTCAAGCAACAGCTGCTCCCGAATCGGGCCGGCCCCAAATACCACCAACGCCTGGCGCTTTTCGCAGTGTTGATGCTCGGAGATGACGCTTGCAGACAGGCTTCCCCGTAAACAGTTCGAGCAGAAGGTAACCATGCTCGCTCCATCTCGCGGCTAAATTCGCCGGAGCCTCCTAGGGCAGCTTGTCGTTGAAGACCATGATCTCGCCGGAGTAGCACGAGACCCAGAGCCGGTGCGTGGGGTTGTCGTAGGTGATGCCGATGGGGAAGCCGTCGGTGGGGAGCGTCTGCATCACCTTCATGTCACGCGCGCGCACCTTCGCGATGGTGTTGGACTCGTAGTTCACGACGTAGAGCGACTGCCCGTCGCCGGAGATGGTGAGGCTGCGGGTGTAGGAGCCGGTCTGCGCGGTGATCTCGTGCCCCGTCTGCAGGTCGAGCTTTGCGACCTCTCCCGAGGCGTTCAGCGTGATGTAGAGGTAGCGGCCGTTGGGCGAGAGCACGAGGTGGCGCGGGTTCGAGCCCACGACGATGTCGTGCACCGCGAAGGTGTGCAGGTTGAGCGCCGCGACCACGTCTGAGCCCATCACGGCGATGTAGGCGATGTTCGAGTCCTTGCCGATCGCGATGCCGCGCGGGTAGGGCCCGACGGAGATGCGGTGGATCTCCTTGTCCTTGGCGAGCGACACCACGCTGACCGCCGCCGAGCACCAGTTCGAGACGATCAGGTACTTGCCGTCGGGGCTCACCGCGAGGTACTTCGGCACCGACCCGACCTTGATGATGTCCACGATCTTGAGCGTCTTCACGTCGATCTTGTAGACGAAGCTCGGGTCGTAGTTCGTGCCGGGGCACTCGTCGAAGCCGGGGTTGGTGAACGCGCCGCCGTACATCTGGTAGTTCGAGACGTAGACGTACTGCTTGTCGGGCGAGAACGCCGCCTCGACCGGGCCGCCCTGGTAGCTGCCGGGGTAGCCGCTGATGCCGAACTGCGAGGGGCGCACGGTGTCGGGGATGGTCTTCACGAGCTTCATCGTCTGGTTGTCGTAGACGGTGATCGTGTGCGTGTAGACCATGTTCTGGGCAAAGACCAGGCCCTCCTGATCGGAGTCCACCGACTTGGGCGTGATGTGGCCGGTGATCACCTTGACGAGGTGCAGGCGCCGGTGGGTGGAGGGGACGACGGGGCCGGTGGGCTGGTCGGCAGTGGTCGTCGTGCCGGTGCTGGTCGTGGTGCCCGTGCTGCCGGTGCTGGTGCCGGTCGAGGTGCTCGTGCTGGGCGTGGTTGCCTGGAGCGTGGCCGTCGTGGTGTCGGCGGGATCGAAGGTCGCGACCTGCTGCTCGGGCGTCTGCGACGAGCCGCCGCCGCACGCGGTCAGCCCGGCGAGCAGGAGCAGGACTGGCAGGGCCAGCAGGACGTGGCGGCGGCGCACGGGCAAATCGTAGAGGTGCGGCCCGACGGCGGCCGCAGATGCTCAGAGCAGGTAGCGGACGGAGAACGCGACCGATTCGGCCGGCTCGCAGGTGACCGGCTCGCCGTCGAGCGTCACCGAGCCCGCGACCGCATCCACCGCGATGGTGCCAAGGCGGGAGTTTCGCACCATGTCGGCCGCCGTCAGCTCGCGCGTCCCGCCTACCCGCGCGCGCCTGCGCGAGGTGGGTAGCTCGGCCTCCATCGCCGACCCGGCCAGAAACGCCAGCGAGAGCTGCCCGGGCGCAGCGCCCACGGCACCAACCTGGCGGCCGACCGAGGTCGGCTCGGTGAGCATCGTGGTTGCGTTGCCGCTGCCCGAGGCGCCCCACGTCGGGAACCCGGCCTTGACCACCAGCTCGGGCCGCACGGCGAAGAGGTGCGGCTGCCAGAGCGCCATGTCGGCCAGCCGGCCGATCTGGAGCGAGCCGACGTCGGCGGCGAGGCCATGGGTGATCGCGGGGTTGACGGTGGCCTTGGCGAGGAAGCGCAGCACGCGCTCGTTGTCGGCCGGCCCGGACTCGCCGCCGCGCTGGGCCTTCATCATGTCGGCGCACTGGAACGCGCGCCGAAGCGTCTCGCCGATGCGCCCCATGCCCTGCGAGTCGGACGAGAGCATCGGGATCACGCCCAGGTCGTGCAGCACGCTCTCGGCAGCCATCGTGAAGGCCCTAACGCGATCGCGCAGGATCTCGGCGTCGCCCGCGCGGCGGCCCGGATCCAGCAGGTGCACGGCCGCCACCATGGCGAGGTTCTCGGCCTCGGCGTTCAGCCCGAACGGCACCGTGGGGTTGGTGGACGAGGTGAGGAAGCGCTCGCGGCCGGCGAGGGTGAGCAGGTCGGGCGCGTGGCCGCCGCCGACGCCCTCGATGTGGTAGAGGTGCACGGTGCGGCCGTCCAGCACGCGCGCCGTGTCGGCCGCCGAGAGGGCCTCGTTGAGGCCGTCGGTGTGGATGGCGAGCTGGACGTCCTGGCGATCGGCGACGCCCACCGCGCAGAGCAGCTGCTCGGGGCCGGCGGCGACGTCCTCGTGGATCTTCAGGCCGCTGCCGCCGGCGCGCAGCGACTGCTCGATGCCCTCGGGCCGCGACGACGAAGCCCGCACCAGGAACGAGAAGTTGATGGGCACGGTCTCCATCGCCGCCCACGCCGTGCGAAGGCCCTCGGCGGGGTTGGTGCCGAGGTTCCAGATGGGGCCCCAGTCCTGCGAGACCACCGTGGTGACCGACCCGGCAAGCGCGGTCTCGGCCACCTGCGGCGAGAGCCAGTGCACGTGTGAGTCCACCACGCCGGGGGTGACGATCATCCCGCGCGCATCGACGATCGCGGTCTGCGAATCGAGCACGACGTCGATGCCGTCCATCGTGTCGGGGTTGCCGGCGCGCCCGATAGAGACGACGCGGCCGTCGCGGACGCCCAGCGCCGAGCGGCGCACGCCCAGCACGGGGTCGAGGATGAGCCCGCCGATCACGGCGATCTCCACGCCGCCGCGCTCTGCCCGCACGCCCAGGCCGTCGCGGTGCGTGCCGCCCCAGCCGGGCACGATCTCGTCGGGGCCGAGCACATCGTCGCGCTCGGGCTGCACCCAGAGGCCGGAGTCGCCCAGGCGCGTGAGGTCAGCTTCCGGCATCGGCGTACCCCCGCTCGTGAGCCAGCGCGAGGGCCGCATCGAGCGCGCCGGGCGCGTCCAGCGGGCCGTCCACCAGGCCGCCGTGCCCGCGGATCACGCGCGCGCCGCCGAACGGCACCAGCCCGACGCGGCGGCTCGTTCCCGGGCCGATCACGACCTTCACCCCCGGCGCGATCGCGAGGCGCATCCCCCACGCCCGCCGGCGGTCGAACTCGAGCGCGCGGTTGGTCTCGAAGAAGTGGAAGTGCGAGGTGACGCCGATCGGGCACGGCGCCGGTGTTCACGACGTCGAGCTCGAGCGCCGGCTCGATCCACTCGGTCTGGGGCTGTGCGGCGGGATCGGGTGGTGCCGAGGCGCGCACCGGGTCGAAGAGGACGATCAGCCGCGGCCCGTCGGCGAACAGCGGCTCGAGCTCGATGCGGTCGACCAGCTCGGCGACGCCGTCGAGCACGTCGGCGCCGCTCAGAACTCCGTATGCCCGGCGCTCGACCTCGGCGTAGGAGAGGCCGTCGCGCGCCAGCTCCATCACCTCGTCGGAGATCAGCGCGGCGGCCTCGGCCTGGCTCAGCCGCAGGCCCCGCGCCTTTCTGCGCCGTGCAAGCTCCCCCGCCAGAAACAGCGTCAGCCGATCGTGTTCTTGGGGGAGCAGTCGCATCAGTGAAGGGCGACCCCGGCGGGGATCTGCTGCGTTATACACCCGATGCCGCCGCCCAGGCAGGCCTGGATGTCGGTCGGGGCGCCGACCACCTCGCGATCGGGGAAGAGCTCGCGCAGGATGCCGTGGCCGATCTCGTCCTCGGGCACGTCCAGCACCGGGGCGATGATGCCGCCGTTCACGGGGTAGAAGTTGGTGTACGGGGCGGCGTAGCGCTTGCCGTCGATCTCGCGCGAGAACGAGAGCACGGGCATCTCGACGATCTCGAGCTTGCGACCGTGGGCGTCGGTCTCGCGGTCGAGCACGGCGCGGTTGGCCTCGACCAGCTCCCAGTTGGGGCTGTTGCGGTCGGGGGCGAGCTGGAACAGGATCTGGCCCGGCTTGATGAACTGGACGATGTTGTCGGAGTGGCCGTCGGTGCCCTCGGGGCCCATGTCCTCGGCCAGGCCGTAGGGCAGCCAGATCACCTTCTGGACGCCGAGGTAGTCGAGGAGCGCCTGCTCGATCTGCTCCTTCGTCATGCCGGTGTTGCGGTTGGGGTTCAGGAGCACCGACTCGGTGGTGATGATGGTGCCCTCGCCGTCGGAGGTGATGCCGCCGCCCTCGGCGATGATCGGCGCGACGTAGCGGCGCATGCCGCCGAGGTGCTCGGCGATGGGCTCGGCGACGGCTGCGTCCTTCTCCCACGGCGCGAACTTGCCGCCCCAGGCGTTGAAGCCGAACTGCGTCATCGCGACGTTGCCGTCGGCGTCGGTGAGGAAGATGGGGCCGTTGTCGCGGATCCAGGCGTCGTCGATGGGGATCTCGGCGACGTCCACGTCGCCGCAGGCCTCGATGACCTCGTCGCGGAGGCCGGGGTTGGCGATGACGGTCACCGGCTCGAAGCGGGCGATCAGCTTGATGACGCGGGCCCACTCGCGCTTGGACTCCTCGAAGTGGCCCATCGACTCGCGGGCGGGCCACGAGACCAGCGTGCGGTCGTGCTCGACCCAGCGGATGGGCATGGTGAGCCCGTCTGCGAGCGGCGTGGTGTGGGTCGTCTGCGGTGTGGCTTCGGTGCTCATCGCTTCCCCTTCGTTTTGAACGTCGTTCTAAGAAGTTAGAACGTTATACTAAATCGCGATGGCCACGTCAAGGGCAGAGGATCAGCGGCGCCGGGTGCTGGAGGCGGCGATCGAGGCAATCGCCGATGTCGGCGTCGATGGGCTGCGCATGACCGACATCGCCGAGCGGGCCGGGATGACGCCCGGCCACATCCTCTACTACTTCGGGCGCAAGGATCGCATCCTGCTCGAGACGCTCAGCTGGAGCGAGCACGAGCTGGCCGAGCGCCGGCGGGCGTCGCTCGGGCGCATGCGCGACCCGCAGCGAAAGCTCCACCGGTTCATCGACCTGTACCTGCCGAGCGGGCCGAAGGACACGCGCTGGAACCTCTGGACGCAGCTTCTGATGCACCCGCGGGTGGACGCCGAGACCGCCGAGCTGCTGGCCCAGCTGAACGCGCTCTGGCAGGACGATCTGACCCAGATCCTGGCGGGCGATGCGGATGGGGCGATGCGGCTGCGCTACCTGATGGACGGCCTGGCGTGGGACATGCTGGGCTCGGCAGCGCTGCCGCGGGCACGGGCGGTGGCGATTGCGCGCGGCGGCGTGTGAACTTTCGCGCTGTGCGGGCGGTCACAGGGGCATGAGGCGTCTGCGGATCCCGGTGGTGCTTGCGATGGTCGTGCTGGCTGCGGCGGCGTGCGGATCGACGACGAAGCACACGGTCAACTCAGGGCCGCCGGATGCGTTCATCGATGTTGGCGCGAAGCCTCAGCGGATGGTGCAGGGGTCGAGCTGCTGGTCGGTCGAGACCGGGAACGGCAACGAGGTGGGCCGCTGTGTGGACAGTGCCGGCCCGCAGCAGATGCACCTGAAGCCGATCGCGGTGACGGCCGGCGCGGCCGGGCACATCCACCTGGGGTTCGTGCCGACGCACGCGATCCTCACGGTGGGCGGAAAGCGGGTGCCGGTGAAGCTCTCGCAGACGATCAGCTTCCCGGCGACGCGGGCGGGCATCGTCTCGCTGGAGGTGCGCCACCCGCAGGGCGACGCGATGTACTTCGCCCGGCTCTCGCTGGACTGAGTGAGGTGCCTGGCACCGTTCACGCACGCGCGTGGCGGAGGGCCCGGCGGCGCTGGGATGCGTCCAGGCCGAGCTCCACGCACAGCGAGTCGATCAGGAGCTTCAGCATCCGCCCCTGCTCCAGGCCGCCCAGAAGCGTGCGGATCGCCAGGCCGTCCATCAGCGAGATGAGCCGGTCGGCCACGTCCTCCACCTTGCCGCTGATCGTGAACTCACCGCTCTTCACCCCGTCGCGAATCGCCTCGCGAAAGAGCACGCCGAAGTCGTTGTAGATGTCGGTCACCTCGGCCCGGATCTCGTCGTCGCGGTTGGCCTTCGACCAGAACTCGAGCCAGAACGACCAGCCCGGCACGAACGCCGTCGCCGCCGACTCGCCGCCCTCCGGCGAGGAGAGCCGCACGTACTCGGTGAGCCGAAGCAGCGGATCGCTCCCGGGCGGCATCGCCACGCTCCAGATGTCGGAGATGCGCTCCTGCTCGCGCCGGAACGTCTCCACCAGCAGCCGCTCGCGCGTGCGGAAGTAGTGCTGCACCAGCCCCAGGCTGACGCCGGCCTCCTCGGCCACGTCGGCCAGCCGCGCGCGATCGACGCCGCGGCGGCTGATCACCACCACGGCCGCGTCGAGGATCAGCGCGCGCCGATCGACTGCCTGATCTTCGCTCAGCGCCATGCGCGGCAGGTTAACCGATCGACTCGTGCACGCTGATCACGCCCTCGGCCAGCCGCACGTCCACCGCGTCCACCATCACGCCGTCGAGCGCGATCGCCCCGCGCCCCTCCTCCGCGGCCACCGCGCAGGCCTCGATCACCCGCCGCGCGTGGGCCACCTCGGCCGGCGTGGGCGCGAACACCTCGTTGGCCGGCTCGATCTGGGCCGGGTGGATCGCCCACTTGCCCGAGTACCCGATGGTCGATACCAGGCGGCACTCCGCCGCGTAGCCCTCGGTGTTGGAGAGCGCGCCCCAGTACGGCCCGTCGATCGCCTCGAGTCCCGCCGACTTCGCCGCCACCACGATGCGCGTGCGGTGGTAGATCCACGGGTCGCCGGGATAGTCCTCGAGCCAGCCGGTGCGCACGCCCTGCGACGCCGCCATGTCGCCCGAGCCGAAGATGAGCGCCTCGAGCCGCGGCGAGCTGTGGGCGATCTCATCGACCGCCATCAGCGCCTCGACCTCCTCGATGAGGAGCTCCAGGCCGATCGGCGTCGCGCGCCCGAGGTTTCGCTCGAGCTCGGTGAGCTGCTGATCCACCCACCGCACGTCGGCGGCAGACATCACCTTGGGCACGATGATCACGTCGAGCGCATCGCCCGCCCCCGTCACCACCTCTGCCAGGTCGTCGGCCGCCCAGTCCGATCCCGGCGCGTTGATGCGCACCGCGCGCGTCTTCTGCCCCCAGTCGAGCCCGGTGAGCGCCGAGACGATGGTGCCGCGCGCCGTCGGCTTGATGGGTGCCGCGACCGAGTCCTCCAGGTCGAGGAACACCAGATCGGCGGCGCTCGCGGCCGCCTTGGTGATCATCTTCTCGCTCCAGCCCGGGGTCGAGAGCTCGGATCGGCGCAGGCGCTTGGTGGTCATGGTGTCCCTTCGGGCAGGAGTTCGGCGGAGTGCTCGCCCAGGAGCGGCGCGCGGTGGCGCACGCCTCCGGGCGTTCGGGTGAGCTTGATCGGGAGGCCGGCGACGGTCACCGGCGTGGCGCTTCCGGGCTGCTCGACTGCGACCAGCATGTCGCGCGCGCCGGCGTGCGGGTCGGCGTAGATCTCCTCGACCGACTGCACCGCGCCCACCGGGATCGCCATGCCGAGCCTCTCGGTGATGTCGGCCGCGGTGTGCTCGGAGAGCCACTGCTCCACCGCCGCCCGCGACTCGCCCGGGCTGGTGCCGATCAGGTCGGGGCGGCCCATCGCCTCGCAGAGGAACACCCACTGGTGGTTGTCGGAGGCGCAGATCGCGATGTGGCCGTCGGCGCACGCGAAGATGTCGAACGGGAAGAAGATGGGGTGCGAGTTGCCCTGCGGCCCGGGCACGTCGCCGGAGTAGGAGTGCTGGTAGACGATGCGCTCGCAGAGCGACAGCACGCCGTCGTACATCGCGACGTCCAGGAACTGCCCGGCGCCGGAGGCGTCTGCCTCACGGCACGCGGCGAGGATCCCCACGGCGCAGAGCGCGGCGGGAAAGAGGTCGCCCACGCCCGGCCCTGCCTTGAGCGGCGCGCCCGGCCCCTCGCCGGTGATGCCCATGAGCCCCGCCATCGCCTGGATCGTGACGTCCACCGCGGGCCGGTGCGTGAGCGGCGTCTCGCCCGTGCGCGGGTCGCCGAAGCCGCGGATGGCGGCGTACACCAGCTTCGGGTTGCGCTCGGCGAGCACCTCGTAGCCCACCCCCAGCCGCTCCATCACGCCCGGCACGGAAGTTCTCCACCAGCACGTCGGCGCCCTCCACCAGGCCCAGCAGCTGCGCGCGCCCGGCGGGGCTCTTGAGGTCGATCACCACCGAGCGCTTGTTGCGGTTGATGCTCTGGAAGTAGCCGCCGTAGGCGTGCAGCTCGTCGTCGGCGCGAAACGGGCCCACCGCGCGCATCGGGTCGCCGCCGGGCGGCTCGACCTTGATCACGTCGGCGCCGAGGTCGGCCAGGAGCATGGTGGCGTACGGCCCCGCGAGCATCCACGTGAGGTCGATCACCCGCAGGCCGTCGAGCGGCCCGTCAGCCACCGGCGCTCGCGATCCGCGCCCGGCGCGTGAGGGTCACCACGATCTGGCCGCGCTGGTTGAAGCCCCAGTGCTCGAACGTGACCACGCCGTCTGCCTTCGAAGCGACGCGGGTGGACGCGTGCAGCGTGTCGCCGTGCACCACCGGAGCCGGGAAGCGCACGGCGTCGATGCCGAGCTCCTCGATGGCGTTCTCGCCCGTGTCCTGCATCGCGAGGCCGACGACGATCGCGAGCGTGAGCCCGCCGAACACCACCGCCTCGCCGATCTCGGTGTCGCGCATGACGTGGTCGTTGAAGTGCCCGTCGGAGGTGTTCATCACCATCAGCGCGAGGCCCGCGCCGTCGAACGGGTACACCGTCTTGCCGCGGCTGTGGCGAAACTGGTCGCCCACCTCGTAGTCCTCGTAGAACGTGCCCGGCCCGGTGAGGTTCATGCGCCGCCTCCGCCCAGCAGGCGACGGGCGATGATGTGCTTCTGGATCTCCGAGGTGCCCTCGATGATGCGCGTGAGCCGCGCGTCGCGCCAGTAGCGCTCGACCGCGTGCTCGGTGGTGTAGCCGTTTCCGCCCAGGATCTGGAGCGCCTCGCTGGTGACCCACTCGGCCATCTCGGCGGCGTGCAGCTTGGCCATCGACGCCTCGGTGATGGCCGGAAGGCCGGCGTCGAGGCGCTCGGCGGCGGAGTACATGAGGCTGCGCGAGGCCTCGATCCGGGTGGCCATCTCGGCGAGGCGAAACCGCAGTCGCCTGGAACTGGTCGAGCGACTTTCCGAACTGGCGCCGCTCGCGGGCATACGCGGCGGCGTCCTCCAGCGCGCCGCGCGCACAGCCGATGGAGCGCGCCGCCGTCTGCACCCGGGCCTTGTTGAGCTCCTCCATGCCGCTTGCAAACGCCGCGCCCTCCTCGCCCACCAGCGCGTCGCCCGGCAGCCGCAGGCCGGCGAAGTCGAGCTGGTAGCTGGTGATGCCGAAGTAGCCGATCTTCGGGATCGGGCGTGCCGGTGAGCCCGGCGGGAAAGCTGCCGCGATCCTTCTCGATCAGAAACGCCGAGATGCCGCGGCTTCGGCCGCGCTCGGGCGGCCGGCGAGGTGCGCGCGTAGAGCAGGATGGCGTCGGCGTTCCGCGCGTAGCCGCACCAGCGCTTGCGGCCGGTGATGACCCACCCATCGCCGTCGCGCTCGGCGGCGCAGCTGACGTTTGCCGCGTCGCTTCCGGCCTCGGGCTCGGTCAGCGCGAAGGCCGCGACGAACTCGCCGGTGGCCATCCGCGTGACCAGCTCGCGCTCGCGCGGGTGCCCGGCGATCGCGGTGGTCGAGCCGTTGGTGTAGGCGATCACGCTGCCGACGCTCATCCACGCGCGGGCGAGCTCCTCCGACACCAGGCAGTAGTCGGTCACGCCCAGGCCCATGCCGCCGAGCTCGCGCGGGATGGTGAGGCCGAAGTAGCCCAGCTCGGCGAGGCGGTCGAGGAGCGCCGCCGGGGATCTCGGCCTGCTTCGGGTCGAGCTCGTTTGCCACCGGCAGCACCTCGGCGAGGGCGAACTCGCGGGCCTGATCGCGAAGCGCGCGCTGGGCGTCAGTGAGGAGCATCGGAGCCTGCGACCTTGAAGAGGTTCGAGCGCGTGAAGCGTGACCACCGCGCGGTTGTGCTGGTTTCGGCCCTCGGTGGCCCAGGTGACGATGCCGTTTGCCGGGTTCGAGCGCGACCGGCGCTGGGCCTGGACGGCGCTCAGCGCGGTGATGCGTGTCGCCGGGATAGACCGGCTCGCAGAACTCCACCGCGTCCAGCCCGAGGAACGCCTCGCTTCGCTCGCTCAGATCCTCCACGCTGAGGCCCACCACCAGCGCGAGCACGAGGTAGGGCGACACCACGAGGCCCGGGTGGCCCAGCTGCCGCGCGCGCTCGGCGTTGAGATAGATCGGGTTGTACTGCAGCGTCTGGGTGGCGAAGGCGATCGCATCGGCCTCGGTGACGGTGCGGCCCCAGTGGTGGCGGTAGACGTCGCCGACGGCGAACTCGTCGTATTCCCGGCCTCGTTTCCAGAGCCGGGCGGCGGTCACATCCGGCGTGCTTGACTCGCTCTCCACTGCATGCGACAATAGCACACCGTCCCACAATATTACATTATTGCTCGAGGAGGAGCCCGTGGAGAGCGATCTGATCTGCGTCGTCACGACCGACATCGACAAGGCCGTGGAGGAAGGTTTCAACGAGTGGTATGAGCAGCACATCATCGATGTGGTGCAGCAGCCCGGCTGGGTGCGCGCCACGCGCTACCGCTGCCTCGACGGCGAGCCCCGCTACATGTCGATCTACGACATCGCATCGAAGGAGCAGGGCGCGATCGGCTCCTACCTCGACTGGACTCCCGGGATGCAGAAGATCCAGGACGCCGGCTACGAGGAGTACTGGCCGCGCATCGAGAGCTACAAGGCGCGCAACTACGAGCGCATCTCCCAGGTGCACGCCCCCACCTCCAGGTAACGGAAAGGCACATCATGAAGCGACTCGATCGCCGTGAGTTCCTGCTGGGCTCTGCCGCGCTCGGCGGCGGGCTGATGCTTGCAGGATGCGGCTCCAGCTCTGGCCTCAAGGCCGCCTCGACCACCGCCGCCTCCACCCAGCCGCCGGTGAAGTACACGGGCTCGATCTCGGCCGAGCCCAACCACCTGCTCATCTCGGAGTGGCCCGGCTATGAGGCCGGCGGCACCAAGGCCCAGACCTACGGGCTCACCGCGGGACTCGACTACACGAAGAGGTACGGGGCAAAGACGCTCACCTACGCCGACTACGGAAACGACGACAAGAACCTCAACAAGATGCGCGCCGGCGAGCAGTTCGACCTGCTGCACCCGTGCGTCGACTACGTGCAGGACTACGTGGACGCGGGCCTCGTGGAGCCGTTCGATACGTCGCTTCTGCCGAGCCTCTCCCAGCTCTACCCGGCGTTCGTCGAGCGCGGCAAGGTCGCCGGCCAGCAGTACTGGGTGCCGTGGGACTGGGGCTTCGGCTCGGTCATGTACCGCAAGGACAAGGTGGATCCCGCCGACGCCAAGGGCTGGGAGCTGATGTGGAACCAGAAGTACTCGGGCAAGATCTCGATGTGGGACGGCGGCTCGACGCCCGTGATGGTGGCGGGGCTTCTCACCAACCCGCCCGCGAAGGACATCTTCGCCCAGACGCCCGCAGAGCTCGATGCGTCCAAGGAGCTTCTGATCAAGCAGAAGCCGCTCAACAAGTTCTACTGGACCAGCGAGTACGGCGACATGCAGCCGGCGTTCAAGTCGGGTGACATCTGGATCACCTATGCGTGGCCCGCTGACTACAAGGCCATGGGCGATGCGATGGGCTACGACAAGGTCGGACTACATGAATCCCAGCCAGGGGAAGCTCGCCTGGGTGTGCGGATACATGATGGGCAAGGGCACCAAGAGCCCGCTGCATGCCCACGCATACGTCGAGTCGTTCATCAACAAGAAGGCCTCGGCCGACCTGGTGAACCTCTTCGCATACGGCTCGTCGAGCGCTGCGGTGACCGCCGCCGAGGTGAAGGACAAGCGCCTGGCGACCGAGCTCGGCATCGGCAACCCCGACACGTTCGCGCCGCCGGTGCACGTCGAGCAGCACATCGCAAACCGCATCGCCTACCAGCAGGTGTGGGCAGAGGTGAAGGCGAGCTGAGCGCTCCGCGGCTCAGAGTGCGGCGAAGGCTCGGACAGGGATGGCTGGTGGTGCCGCCGGCCATCTACCTGTTCGCGCTTCTGATCTTCCCGATCATCCTGATCGGGATGTACAGCGTGTTTCTTCTGACCAACCTCACGGGGGTGGTCGCGACGTTCTCGTTCCAGAACTGGCACGAGTTCTTCCCGAAGAGCTGGGGCGGGGTTCCGTGGCGGTCGGCATCGCCGTTTTGGAACACGTTCCTGCGCTCGATGGGCGTGACGTTCGTGATCGCGATCGTGACCACCCTGCTGGCCTATCCCGTTGCCTACTTCCTGGCGTTCGGCGCGCGGCAGCGACGGTACGTCCTGCTGCTCATCCTGCTGGCGCCGTTCTTCACGAGCTTCCTGCTGCGCGTGCTGGCCTGGCAGGTGATGCTCAATAACAACGGGGTGATCAACTCCGCGCTCTGGGAGCTTCGCCTGCGGCCCCAGGGCGACGCGGTGAGCTGGCTCATCAACAGCTGGTTCTCGGTGGGCCTGGTGCTTGCCTACGCGTGGGTGCCGTTCGTGGCGCTGCCGATCTTCGTCAGCATGGAGAACATCGACCGGCGGCTGCTGGAGGCGTCCAGCGACCTCGGCGGAAACCGGCTGCTGACGTTTCTCAAGGTGACGTTTCCGATGTCGCTGCCGGGCGTGGTGGCGGGCTTCGTGTTCGTGCTGATCCCGACCACGGGCGAGTTCGTCACGCCGCAGCTGGTGGGCGGCTCGGGCACCTACATGTTCGGCCAGGCGATCCAGGATCTGTTCGTCGGCACCGCCTCCGACTGGAACTACGGCGCGGTGCTCGCGCTCTGGCTGATGCTCGTGGTGGGCGTGCTGATGGCGCTCTCAGCGCGCACCCTCACGATGGACGTGCGGCAGTGAGCGCCTCGGCGGGAGAGCCGCTCGGCCGGTTCGGCAAGGTGTCGCTGGGAAGCTACTACGGCCTGCTGGTGCTGTTTCTCTACACGCCGCTCGTGGTGATCGTGGTGTTCTCGTTCAACGACTCGACCATCCCGGCGCTGCCGCTCTCGGGCTTCACCACCCGCTGGTACCACAACGCCTGGCACGACCCGTCGCTGCAGGACGCGGTGAAGCTCTCGGCGCAGATCGCCCTGGCAAACGCCGTGTTCGCGACGTCGCTCGGGGTGCTGGCGTCGCTCGGCCTCGCGGCGAAGAAGGTGTTCCTGCGGCCGGTGGTGACGGTGCTCCTCGTGCTGCCGCTGGTGGTGCCGGCGATCGTGCTGGGCGTGGGCCTTCTCATCCTCCTGAACGAGGCCGGGTTCGGGCCCTCGGCCTTTGCGCTAGTGGCCGGCCACGTGGTGATCACGGTGCCCTACACCGTGCTGATCCTGCTGCCGCGGCTGCGCACGCTCGAGGCATCGCTGACCGAGGCGGCGCGCGACCTGGGCGCCAACCACGTCACGTCGTTCTGGCTGGTGACGCGGCCGCTCCTGACGCCCGCGATCATCTCGTCGCTGATCGTGGGCTTCACGATCTCGTTCGACGAGTACGCCATCGCGTCGTTTCTCATCCCGCCGGGCGAGCACACGTTTCCGATCTTCGTCTACGAGGGCTCGAAGGTGCCACAGCAACGGCCGGAGCTGCTGGCCGTGGCGTCGGTGGTGATCGCGCTCTCGCTGACGCTCGTGGTGCTCTCGGAGGTCGGCCGGGCGTGGTACGAGCGCCGGCAGGTGGCGTCGTGAATATTAAGTGCCTGGCACCGTTTATTCAGGTCGTGCTGGTGGCCGGGTGTGGTGGCGCGATGGCTGCGAGCACCGCCGCTCCGGCGCTGCCGGTGCTGAGGGCGCCGGCGGGGCTCAGCGGCGTGCGGCATGCGGTGACGGCCGGCGAGCTCACCCGCGATGCTCCCGTCGCCGGGCTCGCCGCGAGCCTGCGGGATTGGGGCTTTCGCGGAGGCACCGAGGCCGGGTACCGCGGCCCGGGCAAGGTGTTCTCGGTGGTGACGTCGCGCACCCTTCAGTTCGAGACCGCGGCCGGCGCGCGATCGTTCGTCGCCATGGTCGGCGCCCACGCACCGGCCTACGAGGGCGGCGTCTCGACGGCGGCGCCCATCACGTCGGCGGGGCGCAGGGGGTTCGTACTCACCGCAGGCGCCTGCGGCTGTGCGACCGAGGTGCCGCAGCTCCTCGCCGTGGTGTCTTCGGGGCCGCGCGTGACCTGGCTCGAGGCGACCGGCAAGGGCGCCACGCGCGCCACGCTCACCGCGCTCCTTGCCCGGGCCCCCTAGGCCGGATCGCGCACGAGCTCCATCGTGGAGCAATGCACCCCGCCGCCGCCTTTCTGCACCTCGTCGTAGGGGATGGTGACGACCTCCACCCCGCGGCGCTCGAGCATCTCGCGCGAGCGCGGATAGCCGTCGCACATCAGCACGCGGCCGGGCGAGAGCGCGAGCGAGTTGATGGCCCACTCCTCGCCCTCGGGGCACGGGATGAGCTCGATGCCGAGATCGCGCATGCGGTCGAGAAACCAGTACGGCAGGCCGTTGATATCGACCAGCGCGGCCTCGGGCGAGACCATGCCGAGGTGGCCGTCGATGTGGACGGAGTAGCCCACCATCGGCACGACGATCAGCTCGATGCCGAACCGCGCGAGCACCTCGCCCAGCTGGTCGGCGCCCTCCTGGTTGCAGCGAAACGAGGTGCCGTACACCGCCACGCCGGGCCGCAGCTTGGCGAAGCTCCCGCCCTCGAGGAGGCCCGTGCCGGTGATGGTCGCGAGGATCGGCATGCCGATGCCCGCGAGCGTGCGGCTGATCATGGGCTCCTCGCCGCGGCGCATCGCGGGCGCCATGCGGCCGATGATCGCGCCACCGGGGATGGTGACCAGCGGATCGCGCGTGTAGATGGGCCGCGAGAGGTGCGGGGCGGACTCGCCCTCGACCTGCACCACCTCCACGCCCTCGTCCTCGAGCGCCGAGACGAGGCCGGCGTGCTGCTGCTTCACGAGGTCGAGGTCGGGCGCCTCCCGCGACTCCCAGTACCAGTTTCCGCCGGGATCCACCAGCGCCTGGGCGGCCTCGTTCCAGGCATCGGCGCGCACGCGCGCGAGCTCGTCGCGCGGGCTTCGCACCAGCACCGAGCGGAGCTTCCCCACCTCGTCGGCCGCGCCCCAGCGCCGGCCCCACACCCGCTCGAGCTCCTCGGGGTCGCCAAACGCCGGCTCGGGCACCGAGGGGCTGAGGCTCACGTGGTAGCCGTAGGGCTGGATCTCGTCGGTCATCGGCGCCACCCTACGCGATGGGTCTGCGATAGTGCCATATTGTGAACGTCGCCACCGCGTGTGTGCTCGACTGGATCGGGGTCGCGCTGGCCGGCTCGCACGAGCGCTCGGCACAGATCACGCTGCGAAACGCCTCCACCTCTGCGGATGGCACGTGCACCATCCTCGGCCGCGCCGAGCGAGCAGATGCCGCCACCGCGGCGCTCGTGAACGGCGTGGCGGGCCACGCGCTCGACTTCGACGACACCCATCCCGACCTGGGGAGCCACGCGACCGCGGCGGTGCTGCCGGCGGTGCTGGCGCTGGCTGAGGCACGCGGCGCGAGCGGCGCCGAGCTGCTGGAGGCGTTCACGGCGGGTGTGGAGTACGCGTGCGCGGTGGGGCGGGCGGTGAATCCCGGCCACTACGACGCCGGCTGGCACGCGGCGTCCACGGTGGGAGTGTTCGGGGCGGCGGCGGGGTGCGCGCACCTGCTCGGCCTGGAGGGTGACCGGCGCGAGGCGACCATCGGCCTGGCCGGAGCCCAGGCGAGCGGCGTGAAGGCGTCGTTCGGGACGATGGCAAAGCACCTCCAGGTGGGCCGGGCGGCGAGCGACGGGCTGATGAGCGCGGTGTGGGCAGCCGACGGGATGACGGCCTCGGGCGACGTGATCGGCGATCCGCAGGGGTTCGCGGCGCTCTACGACGGCCGCTCGGGACGGGTGGTGGCGCGGGCCGTGGCGATCGACGACACCATCTTCAAGTACCACGCCGCGTGCCACTCGACCCACGGCCCGATCGACGCGGTGCGCGCGATCATGACCGAGCACTCGCTGGCGGCCGGCGACGTGACAGGCGTGGAGGTGATCACCGCGCCGATCACGCTGCTCGTGTGCCCGTTCGACCGGCCGCAGACGGGGCTCGAGGCGAAGTTCTCGGTGCCGGCCACCGTGGACATGGCGGTGCACGGCGCCGACACGGGCGATCCGGCGACGTTCGCTGAGCGGTGGCACATCACCACGCCGGTGACCGTCACGCCCGATCCCGCGCTCGGCGACTGGGAGACGCGCGTGATCCTCACCGCCGGCGCACGCACGTACCGGCGCGAGGTGACGATCGGGCCGGAGCTCGACGTGGCGCGGCTCGAGCAGAAGTTCATGCGGCTGGCCGGGACGGCCGCGGGGGCGCTGGATGAGCTGCGCCGGCTGGATCAGCTCGAGACGCTCACGCCGCTCATGAGCCGCCTCGCCCACCGTGAATAGCCGGTGCCTGGCACCGGCTATTCAGTCAGCGCGTGCGCGATCGCCTGCGCCTGGCGGGCGGCGCCCACCTCGCGGTCGTCGTCGGTCGCGACCGGCCAGGACGACTGCGTCGCCACCACCACGTTTCGCACTGGATCGACGTAGAGCGACTGGCCGTAGATGCCGATCGCGCCCACGACGCCCTCGTCCCAGCGCGGCTGGTACCACGAGCTGCGGTAGCCCCACTCGGCGAATCCCGACTCGTCGCCGATGAGGTTTCCGCCCTCGCGCATGTCGCGGATGAACTCGGCCGGCACCGCGCCGCCGCCGTCCTCGGCCACGAGCTGGCCGATGCGCGCGAGGTCGCGCGGCACCACGTTCAGGCCGCCGGCAGCGCGCGGCGCGCCGTAGCGATCGACGGTGAGGTCAGCATCGGCCTCGGCGCCCATCGGCACCCAGAGGTGCTTGGAGACCAGCTCGGCGTAGGGCGCCCCGCCGGCGCGCTCGCACACCCAGCCGAGCATGTCGGTGTCGATCGAGATGTAGTAGAACGGGCCGCCGTGCGGGCGGGCCTTCTTGATGGTGCAGAGGTACCCGTGCAGCCCCAGCGGGTTGCCCTCGCGCGGGTACCAGCCTGTGGTCTGGCGGTAGGCGCGCACATCGGGGCCGGGCGAGTAGTCCTCCACCCAGTCGGCCCCGACGGACATGTCGAGCAGGTTTCGCACGGTGGCGTCCTCGAAGCACGAGCCGGCGCACTCCGGCACGTAGTCGATGACGGGCGCGTCCAGGTCGAGCTTGCCCTCACCCCAGAGCGCGCCGGCGAGGAGCGCCGTGACCGACTTGGTGACCGACATCAGGATGTGGGGCTCGTCGGGCGAGACGTCGGGCGCGTACCACTCGAGGGCGATCTTGCCCTCGTGGAGCACCACGAGCGAGTCCGTGCGGTTTTCATCGGGGCGCACGAGCTCGAGCAGCGCAGGCTCGTGGGCTGCGGGCAGCTCGCGGGGAACGCCGTGACGCACGCGGGCGGTTGGGATCAGCTCGCGCACATGGCGAAAGCTCCAGTGGTTCTGGTCGGCATCGAGCCAGTTTGCGAGGGTCGGCCGGGTGAAGGCAGTGGTGTCAGTCATGACCGTCAGCCTATGCCATCACGCGCGGCGGCGGACGCTTACTTCAGGCTGAGGATCGTGAGCGTGAACGTCCCGGCGGCCTTCTGCGTGTTGGTGATGCCCAGCGTGAGCCAGCAGGTGGGCTTTCGAACGACGACGCCACCCACCGTGTAGTCGTAGTACCGCGCGACCGTCGGCGGGTACATGATGTAGGTCTTGGTGAAGGTGGTGGTGTTTGAGCACTTGGTCTTCACCGCGACGCTCAGCCGCGACTTCGCAGTGCCCGAGATCTGGAACCCCCAGTAGCGCGTGCTCTTGAAGATGTGCTGCTTGGTCACCGTCGCCTTGCCTGCGAGCGGAAACTTGATGCTGCCGACCTTGTGCAGCGTCACCGCGTTTGCGGCGGCGGGGAAGATGGCCACGCCTGCCACCACGGCGAGGGTTGCCAGCACGTGCTTTGCCCGGATCATCGTTGCCCCCTTTGGAATGATTGCCACGAGGCTACCACGGGCCGGGGACGGCGGCCCTGCCGGGCTACCTCGGGCGGTAGACGATCTCGGGATTCGCCGCCCGCACGCGGTCGATCAGCTCATCGATGTACTGCATGCGGGTGGCAGCGGTGATCTGGCTGCCGTCGCGGAGCGTGAACGTGATCTTTCGCTCGGGAAACGGCGAACGGTCGATCCGGGTGATGTCGGTGACCGCGACGGTACGCGTGTCGAGCATGCTCCTGGCGATGATCGTGCCCCCGGTGAGGGTGATCCGGTTGGCAGCGTGCAACTCCATCCAGCACATCCACCCGCACGCTCCCGTCCAGCCCGCGATCCAGAGCACCGCGCTGGACGGATCCGTGACCAGAGTCGCGATGGAGGCGTACGCCCCGAAGACCACGAACACCGGCAGCAGCACCAGCGTTCCGAGAAACTCCCGCCGCCGCATCCAGGCCGTGAACTCGCCCGTCGCGAGCGTCGGCTTCGAGGTCATGCCGACGCGGTTGGCATAGACGACCTCGGCGCCGACGTTCAGCCGCTGCACCCCGCGGGCGATCTCATCCACGCCCGCGAATGCGGCCATCGCGAAGATGGACGGGCCGTTTCGGCTGATGAAGCGGTACGTGCCGAGGTCGCCGTTTCGGCGCTCGATCCGCGAGATGTCGTAGGCGGACATGCGCCGCGTGCGCAGCACGGCCTTTCCGGTCAGCACGCCGTCGTGGAGCGTCACCCGGTAGGCGATGCGGTAGGCGACCTCCCACCAGCCCTGCACGAGCCAGATGCCCCAGCCGCCCGCAAACGCGAGGTTCATGCCGCTCGGATCGTCGATCGCCTCGACGACGAACACCGGGCAGGCAGCGCTCATTCCAATGAGGCCCGCGAGGACTGTCAGCTCGCACCATCTCGGAACGTGGCTCTCGAGATCGTTCGGGGTACTCGCGACAAGGTCTGGCGACGTTGACACTTCCACCCCCCAGCGTAGCGCGAAAATTCCGCGCGCTAGAGGGCCGTGTTAAGCCTCGATTGCGGCAGCCCAGACGCGGCCGCCGACGACCTCGCCGCCGTCGTACCAGCCGTGGTGCTCGCGTGCGATCGCCGTGAGCTCCTCGGCGGTCTCATCGATGGTCTCGGGGTCGGCCTGCACCCGCACGAGCCAGCGCCCGCACACGGTCGAGACCTCCGAGCTCTTCACCTGGGCAGCGGCCGCGGCGGCGTTCTGCTCGTCCTCGAAGCACAGGTAGTGCACGGCGTTCTCGGGCGGGCTGCCGGGCCGGCGGCCGACGCCGGGGGCGCGCAGCGGGCTGTCCTCCACCTCGATGGTGAGGATCGCCTGGCCGTAGGCGTCACCCAGCCGCGACTTGGACTGCTTCAGCGGCTGCTCGACGTAGGTCACGCGGGCGCGGAGGCCGGGCACGTAGCGGCGCACGTCGCCCTCGCACGTCCACTCGGTGACCTCGTCGCCGCTTCGGATCGTGAACTCGGGCCAGTCGCCCATGCTGCCCCAGCTGGCGTGCTCGATCTCGCCCTCGACGACCACCTTGGGCCGCTTGCCGGTGCGGATCTCCTGCCACCACTCGGCCGAGCCGATGAGCGGCTGCGGCGCGTACCCGAACTCGGTGTCGCTGAGGCTCACGCGCTGCAGCTGGGCCACCAGCTCGAGCTCCTGAGCGACGTCGTAGAGCGGGATGTAGGTGCAGGCCACGCCTCTGATGGTATCTGGGAACGCCGCATGGGAAGCTACACATGTGATGACCGACGCCGATCGCGCCCGGCTTCTGGCGATGCTGCGGGCACACGCGGCGCAGGACGCCGGCGAGCAGGCGAGCCTCGACATGATGCTCGATCTGGCCGCGCGGCTTCCCGAGCCGTTCTCGCGCGAGCAGCTGCCGGGGCACTTCACCGCGAGCGCGCTGGTGCTGGATCCGCGGGGCCGCGTGCTGCTCATCCACCACCGCAAGCTGGGGCGCTGGCTTCAGCCGGGCGGCCACATCGACGCTGCCGACGGGATGGATCTGGCCGCGGCGGCGCTCCGCGAGGTGGCCGAGGAGACCGGCATCGCGGCGACCATCGCCCAGGGCGTGCCCCAGCCGTTCGACGTGGATGCCCACCTGATCCCAGCGCGGCCCGAGATGCCGAGCCACCACCACCTCGACCTGCGGTTCCTGGCGCGCTGCGAGGACTCGGCGATCACGGTGCAGGAGGCCGAGGCCACCGACGCGCGCTTCGTGCCGCTCGCCCAGGCGATCCTGGAGACGCCGGCCGACGACCCGGGCCTCACGCGGATGCTGCGAAAGGCCCGTGAATAGCCGGTGCCTGGCACCGTCGATTCACGGCAGCCAGATCGCCGAGGCGTCGTGGCCGCACGAGACCTCCCGGGCCGTGCCGCGCCCGAGGTGAAGCGCGACCAGCGCCGCGGCGGCGGCATCCAGCAGGTGGTGGCTCCACGCCTCCATCGCGTCGGCCTCCACCCCGGCCGCGCGCAGCAGCGCGACCCGCTCGGCCCGTCCCGCCGCCGTCGTCTTCTTCGCGAGGCGGCGTCCGCCGGCCAGCTCGCGAAAGGCCGCGTGCGGGTACACCTCGATGCCTCTGATCCCCCGCGACCCCGTGCGCCGCAAACCCCACCTCCATCCACGCCGCCACCGGGCGCTCGGCCGGCGTCACCCACGACACCCAGTAACGGTGCTCGCGCCCCAGCGCGACCTCACCGCACCGTGCCGCCCGAAACTTCGGGGAGAGCTCCATGTCGCCCGCGTGCGGCAGGGTGCTGAGCGCGTCGGGCGCGTCGATGGCGATCACCCCGGCATCGGCCGCCCAGCCCGCGAACGCGCCCATGTCGGCGGCATCCAGCTCACGTGCATCTGCCACGCGGCCACGCTCGTCGAGCGCCACGCAGTGAAGGCTCCTGGCGCCCAGATCCACTCCCGCATACACGCAATGCACACTAAACGCTTGCCCTCGGGCGCCCACGTGTCGATAGCTGCAACGTGATGTGGAAATGGTTCACCGTCGCGGCCCTCGCGATGCTCACGCTGGACTTCGCGATCCAGGAGTGCGTCTATGACGCCGCCGCGATCAACTCCCAGAGCCTGATCTTCGGGTTGCTGGGGGTCGCGGTGCTCTGCGTGCTCGCCGTGGCGTCGATCCGCGCCAGCGCCGTGGTGGCCGCGCTGGGCGGCCCGGTGGCGCCGCAGACCATCGGCGGCGGGATCTCGGTGGGCGTGAGGGTGTGCGTCGCGGCCTTCCTCGGCACCGTCTTCGTGGTGGTCCCCATCCTGACGTCGATCGGCAAGTCGGCCGGCGGCCACGGCACCACCACCCAGCCTGTGGCCCACGAGACCGCCGGGATCGCGCTCATCACGGTGTGGGGCGCGGTGCTCCTGGCGCCGTGGTTTGAGGAGGTGGCGATGCGCGGCTTCCTGCTCGCGGGGCTCTCATCGCGCTTCGGCTTCTGGCCGGCGGCGGTCGTCTCGTCGGCGGTCTGGGCGGGATGGCACGGAGTCACCTCGGTGCTCCTGCCGTTCACGGCGCTTGGCATCACGCTCTGCTGGATGCGCCGCCGGTCGGGCACGCTTCGCACCGGCATCGCGCTTCACGGCACCCTGAACGCGTTCATCTACTCGTCGCAGGCGCACTGGATGGTGGTGCCGCCGCTGGTGCTGGTCGCACTCAGCCTGGTTGTGACCCGCGGCGATGCGTCATCGCGCATCGCCCTGATCGCCCGCGCGGCATGGTCACGCGCCGGCGCGGGGCTCGAGCAGATCGACATCCCGCTCCCGGCGAGCCCCGCGGTCTGGGTCGCGGCCGGCGTCGCGATCCTGATCACCACCGCCGTTGGATACTCATCGCTTCTCGGCAGGCCGGTAGACCTGACCGAGGGCCACATCGTGATGGTGACCCAGGTCGATCTCGCTCGCGCTCCTCGCGCTCGCGCTTCCCGGCATGCGCCGCGCCTGGCAGGCACCTGCCGCCTTCACGCTCGCCGGGTTTGCGGGCGCGCTCCTGGCGGGCGGCTCGCTGGCGATCCTCTACCTGTTCGGGTACGGGCACGTGGTGATCGTGTCGGTGGGATATGTCCTTCTCTCGATCGGCCTGCTCGGGCTGGCCGGGAGCACGCTGCCGGCGATGGCGCGCACCGCCGCGGTGCTGGGCGGCCTCCTGATTGCTGCGACGTTCGCGCCGCTGCCCTACCTGGTCACGAGCTACCACAGCAACGAGGTGCAATCGGCGCTGGTGCTGCTGGGCGCCGGCATCGCGTTCATCGTGGTCGGCCTGGCCACCCCGCGCACCCGCGAGGAGCCGTTCACTCCTCTTGTGCCGCAGCCAGAGCCTGGCTGATCACCCCGCCGGCGTCAGGGATCGGTGCGTCAGGCCTTGAGGCGTCGTCGTTCGGGGCGCCGCTACCTGCGGCGTCAGTACGCGACGGGACCTCGCGCACGTCGGCGTTGCCAGTTTCGCCTTCACGACCCCCCATAGCCGCACCCTATGACTGAGCCTGCTGGCTCGCCTCGCTCGGATGGGTGAGGTTGAGCGACGAAGGTTGTCTCCTGGTCGGCGTGGCCACCCCGCCCACCCGCGAGGAGCCCTTCACTCCTCTTGTGCCGCAGCCAGAGCCTGGCTGATCACCCCGCCCGAGAAGCCGCGCCGCTGCAGGTGGGCCCACGCCTTCTGGCGCACCCCGCGGTCACGCAGCGCATCGCCGCTGTACTTGCGCTGGCGCTCGAGCACGTGGCGGGCCTCGGCCACCGCAGAGTCCTCGCCGGGCGAGCGCTCGGCGGCGAGCTCGGACACCAGCCGCGAGCTGAACCCCCGCCGGATGAGCCGCGTCGAGAGCCGCTTCGCCTCGGCTACGCCGGCCTCGGCGGGCAGGAGGGCTGCGATCATCTCGCGCTCATCGTCGGCGGGGAAGCACTCCGCGATGGTCTCCGACGCCAGCGGCTCGGCGATGCCGTCGCGGCGCAGCCGCTCGCGGGCCTTCGTGCGCCAGCCCCCGCGATCGCGCACCTCGCGGCAGCGGGCAGCGGCGTAGGCCGCGTCGTCGAGGAGGAGCAGCTCCTGCAGGCGGGCGATCACCACGGCGACGAGGTCGTCGCCGTACTCCTTCGCCACGAGCTTCTGACGGATCTGCGACTCCGAGTAGGCCCGGCCGCTCAGCACTCCGGTGGCGTAGACCAGCGCGTCGCGCTCGCACGCGCGCGACATGATCTGGGCCCGGAGCGCAGGCGTGAGCTCGACTCCCTGCGCGATGCCGAGCTCGTAGAGGAGCTCTGCCCGAAGCCCGAGCCAGTACTCGTCGTCGACGTAGACCGAGACGCGGTCGTTTCGCTTCTTCTGCTGGGCTATGCGGGTGATCTGCGGCACCCGGTTGACTCTGCCGGGCGGGTCGGACGGCGGCGAAGCTGCCTAAATTCTCCGTGGCCTCTTGCAACGTCTGCCAATTGGACTACACTGGGCACCGATGTAATCTCGACCCGGTAATCTGTAAGGCTCCCGGCCGGGCTCGGGACACCAGCTTCATGACTTTCATCTCCCTGGCTCCAACCATCTGCCCGGTCTGCCCAGCCGGTGACGCGTATGTCGTCGACCGCTGGAGCCTTTCCGGCCGTCCCGAGTGGGACACGGGCTCGCTGCCGCTCCTGCGCGACGAGGCGGGCACCTGGATCTCGGTGTGCATCACCTGCGGCATGGTGGGCGAGCCGGGCTTCGCGCAGCCGATCCCGGTCGAGACGCTGCGGCGTGTCGTCGAGTCGGAGGGCTACGCCGACGCCGGCCGCGACATGCCGGTGCTGGCCCGCGACTTCCTGCGCTGTGCACAGATCGCCCAGGCGGTTGGCCAGCCGGCCGAGGCCGGCTGGGCCCGGCTCCAGGCCGCCTGGGCGTGCGATGACGCGGGCGCGGCCGAGGAGGCCGCAGCCTGCAGAGACCTCGCAGTGGAGCGGTTTCGCGCCGCCATCGCGAGCGAGCCGGTGTTCTCGGAAGGGGCGCGTGAGCACGGCACCTGCCTGGCGGAGTGCCTGCGCCGCAACGGCCGCTTCGACGAGGCCGTCCATGCCTGCGACGTGGCGCTCACCGCCGACCCCGACCCGACGCTCGCGCCGGTGCTGCGGTTCCTGCGGTGCCGCTCGGTGGCCCACGATCCCGGGGTCTATGCGATGGAGCACGCCTACGGGCACGCCCATCAGTTCGTGCCGCAGATCCGCGAGCCCCTGCAGCGCGCCTAGCCCGAGATCTGCGTGCGGGCCTCGCGGATCTGCGGCGTGAGGCCGTGGGCGCCGCTTGCCTCGGCGATGGTGCCGGCCTCCTCGATGAGCCCGAGCGCGTCGGCCTGGTGGCCCTGCGCGGCGGCGATGTAGGCGAGCCCGACGAGGTTTGCCGCGACCCCGGGCATGAACCCGAGTTCGCGGCGTAGGCGGTTCGACTCTTCCAGGAGCGCGCGGGCCGTGTAGAGCCGCCCGGCGCGGTGCTCGGCGATGCCGAGATGGCGCAGGGCGTACGACGTCGTGAGCGGGTCGCCGGCCCGCTCGGAGAGCTCGCGCGAGCGCTCGAGGGCCGGCACCGCCATGGCGTCGTCGCCGCGGACGACCTGGAAGAAGCAGCCCACCCAGAAGAGCGCCTCGGCCTCCCCGCGCAGGTTGGATTCGGCCTGGTAGAGCGCCACCGCGTGCTCGAACAGCTCGAGCTCGTGCGGATCCTCCCCGCCCGAGTCGAGGAACCGCGCATGCATGATGCGGCCCTGGGCCAGCACGAGGTCTGCCTCCACGCGGTAGAGCTCGTGATCGGCCTCGCCGAGCGCCTCGGCATCACCCCCGAACACCGCCCGCTCGTAGAGCTCGCGGGCGCGCTCGATGCGGTCGTCCGTGTCCATTTCCGGCACGCTATCGGATGCCGCTTGTCACGGAATGCACTATCTATGTGATCTATGTAGCAAACAGCCCTCGTCCGTACACAGAATTGGCACTCAGTTGGCAGCCTTCGAAGCCTCCAATCTGACCCGCGTACGTTGCAAGGATGGACGACGGCGCATACCGATGCTCGACGTGCGGACACGGCCGCACGCTCTACGCGTGTGCCCACGCGATGGTCTCCGGCCGGCTCGCCGAGGACGGTAACCGCCTCGTGAGCGAGGACTGGGTCGAGCAGACCGCCATCATCCACTCGAGCATCCAGTGCGAGCAGCATGCCGATGCAGTGATGCAGCGAAAGCAGGGCGGCAGGTGGGTCTCGGTAGGAGATCCCGGCACGCCCAGCGTCACGCTCACACGTTCAACGTAAATCCCGGCCGGTATAGCTACAGGTCTATACTCAACTTCGTCCCACCACCTATCTGGACGAGGTGTCAAATGACTACTGAAACGTTCCTCGGCGCTGAGGTACGTGAAACGCCGGCCGAGCCCATGCGCGTGCTCAGCGGGTCGGTGATCGACATGACCGATCGCAAGCCCGAGCCGGCCAGGCGAAAGCGTGGGCCCAAAGGCACCGCCGACGCCGATCACGCCCGCGTCCTAGTGTTGGTGGAGGGCGGCATGTCGGCGCTAAACGCCATCAAGCAGGTCGCCGCGGAGACGGGCAAGACCAAAAGCTCGATCCAGGCCAACTACTACACGGTGCGCAAGCGACAGGAGCTCGCCAAGCCGCCTGCCCCGCGCGCCACCCAAGCACCTGCGACGACGGCGACGCGCAGCACGGGCGGCGCCAGCCTCGAGACGCTGCTCGCCGATCTCACCGCCGCCACCAACCTCCTGGCGACGCAGGCACGGGCCCAGCATGAGGAGCTGGTGGCCGGGCGCGCGCGACTGCAGGCTGTCCGCGATCTGGTGAGCTGAGCGAGGCGCTACCCGGTCTGCTCGAGCTGCCCAGGATTCGTGTCGGCCGTGGGCGCGCCGCGGGCCTCTCCCAGCAGCTCGCGGATCGCTGCCAGATCCTGCATGAACGCCTCGTCGCGGGTGGACTCGTCCTGTATGAGCTGGAGCTTTCGGGCCGTGAACTCATCCCGCGACCGTTGGTAGGCCTCCGAGAGCTCGGCAAGACCTTGCAGCACCGTCTCGTTTTCGCTGCGCACGCGCTGCTCCTCGCGCGCGAGCTCAGCCAGCATGCTGCTCAGCGTCGCTGAGAGTCCACCTGCCGGAGCTTCGGGAGTCGCGCGCCGGTCACCGTCGATGCCGCGTAAAGCGGGCGGCTCGGGCTTCGTCGTCTCAACCACGACAGGCGTAACCTCCTCGGCGGCTCTTCCTCTGTAGGTACCGGGATGATGCGGTTGAGGAAGTCCTCGCGCGTGAGCGGGTGCACGTGCCTATCGTGCAGGACGTACTCATTACCGCGCACGAGGTAGTACTTTGAACGATGCTTCGAGCTCTTGTCACCCAGGAGCTCGAGCCGCGCCCCGGGCATCTCCCGCCACCGTCGCAGCACCGCCGTGACCGTTCCAACACTCACTCTCTCGTGCACCCCTGCGTCGTTCCACTTCTTGATCATCACTCCCAGATTGACCGGTACACGTCTGGTCTCGCGCCGGCCCACGTTCTTGCGATCGATGAGAAACACCAGAAACCGCCCTGCTGGGGTCTCGCTTCGCCGCAGGTAGCGCTGGGCGTCTCTCACAGCGTCGTCCACGTCCGCCGCGGACTTTGCCGGAGTGAGCACAGGCTCGAGGATCGCGTGGGTAAAGACGATCAGCGACTGCCCGTCCTGCTCGAGGTAGCCGCCCAACTCGTACCCGATCACTGACAGATCCTCGAGCAGCCTCGGGCGCGGCTTCCGCCTCTTGGGTTGGTTGCGGCCTGGGAGATTCACCCCGTTTCGGCGAAGTGCCGCCACCTCGTTCTTCACCGTGCGGTAGTCGCCCGGCGTGTCCGAGAGCGTGCCCACCACTTCGCCGTCTTCGGATCGGTCACCTTGTGTGACCCGCGCGCGTTTGCGCCAGCTCGTACCCGAGCGTCAGAAGCTTCCGCCTCAGAATCCTTGCATCCTTGGCCGCACCAGTCATCTTAAGACCCCCCCTTTGGGCTCATGCTGGCCCGAAACGGCGTAGCTGCCATCACCCAGCCGGGGTAGCGACGAACCTTGCGCCGAGATCCTCATACGTAACGGGTCCCCGTAAGCATCCCCTCCCGCCCGGGGACGTTCCTCATATGGACGAACGGCCCCCCACCAAAGAGCGGATCCAGCGCGTCGCAAAGGCCCTGCGCTTTGCGATGGAGGACGGCTACCGCGACGTGATCGTGCTCGGCCACGACGCCGACCACCAGTTCGTGCACCTGGAGGTCACTCCGGGCTTCACGACCGCCCACGCACCGGCCCGCGATGACTCCGATGCGCTCGTGGCGCTCGGCTGGCGCCGGCCCTCGGGCGAGGACTCGCGCTTCCTGCAGTACCTCTACCCTCAGCGCCCGCGCGACCTGAAGGCCGTCGCCCGCTGGGTCACCTCCACCCTGGTGGACGGCCTGGGCGCTGAGCCCGACTTCATCATCCTGAACCGCGAGCGCACCGACCGCCCGGGCTTCGCGCACAATGAAGCCGTCGCGACCGCCTGGGACTCCCAGCTGGCAGACACGGCCGAGCAGGTGCTCACCGGCGGGCCGTTCGAGGTGCGCCGCGAGGGCACCCACCTCGACCTGGTCTCCATCCGCCGCCGCCACCTCGCCCAGCTCGGCGTCTCGTTCATCGACGGGACGTTGAGCGTCCACGTGCTGCACCTGGTCGAGCCCGGCCCGGCCGTCGTCGCCGCCCACCTCGCCGCCAACGCCGCGATGGGCCACTCGCCGTTCGTCTACGCCGAGCGCAGCCTCGCCGACGGCCGGCACACGCTGGTGCTCGAATCGAAGGCAAAGGCGCTCGGATTTGCCACCGCGCCTCCCGCCATGGGAGGCATGCTGCGCCACCTGATCGAGCCGATGCTCGACGCACACCGGGAGCTTCACGCCTCCAGGAGGTGACGCGGATGGCCACATGGCCTAGCATCTCCTGTTGCAACCCTTGGCACCGCAGCTCACACATGCCGATCTCCAGCGCCTCTCCGACGCCGACCTGGTGGCGTTTGCCCGTACCCACCTCTCGGACGGCGAGCCCGGGCTCGGCGTGGCCAAGCACGCGGTGGCCCTCGTCTTCGAGCGACACCGGCAGCTGGTGCGCGGCCTCGCAGCGGTCAAGTGCCCGTTCGATGCCGTGGACGACGTGGAGGCGGCGGTCTACGAGCGCTTCGTCAAGGTCTGTTACCAGAAGCCCGACCCCATGACGAACCCCGCCGGGATGCTCGTGCAGATGACGAGGTTCGAGATCGCAAACTTCCACGACCGGCACAGGACCGACCACACCACCCTCGACCACGCCCCCGAGCCGAGCGCCGACGACCCCGCCTACGACGAGGTCACCGAGGCCACCTGGGAGCAGCTCCTCGCCCCGCTCTCCGAGAAGCACCGCGAGGTGGCGTGGCTGCGCCTCGCCGACGGCCTCACGAGCGCCGAGATCGCCGAGCGCCTGGGCACCACGCCGGGCAACGTCGATGTGATGTTCTTCCGGGCGACAAAGACGCTTCGCGGAGTGGCCGAGACCTGAGTGACACCATCGATCAGAGCTTCAATGCGTTCGTGGACGCGCACCGCCGCGGCGAGCGCCCCGACCCCGCGCAGGCGATCCACGCCGCCCCCGAGGCTGAGCGCGAGGTGCTCGGCGCGATGATCGCCGCCTACCTCGCCGCCCACCCCGAGACGGACGTGGCGGAGGACGTCGTCGCCGCCCGGGCAGCGCTCCCGGCGAGCGACCCGCCCGTGGCCTGGCCCGAGCTCCTCCCCGCCCTCCGCGCCCAGACGCACACCACGCGCGGCACGCTCGTCACCCAGCTCGCGGCCGACCTCGGCTTCCCCGACGACACGCACCAGGTGGAGGAGCACGTCCACCACCTCGAGACCGGCCAGCTCTCACCCGCGGGCGTCTCGCCCTCGGTCGTGAAGGCGCTCGCGAAGATCCTGGGCGTGACCACGGCGCTCCTCGAGGCCGGCCAGCAGCTCTCCACCGCCGGCGCACAGGCGCTCCCAGAAAGCGAGATCTACTTCCGCGAGGCGCCGGCCGGAGTGAGGGCACAGGAGCCACGGCGCATCGAGGAGCCCACCCGAAACCCGCTGGTCGATGCGCTCTTCGGAGTCGAGCGTGGATGAGATCGAGACCGCACGAAACACGCTCGACCGCTTCACCGAGATCTACGGCGGCGACGCCCCGCCGGTCGACGTCGAGGAGCTGGCCGCAAGCTTCTGCCGCCTGAGGGTGAGGCGCGGCGCCGACCTCTGCCAGATCGCCGGCGTGCCGGCCAGGACAACGCTGAGCGGCGTGCTCGTGCCGCGCGCCTGGGAGATCTGGGTGCAGCGCGACGAGCCCAGCGAGCGCTGCAGGTTCACGATCGCCCACGAGATCGGCCACCATCTGCTGCACTCAGACGGCGCCACCGTGATGTGCCGCCCGGTGGACGTCGATCAGGACGACACCCAGACGAAGGCCCGGGAGCGCGAGGCCAACCGCTTCGCCGCCGAGCTCCTCATGCCCGAGCAGCTGGTGCGTGAGTGGGCCGACCGCGACGGCGCCGACCCCACCGAGCTCTGCAAGCGGTTTCAGGTCTCCGACGTGGCGATGGCGTTTCGGCTCGTGACCCTTGGGTACCTGCGGGCGCTGCCGGTGGAGATCGAGGCGAAGCATCGGGCCTGGCGGGGCGGGTGAACGAGATCGGCTGGCTGGCCGGCTGGTCCGCTATTCAGATCGTGGGTGGACTCGGCGGCTTCACGCTGATCGCTTCACGGCGCAAGGTAGTCAAGGTCGGCGCCGAGCTCTGGTGGCAACACGTGCTCGGCAAACAGCCGCGCCCAGCCGCGCTCGGGTAGCTCGCGCGGTACGAATGACTTTGCCCGCTCTGCCAGCTCCTCCTCGCCCACCATCAGGTCGAGGCGCCCCTCAGCGGCGTCCAGCTCGATGATGTCGCCGTCACGCACCAGCGCAAGCGGGCCGCCGAGTGCAGCCTCCGGCGAGCAGTGCAGCACCACCGCGCCATACGCCGTCCCGCTCATCCGCGCATCGGAGATGCGCACCATGTCGCGCACGCCCTCCTGCGCCAGCTTCCGGGGAATCGGCAGCGCGCCGGCCTCCGGCATCCCCGCTCCGACCAAGCCCGCGTTTCGCAGCACCAGTACGTGGTCTGCGGTCACATCGAGCTCGAGGTCGTTCAGCCGCTCACTCGCCTCTTCCGGCGAGTCGAACACCAGCGCCGGCCCCCGGTGCTTGAGCAGTTCAGGCGTCGCCGCCCCCGCCTTGATGATCGCCCCGTTGGGCGCGAGCGTGCCACGAAGGACAGCGAGGCTCCCGGGCGGCTTCACGGGATCGTCCAGGGTGCGGATGACCCGCTCCACACCCTTCGCCGCCTGAGGCGGCAGCGCGGCGTCAACCAACGCACTCAGCGGATGTCCGGACACCCCGACCGTCGTCAGATCGAGGTGATCAGTCATCTGCTTCAGCATCGTGGAGACGCCGCCCGCGTAGTGAAAGTCCTCCAGGTACCCGGCACCCGCAGGCTTCAGATCGGCGAGCACCGGCACCTCGGCAGCGGTTGCGCGAAAGTCGTCCAGCTCGAGCGTTACCCCGGCGCGCCGCGCAATCGCTGTGAGGTGGATGATCGCGTTGGTCGATCCGCCCAGCGCGACCATGCACGCCATCGCGTTACGAAACGCAGCCGGCGTCAGGATCGAGCTCGGCTTGATGTTCTCTACCCCGAGCGCTACCGCCCTTCGGCCCGTGGCAACCGCGAGCCGAAGGCGTTCACCACTCGGGCTTGGCGCAGTGCCCGCCCCCGGCAGCATCATCCCGAGCGTCTCCGATACACAAGCCATCGTCGACGCCGTTCCCATCACCATGCACGTGCCGCCCGTCGGGCAGAGCGCACCGCGCAAATCTGCGATCTCGTCATCGTCGTAGATGCCCGCGCGATGCTGGGCCCAGTATGACCGGCAGTCCGTGCATGCACCCACGCGGCTCCCCCGCCAGGATCCGGTCAGCATCGGCCCGGTCACAACCATGATTGCCGGTATGTCGGCAGAGGCAGCGGCCATGAGCTGCGCCGGCACCGTCTTGTCGCAGCCTCCGATCAGCACCACCGCATCCATCGGCTGGGCGCGGATCAGCTCCTCGGTCTCCATGGCCATCAGGTTTCGAAACATCATGGCCGTCGGCGAGACCAGCGTCTCGCCGAGCGACATCGTCCCGAACACCATCGGCACACCACCGGCCTCAGACACACCGCGCACCACCGACCGGATGATCTCGGGCACCAGGCGATGGCACGGCGTGAAGTCTGAGCTCGTGTCCACCACTCCGACGATGGGCCGCTCCAGGTCGTCGCCGTCGAAGCCCGACGATGCAAGAAACGCGCGGCGCAGGAAGCGGCTGAAATCAGCATCGCCGTAGGACGTCAGACGGGTGTCGAGTGCGTATGGCATCAGAGAAGCGTGAAGTTGATGTACTTGGTGACGAGGTAGGCCTCGATGCCCTCGAGCCCGTTCTCGCGGCCGTAGCCGGATTGCTTGATCCCGCCGAACGGCGCCTCGGTGGTTGCGACCACCATGTTGTTGACTCCGACCACCCCCGTCTCGAGCCCCTCGGCGGCGAGATGAGCGGTACGCAGATCGTTGGTGAACACGTAGCCGGCGAGCCCGAACGACGTGCTGTTTGCGATCGCGAGGCCCTCTTCTATGGTCGTGAAGGGCACCACCGGCGCGACCGGGCCAAACGGCTCTTCCACCATGATCGCCATCGACGGCCGCACATCCGAGAGCACGGTCGGCTCATAGAAGTACCCGCGCTCGAGCCTCTCTGGCTTGCGCCCGCCGGTGAGCGCTGTGGCGCCCTGATCGACGGCGTCGCCCACAAGCCGCTCGATTGTGTCCAGCCGGCGCTGGTTGGAGAGCGGGCCGAGCGTGCTTGCAGGATCAGTGCCCGGGCCTACCCGCAGCTCTCCCACCCGCTCGACCATGCCCGCGCTGTACTCGTCGACGAGCGACTCGTGAACGAAGAACCGGCTCGGGGCAACGCATACCTGTCCGGCGTTTCGGAACTTTGCAGCGACGGAAAGCTCAACTGCCTTCTCGATGTCGGCGTCCTCGAACACGAGCACCGGCGCGTGGCCGCCAAGCTCCATCGTGACGGCCTTCACCCCGTCGGCGCAGAGCCGCAGCACGTGCTGCCCGACTCCCACAGACCCCGTCAGGGTGACCTTCCGGATGACGTCCGACGCGATCAGCTGCGAGCTAATCGCGCCAGGATCACCCGTGATGATGTTGACCACGCCGGCCGGCACTCCGGCCTCGTCACAGCACTGGGCGATCCAAAACGCGGTGCGCGGCGTCTCCTCTGCGGGCTTCAGGATGATCGAGCACCCGGCGGCGAGCGCCGGTGCGATCTTCCGCGACGGCAGCACGATCGGGAAGTTCCAGGGGGTGAATGCCGCGACCGGCCCAACCGGCTGCTTGATGACAGAGAGCCGGCTGGCGCGGGAGTGGCTATCGATCGTCCGCCCGTAGATCCGGCGCGCCTCGTCGGCATACCAGTCGAACTGCTCGGCGGCAGCCCGCACCTCGCCGCGTGCCTCCTCGAGCGGCTTCCCCTGCTCCTCGGTGAGCGTCTGGGCGATCTCCTCGGCGTGCTCCAGCATCTTGATGCCCACCCGCCGGAGCACCGCGCTGCGCGTCCACGCGTCTACCTCACGCCACTCCAGCCAGCCACGCTCGGCGGCGGCAAGCGCGGTCTCGATGTCGTCGGCGGTGGCGGCCGGCGCAGTCCCGACCACCTGCTCTGTGGCCGGATCGAGGACGTCGATCGTGGCCCCGTCGGAGGCATCTGCCCAGCGGCCGTCGATGTACATCTGGTTCGGGGTCATCGGTGTGCGTCCTTAGCTGATGGAGGGAGGTGGGCTACCGCAGGTGCGGCGGACGACCAGGCTGTGCGGCAGGAGCACCGTGCTCGCAGCCGCCCCGGGCGCCTCGATTCGGCGGAGGAGGGCGTCGATCGCCGCTGCCCCGAGGCGGCGGCGCGGCACCCTGACTGTGGTGAGACCGACCATGCGCGACGACGCCAGCGACATGTCGTCGAACCCGACCACTGCGACGTCCTCTGGCACGCGTAGGCCGCGATCGATGAGCGCGTCGATGGCTCCAAGCGCCATCAGGTCGTTGCCGCAGATGAACGCCTGAGGCGGCGTAACGGTGCGCCTGCAGATCTCGTCGGCGGCGTCGTATCCGCCCACGCGCGTGAGCTCACCCACTGCAAGCCGGTTGTCTGCGAGAGCGTGGCCGGCCTTGCGAAGGCCCGCGCGGTACCCATCCAGCCGATGCCTCTGAGCGGATGAGTTCTGGGGGCCGGCAATGACGGCGACGTCGGTGCGCCCCAGCCCGACGAGATGCTTGATCACGACCTTGCCGGCGGCGATGTCATCGATGCCGACGAAGTCGGTCTCGACATCCTCAACGCGTCGGATCACCTGCACGATCGGCACCTTCCGCCGCAGGAGCTCGACGAGCAGGTCGTGATCCTGATCAACCAGCGAGGAGAGCACGAGCCCGGCGACCTGGTGTTCGAGCAGGAAGTCAAGCGACCCTCCCGGCGGCGCGCCCGGCTCCGCCTGGCTGACGAACACTCCGTAGCCGCCGCCGCTCGCCGCACGGAGCACTCCCGCCGCGAGCTCGGACGAGAACGGGTTGGCGAGATCCGGCACCATCAGCCCGAAGACCTTCGCCTCGCCGCTTCGAAGGCTCGTGGCAATGCGGTTGGGCCGGTACTCCAGCTCCTCCGCGGCTTCCAGGATGCGTGCGCGCGTCTCCTCGCTCACTCCGGGTGCGCCGTTCAGAGCGTAGGACACCGCTGCCACCGAGACGCCCGCGCGCTCGGCTACATCCACCAGTCTTGCCCTTGAATGCTGTCGTGGACGACGGGTCACTTAAACCTTTAACTCGATTGGCGTGAGTGTACTTGCCGGTCATCTGGCCGCAAGCACGTCGGCGACATCGGGCACAGCCTCGGCGACACCGCTCGCCAGCGACGCCTCAGCGGCGATCGAGACCAGCACGCTCGCCAGCGCATCCCGCGGAGTACACCGTGGGGGCACCTCGCCGGCGGCCATGGCGACGAAGTGCTCGGCTTGAGCACGGTACGCATCGCCGAAGCGAGCGGTGGGGCCGTCGTACGGCGTGTTGACCGGCGTGTCGGGCGTGGCGTCGAGAGGAAGAAGCGGCGTGTGCTCGTTGGTGCCGGTCGCGACGCTGTCGACGGTGCCGATCACCTCGATGCGGTAGTCCTCACCGCGGCCGTCCTGGCGGCTGCCGGCGATGGCCACCAGCACTCCGTCGGCCATCTCGAGCGTCACGACGGCGGTGTCCACGTCCCCGAACTGCTCGAGATACCCGAGGTTTCGGATGGTGCCTGCTGCGTACACCGAGCGCACCTCGTGCCCGGTCACCCAGCGGATGGCGTCGAAGTCGTGGATGAGCTGGTCCCGGAAGAGCCCGCCGGACGACGCCGCGTACGCCTCACCGGGCTCGTCCTTGTCGTGGGACGCAGCACGGATGCACATGACGGTGCCGAGCGCACCCTCCTCGAGCAGCTCACGCAGACGCACGTTGCCTGGCTCGAAGCGGCGCATGAGGCCAACCTGCACCACCGCGCCGGCGTCCTCCACGAGGTTCACGAGGGCCACCGTCTCTTCAAGCGTCTTTGCCAGCGGCTTCTCGCAGAGCGTCGGCTTCCCCGCCGCCACGCATCGCTCGAGGAGCACGCCGTGCACCGGGGTCGGGGCGGCGATGATGAACGCGTCGGGCTCGGCGGCAAAGGCGCCATCCACATCGGTGGCAGCCGCGACCGCACCGATATCTGCGGCAAGCTTCGTCGCCCGCCCGGGATCGGTGTCGGCAACGATGAGCTCGCTCACGCGCTCCTGAAGGGCGAGCTGCGAGCAATGCACATGGCCGATGCGCCCGGCGCCCAGCACGGCGATCCTCATGCGCTTGCGGCTTCGAGCTTGGGGATGTCCTCGATCAGCCGCACGGTGTAGGGATCGGCCGGGCGCTCCAGCACGTCCTCTACGGCACCGGACTCGACGACGTGGCCGTCGGCGACCACCACCACTTTCTGGGCGATCGAGCGCACCAGGGCCAGGTTGTGGGTGACGAAGATCATCGAGAGGTTTCGCTCGGACTGGAGCCGGCGGAGCAACTCGACGATCACCGCCTGCACCGAGACGTCGAGGGCCGAGGTCACCTCGTCGCAGATGAGGAGCGCGGGATCGACCACCAGCGCGCGGGCGATGGCCACCCGCTGGCGCTCGCCTCCCGAGAGCTGGTCAGGAAACCGCGTGACGAAGTCGCGTGAGAGCGAGAGGTCGTCGAGCACTGAAGCCACCTTCTCGTCACGCTCGGAGCGGCTCAGGTCGAGGTGATGCTCGAGGGGCTGGGCAATGATCTGGCCGATCGTCTTTCGCGGGTTCAGCGACGCGTACGGATTCTGAAACACGTACTGGATGCTGCGAAGCGTCTCGCGCGGCCGGCCGGCGACGCCCGGCACGAGCTGATCGCCTCGAAACGAGATGGCGCCGGTGAAGTCCTTGTGCAGCCCCGAGATGCAGCCGGCCAGCGTGGTCTTGCCGGATCCCGACTCCCCGACGATGGCGACGCAGGAGTTGACCGGCACGTCGAAGGACACCTGGTGCAGCACCTCGTTGTCGCCGTGCTTGGCTGTGAGGTCGTCAAGCCGAAGGATCGCATCCGGGCTGAGCCCAACTGCGTGCAGGGCGACCCGTGCCCGGGCGCCGGCGTGCGCCTCACCAGCGCGGTAGCAGCGCACGAGGCGCTCGTCGACCGGCTCGGGGGGAGGCGGTGCAGTCGTGCAGACCTCCTGACGAAGCGGGCAGCGCGGCGCGAACGAGCAGCCCTTCGGCCGACGGCCCGGCTGCGGCGGCTGTCCCTCTATTCCGTGCAGCGTCTGGCTCTGAGTGGAGGACGGCAGCGCCTCCAGCAACCCTCGCGTGTACGGATGGGCGGGATCGCCAAAGACCCGTTCGGTGTCGCCGAACTCCACGATCCGGCCGGCGTACATGACTGCCACGGACGACGCCAGGCCGCTGACCACCGCCAGATCGTGGCTCACGAAGACCGCAGCCACGTCGTGTGCGCTGCAGAGGTTTCGGATGGTCGCGAGCACGTGGCGCTGGGTCGAGACATCGAGCCCCGTCGTCGGCTCGTCGAGCACGATCAGCGACGGCCGCCACATGAACGCGAGCGCAAGGGCGACCCGCTGCTGCTGTCCGCCCGAGAGCTGATGCGGGTAACGGTCGAGGTAGCCCTGCGACGCCGGCAGGTTGACCTCCTCGAGCAGCGCATCGATTCTCGCGTCCGCATCGCCCTTGCCGCCCGAGTGGGCCTTGAACGCCTGGTGCAGCTGCGTGCGGATACGAAGCGAGGGGTTCAGTGCCGAGCCGGGATCCTGCGGAACGTAGGCGACCGTGCCGCCACGGAAGTTGCGGAGTGCCTTCCCCTTGAGCGAGAGCGCATCGACGCCGTCCACCAAGACGGTGCCGCCCTTGATCTCGAGACCCCGGCGCGCGTAGCCCATGAGCGCGAGCGCGGCGGTGGTCTTTCCCGATCCCGACTCGCCCACCAGGCCCACCACCTCGCCTGCGCGGGCGGTGTAGCTGACGTCGTCGATCACGTCGGTCTCGGTGCCGCCCTTCACGATGCGCAGGCCTTCAACCACCAGCCGCTGTGTGGTCTCGGTGCTCACTCGGCGCCCTCGATCGTCCCGATCTCCATCATCGCGAGCTCGACAGGCTTGCGGTCAACGCCGATAGCCACTCGGGCGACGGCGTCTGTGAACGTGTTCGTGCCGATCGTGAGGAGCGCGATGAGGATCGCGGGCGCCACGACGGCCCAGGCGTTCGACTCGATGCCGACGCGGTTCTCATTGATCATGACGCCCCAGTTCGACGCCGGCGCGGCCTGACCGAAGCCGAGGAACGAGAGACCGGCCATCACCACGATCGAGTAGGTCAGCCGAAGCCCCGCCTCGACCATCAGAGGGGACACCAGGTTGGGGAGGATCTCCGACGTCATCACCTTGGCGGCGGAAACGCCCTGCAGCTCGGTCGCCTTCACGTAGGGCCGCTCGGACACGTCGAGCGCCGCCGAGCGAAGCACCCGAGCCACCTGCGGCGCGTGGCTGAAGCCAACCGCCAGCACGATGATCCAGAGCTTCGGGCCGATGATCGAGACCAGGAGGAGCGCGAACACCAGCTGCGGGAAGGCGAGAAACACGTCGACCGTGCGCATGATGATGCCGTCCCAGCGCCCCTTCAGGTAGGCCGCGGAGATGCCGGCGGCACCGCCCACCACCACGCCGAAGACGGTGGCGAGAAACGCCATGATCAGCAGCACCCATCCGCCGTTCAACACACGCGAGAGCACATCGCGGCCCAGGACGTCGGTACCCAGGGGATAGCCGCTGTACGGCTTCGCGAACGGCAGGCCCTCGAGCTCATTGGGCGGATGCTGGGCCACGAACGGCCCGATGAACGCGATCAGGACCACCACGGTGGTGAGCGTCAGGCCCACCGCCCCGCGCCGCGTCTTTGCCGCGGCGATCAGCGTCGCGAGCCACTGGTGGTGGCGCACCCGCGCGGCGGAGATCGGCGTGGCCGGTGTCGCGACAGCCACTACGACCTCGCAAACCGGCGTCGCGGGGTGGCCAGAAGCGCGATCACGTCAGTGATGATGTTGACCACCACGTACACCGCCGCGAGCACCACGACGATCAGCTGGATCACGGGAATGTCGCGGTTGGACACTGCGCTCACGAGGCCCTGGCCGATTCCCGGGAAGTCGAAGATGTACTCGACGACCACGATGCCGCCGGCGAGGTAGAGCACATTGAGCCCGACCACCTGGATCGTCGGAGCTATTGCGTTTGGCAGCGCGTGGACGAGCACGATGCGGGTGGTCGAGAGCCCCTCCAGCCGAGCCATCTCGACGTAGTCGGACTCGAGCGACTCGATCATCGCCGCGCGCATCATGCGCGCGATGTAGGGGACGATGACGATCACCAGCGTCAGCACCGGGAGCACGAGCACCTTGGGCTGGGAGAGCGGATTTGTCCCCGGCGGTACCAGCGAGATCGCCGGCAGGATGTGCAAGACGTTGGTCGCGAACACCAGCACCAGGGCGATCCCGATCACGAACTCGGGAAGCGCGGTGAACGCGAGCGACGTGATCGAGAGCGAGTGGTCGAAGACGCTGTCGCGGCGAAGCGCGGCCAGCGCACCGAGGCCGATGCCCAGCGCGGTGCCGATCACGCCGGCGAGGATCACCAGCACGGCGGAGTTCTCAAACCTGGCCCGGACAAGGTCGCCCACCGGCTGACCGTTCGAGAGCGATGTGCCGAGGTCGCCTCGAAGCAGGCCCGAGAACCACGTCCAGTACTGGCTGAGGATGCCGCGATTGAGGTGCAGCTGCTGTTCGAGCTGGCGCACGCGCGCCGGCGTGGCCGAGTGGCCAAGCACGGCATAGGCGGCGTTTCCCGGCAGCACCTGCGTTGCCAGGAACACGATGACCGAGACGATGAAGACCGTCACCACCCCCTGGCCTGCCCGGCGCAGCGCGAGGCTGAGCACCGGGTGGCCGGCGGAGGCAGGTGGGTTCTTGGCGACGGTCGTTGCCATGTCTAGCGGATCAGGTCTTCCACAGGTACTTGAAGCGGTAGTTGTTGAACGGCAGGCCCATCTTGGACGGCTGCATCCCGGAGATGTCCTTCTGCGTGGCGTCGACGAAGCCCGTGAAGAACGGGATGATGTAGCCGCCGGTGTTGTACTCGATGGTCTGCATCTCGTGAACGAGGTCGGTGCGCTTCGACAGGTCGAGCTCCTTGATGGCTTGCCCGGCGAGCTTGATGTACTTCGGGTCTGCGAAGTGCGTCTCGTTGTACTGCGACGTCGGCAGCATCGAGAAGTTCACCTGCACGAGGTAGGTGTAAAGCGACCAGTCGTCCTGCGCGAACGTGTACTTCACGAAGTTCGGGCCGTAGAACGCCGACTGCGTGAGCTTCTGCAGGTTCACGTTGACGTTCGCCGCCTTGGCCTGCTCGGCGAAGATCTGCGCGGTCTCGTAGATACCCACGCCGATCTGGTCGGATGTCGTCATGGTGACGGTGAGCGAGTCGTGCCCGGCCTGCTTGAGCAGCGACTTGGCCTGCTCGATGTCCTGCACCCGCTGCGGCAGGTCGTGGTTGTAGGTGGGGTCGAACGGCGCGAAGAGGTCGTTGCCCAGAGCGCCGAAACCGCCGATGGCGACGTCGGCGGCCTTCTGCCGGTCGAGGATGAGCCGGAAGGCCTGGCGCACCCGCACGTCGTTGAACGGCGGCTGATCGACGCGCATGGTGATCGGGTTCCAGGCGTACCCCTTGCTGACGGTGGTGACGATGCCCGCCCCGTTCAGGCCGGAGACCGCCGCCGGCGAGACCTGGTCGATCGCGTCGAACTGGCCGCCCTGGATGCCCGAGGTCTGGGCCGTGCCGTCGCTGGCGTCGATCAGCACCAGCTCATCGAGGTACGGAAGGCCGTTGTCCCAGTAGTTATCGTTTCGCACGAACACCGACTGCTGTCCTGCGGTGAAGCTCTTGTACTTGAACGGCCCTGTGCCGATGGGGTTCTTCGGGTCATAGCCGACCGGGACGATCTGAAACTCCCAGGGGCTCGCGAGCGCCTGATCGAACACCGCGTTGGGGGTGTGCATCGGCACCTGGAGGCTGAGCTTGTCGAGGATCTTGATGTTCTTGATGTCGGCCGACGCAAGCAGCGGAGCTCCTGTGAGCTGGCCCTTCTCGATGCGCTGCAGCGTGTACTTCACGGCCTCGGAGGTGAGGGGCGTTCCGTCGTGAAACTCGATGCCCGGCTTGAGCTCGATCGTCCACGTCATCGCGTCCTTGCTGGCCGTCAGCGACTTCGCAAGGTCGTACTCGATCTGGGCGTTTCGGTCGAATGTCAGCAGCGGGTCGTAGAGGTTGGCGATGCGGGCGTTGTCGGCGTATGCAAGCGGCGTGTTGGCATCGAGCGTGTCCGACGACGATCCGCCGAGGATGCCGACCTTGAGCGTGCCGCCCTTCTTGGGAGTTCCCGCGGCGGTGGACGCCGCCGACGTCGTCCCGGACGACGACGATGAGCTGCCGCCGCATGCGGCGATCAGCGGTGCGAGCGCAACGGCGCCGCCGCCAGCGGCCGCCATCTTCAGCGCCTCGCGTCGCGAAAACCGCGAAGCCGCTCCGTTATTTTCATCTTTACGCACGATCTCTCCCTCGTTCTCGGGGGTGTAGGGAGCGGCGCATCATCGCGACGCTTGGAGCTGAACGCCCGTCTGGAGCTCTGAGAGCGCGGTCAGCAGCGACGCACGCTCGTCCGGGGTGAGTGCACGCAGGGGTGCCCGGACGGACTCGTTGATCGGGATTCCACGAAGCTGCAGCACGCACTTGAGTGCGGCGTGCAGGGGCTGGCGCTCCATCTGTCGGCGAAGCGCTGTGACGGTATCGGTTGAGGCATCTGTGGGATTTGCGACTGCGCCGGAAACGCGTTCAGGAAACGCCGAGGCCAGTGCCGACACCGCGCCGACGGCACCGCGGGCGAGCCCCTCGGTGATAAGCGGCTCGGGGCCGACGAGGATGTCAAGCCACGGGAGGAGGTACCGCTCGAAGCGCTCGATCGGGGCGTCTGAGACCTTGAGGCCGACGAAGTTCTCGCACCGCTCCGCCAGCCGCTCCATGACCTCGGGCGGCACGGGATAGCCGCTTCGATCGATGAACTCGTAGATGTAGAACGGCGCCGGCGCGCAGGACTGGGCGGCCCGGACGAGGTGCTCGAGAAGCGCGGCGTCGTCCAGCCGGAAGTACGGCGGGGCGATGACCGAGATCGCGGTGGCGCCGGCCGCAGCGGCGTGCTCGGCCACGGCAACTGTGTCGGCAGTGGACTGCGCCCCGGCGTGCACGACGACGTGGATGCGGCCGTCGGCTGCCTCCACGAAAGCCTCGGTCAGCCGCTTTCGCTCATCGACGGTGAGCAGCACGCCCTCGCCGGTGGTGCCTCCCAGCATCGCGCCGGTGAGACCGCCGTCGATGTAGAGGTCGAGCAGCGGGTTGACCGCCTCGAAGTCGAGCGCGTTTCCGTCGGCCGAGAATGGTGTGACCGCTGCGGCGATGGCTCCGCGGAGCGGGCCGCTGCGCTTTCCGGGCTCGGTCATGCGCCGCCTCCCGGCACGCTCGAGATGACGAACGTCTTTCGCACGGTCTCGGTCACGTTCCAGACGCCTGTCCAGCCATCGGGGATGAAGCAGACGACGCCGGGGTGGATCTCGGTGACGTTCCCCGACTCGTCGGTGATCGTCCCCGCGCCCGCGACGAAGTGCATGTGCTCCCACATGCCGATCTTGCTGCCGCGAAAGACGCCGGGGGTGACCTCCCAGATGCCGGTCTCCGTGACGTCGTCCTTGTAGAGCACGAGCTCTGACTCGAACGGCTCGCCGCTGATCGTGTTGCCCTTCGGGCCGATGGGGTTGAGCTCGGCGGCCAGGACGTCCTCGGATCGCATGTCGATGCTCATGACATCTCCGAGAGGGCGAGCTTTGCGTTTACGAGGTACTCGTCGGCGTCGGTGATGTGCTCGGCAAGCCAGGTGGACGAGTTGGGCACCGTCGGCGTGACCATCGGCCGCTCTCTGCGGGCGTGCTCGGCGCGCAGCGCGTCGGTCGCGGCCACGTCGATCTGGGGATCCACGTCATCGCTCACCACCACGCCGTACTCGGCTCGCGCCGCCTCACGGCTGATGAACCCGTCGCGCACCTCGGTGCGTACCAGCTCGATATCGCGATCCAACGGGTTGCCGTACCCCCCGCCGCCGCTTGCGACGCCCACCATCTTCTCGTCGGCCGACACCGCGACGTGGGCCGTGGACGAGAGGAACCGGCGGCTGCCGTCAGGCGCTTCGATGTACATCCCGCCGCCGATGGCGGCCGTACCTCCGAGCACGCCGTGAGGCGGGTTGTTGTACCCGTCCCCGAACGTGATGCACTCCATGTCGCCGCGGGTCGGCCGGGCCACGAGGCGCACGCCGGGGCCGCCGTTCCACTCACCGAAGCCCATGGAGTCGGTCTCGATCTCCATCTGCTCGACGAGCAGCGGATAGAGCAACTCCATCTCCTCGATCGCCTGGATCTTGAGGCCGCCGGCGCAGCCGACGCTCTCGTAGAGGGGCCAGCCGTCGGCGCCATGGCAGGCACCGGAGCCCACTGTGTTATTGAACTCCATGAGCCCCCACTGCTCGCCCGTGACGTTGTCGACGCCGGTGAGCTGCGCGACGTTGCCGCAGCGCGCTCCGCCGGCAGGGACGCGGCCGGGGATCGCCGAGGCCATCGCCTTGTTCACGGCGTCCTGGATGGCGTCGGAGGGAACGATGGTCGCGGCAGACGTCGCGGCGGGAAACGTCGCGTTAGCTATCGATCCCTGCGGCGCGTGCACATCGATGTGCTTGAGACACCCGTCGTTATGCGGGATGTCGGGATCGATGTACAGCATGAACGGGATCTTGGCCGCGGCGAACGAGGTGGCCAGCGAGCCGTTCACCCCGCCCTCCCCCTGGGGGCCGCTGCCGGTGCAATCAACGCTCACCTGATCGCCTGCGACTGTGACCTTCACCTTGATCGGGATGTCGAACTGCTCGTAGCCGTCGCTGTCAACCCAGCCCTCGCCGTAGTAGTCGCCGTCGGGGATGGCGGTGATCTCGTCACCCATGCGCCGGTCGGCGTAGTCGAGGATGGCCTCGATGTATGAGGTCACCGACGTGATGCTGTAGTCGGAGACCAGCTCCAGCACGCGCTCGCGGCCCGTCTGGATCGACCCGATCTGGGCGAGCAGATCGCCGTAGACCAGGTCGCGGTAGCGGACGTTGGTCAGATAAAAGTCGAGCACGTCCTTGCGCGGCTTCCCGCGCGAGTAGATCTTGAGCGGAGGGATGCGGATGCCCTCCTGGTAGACGTCGCGGGCCGAGGCGGTGACGCTCGAGGCGACGTAGGCGCCAGTGTCCATCTGATGGCCCTTGCTCACCGACCAGAACACGTGCACCCCGTCCACGAACACCGGCGTTGCGGTAACGAGGTCGCCGATGTGCGAGTTGAACCGGTACGGGTCGTTGCAGGCAAAGACGTCGCCGTCCTCGATCTCGCCCTCGAAGCTCCGGGCGATCTCCTCCAGCACCAGGTTGAGGGACGCGGTCTGCGACGGAAGCGCGTCGTACATGCAGAGCTGGCGGCAGTCGACGTCGTAGAGCGCGCATGAGAAGTCGCGGCAGAGGGCGAGCACTGACGTGCAGGCCGAGCGCTCGAGCACGACGGCCATCTCGTTCACGATGTTGTTCAGACGGCCGAGGACGACGCTGAAGAGGATCGGGTCGAGCGTTGATGTGGTGTCAGCCTGCCGCTGTGACGACATTCGCCGGCCTCCTTGCGTTCCTGCCATGGTTCTCAACGCCGATGGTGAGCGCATAGCCGCCATCGGCCAGCACCTGCACCTCGTCGCCCGGGTTGACGACAAGCGTCGTGGTCGTTGCCTGAACGACTGCCGGGCCCGGGAAGCGCGCGCCGGGCGCGAGCTTCTCGGCCAGGTAGACGTTCGTATGGAGCACCTCCGAGGCGACCGGGAAATACACGTCGCGCTGCCCGATCACGGCGGACTGCGCATCGGTTTGCACCGGCGCCTCGGCGGTGGGCTTGGTGAGTCCGTTCGACCCGATCGAGCTCAGTCGCCAGTGGAGAAACTCGACCGGCAGATCTGGCCGCGAGTAGGCGAAGTGGCGCTCGTGCTCGGCGTGGAAGTGCTGCTCGATCTCGGCAACCGAGGACTCGTCGTAGGCTACGGCGGACGGCACCGAGATGGTGAGCTCGTGCACCTGGCCCGGGTAGCGAGCGTCGGCGTAGCGGCGCAGCTCGATCTGATCGTCGGTGAAGCCGTCTGCCCAGAGGCGGGCGCGCGCCGTGTCCTCGAGGCCGGCAAACACGGCGTCGAGCGCCTGGAGGTCGAGGTTCGACGAGATCGCGTGGTGCGTGCGGGCGAAGTCGTGGCGCACGTCGGTCACCGTCATGCCAAATGAGCAGAACGTGCCGGCCTCCTTGGGCACGAACACGCGGCGGATGCCGAGCTGACGGGCCAGGCCGCAGGCATGGGAGCCGCCGGCGCCACCGCCGACCACCAGCACGTGCTCGCGGGGATCGACGCCGCGCGTGAGCGACTGCTCGCGGATAGCGCCGACCATGTTGGCATCGACCACTCGGACGATGCCTGCCGCTGCCTCGTGCAGCGTGAGGCCCAGCGGGATGGCGATGCGCTCTTCGATCGCCTTGGCGGCCAGCTCAATGTCGAGCCGCTTGCGGCCACCGAGGAAACCGTCGGGCGAGAGATACCCAAGGACCAGGTTCGCGTCGGTGACGGTGGGCTCGGTGCCGCCGGCGCCGTAACACGACTGGGCCGGGGACTGAGCGGGCGCTCCGGGGGCCGACGCGCAGTGCTCCGCCGGGGTCGATCCAGGCGATGCTGCCGCCGCCGGCGCCGATGGAGCGCACCTCGACGGCCGGGACGCCGATCGGCTGGCCGTCGACCTGCAGGTTTCGGGTCATCTCCGGGCGGTTGCCGGTGATAAGGCAGACGTCGAAGCTGGTGCCGCCCATATCGACAGTGATGAGGTCTTCGGCGCCGAGGTCGCGGGCAAACCAGCTGGCGGCTGCGGGCGCGGCGGCCGGGCCGGAGTGCAGTGCGTAGACGGGCCGGCGGAGGATCTCCGAGACCGGGGAGCAGCCGCCGTTGACCTGCATGATGAGCACGTCGCGCTTCAAGCCGGCGCTCAGGAGGTCGGCCTCGAGCTTTCGCAGGTACTTATCGATCACCGGGAGGATGTAGGCGCTGAGTGCGGTGGCGGACGTGCGCTCCCATTCGCGGATCTCGGGCATCACGTCGTAGGAGGTGACGATGTAGACGCCCGGTAGCTCCTCGCGGAGGATCTCGGCGGCGCGCTGCTCGTGGGCGGGGTTGATCATCGACCAGAGGAATGCGACGGCGACCGCCTCGACGCCTGCGGCGCGGAAGTGGGCGGCAGCTGCGCCGACGTCGGCCTCGTCGAGGGGGCGGACGACGCCCCCGGTGCGATCGAGCCGCTCGTCCACACCGACGCGGAGGTAGCGATCAACGAACTCGCGCGGATGCTGGAGGTGGATGTTGAAGCGCTCGGGCTTGAGGCCGTCGCGGAAATAGAGGACGTCCCGGAATCCCTTGGTGCACAGGAGCGCAGTGCGTGGGCCGTTTCGCTCGATCACCGAGTTGGTGGCGGCGGTGGTGCCGTGCACGAGGAGATCTGCGCGGGCGAGCAGCTCGTTGGGGTGGAGGCCGAACTCGTGAGCGACCGATCGCATACCGGAGAGGACGCCGGCGCTGAGGTCGCCAGGGGTCGTCTCCTCCTTCCAGAGGAACAGCACCTCTCCGTGCTCGGAGGTCACCGTGAAATCGGTGAACGTGCCGCCGATATCGACGCCGATGCGGAGATGATCGACGTTGGCGGCAGCGTGACCGTTCGAGCTCAGGTCAGACATCAGCAGCCCGTCGGAGGGAGTCGCATGTACCCAATGCACTTAATCGTTTAAGCATTGTTCACCTTGAAAACGCGGAGCGGATCTTCGGCCGGCAGGCGGCGAGTATGGCAGATCCTTTCGTGGGGCGCAAGTAATTTTCGGGTTGGGACCGCTAAACCTTTCAGTAAGCGCTCCTGGCATGGCCTCCCATCCCGGTCGGACACCGGGACGGAGGCCGTCTCGTGATGCGGTCGGCTAACGAGCCCTGCCACGACCATCAACGGTCGGCGTGGGTGATAAAGTGACGCGGCTCGCCGACCTGTCGAACGACAAGTACGGCAAGCGCGAAAGACGCGGTTGAGATCGGGCCGACGGAGGACGTGATTCAGCGTGACCAATCGTCGTAGGGGATCGCGAGATAGGCTGACGCTGCTCACGGAGGCTGCCGAGCGCCTTACCGTCGACCTTATCGCTCAGGAGCCAGTGTGCACGCTCCGCTCTACCGATACCCCGGCCTTTGCCCGCGAGCTCGCCGAACAAGAGCAGTTCGACCTCGTGCCTATCCGCGAGGGCGACAACCGAATTATCAGCTACGTGAGACGGGAGACACTCGAAAGAGCCGCTGCCGGGGCGATGTGGTCAGACGTCGAGCAGGCGGTAATCCATCCGAACGAGATCGTATCTGCGAACAGCCCGATTCTCGACCTGTTGGACAGATTCGGGCAGGATCCACAGCCTCTGTTCGTACTCGGACAGAACGGTATCGATGCGATCGTGACTGTGTACGACCTAAATCAGCCGGCAGCGCACCAGTTCGGGTTCGCGCTGTCCCTGGTTGTGGAGGCACATCTAGCGCGCGAGATTGAGATCGCGTGCCGCAACTCGCCCGACGAACCCGCGTCGGTGGTGGACGCGAGGATCCTTGGAAAGATCAATGGCTTCCCCCGAGGGGCAGCCATTCGCAAGCGCGCGGCCAAATGGAGCCACAAGGCAGTACTGGGGGATCAGGTTCGACTGACGCAGGAGCTCGTCTTCGCCGACAAGATTGCGTTAGCGAAGCGAATGCGATTGGCACCCGAACTCGCTTCGCGATGCACCCTCCGCGGGGGGATCGATGGCACCGAACTGATTCGAAGTCTTGACCACGAGGTCAGAGCCTTGCGAAATGCCGTCGCGCATGACCTAGATGCGCTTGCAGACGAAGTCCAGATTTGCAAGTGGATGCAAACCACCCTCGCGCTCGCCCGTGAGCTCGGTCCGACACCTGAGGTTGAGCCTCTCCCAGGCGGCGCCGAGCACGACGGCTAATTGAAGTGTCACCCAGTACGCGAGCTCCGCCGCGCAGGCCCGAAGGCCTCATCCATCGCGAGCTTAAAGGATCGACCGCTGCTTAACCCGTGTATCCTTGGTGAACGCCAACGACGATAGGCCGTAGGCGCGTGCTCCATGCCTATCACCGGGGAGGGCCGTGCTCCAGCATCGACCACGCCGCTGTGGATACGCCGATCGCCCGACCTGCCTTAGCCTTCTTTCACGGGAACGGTGATGCCTGCGACGTTCGAAATAGGGCAAACCTACAAGCGTCGTGACCTCCACCAGATTTACGGCGGGCAGCAGCAGGGCGGAATCATCACCCCCTCTCATCGCCCCGAGATCCTTTTGGTGACCGGCGAAGCTGGGCATGCCTACGGATACAACGACGGATGGGACTCCGGGACGTTCCGCTACTACGGCGAGGGTCAGGTTGGCGACATGACGTTCGTCAGAGGCAATCGAGCGATCCGAGATCATGCCGACAATGGCCGCGAACTCCATCTCTTCCAGAAGTCTCCTCCGGCTCATCTCCGATACGTGGGCCAGATGGTTTCGGCCGGCTACGAGTTAGAGCACAACATGCCTGACCGCAATGGCAACGGCCGGATCGCAATCGTATTCAGACTCACGTCGTTGCCGGACGAGGTCGACTCCGTCGAGGACGTCGACGGCGTCGATGCCACCGGTACGCCGGTTCCGCCAGCATGGTACGGAAAGGCGAGTCTCGCCGATCTCAAGAGCGCCGCGCTCGAGGCGGCGAGCGAGGGGCTGCCCCCAACGCAGGCAAAACGCAACGTCTACCACCGAAGCGCAGCGCTTCGTACCTACGTCCTAGCTCGTGCGGACGGGGCATGCGAAGGCTGCCGCCAGCCGGCGCCATTCAAGACCCCAAGTGGTCAGGCGTACTTGGAGTGCCACCACACCCGCCACCTCTCTGACGGTGGCCCGGACGACCCGAACTTCGTCATAGCCCTCTGCCCGACCTGTCACCGCCGGGTGCATCACGGCGAGGACGGATTGCAGTACAACGACACGCTCATGGGCGTGCTCACCGTCCTTGCGAAGGGCTAGTTGGCACGGCCGATGCCATCTCCACAAACCGGCAAAGCGCATTCGCCAACCGCATCTGCTCCACCGTCTTGCACTCCACCTCCAGCAGCCGCGGCGAGCACACCAGGTACGCCAGGCACTGAGCCCGCGACACCGCCACGTTGAGCCGGTTTCGCGACAGGAGAAACTCGAGCCCGTGCGAGACGTCCTCTCCGGTCGAGCTCGCCATCGAGTAGAAGACCACGGGCGCCTCGCGCCCCTGAAACTTGTCCACCGTGCCCACCTGCACGCCGGCCGGTAGCCGCTCTCGCAGCAGCCGCACCTGGGCGTTGTACGGCGCGACCACCATGATGTCGTCGTGGCGCAGCGGCTGCGTGGCTCCGCGATCGGTAAACGTCCCCAGCACGACCTGCTGGATGGCGGCGGCGATCGCGTCGGCCTCCTGGATCGAGTCGGTGCTGTTGCCCTCGTGCTCGACGGCCAGCCAGCGGATCCCGGTGCCGAGCGACGTCGATCGCTCAGAGCACTCGGGAGTCGACTCCAGCCGGTGGTCGTAGAACGCCTCCGAGATGTACCTGCAGACGTCGGGGTGCATCCGCCGGGTCTCGGTCAGGAAGATGCCGCGATCCTCGGGGATCGTCTCGTGATCTTCAAGCAGGTGCTGGAGCACCGAGCAGCCGGCTCCGTCGGGATGCGAACCCTGCGAGACCTGCGCGAGCTGCAGCGGGTCGCCCAGCAGGATCAGCGACCTGGCCGAGGTGCCCATCGCGATCGCGTCGGCCAGCGAGATCTGTCCCGCCTCGTCGATGACGAGCACGTCGAGGGTGTCGTCCAGCTCGGGACGGGTGAAGAGCCACGACGTGCCCGCGATGAGATCCGGCACCGTGAAGTCGTCACCCGTCTCCGCCGTAGTGACGAACTGCCCGTCGTACTCGTCCCCCTGCTTCAAGCCAACGAAGGTCAAGCCCTCCTTACGCAGCGGCCTCCTCGACCCCGTCCAGCAGGTGGTGGATCACCTTGTGGCTCTGTGAGGTCACCCCCACCCGCTTTCCCTGCCGCAGGAGCTCGGTGATGAGCCGCGCACCACGGTAGGTCTTGCCAGACCCCGGCGGCCCCTGCACGAACAGGTACGTGTGGTCGAGCCCGACTGCGAGCGCCTTCTGCTCGTCTAGATCCATCGTCTGCACCGGAGCACCGCCGAGCGGCAGATCCCGCTGCAGCAGCCGCCGCAGAGCGAGATACCGGCCATCCTCGTCACGCACCGACTCCCCAAACCGCAGCAGCGCCGCGCGCTGCTTGTTGGTGTTGAAGCCGTCCGAGGGGATGATCGCTCGCGGAAGCGGCTTGTCGGCTGAGCCCTTCCACGGCTCAGCACCGCCTCGCCACGGTCGTTGTCCACCGAGATCACGCTCCAACCCGTGCCGTCGGGCGCCGCGTCCCGCGCGCCCTTCCCGGCATCCATGCCGTGCTGCTGTGCCGGAAACGTGAAGAGGTACTCGAGCGATCGCTTCACAGGGGAGGGCGGCTTGCGATCCCACCGAAGCCCTGCCAGCGAGTCGTGGTCGTCGATCAGCTCGTCCTCGGTCATCTTCAGCCGCTCGAAGTACCACCACCATCGCGGCCGCTCCTCTCGCCGGTGGTAGTCGAGGAGCTGGGCGGCGAGCCAGCGCTCGCTCCCTGGCTCCTCGTCGGTCATGAGCGCCTCGCGCACGTCGTCGGTTGCCCGGCGGACGGCCTCCGCCTCCGGCGTCTCCTCGCGCTGGTCAGGCGGCAGCAGATAGGGAATCTCCGCCGAGTACTCCTGCTCTGCCTCTCGCCGCTGCGTCAGGAGCCAGTCGCGCAGCTCGAGCGTCGCTAGGCAGTCCTCCTCGTTGTAGGCCTCGATGTCGTCCAGGAGCTGCGGGTCACGGGAGGAGAGGTACTCCTCGAAGTTGAGGACGGCGTCGTTGCCCGACTTGACGTCGGCGGTCCGCGTCGAAGAAGAACTGCTCGACGTCCTTCAGCGAGTAGCTGTCCACGCCTGCGCGAAGCGACTGGAGCACCACCCGGTAGAGATCCACGAGCACCTCGCCGCGCAGCAGGTCGTCGACCTCTGCCTCGCGCGTGCCGTGGGTGCCCATCAGCCGCTTCACCGTCGTCTGCTCGTAGGAGGCGTAGTGGTAGACGTGCATGTCGGGATACCGCGACGCGGCACTCCACCACGAAGTCGATGAACTCCTCGAACGCCAGCCGCTCCTCGGCTCGGCTGGCCGCGCGAGAACGCGCGGTACTCCGCTCCTCCCTCGGCGGTGCGCCAGAGCACGCCAAACAGAAACTCCAAACCCCCGGCCGCCTCAAAGAACGGGTCGCCCTCCATGTCGAAGTAGATGTCCCCCTCCGACGGCGGCGGCAGCAATCCAAAGCCTCGTTTGGCCTCCGGCTCCAGCAGGTGGCGGGTCAGCACGCCGGTCTCGCGGCGGTGCAGCTGGAGGCCGGCCTGATCGTGCAGGCCAGTGAGCGCGGGGACGGTGAGCTTCGCCACCACGAGATCTGGAGGCACGGCGGCAAGCCCGGCCAGCGTGGTCACCCCGGACTCGATCAAGCGCTCAGCCTGACCGCGCCGGATCGACGCCACCAGCTTGAGGTGATCCTCTGCCTTCCACCGGTCAGCGCAGACCGGGATGAACGCGCACCGCGAGCAGTGATCGCACGACCAGGGCGTCTCGTCCACGAACGGTGCCAGCAGATGGCCTCGCACTCGCGACTGCGCCGTCCGCAGAAACGCGTCGAACTCGGCCGGCCGAAACGTCTCCACCTCACCCGTACCGGGCACCACGTGCATGCGTCCCGGGCAGCGTCCCCTGCACCTGGGCGATCTCCTGCGAGTAGTAGGCGAGCTGCAGCACCGCAGACGGCTTGGCCGAGCGGGCCAGCTTGGTGTCCCACGCCTCGTAGCTCCAGCCGCCGAGATCAGACGGCCGCTCCACGCGGATCACGAAGTCCGAGCGCCCCCGCCAGCCGTCACGGCAGAACGTCGCCTGGTAGATCACGTCGGCGCCGGCCCGCATCGCAGCCACGGTCAGCTCGGCTGCCCGGTCGAAGTCAGGTCCGGTCTCCGGCGTAAACCCCAGCGGGATCGACTCGATCTGCCGCCCCTCAGCCCCGAGCTGCTCGAGAAACGCCTGCTCGTGCTCGTCGCCCTTCTCGGCGATCAGGTCGGCGAGCTTGTCACGGCCATGCGGCTTTGCACGGGTCCCGCGGGCGACCTGGAGCTGCAGCGACGACAGGTACCGGCACGCCAGATACGAGGAGAGGTCGGACGGCGAAAGCCACAGCTGGTCGTTTTGGATCTGCATGTAAAGATTGTCACTGAACCGCACCGAAACCTTACGCCCTCGTGCCGAAAACTTCACCATTTCACCTGCATAGCCCGGCTACGCTCCGACGGCAATGCTCCTGGTTTCGCTCCCTTCGGCACCCGACGCTGGGGCCACCCTCATCATCGCGCTGCTTGCGGTCGGCGTGTGGATGGTGGTGGCTGCGCTTTGGCGGTATCCGTCCTGAGCTGACGCGGGCCGAGACCCGGCCGGCAAATCGCGCGCCCACTGTAAGCTCGGCCGTCCCGCCTGGGACACCAGAGGGCAGACACGGACGACAAAGGGAACCACATGGAGCGATTGCTGACCGAGCGATTCCAGCGCGGCCTTAGCCACGCCCTCGAAGTCCACGCCGATCAGCGCCGCAAAGGCTCGGGCGTGCCGTACATCGCCCACCTCCTGGGCGTCACCGCGCTGGTGCTCGAGGATCACGGTGACGAGGACGAGGCCGTCGCCGCGCTCCTCCACGACGCCGTCGAGGACGGCGACGGCCAATCCGAGCTCGAGTGGATCCGAAACGAGTTCGGTGAGCGAGTGGCTGCGGTCGTCGAGGGATGCAGCGACGCGATCCCCGCGTACAAGGGCCAGCCGAAAGAGCCGTGGCTCCCGCGAAAGACCGCCTACATCAAGAACCTGCGCGAGCTCGACTCAGACGAGGCCGAGTCGATCGTGCGGGTGTCGATGGCCGACAAGGTCTACAACCTGCGCGCCACCGTCAGCGACGCCCGAAACGCTGCGGATCCTGGCCGGTTTTGGCGGGTCTTCAAGACGGGGCCTGAGGGTCAGTTGGCGTACTACACCGCGTTGACAGGCGTGTACCGGGAACGGGCGCCGCGGAGTCCGATGCTCGGTGAGCTCGTCAGGCTGATCCGAGAGCTGGAGGCGGAGATCACCGTGGAGCAGATCGAGGAGGCGGCGCGGATCGAGCGGGAGTTGGCGGGAGCCGGCGCAAGCTGATCGAGCATCGGCCGCTTTCGGTAGGGTCTGGATATGACTCTTGAAACCGCGGTCGGTACCGCGATCACCGCGTCCGAGCAGTTGAAGCAGTCCAAAGCTGCCGGGAGCGAAGCCAACACGCGGTCGCTGTTGATCGATCCGATCCTCTCCGCATTGGGTTGGAACCTCCAGGATATCCGCGAGGTGGAGCGGGAATTCCGGGTATTCGATGGGACGTTCCTCGATTACGCCCTCCGACTTGATGGTAAGCCTCGGCTCTTCGTCGAAGCCAAGGCGATGAACAAGAGCCTCGACGACAAAACGTTCATCGCGCAGACCGTGAACTACGCCAACAACGAGGGTGTGGTCTGGTGCGTCCTCACCAACGGGCTGGTGTACCGCGTATACAAGACGAATGAACCCGTTGCGATGGACAAGAAGCTTTTGTTCGAGGCCGACCTCCGTGAAGCGGCCGACGGACCCCAGGTGTTGAGGTCGCTGCAAATGCTAACGCGCAATTCGATCCAGGCCGGAACCCTGGACGACTGGGGCGACGAGGTATTCGCGGATGGGAGAGTCCGCAGCGCTTTGAGCGCGCTGGCTGATGCCCCGCCCCAAACATTTCTGAACGCAGTGTCTGATGCGCTCGATGGCCCTCCGCTTACTGGTGAACATCTGAAGGCCAGCCTATCGCGCATCCTCAAGCTCAGCCGTTCGGCGCCGGCGCCCACTCGCGCCAAAGTCGCCAACTCAGCCGGGCAGGTGAGGCCTGCGGCCGCGTCAACGGATGGTTACTCGGTTTCGGCACACACGAAAAATATCCCTGCAGGGATGATCGACCTGTATGAGCGGCTAGATTCCCTGGCCCGCAGCCTGTCTCCTGCCGTGGAGTGCCGCGCCCAAAAGGCGTATATCGGGTACTACGCCAGCAAGCGATCGTTCTTTACGCTGAAGATCCAAAAAGCGAAGATCCGGGTCTGGATCTCGCTGCCGCCATCGCGTGTGAAGCCCTGGAACGACATCTTGATGCGCGACGTTTCGAAGATTGGCCACCACGGGATGGGTGACGTAGAATTTCGCTGTCTTCCGCTAGTCAGCTCTCACAGCTCGAGGCGCTCCTTCGGGAAGCTTTGGCTCGAGCCGTGGATGGACCGACCGGCTCCCGCTAACGTTCGCGGCCTACCCCTGTGAAGCGAGATAGACGCTCACGCCACCGATCGCATAGCTGACCAGAATCGCCACGTACGTCATCAAGAACTGAGACGCCGTTCGCCGATGCTCAGCCTCCAGATCCTGTCGCAGACCGGTGGCGGCGCGTTCGGTTCGCTGACTCAACGCCGCGATCTCAGTGGACGTGGCCTGGTCGTCTGTCCGGCGGGCCTCGGATTCCACGCGATCAGCCTCACGCAGCTCGCCCACGGCGGCGTCCATCCGCTGACTCACAGCGGAGATCTGTGCAGTGGAGGCCGCGTCGCCGGCTCGGCGACCCTCAGACTCCAGGCTATCAGCCTCTCTCAGCTCCGCTGAGATGAGACCGAGCTGAGAAGCAATGCGTTCCGCCTGGGCTTTATCAGCATCACGGAGTTCAAGAATCGCTCCACCGAGGCGGGCAGAGACCTCAGCGAGCGCGGTTTCACGAGCGATGCGCTCGCTCTCAGCTCCTGACGCGATATCCGTCCGCATTTCGCCGACGACACGCTCAAGCTCGGCCGGAAACTCTTTCAGCCGCTCGGACTCTTCCGCGAGCGAATCCGCCACCTCCAATAGGCGTTCTGACAGCGAGCGATTCACATCGGTACTCATACTGCTCCTCCAACCATGGCCGGGACGGACTTTGCGGCAAGTAGCGCGGCAACCGCCGCCGCATAGCGGGCTTCGTCACTGTTGTCTTCAAGGCCGGTAGCGAGTGACCTCGCAAGCTGCGCGTCCGCCCGCATCCACTCCCACTTGAGGAAGGACTCGAACGCGAGCCGCGGGTCGTAGGTGGCAAGCCGGCGTATTGCGACGCTGGCGACGGTGGGCGCACGCTCATGCTCCTCGGCAAGTGCTTGCAGCATGCCATTGCCGCTCGCCAGATCTCCCGTTCGGGCATCGATGTCGGCTAGCACCAAGCGGAGTGTCGGGTCGGCCGGGGCATCCTGGAGCTCTCTGACGACCTTGGTTCTCGCGACGCCCTCAGCCTCGGAACCCGCAAGGTTCTCCAACATCTCCTCGAGCTCCGCTCCGATCGCCTCGCCTTCTGCATCCGAACCGGTTTTCAGCTTTATCGAAAGGCTCACCCTCGCGATCGTGTCTGTCAGCGCGATCAAGACTGCCTTCCCGAATGCGCTTATGGAGACCACCTCCGCGCGGCCGGTGGGCGACGTCAGGCCGCAGAGATCGCACCACCCGACAGTGGGCTGTTGCATTCTCGACGTCGTTGAACCACGCGTCGAAAAATGTGCGGCGGCACCCCGCTTCGATCTCACTCACAGATGGGTCCCGCGTATCGCTCGATTTCCCGCAGAGACGCGAGGGCCGCTTCGAGTTTCGCGTCCAGATCCCGAGCTTCGGCCACGATCTCCGGGCTCACGGAGGTCAGCGGCAGCGCGGCTTCCTCCGGCACTGTGACGGAAACCCCGAACTCGCCTTTGCCTCCGAACGAGATCAGATGGAGTACCTTCAAGCGGTCGAACAGCTCAACGAGCTCCTCATGCGGAATCCCGAGCCGCTGCGCTAGTGGTGCGAACTCGACCACACCGGCGGGGATCGACTTGATGAACTCGGCGCTCGGAATGTTCCCCTGGATCCGCTCGAGCGTCCCTATGCTCTCAACGTCGTTTGTCCTCGAGAGCACCTCCGGGAAAGAAAACGCGTCATTCAGACCGACCTTCCCGGGGAGCCAGGTCGTGTAGTCGAGGACAGCACCTACTCGACGAAGGCCGTCGAGACTAATCCCACTCGCGTCAAAATCTCGTTCTTCGCCGACGGATTCTCGACGTTCAAGCCTTCAGCGAATGGCCCACCCTGAGCCTTGATCTTCGCAACCATTTCGTCATACGTGAGAAACCCGGTGCCGCCTGAAGCGCGTTCCGCAAGCCAATGCGACATCTCTGCCATCTGGCCGGCGGTTGGATATCCACTTTCGGCGAAGTACAGCGCCCGACCATAGCCGCACTTGTCGAGCCCATCCACGGCGCATTTGAACCCCGCTTCCCCACACGACGGACGGCCCTCCAGCTGGGAGTTCTCAGGTACGTCCGAGGAACGCCGCACGCCGCAGCCCTTCCGCCGCGGCACGTGCACCAGCATCGCGTGTGCATGCGCGTGATCCCGGCCGGCCCTGCCAGCCTCTTGGTAGTACGCCTCGATACTCGCCGGCATCGTGACATGCGCAACCCAGCGAATGTTGGGCTTGTCGATGCCCATGCCGAATGCGTTCGTCCCGACGAGCACACCGTCCTCTGACTCTCTTGTACTCGTAGAGGGTGTCGGCCTTCTCCTTAGGAGACATGCCACCGTGGTATCTCAGAGACGTGGTCACCGAGGACGTCCTCAGCCTGCCTTGCGACCTTGTTCAACGCCCAGCGGGGCAAACGACGAGCTGTATGGGGCGAAGATCACCACAGCCGTCGGGAAGCTCGACATCATCGTGGTCCTTCGCCAGTACGGCAGCCTCCTGTGCCGGGAGGTGGGATCCCCGCTTAGGCCGGTCTCCTTGACGGAGAACGAGATTTCGGGACGATCAACGTGACCCTGTATCAGCCCGGCCGATTCGATCGTGAATTGATCCGAGGAATGTCTTCGCGGACCCGCTTGGACGCCGTGGCCGTCAACGCAAGAACCGGCGGCCCACCGAGCTCCTGGCCGACGCTGATCGAGACCGAGATACGCCGGCCTGAAGTCGCGCCCCCACTGTGACAGAGGGAGTGTGCCTCGTCGATCACGAAGAGACTAAAGCCCGTGGAGTGCGTTCACCCGACTCAAAAAGCCGTCGAAAGCCGTGCTGTTGCAGACGCTCTGGGGAGACGTACAGCAGCTTGATCTTTCCCGCTAGCAGCCGATCGCTTCACTTCAGCTTTCTGCTGCGGAGTGGAGGGTGCTGTCGAGACGGCCGACGCAGTGCAGCCCAAACGCGTTGAGGTTGGCCGACCTGATCAGCCATCAAGGACTGAAGCGGCGAAACGACCACCGTGACTCCCGGCAGAAGAAACGCTGCCAGCTGGAATGTGAGGCTCTTCCCGGCTCCCGTGGCGAGGACGCCCAGCGTGTCCTCACCTCGGAGGACCCGGTGCAGGATCTCTGCCTGACCGGGCTGAAGCTCGCTGAATCCAAAGAGTCGCCGCGCGAAGTACGCCATCGTCCACTTGCCTTGATCAGCAGAGGAGAGCTGATCAAAGATTCGCTCGCGCAGGGGATCCACAGCCGACTCGGATTGAACCCGTGTCCGCGCCGCGAGCGTTAGCGTCTCGAGGGCAGCCACCGTCTCGGATGCTTCGCCCTCCAGCTCGACGACGTCACCGAACTCTGGTTCTGGAAGCACGACGCCTGCGGGAACAGCCACCGTCAGCATGTCCGGCCCGCGCTCCTGATCACATGCAGTGATCGCACGATGCCCATCGGCCTCGTACTTCATGGAAAACAGCTGCACTCGCCGAGCCGAACTCGACTCGACCGGCGTATCCTGGCCGCCGGTCGGACGCTGGAGCAAGGTGTACGCAACATCCTGCTCTACCGGCACCGCGCTCGAACCCTGAGTCGCGATCTTCACGTTCCGGGCGACAGCACAGTTGTCACAGGCGAAGAAGGCGGGCAAGCCTCGGATAGAGGCGCACGGACCTAGCACTCGGCCGCCGTCCTGCGACACCGCCCGCTGGATTCCGTGGACGCGGCGGGCGCGTTCAGGTTTGCCGCGCTCGGTCAGCACGAGCACCCCTGTGGGGGAGTGCCTCCATGCACCGCTTCACCCGTGCCACTTCGTCCTTAGGCCCGCGCGACCGGTGAAGGAGCGCGACCCCTCAGCAGGAGATCCACCCCTTCCGAGGGCAGTCATCGAGGGACGACGTGGGCCGCGTCCACCGTCGTGGCGTCGACCGGCATGTGTTCGGCGATTGCACGAAACGCGTCGGCATGGAGCTCATCCGGCGGCGAGACATGAATGGTCGCGCTCGGACGAAAGGCGTCGTCGAGGCCGAGCAGATCGACCACGCGGTGATACACCAGAGAGCACGTCGAGGACGGCGAGGGCTCCTAGCCCCGCACTCGGACTTAGTCGGTCGTCGTAAACGCGCGCGGAAGATGGCCGTTGGCGATGAGGTCGAGGACGATGGGTGGACGGTGCCGACCATGCGGGGTAACCCGACCGCCGCGCTATTCCAGAGTGTTCTCAACTCTGTCGGTGGCATCTACTCGAGCCGCCTCCACGGCTTCGATGAGATCTCGGGAGAGGAGTACGGCCCCGCCGGGCATGACCACCGACCGGATCATGTCGACGACCATGCGCCGCTGAAGCGTGTTGCCCCGGGCAGGGTTGCCCAAGCGCGGACGCAGCAGCGTCCGGACGAGACCGCCCCCGCTATCCCCGGGGATGCGTATGCCGGTGGCCGCGAAGTCATGCCAGCGGGAGAGCTGCTCGTTCTGCAATCGCGATCCGAGATCGCCGTCGATCGTGTTCTCGTTGTCCACCAGGTCAGCGCGAGTCCAGTTCACCGACCCGGTGATCGCAACCTTCTCAGTAATGACCTCCTTTGGCGTGGAGGTTCGGGGCCATGATGAACTCCACGATCCCCTGGAACTCCCGCCGGGCGCCATTGTTAGAGGGTGTCGGTCGCATGACGACTAGCTACCCGTACGCCCCGCTTTGCCGCGTTTTTCACCGCGGTCGAGAGGCCGCGCACGCGGGAATGGCTGAAACCTGGAGATCCACGGTGATGCGACTACCAGGCGCTCTTCGGCAGCATCGATCACCGCCCTCATCTCGGCGGCGATTGCCTCGCGGCCGGTAGTGTCAGCGCCACGGAGAAACCGCGGTGGCGTGGAGGAGCCATCCATCATGGCGATCCTATCGGTTGTGGCAAGCGCAACCCAAAGCGGAACCGCGCGGACGCTGGCTCCCAGTACCGTGCCCACCACGATGCCCACCCCCGACTCAACCCGCGCCACCACCCTCCTCCACTCCATGCTCGGCCCCGACGCCTCCTTCCGCGACGGCCAGTGGGAGGCGATCGAATCGGTCCTCGACCAGGGATCCCGCACCCTGGTCGTGCAGCGCACGGGCTGGGGCAAGAGCCTCGTCTACTTCCTGGCCACGAAGATGCTCCGTGAGCGGGGAGCCGGCCCCACCCTCCTGATCTCGCCGCTCCTGGCGCTGATGAGCGACCAGATCCGAGCCGCGGAGCGGATCGGCATCCGGGCGGCCACCATCAACTCCACCAACGTGGATGAGTGGGCCGCCGTCCGCGAGGCCATCGCCGCTGACGAGGTCGACGTCATCCTGATCTCGCCCGAGCGGCTGGCCAATCCAAAGTTCCGGCAGGAGATGCTGCCTGCGATGCAGGGCAGCATCGCTCTGCTCGTGGTCGATGAGGCCCACTGCATCTCCGACTGGGGCCACGACTTCCGGCCCGACTACCGGCGAATCGTGCGCATCGTCCAGGAGCTCCCGCCCAACGTCTCGGTGCTCGGCACCACCGCCACGGCCAACAACCGCGTCATCGGCGATGTCGCCGAGCAGATCGGCCCCAACCTCAAAGTCTCCAGAGGCCCGCTGGGCCGAGACAGCCTCGAGCTGCAGGCCATCGACCTCCCCGACCAGGCCGCACGCATGGCGTGGCTCGCAGAGCGAGTGCCAGAGATGCCGGGCTCCGGCATCATCTACACCCTCACCGTCAGAGACGCGGACAGGGTGGCCGAGTGGCTCCAGAGCGAGGGCATCGACGCCCACGCCTACCACGCCGGCCTCGATCGCGACTCCCGCCCAGAGCTCGAGCAGAAGCTCCGAAACAACGAGATCAAGGCGCTCGTCGCCACCGTCGCACTCGGCATGGGCTTCGACAAGCCCGACCTGGGCTGGGTCGTCCACTACCAGCGCCCAGGATCAGTCGTCGCCTACTACCAGCAGATCGGCAGAGCCGGCCGCGCGACCGATAGGGCTACCTGCGTGCTCCTCAGCGGACGGGAGGACGACGCCATCCACGATTTCTTCCTCTCCCAGGCCTTCCCCCCTGCCGAGCTCCTCCGAGAGGTTGCAAACGCCGTAGAGGGCGCTGAGACGGGGCTCTCGGTCAGAGACCTCGAGGGCCACATCAACAAGAGCCAGTCGAGGATCGAGCAGTGCCTGAAGATCCTCGAGGTCGACGGCATCGTCGACCGCGACAAGACCAGGTACGTCCGCACAAGCAATGCCGCTCCAGCTCGACGAGGAGCGCACCGACCGAGTCGTCGCCCAGCGAAACCACGAGCTCCAGCAGATGCGCGACTTCATCGACCTCGACACCTGCCTCATGGAGTTTGCCGTCAAGGAGCTGGACGACCCCACTGCAGCGCCCTGCGGGCGCTGCGCCGTCTGCAGAGGCGGACTCCTCCCCACCGAGACCGACCCAAAGACCAACCAGCGAGCGCTCGCCTTCGTCAACCGAAGCCACTTCCCCATCAACCCCAGAAAGCAGGCTCCGCCTGCTCTCACCGCCGGCAACAGCAGAAACATCCCGAAAGAGCTCCAGGTGGAGCAGGGCTTCGCCCTCTCCACCTACGGCGACGCCGGCCACGGCCGGCTCGTACGAGCCGGCCGCACCAGCGGCGGCCCGTTCTCAGACGAGCTCGTCGATGCCGCCGTGGAGTTCATCCAGAAGACCTGGCAGCCCACCCCGCCCATCACCTGGGTCACGGCCGTGCCCTCGCTACGCCAGCCCGAGCTCGTTCCCGACGTCGCAAAAAGGATCGCCGACAAGCTCGGACTCCCATTCAGCATGGCGCTCGGTGTCAAGGAGGAGCGGCCTCCGCAGAAGGAGATGTTCAACAGCGAGATGCAGGCCAGCAATGCTGCCGCCGCGTTTGGGGCGCTCGCTGGCGGCGTCCAGCCTGGAGCGGTGCTGCTCGTGGACGATGTCGTGGATTCGCGGTGGACGCTCGCCATGTGTGGGGCCAGGTTGCGGCGGGCGGGGGCTGGGGAGGTCTTTCCGCTGGTGTTGGGGACGGCGAGCGGGTTGGGGGACTGGTAGACGCGCCGTAAGCTCGAGCCGGCAAGCCGGGACAAGCGAGAGGACGCATCCAAGAAGTCCGATTTGCGGCGTGGTTGACCGGGTGGGCCAGGGCTGGGAGCGGCGGCTAATTCCGGCGTTCAGTGGAGGTGATAGTGCGGTCCATCCACCATCGTCAGGTGACTACGGCCATTCCGCTGTCTGCTGCCGTAGCGTACGAGCGCCTCGCGGTACTGCAGCAGCGGCTGGTAGGCGGCTTCTACGACGGCTCGTATGACACTGCTCGGCTTGTCGGCAAGCCGGAGCCGGTCTACGCCCAGCCGCGCGGGAGGCTAGTGGTCGGCCGCCCCTTCCGAGGCGGCCGACCGTGGCGGATGCGTGCCTAGGTTCCGCCCGCCTACGTCCCAGCCCGGAGCCCAATCGCCTCGCTCTCGCTGGAGCTTGCGCTCGTAGGCTCGCGCCTCATACTCGGGTGTCGAAGCGGCGCAGCTCCACCTTCGGGGCCCAATGCCGGTCGACCTTCAGCTGGTCGTGTAGCCAACCGATCGAGCCGTCCCGGGCATGAGCGTTTTCCCACTGCTGCTTGAAGCGCCGGGCCGGATTGCTCGTATAGCCGACGTAGACCTTCTGCGCCTGGCGGTCGCGCAGCACATACACCCAGGGGCCAAGACCGCCGCCGGCCTGGTCTGACACCCAGCTTGGCAGCGGCGCGACAACGCTCATCACGCTGTCGAAGTCGCCGAAGCAGGTCGGTTCCAGGCAGCGGCGATACTGATACTGCGCCAGCGGCTTCTTGTGATCCGGGTTCGGGATGCTGCGCGAGCGCAGACCGGCCCGGATCAGCCGCTGGTGGTGCCGGCCGTGGTAGTCGAGGTGCTTGAACGGCTTACCGCCGTCCGCCGGCTTCTCGCCTTCGTTGATGTGGACGGGCATTCCGTCCCTCTCTTCTGTCCCCGTTTTTCGGGACGGTGCTGCACCCGCCGAAGCGAGCGACTGATGAACCCCCGTAGGCGGGAGAGGCGAGAGCCTCTGACCCGAGGAACAAGAAAGCCGCCCGAGCCGGGTGGCTCCAAGCGGCGGAAGGCTCGCGGCCGAGTGCGTGTGGGTTCACACCTTCGTCACCCGAACTATCTCGGCCGGACGTGACTATATCCGTTCTTCCGCGGAATCGTCAACCCCATGGCCGCTTGTTGATGTGCGCCCGCCTGACACCGTAGGATCGACGCGTGGGCTTCCTGAAGAAGCTGCTGAACACGGCTGAGCCGATCACCTGTCCGGTCTGCGGGACGGGCGGCTACCGCTACGCCAGACGTAACGACTGACTCTGCCGTCAAGGCCACTACGGGCTGACCTCGAACGAGACCGGCGAACTGATCACCGTTCATCAGCACCTCCAAGAAGTGGTCATGCCTGATTCCGATATGCGGCAGGTGTCGAACATGCTGCACGAGGGCCGCTTGCAGGAAGCGAGTGAGCGATTCGTGGATCTCCTCGTTGAGGGATTGATCGTGCGCGAGGAGGTGGCTTTGGCTGTCGCCCTCATTGGCGAATGGGCGCAACGCACGCCGACGGTCGAGATCAGTTCGAGGTTCCACGCAGGTCGTCGCAGCCGGCCACGCCTGGCGCGTAGCGGAACAGCGTGAAGGCGACGTTGTCACGCGAGGCCGCTGGCAGTCGCCTTACTTCGAGGAACCCCCACCAGCTCAGCGCTGTCGGCTGCGTCGGATGGAGGCTCGAGACGAACCCGTAGGAGCCTCCCTGTGTATCGCAGCAACCGAGTCCGTTGGCAAGATCGACGCCCTTCCACCAGTATTCGCTTGGAGGCCTGATGCACGGCGCCGAGACCATGCTTGTCGCCATGCAGCTCGCCTACGCGGGCTTAGCGGCGGCCGAACGGACGAACGAGACGCAGTTCAAGACTCTGTTTCAATGCGGCGTGGCGCTCTTTGACGCGCGCTGGGCGTCGGACGCCGAGGCGGGAGAGCCCGCTGACGGTTCACTGGCTTCCATCTCCTTCGTGCTGGCAGATATGGAAGACGACGAAGAATCCGTCCCGCCCTCCATGATGGATGACGTGGACGACACGCCAGGGGCCGCAGGAGCGGAGGATGTCCCGCGTTTCTGCACCGGCTGTGGCGAGCCGTGAGGCACCGGTCAGTTCTGCGCTTGGTGTGGCGCCGAACTCGAGACGTTCTAAGAGCCAGCGTCCGGTTGGTCGGTGAGGGTCAGCCCCGGTGTCGGTGACAGACCCAGGCGAGTCCGAGAAAGCGGCGTCGCCCGCAAGCTGGGCGTTTGACGACGCCCAGGGGCCGATCGTCGCGTCGCCCGCCTTGAGAGAGCCAGACGTTTCGCCGGTCGCGGCGCCGTGAGATTGCGTGCGTTCCCGGGCCTGGGTTTGACGGCGAGCGTAGGCTATGCGAATGACCGAACTTCTTCCCTCTTCTCGGAGTCGTGCTGGCACGAAGGAACTGAGATCCGATGGCTGATGGGGCAAGCGCCTCAGATGGCGCGGCGCCGGCCAGCGTCTACGCTGACTTGATCGCGTGGGGAGCCGACTTGCCGTTATGGCAAAACGAGATCATCCGTCGTCTGGCGCGGCAAGATGGCCTGACTTCCGAGGAGGTCGGGGAGTTTGCGGATGGCGCGGTCATGGAATCAGAACAACAAAGCGTCCCCTACGAGCGCCTGTCTGTGTCGGACTTCCCGGCCTTGCCGCGTACAGCGGCTCGAATCACCCTCACCTCCGTCGGGCGGCTGCGGCATGTGAATGCCCTAATGTCGAACCAGGAGATGCGGTTTGGGCCGCAGCTGACTGTGATCTACGGCGCGAATGCGTCTGGCAAGTCGGGGTATAGCCGGGTTCTGAAGCGAGTCTTTCGCGCCCGGGTGAGGGATGAGATCTTGCACGACTTAAGGAGTGATGACCCTCCGGGGACGCCATCGGCGTTGATTGTTGTACAACCTGAGGGGGAGCCGGCTGTCCGCGTCGACTGGGTCGATGGCGAAGCACTCCCAGAGGTCTTCGCTCGCTTTGCCGTGCTCGATGGAAGCTGCTCTCGCACCTACGTCGAGGGAGATAGCGAGCTGACCGTCGCGCCGGAGGGATTGGATATTCCGGCGCGCTGTGCCGAGGCGGTGGATGCGGTGAAGAAGGTGTTGTCTGATCGTGCCGCAGCTCGTCGGCCCGACAAGCGCCCGCTCCAGGCGCTGGAGAACGACTCACCGAGCGGGCGCTTCGTCAGATCCCTCTCCGCCAGCACCACCGCCGAAAAGATCGCTGAGCACACCACCTTCAACGCGGACGCAGCGGAGCTGGAGAGTATCGGCGTGCAGATCGATGAGTTGGTGCGCACGTCGCCCGACGTGCTAGGGGAGCAGTTGCGACGCCGACTCGGCAATGTTCAAGCTGTGATTGACTTTGTCGCCGCTTGGGAAGTCCTCTCGAACGGCGCTGTTCGTGAACTTCGGGATAGGGTGGAAGCTCTCGATCGGGCCGAGGAAACGGCTCAGAGTGTCCGCTCGTCGCTGGCTGACGACGACGTGTCTGCCGCCGTCGTTGGGAACGATCCGTGGCGCGACATGATCGCCGCCGCGGCGCGGTTCGTCGCGACGACGACAAGCGATTCGACATTGTCGGTCGACGATCGGTGTGCCCTATGCTGGCAGCCGCTTCCTGAGCAGGCGAGCGCGCGCTTGGAGGCGTTCGCCACCTATCTGACTGGCGAGGCGGAGAAGGCAGTCAACGTGGCCCGCGGCGAACTGGGGCGACTGACAGAGCAGGTCGCGTGCTGTCAGTCACTGACGCCGGAACCAGTTGTCGCCATTGCTCGAAACATCTCTGAGGAGATCGAAACTCAGCTGCGCGACGCCGGCGCGATTGTCCAAAGGCGAGCGGGAGCGATCCTCCAAGCACTGACGACGAGACAATGGGACGATCTCCCGTCCGACTCGACAGAATTGCGAGGCCGTCTCGACTCATTGACATTGGATCTCCGAGCCCAGATCAGCGCGCTCGGGGACGCGCGGGATGTCCACGAGCGGGCCGAGGAGCTCAGACGGCGCCAATTGGAGCTCGAGACACGGCGGAGACTTGCCGGGCAGCGCGATGACTTGACGGCGTTCGTGCACGACCTGATCGCCTCCCAACGGTACGACGCAATAGCTAAGGGCTTCAGCACGCGTGGAATCTCTGAGAAGGCGGAGGAGTTGGAGCGCAAGTACCGCACAGCAGAGTTCGAGAGCCGGTTTGAGCACGAGCTGCGACGCGAACTACGCTTCGCTCGGCATCCACCAGTGTTTCACAAGCGAACCAGCAAGGCGAAGACCCTGCTAACTCCCGTCGTCAGTGCGAAGTTCCGGAATGTCAAGGCCGCGGAAGTGTTCAGCGAAGGGGAGCGCACCGCCATCTCCCTCGCGGCGGTATTGGCCGAGGTGTCGATCACTAAGGACACTGCCGGGATGATCTTCGACGACCCGATCTCCTCCCTCGACCACGACGTCCGCGAGCGTGTAGCAGCACGACTCGTCCGCGAGGCGAAGGAACGGCAGATCATCGTTCTCACGCACGATCTGGCCTTCTTTGCCGATCTGCGAGTGGAGGCGGACATCCAAGGTGTCGAGTGCCGGACGAGCACATTGTCGGCGGATGAATGGGTAGCGGGTCGGGTCGAGGCTGATATGCCGTTCGGGATGCGATCCGTCAACGAACGCCTCAAAGAATTGAAGAGGATGATCACGGCAGTCGAAGTGGCGGGTAAAGCTGGTGATCGCGGCACCGTCGAGAGCCTTACGCGACTCTTCTACGATCGGCTCCGCAGCACCTGGGAGCGGTTCGTGGAGGAGAAGATGTTCGCCAAGGCCGTCGTCCGCCTAGAGAAGAACGTCAGGCCCGGGTTGCTGGATGGTGCCGTGGTCACGAGGCAGATCAGCCAGAATGTGAACCAGGGCTATAAACGTTGCTCCGAGGTCATCGAAGCACACGATCACGCGGCGGGCGTCGGGACGCCGAGCCTGACGACAGCGGATATGCGCGCCGACATACAGTTCCTGGAAGAGACGAACGCGCTCGTCAAAGCGGAGTTGGCGAGCCGTAAGGCCGAGTAGCTGCAGTTCCATGGCGTCGCCTGTACGCCTCGTCGCCTACGATGGGCCATGCCGTCTGTGCCTCCGGGATGTTTCTCCTATCGAAGTGCGATCGAGCAGGCCTGCTTCGTCCAGTGTCCGCTAATGCCCCTGGGGGTGTTTGTTTCTTACGCCGCGCAGCGTGGCATTGAGCCCCTAGATCAGATGGCGCTGGAAGGACTCGACCGTGAAGGATTGCTGCCTCCGGTCGGGTTCATCGTCGGCCGGCCGTTTATGGCCCAGAGCGACCGGTGGCTACTCCGAGACGGGAGCTTGCGACTGCGGGAGGAAGAACCGTTCCGGCCGTGGGAGGAGATTGCCGATGAGGCGGAACACTTGACCGGTAGCCGGCGGCAGTGGCAGCCGGTCTATTCCCAATGGCAGCTCCTGACGCTCGTAGAGCTCGTGGCTGGCCTCAAGCCGGCGATGCCAGCCGTGTTTTATCAGGTTGGCCTCGAAGCGTATCGGCGTGATCTCGGCGTGGCGGCGGCAGGCGCGGGTGATCTCGAGACGTTGCGCGATATCGCGGCGAAAGGACGCTGGCGTGACCTGATCTTGGTTCGCGTGCAGAACGTGGCGATCCCAATGATCCGTGGCGGCCGCTACATCGCCGGACACGATGGCGAACTCGGAAACCTCGCCGACTGGACATTCGAGCAGGAGGAGAGGTTCGACTGGAAGTCGGCAGCCGCGGAGTGCGGCGTTGATGCCGACTGGCTCGCAGAGCGGTACCTCGTGGTCAGTTTGCACGCTTTAGCTCTCGATCCCGTAGTCGACTGGATGGACCTAGCTGAGGAGGTAACCCGGGGGCGCCGTGAGCGTCTGCGAGGCGACGCCCGGGTCTCAGTTGACCTCTACGACGAGGCGAGAGTCCTCCGTCGCTGGCATTTCGAGCTCACGGGCCAATTGTTGCCGGACATAGGCGATGTCACGAACCCCGAACAGGCCACGGCAATGAGGGAACATCGCTACGGGACGGCAGAGTTGCGGAGTAACCGCGCCGCGTTGCCTGCCCTTCTTAATGACTTTGGCCTCTATCCGTGGAGGGTCGAGCTTATCGTTGAGGGCGAATGCGATAGTCGGATGATCGACCGGCTCATGATCCTTCGCCACGGGCTCTCGCTCGATAGGATCGGGGTTCACCTGATTGACGCTGGCGGATCATCACCGTCCGACGACGCGCAACGAATCCTTGGCGGGATCGGGAGCTACTCGAACTACGTGAGACTGGTCTTCGACAACGAGGGCCGAGCAGGAGACCTTTCCAGGCGACTGACAGCCGCTGGTGTAGTCCCAGAGCGTCTGAAGGCGCGAATCTGGGACAGCGACATCGAAACCGACAACTTCACGTTCGACGAGATATGTGACGCCGTTGACCAGCGTGTCCAGGTTGGGCTAGGGGTGTCCGACTGGGAGCTCGATCGTGTGGCGGTGATAGATCGCTTGGCGCTGGAGGCGGGACGCGATACTCCCAAGGGGCTTCTGTCCCTAATTCAGGAGCTGGCGGCTGACCAAGATCCTCCTGCTCGATTCGATAAACCGGACATCGCAGAAGTGTTGGCTCAGATGGCCACTGAGAAACCAACACTGGTTGGTGACGATCTCCGCCCCGTCGTCGCGCTGGTGAACGAGATCCGTCTCGTCGCCGAAGCCGACCGGATTCCGGCATCCGCCACTCAGCCAGAGGGGGCGTGATCGACGTCCGCCGTCGTCAGCGTTTTGGTCTGCGACGTTGGATGGATCCCGAGTGAAGCAGCACCACGTCGGCTGGGTGCTGATGCTACGCTCGTCCTACTCTCGGCACCAGACCAAGCGCGCCGGGGAGCCACCCCGGGACGCGTCCGTCGCCGGCGATAACCTGATCCTGTGACCTGGACCGCAAGCTCGACCCGTAGTGACGTGCTTGTCACGGTGAAGGCGTACCCGACGCTAAGACAGCGCTACCGGGAGACGGTCTGCGTTGCCGGGGTCCGCATCCTGGACGACTCGTGACGACACTCGCCCCGAGAGTCTGCGTGCGAACGCGGACTCGATCACAGTCGTCCGCCATGTCGGCACACATGATGGGTGGCGAGATCAAGGACTGGGCTCGGCCCCGTCGCGCGCGACCTGCGAAACGACGCCGCACACCGCGTCTACGAAAGAGGCACCCGACGGGCCCGGATGGCGAATGGAGCTCACCGGCCGTCGACGGCCGATCATGCTGGCTAACTTCGCACGAGACTACCGCCACCAGCTCGAAGGCCTTGAGCGGCTCGTCGCTGAGGCCGAACGACTGCCTGGGAGCCGCGGCTCCCAGGCAGTAGCGTTGCGAGGCGGCGCCAGCAGTGGAGGTCCGACCCACGCGCTCTGTAGCCTGTCCCCATGGCGGAGGCAATCCATACCGGCGATCGTGCCCGGGACGCGTCCGGAACAGCCGTGACGGCGCGGAGGCGCCTGGTGCCCCACCACCGAGCCCGTACTGGCAGTGCCGTGGGTCTGCGGCGGCAGTGATCACGCAGCAACAGCTCGAGCAGCGCCTCCTGGCCGCCTGCAACTGCCTCCGTGGGCCGGTTGACCCAACCGATTACAAAGCCTACATCTTCCCGCTGCTGTTCCTGAAGCGGATCTCCGACTACTGGGACTGGGAATACTTCCGCGCGCTCGAGGCGTTCGGCGGCGACGAGGATCTCGCCCGGCTAGAGGACAACTACCGCTTTGTCCTGCCCGAAGCCGACCTCGAGAAGAGCCTGCCGGGCTGCCACTGGGAGAACGTACGTGACCTCCAGGAGAACGTCGGAGTGGGCCTCCAGACGATCTTGCAGCGGATCGAGCTCGCCAACTCCGACACCCTCGCCGGCATCTTCGGAGACGTCCAGTGGGCGAACAAGGAGAAGCTCCCCGAACACACGCTACTGAACGTCATCGAGGAATTCTCCACGCTGGACATCTCACCCGACAACGCACCGGGGGACATCCTCGGTGCCGCCTATGAGTACCTGCTCAAGTACTTTGCCGACGAGTCGGGCAAGAAGGCGGGAGAGTTCTTTACCCCGCGATCGGTCGTCCGGCTGCTAACGCTCATCCTTGATCCGGAGGAAGGGGAGAGCGTCCACGACCCAACATGCGGCTCTGGCGGCATGCTCGTGGAGATGGCGAATGTAGTTCGAGAGCACGGTGGCGACGCTCGTACACTCCGCCTGTCAGGTCAAGAAGTCAGCTTGACGACCGCCGCGATCGCAAGAATGAATCTTTTCCTGCACGACATCGAGGACTTTCGTATTCGCCGCGGCGATACGCTCCGTGAGCCTAGGTTCAAGACGGCGACCGGACAGCTCGAACAGTTCGACATCGTTATCGCCAATCCGCCTTTTTCCCTATCCCCGTGGGGCCGGGAGCTTTGGGCCGGTGACCTCTATGGGCGTTCGCATTATGGGGTGCCACCAGCCGACTACGGCGACTGGGCCTTTGTTGAGCACATGCTCGCCTTGATGAAGCCTGAGAAGGCACGGATGGGGGTCGTTCTCTCTCATGGAGCGTTATTCCGTGGCAGATCGGAGCGCTCGATCCGGCAACGTGTGATCGAGGATGGCCTACTTGAAGGAATAATTGGCCTTCCGCCTCGCATCTTCTACAACACCGACCTGCTGGCTCATATCCTGGTATTCCGTCAGGTCGGAGACCCTCCGGATGCCGTCACAGTGGTTGATGGTTCCGGGAAGTACGAGGCGGCCGCGAAGGGCAACGCGATGACGGTGGAGAACGTCGCCTCGATAGTTCGCGCTTACGAGGGGGCGGCGAGAGGAGAGGAGGTTGAGTCTCTGGCGGACGATGAGATTCCCTACCGGAAGGTACCGGTTGAAGAAGTTGAGTCCAACGATTGGGACTTGACCATATCGCGCTACGTGAGACGAGTCTCCGCGGGCGCTCTTGACTTGGACACCGCAGTCTCCGTGTCTTCGGAGTCTGAGGAGCAGCTCGGAGCTGCCCATGTGCGAGCGGCTGCCCGCCTCAAGGCGGCGGGGATCATCTGATGGACGGCTGGCAGACGCTTCAGCTGGGGGACTTCCTGACTCGGAGCGGCGACTCTGTCGATGTGGAGGACGATCTTCTTTACCGGCAGGTGACCGTCTCCATCAAAGCCAGAGGCGTCCGGCTTCGGGGCGAATCCCTTGGTCGCGATATCGGGACAAAGAAGCAGAGCCGAGTTCACGGTGGGCAGTGGATCATGTCGAAGATCGATGCCCGCAACGGTGCCTTCGGCCTCGTGCCGTCGCACCTGGAGGGAGCGATTGTCACGCACGACTTTCCGGTGTTCGACGCCGATGATGACGCTGTGCTCGCGAACTACTTCAGGCTCTACAGTTCGCAGCCTGCGTTCTGGGAGCTGTGCGCCCGCGCTAGCCGCGGAACGACCAACCGAAAGCGAGTAGATGTCGCCGAGTTCCTTCGTATGGAGGTGGCCATTCCGTCGATCGCTGAGCAGCGGAGGATTGTTGATCTCGTCGACTCTCTGGATGAGGAGGCCCGTGCCCTCGTCGCTCGGACCGAAGCCATGGCAGATCTGAGGACGAGCGTGCTGGCGGCGGTCATGAACGGCACACACAGGATTCCACCATCCTATGACCGGTGGCTCGACGCTGATAGTAGTTTGGCTGCGACGGCTCGGACGCGTCGGTGACATAGCCGTATGCCGTCCTTTACCGAGGCTTCGACTGTGCAGCGCGCCGTCGCCGAACGACTGGTCCAACCGGATCTGGGATGGAAGCTTGTCTCGCCAAACGACCTGAGACGAGACAAGACTGACGTTTTGGTTGAGAGCGACGTGGTCGCCGCCCTTGCCTCGTTGAATCCGTTAATCGGAGAGAGGCCTGAGTTGGCATCGGAGGTACTTCCTAAGCTCCGAGCCGTCGTGTTGTCCGTCTCGGATGATGGGCTCGTGGCCACTAACGAGCGCATGATGCGATGGCTTCGAGGTGCTGAAACGGTGCAATTCGTGGGCGAAGCATCACCGGTTCCCGTAAGCCTGATCGATTTCGAGAATCCAAGACGCAATCGCCTCACGGTCTCCACCGAAGTGGTGTTCAAGGCGGGCGGCGAGAGGGAGCGGCGGTACGACATCGTCTTGTACGTGAACGGTTTCCCCCTTGGCATCGGCGAAACGAAGACACCATTCCGAGACAAGAAGTCATGGTTGAACGCCGCTCTCGACATCACCGAGACGTATGAGGCGAGGAATCCGGCGATGTTCGTGCCCAACGTCTTATCATTCGCGACAGAAGGCAAGGACTTCCGGTACGGGCCGATCGGAATGCCGGCGGTGGACTGGTTGCCCTGGGCTTCGACCGCGGATGAAATGACGCCAGTGGGGCTCAAGCGGGCACTACGGAGCGTGGAACTGCTGCTCTCGCCGGAGTCGATTCTCGAGATTCTGCGTGATTTCACGCTCTACTCGGTTGATGGAAGCGGGTCAGTGCCGCGGCCGATCAAGATCATTCCGCGCTATCCGCAGGTCGAGGCGGTGAACCGGATTGTGGAGCGCGCTACGGACCCGACGAGACACCAAGGTCTCCTGCGGGAGCATCAAGGCTCGGGCAAGACACTCTTGATGGCGTTCGCGGCCGGCAAGCTGATGCGCGCGCAGCACGCGCCGACGATTGTGATCGTGCTTGACCGGCTCGATCTGGATGAGCAGACGACGCGCGAGTTCGCCTCGGCTGGGATGCGATTGAAGACCGCTGCGACGCGGGACGATCTGCGCAGGATGATCGGCGAGGAGGATCGCCGTGGCGTGATTGTGACGACGATCTTCCGGTTCAAGGAGGCAGGCTCGCTGAATGACCGCTCCAACATCGTTGTGTTCTGCGACGAGGCGCATCGCACCCAGGAGGGCTTGCTCAGCAAGGATATGCGCGATGCGCTCCCCAACGCGACCTTCATCGGCCTGACCGGTACGCCGATCTCAACCGGCGATCGGGACACGTTCGACCGCTTCGGTCATCCCGACGATCCGGGTCACCTGCTGCACGAGTACAACGACGTGCGCTCGATCCACGACGGAGCGACCCTCCAGGTGATCTCGGAGTCGCGACTGGTCGACCTGCAGATAGACCAGGAAGCGCTGGATCAGGCGTTCGAGGGGATGACCAGCGAGGAGGGGCTTTCAGATGAGGAGAAGGAGGTGCTCTCCAAGAAGGCCGCTCGCCTCGACACGCTGCTGAAGGCGCCGGAGCGAGTCCGAAGCGTCTGCGAGGACATCATCTCCCACTATGCAACCAGGGTTGAGCCGCTAGGCCTGAAGGCGTTGGTCGTCGCCTATGATCGCGAGCTTTGCGTCCGCTACGAGGACGAGATCGCGCGCTTACTGGCCGAGCGCGGCGACGGCTGGGAGTCGACCGTCGTGATGACCACCCGAGGGAAGGACGACCCAGAGGCGTACCAAGCCTACGAGCGTCACCGGGCCCAGGAAGCCGAGGTCAAGCGCCGATTCCGCACGCTCAACGATCCGCTCAAGATCGTGATCGTGACCGCCAAGTGGCTGACCGGGTTCGATGCCAAGAACCTAGGCGTCATTTACCTGGACAAGCCGCTTCGCGCACACACGTTGTTCCAGGCGATCACGCGCACGAACCGGACATGGACGAATCCTGAGACCGGGCAGGAGAAGATTGCCGGCTTGGTGATCGACTACATCGGCTTGGGTGCGGAGATCGCGAGGGCGGTGCAGCTGAAGCGACGTGAGCGAGAGCGGATCGGGTTCGACGAGATCACGACGCTTCGGAAGGAGCTACGCGGCGCGCTCGAGACCGCGCTTGACCGCTTCGACGGGATCGACCGGTCGAGCGCCGGCTTTGCGGCGCTGATGGCGGCTCAGGAGCGATTGGCCAAAGAAGAGGATCGCGACCAGTTCGCGCGAGAGTTCCTGATCTGCGAGGCTCTGTATGAGTTCCTCGAGCCCGAGACCGGCTTCACGACCGAGCAACGGGCGGACTATCGCTGGGCGGCGAAGGTGTACCAGTCAGTGCAGCCGGCAATCACACCCGATGCGCTCCTGTGGCAGCGGCTGGGAGCGAAGACGCACCAGCTCATTGCCCAGCACATCGGCGAGATCGAGGTCGGCAAGGGTGGCCCACGCTCGATCGTGCTGGACGAGCAGTCAATCGAGCAGCTGAAGCTCCTGGGTATCGACGATGTGCCTGGCAAGAAGCCGGCCGAGCCCCCGACCGCCGCCGACGTTATGGACACGATCCGAAAGCGAATCGAGGCGCGTCTCGCAGACCATCCAGGCAACCCAAAGTACCGGTCACTGGCCGAGCGGCTGGAGTCGCTGCGCCAATCGTTCATCGAGACCGCCGAGGAGAGCGTCGAGTTCCTCAAGAAGCTCTTGGAGATTGCCCGCGAGGTCGTCCAAACAGACAAGGAACAGGTTGCCGAGGAGGGGGCCGCCGCGGTCGCCGACAGTTGCGGGGCGCCGCCGGAGTCGCTCCTACCCCGTGAGCGCGTTGGCGCTTTGACCCAGATCTTCGAGGAGTTCAAGCCGGATGTCACTCCCGAGATCGTCGAGCGAGTCGTGCACGAGATCGACGCTGTCGTCATGGGCGTGCGGTTCAGTGGCTGGCAGACAAGCCGCGAGGGGGACCGAACCGTCAAGTTCGAGATTCGCAAGGCGTTCAAGAAGTACGGGCTCGAGCCAACCGGTGAGCTCTTCGACCGCGCCTACGCGTATGTTGCCGAGCACTACTGACGGTCGTCGTCGAGTCGTTAGAGTGGGTAGATGCGCCCGTTCGCTCCACAATGATCGAGGTCGACGGCGCCGGGCAGCCCCTGGTGCGGTCGCCGGTCGAGTTCTCCGGCCGCGTTAGCGAGGCGCAGCTCGAAGCGTGGCTGATCGGGCACCCCGATTTGGCAGGAGAGCCGTTGATCGTTCTGGGCTCGCAGCTGGCCGAGTTCGCTGAGGACAAAGATCGCCTGGACGTACTGGCGGTGGACGAGAGCGGTGAGATCGTGCTAATCGAGCTGAAGGTGGACGAGAGCTTCCGGGTCACTGACTTGCAGGCGCTGGCGTACGCCGGCGCCTACGTCTCGATGCCGACGTCGCATTTGGCTGGCGTGCTGCGAAAGCACCTCGAGAGACAGGGAGTGGTGGATTCCTCGATCGAACTGGCGAAGCAGCTGATCGCAGCTTTCGTTGGCGTTGATGAGTTCGAGGAGTGGCAGCCCAGCCGGCGGGTGCGGATCAAGCTGCTCGCCCCGGCTTCCCCAAACGCGTACTGAAGACGGTGAAATGGTTGGGCGACGTCTACGAGATGCCAATCGAAGCGGTCGAAGTGAAGCTGTTCGAGGACTCGAACGGCTCCTACCATTTGACCGTCGAGCGGCTTCTGCCGGTGCGAGGTGACGACGCGTTCGATCTCACCGTGCGGGAGAGTGAGGCGCGCCAGCAGAGCCGCAACATCACGCGCCGACCTGCAGTGTTAGCGGCGCTACTCGCCAATGGTGACCTCCACGAGGGCCAGACGCTCTATCTGCATCCGGGCGCTTTGTACCCCGACGCACGCGATGTCTTCGACCCCGCCAACCCGGTGTTTCGGGTGGTTCTTGACGCCTCAAGTGGAAGCCCGCGGTATCGGTGGAAGGCCACAGAGGATGATCCCGAGCAGCTGCTACCGCCGTCCGCGGCGTGGCATGCGATTCTCGAGACGATCTTCCCTGGTCGCTACGAGAAGCGCTACTGGCCGGTGCACAGCTCCTATTCGGTCGAGCCGGCCGGCGAGACTCTCGGCGAGTTGGCGGAGCGAACCGGGGCGTGGGAAACTGACGCGGTGTAGCCCTCAGCTGCCCTCCACAGGCGACCGTTTTCAGGTGGCACCCGAGGATGTTTGCCTCGTGCCTGGCGGTCCGTGCTCAAGACTTCGCGCGGAAGCGATTTCGCGACAGCGGACCGTTCAGTCGAGCGTCAAGGCGTCCCGTAGTCTCGTGCCGGCCTCGATGAACCAGGTGATGAATTCGTCGTGGCGGGCCTCTTCGGTGACGCTGCAGCCGTCTCGGTAGCCCGCGATTCGGCATGCTCGGCGAGTGGGGAGCTCTTCCCAGGAGAGGGGCGCGCCGTAGGTCGCTTCTGCGTCGGCTTGGCGGGCGCGGAGCTGCGTGAAGAGTCGGAGGTTCTCCTCGCCGTCGCCCGTGTCGATGTAGAGCTCTTGGCGGAGTCGGTCGCCTTGCGCGAATGAGAAGCTGAAGCGGCAGCCTTTGATGGGCGCTTTCATTTCGAGCCAGTTGTCTGGGCCGGCTGATCTGGTCTTCGTCCAATCGGGGCGCTCGGCGTGGAGACGCTCAAGGAAGCGCGTCCAGAACTGGTGATAGAGAGCGCCCTTCCCGGTCAGGCTTCGGTTCTGGGTGGCGCCTCGGACTTGCTTCTGCCAGTCGTTTGGCTGGGCGACCACCTTGAAGAGCGGGGCGGGGAGCGAATCACCGATCCGGACGACTTGGAGTTCGATTCCGAAGAAGTGGGTCTTCTCACCGGTGCTCTCATTCAGCCAGACGAGAGCCTGGCGGTGTTCCTCGCGGAAGGAGGTGGAGATCCAGACGATGGTCGAAGCGTCGGTTCCGGCCGCGTAGGTGAGTACCTGACCAAGATGGGAATGATCGGTTTGCTCGAGCTGGTTCTCGACGATCAGAACGGCGTCGTTGGTGATGTCCTTGCCGACTAAGTCGAGGGAGTAACCACCTACCGCGTGCTCGGCTGCTTCGAACTCGAGGTCTATGCCGAGTGCCTCGGAGAGTCGCTCGGCGTTCTTCAGAAGCCAGGGCGTGAAGTCGTGCGCCTCGTGTTTCCAGATCTGGCGCAGATCACGGACTTGTTCGAGCTTGCCGAGTGCGGGGGTCATGGGCGAGAACATCGGCAGCCGACCGACTTCGCCTGAGCTGATCCGCGGTGAGATGCCTGGCGTGCAGCAGCAACGCCCGGCATGGCTCGGGCTCTGAGACTGGAACCGAACTTCGGTTGATCCAGGAGGGATGGTCAACTCCTCCCGGCTTGTTGCCGATGAACTGCCGATGAGCGAAGCCCTGCTCAAGTTTGATCGTGGCCTCGGCGGCCGGTATATCTGCGGTGCGGATGAGGCGGGCCGTGCCTGCTGGGCCGGGCCGCTGGTTGCCGCAGCTGTCCGGTTCGATTGCGACCGCTTGAATGCGGATACGGTCGCGGTCGCGAGGTTCGAGCACCTGAACGATTCCAAGCGGGTGACTCCGCGTCGTCGTGCGGCGCTAATGCCAGCCATCTTCGAAGTGGCCGACAGGGTGGCGATCGTGGTCATCCCTGCCGACCAGATCGACCGCGTCGGGTTGGACGTGTCGAACAGGCGCGCGCTCGGCCGCGCGCTCGAGGCGGTAGCCGTGGCCGAGTCGGTGAACCTGGTGGACTGGTTCGATCTCGAGGTTCCGGGGCTGTCCGCGCAGCGAGTGGAGCAGGGAGACGCGAAGTCGGCTGCGATCGCGGCGGCGTCGATCGTCGCCAAGGAGACCCGTGACCAGCTGATGCGCGGGATGGACGTCGAGAACCCCGGCTACGGATTTGCGGTGCATAAGGGCTACATCACGGAGGACCACGTGGCCGCGGTTATCGAGATGGGCGGGCTCTCACCGGCGCATCGGGAGAGCGTCCATTGCAAAGCGTATGCCGCGTACTGTTCCGCCCAAGCCGCCTAGATCGCCGCCGGTGTGCTCGACTCACGGCGCCTAGAGATCACTCGACACTTGCCAGAGCGCGCCGCGTCTGGCGTATATCGTGGCCCCGACGGCTGATCAAGCGCGAGGTGGACGGCAGGGCTACCGCCGCACCACAAACCCCCCAACGCTGCTCGGCCCCTCGTTCCACCCCACGGCCCACACCGGCCCACCAGAGATCGCCGCCACCCCGCTGAGCACGTTCCCGTTGGCCGGATTCGGCACGGTCGCAGAGACCCACTTGCTGCCGTTCCACTGCCAGCTGAGCGGGATGTCTCCTGGGCCACCCGACCGCACGCCGACTGCCCACGCCTGGTTGGTGCCCGGCACGATGCTCACGGTGACCGCGTTGCCCGAGGCCGTGCCGCTCGCCCAAGGCATGGCCCGCTGCGTCCAGGTCTTGCCGTTCCAGTGAGTCGAGTACGCCACCGACGTACCTCCGCCGTTGGGCAGGGTCTTGTTGACCGAGCCGACCAGCCACACGTTGCTCGCCGACTTGACCGCCATCCCACCGGCCCGCGGGTTGTTGGCCGTGCTCGGCGCGGGCAGGATCGTCCAGCTCGAGCCGTCGTAGCGCTCCACCACGATCTGCGACACGCCGTTCACCGTCGCGTTGCCCGAGACCATGAGCTGCCCTGGCAGCCCCGGAATCTTCTTGATGCTCCCGAATGCCGACGCTGTCGTGCCGGTGGGCAGCGTCGGGGCCACGATGCTCCATGCCGTGCCGTCCCAGTGCCACAGCATCGCCGTGGTGCTCGGGCCGCCGCCGGAGTAGCCCGCCGCCCACACGTTGTCGGGCGACCACTCGGCCTCAGACCGCACAGAGCTCGGATTCTGAGGATCGCCCGGGATCGGCACCGACGACCATGCCGTGCCATCCCAGTGGAGCGCCAGAGGTTGGAGCTGGTAGTTGATGTCGAGGGAGGTGCCCACGGCCCATGCATCCGTGCTGGAGCTCGCTCCCACGTCCTGCAGGATCGCGCCGGGCGGGGTTACGCCCGGGTCGACCAGCATCCATGCGATGCCGTTCCATCGCTCGATCAGAGCGGTCGCCTGGGTGCCGTCCCCGTCAGCGGGCTCGGACGTGCCCACTGCCCACGGATTCAGGGTGCCCGGCACGCCGGAGACCGCGATCAGCCGGCTCGTGGAATCGGGGGGATTGGGGCTCGCAACGCGCTTCCACGCCGTCGATGCCGCAAACGCTCCGCCAGTGAAGACGACGAGCGCCATCACGATCGCACTGCCAACTACCGTCCGCCGGACGCTGCGCCTCATGCCCATCTCCTTGATCCACGCTCCAGGGGTGTCGGAGTGAGATTCGAAGAGCGCAGCCAGTGTCCTCTGTAACAATTGCCGCACGGCCAGGCTACCAGTCGCTGTAGTCGTCATCGTCGTCCCAGTGGATGAAGTGCTTGCCGAAGACCAGCTCGCAGATCCCATCCAGCAGCATCGCGAAGAACGCGACGGTGGGAGCGATCCACCAGCAGACCAGCACCACCTGTCCGATCGTCGACCACATGGAGGCGATGTCCCCGGTTGCAGCCGGAGCCTTTCGGGCATCTCCACCCCATGAGCGTGAAGACCGCCGAAGCCGCCTACGCGTCCCTCGTCGAGCACCTCACCAGGACATCGGACACCGAGGAGATGTCGATGATGGGAGGCCGCTCCCTCAAGTACAAGGGCAAGATGTTTGCCGGCATCCGCGGAGACCGGCTCCTGGTGAAGCTCGGCAAGGAGCGCGTGGACGAGCTGATCGCGAATGGCCGCGGGAAGGCGTTCGAGCCTTCAGGCGGGAAGCAGAAGCCGATGAAGGACTGGGTGCTGGTGGCCGGGCCGGAGGATGATTGGGAGGGTTGGCGGTGGAGTCGCGGGATCGAGCGTGACCGTCAAATGCGGAACCCCGAAACGAGCGCCTACTAGCGCTCGGCCTTAGCTTCGCTTCTCGCCACGATCATTGCCTTCAGCGCATCAATGGCGAGCGCAGGTCGCTCTTTATGAAGCATCGCGTGGCAGTTGGGGCAGACCGGGCGAAGATCTCTCACGGGATCCACCCGGTAGCCATCTCCGACGTTCCACAGCTCTCGGAGGTGATGGACATGGATGAATCCTTTGCCAATCGTCCCGTAGCGTGCCTCAAAGTCCAAGCCACAGACCGTGCAGCCAGTGCCCCAGCGTGCGAGGCACTCCGCCCGCGCGCGGGGATCCCGCTCGTAGCGATTGACCTCCACCCGCGCAACCGAGCCCTCTGGAAATGTGTGGTCAGATAGAAGCTCTTCGGGGGCACCGACCACGACCCCGCGCGCGTGCCGGGCCCACAAGACCTCGAGGTCGGCCGCGTCGCCGGGTGGCAAGATCACGCCCGAGCCCTGAATGCGGTCCCAGTGAAAGTTCGGAACCTCTGATTTCAGTACCTCCACAGGCAGCCGGTCGTCAGGAGCGAAGATCGTGTCCCACTCAATCTGCGCAAAGGTCGTCTGATTGTCGGAGCCATCCCAATGCGGCCCGATTTCCACTCCGGACGTGAACAGACCACTCGCCACGAGTCCTCGTTCTCTGCGCTGCCGGAGAAGAAATGCACGGACTCGCCGACCGCGACACCCTGCTTTCGAGCCCCAACGCTCCACTGGTCCGGCTGCCTGCTCCCTAGGGTGGTTGTTCGCATTGCGCGCTCGAACTCGTCAGAGGGCCACTCCCAACGATCAGGGTTCCATGTGAGGACGAAGACTGCCATGTGCATATTCTTGCACTTAAAGCCTCTGGAGCTACGACCACCCCGTTTCCGGCGGCCAACTACTCGTCAGACAGCCCCATCCTGAGCGCGGCGTTGATCTGCATCGACGGGGTACCTTCATCGAGCAGGCCACGGTCGGCGACGGTCTCGTAGAAGGCCCGATTTCGAGCGTGATACGACTCGGTGGCAACAGTCGAATCCTCACCGGCCCTGTGCACGATGAACGCCTGCGGCGTCGCGATTGACGTAACCGAGCCGTCGCTCTCAATCCGATCGAGGCGATCCTCGGTCATCCGGTGCGAGGAGAACACCTCCAGTACTCCGCCTGACTCTGGCAGGAAGCGTACGTTGATCGTCCAACCGCCCGTCCCGATGCTCCTCGGCGCCGAATCTCGGTCGAAGTCATCTGGGAGCGTGATGCCCCACGGCGCGTACTGGCGATCGACGGTGGCTTTGATCAGCTCGCGACTCACAGGCCCTCCTCTCAACGTCGACCGGAGCGGATTGTACCGTTCGACACTCATGGAACCCAAGAGTCCCATCTCGGCCGCCGACCAGCTCAGGTCCCTCGGCGTCAAGGGGATCCTCTGGCAGATCGCCAACGATGGCCAGCTGCTCGACGTGCGGTGTGAGACGCCGCAGTGCTACTGCAAGGAGGGCCGCAGACACTCGACCACATCACAACGAGCTCCGAGTGGTCACCTACCGCCGACCACTATCCAAAGCTGAAGATGCACGGAGGCAAGCTCACAGCGGAAAACGTCCGCCTCGCCCACAAGCTCTGCAACAACCTCGATTATGGCTGGCGCACGCGGATAAACGCGTTGCTCTTGAAGGGAATGCCGCTCAAGGAGATCGCTGCCAAGCTCAACGCCAAACAGGTGCCGCCAATTCACGGCGCCAACCAGTGGACGCCGGAGGCCGTCAGGAAGGCGTTCGTTTCCTAGTGGGGACGACCTGCCATGAGACCACGATCACCATCCACGGGGAAAGTGACCCGCATCCCCACGCGCCGCTCAAGCGTCGGCGGCTGGACGCCGATGCCGTCGCAAACCTGCTCTAGCTGATGACCACACCCAGGGAGAGATCGACCCGCAATGTCCGTGACCGATGAAGCGCTGAGCGTTGGATTCCGTGATCGTGCACCCGCCGTGGTCTGGATCGAGGCGACCTCAGCGAATCCTCGCCCAGATCCCGTCATCACCGCGCTGCTCGGGCTATGGATGCGCGGTAGAGAAATTCGAAGCAAGGAGCTAGCAACGCCTGCGGGCCGGGAAAAGTTCAGGAGTCTCATGCCGAGCGCGAGGTTTTCTGCGGCTCCCATCGTCGGACTCAACTGCGTGACAGCAAACCCCGATGGCGTCGTCCATTCTGGGCGTGAGGGCGTGCGAAAGCTCTCCACGGATGATGCGGCGGTCGCCGCCACGGCGGTTTTACTCCGTGAGTGGCGAGGCTCCCTTCGTGAGGAGCGCTTGGGCATCGCATTGGCCAACCTTTACTACGACCCGATAGCCGCCTATGCCGAGGTGGCCGAGTACGGGTTTAGGTACGCGGACCCCGCGACACCGGTCTCGTACTATCGCGCGGTGCGAGCCGCGCAGCCGCGGCTCATCCACTCCACTCCGAGCGAGCTTGCGCTGATCGAGGCCGAAGCCGCAGCTAATGAGCTGGCGTTCGCGACGTGTGCCAATATCTTCTCTGCCTACGAGCATGACGGTGACTCGATCTTCGATGCAACGTACGGCGTCCAAGTCGCCCGAGCCATCACGACACGATCGCGCATAGTCGCCGACGACGAGTTCAATCTCCGTTTGGCGGCGATGACTGGCGCTGGGACACGCTGGCGTCTTGTCGAGCGGATGGCCGGCGGTCAAGAGCCCCTCGGCGTCGCAAGGATCCGGGGGATACTGGAGAAGTCGCTCCACGAGTACGGCGGACCCGATCAAGCTTTCGTCGACGCCAGCCACCTTGGGGAGGTTGCCCTCAAGGCATTTTTCGACGGGGTGGATACGACCCTGGGGTCTCGTGGCACTCGGATCCCGGGGAGCGTTTTCCTCTCCGCGGCGTATCGATGGACGCTGGAGAGCTCGGGAGATACGGCGCTCACGCGGTCTCAGCGCATCTATCTCTGGGATGCGTTTAGAGCGGGCGTCACGTACTGCGACACGCAACATCTCGTGGAGAGCCTTAACCAAACTTTGACCGACGGGGCGTCGGACACCAGGCTGTGCCCGGACTGCGCTGAGGAGATCAAGCTCGCAGCTCGCAAATGCCGATTTTGCGGATATGAGCTGAGACCGGCGTAGACGGGCATGTGGCCGGAACGCGGCCCCATCGGCCACGGCCCGCAACATCGCGTAGCCCACGTCGCGATGCCCTGAACGCCGCACGACAAACGTGCCGAAGCTGCTCGGCCCCTCATGCCAGACCACCCACACTCCGCCGGCGGCAGTCGCGGCCACGCCGGTCAGCACGCTCGTGTTGGCCGGGTTCGGTACGTTGACCGAGCCCCAGGTCGATCCCGTCCAGTGCCAGCTCAGCGGGACGTCGCCAAGCCCTACCCCGCAGTCAACCCCCCATCGACCGCATACACCGCCCCGTTCGTATACGCCGCCTCGTCCCCCACCAGGTGCGCGATCACCGCGGCCACCTCCTCCGGCCGCGCCAGCCGGCCCATCACCCGGGTCTCGGCGTACGCCTCTCCATCGATCTCCAGCTCGCGGAAGATCGCCTCGGTCATCGGCGTCTCGGTGAAGCTCGGGCACACGGCGTTGCTCCGCACCCCACGCCCCCCGAACTCGAGCGCCAGGCTCCGCACCAGCCCCAGCACGCCGTGCTTGGACGCTGCGTAGGCCGCGAAGCCGTTTGCGCCTCTGGTCGCCGCGTCTGAGGCCACCGCCACGAAGGCTCCGTTTCCGCGCTCGAGCATCGCCGGCAGGCATGCCTTGGCGGTGAGAAACGTGCCGGTGAGGTTCACATCGATGACGCGCTGCCACTCGCTTTTGTCGAGCTCGAGGGTGCTTCCCAGCGTCACGATGCCCGCGGCGGCCACTGCGATGCCGAGGTCGCCGTACTCGCTGAGCGCGGCCTCCACGGCGGCGTTCATGTCGGCCTCGCTCGCCACGTCGGCCTGCACCGCGATCGCGCTCCCACCGGCCTTGCGGATCGCCTCCACGGTGGCGGTTACACCGACCAGGTTGCGATCGACGGCGACCACCGGGTGGCCTCTGCTCGCGAGCAGGGCGCAGGTGGCGGCGCCGATTCCCGAGGCAGCCCCTGTAACCAGGGCCACCGCACTTGTTGACTGTGCGTTCACAACGTGCGATATTACCGTGATATTGGAAACCACTTCATTGGAGGACGACCGATGGATCCAGCCGAGGGTACACCGCACAGCTCCGAGTCCTCCTCTGACGCGCTGACGCGCTCGAGCCTGCTGCGCCGCGCCGGCGCTGCGGGCATCGTGCTCGGCGGATCGGGGCTCCTGGCCGCGTGCGGGTCGTCCTCGTCGTCGTCCTCGAGCTCCGGCACCACGAACGCCACCACCGCGCCGACCTCGCGCAAGCACGGCGGGAGCCTCGTGGTGGGCGTCAGCGGCGGCTCGAGCACCGAGACGCTCGACGCGCACCTCGGCTCGTCGGTGGCCTACCCCAGCATCGCGCGCTGCCACCAGCTCTACGACACGCTGGCCGAGTACGACCACAACTTCACCTACCGCCTGGCGCTGGCCGAGTCGATCGAGGCCAACTCGACCGCCGACGTGTGGACGATCAAGGTGAAGCCCGGAATCACATTCCACAACGGCAAGGACGTGACCGCCGCCGACGTCGCCTACTCCATCGCGCGGATCGTCGATCCCAAGCAGCCGAAGGACGGCGCGGGCTCGCTCGCGATGATCGACATCAAGAACATGAAGCCCATCGACAAGCTGACGCTTCACGTGCCGCTGAAGTACGCCTACTCGGCCCTGCCCGACAGCCTCGCCCAGTACTACAACGGCATCGTGCCGGTCGGCTACAACCCGAAGAAGCCGGTGGGCACCGGGGCGTTCATGTACAAGAGCTTCAGCCCCGGCCAGCAGAGCGTCTTCATCAAGAACCCGCACTACTGGCGGCCGGGTGAGCCCTACGTCGATCAGCTCACCATCATCGACTTCCCCGATAACTCCGCGCGCGTGAACGCGCTTCTTGGCGGCCAGGTGCAGGCGATCGACGGCCTCCCCGCAGCCCAGGTGACCACCATCCAGTCACACGGCGGCCTCGAGCTCCTGAACTCCGAGACCGGCGGCTCGCTGCCCTTCACGATGCGCACCGACCAGGCGCCGTTCAACGACGTGCGGGTGCGCCAGGCCATGCGGCTCATGATCGACCGGCCGCGCACCGTGACCCAGGCGCTCTCGGGCTACGGGCGCGTGGCAAACGACATGTGGGCGCCGTTCGATCCCGGCTACAACCACGACCTGCCCCAGCGGGTGCAGGACGTCGAGCAGGCCAAGAGCCTCCTGAAGTCGGCCGGGCAGACCGACATGACCGTCACGCTCAACACGACCGACTCGATGGCCGGCGGCATCCTCGACGCCGCCTCGTCGTTTGCCGCCCAGCTGAAGGACGCGGGCGTCAACATGAAGATCAACAACCTCCAGTCGAACGGCTTCTACAACGGGTACCTGAAGTGGCCCTACGCGCAGACGTTTTGGTTTACGCGCAACTACATCCCCCAGATCGCCGAGTCCGAGCTCCCCACGGCGGCCTACAACGAGACCCACCAGAACAACCCGAAGTTCAACAGGCTGTTCCAGGAGGCGCTTCGCACGGTGGACGACACCAAGCGAAACGAGCTGATCAACGAGCTCATGAAGATCGACTACACCGAGGGCGGCTACATCATCTGGGGCTTCAACAACGTGCTCGACGCCTACAGCGACAAGGTGACGGGCTTCACCCCCGACAAGTCGGGCGCGCCGCTCAGCCAGTACGGATTCCGAGAAGTGTCATTCACCTAACAGATGAACGAGGCAACCTGAAGCGATGGGATTTGTGAAAACAGCCGACGAAGTGACAGCCCTCGAAGAGTTTTACCGCAACCCGCGGTGGCTGCTCGACGGCATCCAGGTGCAGTTCGAGACCACGGAGGAGTTCGTGCGAAGCGTGCTGCCGCCGTGCCTCGAGCCCACCCCCGCCCCGGGCGGCGTGGTCTCGATGGGCCGCTGGCAGAGCGCCTGCTGCGGCGAGTTCGAGACCGCCTGCGTGTTCGTAAACGCGGTGCACGAGGGCGACGTCGGCGTCTACACGCTCACCATGATCGTCACCGGCGACACCCCCGTGACGTGGGGCCGCGAGGTGTGGGGCGAGGTCAAGAAGACCGGCCAGATCGGCTACTACCCCAGCGACACCCACTTCTACGGCTACGCCGAGCGAAACGGCACCAGGCTGATCCAGATCGACGCGGAGCTCGGCGGCACCAGCCAGGCGCACGCCGGCAAGGGCTGGGCGTTCGAGATCAAGGCCTACCCGTCGGCCACCGGCGTGGGGCTCGAGTACGACCCGCTGCTGGTGAAGATGTCGATCGACTCCCCCGATGCGACCGTGCAGGAGGCCACCGCGAAGATCACGCTCGACGGCAACCAGTTCGATCCGCTGGACACGGTGCCGATCGTGCGCGTCGGTCGCGCCGTACGCGTCTCGGGCACGCCCATCTACAAGGTGGAGGACGTCATCACGCTGCCCGATCGCGATGCCTACATCCCCTACGTCTACGGGCGCCACTACGACGATCTGCGCGCCTTTCGCGTCCCCCCGGAGCTCTCGGCACATCGCTAGACTTGGCGGGGTGAGCATCCCCCAGCCAGATGCGACCGAACAGGATCGGGGAGCCGCCCAGCGGGTCAGGATCATGGACGCCACCGAGGCGGTCATCCGGGAGCGGGGGCTCAGGCGCACGCGCCTGCGAGACGTCGCCGAGCGCGCCGGCGTCTCGACCGGGATGATCCAGCACTACTTCGACTCGCGCGACGACCTCCTCGCCGAGGCGTTCAGCTACCGAAACCAGCGCCGCGCGCACGCGTGGGCGGCCGTCGCCGCCTCGTGCACCGAGGCCTGGGGCAAGATCACGGCGCTCATCGATAGCGCAGTCGACCCCGACCGCATCAAGGAGAGCGCAACGGTCTACCTCGAGTTTTGCGTCGCGTCGCTCCAGGATGACGAGCTGCGCCAGGCGATGGCAGGAGCGTATGAGGAGTGGCGCGTACCGACGCGCGCGGCCATCCAGCAGGGCGTGGACGAAGGGCAGTTCCACCTGACGGCGCCCATCGAGACGCTGGTGGACACGCTCGCGATGATGCTGGACGGAGCCGAGATCGCCGTGACCCTCGAGGTCACGAACTCGGAGGTACCACGGCTGCGGGCAGGGCTGCTCGAAGTGGTGGCAACGCTCCTCGGGTATACGGGCGAGATCGCCGAGTAGGGCTCCGCCCGGCTCCGGGCGACGCCAACCACGGCTATCCTCGCGGCCATGTTTCAGGATCGCGGATACCGCAGGCACGCCAAGGCCGCGGGCGAGGATCTCTATCGCGACATCTGGCGCACGCCGCACGCGGCTGACTGCCGCTGGGATGTGGCCCACGCCGCCAACGAGGCCGCGCCGATCATCGCCGACTGGCCGATCGAGCAGCTGGGGACCACCTACCACGACGTCGTGAACGAGCTGGTGGATCGCGCCCTGGCGGCGCTCACGTGGTGGATGATCTTCACGGTCGAGCTCGAGGTAGAGCCCGAGCGGGGCGCTCATGGGGCGCACGCGCGGGCCGATGCCGTGGTGATCGTGCCGCAGGCGACGCGCGACCTGCTGACGGCGCCCGGCGGGGAGCCGGTGTCGCGGGCGGATGCCGTGGCCGTGGTGTCGGAGGTACTCACGCGTCTGCCGCTGGAGGACGATCAGGTGGCGGCGCTGCAGTCGTGTGAGGCGCAGATTGCCGGGAGCCTGCAGGCGCTGGCTGCGCGCACGACCGATCAGATCTAGGCCGGCGGCGTGACCGAGGATTCTTTGATCTTTGCGACGCCCGAGATCGGGCCGCCAGAGCAGGTCGCGCTGGAGAACATCGCCGGGCTGCGCGACTGTATCGCCGCCGAGCCTCGTCGCTGGATCGGATCCGTGAGGCGCATGCTCCGGGCCCGGGCAATCCACCCGGCCTCTGGCGCCCTGGGGCGATCTGGATCCGCAACGACCAGACCGGTCAGGTGGTGTATGAGGCGCCCGACTACGACGCCGTCCTGCCGCTGATCGATGCGCTCGTGAGCCGGCTCCAGGCCGGTGAGGGCGAAGGCGACCTGCTGGTCAACGGGGCGATGGCCCACCTGAACCTCGTCATGATCCACCCTTTCAGAGACGGGAACGGCCGGATGTCGCGATGCCTGCAGACGCTGGTGCTCGCGCGAGGGCAGATCCTGGCGTCGGAATGGTGCAGCATCGAGGAGTTTCTGGGCAGAAACACGCACAAGTACTACGAGGTGCTGAGAACAGTCGGCACCGCCCTCAGCGATGGGCCATCGTCAGCGTGCTCGACCCGAGCGGCAGCTCGCCGTTCAGATATCGCTGCACCGTCGGGCCAACGACCGCCACCACGTCCTCGTCCGGCAGCGAAGCCATCGGCTCCAGCCGCCAGATATAGCGCACCAGGGCGAGGCCGATGATCTGGGTCGAGACGTACGATGCGCGCACCATGCGGGCCTCGCCGGGAATCTCCGCCGAGATGGCGCCGATCACGCTCGCGGTGACGGTCGCGCGGAGCTTCTCGAGCGTGCGCGGCTCGTGGGCGGCGGTGAGCACGATGGAGCGGAGGATCTCGCCCACCTCGGGGTGCGACCAGAGCCTCATCGCGGTGCGCACGATGATCTCGCCGCGCTCGTCGATGGGCGCGGTGGCCGTCGACTGCACCGCCTCGAGGAAGCCCTCGGGCGGCATCGTGCACGCGTCGAGCAGGTCTTCCTTCGACTTGAAGTAGTAGTGCACCAGTGACGGGTCGACGTCGGCGTCGCGGGCCACGGCGCGCATGCTGGTGCCGGCCCAGCCGTTCTCGGCGAAGGAGGTGCGCGCGGCCTTCACGATGCGCGCGACCACGACGCCGCGATCCTCGCGCGGGCCGCGGGCGTGCTTGGAGGGATCGGTGCCGGGCATCTAATTCATCATACGTTGAAATTCTTGGTGATGCGTGATATGGTCGCTTCCAGAGTTTCATCGACCGTAGAAAATATTGCTGAAAGGATATGCCAGAGATGACTGAGGCAGCAGCCATCACCACCCCCAAGGTGCGCCACGGGCTGATCACCGCCGTCGTGTGCCTGGCACTGGCAGCCGTCGTGGCCGCCATGTCGTCGCTGAACACCGCGATCCCCTCGATCGCCAAGGACACCCACGCGACCACCACCGAGCTCGAGTGGATCATCGACGCCTACTCGCTGGCGTTCGCATCGCTCCTGCTCCCCGCCGGCGCCCTGGGCGACCGCTACGGCCGCCGGCTGGCGCTGATCGCGGGGCTCACGATCTTTGCGCTCGGCTCGGCCGTCGCGATGACCGCGAGCGGAGCGAACGAGCTGATCGGCCTGCGGGCCGTGATCGGCGTCGGCGCGGCGCTGGTGATGCCCGCGACGCTCTCGACCATCACCGGCACGTTTCCGGAGTCCGAGCGCGTGCGCGCAGTGAGCGTGTGGGCCGCGGTGGCCGGTGGTGCGGCGATCCTGGGCCTGCTCGTGTCGGGCACGCTGCTCGAGTTCTGGGAGTGGCAGAGCGTCTTTGCCCTGAACGTGGTGCTGGCGGGGATCGCGCTCGTGGGCGTGTTCAGGTTCGTGCCGGAGTCGGCCGATCCCGATGCCCCGCGCATCGACGTGGTGGGCGCCCTCATCGCGGTCGCGGGCCTCAGCCTGCTGGTGTTCTCGGTGATCGAGGCGCCCGACCACGGCTGGACGGCTGCCCGCACCATCGGCGGCATCGCCGGCGCGCTGGTGATCATCGCCGGGTTCGTGGGCTGGGAGCTGCGGCAGAAGCATCCGCTGCTCGACCCGCGGATCTTCGCCCACCCGCGGCTGGCGGCCGGGAGCTTCGGCATCTTCGCGCAGTTCTTCACGTTCTTCGGGTTCACGTTCATCGTGCTGCAGTACCTGCAGCTGCTGCGTGGCGACTCGCCGCTCAAGGGCTCGCTGAGCGTGCTGCCGCTGGCCGTTGCGATGATCCCGACCGCCCGCCTCTCGCCCACGCTCGCCGCGAAGTTCGGGGCGCGGCAGGTGTGCGTCGTGGGGCTCGTGCTGGTCGCCGCCGGGATGGCGCTGATGGCGCAGCTCGGTACGACCACCTCGTACTGGTACTTCGCCGGCGCGCTGCTGGTGCTGGGCGCCGGGATGGGCGCGGCGATGACGCCGGCCACCTCGTGGATCACCGAGTCGCTGCCGAAGGCCCAGCAGGGCGTGGCGTCGGCGCTCAACGACCTCTCGCGGGAGGTGGGCGGTGCGATCGGCATCGCGGTGATCGGCAGCATCCTGGCGGCCGGCTATCGCAGCAACATCGACTCGTCGGGCCTGCCCGCGCCGGTGGCCGAGAAGGCCCGCATCTCGATCGCGGTGGCGTCCAAGATGGGCGGCCCGGTGGCCGACAAGGGCCAGGCGGCGTTCGTGGACGGCATGCACTCGGCGTTCACGTTCGGGGCCGTGGTGGCGATCGTCGCGGCGGGCACCATCGCGTTTCTGCTGCGGCACGGCGAGCAGGAGGACGCGGTCACGGCGGCAGATGCTGCCGCAGCTCCTGGGCGTCCCTGACGGCAAAGTCTGTTCCAGGAACGCACCGTCCGGTTCCGGGCGGTATCATGGTTTCGGATGGGTGAAGACCTTGGCAGGACTCCCACGCACAAATTCACGTTCTTCTCAAACCACGCGGCAGTGCTGTCGGTGGTCTACGAAGAGCCTGACGCGACGATCCAGCACATAGCTGCTGAGGTCGGCATCAGCCGCCGCGCGGTGCAGATGATCCTGCGCGATCTGGAAGAGGCCAACTACATCTCGCGAGAGCGGGTGGGGCGCAACAACCGGTACCGGCTGGGGCCCGAGAAGAAGCTGCGTCGCGAGCCGGTGGTTGACCGGCTCGATATCGACGACGTGCTGGGGCTGCTGCGGCCGCGGCGCAAGCCGTCGAGCTAGCGCTGCTCAGGCCAGCAGCCCGTCCAGCCAGGCCCACATCTGCGGCGCCTCTTTCGGGGCGTGCAGCGCCTTGCGAAACTCTGGGTGTTCCTTGCGGTACATCCCCACGAGGGCGCCGCCCTGCTCGACGTTTGCGATGCGGTCGGCGAGCTTGAGCGTGGTCGCGCCGGGCGTTGCGGGGATCTTGGGGTAGGACGCGAGATGCCGGGCGCGCCGGTTCTTGCCGGGCTCGTTGGTGACCGCGAGGACGAGGGCGCCGACGCGATCGCCGAATCGCTCGGAGACCTGCTGGGCGCTGGTGCTGGTGTCCTCCACCACGTCGTGGAGCCAGGCGGCGGCGAGGAGATCCTCATCGGTGACGCCGAAGCGCACGAGCACGTCGCGGACGGCCTCGAGGTGATGGGCGTAGGGCTTGTCCTTGTCGTAGCGCTGCCCGCCGTGGCGCTTGACGGCGAACTCCCGGGCTCGGTCTTCGAGAGATCTGGACATCGCGACGGAGAGTACGTCGCTGGAACGTCGTACTACTGTCACGCCAGGGCAGTGAATCACAGGTGCCAGGCACCGTTGATTCACTGCGTTGGGAAGACAGCGTGAATCGCTGGTGCCTGGCACCGTTGATTCATCCGCGGGCCTCGAACCGGGCGCCAACCCGCACGGGGAGCCGAAACTCGTCAGCCCGCTGCGGGCAGCGAACACGCGCTCGGAGGAAATTCGTGGTGGCGAGAACGTCGTTCCACTGTCACGCCAAGGCAGTGAATCGGTGGTGCCTGGCACCGTTGATTCACTGACGACAAGCGCGCCGCCACTGCGCTCAAGCCCGCCCGCCGCGGTGGATCCGCCGGCGGGTGGCCTGAGTAGACTCGCCAGCATGGGACTCAGCTTCGAGAACCGCGTGGCGCTCGTCACCGGCGGGTCGGGCGGCATCGGCCGCGAGCTCTGCGCCGGCCTCGCCGCCCAGGGCGCCGCCGTCGCCGTCGCCTACAGCGCCAACCCGCAGAGCGCGCAGGACGTGGTGCGCCAGATCGACGCGGCCGGCGGCACCGCCCTCGCCCTCGGCGCCGACCTCAGCTCGGCCGAAGCGCCCCTGCGGCTCCTCGCCGAGGCCGAGGAGGCGCTCGGGCCCATCGACATCCTCGTGAACAACGCCGGCCTCGGCCGGAAGCAGGAGCTCGCCGACGTCACCGTCGAGGACTTCGACCAGAACTACGCCGTCAACCTCCGCACCCCCTTCCTGCTGACGCAGCGCGCGCTCCCGGGCATGATCGAGCGCGGCTACGGGCGCGTGCTCTTCATGTCGTCCATCGCCGCCCTCGCCGGCGGCATCATGGGCCCGCAGTACGCCGCCTCGAAGTCGGGTCTGCACGGCCTCACGCACTACCTCGCGACGCAGGCCTCCCCGCACGGCGTGACCGTGAACGCCCTCGCCCCGGCGCTCATCGCCGACACCGCCATGCTCCCCGGCGACCCTGAGGCCCTCCGGTCGCGCGTCCCCGTCGGCCGGCTCGGCACCCCGGCGGAGGTCGCCGACCTCGCCCTCGCGGTGCTGCGAAACGGCTACATCACCAACCAGGTGATCTCGATCGACGGCGGGACGCTGCCCCGGTGAGAGTCATCATCGTCGGAGGCGGCGCCGCCGGCACGCTGGTTGCCGTGCACCTCCTGCGCCAGCAGGTGCCAGTCGAGATCACGGTGATCGAGCGCACCGACCGATCGCCGCGCGGCGTCGCCTACAGCACCACGTTTCCGGACCACCTCCTGAACGTGGTCGCCGCCAACATGGGCGGCCTGGCCGAAAACCCCGGCCACTTCCGCGAGTGGCTCGCAGAGCACCGCCAGCCCGTGCGCCCCACCTCGTTCATGCCGCGCACCGCCTTCGGCGACTACCTCGACTTTCTCCTGAAGGAGGCGCTCGACCAGTCGGCCGGCGCGCGGTTCGAGCGCATCCAGGCCGAGGCCGTCGGCATCGCCCCGGTGGCTGGCCGCTGGCGCATCACGCTCGCAAACGGCGACCACCTGCACGGCGACAAGGTGGTGCTCGCAACGGGGGTGCTCCCGCCCCGCGACGCGCCGCTTCGGTCGGGCGCGTGGCCCGTCGGCTCGCCGCTCTACGTCACCGACCCGTGGGCCCCGGGCGCGCTCGACGACCTTGCCGCCGGCGACAACCTGCTGCTGGTGGGCACCGGGCTCACGATGGTGGACGTCGCGCTTCGGCTGATCGACCTGCGCCCCGCCGCGCGCATCACCGCCATCTCGCGCAGCGGCCTCGTCCCCCAGCCCCACCGCTGGCCCGGCCAGCGCGTGGTGATCGACTACGAGCCGCCCGAGCCAGGCACATCGCTCCGCGACCTGCCGAAGGCGTTTCGCGCGGCCAGCGTGAAGTCCTACGCCCGCGGCGGCGACTGGCGCGACGTCATCAACGCGGTACGGCCCTACACGCAGAGCATCTGGAAGGGCCTCTCGCTGGACGAGCAGCGCCGGTTTCTGCGCACCTACCTGCGCTACTGGGACATCCACCGCCACCGCATGGCACCCGCCGTCGCCGCGTGGATCCAGTCGCTGCGAGACAGCGGCCAGCTCACCATCGTCGGCGGCCCGATCCAGAGCGTCGAGGAGCGCGACGGACGCCTCGCGGTGACCGCAAAGCTCCGCGACGGCGGCGCGCTTGTGACCTACGAAGTGGATGCCGCGATCAACTGCACCGGCCCCTCGGGCTCGGTGGTGGGCGCCGGATCGCCGCTGATGGACGACCTCATCGCCCAGGGCATCGGCCGGCCGCACCCGCTGGGCCTCGGCCTCGACACCGGCGAGGCGGGCGCGCTTCGCGGCGCCGACGGCGAGCTCTCCACCACCCTCTTCACCATCGGCTGGCTGCGGCGCGGCGAGCTCTGGGAGTCGGTCGCGATCCCCGAGATCCGCGCGCAGGCAGGCGAGATCGCGACGGTGATCCTGTGACCATCGCGGACGCCACCGAGGCCGACGTGCCCGCCATCACGGCGATCTACAACGACGTGATCGAGACCTCGACGGCCGTGTTCTCGGACCAGCCGGTCACGGTCGCTGACCGGACAGAGTGGATGCGCGCGCGGCAGGCTGCCGGCTTCCCGGTGCTGGTGTGTCGCGACGGCGACCAGGCAGTCGCGTTTGGCACCTACGGCCAGTTTCGCACCTGGCCGGGCTACCGCACCAGCGTCGAGCACACCGTGCACGTCGCCGCGTCCCACCGCCGCCGGGGCATCGGCCGAAGCATGCTCGAGGAGCTCATCCGCCACGCCCGGGACGACGGCATGCACGCGATGGTGGGCGGCATCGACGCCGCCAACGAGCCGTCACTTCGGCTGCACGAGAGCCTCGGGTTCGTGCGCGTCGGCCACCTGCCCGAGATCGCGCGCAAGTTCGGGCGCTACATCGATCTGGACCTGCTCCAGCTCACGCTGGACTGACGCTACTCCAGGCCGGTCGCGAGCATCACGTCGGAGGCCTTGACGACCACCGTGACCTCGCTGCCCTCGCTGATGCCGAGATCCTGCACGGCCTCGATGGTGATCGACGAGACCACGCGCTGACCCGCGACGTCCACCACGACGTTGGCGATTGCCTCGCCCTGCGTGATGCTGGTGACGGTGCCCTTGAGCCGGTTTCGTGCGCTGAGCTTCATGCTGCTCTCCCCTGAGTTTTTCGTCAATCTTCTGGACAGTCCGGTATCTTGTCGATATCCTGACCCGCATGAATGATCCCACACAGTGGCACAACGACGTCGTGATCCCCGCGCTCCTGCGCGTGGCGCGGCGAACCTACGGCGGCGCCATTCGCGAGGCGCTCGCAGAGGTGGGCTGTGACGACATGCCGCGAAACGGCCAGTACGTGATCGGCGGCCTCTCGCGCTCGGGCCAGCCCCTGGGCCAGCTCATCCGCGAGCTGGGAGTCTCGAAGCAGGCAGCCGGGCAGCTGGTCGATACGCTCGTGCTGCGCGGCTACCTCGAGCGCGAGACCGACCCCGAAGACAGGCGCAGGATGACGGTCACCCTCACCGATCGCGGGCAGCTCGCCGCCGACGCCGGCAAGGCCGCAGTGGAGGGCGTCGATGCCGAGCTCACCCAGATGGTGGGCGAGGAGTACGTCGCGCACTGCCGCGCCACGCTCGCGGCGCTGATCAACATCGGAGACCGCGCCGCAGGCCTCGCCTGATGCTGATCGCACGGATCACCGACCCCGGCGATCTCGGCCGGATCGAGCCGCTCTGGCTGGCCCTCCACCACCATCACCAGGCGGTGGCGCCCGAGCTCGCGCCGTACGTCTCGGACGAGGAGTCGTGGCGCGTGCGGCGCCAGATCTACGCCCACCTGCTGAGCTCCGGCGGCGTGATCGCCGTCGCCCGCGAGGACGACCGCGACGTGGGGTACATGGCCGCCGGCGGGCACGCGACGCACTGGACGGCGACCTTCGACGCGCCGTCGACCGTGAGCGAGCTCGTCACGCTGCTGGTGCTCCCCGGCACGCGCGGGCAGGGCATCGGATCGGCGCTCATGGACGTGTTCGACGAGACGGTCGGGCGCGAGCCGGCGCTCGTGGGAGTCCTGCCCCAGAACACGCGCGTGGTGCAGTTCTACGAGCGGCGCGGGTTCGTGCCCGCGTGGCTCACGATGACGCGGTTCGGGCGGCCGCGCACGCACGAGCCGATCCCGGTGGCGTGGGAGGCGATCGCGCCAGACGAGGTGGATCAGCTACGGCCGCTCTGGCTGCAGCTGCACCGCCACCACCAGCTGGTGGCCCCGGGAATGGGCACGTACCTGGACGACGAGGCGTCGTGGGCGGCGATGAAGGGGATCCTCGAGACGGGCGCGCGCGACGGCCTCGCCTTCCGCATCGGGCCGGCCGATGCCCCGGTCGCGATGATGACCGGATCGGTGGGGCGCGACAACGTCATCTGGAGCGACACGTGGGTGACCCACGGCGAGATCGCCGAGCCAGACGTGCTGGTGGTCTCCGACGGCGCGCGCGGCCAGGGGCTCGGCTCGGCGCTGATGGACATCTACGACGACGCCGTGGCGGCGCGCGGTGCCACCGACCAGGTGCTGGCGGTGATCGCACCCAACGCCCACGCGATCCGCCTCTACGAGCGGCGCGGGTTCAGGCCGGCGTTCCTCGAGATGACCCGGCTGTCTAGCGGAGAGTGAGCACGAGCGGGTTGCCCGAGGGATCCTCGAGCCGCGGGCCGTCGTCGCTCTCCGTCACCGCGATGCCAGCCCGCTCGAGCCGCTCCAGCACCGCCGCGCGGCCTGCCTCGTCGGGCAGCACGATCTTCGCCGCCAGGAGCGTTGCCCGGCCGGCCGGCGCCTGGCCGGCACCGCGGCTCTCCCAGCTGTTGGCGCCCAGATGGTGGTGATAGCCGCCGGCCGCGAAGAACGCCGCCTGGCCGCCGAGGTAGGCCATGAGCCCGAAGCCGAGCACGTCGCGGTAGAACGTCACCGTCTCGTCCACGTCGGTCGCGCGCAGGTGGATGTGGCCCATCACGGTGCCCTCGGGGAGGCCGTGGAACGGCTCGGTGGCAGGGTCGTCCAGCTCGTCGAAGAGGTCGTCGGTGTTCAGCGGGAGGCTCGTCATCCGCTGCATCACCTGCCCTTCCCACAGCTCGCGCGGGCGATCCCAGTAGATCTCGATGCCATGGTGGTCGGGGTCGCGCAGGTAGAGCGCCTCGCTCACGAAGTGATCCGAGAGCCCCGTCATGGACGTGCGATCGCGCGCGGCGTGCGCCAGCCAGGCCGCCAGGTCATGCCGCTCGGGCACCAGCAGCGCGAAGTGGTAGAGGCCGGCGTAGCCGTCGGCGGGAGCCGCGCCGGGGTACTCGACCAGGCTCAGGAGCTCTCGCTCGCCGGTGCCCAGCGACGCGCGGCCGTCGGACTGATTCAGCAGATCGAGGCCGATCTCGGTGCGGTAGTACTCGATGGAGCGGGCGAGGTCGGAGACGCTCAGCTCGACGGCGCCGACGGTGGTGTGCGGCGCGATCTCGAAGACGGCAGTGGCCCCGCCGGCCTCGAGCTCCTCTGGATCACGGGGAGCCATGTGCGAACGATAGCGGTGCCGGCTGCGAGCGGATCGCGGGCTTCGGCACCTGGCCCTCGGCCCACATCACGGCCAGGGCGCAGCGCGGCAGCTCGTGGTACCCGCGGTAGATGAGGTACCGCGGCCGCCAGTCGGGGAAGAACTTGGCGTTGAACCGGTAGAGCCGCTCGATCTGAAACCACCGGTCGGCCAGCCGGAGGGCGCCGCCGAAGGCCCGCTCGAGCACGCCCGACGGCGCGCGCAGCTGCCGGCCGAACGCCGCGAAGTTGAGCGAGATCTCGCACACGCCGCGCTCGCGCAGGAGCTCGATCGACCGCGCGATCACGAACTCCATCAGGCCGTTGGGCGAGTCCGGCAGCCGCCGCATCATCGCTAGCGACATCGACGCGTTGCCGTTGTGCGGCACGAACTGGATGAACCCGGCGACCCGGCCGTCGGCCGTCGCGCGCGACGATGAGCATCGTCTCGTCCTGCTCGGGCCCGCCGAGCCGGTCGAGCGCCATCGAGAACCCGCGCTCCTGCGCCCCGCCGCGCCAGGCGTGCGACACCACCTCGAGCTCGTCGAGCAGCGCGTCCGTCGCCGAGTGCATCTCCACCAGCTCGGCCGTGTACCCCGACTTCTGCAGGCGGTTCACCGACTGGCGCACCTTGCGGATGGGCCGGCCCTCCAGCGAGAACTGGGCCGTCGAGACGATCGCCTCGTCGCCGATGTAGAGCGACCGAAGGCCCTCCGACACGCACCAGTCGCGCAGCTCGCGGCTCGCGCCGATCACGGCGAAGCGCAGGTCGTGGCGGTCGGCCCAGTGCACGGCCTGGGTCATGAGCGCGCGCACCTCGGCCGGCTCGCCGACGGGGTCGCCGGACACCAGCAGCACCCGGTTCTCGACCCGGTAGCCGATGAACGCGGTGCGTGCAGAGTTCCAGAGGTACTGCTTGTCGGTGCGCAGCTTGAAGAAGCTGAGGGCGTCGTCGCCGTGCTCGGACACGATCTGGCGGGCGAGCTCGCGCTCGTCGTCGCCGGGCAGCTCGGACGAGGCCGGCAGCGGGCGAAACGCCGACCAGACGATCACCATGAGCGCGCCCAGCGAGAGCACGCCGATGGCCTGCGGCACGTAGCGAAACTCATCCCCGAACGGGATCGGCGGGGTCTGCCAGAGGAGCATCGCGCTGCTCGTGTCCACGATCGTGTCGAAGCTCGGGCGGCCCGCCGCGGCGGAGTAGGCGGCGATGGTGCTCAAGACGAGCGTCGCGGCGAGCACCAGCCCCGAGGCGATCAGCGCCGCCCGCAGCCGCAGCTGCGCAGGGGCGGCAGTGAAGCTCCCGCGGCCCCACCAGAGCAGCCACGCGGCCGCCCACGAGAGCAGCGCCTCCTCCACGTCGAGGCCCTTCAGGAGGTTCAGGAACCCGAGCACGACGAGCAGCGCGAAGGCCACCACGAACGCGCGGCGGCGGCGGCGCCAGAGGTAGTACGAGGCCAGGAGCAGCGCGGCGCTGGTGGGGATCACCACTGCGTGGAAGACGGCGGCGGTGTGCACCGGGGTGATGTCGGAGATCACGTGGCCGCGCCACGCGACGTCGGGCGTGAGCGTCGAGACCAGCGAGGCGACGGCCGCTGCCGCGACGACGATGGCCGCAAGCGGCGGCACCCAGTCTCCCCTGCGCGCGGGCCGAAGCGCCATCGGCGGGCGGTGCAGGCCCAGCGTCCAGGCAGCGGTGTCGCGCCGCGAGGGGGTGATGTCGCGCCAGTCCTTGAGGATCGCCCAGAGGCCGACGAACGCCAGCGCGTAGGCGAGGAGGCCGCCGGTGAGGACGTCGGTCACGTCGAGCGCAAGGAGCACCGTGAGGATGCCCACGCCGAGGTGCCACTCGTGGATGCGGCGGCCGAGGATGAAGACCCTCGGGCCGAGCGCGTGCTGTTCAATGCGGATCATCGGTCTTTGGTGAATTCCCCTGCGCGCGACGCAGTAACCAGGTTTGCCTCCCGACCGCACTGGGCACGACCGGGTGATGTCTTCGCACCGCTCCATTCTGCTCGACGTCGATGGCACCCTCGTTGACTCCAACTATCTGCACGTCACGGCGTGGGCGCAAGCCTTCGCCGCGCACGGCCAGATCGTGCCCGCGTGGCGCATCCACCGCGCGATCGGGATGGGCGGCGACAAGCTGGTGTCGCACCTCATCGGCGAGCGGGCGGCAGCCGAGATCGGGGCGGCAGCGTCGGACGATCACGACGAGCTCTTCAAGCAGCTCATCGGCCAGGTGCAGCCGCTTCCCGGCGCGCACGACCTGCTGCTGGTGCTGAAGCAGCGCAAGCTCACGGTGGTGCTCGCAAGCTCGGCGGGCGACGAGGAGGTGGAGCACTACATCGACCTGCTCGGCGCGCGCGACCTGGTGGACGCGTGGACGACGTCGGACGACGTGGATCGCACGAAGCCCGACCCCGACCTGCTGCACGTCGCCATGGAGCGCGCCGGAGCGCCGGCGGTGGCGATGGTGGGCGACTCGGTGTGGGACTGCCGCGCGGCATCCAACGCCGGGCTGCCGACGCTCGCGCTCATGTCGGGCGGGATCTCGGCGGGCGAGCTGCGAAGCGCCGGCGCCTACAGCGTGCACCGCGACGCGGCCGAGCTGGCCGCCGAGATGGAGTCCGCGCTGCCGGTGCTCGCAAGCGTCTGACGGGACGCTGCACTACGCTGGTGGTTTGGATCAGACAGGCCCGCGGTAGTCCCGACTCGTGGCAGACAATGAATTCCGAGCTGTACTCCCGGCGGACGCCGCGTCTGTCCCGTTCGTGCGCGCCGCCGTCGCCGTCTACTTCAACGAGCACGGCCGCGACCCGGTCACCTGCGTCTCTGCCCTGCTCTGCATCACCGAGCTCACGTCGAACGTCGTGCGCCACGCCTATCCCGACGGCCAGAGCGGCGAGTTCGAGGTGCTGGTGCGAAGCAACGGCGACCACGTCGAGCTGCGCGTCACCGACAGGGCGTCGGCTTCCCCCGCGAGCCCAGCTCGGGCATCGGCCTGCAGGTGGTGCAGACGCTCTGCGACGAGTTCTCCGTGAACCGCGCGGACGGCTCGACGCGGGTCACTGCCCGGCTGGAGCTGACCGCCTGATCGCCTCGTCGAGCGTGTCTGCGACGGTCACGTTCACGCCGATGCCCGAGATCTCGAGCACCCGCCGCGGGAACCCGCCCGGCGGCGCCACCACCGTGAACGAGCCGGCCTGCGTGCTGCCGTGGATCAGCGCGCGAAGCACGGTGGAGTCCACGAACGTCGCGGCGGTGAGATCCACCACCAGCGCGGCGTGCTCGCCCGCGCCCGCGCCGATCGCCGCGAGCAGGTCAGGGGACGTCGAGAGGTCGTGCTCCCCGATCACGGAGATCACGAATGCGCCCCTCTTCAGCTCGGTTTCAACACGGTTACGGTCAGCCACTGACACACATCCTTTCGGAATCCATCCCCGAACGGTTCAGTCGCGTATGGTGCACGCATGACCAAGAATGCATCGACACCCAGCGGAGTCCGCACCGAGCACGACCTGCGAGAGGCCCTCCACACCTGCGAGGGCCGCCGCATCCAGCTCGAGCGGATCCTGAGCGAGGCCCACCGCTACGCCTACGGAGCACGCGAGAAGTCCGACCTGCAGAAGCTGAAGACCGCGCTCTCCGCCGCCGGGTATCCGCCGCCGAAGCGCGCCGCCGACAACGACGAGGGCGACGAGTAGGGCGAGGTCAGGCGGTCTGGCCAGTCCACGGCGCGCAGCGCATCGTCGAGCGTCGGGTAGATATCGACGCTCGAGGCGATGCCGGTCACCCGCAGCAGGTTTCGCACCACCGGCCGGCTCTCGTGGTCAACCGCGAGCACCACGGTCTGCCCGCGGTTGGAGGCCCGCGTGTGGGCGGTGATGATGGAGCCGAGCACCGTGGAGTCGAGCATCTCGGTGGTCGAGAGGTCGATCACCACCGGCTTTGCCTTGTCGATGGCCTCCGAGAGGGCGCGCTGCACGCGCGGCGCAGTGTCGAGGTCGTGATATCCCGCCAGGGAGACGACCACGCTTCCGTCCGGCTCGGAGGTGCTCACCCAGCCGGTGAAGTTGTTTGCATCCATCGTTCAGTTCCTACGTCATGCTCGATCTAGTGGCCCCGTCCAGAACTTGATACCCAGCGCGCCGAGATCTCAACCAGCTCCGCGGGCCCGGGAGGCTCGTGATCGGGCGGCGTGAGTCGTCGGGCACGCGCACGCCGGCCTCGGCGAAGTAGCCGGTCATCTCGCCGGGCTGGCCCACCACCAGAAACCGCGTCGGCGCGTCAGACAGGTTGAGCGTGCCGTGCACCTTCCACGGCTCGATCCACATCGACTCACCGGCGCGGAGCACGCGCGTGCTGACCACCGTGCCGTCGCGCTCCTCCTCCATCGTGAGCTCGCCCTCGACCACCCGGAACCACTCGCCGAACTCGTGGCTGTGCGGCGGCGGCCCGCCGCCGGGCTGGGCCAGCACCTCGATCACGTCAACCGAGCCGCCCGACTCGGCCCGCGGCAGGAGCAGCGTGACGTGGTTTCCGCCGGCAACGACGTAGATCTCATCCGCCAAGGTAGGCCTCGAGCCAGTCGAACACCCGCGCATTGCGCACGCCGAGCCCCATCGGCTCGCAGTGGCGGTTGGCACCCTCGGCGCGCGTGAACTCCACCAGCGTCTTCTCGCCCGGCAGCATGTCGTAGAGCTGCTGCGACTGCCCGGGCCAGAACTGCTCGTCCTCGGGGCTCGTGATCAGCACCGGGGTGGTGATGTCCTTCACCTCGTCGCCCAGCCGGTAGCGGAGCACCTCGGAGTAGAGGTCGAACACCGAGTCGCTCTCGAGGCCGTAGGGCTCGCCGCGGAAGTGGAGCGTCGCGCGCGTTGACTTGCTGAACCGAAGCGCCCAGCCCATCTCCTTGTCGAACGACTCCTTCTTCGCCGGGTCGCCCAGCTCGGACTTCATGTGGCCGGGAACTTCCGTCCACGACGTGGAGACGTCCACCACGCCCGGATCGATCACCGCGGCGGCGAACCGGTGCTCGAACGCGAGCGCGCGCGGCACCCAGTAGCCGGCCTGGCTCACGCCGATCACCGCGATCTTCTCGGCATCGACGTCGGGCCGCGCCACCATCGCATCGACCACCGGGGTGAGCACGGCCTCCCAGTCGTGGCGAAACAGGACTTCTGCAGCATCAGCGCGGCCTGCTGGCCCGGCCGTCGAAGGTCATCCAGTGGTAGCCGCGCTCGGCCGCGGCGATCCCGCCGAGGAGCGCATCCGAGGTGGCCCCGTCGCTGCCGTTGTTGACCACCACCAGCGGGCGGCGCTCGCCGGGCTCGGCATCCGGTGCGCGGAAGAAGTAGCCGGGGAGCGTCGTGTCCTCATACGGGATCTCGACGTGCTCGCCGCGGGCCGAAGATCCGCCGCCCTGTCCCACACGCCCGATGCCGCGTCCAGATGTCGTGCTGACGCTTTCGGGGCGCCTTGGAGTGCGTGATCCAGGTAGAGCGCCGATGAGTAGGTAGGTCCCGGCGCGCAGGTGATAGCCGCAGGCGCTGATGCGGTGGCCTGCGGCCGCCGCGGCCGAGTCGCCGGCGGCGGCCACCGATCGGCGGTAGACGAACTTCGACCACTCATGCCACCCACGCGTCGGCATCGCCGTCCTTGATCCCGGCCGACGGTCGCCTCGAGCACCTCGCCCGCGTCCGCATAGCCGCGGTACACGCTGCCCAGCGCGATCTCGTACCCAAACTGGAAATCGTCGTGTTTGAACAGCGGGCGCGTCACTTGCCTGCCTCCTCGCTGACCGCAGCGGTGCGTTTGATGGCCAGCACGACCAGGAAGATCGGGATGACCCAGTTGAAGATGGTGTTCGAGCGCTGGGTGTTCACGTACGCCGGCGATGATGTGGCTCGGGCACGAAGAGCGTGAACACGCACGGCCCACACCAGGGTGAGCTGGCGGTTGACGTTCTTGAACCGCGGCGATGACCAGTACTGCTCGGGCACCGACTCGCGGGCGTACTGCTCGGTGAACGGCATGTCGATAGCGAGCGAGCCGAAGGCGATGAGGGCCAGGAGCGCGGCGGCGATGGCGCGGCCGTAGCGCTCGAGCCAGTCGTTCGCGGCCGGATCGACGATGAAGGCGACCAGCGTGAACGCCGACGAAGGCGGCGACGGCGCCGAGCTCGAGGATCTTGGGCCGGCCGCTGCGGATGCCGGGGATCGCGATCGATGACGGCGGCGGCGAGCGCGACGAGCGTGGCGGCCTTCAGCGTGTCGTGCCGGCTGATCACGCTGAAGAGCACCCAGGGGACGAACGCGATGTAGATGGAGTTGTGCGACGTGCGCGGCGCTGTGGCGGACATAGGTGCAACATACCGTGCGTGACCGCATTCCAGAACGCCAACCCCGAGACCGAGCGCGGGCGGGCGTTCTTCGCCGAGCTGCTCTGGGTGCACGGCATGCTGCGGCGCGACCTGGACACCGTGGAGCGGCTGGCGGCCGACGTGGCCGAAGGGCTCTCGGCGGAGGATCTGCGGCTCGAGCTGGAGACGCTGAAGACCACCGGGCCGCTCTGGCAGCTGAAGATCAGCTGCGTTCGGTACTGCCGGTTCGTGCACGGCCACCACAACCTGGAGGACGTGGCGATCTACCCCGCCATCCGCGCGGCGGATCCCGAGCTGGGGCACCGTGGTCGACCAGCTGGAGGCCGACCACCGGCGCGTGTCGGACATCCTCGAGCAGATCGAGGATGCGGCGGCGGCGCTCACCGAGCCGGATGCCGACGCGGCGCGCGGGCGCGTGGTGGCGGGCCTGCGCGAGCTGCACTCACACCTGCTGGAGCACCTGGACTTCGAGGAGGAGAATGCGGGGCCGGTGCTTCGGAGAATGGACTTCATCTCGGAGGGGTAGGTTGATACATGACCGAGAAACGAGATGACGAGCATCGCCACCACTTCGCGCCGGACGAGGAGAAGGATCTGCCCGATCCGAAGGCCGAGCCGCACGACCGGCTGAACACGCCGCTCGGCGAGGTGACCGACGACGCTCCCGGCCAGGCGCCGGATGCCGGAGGGCGTCGGGCGGGAAGCCCCACGCGCGCGGCGAGCGAGTGGCGCGCGAGCCGATGCCGGCCGACGACGAGTAGCCGGGCCGGCGACGCGCGCAGCCGGTTTCCGCCATGGCAGGGGATCTCCGGCCGGTGGTGAATGCGGTTGGCAGTGCGTCGCTCCGCTCTTCCCCTGCTCCTGCTGGTCGTCATTGCGGCGATCGGCCCTGCCTCGGCCCAGGCTGCCGGCACCGTCGGTGAGACGCCGACGCCCACCGCGCAGATCAACGGCGAGGTCGATGCGATCGTCCTGAGCGGCGACATCGCCTACATCGGCGGCGAGTTCACCAGCGTGCGGCCGGCGGGCGCGACCAGCGGCGGCGTGGCCCGCGCCGGGCTCGCGGCGATCAATCTCACCACGGGGCTCGTCACGTCCTGGAACCCCGGCGTCTCGGGCGCGAGCCTGCGGGTGAGCGCCCTTGCTCCGCGCCCGACGGCTCCACCATCTACGTTGGCGGCACCTTCTCGCAGCTCGGCGGGGCCCCGCGCGCGAACATCGGCGCGGTGAGCTCGGCCAGCGGTCACGTCCTGGAACCCGGGCGCAAACGGCGAGGTGCGCGCGCTCGAGACCACGGGCTCGATGCTCTACGCCGGCGGCAACTTCACCACGATCGCAGGCAGCAGCCGCACCCGGCTCGCGGCGTTCGATCTGCCGGGCGGCGGCCTCGCAGACGGCCTTGGTCAACGACCTCCTCCGCCTGCTCGCCCCTTTCGCCACGCTGCTCGTGTCGCGAAGAAGTCGATAAGCCGCGCCCGCCCCGGAAACGGCGAGACTGGCGCGAACCGCCGGAGCCGGAGCCGGCGCGGCGTAGCTGATCGTGGACCAGAGGAGGGCGGCGTGGCTCGGGTGATCGTGACCGGTGCAGGGCATGGTGGGACTGGCGACGGCGATGCTGCTGGCCGGCGACGGCCACGAGGTGACGGTGCTCGAGCGCGACCGGCGCCCCGCCGCCGGCCACGCCCGAGGAGGCGTGGGCAAGTGGGAGCGCCGGGGCGTCAACCAGTTCCGGCATGCTCCACTTCCTCCTGCCCCGGGTGCGCGGCGTCCTGGAGGCCGAGCTGCCCGACGTGGTCACCGCCGCTCGACGGCCGCCGGCGCGCTGCGGCTCGAACCCGATGGCGACGATGCCCGCACGGTTGACGGGCGGCTGGCGTCCGCGGCGACGAGCGGTTCGAGTCGATCACGGCCCGCCGGCCGGTGGTCGAGATGGCCGTCGCCGCCACGGCCGCGCGCCACGCCGGGCGTCACCGTGCGCCGGGGCGTCGCCGTCGCCGGCGCTGCTGACCGGGACGCCGGCCGTCGGCCGGCGTGCCCCACGTCGTCGGCGTCGTCCTCGAGGACGGCGAGGAGATGACGCGCCGACCTCGTGGTCGACGCCACCGGTCGCCGCTCGCCGCTGCCCCGCTGGCTGGCCGACGCCGGCGCGCCGCCCCCGGTCGAGGAGCTCGAGCGACAGCGGCTTCGTCTACTACGGCCGCCACTTCCGCTCGGCCGACGGCTCGACGCCGCCGGCATTCGGGCCCCTGCTGCAGCACTACGACTCGGTCTCGCTGCTCACCCTGCCCGCCGACAACGGCACCTGGGGCGTCGGCATCGTCACCAGCGCCGAGCGACGCCGGCCCTGCGCGCCCTGCGGGACATCGACGCGCTGGCGCCGGGTGGTCGGGCGCCTACCCGCTCGTCGCCCACTGGCTCGACGGCGAGGCCATCGACGACGACATCGCCGTCATGGCCAAGATCGAGGACCGCCACCGCGCAGTTCGTGGTCGACGGCCGGCCGGTGGCCACCGGCGTGCTCGCCGTCGGCGACTCGTGGGCGTGCACCAACCCGTCGGTCGGGCGCGGCATCTCGATCGGGCTCATGCACGCCGTCGCGCTGCGCGACCTCCTGCGCACCGGTCCCGTCGCACGATCCGGTCGGCGCTGGCGCAGCGCGTGGCACGAGGCCACCGCCGACCACCGTCGAGCCGTACTACCGCGGACACGCTGGCCTTCGACCGCCACCGCCTGGCCGAGATCGACGCCCAGATCGCGGGCGAGCGCCTACGACGCCGACGACCCGGGCTGGCACCTCGGGCAGGCCTCATGGCCGCGGCCGGGCACGGACCCCGAGCTGCTCCGCGCCGCCCTGAGCGTCGGCGGGGTCGCTGGCGCACGCCGGACGAGGTGCTCGCCGCGCCCGGGCTCGCCGACCGGGCTGCTCGCCCTCGGCGAACGCAGCTGGCGCGACGAGCCGCGCCCGGGCCCCGAGCCGCGCCGAGCTGCCTCGCCATCGTGCCGACCGAGTAGAGGAGCCACCGTGCGGATCGACAACGCCGGCGTCGGCATCGAGTTCGCCGATCGAGGGCGACCGGGCCGCCGGTCGTGCTGCTGCACGGCTTCCCCGACTCCGAGCGCCTGTGGCGCCACGCAGGTGCCCGCGCTGATCGACGCCGGGCTTCCGCGTCATCGTCCCCGACCTGCGCGGCTTCGGCGCAGTCCGACGCGCCCGCCGGCCGTCGACGCGTACGCGCTCCCGTTCCTCGCCGCCGACGTGGTCGCCGTCCTCGACCACCTCGGCGTCGAGCGCGCCCACGTGGTGGGCCACGACTGGGGCGCGGCGCTGGCGTGGGGCATCGCTGCGTTCGCGCCCGACGCGTCGACCACCTCGTCGCCCTGTCGGTCGGGCACCCGGCCGCGTTCTTCGCGCCGGGCTCGACCAGCGCGAGAAGTCGTGGTACATGCTGCTCTTCCAGTTCGAGGGCGTCGCCGAGCAGTGGCTGTCGATGGACGACTGGGCCAACTTCGCCGAGTGGGCGCAGCACCCCGACGCCGACGCCGTCATCGCCGACCTCGACCGCCCGGGCCGGCTGACCGCCGGCCTCAACTGGTACCGCGCCAACATCGCCGCCCGAGACGCTCGTCGGCCCGGGCCTGCAGCTGCCGCCGGTCGCGGCGCCGACGATGGGCGTGTGGAGCAGCGGCGACTTCGCCCTCACCGAGGAGCAGATGCAGGCGTCGGCGGCGTACGTGACCGGCCCGTGGCGCTACGAGCGCATCGACGGCGCCGGCCACTGGATGCAGCTCGACGCCCCCGACGAGCTCAACCGCGCTCCTCGCTCGACTTCCTGCCGACGCCGTAGCCGTCGTCCCGACGGCGGCGCGGGTTCGGCGCCGCGCCGCTCGCCGTCGGTGAGACTCGCCGGACGCGATGGCCGCCTGGATCCTTCACGTCGACCTCGACCAGTTCCTGGCCGCGGTCGAGATCTGCGCCGGCCCGAGCTGGCCGGCCGCCCGGTCGTGGTCGGCGGCGACGGCGAACCCGACCGGCCCCGGCAGGTGGTGGCCACGGCCTCGTACGAGGCGCGGGCGTTCGGCGTGAAGTCCGGCATGCCGCTGCGCACGGCGGCGCGCCGCTGCCCCGACGCCGTGTTCCTGCCGTCGGACCGGCCGGCGTACGAGGCGGCGTCGGCGCGAGGTGATGGCCACCCTGCGCACGTTCCCGGTCGGCCGTCGAGGTGTGGGGCTGGGACGAGGCGTTCCTCGGCGTCGACACCGACGACCCCGAGGCATTCGCCCTCGACGATCAAGGCGCAGGTGCTCGACGCACACCGGCTGACGTGCGCGGTCGGCATCGGCGAGACGCAAGCTGCAGGCCAAGACGGCGACCGGGTTCGCCAAGCCCGGCGGCGTCGCCCGGCTGACCCGGCGCGACGTGGATCGAGACGATGGGTCACCGGCCGGTCACCGCGGTCTGGGGCATCGGCGAGAAGACCGCCGCCCGGCTGGCGAGGCCGGGATCCACACCGTGCTCGACCTGGCGCACGGCCGACTACCACGAGCTGGCCCGGCGGTTCGGGCCCAACACCGGCCCGTTCCTGAAGGTGCTCGGCGCTCGGCGGCGACGACTCGCCGGTCGTGGCCGAGGCCTACGTCGCCCGGTCGCGGAGCCGGGAGGAGACCTTCGAGCACGACGTCGACGGACCGGGCCGAGATCGACGCCCACGTCGCCCGGCTGGCCGCGCGAGGTCGACCGAGTCGGTGGTCGGCGAGGGACGGCGGGTCACCCACGTGGCCGTGAAGGTGCGCACGGCGACGTTCTTCACGCGGACGAAGATCAGCAAGCTGGCGGCGCCCACCACCGACCCCGACGAGGTGGCGCGGCATGGCGGCGGTGGTGCTCGACCGCTTCGAGCTCGACCGGCCGGTGCGCCTGCTCGGCGTGCGGGTGATGCTGGCGCCGCCGGCCTGACCCGTCCGGCGGCGGGTGCGCCGGACGGGTCGCCCGGGTCAATCGGTTCGCGCAGGGCCCGCCGCATGATCTTGCCGGTGGTGGTCTTCGGCAGGTCGTCGAGGAACACGACGTCGCGCGGGCACCTCGTGCGGCGCCAGGCGGCGTGCGGACGTGCTGGCGAAGCTCCTCGGCCAGCTCGTCGCTCGGCTCGCACGCCGGGCTTCAGCACCACGAACGCCTTGGGCACCTGGCCCCTTGCGCTCGTCGGGCACGCCGATCACCGCGGCCATGGCCACGGCGTCGTGGGAGCCGAGGCTGCCCTCGATCTCCCCCGGCCCGATGCGGTAGCCGGCCGACTTGATCACGTCGTCCTTGCGGGACACGAACCAGAAGTAGCCCTCCTCGTCCTCGATGCCGAGGTCGCCCGTCAGCAGCCAGTCGCCGATGAACTTCTCCTTGGTGGCCTCCGGGTTCTTCCAGTACTCGAGGAGGGTGAGGGGATGGTGGCGGTCGGCGGCGATCTCGCCCTCCTGGCCGATCAGGCGGTTGCCCTGGTCGTCGACGATGGCCACGATCGTGCCCGGGCAGGGCCCGCCCGAGCGAACCCGGCTTCACCGGGAAGACGCTGGCGCAGTTGCCGATGAGGCCGTTGAACTCGGTCTGGCCGTAGCCCTCGTTGACGGTGCAGCCGAAGAACTCCTGGGCCCAGCCGAGGAGGTCGGCGCCCAGGACCTCGGCGCCCGACAGCACGGCGCGCAGGGCGAAGTCGCCGCCCGGCAGGTCGGCGGCGCGGATGACCCGCAGGGCCGTCGGCGGCAGCAGCGTGAGGGTCACGCCGAACTCCCGCATCAGCCAGACGGCCCGCTCGGCGCTGAAGGCGCCGTCGAGGTCGACCACGATCGGCAGGCCGTAGAACCACGCCGGGATCAGGATGTCCATGAGCCCGGCGATCCACGCCCAGTCGGCCGGCGACCAGAACACGTCGCCCTGCTGCGGATAGAACTCGTACACCGCCTGGAACGCGGGGATCTGGCCGTAGGCGATGCGGTGGGCGTGGAGCGCGCCCTTCGGGTCGCCCGTCGTGCCCGAGGTGTAGATGAGGAAGGCCGGGTCTTCGCGGTGGGTGGAGACGGGCTCGAAGTCGGCGCTGGCGCCGGCCAGGGCGTCGTCGTAGGCGAGCTCGCCGGCCTGGGCGTCGCCGCCGACCACGATGACGGCCACGTCGGCGCCGCCGAGGGCCTCGCGCACCTTGGGGGCGTTCTCGGCCGAGCTGACGACGGCCTTGGCGTCGCCGTGGCGTGAGCCGGAAGGCCAGCGCGTCGGGCCCGAACAGCGACGACATCGGCAGCGCCACCGCGCCCATCCGGAAGATGGCCATGTAGGTCACGGCCGTCTCCCACGACGCCGGCTTCACCAGCGCCACCACGTCGCCCTTGCCGATCCCGAGGCCGCGCAGCACGTTGGCCAGCCGGTTGGACTGCTCCTTCACGTCGCCGAAGGTGTACGACTGGTGTGGGAGTCGTCCTTGGCGACGACCGTGAGGGCCAGGGCCGACGGGTCCTGCTCATCGACGCAGGCGATCGCCGAGGTTGAAGCGCTCGGGGATCTCGAGCGTCCGGTAGTCCATCTGACTCCACAGCTCGTCGTAGCTCGATGCCCGGTGCAGGAATCCTTCTCGCACAATCTCCCCCTCATACCCGTCGGTGGTGTCGCCCCGCTGACCCGTTGTGCTTACCCGATCCCGGACGGCTGCGCAACGGAGGCCCCGGCGGGGCCGGCATCGGGGACGCAGCAGCGTCAGAGCCACCCATGGCCCGGCCGGCCACGATGGTGTCGGCGTACTCCTCGAGCACGGTGATGCGGCCGTCGCGCACCTCGTACACCCAGCAGTACTGGTTGTCGTAGTCCTGGCCGGTCGCCTTGGCCGTGGCCGTCAGCCGCTGCTGCACGACGGCCACGTCGCCGTCGGCCACGATGCGCCGCACCTCGAGGGCGAGGGGCTTGGACAGGTCGAACGTGTCGCGGACGATCTGGCCGCCGAGGGCCTCGACGATGGCTTCGGCGCCCTCGGTCCGCGGGATCGGCGCCGCTGCCGGCGGGATCCAGACGGCGTCGGGGGCGAGTAGTTCGAGGAGCTTCGGGCGGTCGGCCTTCGTCAGGGCGGCGTAGAAGTCCTCGATCAGGGTGCGGGTCGTCTCGGTGCTCATGGCCGCATGGTGGCACGCTGGGGCCATGGCCAGCCACGATCTCTACGAAGTCATGAGCACCCTGCGCGCCGTGCGGCGCCTGCGGCCCGGACCCAATCCCGGCCGATGTGCTCGACCGGGTGCTGCAGGCGGCGTGCTGGGCGCCGACGGGCGGCAACATGCAGCCCTGGCGGATCATCGTGGTCCGCAGCCCGGAGCACAAGCAGGCGCTGGCCGATCTCTACGCGCCGGAGTGGCGCACCTACACCGAATTCAGCCGCCGCCGGGCCGACAAGCAGCAGCTCCCGGCCGACGCCCGGGCCAAGATCGAGCGGACGCTCGACGCCGGCGACTACCTCGCCGACCACCTGGGCGAGGCGCCGGCCATCCTGCTGTTCATCGCCGACCCGGCGATGATGGCCATCACCGACAAGAACCTCGACCGCATCTCGATGGTGGGCGGCGGCTCGGTGTACACGGCGGTGGAGAACGCCATGCTGGCGTGCGTGGCCGAAGGCCTCGGCTGCACGCTGACGACGCTCCACTGTTCCGCGAGCCCGAGGTCAAGGCCGCCCTGGGCATCCCCGACGACTGGGCCACGCTGGCGATGGTGCCCATCGGCTACCCGATCGGGCGCGGCCACGGGCCGATCACCCGCCGGCCGCCGGCCGACCTCGTGTTCGACGACGCCTTCGGTGTCGCCTGGAACGGCTGCACGCGGTCGGGCGGCGCCGGTACCGGGTCGGGCGGGTCGAACGATGAGACGGCGACGACAGGAGTTGGCATGCCCGATGAGGACCTGACCGCACTAGCCGTCGAGGCCTACCTCTACGGGTTCACGCTGGTGTTCAACCTCGACCAGGTGCTCCGGTACGTCCACGACGGCGTCGGCGCCAACCCGGCGGCACCCTTCAACACCTTCTCCCACGCCACCAAGCTGGCGGGCCCCGAGGACACGTTCGTCAGCGATCAACAACGACACCGTCTACTCGATGGCCTCGATCGACCTGAGCGGCGGCCCGCAGCTGCTGCACGTGCCCGACACCGGCGAGCGCTACTTCGTCCTGCAGTTCGTCGACGCCTGGACCAACAACTTCGCCTACGTCGGCACCCGGGCCACGGGCAACGCGCGGGGGACCTACCTGCTCGACGCCGCAGGGATGGACCGGGTCGGTGCCGGCGGCGGCCACGGCCATCTCGCTTCCCGACGGCGGTGGCCAGCATCGTCGGGCGCCTCGGCTGTGACGGTGCTGCCGACCTGCCGGCGATCGCCGAGCTGCAGCAGCAGCTCACGCTGAAGCCCCCCGCCGATGGCCAACCCGCCGGCACCGGCATCCCGTCACCCGACGCCGGCGTGGCCGACGAGCTCGCTGTTCTTCGAGAAGCTGCGCGTGCGGGCGGCGGCCTTCCCGCCCAATCCCGACGATCGTCGAGTACCAGCAGCGCTTCGCTCCCCTCGGGCTCCTCGAGGCCGGGGCGTCGCCCTACGCGGGCCCGGCGCCGGAGCTGGCGCCGCCCTCGCGGCGGCGACGGTGGCGGCGCAAGGAGCAGCTGACCTCGATCCTGCGGGCCGGCGGCGCCCCGCGTCACGGCTGGTCGAGCGCGCTGCACACGTTCGACTACAACAACCACTACTTCGAGCTCGGCGCCATCGACGACCCGGCGTGGCGGATCGCCGACCCCGCCGGGCCCGGCTCACCCGCGCCCTCGCCGCCCGGGCGGCCTGTGGGGGAACCACGGGTACGAAGCCGCCTACTTCCTGGTGTACGACGACGGCGACGGCAACACGCTCAACGGCGCCCATCGCTACGAGATCCATTTCCGCCAGACGCCGCCCTGCCACGCCTTCTGGTCGCTGACGATGTACGACCTTGCCGAGTTCTACATGGTGGCCAATCCGATCGACCGCTACTCGATCGGCGACCGCACGCCCGGGCTGCGACACGGTGCCGACGGCTCGCTCACCATCGCCATCCAGCACGACGCCCCCGCCTCCGCCGAGGCGCGCGCCAACTGGCTGCCCGCCCCCGTCGGCGACTTCCGGCCGATCCTCCGCGTCTACGCGCCGGCGACGGCCATCCTGGAGGGCGGCTACGAGCTGCCGGCGATCACCCGCGTCGACTGACGGGCGCCGCCAGGGTGGGCTCAGGCCGTCGCCGGCAGCCCGAACGTGAACGGCCGGACGCCCGGGTGGCGCACGACACGATCGCGCCGGGACAGGTAGCGCAGGTGGGCCGCCGTCTCGTTGACCGCCGCCCGCTTCATCGACAGCGACAGCTCGTCCACGGCCGGTTCCACACCAGCGCGGCTGGCGATGCCCCACAGGGTCGACGCCCCCGCCGCCAGCATCTCCTCGATCGCCCGCAGGTGCTCGTGATGGTGTCGGCTGATCTCCACGACCCGGCCGTGGAGGATGCCGAAGCGGTGCTCGTGGGCGGGGAGCACCGCGCGTCACGTCGGGCCGGTCGACCTTGGCCAGCGACTCGAGGTAGTCGCCCAGGGGGTCGCCGTGGCGGTCGGCGCGGGAGATGGCGATGTGGGGCGTGATCGTCGGGAGCACGTGGTCGCCGGCCAGCAGCAGCCCGTGGTCCGGCACCCGGAAGCAGGTGTGCCCGGGAGAGTGCCCGGGCGTCCACACGGCGTCGACCACCCAACCGGGCACGTCCATGCGGTCGCCGTCGCCAATCAGGCGGTCGGGGGTCACCAGCGGAGGGGCCGACGGTCGCGGGTGCGCCGCAGCGCCGGCGACGAGCCGAGGGCCAGATCCTCGTCGGTGGCACCGGCGTCGAGGAGGACGGCGGCGAACTCGTCGCGGAAGTCGGCCTCGGCCTGATCGGCGCGGCGCGGCGCGGGCCGCCGGCCCGGTCCGCGCCGGCGGCGCGCCGCCATGCGCGTCACCACGGGCAACGTCGCGCTCGTGGAGGGCGATCCACGCGCCCGACGCCTCCCGCACCCGCCCCGACAGGCCGTGGTGGTCCGGGTGGGCATGGGTGACGAGCACGCCGTAGCAGTCGGCGATGATGGTGCCGACGGTTACGCAGCCGGCCACCAGCGCGTCCCAGGACACGTCGTCGTCCCAACCGGCGTCGATCAGGACGAAGCCCCGGTCGGTCTCGAACAGGTACACCAGCGTGTAGCCGAGGGGGTTGTCCGGGATGGGGACGGGAATCGACCACAGCCCGGGAATGACTTCCTCGGTGACCGGCTTCATCCGGGTCGAAGTTAGTGGCACGTCACCGGTCGGCGCCGCACGGCCGGGCCCGGCCGGCGATAGCGATGACGGTCAGGCGGTGTAGTCGGCGAAGACCTCGTAGAGGCTGGGGCTGCTCGGGAACTCGGCCAACGCCGGCTGGCTCATGAGACGGCGGAAATTCATCGCCGGCATGAGCGTCGCGGAACTCGCCGGCCGAGGCCCAGCGGGCGACGTTGACGAAGCGGTACTGGGCGTCGGGCGACAGCGCCCGGTGCATCCGCAACGACACGAACCCGGCCTGGGCCCGGAAGTAGGCGCTCGTCTCGGTCCAGACGGCGGCGAAGGCCTCCTCCCGTCCGGACGGCACCACGAAGCTGTTGATGAGGGTGACGGGCCCCTCGTGGGGCGTGACGGGCGCGGCGGCCGTGCGCTTGGCGGGGTCGACGGTGGTGGTCATGACGGCTCCTCTTGGTTGCTTGTTGCATAGGTGTGTAATAACTGCATTCTTGTATAATGAACGTCGAGTCGTTGTCAATGCCGAAATGACCGGTGCCGAAATGAGGAGGACAGCAACGTGGACCCGTCGACGATGAGACCGGCCGGTACGGGCAACGGCGGCGCACCCGTGTCGCCATCGTCCAGGCCGCCATGGGCCTGCTGGCCACCGGGCACAGCCCGTCGGTGGCCGACATCGCCGACGCCGCCGAGGTCTCTCGGCGCACCGTCTACCTCTACTTCCCCACGCTGGAACAACTGCTGATCGACGCCACCCTCGGCCAGCTGAGCCAGCGGCGCATCGACGAGGCCATCGACGCCGCCAACATCGGCGACGACGTTTACGCCCGCGTGGCGGCCATGGTGAGGGCGATCGGTCGAGCAGGCGGCCGAGACGCTGCCGCTCGGTCGCGCCCTCATCCGCCTCACGATCGACCCGGCGACCGCGGCCGACGCCGAACCCGACGGACCGCGCCGCGGCGCCCGCCGCATCGGCTGGATCGAGAAGGCCGTGGCCCCCGTGCGGGATCAGCTCGACGACGCCGCCTTCGAGCGCCTCGTATCGGCCCTGGCCATGGTGATCGGCTGGGAGGCGCTGATCGTGCTGCAGGACCTACGCGGTCTGGCCGCCGCCGAGCAGCAGGAGGTGATCCTGTGGACGGCCGGCGCCATCATCCAGGCGGCGCTTCCCGCGTCGGCCGATCAGCCGCCGGCGGGCGGCGGATCGCCGAGGAGGTAGCGGGGCCCGCTGCCGAAGTCCTTGGCCTGGTCGCCCGGGTTGTACAGGGCGCACGACTTGAGCGAGAGGCAGCCGCAGCCGATGCACGATGTCAGCTGGTCGCGCAGGCGCTCGAGCAGGCCGATCTGCTCGTCGAGCTGCGGACGCCACGACCGCGAGAGCCGCTGCCAGTCGGCCATCGACGGCGTGCGCGCCTCGGGCAGGGTGGCCAGCGCGTCGCGGATCTCGTCGAGCGTGAGGCCGACGCGTTGGGCGATGCGGATGAACGCGATGCGGCGCAGCACCTCGCGATGGAAGCGGCGCTGGCCGCCGTCGGTGCGCTCGGCGTGCAGCAGGCCCTCGCGTTCGTAGTAGCGCAGGGCGGAGACGGCGACGCCCGTGCGTTCGGCCACCTCGCCGATGGACAGCGATCTCGATCACTTCCGCCATCCTCGACATCCCTTGACCTGAAGTTGGCTTTATGTTTTACCGTCCGCTCGATGGCTCGAAACCACATCGCTGCGTCCGGCCGGCGTGGCCGGCATCGCCGTCGACGACGTGCGGGCGCGGGTACGCCCGCCGCGGCCTCGACTCGCTGGTCCGACCGCCGGCTGGCGGCGGCCGTCGGCGCCGTCGTCGCCCGCCCCAAGGTGGCGGCGGCCGACTCGTTCGTGCTCCACGCGCCGCTGGAGCTGCTGGCCCGCGTCGGCCTGCTCGGCTACGTGCCGCCCGGACGGTCGCGAGGACGCGCGCCTGCGCCTCGTGTGGCTGGCGGCGGCGTACGAGGCGGCCGGCGAGGCGCCCTGCGCGGAGCGTCGCGCCCTCGCCGACGCTGCCGACCGGCGGCGGGCGGCCGACGCGGCTGCTCGGCGGCGCATCGCCGCCGGCGACCTCGACGACGTCGACGCCCTGGCCGCGGCGCTCGGCGCCCAGACCACGCCGACCGAGCTCCGTCGACTCCTCGCCGGTCCGTTGGCGGCGTCGCTGGCCGCCGCCGGCCACGCGTCGATCCTGTTCTGGCTCTGGCCGCGCGTCGCCGGCGGCGACTCCCCGCGGCTTGCTGCGGGGCCCGGCACGCGAGCTGGCCCGCCAGCCCGACTGGCGGCTGCGTTGGTTCGAACGACGGCCCGTTGGCGTCTCGCGCGTCGTCCGCGTCGTCGCGTCGCGTCGCTCGCCTGGTCGACGCGCTGCTCGACGTGCCCGTCCTGGGCGTGCCCGGCAGCGCCTTCATCTACCCGGTCATGCACCAGGCCGAGGAGTCCGGCCTCGCCGCCGGCCTGCTGGCCGGGGTGGTCGACGGCCCCATCGACGTCCGCCGCCGCCCGGCAACAGTCTGGCGCGGGTGGCGGCGTGGTCGATGCTGCAGGAGCCCGACGAGCACGCCCCGTACGGCTGGACCCACTGCCTCACCCTCCCCCAGGCGATCGCCGGGCTCGCCGGCGACGGCCTCGACGCCGGGCCGCGGTGGCCATCGCCGCCACCCACGTCGTCGGGCTTCCGCGCCGCCCTCGGCCAGCGCCGGCTGGTGGCCGGCTACGCACCCGAACCGGTCGACGCGCCGGCCTCGCTCGACTTCGAGGCCGCCCTCGCCGGCGGTCCGGCGATCGCCGCGGCCGCCGCGTGGCACGCTCCGGACGATGCCCTCGACGACGTCGTGGCCACCCTGGCCACCGCGCGCGTCCCGATCACCACGACGCCCATCTGGTGAAGTACACCCTGGCCTGCTTCGACGCCGCCGCCGCCGACCCGGGCCACCGCCGGCTCTACCTGGCCGCGGCGGCCTACCTGTGGTCGTGGTGGCACGGCGCAACCGCCCGAGGGTTTGTCGGCGGTGTAGAGGGGTGGCGGCGGGCGGGTTGGAGGTGGCCGCACGGTCGGACGGCCAGGTGGCACCCCGCATTGCATACAGCGCAACCTCGGGTACCTACCGCCGGCCGCCCGTCCGCCGCCCGCCACCGCCGACCTCTCCCCGCCCTCCCGCCCGACCGCCGGGTGGGCCTCGCGCCACAGGCGGCTGGTACGTTCCCGCGGCAGTCGTCATCGGGGAGGCAATCAACCATGGCCAAGCGCGTGCTCCTGACCGGCGCGTCGACGGGGATCGGCAACGCCACACTCAAGATGCTCGTGGCCGACGGCCACGAGGTCACCTCGCTCGACATCAAGGACGCGCCCGACGGCGCCGCCGCCCACTTCCACTGCGACCTCTCCGACCCGGCCTCGATCGACGCCGTCGTCGGCCAGCTCGCCGGCCCTTCGACGCCGTGCTGCAACATCGCCGGGGTGGCCGGCTCGATGGGCGCCGAGCTGGTCCTGCGGGTCAACGTCTACGGCCTGCGCCACCTCACCGAGGCGCTGCTGGCCGCGGGCAAGGTGCGGCGCCGGGCGGGTCGATCGTCAACATCGCCTCGCTGGCGGGCATGGCCTGGGAGCGCCACCTCGACCGCATCCACGAGCTCGACGACGCCGCCGACTTCGCCGCCGGCATCGACGTGGCCAAGGCCTACGACCGGGGCGGCCCCGCCGCCTACGTGCTGTCGAAGGAGTGGGTGGTGTCCTACACCCAGCGCCTGGCCGGGCGGCTCGTCGAGCCAGCGGCATCCGCGTCAACAGCGTGAGCCCGGGTCCGGTGATCACGCCGCTGTTCCCCTACTTCGAGGCCGACGCCGGCGCCGAGCAGATGGCGTGGCTCAACGAGCAGGTCGGCCGGGCCGCCCAGCCCGAGGACGAGGCCGAGGTCGATCTGCTGGCTGGCCGTCGGGCGCAGCGGATGGGTGAACGGCGTCGACCTGCCCGTCGACGGCGGCCTGTCGTCCGGGATGCGCACCGGCTGGGCCGACACCAAGACCTCGCCGGCCTCGCTCGCCCGCCGCCGCGGCGAGCTGTCACTGCGCCGCCCTCCGGGCGGCGTGTCGCGGTCGCTCGAGTCCCTCCAACGCTCGACCCGCCGCCGCCCTGCGGCGACTCACGTGCCATCGCGGCTCAGTCGACCCAGCGCACCGGCAGTCGAGCCGATGGCGCCGACGTGGAGGTCGGTCAGCCGCACGGGCTCGCCCGCCAGCTCGAGGTGGCGGAGGTGGGGGGCCAGCTCGCGGAACACCGCCCGCAGCTCCCACCGGGCCAGGTTGGCGCCGAGGCAGAAGTGCGGGCCGTAGCCGAAGGCGAGGTGGAAGTTCGGCGTGCGCGCCGAGGTCGAGCCGGTACGGCTCGGGGAACTGGCGCTCGTCCCGGTTGGCCGACGGGTACCACAGCACGACGGTGTCGCCCGCCTGATCGGCGTCGCCGGCCAGCTCGAAGTCCTCGCGTGGCCGTGCGGGCGAACTGGATGACCGGCGAGGTCCAGCGCAGCAGCTCCTCCACCGCCGTCTCGACCATGCCGTCGGGGTCGGCGGCCAGCCGGTGCGCGCTCGGCGGGTGCTCCAGCAGCGCCTGCACCCCGCCGGTGATGGCGTTGCGCGTCGTCTCGTTGCCGGCGGCGATCAGCAGGTTGAGGTAGCCGTCGAGCTGCTGGTCGGTGAGGGGCTCACCGTCGATGGTGGCGTGCACCAGGATCGTGGCCAGGTCGTCGCCGTCGGGACCCTGGCGGCGCCGCTCGGCCACCAGCGCCTGGCGGTACTCGTTGTACTCCCGGCCGAGCCGCCGGCGGATGTCGCTGGATGGTCTCGCCCGGCTGCGCGTTGTCCTCGGCCACGGCCGGGAACATCAGCGTGTCGGTCCAGCCGAGGATGCGGTGCCAGTCGCTCTCGGGCACGCCCATCAGCCCGCAGATCGTGGCGAGGGGCATGGCCACCGAGAGGTTGGCCACGAGGTCGATCGGCGCGCCGCCGGCGGCCCGGGCCTGCTCCACGAACTCGGCGACGCAGCGCGCCGCCAGGTCGGCCAGATCGGCTCCAGCCGGCGCATGGCCGCCGGGGTGAAGCGGCGCATGGTGAGCATGCGCAGATCGAGGTGCTCGCTGCGGTCGAGGAACACCATGTCGAGCGGCGCCTCGGGATCCCAGCCGAAGCGCTCGGCCTGGCGCTGCTTGAAGCGCTCCATCGCCGCCAGGCCGTCGTAGCGTGTCGAGCCGCAGGATCGGCCCGCCGTTGATGAAGATCTCCGGTGGGAGTGCACCGTGCGCACGTCCTCGTAGCGCGTGACGGCCCAGAACGGCGGGTAGCCGGGCCGCTCGTAGTAGTAGACGGGCGCCACCTCGCGCAGCAGGTCCCACGCGGCCCACGGGTAGCCCCGAGCGACGTAGCGCTCGGTGTCGGTGATGTCGACCGTCCAGCTCCGCTGCTGCTTGGAGACCGTCATGACCGTGTCCCCCGACTCGAGCCGACTCCCGGTCGGTCTCTACCGAGGGTGACCCGACGGCCCCTCCTGGCCGGATGACTCTCCGCCTCACGCAGCCGCTCGATCTCCTCCGGCGACAGACCGAGCACGTTGCCGAAGACCTCGTCGGTGTCGGCGCCCGGCATCGGGGCCGCCGTCTGCACGGCGCACGGCGTGCCCGACATCCTCCACGGGATGCCGGCGTGGACCCGCCTGCCGATGACCGGGTGCTCGAGGCGGACGAGGTAGCTCGCGCTCGTCGAGGTGCCGGTCCTCGACGAGGTCCTTGTTGCTCATCGACGGGAAGGCGGCGACGCCGACGGCCTGGAGCGTCTCGGTGGCGTCCCAGCGATCGCGCTGGCTCGTCCACGCGGTGACGATCTCGTCGAGGGCGTCCTCGTTCTGCTTGCGGCCGCGGCGGTGGCGAAGCGGGCGTCGGTGGCCAGCCCGGGTTGGCCGATGGCCTGGCACAGCGCCCGCCACTCGTCCTCGGTGCCGACGGCGATCGACACCCACTTGTCGTCGTCGCCCTCGGCCTTGTACGTGTTGTGTGGCGCCATGACCCGGTCGTGGT
>CAWCDI010000004.1:0-470925 GCA_963794415.1 uncultured Actinomycetes bacterium
TTCGACACTACGGGCTGTGATGTGGGTGAAGACTGAAGCCGACAAACCCTTCTTCGGACTACTTCGGAGCCGTTTAATCCTCGCCTCGACCAGCACGCCTCACGCTCAAGGTAGCGGCGAAGGCTTGCTTGGACTGCGGGCGAGGCGACGCTGGTCAATTATTCGCTCCCGCCACTCGTCGCTGACTGACGCGATGATTGAGGCGTCCTTTATGAGGCTGTGGGTGAGGTCGAACGCGGGCCTGCGTTTCGGATGATCGGCGTTCTTCGTAAGGAGTTCGCCTGGCCGGCGAACGCCCGTCGTGCAGAGCGGAAATCGGCTGCGTCGACAGAGCCAGAAAGCCCCATGGAATCGGCCAGGCGGCCGAACCACTCACCGGTGGGGCCACCTTTCAGGTAGTAGTCGCCCTTTGTGCGTGTGTCTTCGCGGGCGAGCTTGACGTAGTAGTTCTTGCCGCCGGGCCCGCGTCTCACCTTACCGACGCTCAAATGCACAACGATAACTCCCCTAAAGAAACGGGTCAGCTCGCGATCGACTAGCTCAGCGTTATTGAGGAAGGTGTCTACCTTTCGTTCGAGACGGAGCATGAGACGTGCGAGGGTGGGGATGTGCTGCTCGATGCGGCTAAGTCGCCCGACAACAGCCGTTTCTTTGTCTGCGTGCTGCTCGATGTAGGCGATAAGGATGCGGCGTGCCAACGGCCCAGGCTTCATCTTCGCCTGGCGTGCAAGTGCTAAGAACTTGTCTTCGTGAGACCCACTGAAGACGGGACTCCGACATCCGCGGGAACCCTGATTTAACTCTCTTAAAGCTAAGTAACCCAATTCAGCAGATTGTTGAAAATAGGCAAAAACAAAGGAGCAAGCGACACCATGAAATCCAAGACATGAGTGAAGAGCTAATTATTCAAAAGAAAATGTAGCGAGGCCCCTCGCGGGGCCCGTTTTTCGTGCTACTTTTTTCTCCGATACGACGCGGAGCGTCACCTTCCCATCGAAGGGGGTAAGCTCAAGCTGAAGACCAAAGCCATTCCCGTCTTCGTGCTGCCACGCACTCCCGATTCGCGTCCAGTAGCTCTGTCCGTTTCGTTCCTGCGCGTGATAGGCGTAGTGGCTTGGGGCCCTTGAAACGGCTGGTTTCGCGGCTGTCTTTATGGTTGTTGCCTCTTCGCGCGCTTGTAAGAGAGCTATGGACGCTCGAAGATCATGCAGACGTCGTGCAGGCCGGGGATGAAGCTGCTGCGGTAGACCTTCTTGCCGCTGCTGGCGCCGTGGCTGAAGCGGATGATGTCGGTGCAGTGCTGCGTCAGCCCGGCGGCGAAGGCCAGCCGCTTGGTGTGGTAGACCAGCGGCACGAACCCGGCCTCGCGGTCGGTGTAGTCGCCCATGAGGATGGCGAGCTTGCCGCCGGGCTTCAGGGCGCCGGCGCAGTTGCGGATGAACTGGCCGTAGCGCCGCAGGAAATCGCTCCAGCGTCGGGGCGCGCGACAGGTCGCGGGGATCGTCGGCGTAGAGCTTCTGCCGCCAGTAGGGCGGGTGGGCCCAGATGAAGTCGAACGTCTCGGCGGCGGGAAAGTCCTGCGGGTCGCAGGCGTCGAAGCCCTGGTGGATGTCCCAGCGACATGCAGGGGATGCCGAGTTCGTGGCAGACGTCGCGGCAGGTGCCGCTGCCGGTCATCGGGTCGAAGACCAGGCCGCCGGCTGGAAGTAGATCAGCAGGTCCTTGATCAGGTTGCCGCCGCAGTTGCCGGGCCAGCTTCCGGTCGCCGTACTCGCCGGCCCGGTGGAAGTGATACAGGCTGGTCAGGTGCGGCACCGGGCTGCCGTTCATCGGTGCCCGCGGCAGGCGGGCGTAGAGCGGCTGGTCCGGCTCGTCCACCCGGCTGGGTTCGGCCGGGCGGTGCGGGTGGCGTAAAATGGATTGATGATTGCGAGTGTATAGGTCATGGATGCCTCCTAGTGTTGACGGTGAAGGATGAGGATCGCCTGGATGAGGATGGTCGCGTTCTTAAGCAGCTCCTCGGTGGGGAGGATGGAGCCTACGCACCGTTCTGGTTGCCTTCGAAGGCTGCTTCTAAGCCGTTGTTACGTCACGTGTGGCGTCGGTGAGAACGGCTTTCAGGTGACCGCGAGATTGGCGACGATTGCCTGAAGATAGATTCCTTGCGTGTTCATAGTCGTGTTTCCTTTAGGTTGTGGGGCGGGCCCTCCAAGAGGCCCGCCCGTCTTGTTGATTACTCTTTCTTCTCCGAAGCGACGCGGAGGCTGATCCGGCCGTCGAGCGGCACCACGTCGAGCTGGACGTTGAAGCCCTTGCCGTCGGCGTGCTGCCAGGCGCTCCCGATTCGGGTCCAGAAGCCCTTCTTCCCTTCGCGGTCGCGGACCTGGTAGGCGATGTGGCTCGGGCTTTTTGAGGCTGCGTTTTCTCGTTCGTTGTGTCAGACATGGTGTCTCCTTCTTTGGTTTCTGGCCCCGCCCATCGCGGCCTGATGGCACGTACGAAACCCGCCTTCAGTCCCCGGGGCTTTAGCCCACCGGTCAAGCGAAAGGTCCGAGGCTCCCGAAGGGAAACGGCCTTGGCAGCTTGACACGGCCCGGAGGCGGGTTAATGAGTGCCGATGAAGGAAGGCCACGGGCGGGGCTAAACAAGGGAGGTTGAAAGGAGACGGTTTCAGGTGACAAAAACAAAGAAAGAGGCCAAAGAAAAGGGGAGAAGGAGCCGCATCGCCTACCAGGTCCTAAAGCTGACCGAAGCAAGGGGGAGAGAGCCCTTGCCGCGAGCTTTATTTCGGCAGCACGCCGATGGGATGGCTTTGACCGCTCGTCAGGCGGGGTGACAGGAGGTGGAGGGGGAGCTCGAAGCTTCGGGGACGAGGGTTAAGGAACCGTTGGCAGGGACGGCCCGCTCCACAACCTATAAGGAAACCACTCATGAGCCACACCACTTGGGCGTCGTCTAGAACATCGTCGCCTGGCGGAACCTTTGCCGTTCTTCGATGTGCTGCTTGTTGGCGGAGACAGCAGGCGGTTGAATAACAGTGTCGGGCAGGGACTCCTTCTCGGCAGGGGTCGTGCGAAGGGGCTCCTCGGTTAACCGTGGGGTCTCGTGGCTCTCGAGGGTAAGCTCGCAGGAGGCCATCTCGTGCCGTTCGCGAATCCGAGCGGTTACAGGGCGTTCGGCCGTTGCACTGCGTGAGCCCTGCCTCGGTTGCTCGGCGGTGTCCATGGACCGCGATGTCCTGTGGCCGGATACGATCAGCAAGTTCATGAGCCGACACAGAAGGGTCAACAGGAGCGTTGCTCGCGGTTGCCGAAAGGGCGACCTTGAGCCGGTCGCGGAGATCGGTCAGCTCGGCCTTATACGCGTCGTGGGGGAACGGCTGTCCAAGACGTGCCTCGTAGTCGCGGAGCTGGCCCTGGGCGATCGCCAGGTCGTCGCGGGCCTGGACGCCTGGGACTGCGTAGCTCGCGGCCAGACGCTCGAGGGCGTTCAGGACGGCCCGGGGGCCGTGGAACTCGCGGGAGAGGGTGGCCTGCCGCGTGCGGCCCCTTCGAGAAAGACCTCCGGGGCGTGCCGGGAGTGGAGCATCGAGCCCGAACCGAGGCCGCGATAAAGGCCCAGCTCGATGCGACGGCTCTGCAAGGACGAGTTCCGGGACAGACTCGAGACGACCGGCAAGGAGTGCGAGGCCTCGGCAGTTGCGGCAGGTGCGGCCGCCGATGGTGAGCGGGCCCTCGTCGTGGGCGGCCATGGTCGCAATGTCGGCCGTAAGAGCGGCGAGCCGCCTCGTGTGACGGGCGATCGTCTCGGGCAGCTCCCGCACGTTCCGGCGGGCGAGGTACTGCTCGTCGGCGTGGTGCTTCCTCAGGGTCGAGAGCCGCTGGAGCTCGGCGTCGGCCTCGGCGAGCGTCAGGACCGCCGGGTTCCCCGAGGCGATGGCCTTCACCTCGGCATACGACAGCTCCTGGCCGCCGATGTCCTCGGCCTGCCGGACCCCGCTCTCGCCCGTCATCACCTGGCCGATGAACCGGGCCTTGGTCTCCAACGCCTGCCACATGTAGGCGTCGAACGACCCCTCGGTCACGTACCGGAAGATGGAGACCTCCTCGTTCTCGTTCCCCTGCCGGAGGATTCGGCCCTCCCGCTGCTCGACCTCGGCCGGCTTCCACGGGGCGTCGAGGTGATGGAGGGCACACGAGCCGCCGCTGCACGTTGGCCCCCGTGCCCATCTTCTGCGTGCTAGCCGATGAGCACCCGGACCGTGCCCTGCCGCACCCGCTCGAAGAGGGCCTGCTTCTTCGCGTCCGTCGTCGGCGTCGCCGACGGCGGCGATCTGCCACCGGGGGATGCCGCGCGGCGACGAGCTTCGCGATGACCTCGTCGTAGACCGAGTAGCCCCACGGCGTCGGGTTCACGCCGAGGTCGCAGAAGACGAGCTGCGTGCCCGCGAATCTCCTCCGTCCGTCTCCAGATGTCCGCGACCCGCTCGACCAGGGCGTTGGTCTTCGACTCGGGAGACTCGGGCAGCCTCGCCCGAGATGAGCCGGGCGTCGAGGGCGAGCTTCCGCCCGTCGGTCGTGATGGCCAGGGCGTTGTCCTCCCGCGGGTCCACCTTCTGCGAGCGGATCCGCTCGTAGCGGGCGACGAGCCGCTCCTGGATGGCGCGTTGCTCCTCCGACATCGGGCACGGCGACGACGTCGGCTTGCCGCCCGAGAGGCGGGGCCGTCGGCAGATCGAGCATCGCGGCCGTCTGCACGTCGGCGAACGCCCGGAACATCTGCTGCAGCTCGGGCAGGTTCACGAACTTCGCGAACCGGCTCCGGGGCCGCAAAGTCGCCCCGTCCGGGGCAGATCTCCATCGTGTCGACGACCTCGCCGAACGTCGCGGCCCAGCCGTCGAAGTGCTCGATGCCGCGGTCCTGCGAGCCCCTTCGGGTCGAGGAACCGCTGCATCGTGTACATCTCGACCATCGTGTTCGAGATCGGCGTGCCGGTCGCGAACGTGACCCCGTGCCCCTCGTGCAGCTCGCCCAGGTAGCGGGCCTTCATGTAGAGGTCGAACGCCCGCTCGCTCCCGCCCGTCTGGATGCCCGCCACCCGCTCCATCTTGGTCGGCGTCTCGAGGTTCTTGAAGTAGTGGGCCTCGTCGATGAAGAGGTAGTCGACGCCCAGCTCGTCGAAGACCAGGCCGTCGTCCTTCTTGTCCTCGGCGAGGAGGTCCTTCAGCCGCTCCTCGCGGCTGGCCTTCTGCTTCTCGATGGTCTTGATGATGTTCCGGTGGGCCCGGTTCGAGTCGCCTCGGCCGCTGTCGACGAGGAGCTCGTCGTACTCGGCGATTTGCTCCCGGAGGAACCTCGCCTGGTAGTCCCGCGGACATCCCGATTCGCTCGAACGAGCTGTGCGTGATGATGATGCCGTCCCACTCGCGAGCTCGCGATCTTCGCCGTGAGCACCTTCCGCCGGTCGCGGGCGAGGTCGTCCTTCGTGGCGACGAGCAGCTTCGCGTTCGGGTAGAGCTGCTGGAACTCGCGGGCGAACTGCTCGAGCATGTGGTTCGGGACGACGTAGAGCGGCTTCCGCGAGAGCCCCGCCTGCCTTCCGCTTCATGCCGATGGCGGCCATCGTGAAGGTCTTCCCGGCCCCGACGACGTGGGCCAGGAGCGTGTTGCCGCCGACTCATCCCCCGCCAGATGGCGTCCTTCTGGTGCGGGTGGAGCGAGATCGTCCGGTTCATCCCGGGGAACTCGAGGTGCGAGCCGTCGAAGACCCGGAGCCGCAGGTTGTTGTAGGTGTCGTTGTAGACCCGGACCAGCCGCTCGGTCCGCTCGGGGTCGGCGAAGACCCACGACCGGAACGCCTCCTTGATGCGTTTCTGCTTCTCGCGGGCGGCGAGCGTCTCCTCCTGGTTCACGACCCGCTCCTCGCGGTCCCCGTGGCTGCACGGTGTCGTAGATGACGGGGGTCTTCAGGTTCAGGGCCTGCTCGAGGAGCGAGGTGCCGTTGGCCCTCGCCGTGCCGTAGTCGGTCGTGGCGGCACGCCGCTCGCGGCGTCGTAGCCGGCCTCGACGCTCCAGAGGGCGTCTTTCTTCAGGTGCCCGACCGCGATCGACGAGGCGGGCGACGCCGAAGAGCTCGGCCGCGAACGCCCGGATGTCGCCCTCGGGGATCCACGGGGCCCCGAGGTTGGCGTCGATCTCGCCCGGGAGCACGTCCTCGGGCTGCACGGCCCGCAAGGGCCTCGGCGTTCCGGGCGAACTCGGGCCCGGCCCTCTCGGCGACTGGCGAGCTTCTCCCGGACGTTCCCCGAGAGGTAGTCGTCGGCCGTCTGCCAGCGCCTCGGTCGCCGGGTCCTGGTAGATGAGGTCGCCCAGCTCCTCGACGATGCGGGCCTCGTCGGCCTCCGTAGAGCGACGCGATGTAGGCGAGGTCCACCTCGCCCTTCCGGTCGAGCGAGACGAGCAGCCCCTCCTCGGCACTCTGCGACCGTGGTGACCGGCGGGGCCCGGCCGACCACGTCCTTCATCATGATGGCGGCCTTCACCGCCGTGCCCGAGGTCGGGTCGCAGTCCTCGAGGGCCATGACGAGCATGGCGTCCGGGTCCTCGATGAACTTCGACGAGGTTCGGCATCCGCTGGATGATGGTGCCCGCCGTCGCGGACTCGCGAGAACGGTCGTCTTGTTGATGAGCCCGTACTGCTGGACGAAGACGTCGTAGAGGCGGTTCAAGCTCCCGCCGGGCCTCCTCGCGGTGCGCCTCGGGCCAGCCCTCGTTCTGGCGACTGCGAGACGAGCCGGGCGTGCGTCGCGGATGCGGATGAGGGCCGCGAGCCGCTTCCCGGTCATCGTGCCGTTGGCCTTGAGGAGCGTCCCGCCGTAGCGTCACGGGCTCGGCCTCGCCCGTCGACGATCTGGAAGATGGTCCGGTCGTCGCCGACGAAGAAGCTCCCCTCGGTGACGTGCCGCTCCAGGGGCGGGGGCGTGAAGGCCGGGGCCTTCGGGCCACGGCCGCGTCACGGCCGCCTCGGGGCTAGCTCCGGGAGCCGCGCCGACGGCGGCCCGGAGCTGCTCTTCGAGGCGCCGTTCGAGGCGACGCTGAAGCCCTGCTCGCCCCCGTAGAGCCGGTCCTTGCGGCTCCAGGTGCCGAGCACCATCTCGGGGTGGTCGTGGAAGTAGCGGTTGATGGGGACCTCGACCCCCTCGATGGCGAGCGGGCGAGACCTCCAGCCAGCTCGGGTCGACGTGGCTTGCCGGCTCGCTCGGGCCCTCGTCTCCTGAGGAACACGATGTCGGTCACGACCCTCGTCCCCTCGCGTGCGAAGGCGTCCGACGGCAGCCGAATCGCCCCGAGGAAGTCGGCCCGCGCGGCGAGGTACTCGCGGACGCCGGCCGTTCTGCTTGTCGAGCGTGTAGTGGGTCGTGACGAGGGCCAGGATGCCGCCGGGCCTCAGGGCGTCGAGCGACTTCGCGAAGAAGAAGTCGTGGAGCGAGAACCGCTCGCCGCGGTGGTCGAGCTTCACGTCGGCGAACGGCGGGTTGCCGATGACGGCGTCGACGCGCCGCCTCGGGGAGCCTCGTGTCGCGGAAGTTCTCGATGCGGATGTCGTGGCCGGGGAAGAGGGCCCTGGCGATGCGGCCCGAGAGCGAATCGAGCTCGACGCCGATGAAGTGCATCCCCTCGGGGGGGCGGGCCGAGGAAGTTGCCGCTAGCCGCACCCCGGCTCGAGCACCGTCGCGTCCCGCGGCACGCCGAGGCGGGCGAGGGCCTCGAACATCGCCCGGACGACGACGGCGGCGAGGTGTAGAAGGCGTTGAACACGGTGCGCTCGGGCACTCGCGTACTCTCGGGGGTGAGGAGCGAGACGAGCTCCTCGCCGAGGGCCTGCCAGGAGGGGCTCTTGTAGGGCCGGTGACCGGGTCGGGGAAGAGCGAGAGGGCGACCGCCCCGAACCCGCCGAAGCGGGCCAGTGTCTGCCGTTCGGCTCGGTCGGCGCGTCGCCCCTCACGCTCGACCGTCATGAGCGTGCGGATGGCTTCAAGATATCCGGCGCCTTTGGCCCTCTCGCTTGTCGCTGTGGCCAGCGGGGGCAGGGGCTGGGACTCTAGGTCGGGATTTCCCGTGCCCGGTGGCCGGCTCGGGGTTCGAGGGCGAACCGGTGGCGGGCGAGGGTCGGAATGCGAAAGGGGGGTGCTTCCCGGAGGCGATTCCCCGCTGCCGGAGGCGCTCGGGGCGAGGTGTTGTGTCGAAGAACGCAAGGAGCGGCTGCGACGAGTCGAGCCTAGCCCGGGCCGCCTTGACGCGTGCCTCGTACAGCTCGTCCCGGCGTCGGCGACTGGTAGAGCACTCGGTCGGGGGCATCTCGGGCGAGAGGAGTGGCCGCCTTCCCGAAACGGGCCTGCCGGGATTGAGCTGGAATTTCGGCTCGGCGGTGCCGTTGGAGCGGATGAGCCGTTCGCGGTCCTCGATGATTCGGTCGGCGACCTGGCCGCAACCTCACGCGATTCGCGGGAAGAGTTGCCTCTCCCGACGGGTCGGGAGGCTGGAAGAGGAGCTGTTGTTTTGGGGCCTGGACTGCGATTCGGACAGCATGGCCGGACCATGCCACGACACTTTCAGGGCAGCAAGGGGGCGGATAAATTTTATGAGGTAATTAAAGAGGAGCTGGCCTTCAACAGCCGCGAGACGCTTAAGCGAGGCGTCGATGACGCTGCCTTCCGCCAAGCTCTTCTAGCTCGGGTTGATTAGGACTCAAATGCCGTGGCATCGTCGGCCGCATGATGCCCGAGACCCACAATCACCCGGAGAAAGGACCGTCGCGGAACGTCCCGCTCGCAGAGCTCGTCTCGTTCACTCAAGAGGTCTTGGCCGAGATGGTCAATAACCGCGACGTGAAATGGGATGCCAAGGGGAAGCCGAGGGCGAAGGTGCGGGCCTCGGGCGAATCGGCCGATGGCTCGTGGATTCACCTCGTGGTCGACATGTCGGCCATCGGCATGCCGCTAGACTCGCCGCTCGCGTGACCGCCCGCTCGGCGATGACTCGCTCGAATGGAGCCTAGGGCCGACGGCGATTGCCGAACTCCGCGGGGTGCGACGGCGAAAGAGGCCGCGGACGCCTTGAATATGGATGCCTTACTCTCGGCCCATCGGCGATTTGTTGCGGCGAATTTCAGGCCGCATCATTTTAGGTCTCGACGTCCCCGGGCTTGACGGGCCGCTCGCCCGGTCCCCTGAGGCAGAGGATTCGAACGAATCGCCTTGAACGATGAACAAAGCCCGATAGGTGCGGCCCTTGCGAATCTCGAACAGGAGGTGCCGCACCTCCTCGGGGAAGAAGCGAATCTCGTAGGCGACGCCGCACGCCAGGGGAAAAGACTCGAGGCGTGGGAGGGCGGCATAAAATCGAGCGGTGATTCGCTCGGAGCCCTCGGGCCATCGCCCGGCGAGTGCGGCGGTAAGGCGGTCGAGGTCGGCGTAAGCTCCCCCGGTCAACTCGACCGTGTAGCTCATGGGAGCGGGGGGAGATTGTGCGTGCGGCGGAGCTCTTCCAATGCCTCGCGGGCGGGCCTGACCCTTCCGGCTTTCCCAAAAGCGCCACCCCCCGTTTCCCCTTCCCCGAAGGGGGAGGGGACGGAAGGGGAGAGGGAGAAATACATCCGATCTCGCCGCAGGCGGCATACCGCCTAACGCGTTTGCCGCATTCACCCCCCCAAATCGCATGGGGGTGAATGCGAGCAAAAACCCTCAATGGCGGGAGCGTAGCGACCCACCGACAGGCGACGGATCAGCGAGCGGCATGAACGCCGCGAGGTCTTCCGAGCGGCGGGCGTGACGATCGCCGGTCCGCGTCCGAGGTTTCGACGGAGCCTTCTCCGACGCCAAGCGATCGGAGGGTTTCAATGATTTTTATTTACATCACCAAAACACTGTGACATAAGGCTTCCTTCTGGTCTTGAAGTTCTACAGAGGAAATCCCGATATGGCACGTTGGTTCGTATGAGCGAAGACATGGAAAGCCCGAAACACGCAGTCCGCAACCGGTCGAGTCCGAGGAGCGGCACGAACCACAGCAGGTCACTCGTTCTCCGGACTATAAGTCCCACTCTCGGCCGCGTCCAGGCGGCTGTCTGGCGGCGAGACATCGAGGGGCGGTGCGAGTTTTAGTGTGAGCCTTACGCGAAGCTACAAAGACAAGCAGGACCAGTTGGCAACGCACGACGCAGCTCGATGAAGACGACCTTTTGCCCGCGGCCAAAGCATTGGACGACGCCTATACCTGGATTCAACGGCAACGTCATCAGCCTCGCGAAGGAACGCTGCAGGAGCTTCATGCGCCGCAGCGCGCGGCGAACTCGTAAGCCGCCTCTCTCATGCTCTCGATGCAACGCGGGCCCTCGTTCCTCGGGTTGTTGACCCGCTTGCTCACCGGATAAGCGCCAGCCAATCGTCGGGGGGCGGGGCGAGTAATCTCGCGAGGGCGGCCGGCCGGCGCTCCTCCGGGTCGAGCCAGCGGATAGTCCTCGGGCTTCAGGATGACCGGCATCCGGTGGTGTACCGGGGCGACGACGCCGTTGGCCGCGGTCGTAATCAACGTGCACGACTCGAGCGGCTCCTCGCCCTTCTCCCATCGCTCCCAGAGCCCGGCAAATGCGAACGGCGCCCCCGTCCTTCAGCCGGAAGTAGTAGGGCTTCCTTCCATCCCCGCGCGTCCCATCGTAGAATCCGTCGGCGATGACGAGGCAGCGACGCCTCCTGAATGCCGAGCGGAAGGCCGGCCTCTCGGCCACGGTCTCGGCCCGGGCGTTGATCAGCCGGTTGCCGATGCCGGGGTCTTCGACCCACGGAGGGATGAGGCCCCACTTGAGGGCCAGAAATCCCGCCCGCCGCCCTCCGGGTCGAGCCGCACGGCGGGGACCCACTGCGTCGGGGCGATGTTGTAGCGGGGCGGGAGCTCGAAGAAGTCGTCGAGGTCGAACGCCGCGGCGACAGCCTGCCTCCTGGCCGTGAGCGTGTATCGTCCGCACATGGGTCGGTCCTCGAAGGCCCGCAGGGTGACCGAAATGCGCCGGCCTCGCGACTTCGCCGACTTGGGCACCTGGTGCTTCCAGGCGAGGTTCGTGTCGTAGGGCATGACGAAGACGGTCCCGTCGGGTGCCGGGAAGTCCACCAGTCCCGCGCCTGATCCTGGTCGTGGATTCGACGCTCATTTTCGATCGTGAAGCCGCAAGCCACCTGTGGCGGCAAGTCATCGATCGGTTCTCGGGTACGGCCGAGGCTGGTGAAGAGTGCCATCGTGGGCTGGGCCAAAGCCGCCCGTGGATCCGACACCCTCCAGCCGCAAACAAGACGACCTGTTTGCGTCGCCTCAAACCCGCAACCTCGAATGCCTCATCCGGGCGGATTATCCTCGACTCGGACAATGAAGCCAGCCGTTGACCGTTCTGGCGAACTTCAGGGGGACCCCGCTGTCCTTCCAGAACAGGGCGTCGGCCGCTCGGCACATGGAGACCCCAGATGGCGAAAGACGAACCGCCCACGAAGTCCGGCACCGCTTCCGCGACGAGCAGGAATAACATCGAGCGGTACACGCAGTTTCTGCGTGCCAAGTCGACAATCCACGAGCAACAAGTACTGGAACTAAACCGCATCCTGAAGCGGGTGTAGGTATTCAACCCGTTGCCCACCCGCAGCTACGACCGAACCGCCGAATCCTACTCGCAAGAAGAGACTGCGGCCCTGCTGGCTGCGGTCCGCAAGGTTGAGCCGAAGTCTACCAGACCATCCTCGGCCATGAGCAATGCCTTGACAACGTCCCCGACTTCGGGGTGGACGGACCGGCGGCAGGTCACCTGGACCGGCTGGACGAATGGATCGATTACGTTCTGAACAGGCTCCCCTACGACCCCGAGGACCAAGATGAACGCCGCCATCCTACAAGCCGCGATGCAGGAAGCCGAGACGATCGATCAGGACTTGGACGAGGACGACAGAATTCCGCCCGAACGCGCTCCGGCGCTGCTGATCAACCGCTATCGAGCACGCGAAACACATCCAGGTGCGTCGGCAGGTCGATGCGATGGTCTACGCCCGGAGCAGTTCGCAGACCTCGAACTGCTGGCCCGCGTCGCGAAGCCCGACGCCGAGGTCAACGTGCTCCGTCAGGGGTTCTTACTGCTGATGACGGCGTTCGACGCCGCCGTGTTCGACCTGGTCCGGATCGCGTTCCGGAAGAAGTTCTTCCAGCTCATCGGAACGTTCGGTAAGCAGGAGAAGGTGTCGCTGGAAGGGATCGGTGAGGCCGGCAGCTTCGAGGCCTTGCGCGACCAGATGATTGAGGACCAGCTGAAGAAGCGGTACGTCAAAGGACCTGCTCGGGCTGCTCCAAGCACTCGGCGTGAGTCTCGTGGACGAGGAGAACGGGGACCGTCACGTGCAGCTCGTCGAATTGGTGCTGCGCCGGAACGTGCATGTCCACAACCGAGGCGAAGTAGATGAGCGGTATCTGGAGGCGGACCCGCAGTCGAAAAAAGCCCAAGTACAACCTGTACAACCTCAAGCTGGGTGATATAGCCTGCATCGACATGGCCTATCTGGGATGGCCAACCGCCTGTGCGAGAACTGCGTGGACCGGCTGGCCGATTGGGCGGATCACTGACGCTCAATCGGCCGGTCTCTGACAGTATCCCCGCATAGCTTACCTCGGGTTGCGTCTCACCTTGCCCTCTTCGGTCCGTCGCTCCGTCTCCTCGTGCGGGTGCCTCACCATGTTCAAGGTGCCCACAGTCGCCGCCGGTGCCCTGAGGGCGGGGGAATACCGTCAGCCGCCTCGGGCACGTTACCTCCGGCCATTCGCCGAGCATCAAGGGCGACCGGTTGATTTCCAGCTGCCGCTCGGCCTTGAGCCGTCACATCGAGGATCTCGACCGGATCGGTCAAGACCTGGGGCAGGACCGACGGCTGAGGCAGTGATCCCGATGTCGTAACCGTTGCCCGTACATCTTGATCAACCGGGCGATCCGGGATTGGGGCAGTGTTCCCGATCAAGAGATCGAGGTCCAGAGCGCCAAGTTCGATGACCCGAACCTCCCCGATCTTGATCAACGACTCGATCGCGGTGAAAACGGTGTCGATGATGTCCTAGATCGAGACGTTGCGACTGTCGCCCAGAGCGGGGGTTGCCCAACACTTCGTGATTGGGGCGTCCCGCTGGCGTGGGGATTTCCAGATCGGGGAGATCGAAGGGGCCCCGACCTTGGTAAAATGGCGAGGGAACAATCACCTAGAGAAATCGCCATCGGGTCGCCTGACCCTCCTGGAATCGATGCCGTCCCTGAATGCTCGAACGCGTCGCTTCGGACCGGAAAGCTGATGCCCCATGCCAGATAATTCACGTGGACCCAGTCAATCAACGTCGCCCCCGGTCAATAGGAACGTCCCGCAGTTTCGTCCGGTCGATCCCGGCGTTGATAAGATCCAAGAGCTTGGCGAAGGGAGTGAGGAGGCACTTCCCAGACTCCTTGACGGTCCGGATTCGGCCGAATTATTGGGTGAAACTCCGGGAGATCCACTTGCCTCAGATTCGACGATCGCGGACAGTGTGGCAATATCAAGCATGGATGCAGGCATTCAGGATATTGACCACCAGGAGATCGCTGGTGTCGCAAGTGGAACGACTCTGCCTGCGGACCAAGAAGTTCTCTCGTCTGAAACTGAGCCACTGGATTTGTCCGCCCTGATTTTGAAGGCCTCCCGTTCCGGGGCAGCTGTTCGGCCAGTGACGTGGTGGTCCCGAGTTTTGAACTTCAAGAATTGATGGAATGGACTCGGACGCCACCGCATGGCACCCGCCGTCGCCGCGTGGATCCAGTCGCTGCGAGACAGCGGCCAGCTCACCATCGTCGGCGGCCCGATCCAGAGCGTCGAGGAGCGCGACGGACGCCTCGCGGTGACCGCAAAGCTCCGCGACGGCGGCGCGCTTGTGACCTACGAAGTGGATGCCGCGATCAACTGCACCGGCCCCTCGGGCTCGGTGGTGGGCGCGGATCGCCGCTGATCGACGACCTCATCGCCCAGGGCATCGGCCGGCCGCACCCGCTGGGCCTCGGCCTCGACACCGGCGAGGCGGGCGCGCTTCGCGGCGCCGACGGCGAGCTCTCCACCACCCTCTTCACCATCGGCGGCTGCGGCGCGGCGAGCTCTGGGAGTCGGTCGCGATCCCCGAGATCCGCGCGCAGGCAGGCGAGATCGCGACGGTGATCCTGTGACCATCGCGGACGCCACCGAGGCCGACGTGCCCGCCATCACGGCGATCTACAACGACGTGATCGAGACCTCGACGGCCGTGTTCTCGGACCAGCCGGTCACGGTCGCTGACCGGACAGAGTGGATGCGCGCGCGGCAGGCTGCCGGCTTCCCGGTGCTGGTGTGTCGCGACGGCGACCAGGCAGTCGCGTTTGGCACCTACGGCCAGTTTCGCACCTGGCCGGGCTACCGCACCAGCGTCGAGCACACCGTCACGTCGCCGCCTCCCACCGCCGCCGGGGCATCGGCCGAAGCATGCTCGAGGAGCTCATCCGCCACGCCCGGGACGACGGCATGCACGCGATGGTGGGCGGCATCGACGCCGCCAACGAGCCGTCACTTCGGCTGCACGAGAGCCTCGGGTTCGTGCGCGTCGGCCACCTGCCCGAGATCGCGCGCAAGTTCGGGCGCTACATCGATCTGGACCTGCTCCAGCTCACGCTGGACTGACGCTACTCCAGGCCGGTCGCGAGCATCACGTCGGAGGCCTTGACGACCACCGTGACCTCGCTGCCCTCGCTGATGCCGAGATCCTGCACGGCCTCGATGGTGATCGACGAGACCACGCGCTGACCCGCGACGTCCACCACGACGTTGGCGATTGCCTCGCCCTGCGTGATGCTGGTGACGGTGCCCTTGAGCCGGTTTCGTGCGCTGAGCTTCATGCTGCTCTCCCCTGAGTTTTTCGTCAATCTTCTGGACAGTCCGGTATCTTGTCGATATCCTGACCCGCATGAATGATCCCACACAGTGGCACAACGACGTCGTGATCCCCGCGCTCCTGCGCGTGGCGCGGCGAACCTACGGCGGCGCCATTCGCGAGGCGCTCGCAGAGGTGGGCTGTGACGACATGCCGCGAAACGGCCAGTACGTGATCGGCGGCCTCTCGCGCTCGGGCCAGCCCCTGGGCCAGCTCATCCGCGAGCTGGGAGTCTCGAAGCAGGCAGCCGGGCAGCTGGTCGATACGCTCGTGCTGCGCGGCTACCTCGAGCGCGAGACCGACCCCGAAGACAGGCGCAGGATGACGGTCACCCTCACCGATCGCGGGCAGCTCGCCGCCGACGCCGGCAAGGCCGCAGTGGAGGGCGTCGATGCCGAGCTCACCCAGATGGTGGGCGAGGAGTACGTCGCGCACTGCCGCGCCACGCTCGCGGCGCTGATCAACATCGGAGACCGCGCCGCAGGCCTCGCCTGATGCTGATCGCACGGATCACCGACCCCGGCGATCTCGGCCGGATCGAGCCGCTCTGGCTGGCCCTCCACCACCATCACCAGGCGGTGGCGCCCGAGCTCGCGCCGTACGTCTCGGACGAGGAGTCGTGGCGCGTGCGGCGCCAGATCTACGCCCACCTGCTGAGCTCCGGCGGCGTGATCGCCGTCGCCCGCGAGGACGACCGCGACGTGGGGTACATGGCCGCCGGCGGGCACGCGACGCACTGGACGGCGACCTTCGACGCGCCGTCGACCGTGAGCGAGCTCGTCACGCTGCTGGTGCTCCCCGGCACGCGCGGGCAGGGCATCGGATCGGCGCTCATGGACGTGTTCGACGAGACGGTCGGGCGCGAGCCGGCGCTCGTGGGAGTCCTGCCCCAGAACACGCGCGTGGTGCAGTTCTACGAGCGGCGCGGGTTCGTGCCCGCGTGGCTCACGATGACGCGGTTCGGGCGGCCGCGCACGCACGAGCCGATCCCGGTGGCGTGGGAGGCGATCGCGCCAGACGAGGTGGATCAGCTACGGCCGCTCTGGCTGCAGCTGCACCGCCACCACCAGCTGGTGGCCCCGGGAATGGGCACGTACCTGGACGACGAGGCGTCGTGGGCGGCGATGAAGGGGATCCTCGAGACGGGCGCGCGCGACGGCCTCGCCTTCCGCATCGGGCCGGCCGATGCCCCGGTCGCGATGATGACCGGATCGGTGGGGCGCGACAACGTCATCTGGAGCGACACGTGGGTGACCCACGGCGAGATCGCCGAGCCAGACGTGCTGGTGGTCTCCGACGGCGCGCGCGGCCAGGGGCTCGGCTCGGCGCTGATGGACATCTACGACGACGCCGTGGCGGCGCGCGGTGCCACCGACCAGGTGCTGGCGGTGATCGCACCCAACGCCCACGCGATCCGCCTCTACGAGCGGCGCGGGTTCAGGCCGGCGTTCCTCGAGATGACCCGGCTGTCTAGCGGAGAGTGAGCACGAGCGGGTTGCCCGAGGGATCCTCGAGCCGCGGGCCGTCGTCGCTCTCCGTCACCGCGATGCCAGCCCGCTCGAGCCGCTCCAGCACCGCCGCGCGGCCTGCCTCGTCGGGCAGCACGATCTTCGCCGCCAGGAGCGTTGCCCGGCCGGCCGGCGCCTGGCCGGCACCGCGGCTCTCCCAGCTGTTGGCGCCCAGATGGTGGTGATAGCCGCCGGCCGCGAAGAACGCCGCCTGGCCGCCGAGGTAGGCCATGAGCCCGAAGCCGAGCACGTCGCGGTAGAACGTCACCGTCTCGTCCACGTCGGTCGCGCGCAGGTGGATGTGGCCCATCACGGTGCCCTCGGGGAGGCCGTGGAACGGCTCGGTGGCGGGGTCGTCCAGCTCGTCGAAGAGGTCGTCGGTGTTCAGCGGGAGGCTCGTCATCCGCTGCATCACCTGCCCTTCCCACAGCTCGCGCGGGCGATCCCAGTAGATCTCGATGCCATGGTGGTCGGGGTCGCGCAGGTAGAGCGCCTCGCTCACGAAGTGATCCGAGAGCCCCGTCATGGACGTGCGATCGCGCGCGGCGTGCGCCAGCCAGGCCGCCAGGTCGTGGCGCTCGGGCACCAGCAGCGCGAAGTGGTAGAGGCCCGCGTAGCCGTCGGCGGGAGCCGCGCCGGGGTACTCGACCAGGCTCAGGAGCTCACGCCCGCCGGTGCCCAGCGACGCGCGGCCGTCGGACAGGCCCAGCAGATCGAGGCCGATCTCGGTGCGGTAGTACTCGATGGAGCGGGCGAGGTCGGAGACGCTCAGCTCGACGGCGCCGACGGTGGTGTGCGGCGCGATCTCGAAGACGGCGGTCGCCCCGCCGGCCTCGAGCTCCTCTGGATCACGGGGAGCCATGTGCGAACGATAGCGGTGCCGGCTGCGAGCGGATCGCGGGCTTCGGCACCTGGCCCTCGGCCCACATCACGGCCAGGGCGCAGCGCGGCAGCTCGTGGTACCCGCGGTAGATGAGGTACCGCGGCCGCCAGTCGGGGAAGAACTTGGCGTTGAACCGGTAGAGCCGCTCGATCTGAAACCACCGGTCGGCCAGCCGAAGGGCGCCGCCGAAGGCCCGCTCGAGCACGCCCGACGGCGCGCGCAGCTGCCGCCCGAACGCCGCGAAGTTGAGCGAGATCTCGCACACGCCGCGCTCGCGCAGGAGCTCGATCGACCGCGCGATCACGAACTCCATCAGGCCGTTGGGCGAGTCCGGCAGCCGCCGCATCATCGCAAGCGACATCGACGCGTTGCCGTTGTGCGGCACGAACTGGATGAAGCCGGCGACCCGGCCCTCGCCGTCGCGGGCGACGATGAGCATCGTCTCGTCCTGCTCGGGCCCGCCGAGCCGGTCGAGCGCCATCGAGAACCCGCGCTCCTGCGCCCCGCCGCGCCACGCGTGCGACACCACCTCGAGCTCGTCGAGGAGCGCGTCCGTCGCCGAGTGCATCTCCACCAGCTCGGCCGTGTAGCCCGACTTCTGCAGGCGGTTGACCGACTGGCGCACCTTGCGGATGGGCCGGCCCTCCAGCGAGAACTGGGCCGTCGAGACGATCGCCTCGTCGCCGATGTAGAGCGACCGAAGGCCCTCCGACACGCACCAGTCGCGCAGCTCGCGGCTCGCGCCGATCACGGCGAAGCGCAGGTCGTGGCGGTCAGCCCAGTGCACGGCCTGGGTCATGAGCGCCCGCACCTCGGCCGGCTCGCCGACGGGGTCGCCGGACACCAGCAGCACCCGGTTCTCGACCCGGTAGCCGATGAACGCGGTGCGCGCGGAGTTCCAGAGGTACTGCTTGTCGGTGCGCAGCTTGAAGAAGCTGAGGGCGTCGTCGCCGTGCTCGGAGACGATCTGGCGGGCGAGCTCGCGCTCGTCGTCGCCAGGCAGCTCGGACGACGCCGGCAGCGGGCGAAACGCCGACCAGACGATCACCATGAGCGCGCCCAGCGAGAGCACGCCGATGGCCTGCGGCACGTAGCGGAACTCGTCCCCGAACGGGATCGGCGGGGTCTGCCAGAGGAGCATCGCGCTGCTCGTGTCCACGATCGTGTCGAAGCTCGGGCGGCCCGCCGCGGCGGAGTAGGCGGCGATGGTGCTCAAGACGAGCGTCGCGGCGAGCACCAGCCCCGAGGCGATCAGCGCCGCCCGCAGCCGCAGCTGCGCAGGCGCGGCGGTGAAGCTCCCGCGGCCCCACCAGAGCAGCCACGCGGCCGCCCACGAGAGCAGCGCCTCCTCCACGTCGAGGCCCTTCAGGAGGTTCAGGAACCCGAGTACCACGAGCAGCGCGAAGGCCACCACGAACGCGCGCCGGCGGCGGCGCCAGAGGTAGTACGACGCCAGGAGCAGCGCGGCGCTGGTGGGGATCACCACTGCGTGGAACACGGCGGCGGTGTGCACCGGGGTGATGTCGGAGATCACGTGGCCGCGCCACGCGACGTCGGGCGTGAGCGTCGAGACCAGCGAGGCGACGGCCGCTGCCGCGACGACGATGGCCGCAAGCGGCGGCACCCAGTCTCCCCTGCGCGCCGGCCGAAGCGCCATCGGCGGGCGGTGCAGGCCCAGCGTCCAGGCGGCGGTGTCGCGCCGCGAGGGGGTGATGTCGCGCCAGTCCTTGAGGATCGCCCAGAGGCCGACGAACGCCAGCGCGTAGGCGAGGAGGCCGCCGGTGAGGACGTCGGTCACGTCGAGCAACAGGAGCACCGTGAGGATGCCCACGCCGAGGTGCCACTCGTGGATGCGGCGGCCGAGGATGAAGACCCTCGGGCCGAGCGCGTGCTGTTCAATGCGGATCATCGGTCTTTGGTGAATTCCCCTGCGCGCGACGCGGTAACCAGGTTTGCCTCCCGACCGCACTGGGCACGATCGGGTGATGTCTTCGCACCGCTCCATTCTGCTCGACGTCGATGGCACCCTCGTTGACTCCAACTATCTGCACGTCACGGCGTGGGCGCAAGCCTTCGCCGCGCACGGCCAGATCGTGCCCGCGTGGCGCATCCACCGCGCGATCGGGATGGGCGGCGACAAGCTGGTGTCGCACCTCATCGGCGAGCATGCGGCAGCCGAGATCGGGGCGGCAGCATCGGACGATCACGACGAGATCTTCAAGCAGCTCATCGGCCAGGTGCAGCCGCTTCCCGGCGCGCACGACCTGCTGCTGGTGCTGAAGCAGCGAAAGCTCACGGTGGTGCTCGCGAGCTCGGCGGGGGACGACGAGGTGGAGCACTACATCGACCTGCTCGGCGCGCGCGACCTGGTGGACGCGTGGACGACGTCGGACGACGTGGATCGCACGAAGCCCGACCCCGACCTGCTGCACGTCGCCATGGAGCGCGCCGGAGCGCCGGCGGTGGCGATGGTGGGCGACTCGGTGTGGGACTGCCGCGCGGCATCCAACGCCGGGCTGCCGACGCTCGCGCTCATGTCGGGCGGGATCTCGGCGGGCGAGCTGCGAAGCGCCGGCGCCTACAGCGTGCACCGCGACGCGGCCGAGCTGGCCGCCGAGATGGAGTCCGCGCTGCCGGTGCTCGCAAGCGTCTGACGGGACGCTGCACTACGCTGGTGGTTTGGATCAGGCAGGCCCGCGGTAGTCCCGACTCGTGGCAGACAATGAATTCCGAGCTGTACTCCCGGCGGACGCCGCGTCTGTCCCGTTCGTGCGCGCCGCCGTCGCCGTCTACTTCAACGAGCACGGCCGCGACCCCGTCACCTGCGTCTCTGCCCTGCTCTGCATCACCGAGCTCACGTCGAACGTCGTGCGCCACGCCTATCCCGACGGCCAGAGCGGCGAGTTCGAGGTGCTGGTGCGAAGCAACGGCGACCACGTCGAGCTGCGCGTCACCGATCAGGGCGTCGGCTTCCCCCGCGAGCCCAGCTCGGGCATCGGCCTGCAGGTGGTGCAGACGCTCTGCGACGAGTTCTCCGTGAACCGCGCGGACGGCTCGACGCGGGTCACTGCCCGGCTGGAGCTGACCGCCTGATCGCCTCGTCGAGCGTGTCTGCCACGGTCACGTTCACGCCGACGCCCGAGATCTCGAGCACCCGCCGCGGGAACCCGCCCGGCGGCGCCACCACCGTGAACGAGCCGGCCTGCGTGCTGCCGTGGATCAGCGCGCGAAGCACGGTGGAGTCCACGAACGTCGCGTCGGTGAGATCCACCACCAGCGCGGCGTGCTCGCCCGCCCCCGCGCCGATCGCCGCGAGCAGGTCAGGGGACGTCGAGAGGTCGTGCTCCCCGATCACGGAGATCACGAATGCGCCCCTCTTCAGCTCGGTTTCAACACGGTTACGGTCAGCCACTGACACACATCCTTTCGGAATCCATCCCCGAACGGTTCAGTCGCGTATGGTGCACGCATGACCAAGAATGCATCGACACCCAGCGGAGTCCGCACCGAGCACGACCTGCGAGAGGCCCTGCACACCTGCGAGGGCCGCCGCATCCAGCTCGAGCGGATCCTGAGCGAGGCCCACCGCTACGCCTACGGAGCACGCGAGAAGTCCGACCTGCAGAAGCTGAAGACCGCGCTCTCCGCCGCCGGGTACCCGCCGCCGAAGCGCGCCGCCGACAACGACGAGGGCGACGAGTAGGGCGCGGTCAGGCGGTCTGGCCGGAGTCCACGGCGCGCAGCGCATCGTCGAGCGTCGGGTAGATATCGACGCTCGAGGCGATGCCGGTCACCCGCAGCAGGTTTCGCACCACCGGCCGGCTCTCGTGGTCAACCGCCAGCACCACGGTCTGCCCGCGGTTGGAGGCCCGCGTGTGGGCGGTGATGATGGAGCCGAGCACCGTGGAGTCGAGCATCTCGGTGGTCGAGAGGTCGATCACCACCGGCTTTGCCTTGTCGATGGCCTCCGAGAGGGCGCGCTGCACGCGCGGCGCAGTGTCGAGGTCGTGATATCCCGCCAGGGAGACGACCACGCTTCCGTCCGGCTCGGAGGTGCTCACCCAGCCGGTGAAGTTGTTTGCATCCATCGTTCAGTTCCTACGTCATGCTCGATCTATTGGCCCCGTCCAGAACTTGATACCCCAGCGCGCCGAGATCTCAACCAGCTCCGCGGGCCCGGGAGGCTCGTGATCGGGCGGCGTGAGCTCGTCGGGCACGCGCACGCCGGCCTCGGCGAAGTAGCCGGTCATCTCGCCGGGCTGGCCCACCACCAGGAACCGCGTCGGCGCGTCTGACAGGTTGAGCGTGCCGTGCACCTTCCACGGCTCGATCCACATCGACTCGCCGGCGCGGAGCACGCGCGTGCTGACCACCGTGCCGTCGCGCTCCTCCTCCATCGTGAGCTCGCCCTCGACCACCCGGAACCACTCGCCGAACTCGTGGCTGTGCGGCGGCGGCCCGCCGCCGGGCTGGGCCAGCACCTCGATCACGTCAACCGAGCCACCCGACTCGGCCCGCGGCAGGAGCAGCGTGACGTGGTTTCCGCCGGCAACGACGTAGATCTCATCCGCCAAGGTAGGCCTCGAGCCAGTCGAACACCCGCGCATTGCGCACGCCGAGCCCCATCGGCTCGCAGTGGCGGTTGGCACCCTCGGCGCGCGTGAACTGCACCAGCGTCTTCTCGCCCGGCAACATGTCGTAGAGCTGCTGCGACTGCCCCGGCCAGAACTGCTCGTCCTCGGGGCTCGTGATCAGCACCGGCGTGGTGATGTCCTTCACCTCGTCGCCCAGGCGGTAGCGGAGCACCTCGGAGTAGAGGTCGAACACCGAGTCGCTCTCGAGGCCGTAGGGCTCGCCGCGGAAGTGGAGCGTCGCGCGCGTTGACTTGCTGAACCGAAGCGCCCAGCCCATCTCCTTGTCGAAGGACTCCTTCTTCGCCGGGTCGCCCAGCTCGGACTTCATGTGGCCGGGGAGCTTCTCCGTCCACGACGTGGAGACGTCCACCACGCCCGGATCGATCACCGCAGCGGCGAACCGGTGCTCGAACGCGAGCGCGCGCGGCACCCAGTAGCCGGCCTGGCTCACGCCGATCACCGCGATCTTCCCGGCCTCGACGTCGGGCCGCGCCACCATCGCATCGACCACCGGCGTCAGGACGGCCTCCCAGTCGTGGCGAAACGGGATCTTCTGCAGCATCAGCGCGGCCTGCTGGCCCGGCCCGTCGAAGGTCATCCAGTGGTAGCCGCGCTCGGCCGCGGCGATCCCGCCGAGGAGCGGCATCCCGGAGGTGGCCCCGTCGCTGCCGTTGTTGACCACCACCAGCGGGCGGCGCTCGCCGGGCTCGGCATCCGGTGCGCGGAAGAAGTAGCCGGGGAGCGTGGTGCCCTCGTAGGGGATCTCGATGCGCTCGCCGGGGACGGGCAGCAGATCGACCACGCGGTCCCAGCACGCCCGCTGGCGCAGCCAGATGTCGTGCGCCGCATCGGGATGCTTCGAGTGCGTGATGAGGTAGAGCGCCGTCGAGAGGTAGGTGGCGGCGCGCTGGTAGTCGCCGCAGGCCGTGACCCGGTGGCCGGCGGCCTCAGCGTCCTTGCCGGCGGCCTGCAGCCGGTCGCCGAGCGCCGTCCACTGCGCGACCCAGGCGTCGGCGTCGCCATCCTTGATGCCGCGCGCCGCAGCGAGCACCTCGCCGGCATCGGCATAGCCGTAGTACGCGCTTCCCAGGACGATCTCGTACCCGAACTCCATGTCCTCGTTCTTGAACATCGGACGCGTCACTTGCCTGCCTCCTCGCTGACCGCAGCGGTGCGTTTGATGGCCAGCACGACCAGGAAGATCGGGATGACCCAGTTGAAGATGGTGTTCGAGCGCTGGGTGTTCACGTAGCCGGCGATGATGTGGCTCGGCACGAAGAGCGTGAAGACCACGGCCCACACCAGGGTGAGCTGGCGGTTCACGTTCTTGAACCGCGGCGATGACCAGTACTGCTCGGGCACCGACTCGCGGGCGTACTGCTCGGTGAACGGCATGTCGATAGCGAGCGAGCCGAAGGCGATGAGGGCCAGGAGCGCGGCGGCGATGGCGCGGCCGTAGCGCTCGAGCCAGTCGTTCGCGGCCGGATCGACGATGAAGGCGACCAGCGTGAACGCGACGAAGGCGGCGATGGTGCCGAGCTCGAGGATCTTGGGCCGGCCGTTGCGGATGCCGGGGATCGCGATGATGACGGCGGCGGCGAGCGCGAGGAGCGTGGCGGCCTTCATCGTGTCGTGGCGGCTGATCACGCTGAAGAGCACCCAGGGGACGAACGCGATGTAGATGGAGTTGTGCGACGTGCGCGGCGCCGTGGCGGACATAGGTGCAACATACCGTGCGTGACCGCATTCCAGAACGCCAACCCCGAGACCGAGCGCGGGCGGGCGTTCTTCGCCGAGCTTCTGTGGGTGCACGGCATGCTGCGGCGCGACCTGGACACCGTGGAGCGGCTGGCGGCCGACGTGGCCGAAGGGCTCTCGGCGGAGGATCTACGGCTCGAGCTGGAGACGCTGAAGACCACCGGGCCGCTCTGGCAGCTGAAGATCAGCTGCGTTCGGTACTGCCGGTTCGTGCACGGCCACCACAACCTGGAGGATGTGGCGATCTTCCCCGCCATCCGCGCGGTGGATCCCGAGCTGGGCACGGTGGTCGACCGGCTGGAGGCCGACCACCGGCGCGTGTCGGACATCCTCGAGCAGATCGAGGATGCGGCGGCGGCGCTCACCGAGCCGGATGCCGACGCGGCGCGCGGGCGCGTGGTGGCGGGCCTGCGCGAGCTGCACTCACACCTGCTGGAGCACCTGGACTACGAGGAGGAGAGCGCGGGGCCGGTGCTTCGGAGAATGGACTTCATCTAGGAGGGGTAGGGTGCGTGCATGACCGAGAAACGAGATGACGAGCATCGCCACCACTTCGCGCCGGACGAGGAGAAGGATCTGCCCGATCCGAAGGCCGATCCGCACGACCGGCTGAACACGCCGCTCGACGAGGTGACCGACGACGCTCCCGGCCAGGCGCCGGATACCGAAGGCATGGGCGGCAAGCCCCACGCGCGCGGCGAGCGAGTGGCGCGCGAGCCGATGCCGGCCGACGACGAGTAGCCGGGCCGGCGACGCGCGCAGCCGGTTTCCGCCATGGCAGGGGATCTCCGGCCGGTGGTGAATGCGGTTGGCAGTGCGTCGCTCCGCTCTTCCCCTCCTCCTGCTGGTCGTCTTTGCGGCGATCGGCCCTGCCTCGGCCCAGGCTGCCGGCACCGTCGGTGAGACGCCGACGCCCACCGCGCAGACCAACGGCGAGGTCGATGCGATCGTCCTGAGCGGCGACATCGCCTACATCGGCGGCGAGTTCACCAGCGTGCGGCCGGCGGGCGCGACCAGCGGCGGCGTGGCCCGCGCCGGGCTCGCGGCGATCGATCTCACCACGGGGCTCGTCACGTCCTGGAACCCCGGCGTCTCGGGCGCGAGCCTGCGGGTGAGCGCGCTTGCGGTCTCGCCCGACGGCTCCACCATCTACGTTGGCGGCACCTTCTCGCAGCTCGGCGGCGCTCCGCGCGCGAACATCGGCGCGGTGAGCTCGGCCGGCGCGGTCACGGCCTGGAACCCGGGCGCAAACGGCGAGGTGCGCGCGCTCGAGACCACCGGCTCGATGCTCTACGCCGGCGGCAACTTCACCACGATCGCAGGCAGCAGCCGCACCCGGCTCGCGGCATTCGATCTGCCGGGCGGCGGCCTCGACCCGATCTGGGTGCCGAGCGCCAGGCTGATCGTGAAGGCCCTCGCATTCGCCAACGACGGCACCGGCCGGGTGCTGGCCGCGGGCGGCAACGAGACCACGGGCGAGCTCGAGGCGCTCGATCCGGCGACCGGCGCCACCACCGCCTGGGCCGACCAGCCCGAGGCAGTGGTCGATGCGCTCACCGTGATGGGCTCGCAGGTGTTCATGGCAGTCGGCGGCGACGGCGGCCAGGTCGAGGGCTACGACGAGGCGACCGGCAAGCTGCAGTGGCACGAGGTGACCGACGGCGACGTGCAGGCCATCACCTCCCGCGACGGGCTGGTCTACGCCGGCGGGCACTTCACCAACTACTGCGTGGGCGGCACCGGCACGGGCGTGCCGTTCGTCTGCACCAATCCGCTCAGCCGGCCCAAGCTGCTGGCGTTCAACGCCGCGGACGGCAGCATCGACACCTGGAACCCCGCCACCAACGGCGTGCTCGGCGTGTTCGCGCTGACCCAGACGCCGACCGGCATCGCCGCGGGCGGCCAGTTCACGCGCTGGAACCTGGCGACGCCGCACCCCCTTGCGCAGCAGGGCTTCGCGGAGCTCGGCCCCGCGCCGGTGCAGCCGACGCTCTTCGGCGACGACTTCGAGTCGGGCACGCTCGCCTCGTGGACGGTGGTGGGCGACGTCGTCGATCAGCAGGCGCTGGTCTACGACGGCAGCTGGGCCGCGCTCGCAACCGCCGCTGGGACGCCCGCGCTCCTGGTGGGCACCATGCCGCAGCCGCTCACCACGGCGACGTTCGAGCTGCACGAGCAGGTGGTGAGCCACGGCGCGACCAACACCAAGCTCCTGCGCGCGCTCACCCCCGCCGGGCACGTGCTGCTGGCGGTCACGATCGACCGCGCAAACCACCTGCGGCTGCGAGATGCCGTCACGGGCGTGACGCTTCGAAGCACCGCAGACCTTCAGCCTCGGCGCGTGGCACGACCTGGCGCTGCAGGCGACCGTGGCGGGCGCGGCGAGCACCGCGAGCGTGACGCTCGACGGCGTGCCGGTGCCCGGCCTCTCGGCCACCTGGGACCTGGGCACCACGCCGTTCGGGAAGCTCCAGGTGGGCGACGACACCGCGGGGCGAAGCTCGCAGATCGCGGCGGACGACGTCACCATCGGGTAGCCGGCGCAGGCGACCGACCTTGACATGCAGCCAAATGGCTGCATATAGTGCGGCGCATGGACGACGACGTCTTCAAGGCGCTGGCCGATCCCGGCCGGCGGCAGCTGCTGGACAGCCTGAACGCCCGTGACGGGCAGACGCTGAGCTCGCTGTGCACCGAGCTCGACATGGCCAGGCAATCGGTCTCGAAGCACCTCGCGGTGCTCGAGGGCGCCAACCTCGTGACGACGATGCGGCGCGGCCGGGAGAAGCTGCACTACCTGAACGCCGAGCCCATCAACGCCATCGCCGACCGCTGGATCAGCCGGTATCACCGGGCCCGCGTGACGCTGCTGGCAGACCTCAAAACCGAGCTGGAGAGAGCACCCATGAGCGACACCGAGTTCGTCTACACCACCTTCATCCTCACCACTCCCGAGCAGCTTTGGCAGGCGCTCACCCACCCCCTCTTCACGCGCCAGTACTGGCGGGCGAGCTTCGAGACCGACTGGAAGCAGGGCTCGCAGATGACCTGGCAGTGGGACGACGACGTGCGCGTGTCGGATCCAGCGCAGGTGGTGCTCGAGTCCGACCCGTACCGCCGCCTCGCCTACACGTGGCACACGGTCACGCCCGAGCTCGGCAAGAAGTTCGGGTTCAGCGACGAGTTCATCGCGGCCGCGGCGAAGGAGCCGCGCTCGCAGGTGTCGTTCGACCTCGAGCCGGTGGGCGAGAAGGCCGTGAAGCTGACGGTCGTCCACAGCGGGTTCGCGCCCGGCAGCCCGGTGCTGAAGCTCACCAGCCAGGGCTGGCCCGACGTGCTCTCGAGCCTGAAGACGCTGCTCGAGACCGGTGAGCCGATGCCTGCGTAGGCGTACGATCCGCGGGCGATGCCGCCGCTCGATCCCCAAGCCCCCTCCGCGCGCCAGGTCGCGCGCGAGTGGGGCCGGATCGGGTGCATCGGCTTCGGCGGGCCGCCCACCCACATCGCGCTCCTCCGCCAGCTCTGCGTCGATCGCCGCCAGTGGATCACGTCGGAGACCTTCGAGGACGCCGTCTCGGCCTGCAACCTGCTCCCGGGGCCCGCCTCTACCCAGCTTGCGATCTACTGCGCCTGGTACGTGCGCGGGCGGCTCGGCGCGGTGGCCGGCGGGCTCGCGTTCATCGTCCCGGGGCTGATCATCATCCTCGGGCTCTCGGCCCTCTTCCTCTCGGGATCGCCGCCAGACTGGGTGCGCGGCGCCGGTGCCGGCGCGGGCGCCGCCGTGGCAGCCGTCGCCGTCCAGGCCGGCCTCAGCCTCGCGCCCGCCAGCTGGGAGCGCGCCGCGGTGCACGCCCGCTGGCTGCTCTACCTGCTCGCAGGCGGCGTCGCGGCCGCCACGCTCGGCCCGTGGCTGGTGCTGGTGCTGCTCGGCTGCGGCGTGATCGAGCTCGCGGCGCGCGGGATGCGGGTCAGCCCGATGGTGCTGCTCACCACCGGGTCGGTCGCCACCGGCGGGCTCCTCTCGCTCGCGTGGGTCGCATTCAAGGTGGGCGCGCTCTCCTACGGCGGCGGCTTCGTGATCATCCCGCTCATGCAGGCAGATGCCGTCAACCACTACCACTGGATGACCTCCGGCCAGTTCCTGAACGCGGTGGCGCTCGGCCAGGTGACGCCCGGGCCGGTGGTGCTCACGGTCTCGGTGGTGGGCTACGCGGCACACGGCGTGCTCGGCGGAGTGCTGGCGGCGGTGATCGCCTTCTCGCCCTCGTTCATCTTCGTGCTGGGCGGCGGCCGCCACTTCGACCGGCTGCGCCGCGACCGCCGCGTGCAGGGATTCCTGGGCGGCTCGGGGCCGGCGGCGATCGGGGCGATCCTCGGCTCGGCGGTGCCGCTGGCCCGGGCGATCTCCGAGCCGTGGCAGTGGGCCGTGCTGGCCGCCGCCGCCGTGCTCCTGCTCGCGCTGAGGCGCGGCGTGGTGCTCACGCTGGTGCTCGCGGCAGCCGCCGGGGTGTGCGTCGCCCTAGCGGGCGGGAGCGTTCCGGGCTGACTCGCGCTGCGGCTCCACGGTGTAGCGCGGATCGCGCGCAGACTCCATCCCCGCGCTGAAGAGCCCGAACCGGGTGAGCGCAGAGCCCGCCATCAGCGCAGCGCCGCTCACCACCGCGGCCGTGCGGCTTCTGCGCGCGAGGGTCGCAGCGCCCAGCGCCCCGCCGGCCGTCAGCAGCTTTGCCGCCTTCAGGCGCTTCCCCGCCGTGCCCGTGTGGAGCGGCTCGGCGACCATGCCCATGCGCCGCTCCATCACCTGCTCGGCCGTGAGCTCTGCCGCCGCTCCCAGCACCGCGAGGCGCCGCGCGGGCGCGTTCTCGGAGACCGGCGCGGCGATCAGCCCGAACCCGGCTCCCGCCGACGCCGCCGAGCCCACGAACACGAACGGCAGCTCGCGCCGGCCCGCATGCCACACCGGCACCGCGGTGTTGGCCATGAGCGCCGCCGTGTACGACGCCACGCCGGTCGCGAGCACCGCCGCGCCCATGCCCGCCACCCGGCCGGTGCGCGGCAGGATGCCCGTCACGTCGCTCGCCGTCGAGGCGCCCGCAAGCGTCGCGTAGGGGCTCAGGATCCAGACGCCCACGCTCATCGGCGACGTCGGCTTGAACACCCGCAGCATGTTGAGAAACCGCGCCGGGCGCCCCAGGTCGTGCACCAGCGCGCCCAGCGAGAGCCCCACGGCCGCCGTCGCGCACACCTTGCAGCGGCGCGCGAGCACCGGCCGGCCCGTGGCGTCGGCCCCCGCCGCCAGCAGCGACGTCGCGCCGGCCAGGCCGCCCGCGAAGAAGTAGCCGGCGATGTCCAGCTCGCCCCAGATCGGCGGCTTCACGATCGGCGCGCCGTAGTACGAGTCGGCAGCGCTCACTGCCCGCTTCCCGCGAAGGCGGCGATGGCCCCCACGCCGAGCGCCACGGCAGCGAGCCCCACGCGCTTCCAGAGGTCGGGCAGGTCGCGCGTGGTCACCACCGGATCGGGTGGCAGGCCGTACACCTCGGGCTCGTCCAGCAGCAGGAAGAAGGCCCCGGCCCCGCCCACTCCGTCGTTGGGATTGGCGCCGTAGAGCCGCGCCTCGGCCACCCCCGCCTCGTGCAGCGCGCCCACCCGCCCGGCGGCGCGCTCGCGCAGCTCGTCCAGCTCCCCGAACTGGATGGAGTCGGTGGGGCAGGCCTTCGCGCACGCCGGCTCGAGGCCGTCACCCAGCCGGTCGTAGCAGAGCGTGCACTTGTGCACCCCGCCGTCGGCCTCGCGCTTGTCGAGCACCCCGTACGGGCAGGCCGGCACGCAGTAGCCGCAGCCGTTGCAGACGTCGTCCTGCACCACGACGGTGCCGTACTCGGTGCGCACGATGGCGCCGGTGGGGCACACGTCGAGGCACGCCGAGTGGGTGCAGTGCTTGCAGACGTCCGACGACATCAGCCAGCGGAAGCCCTCGCCGTCGCGCTCGAAGTTGGTCTCGACGGTCTCTGCCGGCACGCGCTGCTCGACGAACGCCACGTGCCGCCACGTGTCCGCCCCCAGGCCGCCGGAGTTGTCGTGCGAGTGGCCGAGCCAGTCCAGGCCGTCCTCCGGCACCATGTTCCACTCCTTGCACGCCACCTCGCAGGCCTTGCAGCCGATGCACACCGACGTGTCGGTGAAGAAGCCCATGCGCGGCGGGTGCTGCTCGTGGCCGGCCTCCAGCGCCGGATCGCTCTTGCCGAGCAGGCTCATCCGTCGGTCCCCGTGGACTCGGTGATGCCGGCGCGATGCTGGTAGTCCTTCACCAGCTGGAGGCGCGCAGGCCCGCGCGGCCGGCGGCCCGGCCGGATGTCCACCGAGAGCGCCTTCACCTCCTGGATGTGCGAGCTGGGATCCAGCGCGATGGAGGAGAGCTCGTTCATGGAGTCGCCCTTCGCGTAGCCGTTGGGGCCCCAGTGGTAGGGGATGCCGATCTGGTGAAACGACCTGCCGTCGGCGCGAAGCGGCGCCATGCGATCGGTCACCATCACCCTCGCCTCCACCACGCCGCGCGCGCTCACGATGGTTGCCCAGCCGCCGTGCTCGAGGGCCGCGTCGCGCGCGAGCTCCGGCGAGACCTCGCAGAAGAACTCGGGCTGGAGCTCTGCCAGGTAGGGCGTCCAGCGGGTCATGCCGCCCGCCGTGAAGTGCTCGGTGAGCCGGTAGGTGGTGACCACGTGGGGGAACACCCCGGCCCCGAACTCGTCGGGCCCCGGGTGGTAGCGGTTGAGCGGGTGCTTGTAGAGCTGGCGGGCGGGGTTTCGCTGGTGCTTGTGGAGCATGTTCTTCACGGGCGAGTCCTGCGGCTCGTAGTGGGTGGGGAGCGGCCCGTCGCCCACTCCCGCCGGCGCGAAGAGCCAGCCGCGGCTATCGGCCTGCATGATGAACGCCGTGTTCCCGGGGATCGCCTCGGGCCCGGTCGCGCCCTTCGGCGGGCGGTAGCTGGGCGGCTTGTCGGCCTCGAAGTCGGGGACGTCGTCGCCGGTCCACGTCTTCTTCCCGGCGTCCCACCACACCAGCTTCTTGCGCTCGCTCCAGGGCTTGCCTTCGGGGTCGGCCGAGGCGCGGTTATAGAGGATCCGCCGGTTGGCCGGCCACGCCCACGCCCACTCGCTGCCGGTCCAGTTCTGCTGGGTGAGGGGCGTGCGGCGGGCGGTCTGGTTCACGCCGTCGGCGTAGCAGCCGCTGTAGATCCAGCAGCCCGAGGTGGTGGATCCGTCGGCCTTCAGCGCGGTGTAGGCCGAGATCGGCTTGCCGTCGCCGTCGTAGCCGTTGATCTCGCGCAGCACCGCGTCGGCGCTGGGCTCGTCGTGGGGGCCGCTCACGGGATAGTCCCAGGTGAGGTCGAGCAGGGGCTGGTTCATCTCGCCGGCCGAGCCGGAGAGCCGCTCGCGGAGCTTCCGGCCCAGGTGGTAGGCAAACCAGAGGTCGCTGCGCTGATCCTCGGCCGGATCGATGGCCTTGTGGTGCCACTGCAGCATCCGCTGGGTGTTGGTGAACGTCCCCTCCTTCTCGGTGTGGGCGGCGGCGGGGAAGAAGAACACCTCGGTCGCGATGTCCTCGGTGCGCATCTCGCCCGACTCGATCTCGGGGCCGTCCTTCCACCACGTGGCGCTCTCGATGAGCGAGAAGTCGCGCACCACCAGCCAGTCGAGCTTGGACATGCCGAGGCGCTGCATGCGCGTGTTGGCCGAGCCGACGGCGGGGTTCTCGCCGAAGAGGAAGTAGCCCTTCACCGTGCCCTTCACCTGCTCCATCACGGTGTCGTAGGTGCTGTGGCTGCCGGTGAGCCGCGGCAGGTAGTCGAAGCAGAAGTCGTTCTCCTTCGTGGCCGCGTCGCCCCACCACGCCTTCAGGAGGCTCACCATGTAGGCGTCCATGTTGTGCCAGAAGCCGCGCAGGGCGCTATCGGCCCGCAGGAACTCGGCCAGATCCTCGTGGGCGTGGGCGTGCGGCATCGGGATGTAGCCGGGCAGCGTGTCGAAGAGCGTCGGGATGTCGCTCGAGCCCTGGATGGAGGCGTGGCCGCGCATCGCCATCACGCCGCCGCCGGGGCGGCCGACGTTGCCCAGCAGGAGCTGCAGGATCGAGGCCGCGCGGATGTACTGCGAGCCGATGGTGTGCTGCGTCCAGCCCACGCCGTGGACGAACGACGTGGTGCGCTCGCGGCCCGAGTTCTCGACGAAGAGGCGGCAGACCTCGGCGAACAGCGGCTGGGGCACGCCGCACACGCGCTCGACCATCTCGGGCGTGTAGCTCTCGTAGTGGCGCTTGAGGATCTGCCAGACGCAGCGCGGGTGCTGGAGGGTGACGTCGAGGGTGGGCTCGCCGTGGTCGCTGCCGACGCGCGCGAGGTTGCCCTCCTGGTCGCGCTGGCCCGCGGCGGCTGCGACGACGGCGCCCTCGTACTGCCAGCTCGCGGGGTCGTAGCCCATCGTCTCGGCGTCGTAGCCCGAGAAGAGGCCGTTGATGCCCGCGTCGCGGAACTCCTCGCCCACGATGGTGGGCGCGTTGGTGTAGGCCACCACGTACTCGCGGAAGTCGGAGTCGGTCTGGAGGACGTGGTTGATGATGCCGCCGAGAAACGCGATGTCGGTGCCGGCGCGAAGCGGCACGAAGAGGTCGGCCAGGGCGCTCGTGCGGCTGTAGTGGGGATCGACGTGCACGATGGTGGCGCCGCGCTCCTTGGCCTCGACCACCCACTGGTAGGCGACCGGGTGGGCCTCGGCCATGTTGGAGCCCTCCAGCACGATCAGGTCGGAGTGCTGCAGGTCGCCGGGCATCGTGGTGGAGGCGCCGCGCCCGAACGACGTGCCGAGGCCGACCACGGTGGAGGAGTGGCACACGCGCGCCTGGTTCTCGATCTGGATGATGCCGAGGCTCGTGAGGAGCTTCTTGATGAGGTAGTTCTCCTCGTTGTCGAGCGTCGCGCCGCCGAGGGCTGCGATGCTCATGCAGCGGCGGGTGCGGCTGCCGTCCTTCTCCCACTCCCAGCCCTGCTCGCGGGTCTCGAGCATGCGATCGACGACCATGTCCATGGCCGTGTCGAGGTCGAGCCGCTCCCACTCGGTGCCGTGCGGGCGGCGGTAGAGCACGTGGCGCTCGCGCGACGCGCCGGTGGTGAGCTGCAGCGTGGCGGAGCCCTTCGGGCAGAGGCGGCCGCGGCTGTGCGGCGCGTCGGGGTCGCCCTCGATCTGGATGACGCGCTCGTCGCGGACGTAGACCTTCTGGGCGCAGCCCACCGCGCAGTACGGGCAGACCGAGCCCACGACCCTGTCGGCGGTCTCGGTGCGGGCCTCGAGCGTGCGCGTGCGCTCCGACATGGACGCGGCGCCTCGGGCGTACCGGTCACCCGAGGTCAGCTGGCGCACCAGCGGCCAGCGTTCGATCAACTCCCGCGCGTGTGACATCTGGAGCCGGTGATTCCCCGAACCGTGACCGGCCAACCGCGATGGGGAATACTGGGTGAATGCACGACGACGACGAGAGCGACGACGAGCGGCGAAACCGCCAGCTGACGGAGCTGCTCAACGAGCTTCGGGTGGCTCTGCCGGGCGTGCAGATGCTCTTCGGATTTCTGCTCGCGGTGCCGTTCAGCGCACGCTTCACGTCGATCTCCGAGAACCAGCGGCACCTGTACTACGTGACGTTTTTGGCCGCCGCGCTGGCGTCGGTGTGCTTCATCGCCCCCACGAGCTTCCACCGCATCGTGTGGGAGCGCCACCTCAAGCGCCGCCTGATCCACATCTCGAGCGGCCTCGCGCTGGTCGGGACGGGCTTCCTGGCGGTGGCGATCGCCTGCGCGGTGGGCCTGGTGACCGATCTGCTGTTCGGCACGCCGTGGGCCGCAGTGGCTTCAGCCGTGGCCGCGGCGATCCTCGCGTCGGTCTGGTATCTGCTCCCGCTGGGATACCGGCTGAGGGCGATGAACCGTCGCGATTGACAGGCGGCCCGTGCGGGTATCTGCGCAGTCACGTGTCCTCCGCCGTTGCACCTGAGCTCTCTGCCCGCGCAGCGGGACTGCGTTACGTGTCGGACGACAAGCCGGGCATCTCGCGGCGCAAGCGCGGCAAGGGGTTCTCCTACCGAGACGCGCAGGGAAAGCCGGTGGCGGCCCGGCGCGTGGCCGAGATCAAGGCCCTGGCGATCCCGCCGGCGTGGACGGACGTGTGGATCTGCCCCTCGCCCAACGGGCACCTGCAGGCCACGGGGCGCGACGTGCGCGGACGAAAGCAGTACCGCTACCACCCCGAGTGGCGGGCAATCCGCGATGAGACCAAGTACGACCGGATGGTGGCGTTCGGCAAGGTGCTGCCGAAGATCCGAAAGCGGGTGGATCGTGACATGTCGCGCCGCTCCCTCAGCCGCGAGCGGGTGCTCGCCACCGTCGTGCACCTGCTCGACACGACCAACATCCGGGTGGGAAACGACGAGTACGCGCGCGAGAACGGGTCGTTCGGGCTCACCACGATGCGCGACCGCCACGTGGACGTGCACGGCTCGCGCATCGAGTTCCGGTTCCGGGGCAAGAGCGGCAAGATGCACGACATCGAGATCACCGACCCGCGGGCGGCGCGGGTCATCCGCCGCTGCGAGGGGCTGCCGGGGCAGCACCTCTTCCAGTACCTCAACCGCGACGGCAAGGTTGTGGACGTCGAGTCAGACGACGTGAACGAGTACCTGCGCGACATCACCGGCGACGAGTTCACCGCCAAGGACTTCCGCACCTGGGCGGGCACGGTGCTCGCCGCCTGGGCGCTCGACGAGCTGGGCGAGTTCGGCTCGAGCACCCAGGCCAAGAAGCAGGTGGTGGAGGCGGCCGAATCGGTCGCCGCCGAGCTCGGGAACACCCCGGCGGTGGCGCGCAAGAGCTACGTGCATCCGGGGGTGTTCGACGCCCACCTCGACGGCACGCTGCGCTCGGTGCTCGAGCAGGAGGCCGATCAGAAGCTCGCGAAGGATCTGGCCGGCCTCACGCCGCAGGAGGCGGCGGTGCTGGCGCTCCTGACGCGGCGGCTGGCAAGCGAGTGAACGCTCTGTAGGAGAACTCTCAGAAAACCTTCCTACTCTTGATGTGTCAGTTTGGTGAACATCATGAGAGGGCGGGCGCGCGTGGAGTACAGACTCGAGCTTTGGATCAATCAGACGATGCACGCACATCCGCTGCTGGCAAGCGTGGTCGTGCAGTTCTCCACCTGGGGCGTTCCGCTCTTCGGCGTGCTCGCAGTGGCCATGTGGCTGCTCTCGCCCCCGGGCGATACCACCTGGAAGCGCGCATGCGCCGCGGGCCTGTCGGCGGCCGCCGTTGGCCTCCTGGCCAACCAGGTGATCTCACACATCTGGCACCGTCCGCGCCCCTACGAGCTGCACTCCGCCATCATCCCGCTCCTCCCCCGCTCCGCTGACGCCTCGTTTCCAAGCGACCACGCAACCGCTGCGCTCTCGATTGCGTTCGGCGTGCTCTTCGTCTCGCGCCGCGCCGGCTGGTTCTTCCTCGGCTTCGGCGCACTGATCGCGGTGTCCCGGGTGCTGGCGGGAATGCACCATCCGACGGATGTCGTCGGCAGCCTCGTCGTATCGATCGCCGCCGGCTACTTCACCGCGCGAATCGCGATGCAGCCCGTGCTGGTGCCCCTTGTCCATGGGCTCAGCAGAGTCACCGATCCCGCGCTCGCGAAGCTCGCATACCTCCGGCCGGTGCGCCGCACCATCCTCGAGCCACAGGTGCGTGCGGTGTTGATCGCTGCCGCCGGGGTGATCGTGCTCGGACGGATCCTCGCCGCCGAGCGCTCGCACCTTCTGGATGAGATGGAGCTGACGGTGGTGCTCGCCTGGATCGCGGTGACCGCACTCGCTGTGTACCTCGGGAAGCTGCGGTACTGGCGCACGAGCGCGATCGGTTGACAGCATCGGTGAGGCGGGAGGGCAGCCACCGGCAGAACTTCGGCTTGCCCCTGAACATCCTGCGGTTCGCTGTCCTAGACTGGTGAGCAGCGTGCCTCACAACGACGTGAACTGCTCTGCCTGCGGAACCCCGAACGACGCCGAGCGGAAATTCTGCGCGGAATGCGGAAGGCCCCTGACGCGCGCGTGCGGGCAGTGCGGCACGCTGAACAGCCCGTCGGCGAAGTTCTGCGGTGAGTGCGGAGCCCAGCTGGCGCGGGGCATGCTGGACACACCCGCGACCGCTCCGCGCAGTGCTCACGCCGTGATCGAAGGCGGGGCCGACGAGCGCCGCCTCGTGTCGGTGCTGTTCGCCGACCTGGTGGGCTTCACGACCCTCTCGGAACATCGCGACGCCGAGGACGTGCGCGACCTGCTCACGCGCTACTTCGACGTCGCCCGACGGCTCGTCGAGCGGTACGGCGGCGGCGTCGAGAAGTTCATCGGAGACGCGGTGATGGCGGTCTGGGGCGCCCCTGTAGCCCAGGAGGACGACGCCGAGCGGGCGGTGCGCACTGCACTGGATCTGGTCGCAGCGGTCTCCGCGCTCGGCGATGAGTTCGGCTCGGCGGACCTGCGGCTCCGCGTCGGAGTGATGACGGGAGAGGCCGCAGTCAGCTTTCACGCCAGCGGACAGGGCCTGGTCGCCGGAGACCTCGTGAACACCGCATCCAGGATCCAGGCCCTGGCCGAGCCCGGAACCGTGCTGGTCGGTGCTGCGACCCGCCGGGCGACCGAGGCCGCAATCGCCTACGAGAGCGCGGGCCGGCACCTGGTGAAGGGCCGGACTGAGCCGATCGAGGTGTTCCGGCCCGAGCGGGTGATCGCCACTCGCCGCGGGCGGGGCCGCGGCGTGGGGCTCGAGGCGCCGTTCGTCGGCCGGGACCGCGATTTCCATCTCGTCAAGGAGCTCTTCCACGCCTCCGCCGACGAGCGGCGCGCCCGGCTGGTCTCGATCATGGGGATCGCCGGCGTCGGGAAGTCGCGGCTCTCGTGGGAGTTCGAGAAGTACATCGACGGGCTGGCAGACGATGTCCTCTGGCACCGCGGCCGCTGCCTCGCCTACGGCGACGGGGTGGCGTACTGGGCGCTGGGCGAGATGGTGCGGGCGCGGGCGCGCATCCTGGAGGACGACATGCCCGAGGTGGCCCGCGCGAAGCTGCGAGAGACCCTCGAGGCAAGGATCCCGCTCGTCGCCGACCGCGAGTTCCTCGAGCCGCGGCTCGGGCACCTCATCGGGCTGGCTGACCGAACAGCCCCGGACAAGGAGGATCTGTTCTCGGCCTGGCGCCTCTTCTTCGAACGGCTCGCAGACTCGGCTCCGGTGGTCATGGTGTTCGAAGATCTCCAGTGGGCTGATCCAGGGCTCCTCGACTTCATCGAGTACCTCCTCGACTGGTCACGGACGTTCCCCCTCTACGTGGTGACCCTGTCGCGGCCGGAGCTCGGATCGCTGCGACCGTCGTGGGGCGCGGGCCAGCGCGGATTCACATCCATCTTTCTCGAGCCGCTCCAGGACTCGGAGATCTCGACGATGCTCGAGGGGCTGGTGCCGGGGCTTCCCCCCGAGCTGCGCGCACGCATGGTGGAGCGAGCCGAGGGTGTCCCCCTGTACGCAGTCGAGACGGTGCGAATGCTGCTGGATCGGGAGATCCTCATCCGCGAGGGGGAGCGCTACCGCGTCGCAGCGCCGGTTGACGCGCTGGCAGTGCCCGAGACGCTCCACGCGCTGGTCGCCGCCCGCCTGGACGGGCTCACGACAGACGAGCGCCTCTTGCTCTCGGACGCCGCTGTGCTCGGGAAGTCGTTCACCCATGCCGGGCTCACGGCGCTCTCGACGCTCCCGGCCGACGAGCTGCCGCCGCTCGTGGAGTCGCTGGTCGCCAAGGAGATCCTCACCCTCCAGTCCGATCGGCTGTCGCCGGAGCGCGGCCAGCTGACGTTCGTGCAGGACCTGCTGCGCCGGGTGACCTACGAGACGATCGCCAAACGCGAACGGAAACGGCGCCACCTCGCGGCTGCCGCCTACCTGCGCGCAGAGCCGGCCGGCGAGGAGGAGCTTGCAGGCATCGTCGCGTCGCACTACCTCGACGCATATCACGCGGGCCCGAACGATCCCGACGCCGACGAACTCCGGAGCCTGGCCCAGTCGATGCTGGTGCGCGCCGGCGAACGAGCAGCGTCGCTGGCGGCCGGCACCGAAGCGGCCGCGTACTTCCAGCACGCCGCCGAGCTGAGCCGCGATACGCGCACGCAGGCCGAGCTGCTGGAGCGATCCGGAGCCGCCGACCTCCAGGCCGGCGAGTTCGACGCTGCGATCGACCGGTTCCAGCAAGCAGTCGGGCTGCTGGAGGCCGTGGACGACGAGCGTGCCGCCGCGCGCGTCTCCAGCAGGATTGCCGAGGCGCTGCGGTTCTCGGGCCGTGCCCAGGACGCTCTGGAGGTGCTCGAACGAGCGTTCACCACGTTGGCAGACGGGCCCAGAGATGCCGAGCTCGCGGCCGTCGCAGCCGAGTTCGGCCGGGTCTCGTTCTTCGTCGGCCGGTACGACCTCACGGTGGAGCCGATCGAGCTCGCGCTGGATCTCGCCGAGGCGCTGAGGCTGCCCCAGGTGCTGGCGGAGGCGTTGAACACCAAAGGCGTGCTCCTGTGGCGAAGGGCGACCGAGAGCGAGGCGCTCATCCGCCAGGCGATCCGCGTCGCCCTGACTCACGACCTGGTTCCGGCCGCGCTGCGGGGCCAGTACAACCTCGCCGGCCTGTTCATGGAGCACGATCGTCACGCCGAAGCCGCGGTGTTGCTCCGCGAGGCGCTCGAGCTCGCGCGGCGCCGGGGATACCGCGCATGGGAGTCGCAGATGCTGACCCAGGCGGCCGACAACCTGTCGTCGACCGGGCGGTGGGATGAGGCCGCGGAGCTTCTCGGAGAGGTGCCCGGCGGAACTGAGAGCGACGCGCTGGCCGGCGCGACGATCCTCCTCGTTGAAGCGCGCACCGCCCAGGCCCGCGGCAGCTTCGACCGGGTCGAGCTGCTGCTCGAGGATCTGAGCCAGCTGCCGGCCGCAGGGGATCGACAGGACGAGAGCTCGTTTTGCGTCGCTCAGGCGATCGTCCGGCGATCTCAGCGCCGCTACAGCGAAGCCGTCGAGTCGGCTCGCGAGGCCTTTGGCATCTCCCGCTCGCTGTTCCAGCTCCGCTATGCCTCCGAGGGGCTCGTGGAGGCCGTCGAGGCAGCTCTTGACGCCGGGGACATCGCAAGCGCGGAGGAGACGCTCGCGGAGTTCACGTCCCTCACTCCTATCGAGCGGCGCCGGCTGCTCGACGCCCAGGTCGCCCGCCTCAGCGCGAAGCTCATGTGCCGCAAACGAGAGAGCGGCGACGTCGAAGGGCTCTGGAGCGTCGCCGCCGACGGATTTCGGGCGATCGACGCACGCTTCTGGCTCGCCGTGACCCTCGTTGAGCATGCAGAGTGGCTCGCGCAGAACGATCGATCGGCCGAGGGCGCGCTCCTCGCGGACGAGAGCGCGGAGCTCTTCACCGAGATGAGAGCAGCGCCATGGCTCGAGCGGATCGCCCCGCTCCGGCGCCCCGCGCTCCCGGCGACGTCGAGCTAGCCGTCCACCAGCAGGCCCTGGAGCGGGCCCAGCAGGCGGGCGGCGCGGTGGGAGACGTGGTCGAGGCGGCTCACGCGGTGGGTCATCGGCAGGCCGGCCTCGCGCAGCTCGAACTGCTGCTCTGCCCGCGGGCGCCACATCGTGTCGAACACCTCGCGCGGGTCACCTGCGACGTCGGCGCGCGGCGCCTCCAGGTGCTCGCTCCAGAGCCGCAGGCGCGTGTCGCGCGCAAGCTCGGCGTCGTCGGTCACGAGCGCCGCCTCCGTGTCGTTGAACATCGAGTGGTCGTTCAGGTTGGCGGAGCCCACGATCAGCACCCGGTCGTCGATGACCCCCACCTTCGCGTGCACGTAGATCAGGTCTGCCACGTCCCCCGCCGGCGCGTACAGCGAGCACGCGAGCACCCGCCCGGCGCCGCCGTCGGCATCCACCAGCTCGGCCAGCCCGCCGCGCGTGTCGTCGGCGCCGCCGTACGGCCTTCCCGGCAGCACCAGCAGCAGCCGGAAGTCGTCACCCGGCGGGTTTCGTAGCTTCTCGGCCAGGAGCTGGATGATCTCGGCCGACCAGAGGTACTGCGACTCGAGGTAGATCAGCCTCTGCGCCGAGCGGATGGCCCGGGCGTAGGTCTCGAGGATCCCGAATGTCCCGTCGGGAAGGCCCGGATAGCGGCCCTCGGGCACGGTTCGCACCAGCTGCACCGTGGACGATCCCGACGCCTCCGGCGGCTCCACCGTCGCGAGCGCCTGCCCGGTGACGCCGTGCCAGCGCAGCGCGAAGTGGTTGGCCACGTCGGCCACCACCGGGCCGTGAGCAACCGACGCCACGTCGTGCCAGCCCACCGCCGCGCGCGCCGGATGCCGCGGTGAGTCGCGCCGGTCGCCCGCCATCGCAGTGAGGTCGATGCCGCCCACGAACGCCACGCGGCCGTCGATGACGATCGTCTTCTCGTGGTGGCAGTGCATCGGCCGCTCGCGCGAGTCAAGCGCGCAGTCGAGCGGCCCGGCCGCCAGCAGCTGGTCGCGCACCGCGCGGGCCATGCGCCGCGACGGCTTGAACACCGGAAGGGGCGCCCCCGCCCAGAGCAGCACGCGCACCTGCACGCGCCGCGCGGCCTCGGCCAGCAGGTTTCGCACCACCACCGGCTCCTCGCCGCCGCGCATCACGAACTCGGGCGACAGAAACCAGCCGCTCACGTGCACCGAGTGCCGGGCCGCGCGGATCTCATCCACCATCCGCCCGAGCGCGGCCTCGCCGTCGATCAGCACCTCGAGCGAGGACCCCGGCCGCGGCGGCGGGGCGTCGAGCGCCCAGCCGCCCTCCACCGGGTCGAGCGGGAACTTGCCGTGCCGCGCCAGCCGCCGGTGATGGTGTGCGCGCACCCCGGCCGAGACAGCGTCGCCGATCACGGCGCCTCGGCGGCGATCCGCTCGGCCCGCGCCGACAGCAGATCCTTCACCACCACCTGGATCGTGCCGGCGATCGGGATCGCGATCAGCGCCCCCAGGATGCCCAGGAGCGCCGCGCCCACGAGCACGGCGATCAGCACCACCAGCGCCGGGATCTGCACCGTGCGGCGGTAGATGACGGGCTGCAGCACGTGGTTCTCGATCTGCTGGTAGATCATGATCACCGCGAAGACGATGATGCCGTCGGTGGTGCCGTTTGCGAAGTAGGCGACCGCGACGATGATGATCGACGCGAGCGTCGCGCCGATCAGCGGGATCAGGTCGCCGATGGCCACCACGACGCCCATCGTGAGCGCGTAGGGCACCCCGAGGATCCAGAGCGTCGCCGTCGCGACGATGCCCGCGATGAGCGAGATCACGAGGTTGCCGGCCACGTAGCCGCCCACGTTTCGGTTGATGTGCCCGCCGATCTCACGGGCGCGGGCGGCGCCGGACGGGCGAAGCTGCGAGAGGATGATCTCGTTGATGCGCGGCAGCTCGAAGAGGATGAACGCCGACAGGAAGAGCACCGTCACCGTCGCCGCCACGCCGTTCACCACGGTGCCGGCCGCGCCGAAGAGGATGTTGGGCAGGTCGGACGCGTGCGCCTCCACCTTCGCGACGATGTCGTAGTGCTGGTCCAGGCGGTGGACCAGCGGGTTGGAGAGGAGCTTGTGGGCCTCCTGCGGCGCGGTCTTCGAGATGGTGTCGATCTGCGTCACGAACGGCGCGACGAGCAGCGCGAGGACTGCGAGCAGCCCGGCGACGAACACGAAGAACACCGTCACCACGGCCCAGTTGCGGCGCATGACGCGCTCCACGCGCACCACGGCCGGGTTGAGCGCGATGGCGATGAACACCGCCATGCCGACCCACACCAGCACGGTGCGGACGCTCGAGAGGAGCGACACCGCCACCGAGAACACCAGCACCGAGACCAGCACCTTGGCGATGACGCGCAGCGGGATGTCGAGGACCACCGACCGCGGGGCCTCCGCCATCGCTACCAGCTGCGGTGCGATCGGGACCGTGGAAGTGATGGACGGGCCCCCGCTGGGACCCGTCCGGTCGGCTTCGGTACTCACGTGCTAGCGGTCGGCCGGGACCGCGGGATCGATGTCGTCGGCGAGCTCTGCGTGCTCGTCGGCGCCGGCCTGCACGACCCTGGCCTCCTCGGCCTTGGCCTCGGCCGCAAGGGCCTCGCGCTTGGCGTGGGCAGCCTGCTCATCGGCCTCGAGCTGCTTCGCCTCGGCCTCGCGCTGCCGGCTGGCCGCCTCGTCGCGGTGGGCGTCGGCAGCGTCGTGGCGCACGATGCGCTCCTGCTCTGCCCTGCGGCGTGACGCGGCGAATGCCGCCACGATCACGATGACTGCGATGACGACGACTATGAGGACGATCCATCCAGTAGTGCTCATGATTTCCCCTTTGGTGGTGGGTGATCTGGAATGGTGTTCCCCTCGAAGTCACGTTTGAACCGTCGGCGGACGGGTACAGATGCTGCATGACTGATACGCGGCTTGAAGACCAATCGCTCGGCGATCTGACAAAACAGCTTTCGCGTGACGTATCGACGCTCGTGCGAAGCGAGGTGGCGCTCGCCAAGGCGGAGGTCTCCGAGAAGGCCGGCACGCTCGGCAAGGGCGCCGGCCTCGTCGGCGCAGCGGCGCTCTTTGCGCTGATCACCGTGGCATGCATCGTCGCCGCCTCGATCGCAGCGCTCTCGCTGGTGGTCGCAACGTGGCTGGCGGCGCTCATCGTGGCGGCCGTCGCGCTCGTGCTGGCGGCGATCCTCGCCAAGATCGGGACGTCCGCGCTGAAGAGCGCCGGCCCGCCGATCCCGACGAACACCATCGAATCAGCGAAGGAGGATGTCGCATGGGTCAGGACTCAAGCGAAATCCGGCGCCGCGAAGTAGAGGTCGCGCGCGACCAGCTGGGAGCGACGGTGGAGGCCCTCGTCTACCGCGCGAACGCCCCGAAGCGGGCGAAGGACAACGTCGCCGAGAAGATCTCGAACGTCGTCCAGAAGGTTCATCCGAAGACGTCCGAGCAGGAGAGCTGAACGATGGGTGTAGGACAGGTAGCCGGGCTCGTCGCCCGCCCCGCTCTGACGGGCACGATGAAGGCGCGAAAGACCAAGTCGAAGCAGAACACCGTGGCCAAGAAGCAGTGGATCGGCTACATCGGCGTCGCCGTCGCGACGACGCTGCTCACGAAGGTGCTGAACGACTTCATCGAGCGGCGGTTCGCACCCGATGACGCAGACGTCGCGCAGTAACGCCGAGGAGGCGCGCGAGCGCGTCGCCAACGATATCGCTGCGATCGCCGACCGGGTGATGCACCCGGTCCCGCAGCTGCGCAGGCGCCGCCCGCGCCAGATCGCTCAGCCCGAGCCGCCCGACATGCCGACGGGCGAGATCCTGGACGACCCCGGCCTCACCGATCTGCCGGCGGGCGACTACGTCTCGGTGTTCAAGCGCGCCGGTAAGCGCCTCATGGCCGACAACATGACGAGCGTCGGCAAGGGCGTTGCCTACGGCGCGTTCTTCGCCATCCCGTCGGCCGCCCTGGTGGCGCTCGGCATCCTCAACCTCACCGCGGGGCCGGACGAGATCAACCGGCTGGTGGCCAAGCTCAACGGGGTGGTGCCCGCAAGCGCGCAACAGCTGATCCAGTCGAACCTGCAGCAGGTGTCGAAGTCGCAGGGCGGCGGCCTGATGGTGGTGGTCGGCCTGGTGCTCGCCATCTTCTCGCTGATGGGCGCGGTGCAGACCGTGATCTGGGGCCTGAACGTGGCCTACGAGCGCAAGGAGCAGCGCAACTTCATCCGCCAGCGCGTGGCGGCGTTCCTCATCACGCTGATCCTCACGCTCGCCCTGGTCGGCGTGTTCGCGGTGCTCGTGCTGGCGCCGTACATGACGAGCTGGGTGGGCGACGCGGTAGGCCAGCCGGGAGCCGTGTCGTGGCTCTGGTGGACGCTTCAGTGGCCGATCCTCTTCATCGTCCTTCTGGGGGCGTTCGGCGGCATCCTCTACCTCGGCCCCGACGTGGATCACCCGCGGTTTCAGTTCGTCACGCCGGGCGCGGTGTCGGCGGCCGTGCTCTGGATCGTCGGCTCGGCGCTCTTCGGGCTCTACGCGTCGAAGTTCTCGTCGTACAACAAGGCCTGGGGATCGCTGGCCGGCGTGATCATCACGCTCACGTGGCTCTGGCTCTGCAGCGTGGCGATCCTCTTCGCGGCCGAGGTGAACGCCGAGCTCGAGCGCACGCGCGAGATCCGCTCCGGCGTGCCCGAGTCCCAGACGCTGGCCGTCGGGCACGAGTGACCGAGTCGCAGCGACAGCCGCGCCGGCGGTCGAGCCGGCTGATCGACCGCGTCACCGACGTGCTCGGCCATGAGTCCACCTTCGTGGCGGTGGTCGTGCTGGATCTCCTCGTGCTGGTGCTGATCGTCGTGGTCGGCATGGGCGACGAGGCCGTGCTCTCGACCACGTCGGTGGTGCTGTCGCTCCTCACGCTGATCCTCGTCTGCGCGATCCAGCACACCTCCAGCCGCGAGTCGCGGGCGCTCAACCTCAAGCTGGACGAGCTGATCCGCGTCTCGGGCGCGCGGAACGAGCTGATCGGCGCGGAGGACGAGTCACACCGCCAGCTGGACGTGCGCCGCGAGCAGCTGCGCGAGGAGGAGCTCGGGCTGAGCTAGGGCCGCCCGGCGCTCGGGCGGTAGAGGTCGTCGGCCTGGTCGCGCACGCCTGCGAGCACGTCGTGCAGCGCATCGGTACCCGGGTGCTTCGGCGTCCAGCCAAGCTCGCCGTGGGCCCGCGAGCAGTCCATGACGGGCGAGCCGAGCGCCATGTCGAACCAGCCCGGGTCGGTCGGCTGGAGGTGCGCCTTCCACGCCGCGCTCATGCCGGCCCGCATCACCGCCGGCGGCACCTGCACCACGCGCGCGCCGAACTCCCGCGCCACCACGCTTGCGTCGATCACGGGATCGGCCGCCACGTTGAACGCCCCGCGCACCTCACTGAACACCGCCGCCACGTAGGCGGCCGCGACATCGTCGGTGTGCACCGCCTGCAGCGCGAGGCCACGCGGCAGCGGCACCGCCGGCAGCCGCGAGGGCACCATCCGCCGGTTGATCCACGAGCCCAGGAAGTACCCCGTCACCTCGGCGCCCGCTCCGCGCTTGAAGATGAGGCTCGGCCGCAGCCGCACCACGCGCACCTGGGGCTGGCGCGACTCGAACCGGTCGAGCATGTGCTCGCACGTCGCCTTGTCGCGCGAGTAGGAGCAGGTCGAGATGCCCTCCCGCGGCCACGTCTCGTCCACCGGTGCGCGGCCGCGGCCGGGCGAGTACACCCCCACCGACGACGCGTGCACCAGCACCGGCACGCCCGCCGCCGCCACCGCCTCGAACACGCGCTCGCTGCCGAAGACGTTCACCGAGGCGAGCGTGTCGGGCCGGTGCGACGGCTGGATGAGCCAGGCCAGGTGGATCACCGCGTCGGCGCCGCGAAACGCCGTGACCAGGTCGTGGCGGCGCACGTCGGCCGCGAGCCACTCCACCTTCGGGAGCGCTTCCGCCGGCGCGTGGCGCGCGATGCCGAGCACCTCGTCGACCCGGTCGTCGGCCGCGAGCGCGGCGACCACGGAGCTCCCGACGTTGCCGGTCGCCCCGGTGACGGCAACCCTCACGGCTGGAGCACCATCTTGATGGCGCCGTCCTGCTTCTTCTGGAACGTCTCGTAGGCCTTCGGCGCCTCGGCCAGCGGCATCACGTGGGTCGCCAGATCCTCCACGCCGAGCGGATCGTCGTCGTCCTCCACCAGCGGCATCAGGTCGCCGATCCAGCGCTTCACGTGGGCCTGGCCCATGCGGATCTGCAGGCCCTTGTCGAAGATCTGGAGCATCGGCAGCGGGTCGGTCATGCCGCCGTAGACGCCCGAGATCGAGACCGTGCCACCGCGCCGCACCGCATCGAAGCAGGCGGTGAGCGCCGACAGCCGGTCGACCCCGACCCGCTGCATCACGCCCTGGGCAGCCGCGTCGGGCAGCATCCCCGTGAGCGTCTGCATCAGCTTCACCACCGGCGCGCCGTGCGCCTCCATGCCCACCGCGTCGATGGCCGCATCGGGCCCGCGGCCGTCGGTCAGCTCGCGCAGCCGGTCTGCGACGTCGTCGGTGAGGTCGAGCACCTCGATCCCGTGGCGCCTGGCCATCTCGCGCCGCTCCACGACCGGATCGATCCCGAACACCCGCGCGCCCTTGTACGCCGCGATGCGCGTCGCCATCTGGCCGATGGGCCCGAGCCCGAACACCGCGACGGTGCCGTTTCGCCGCGGCAGGTCGGCGTACTGCACGGCCTGCCACGCGGTGGGGAGCACGTCGGAGAGGTAGAGGAAGCGCGTGTCGGGCGGCCCTTCGGCCACCTTGATCGGCCCGAACTGGGCCTGCGGCACGCGCAGGTACTCGGCCTGGCCGCCCGGCACCTGGCCGTAGAGCTTCGTGTAGCCGAGGAGCGAGGCGCCCGTGCCCTGATCGCGGTTCTGGGTGGTCTCGCACTGGGCGAAGAGCTTCTGGTCGCACATCCAGCAGTGGCCGCACGAGATGTTGAAGGGGATCACCACGCGGTCGCCCGCCTTGATGTCCTTCACCTCCGCGCCGACCTCCTCGACGATGCCCATCGGCTCGTGGCCGAGCACGTCGCCCACGTCCAGGAACGGGCCGAGCACCTCGTAGAGATGCAGATCCGAGCCGCAGATCGCGGTCGAGGTGATCTTGATGATCGCGTCCGTCGGTGCCTCGATCTTCGGATCGGGCACCGAGTCCACCCGAACGTCCCTGCGCCCATGCCATGTGACTGCCTTCATGCTGCCCCCATCCCGGTCGGTGAGACTCCCCGATACCCCCGGAGCCCCGTGGTTACGCGTGCGGGGGCGCGGGTACTGTCGGCGGAGGGAAACGACCGCAAGGAAGTGATCTGGTATGGGCGTGCCACCTGGCGACATGTTCGGGATGTGGAACTTCCGCGATCCCGAGTGGGGCTATAACGACGACCATCCGCAGGGCGAGCACGCGGTCGATGACTCGCAGAGCCCGCACGTGCGGAGCATCGTGGGGTTCTCGGTGCAGGCCTCCGACGGCGGCATCGGCAAGATCGATGAGGCGACCTACGAGGCGGGCAAGAGCCGCCTGGTGGTCGATACCGGGCCGTGGATCTTCGGCAAGAAGGTGATGCTGCCGGCGGGCGTCGTGGAGGAGATCGACTGGGACACGCAGATCGTGCTGGTCAAGCGCACGAAGGAGCAGATCCGAAACGCGCCGGAGTGGGACGAGGACTCCGACGAGTACCGCGGGCGGCTGACTGCGTACTACGCCGATCACGAGGACGAGCTCTAGGTGGAGCTGGGCCGGCCGGCGTCAGGTCAGGCGAATGGCGGCGGCGGCGGCACTGAGGTCTCGCGCGGGATATCGGGGTAGGCCTCTGCGCCGTCGCTCGTCGTGCGGCTGACGCTGACCCCGTGCCTCGCCGCGGTCTCGTCCGCGATCCACGAGACGTGGCGGCTGGGGTCCGGGCTGCCGAACATCAGGATCACGCACGGGGCGCTGCCGGCTCCGACGGTGATGTGCGCGGTGCCCGGCGGTGAGTGCAGGTAGTCCCACTGCCGCATGGTGCGCTCCTCGCCCTCGACCACGGCGAGGCACTCGCCGCTCAGCACGAGGAAGCCCTCCTGGGCGTCCTCGGAGTGGTAGTAGCCGTTGCTCTCGCCGGCCTCGAGGACGTGGATGTGCACGCCGCTGCCCGGCTCACCGGCGGGCCGCGCGGCGAAGTCGAAGCCGCGCCACGTGCCGAAGCCCGGCACGGTCTCCCAGGCCATCTCGCCGAGGTTCAGGATGAACCAGCCGCCGTCGGCCGGCAGGCTGCCCTGCTCGGTCTGGTTGATGCGGGCTTCGTGCATTTCGAGGAATCGTAACGGCGCGCGGTGAATCAACGGTGCCAGGTGTTATTCGGTTCTGGCAGGGGCCTGGAGCCCCGCTTCGAAAAGGCCCGTGAATCAACGGTGCCAGGCACCGTTGATTCAGCCGCCCCGCCAGGCACGGCGGTGCCGATGGCCACGGGAGCGCTCATCCGGCGGATCGTCACGACCCCGTGGTGAATCAGCGGTGCCAGGTGTTATTTGGTTCTGGGAGCGGCCTGGAGCCCCGTTTCGAAAAGGCCCGTGAATCAACGGTGCCAGGCACCGTTGATTCAGCCGCCCCGCCTCGGGGCATGAAACGGCCATGCCACGAGCAATCTGGAAAGGAAGCATCTCCTTCGGCCTGGTGAACGCGCCGGTGGCGATGTACGCAGCCATCCACGAGGAAGACCTCCACTTCCACATGATCCACACCAAGGACGAGTCGCCCATCGGCTACGAGAAGCAGTGCAAGAAGGAGGGCAAGGCCGTGCCCGACTCGGAGATCGCCCGCGCCTACGAGCTGGACAACGGCTCGATGGTGATCATGGACGACGCCGACTTCGAGGCCGCCAAGGTCGAGGGCTACCACGCCATCACGGTGCTCGACTTCGTCTCCTACGACGACATCGACCCCATCTACTTCGAGCGCACCTTCTACCTGGGGCCGGCCGACGACGGCGCCGCCGCCCACGTCTACGCGCTCCTCGCCAAGGCGATGGAGGACTCGGGCCTCGCCGCCATCTGCAACTACATCTTCCACAACCGCGAGCAGCTCGGCTGCCTGCGCGTGCACGACGGCGTGCTCGTCCTCGAGAAGATGTACTTCGCAAACGAGATCCGCGACCCCGGCGCCGCGAAGCCCAAGGGCCAGCGGATCAAGGCCGAGGAGCTGAAGGCGGCGCGTGAGCTGATCGACAAGATGGCCGGCACGTTCAAGCCGGAGAAGTACAAGGACAGCTACCGTGCGTTTCTCCTGAAGATCATCAAGAAGAAGGGCAAGGGTGAGAAGATCACCGTGCCCGAGCCGAAGAAGCAGGACGACGCGCCCGACCTGATGGCCGCGCTGCAAGCCTCACTGAAGTCATCCAACAAGCGCAAGGCGAAACCCAGAGCCAAATCGAAGAAGTGACCGACAAGCTCTCCACCTACCGCGGCAAGCGCAAGTTCGACGAGACCAGCGAGCCCGCCGGGAAGCGGCCGGCCAGGCGCGCGTCGAAGAAGCCGCGGTTCTCCATCCAGGAGCACTCGGCCACCCGCTGGCACTTCGACCTGCGGCTGGAGCGCGACGGTGTGCTGGTGAGCTTCGCGCTCCCGCGCGGGCTGCCGGCCGACCCCGAGTCCAACCGCAAGGCCGTGCACACCGAGGATCACCCGCTCGAGTACCTCACGTGGGAGGGCACGATCCCCGAGGGCAGCTACGGCGCCGGCGACATGTCGGTGTATGACCGCGGCACCTACGAGGTGGAGAAGTGGAAGCCCAAGGAGATCATCCTCGAGCTCTCCGGCAAGCGCGTCTCGGGCAGGTACGCCCTCTTCCAGGCCGGGCACGACGCCAAGGACTGGATGATCCACCGCATGGACGGCGCCGAGGAGCGCGAGCCCTACCCCGAGCACGTCACGCCGATGATGGCCCAGCTCGCCGTGCTCCCGCAGGAGGAGGACGACTACGCGTTCGAGGTGAAGTGGGACGGCATGCGGGCGATCGCCTACTCCGAGCCGGGCCGGCTGCGGATCGAGACGCGGAGCCTGCGCGAGATCACGTCGGGGTTCCCGGAGCTGAACCGCCTCCAGCGCCAGCTGGGCGCGCGGCGCGCGGTGCTGGACGGCGAGATCGTGGCGATCGGCGACGACGGCCGGCCCAGCTTCCAGCGCCTGCAGGCGCGCATGCACCTCACGGGGCGCTCGGCCATCACGCGGATGGCGAAGGAGCACCCCGTCACCTACATGATCTTCGACCTGCTCTACCTGGACGACGAGTCGCTGATGGATCGCAGCTACGACGAGCGCCGAGAGCTGCTGGAGGGGCTCGGGCTGGACGGCCCCGCCTGGAAGGTGCCGGCGATCCTGGAGGGCGCGGGCGAGGACGTGCTCGAGGCCAGCCGCAAGGCCGGCCTCGAGGGCATCGTCGCGAAGCGCCGCGACTCCACGTATCAGCCCGGCCATCGCGGTCGCGAGTGGCTGAAGATCAAGAACGTGCTGCGCCAGGAGTTCGTGATCGCCGGGTTCACGGCGGGCGCGGGGCGGCGCAAGGACACCATCGGCGCGCTCCTGGTGGGCTTCTACCGCGACGGCGGCCTGGTGTACGCCGGCAAGGTCGGCACCGGGTACTCCGACGCCGACCTCGCGATGCTCGAGAAGCGGCTGCGGCCCCTCACCCGCAAGACGTCACCGTTTGCCGCCGGGACGCCCCCGAAGGGCGCCACGTTCGTCTCGCCGAAGCTCGTGTGCGAGTGCGGATTTGCCGAGTGGACGTCGCAGGGCCTCCTGCGCCAGCCCACGTTCCTGGCCCTCCGCGAGGACAAGGCGGCCACCGACGTGGTACGCGAGGAGGTCGCGGGGTGACGCGGCTGGCCGCGCTCGTCGAGGCGGGCGAGCGGCGCGACAAGCACCACGTGGCGATCGAGATCGACGGCCGTGAGCTGGTGCTCTCGAACCTCGACAAGGTGCTCTACCCCGCGGCGGGATTCACCAAGGGCGACGTGATCGACTACTACCTGCAGGTGGCGCCGACGATGCTCACGCACCTCGCCCACCGGCCGGTGACCCGCAAGCGGTATCCCAACGGCGTGGACGCGGCAATGTTCTTCGAGAAGAACGCGCCGAAGCACAAGCCCGACTGGGTGCAGACCGTGCACATCCCGTCGAAGGACCGGCCGGTGGACTACATCGTCTGCTCCGACACGGCCACGCTGGTGTGGCTCGCGAACCTCGCCGCGCTCGAGCTGCACACGAACCTCGGCTCGGACGAGCATCCCGACCGGCCGCAGTACGTGGTGTTCGACCTCGATCCGGGGCCGGAGACGACCATCGTCGAGTGCTGCCGGGTGGCGCTGCTCCTGCGCGAGATGTTCAAGCGGCTCGGGCTCGAGAGCGTGTCGAAGTCGAGCGGATCGAAGGGCCTGCAGCTCTACATCCCGCTGAACGACCCGGAGGCGACCTACGCCTCGACGCGGACGTTCGCCCATACGGTGGCGGAGATGTTCGAGCAGGAGGCGCCGGAGCTCGTGGTCAGCAAGATGACCAAGGCGATCCGCGGCGGCAAGGTGCTCATCGACTGGTCGCAGAACAACCAGGTGAAGACCACCGTGTGCGTCTACTCGCTGCGCGCGCGGGAGCAGCCGACGGTCTCGACGCCGGTGACCTGGCGCGAGGTGATCGCGTGTGAGAAGTCGGGCGATCCTGACGAGCTGCGGTTCACGCACGACCAGGTGCTCGCCCGGATCAAGCGCCGCGGCGACCTGTTCGAGGCCGCCGCCACGCTGGAGCAGTCGCTGCCGGCACTCTGACGCGATGGTTGAACGGTGCCTGGCACCGGTTATTCATCGACGTGGCAGACCGCCTCCACGTTGTTGCCGTCAGGGTCGAGCACGAAGCCGCCGTAGTAGCCCGTGCTGTACTCCGGCCGGCGGCCCGGGTCACCCAGGTTGTGGCCGCCCTGCGCGAGCGCAGCCTTGTGGAAGGCGACCACCGCGGCGGCGTCGGGTGCGGTGAACGCGATGTGGGCGCCCGTCGTGACGGTGTCCTGGCCGGGCTGCGGCGTGGGCTCGTGGATCGCGAACTCTGCCCCATTACCGTCGCCGTAGCCGACCTCGTCGCCGCCGTTGGGATCCTTGCGCTCGAACTCGATCCGGAAGCCGAGCGGCCTCAGCGCCGCCTCGTAGAACGCGCGGCTCACGCGCATGTCGGACACGCGGATGTCTACATGGTCGATCATCGGGCTCATCGATGGACTTCCCCTCTGGTGGAAATTGTCACGGGCAGAAACTTTCACTCATGAAGTTGACGTGCGCGTCCGATACTTGAGATACATGCGAGCGGCCCCGCGGGCCGGGCGGTGAGGGGCAAGCGCACGAGCTGCCTCGTCCCGGCCCGCGACGGGGCCGCGCGGACGCATCAGAGGAGGGGCGCGAGCTCACCCTTCCAGAACTCCATGAAGCCGCGCCAGTCCTCGCCCGGGTAGGCGACGGCGAGCTCGGTGACGCCGGCGCCGGTGAACCCCTGGATGCCCTCGAGGTGCGCCTGCGGGTCGGGGCCGACCGGGATCGCCCCGGCCAGATCGTCGGGCGTGACCGCTTGCGTGGCGGCGTCGAAGTTGACTGGGTTGGGAAGTTCTGCCTGCACCTTCCAGCCGCCGTGGGCGAACCGGAACTGCTCGTGGGCCTTCGCCAGGCCGTCCTGCTCGCTCCCGGCCCAGCTCAGCACGACCTGGCCCCACACCGGGCCGTCGCCGCCCGCCGAGCGGTATGCCGCAATGACGGCGTCGTCGGGCTCGGTGATGCAGATACCGCCGGCGCTTCGCGCGGCGAGCTTCGCGGCCTGCGGGCCGCCGGCCGCGAGGTAGGTCGGCACCGGCTGCTCGGGGAGGTCGAAGATACGCGCGTCCTCCACCGTGAAGTAGCGGCCGCGGTGCGAGACGTAGCCGCCGGCCCAGAGCTCCTGCAGCACGGGCAGCGCCTCCTCGAGCATCTCGTGACGCACGTCGGCAGGGGGCCAGCCCTTGCCCACCACGTGCTCGTTCAGGCGCTCGCCGGCACCGAGGCCGAGCGTGAAGCGGCCCTCGGAGAGCACGCCGACGGTCGCCGCCATCTGGGCGACGATCACCGGGTGGTAGCGGATGATCGGGCAGGTGACCATGGTCGCCAGCTCGATCTTCTCGGTCGCCTGAGCCACGGCGCCGAGCACCGTCCAGGCAAACGGCGAGTGGTGCTGCTCGGGCAGCCACGGGTGGATGTGGTCGGAGATCACGAGGAAGTCGAAGCCGGCCTGCTCGGCGGCCACCGCCTGCTCGACGAGGTCGCGAGGGCCGTTTCCCTCGCACCAGAGGGTGTATCCGTATCGGGTCATGGCCAGCCTCTACCCCACGCGCTCGGGGAGTGAAACGCGCCCCCGCCGGGTACGGGACCGCACACCACCAGAGAGGCACTCAATGGCATTTGGCACACTCACCGACGTCTACACGCACCGCATATCCGAGCTCCGCGACATCGAGGTGCAGCTGATCCAGACGCTGCCGGTGCTCGCCGACGCGGCCAGCTCCGAGGCGCTCTCGGAGGCGTTCACCGAGCACCTGGAGGAGACGCGGCGCCAGCTGGAGCGGCTCGACGCCGTGCTCGCGGAGGCGGGCGACATCGACTCGCGGCTCTCACAGCCGATCCGCGCGATGGTCGCCGAGGCGGGCGTGGTTGCCGCCGACGACGGCGACCCCGTGGCGCGGGACGTCGCGCTCGTCGGCGCGGCCCAGGAGCTGGAGCACTACGAGATCGCCGCCTACGGCACGGCGCGGGCGATCGCCACGGAGCTGGGCCTGGACGGCTCGGCCGACCTGCTCGGGCTCACGCTCGCCGAGGAGCTCGCGGCCGACGAGCGGCTCACCTCGATCGCGCAGGGCGGCCTCTTCAGCGACGGCCTGCACCAGCGGGCGGCCCGCTGACCGGCCTGCTGTCACGGCGGTTCCCGAACCCGGCCTACATCGTCACCGCGTGTGCCGATGGCGAGCGGGCAGGGTGCGTGGTGGGATTCGCGAACGAGGTGAGCATCCACCCGGCGCGGTTCCTGGCGTGCATCTCGAAGACCAACGCGACGTACCCGGTGGCGCTTCGGGCGGCGCGGCTGGCGGTGCACGCGATCCCGGCCGAGCAGCTGGGGCTCGCGAAGCTCTTCGGCGGCACCTCGGAGGACGACGTGGACAAGTTCAGCCGGTGCAGCTGGGAGCCGGCCGCCGACGGCACCCCGATCCTGAGCGACTGCCCGGCCTGGCTTTTGGGCCGCGTCGGCGAGCGGATCGACCTGGGCGATCACGTCGGCCACCTGCTCGAGATCGAGCAGTCCCACAAAGGCCCGGACGGCCCGATCCTGACGGTGGCCGACCTGGCGGACATCACGCCCGGCCACGCCCCCTGAATACACGGTGCCAGGCACTTAATATTCACGACGCGATCTCGGCGCAGTTTCGCGGCTCATCGCGACAGACACGTAACGTGTGCCGGCCGTACGGTCACGCCATGCCAAGACCGCCCCGAATTGAATACCCCGGATCCATCCAGCACGTCGTGATCCGCGGGAACGACGGCGAGCGAGTGTTTCTCGACGACGCCGACCACCGCTCCTTCCTGTCGATCCTTCGCCGCGCAGGCGACCTCGCACGCTGGGAGCTCCTCAGCTACTGCTTGATGGTGAACCACGTCCATCTGCTGATCCGGATGGGCGAGCGAGGCATCTCGCGGGGCATGCACAGCGTCATGACGACGCACTCGCACCGTTTCAACGCGGTGCACGAGCGGACGGGGCATCTGTTCGGGCGGCGCTACTGGGCGGACGACCTCGTCGAGCATGACTCCGTCATCGAGATCGTGCGCTACATCGCACTCAACCCCTGGCGTGCACGGATGACCAACACGCCCGACGAGTGGCGGTGGTCGTCGCATCGGGCGCTCGCGGGGCTGAGCCCCGTGCCCCACCTGCTTGCGCGGGAGGCGACGCTCGAGCTCTTTGACGGAGCCCAGAGATACCATCGGTTCGTCAACGAGGGTGAGCGCGACATCCGTCCGCCGAAGCTCGTCCACCTCGTGCCCGAAGGTGTCACCGGGATGCGGAAAGCCGCGGGCTTCGGCTACTCGCAGGCCGATATCGCCACGGCCTTCGGCGTCAGCCAGGCGACGGTGAGCCGCCGGCTGCGACGGTGAGCCGCCGGCTGCGGCCGTGAATATTAAGTGCCTGGCACCGTGTATTCAGAGTGAGTGGAGCAGGCGGGCCATCGCCGGGCGCAGCACGTCTGGCTCGAACGCTGGATCCGACTCCACCAGCTGCAGCAGGACGAGGCCCTCGAGGGTGGCCACCACCAGGCGCGCCGCTCCCTCGGGGTCGGGCACGTCGCACCGCTCGAGGAGCCCCACGACGATCTGGTGGTAGGCCGCGTTCCACGCCGCCGTCGTTGCCTGGAGCGCCGGCCGACGCGCGGCCGCCAGCGAGAGCTCGATCACCGAGATCACGTTCAGGCGCTCGTCCCCCAGCCGGCTCATCGTGAGGTCGGCCAGCCGCTGGGCCACCAGCGCGCGCGTGAGCGGCTCGCCCGGCCCCGCCATCGCCGCGGCGGCCGCGTCCAGCTCGCCGATGGTGCCGTGCACGGCGTCGTCGAGCGCCTCAGAGACGAGGTTCTCCTTGGAATCGAAGTGGTAGGAGGTGAGCGCCAGCGACACCCCCGCCCGCTTCGCCACCGCCCGGTGCGTCAGCGAGGCCAGCCCCTGCTCGCCAAGGATCTGCAGCGTGGCATCGAGGATCGCCCGGCGCGTCTGCTCGCTATCGGCCCGCGGTTTTCGGCTACCATGGACGCTCGGAAGTTTGGACATCTGTTCAGTCTAACGCGGAGAACGGCTCATGCCACATCATCAGGGATCGAAGGCGCGCATCTCCTACGAGCAGTCCGGCACCGGCCCGGATCTGGTCTGGGTCGCCGGCGGCGGCTCGCGCGGAAGCGACTGGCGCCGGTTCCAGACGCCGTTCTTCGACCCGCACATGCGCTCCACCACGTTCGACCCGCGCGGCATCGGCGACACCACCTGCGACTCGCCCGAGCCGTGGCCCATCGAGGAGTTCGCGCTCGATGTCGCCGAGCTCATCCGAGGCGGTGTGCGAGCCTCCGGTCGCCATCGTCGGCAGCTCGCTCGGCTCGGCCGTCGCCCAGCAGGTGGTCATCGACTACCCCGACCTGGTGCGCTGCGCCGTCGTCATGGGCACCGGCGCGTGGAGCGTCGGCTGGGGCTGGGACTTCCAGGAGGCCGAGATCGAGTTTCGCCGCGCCGGCGGGAGCCTCGAGGGCATGATGGGAGTGACCCACTACGCCTCGATGCTCTACCCCGCCCGGGCCCTCGGCGACCGCGAGCTCTGGCCGAAGCTCCGCGAGCTGCTCCTCGAGTGGATGGACTCCGGCGAGAACGAGAAGTCGCTCATCCCCCAGTGGGAGACCTCGCTTCGCTTCGACCAGCGCGCGCAGCTCGGCTCCGTGCGCGTCCCCGTGGAGGTCATCGCCTTCACCGAGGACGTCCAGGCCCCGCCGCAGGACGGCAAGGAGATGGCCGACATGATCCCCGGCGCCGGCTACCACCTGCTCGAGGGCATGGGCCACGGCTCGTGGTACGGCCACGCCCACGACACCATCAACCCGTACATCCTCGACCTGATCGGCAAGCACTGATGATTGACTGCGACATCCACATCCAGATCGGCGACCGCGAGGAGTTCCTCGGCTTCATGGATCCGGCCCAGCGGGCCTGGTTTCGCGAGCAGGGGCCGCTCCTCGGCATGCCCGGCTACACCTGGGGCCACCCCACCGGCTTCATGCGCGACGAGCTCGAGCTGAGCGCCGACGGCGTGCCCGGCGCCAACGCCGATCTGGTACGGCGCGAGGTGATGGACCCCTACGACGTCGAGGTGGGCCTGCTCACCGCCGACGACGGCGTGGCCGTCTCGGTGATGGCAAGCGCCTACCGCGCCACCGCCTACGCGCGCGCCCACAACGACTGGATGCGCGACTGCTGGCTCGACGCCGACGAGCGCTTCCGCGGCACCATCATCGTCCCCGCCCAGGATCCGCAGGCCGCAGCCGCCGAGATCCGGCGCGTGGCCGCCGATCCGCGCTTCGCATCGGTGCTGCTCTGCGGCGGCTCCGAGCGGCCCTACGGCGAGCCCCGCTACCTCCCGATCTTCCAGGCGGCCGTCGAGTGCGGCCTGCCCGTCGCCATCCACTCCGGTATGGAAGGCATGGGCATCTCCCAGAGCTCGGGCGGCGCGGGCCTGCCCACGTTCTACGTCGAGTGGCACACCCTCGGCTCTGCGTGCAGCATCATGACCCACCTCGTCTCGCTCCTCTGCCACGGCACCTTCGAGCGCGTCCCGGGCCTCAAGGTGCTCCTCATGGAGGGCGGCCTCGCCTGGCTTCCCGGCATCATGTGGCGCCTGGACACCAACTGGATGGGCCTGCGCGCCGAGGTGCCGTGGCTCGACCGCCGGCCGAGCGAGATCCTGCGCGACCACGTGCGCTTCACCACCCAGCCGCTGGAGGCCACCGAGGGCAACGATCCGCTGCTCTGGAGCATGCTCGAGGCCGTCGGCGCGCCGGGCATCCTCTGCTTCTCCTCGGACTATCCCCACTGGGACTTCGACGACCCCACCCAGATGCTCCGCCGCCTGCCGGAGGAGTGGCGCCAGACGGTGATGCACGACACCGCCGCCGAGCTCTTCGGCGCGCGGCTGGGCCAGGTGGCGGCGCGATGAGCTGGCACGACGTGGGCCCCGCCGAGCAGCTCGACGCCGACGGCGTGATCATCGCCCGCATCGAGGGCCGTGAGATCGGCGTGATCCTCGACCGCGACACCGGAGCGCTTCACGCAGTGCGAAACCGCTGCCCGCACCACGGCGCGCCGCTCTGCAAGGGCACTGTGCGGCCGCGCCTCGAAGGCGATCCCGGCACCTACGAGCTGGACGGGCGGCGCATGCTGCACTGCCCGTGGCACGGCTGGCAGTTCGACCTGGCAAACGGCCGCTCACCTGATGACCCGCGGATGCGGGTGGCTGTCTACGAGGCGCGGATCGAGTCGGGCAGGGTGCTCGTCGCCGGCTGAAGCTCGCGCTGCCCCTCGACCGTGGTGGTCGGGATGGCAGCGACGTCCAGCAGCGACTTCGAGTGGAAGTGCGGGAGCACCCGCTTCCACCACACCAGGCACGAGAGCGGCAGCGCGAGCGCCGCGCCCCACCAGCCGGCGATGAAGAAGCCGGCGATCATGGTGAGGGCGACGACCGCGATGCCGAACCGCACGTAGGCCTTCTGCCGGTTTCGCGCGCCTGCGGCCGCGGCGAGCTTCTCCTGCGGCACCTCGTGGGTGTCGTAGGTCTCGCCGCAGTCGCAGGTGACGATGTCGCCGGCGTGGGCCGTGTGGACGCCGCCGCACGAGCAGCGCACCACCAGGGGAATGGGCGCGACCTTCCTCACGCCGTCGCCTCGGCCAGGAGCGCGACCGCCTCAGGCGAAGGCTCCTCGGTGCTGGGATCCTGCAGCCGCACCGGCCGGCCGTTCTGCTTCTGGCCGATGACGTAGCCGACGATCGCCACCACGAGGGTGAGCACGCCGACCAGGAGCGCCTGCGGGAGGTAGCCCGTGACGTCGGTGCCCTTCACCAGGTAGCCCGTGTACTTCATGTAGATGACACCGAAGATCGTGCAGACGATGTTGATGAAGAGGGCCACCCAGGCGATCGCGATCCAGCCGCGGTTGAGCCGGAACGGCCGCGGCCAGTCCGGGCGATCCTTGCGGAGCAGGAGCACGGCCGAGAGCGCGAGCACGTGCGCCAGCACGTAGCCGATGTTGCCGGCCACCAGGATGAAGAGGAGCGTCGGGGCGAAGAACAGCAGGCACAGGTTGAGCACCAGGTCGATCGCCATCGCGCGGCCCGGCACGTGGTACTTGTTGAGCCGGGCGAGCTGCTTGATCGTGAGGCCCTCGGTCGCCATGCCGTAGAGCGCGCGCGAGCCGTCCATCGTGGCCGTGTTCATCGAGAGCAGGAGGCCGCCGCAGATGAACACCACGAAGAGGCCGCCGAGGAAGTTGCCGACCACCGTGTCGAGCGCCGTGGTGAGGTAGGCGATGTACGTGGTGTCGGCCGCGATCGCCGTGGTGCCGAGCACGCCCACGATGGTGAGCGGCAGGAGCAGCGCGAGCACGGTGATGAAGGCACCGGACGAGGCGATCGCCTTGCGGGTGTCGTGGTTGGTGTCGTAGTACTCTGGCGCGAACGTCGCACAGGCTTCAGGCCCGTAGGTGGACCAGCCGATCACCCAGAACCACACGATCCCCAGGGCTATCTCGTTGAAGGTCGTTGGCGCGTTGCCGTAGTACTTCACCGAGGCGGGGATGAAGTTGCCCTGCAGCGTGAAGTTGTTGAAGGTGCCGTTGATGAACGGCACGATGGCGAGCGCGAGGCAGGGGATGACCATCATCGCGCCGGTCACGTAGCTGAACCACACCGCCGGGCGCATGCCCCGGATGTTGAAGATGAAGCACATCAGGATGCAGACCGCGCCGATCGCGCGGGCCCAGGTGACGTCGAAGAAGAGCACGTGCGTGACGTCGGCAGCCGACGAGGCCCAGAACCGGGCGATCAGCAGGGTGCCGATGATGCCGCCGTAGATTGCGAGCACGCTCGACCACGCGAACCAGTAGCCGAACGTCGCGATCGGGCCTGCGGCCGAGAAGTACTTGCGCCAGCCCTCCATCGCGTACATCGAGAGGCCGCCCGACTTGGTGGGGAACATCGTGGCCGGCTCGGCGTAGATGTAGGCCTGGAGCGAGCCGAGGAGCGCAGAGAGAAACCAGATCGCCGCCGCCCACTTGGGGCCGAGGGTGTCCACCGAGCCGGCGAGCCCCGCGAGCAGGAAGCCCGGGTTTGCCAGCCCGATCACAAATCCGTCCCACCAGTGCATCGACTTGAGCAGCTGGCGCTCGTCGACATCAATCTGGGCGACGTGATGAGCACCCATCTGCGGTTCGTCGATCATCGCGGCTCCTCTAGCTCGAAGAAAACGACAGCGCTCCCGGAGAAAACCCCCGAGACCAAGAATCCGGCCATCCTGACGTATTCACCGGACGGCGGCAATCGTTCGCGTCGATGAAATGGGCCCGCGGCGATATACGATGGTACGAATGACTCTGACGATCCGAGAGATCACGCGCATGCCGCACCTGCGCTCACGCGTGGTGGCAGGCGGGAACGGGGACGCCCGCCAGGTTGGCTGGGCGGCGGTGTGTGAGCTCCCTGACCCCACCGAGTGGCTGGGCGACGGCGACCTGCTGATGACCACGGGCCTCTCGGTGCCCGCAGACGCGGCGGGGCAGCGGCGCTGGATCGAGCTGCTCGACGACGCCGGCCTCAGCGGCCTGGCGCTCTGCGAGAGCGGCGCGAACTCCGGCCAGGGCATGAACTCCCCCGCCCTCACCCGCGAGCTCCTCACCGCAGCCGACGAGCGCCACTTCCCCATCGTGCTGGTCGAGCACCAGGTGCCGTTCGTGGCCCTCGCCCACGCCGTCGCAAACGCCAGCCAGCGCGCCGAGCACGAGCGCCTGACGCAGGTCATGCGCCTCTACGACTGCCTGCGCTCCACCCACGTGGCGACGCCGCGCGGCCCGGGGATGCTCGCGGCGGTGAGCGAGGTGTGCCGCTGCCGGCTCTACCTGGCCGACCGCACCTCGCTTCGGCCGACCTTCAGCGGCTGGCCCGAGCTCCCGCAGGCCGTCTCCGGCCCGCTCGCCGCCATCCTCGAGGAGCGCGCCGAGCCGCTGGCGGCGTGGGTGCGGTTCGAGGCCGCCCACACCGCGGGCGTCGCGCTGCTCCTGCCCGGCCAGAGCCAGGACGTGCTGGTCGCCGTGGCCGTTGACCACTCGCTCGATCCGCTGCTCCTGCAGCACGCGGCCACCGTGATCGGCATCGAGGTGGAGCTCGCGCTGGCAGACCTCGAGCAGTCGCGAAGGCTCGGCGGTGACCTGCTGCGACACCTCATCGAGGGCCGCATCGGCCTCGAGACCGGCCGCGCGATGCTTGCCGAGCACGGCTGCGACGCCGATCCCTGGCTGGTGGCCGCGGTGGCCGGCACCCCCGCGCCGCTGCGCGAGCGGCCGGTGGGCATCCACCGCCGGCTGGACGCCCACGGGATCGGCTGCCTCGAGCTGGAGTGGGGCGACGCGGTGTACTCGCTGGTGTCCGACACGCCGCAGAGCCGCGCCGCGCTGGCCGAGCTCGCGCCCCGGCTGGGGGCGGTGGGCACGAGCGCGCCGTTTGCCGACCTCGGCTCGATCACCGCCGCGGTGCGCGAGGCCCGCTGGGCGCTGGGCGCCGCCATCGACAACGCTGCGCCGCTGGCCGACTACAAGTCCGACGCCGAGATGCTGGTCGCGGCCCGCACCATCGCCGAGGCCGAACGGCTCGTGGACGCGGTGCTGGGTCCCGTACGCGAGTACGACCAGACCCACCGCAGCGACCTCGAGCGGACGCTGCGGGTGTTCCTCGAGGAGAACCGCTCGTGGCAGCGCGGCGCGAGCCGGCTGCACCTGCACAAGCAGACGCTGGTCTACCGCATGCGCCAGATCGAGAAGCTCACAGGCCGCAGCCTCACGAGCACCGCCGACGTCGCAAGCCTCTGGATGGCGCTCGAGGCCGCGCGCCGGCTGGTGCCCGAGGCCGCGCTCAGCGAATGAACTGATCGACGAAGTCGGCGCCCAGGCCGACCTGCTCGTAGTGCTCGCGGGCGAGCTCGATCAGGCCGACGTTGTCCTCCACGGTCTGCACCTGGTCGTTGTCGTCGATGTAGAGGACCGCCCCCATGATGATGAAGAGCGTCTGCATCTCGTCGTCGTCGCCGTCCACCGTGAGGGTGTGCACCTCGCCCGGCGGCTCGAACACGTAGGAGCCGGCCGTAGCCGTCCAGGTGTGCTCGAGGTAGCGCCAGCTGCCCTTCAGCACGTAGCCGTGCACCGGCGAGGGGTGGCGGTGCCTGCTGAGGGTGCCGCCGCGGCGCACGCGCAGGATCTCGCCGTGCGAGCCGGTGTTCATGTCGAAGAAGAGCGGCCGAAACCAGACGTTGGGCTCGATCTCGATCCACACGCGCTCGTCCTCGGGCTCGCGCACCACCAGCTCGGGGCGCATGCCCAGGTGGCCGAGCACGGGCGGGTCGAAGTCGGTCAGATCGGTCTTGGGAGGCAGGTTGACGTTGATCATGAGGCTCTTTTCGTCTCGACGGGTTGCGGGTTCAGCTCATCCGCCAGCTGGTCGAAGATTCGCCGCTTGCCATCGGCGTCGAGCTTGCTGAGCTCGTTCTGGAGCACGGGCTCGTCGACGTGCTGATTCCACCAGTCGATGGAATCGCCGCCGAAGAGGGCCCAGCGGCCCACGAGCTGGCGGGTGACCTCGTTGGACGGCGCCATCACCCAGCCGGCCTTCGAGTCGCGCACGAGCCGCTCGATCTCGGCGCCGCGCATGTAGCCGCGGCCGCCGCAGACCTGCAGCATCTGATCCGAGACGCGGCTCGCGAGGCCGGCGGCCAGGAGCTTTGCCTGGAACGACCACGAGCCCAGCGAGGCACGCGGGCGGGCGTCGGGGTCGGCCTCGTACATCGCCCAGCTGCCGTTGTCGGTGACGTCGTCGAGCGCCCGGGAGAACGCGTAGGCGAAGAGCCGCGAGGCCTGGGCCTCGGTGACCGCGCCGCCGAACGTGTCCTGGATGGTGGGGTAGTCGGCGACGCTGCGGCCGTACTGGGCGTGCGAGCGGCGCGTGACGTGGCGCTTGGCGACATCGATGCAGCCCATCGCGAGGCCGTTGTAGGCGCCCGCGTACATGACCATGGCGAGCGGATCGACGGCCTCGTCGTTGGAGGCGGCGCCGTCGCCGGGCCAGCCGACGATGCGGTTGGGCGGGATCACGGCGTCGATGTCGAGCGGTCCCGACTGGTTGGCGTGCATGCCCATCGCGTCCCACATGCCGGGGCTCGGCTGCACCTCGTCGGGGTAGAGCAGAAACACCGAGAGATCGGAGTAATCCCCTGCGAAATTCGGGACTCGTGGTCTGGGTGACGTACCAGTCGGCAAAGCCGCTCGAGGTGGTCCACGCGGCCTTCTTGCGCACGTGCCAGCCGCCGTCCACGCGATCGGCGCCCGAGGTCTTGGGGTACCAGAAGTGGCCGCCGGTCTCGGGATCGGTGTAGGAGGCGGTGCCGACGAGGCAGTCGGAGTCGATGCGGCGCAGCAGCCGCTCGATGGCCGGATTGCCCTTGGCGCGGAAGACGAGGGCGGCGACGGCGACCATGTGCATCATGTAGATGAGCGCGGTGGACGGGCAGCCGTAGCGGGCGATGGTCTCGGTGACCATCAGGGTGCCGACGTTGTTCTCGCCGCGGCCGCCGTACTCCTCGGGCACGATGATGCCCAGCAGGCGAAGGTCGGCGAGCGCCTCGAGGCTCTTTCGGGGGTACTCCCCGGTCTTGTCGGCCTCGATCGCGAGCGGGCGGATCACGTCGTGGCAGACCTCGATCAGCTGGGTCTGGAGCTCGCGCTGGGCGTCGGTGAGGTACCAGAGCGGGTCGAACTCGTGGTCGAGGCCGTAGTACTTCTCACCGCCCCAGAGCTTGGGGGGAGTCAGGTCAATCATGCCGCCAAGCTAGCCCCGCGCGACGGGCGCGGCTAGCGCGTTTCGCGCGCCGGTATCGCATTCGTGCTGCGAATGTGCCTGAGTCAGACCTGGGTGCTGCGGCGGTATGCGCCGGGCGTGACCCCCACGTGGCGGGTGAAGACCGCGCCGAAGTGGCTCGCGCTGGGGTAGCCCACCTCGCGTCCCACCTCGGCCGCCGTCAGGCTGCTCGAGTGCAGGAGCTGCTTGGCCCGCTCCACGCGGCGCTCGGTGAGCCAGCGGTACGGCGGCACCCCGGTCGCCCGGCGAAATGCCCGGCTGAAGTGCGAGCGGCTGAGCCCGGCCTCGTTGGCGAGATCAGACAGCGAGAGGTCGCGGTCGAGCTGCGAGCAGATCATCGAGGTCACGCGCCGCAGCTGCCGCGGCGTGAGGGTCGGCTCGGCCATCATCGGCACGCGCACCGTGCAGTGGTGGTTGATGAGCTGCATCGCCATGCACTGCCCCGCCACGTCGTCGAAGAGCGACGGCGCGCGGCCGGGCCGGCGGAGCTCGGTGAACACCGCGAGGGTCATCAGCCGAAGCGCCTCGTCGGCAAACGGGAACCGGTCGATGAGCGTCGGCGCGGGCAGGCCGGCCTCGAGCGCGATGTCGGTGAGGTACGCCGGGCGGATCCAGAGGTGCAGCTCGTCGGTGGGCCGGTCCCACGTCCACGTGTTGACCTGCCCCGCGCTCATGATCACCGACGAGCCCGACCGCAGCTGCCCGCGCTGGATGCCCTCGCCGAGCTCCCGCTCGACCATCAGACTGCCGTTCACCGTGAACGACACGTAGTGGTGGTCAACCGCCGGGCACGTGAACGGCTCGCGCAGCTCGCTGAACCGGAACATCCCCAGCTGGAAGGGCTGGGACGGCGCAGACACCGGCGGCGGGCCCAGCAGCGAGCGAGCGCTGAGCGCCGATTCCCACTCCACAGGGGCCACCGCAGTCGCCGTCATGTGGCGAGTGTACCAACCCACCGGGCGTTCGGCCGGTTGCCTCATACGATCGTCTACCCGCGTTGTCCGACTTTGTCAGCGCGGACGATTGTGCACCGCGCCGGGGTCCGGCAGGATGCCGGGAAGGACTCAAACCAGGGAGCGTCTGATGGCACAGATCACAGCATTTCGCGGGGCATTCGTGAGCGGCGAGTGGGTCGCCGGCACGGGCGAGGAGATCATCGACACCAACCCGGCCACGGGCGAGACCCTCGGCACGGTGACCGCCGCCGGGCCCGAGCAGGTCGATGCCGCCGTCGCCTCTGCGCGCACCGCCTTCGAGTCGTGGAAGCGCACCACGGTGCTCGAGCGCGTCGAGATCTGCCGCCGCGCCTACGACATCTGCATGGATCGCGCCGAGGCCATCTCGCGCATCATCACGCAGGAGACCGGCAAGACCATCCGCGAGTCGCGCGAGGAGATGGTCGAGTACACCGCCGACCACTTCCGCCGCGCCGCCGAGGACGTGCTGCGCCACGAGGGCAAGGTGCTCCCCTCCACCCAGGGCAAGAACTCCAAGCGCATCCTCATCGTGCAGGAGCCGGTGGGCGTCGTCGCCGCCATCTCCCCCTGGAACTTCCCCGTGGACATCGCCGGCATCCCCATCGTCTACGGCCTGGCCTACGGCTGCTCGGTGGTGTGGAAGCCGTCCGAGCTCGCGCCCCTCTGCGCCGAGGCGTTCATGGACGTGCTGCACGACGCCGGCTTCCCGCCCGGCACCTGCAGCCTGGTGCACGGCCGCGGCGACGTCGGCGCGCAGCTCGCCGGCCACCCCGGCGTGGACTCGGTGGTGTTCACCGGCTCGATCGAGACGGGCGAGAAGGTCGCGCGCGAGGCCGGGCTCAAGAACCGCGTGCTCGAGCTGGGCGGAAACGGCCCGCAGATCGTGCTGGCAGACGCCGACATGGAGTCGGCCGTGGACGCCGCCGTCATGGGCTGCTTCTACATGGCCGGCCAGGTCTGCACCGCCGCCGAGCGCGTGCTGGTCCACCGCGACGTGCACGACGAGTTCGTCGAGAAGCTGGTCGCCAGGGCGAAGGAGCTGAGCGTCGGCGATCCGCTGGACGACGACACCGACATGGGCCCGATGTGCCACCAGGGCACGCTCGAGCGCACCATCGCCCACATCGAGGACGCCGTCGCCCAGGGCGCCACCGTGGTCTCGGGCGGCGAGAGCTCGGGCATGTACCACGACCCGACCATCCTCACCGGCGTCACCACCGAGATGCGCATCGCCAAGGAGGAGACGTTCGGGCCGGTCGCGCCCATCATCCCCTTCGACACGCTCGACGAGGCGCTCGAGATCGCCAACTCCACCGAGTTCGGGCTCACCGCGGCGGTGTTCACGCAGTCGCTGCCCGACGCGTGGAGGGCGGCCGAGGAGCTCAACCACGGCACCGTGCACATCAACGAGTCCACCAACTACTGGGATCAGATGGCGCCGTTCGGCGGGGCCAAGAAGTCGGGCGCCGGCCGCGAGCTGGCCGGCTGGATCGCCGATGCCCTGACCGAGACCAAGCAGATCACGTTCGATTTCCGGTGAGCACCAAGGTGCTGGAGGTGGCCCGGCGGCTGGCCTGGTATCTGATCGAGGACCGGCGCGACCCCGAATCCTCGGCTCACCTCGAGGAGGAATTCTGCCGATAGGAGAGCATGTGGCTGAAAAAGCCCCAGGCTCCCCAGACTGATGCGCGCGGCGGCGAGGCGGTTCTCCGCGTCGCGCTCGCCCTTGCCTCCGCGGGCAGTCCCGAGGCCGTGCTCGACATCCTGGCGCACGAGCTGATCGCCGCAGTCCCGCGCGCCTCGGAGTGCACCATCTCGGCCTGGGATCCGGTCTCCGACCAGCTCGTGGTCTCGGCAATCAGCTATCGCGACCCGTTCCCGACAGGCGACGACATCGGCAAGCGCTACGACCTGGGCGACTACCCGGGCCTGCGCGACCTGCTGCAGCAACGCTCCGGCTACCTCGAGTACCGGGTGACGGATCCGTCGATCACGCCGCAGGTGCGCGCGCAGCTCACCGAGTGGGAGTGGCAGACGTGGGCGTCGTTCCCGCTGGTGGTGGGCGGCGAGGCCGTGGGCGTGGTGGACGTCGTTGACTACACCTCCGCCGCCACCTGGGAGGGCCGCCGACGTGCGGCTCTGCCAGGCGCTTGCGAGCCTCGCGGCCGGCTCGGTGCGAAACGCCCAGCTGGTGGCCGAGCTGCGCGACCTGGCCGACCGCGACCCGCTCACGGGCCTGCTCAACCACCGCGCGTTCTACGAGGCGCTCGAGCGAAAGCACGAGCGGGCGCTGCGATCGAACGACTGGCTGACGGTGCTCGTGACCGACGTGGACGATTTCAAGGGCTACAACGACCGCCACGGGCACCTGAAGGGCGACGAGACCCTGCGCCGCGTGGGCCAGTCGATCGTGCAGCTGACGCGGTCGGACGACATCGCCGGGCGCATCGGCGGCGACGAGTTCGCGCTCGCCCTGGTGAACGTGAGCCCGGTGGATGCCGAGTCGATCGCCCACCGGCTGATCACCAACGTGTTCGAGCAGACGGGCCTCTCGTGCTCGGTGGGCGTGATGCTCGCACCGAGCTCGAGCCAGTCGCACCTGGACATCGTGGATCTGGCCGACAACGCGCTGCGCGTGGCCAAGACGAACGGCAAGAACGCCGTTCGCATCGCAAACGCCGCCTGACTCGGAGTGGACCGGCCGCCTGCGGGGTAGACGACCGGCGTGGCCTCCGCGCACGACACCGCGCACAAGTTCTCCGACCTGTTCGGGACGTACCTCGTGGTCACGATCGCGGCCGTCGTCGTGGTCTTCATCGCGGTCGGCGTCACGCTCCTGCTCTTCACCGACCGCACCGGCCGCGACCCCCGCCCGTCGGGCGAGCGGCGTGTGGTGCTCACGGGCTATGCCCTCATGCTCGCCGTCATCGCCGTCGTCCTGATCAGCGCCACCTTCGCGACCGAGGGCGACATCGACTCCACCTCAGCTGCACCCGCAGCGACGGTCTCGGTGGTCGCCTCGCAGTGGCGCTGGACGTTCACCTACCCGGGCCACCCCGGCGTCACGACGGTCGATCAGCTCGACGTGCCGCGCGGCCAGGTGGTGCTCTTCCGGCTGCGCTCCGCCGACGTGATCCACTCGATGTGGTTCGTGGCGCAGCGGTTCAAGCGCTATGCGACGCCCGGCTCGCCCACCAGCTTCGAGCTCACCTTCGCGCGCAGCGGCACCTTCCGCGGGGAGTGCGCACAGTTCTGCGGCATAGGCCACGACCACATGCGGTTCACCGTCCACGTCGTGAGCCCCGGCGCCTACCGGCAGTGGCTCGCGCAATGAGCACCGCGACGCTCCCCCGCCCCGCCGGCGGCCTCGTGGACTGGGTCTCGGCCACCGACCACAAGCGGGTGGCGGTGCGGATGATGGTGCTCTGCGCCGTCTTCTTCTTCCTCGGCGGCACGCTCGCGCTGACCATGCGCTCGGAGCTGGCGCGGCCCGGCCTGCAGTACGTCTCGACGTCCACCTACGACCAGCTCTTCACGATGCACGGCTCGACCATGATCTTCCTGGTGATGACGCCGCTGGCCGTGGCGCTCGGGGCCTACCTGGTGCCGCTCCAGATCGGCGCCGCCGACCTGGTCGCGCCGCGCCTCAACCTGTTCTGCGGTGTGGCTCCTGGGCGCCGGCGGGCTGATCATGTACAGCGGCTTTCTCACCGCCCACGGCGCAGCCCAGGCCGGGTGGACGGAGTTCCTGCCCGTCTCGGGCCGCGTCTACGCCCCGGGCCCCGGGACCGACCTCTGGGCGATCGGGGTGTTCCTCGCGACGGTCGCCGTGATCATCCTCGCGGCCGACATCTCGCTCACGGTGTTCCTGCGCCGCGCGCCTGGGCATGACCATGCGGCGGCTGCCGGTCTTCACGTGGACGATGCTCGCCACCTGCTTTCTGATCGTCTTCGGCTTCCCGGCGCTGCCGGCGGGCTGGTCCTGCTCGAGATCCAGCGCCACACGAGCCTCACGTTCTCGCCCGGTCGATCTACCTCGAGCTCTTCTGGTTCTACGGCCACCCCGCCGTCTACGTGATGTTCTTCCCGTTCCTCGGCGCGGTGTTCGAGGTGCTCGCAGGTGTTCTCGGGCCGGCCGCGTGGTGGGCTACACGCCGCTCGTGCGTGACCCTCCTCGCGTTCAACGCGACGTCGATGACGGTGTGGGCGCACCACATGTTCACGACCGGCCAGGTGTTCAACGAGTACTTCGCGCTCACCTCCACGCTGCTCCTGGTGTTCGCCGGGGTCGAGTACTTCGACGCGGTGGCGACCATGTGGGGCGGCGCGATCCGGCTCGAGCCGCCGCATGCTCTTCGCCCTCGCGTTTCTTGTTGCAGTTCGTCATCGGCGGCGTGACCGGCATCATGCTGGCCTCGCCCGCCGCTCGACTACCACCTGAACGACAGCTACTTCGTGGTGGCCCACTTCCACTACACGCTCTTTGCCGGGAGCCTCTTCGGCGCTCCTCGCAGGGCTCTACTACTGGTATCCCAAGATCACGGGGCACATGCTGAACCGGCGGCTCTCGGCTCATCCAGTTCTGGATCCTGGTGGTGGGCACCAACCTCACGTTCTTCCCCCAGTTCATCCTGGGCTACCGCGGGATGGCCCGGCGCGTGGCCGACTATCCCGCCCACGCGGGGCTCACCGGCCTGAACGAGCTCTCGACCGCCGGGGCGTTCGTCACCGCGGCTCGCCATGCTCGTGCTGCTCTGGAACCTCATCCAGGCGCCGCGCCGGGCCATCGCCGCAGGCCCCGACCCGTGGCAGGGCCAGACGCTCGAGTGGTGGACGAGCTCGCCCCCGCCGCGCCACAACTTCACGTCGCTCCCGGCGATCGCATCGGCGGCGCCGCTCCTTGATCTGCGCGAGGCGCGAGGCATGAGGTCGGCGTCGCTGGCCGTCTGGGGCGCGGTGCTGATCGCCATGGCGGCGGTGCTCTGGATCTGGTCGGGCTCGCTCGGCCCCGCCGTGCCGCTGGGCGCCGCGGGCATCGCAGCGCTTCTCATCGGCCTTGGCCTCTCGGTGCGGACCAACCGCCCGGCCGGCCCGCTGGCGCTGGCGGATCAGAGCCTGCCGGCCGTGCTGGTGGCCGTCGGCATCGCCGTCTCGCTCATCGCCCTGGTCGGCGGCTGGTGGCTGGTGCTGATCGGTGGCGCCATCGCGCTGGCGGGCCTTGCCGGCCTCGTGCGCGAGCACCGTGCGAGCAGGCGGGTGATGCCGTGATGGGCCTTCGCACAGCCGCGAGCGTCGCCGCCGCCGGAGCCCTCCTGGCCGGGGCGACAGCCCTGCTCTTCGGCGCCGGGATGGCCGACGCCGGCGGCGTGCCCGACACGAGCACCCGGTGTTCCGGCCGGCGCGCGGCTCTTCCAGGAGAGCTGCGCGAGCTGCCACGGCGACCACGCCGCAGGGAGTTGACGGCGTGGGGCCCGTCGCTGCTCGGCGTCGGCGCCCAGGCCGCCGACTTCGAGCTCTCCACCGGGCGCATGCCGCTGGCCGTCGCAAGCGCCGAGCCGGTGCGCTCGAAGCCCGCGTTCAGCGACGCGGAGATGCGCTCGCTGGTGGCCTACATCGGCTCGCTCGGCGGCCCGGGCATCCCGCAGGCCGATCCGGCGAAGGGGTCGGTGGTCGCCGGCCGCGAGCTCTTTGCCTCCAACTGCGCATCGTGCCACCAGATCACCGGCTCGGGCGGCGTGGTGCCCGGCGCGAGCGTGCCGTCGCTCCAGTCGGCCACGCCCACGCAGATCGCCGAGGCGGTGCGCATGGGCCCGTACCTGATGCCGCGGTTCTCGGCCGGGGAGCTCACGCCGCGACAGGTCGACGGCATCGCCGCGCTACGTGCTCTCGACCCGATCGCCGGCGGATCCCGGCGGGTGGAGCATCGGCCACCTCGGCCCCGTGCCGGAGGGCCTGGTCGCCTGGGGCATCGGCATCGTCGCGCTGCTCCTGGTGGCCGCGCGGATCATCGGTGAGCGGACGCCGGCATGAAGGGCCGCGCCGAGCTCCTCGACCGCTGCCGCCCTGGGCGTCTGCTCGCTCGCCGCGCTGGCGTTCATCGGCGCCTACTTCGAGTCGAGCTCGACGCAGCTATGGGCGTGGCCTTCGCCGTTGCGCTGCTCGCGCTGGCGGTGGCGATGATCCTCGCCGGCCGCCTGCGTGGTGCCCCAGGCAGACCCAGACCGAGGCACCGGCCCGAGGTGGCCGACGAGCACGCCGTGGCCGAGGTGGAGGAGCTGGTGCACGAGTCGGGCACCGATGTGACCCGCCGGGGGCTCCTCACGGGCGCCGGGATCGCGGCCGCGGCGGGCGCTCACGGTGGCCGGGCTCGTGCCGCTGGCCTCGCTCGGCCCCGACTCCAAGGAGGGGCTCGGGACATCGCCGTGGCGGGCGGGAATCCGCCTCGTGGACGAGGCCGGCGAGCGGATCGATCCCGGCGGCGATCGCCGTCGGCTCGTTCGTGACGGCGTTCCCCGAGGGCTCCGACCCGCGCGAGGTGGGCTCGCCGGTGATCGTCGTGGGGCTGAAGCCGGCCGAGCTCCACCTGCCGGCAGACCGCGCCGGGTGGGCCGTGGACGGGCATCGTCGCGTACTCCAAGATCTGCACCCACGCGGGCTGCGCGGTGGGGATGCTGCGCTACCCGCTCTACGAGGCGCACTCGCCGCCGCCGGGCCTGGTCTGCCCGTGCCACTACTCGACGTTCGACCCGGCCGACGGCGGGACGCGTCGTCTTCGGCCCGGCCGGCCGGCCGCTGCCGCAGCTGCCGCATCCGCGTGGGCGCCGACGGCAAGCTCGAGGCCGCCGGCCACATGTCGGGGCCGATCGGGCCCGCCTGGTGGAGCGTGCACGCGTGATCCGCCGCGACGCTCGACCCGCTCGACGAGCGCACCGGCGCGGGCACGGCGCTGCGTGAAGCTCATGCGCTACGTGTTTCCCGACCACTGGTCGTTCCTGCTCGGCGAGATCGCCCTCTACTGCTTCATCGTGCTGGTGGCGACGGGCATCTACCTGACGCTCTTCTTCGACCCCTCCACCGCGCTCACCACCTACCACGGCGCCTACCACCAGCTCGACGGGGTGCAGATGAGCCGCGCCTACGCGTCGTCGCTGGACCTCTCGTTCAAGGTGCGCGCGGGGCTCCTGGTGCGCCAGACCCACCACTGGGCGGCGCTCGTGTTCATCGCCGCGATCCTGCTGCACATGATGCGCATCTTCTTCACGGGCGCGTTTCGGAAGCCGCGCGAGCTGAACTACGTGATTGGCCTCACGCTGCTGACGCTGGCGATCCTCGAGGGCTTCGCCGGCTACTCGCTGCCCGACGACCTGGCGAGCGGCATGGGCCTCGCGATCGCAAACGCCGTGGCGCTCTCGATCCCGGTGGTCGGCTCGCACATCGCCCTGGCGATCTGGGGCGGGCCGTTCCCGGGCACCGCGGCGTTCGAGTCGCGGCTCTACATCCTGCACGTGCTGATCCTGCCGGCCGTGATCGGCGGGCTGATCGCCGCGCACCTCGCGATGATCGCGCTGCTCAAGCACACGCAGTTCCGGGGGCCGGGGCGGAAGGAGCGAAACGTGGTGGGCTCCGCGCTCTGGCCGAGCTATGCGCTTCGCTCGCGGCGGCCTCTTCTTCGCCGTGGCCGGGGTACTGGTGATGCTCGGGGCGCTCGTGCAGATCAATGCCCGTCTGGCAGTACGGGCCGTACGAGGTGGCCAACGGCACCAACGGCGTGCAGCCCGACTGGTACATGGGGTGGCTCATCGGCGCGCTTCGGCTGATGCCGCCGATGGAGCCCGAGCTCTTCGGCCGCACCATCCCCAATCCGTTCTTCGGCGGCGCGCTCTTCCCCGGCATCGCGTTTGGGATCATGTACGCGTGGCCGTGGCTCGAGCGGTGGTTCTCCGACGACCACGAGGCGCACCACCTGCTGCAGATGCCGCGCGACAACCCGGTGCGATCGGCGTTCGGGGCCGCGCTCTTCACGTGGGTGGCGGTGCCGTTCTTCGCGGGCTCGGCCGACCGCGTGTTCGTGACGTTCGACGTGTCGTACTCGAGCCAGGTGACGGTGCTCCGGGTGCTGTGGCTGGTGCTGCCGATCGTGGCGTTCGTGCTCACGCTGAGCATGTGCCGGCAGCTCCGCGGGTCGGGGAGCCACCCGCTGCGGGGCTGGACGGGGACGGTGGTCGAGCGGACGCCCGAGGGCGGATTCGCTAATCGGAGCGCGAGAGAAAGCTGATCTTGCCGTTGGTCTCGAGCACCGCCCAGCGGACGTCGCCGAGGTCGCCGATCTGCATCAGCCGGGCCTGGGCGGCGAGCTCCTCGAGCGTGATGCGCTCGCGCTTCAGGTTGCCGTGCACGAACTCGCCGTCGGCGATGAGCATCACCGGCTCGCCCTCGGTGAGGCGCCGCAGCGGGCGGATGCGGTAGCTCAGGTAGGCGCTTGCGACCGAGAGCAGGCAGAGGGTGGTGATGACGATGGCGGCGCCGGTCACCGACTGGTCGTTCTGGGTGATGCCCTGCTGCAGCATGTCGCCGAGCACCACCAGGAGGACGAGGTCGAACGGCTCGAGCGAGCCCAGCTCGCGGCGGGTGACCACCCGCGTGAGGAGCAGGACGATCGGGAACAGGATGAGGCAGCGGATGACCAGATCCATCAGGGAAACACCGTCACGTGGAAGGTCTTCTCGACGACGAGCTTGCCGCCGTCGAAGAGCTGGATGGTCTGGGCGCGGCTCCACGCCGGGTGGGTCGGGTTCGCGCTCCACTCCATGAAGATCGACATGTGGCCGCCGGCGGGTAGCGCGGGATAGGTGAAGCCGACGCCGGAGCCGCGCGGGTTCTCGGCGGCCGCGCCGGGCTCCGTCGAGTTGAGGGTGACGCCGTTGAACCAGCCCGAGCCGAGGACGAGCTCAGGGTGCTTGAGCGCGGTGCTGGTGGTGATGTCAACGCGGGTCTGAAAGATGAGGCCCAGGCGCAGGCGCTCGGGCGTCGAGACCGTCATCGTGGTGCCGTTGGCAGTGGTGGCGGCCGAGACGGTGCGCTGGCCGAAGACGTTCAGGAGCGCCGCGAGCACGAACAGGGTGAGCAGCACGGTGAGCCCGCGCTTGAACCAGATCTCGAGGCCGCGGCCCTGCCAGTCGCGATGGCGATCGACGTCCAGCCCGGTCGGCGGGTTCGATGGCGGCTGCTCGAGGTCGCTCACGCTGGCGGTGTACCCCTGTGCGGCGGCCGGCGAAACGCACCGCGTGAATCAACGGTGCCTGGCACCGTTGATTCACGGCCCCTCTGGCATCAGCCTCCCAGGCCGCTCCCACAACCAAACAACGCCTGGCACCGTTGATTCACGGCCGCCGGATTACGACCAGGCGGAGCCCTGCGGGAAGGCGTAGCGGGCGCGGCTCTCCGGCAGGATCTCGGCGCTGTAGCCGGGCGCCTCCGGCGGCACGTAGGCGCCGTCGCGCATCACCACCGGATCGGCGAAGTGCTCGTGCAGGTGATCGACGTACTCCACCACGCGATCGGTGACATCCGGCGCCACGCGGATCGCGTCGAAGAGCGCCAGGTGCTGCACCAGCTCGCAGAGGCCGACGCCGCCGGCGTGCGGGCACACGGTGACGCCGCGCTTGGCCGCCATGAAGAGCACGGCCAGCACCTCGTTGACCCCGCCCAGCCGCCCGGCATCGATCTGGCAGTAGCGGATCGCGTCGGCCTGCAGCAGCTGCTTGAACATCACGCGGTTCTGCACGTGCTCGCCGGTGGCGACGCCGATCGGGGCCACGGCGCGGGCGATGGCGGCGTGGCCCAGGATGTCGTCGGGGCTGGTGGGCTCCTCGATCCAGAGCGGGTCGAAGCGGGCGAGGCCGGCCATCCGCTCGATGGCGGTGCCCACGTCCCACACCTGGTTTGCGTCCATCATGAGCTTTCGCTCCGGGCCGATCTCATCGCGGATGATCGCCGCGCGGCGGACGTCGTCGGCCGGGTCGCCGCCGACCTTCATCTTCACGTGCGTCCAGCCGCCGGCGACGGCCTCGCGGCAGAGCGCGCGCAGCTTCTCGTCGTCGTAGCCGAGCCAGCCCGCCGAGGTGGTGTAGGCGGGCAGGCCCTCCCGGCGAAGCTCCAGCTCGCGCTCGGCGCGGCGCGCTTGCGTGGCCTCGAGCATCGCGACCACATCGTCGCGGGTGAGCTCGTCGGTGATGTAGCGGTAGGGGATGCAGCCGGCGAGCTCGTCCGCCGGCATGTCTGCCAGCAGGCGCCACAGCGGCGTTCGGTCGCGCTTTGCGCGCAGATCCCAGACGGCGTTCACGATGGCGGCGGTCGCGAGGTGGATGGCGCCCTTCTCGGGCCCGATCCAGCGCAGCTGGCTGTCGCCGGTGATGTGGCGCCAGAAGCCGCCGAGGTCGTCGAGCACGCCGGCGACCTCGCGGCCGACGATGAGCGGCGCGAGCGCCTCGACGGCCGCGACCACCACCTCGTTGCCGCGGCCGATCGTGAAGGTGAAGCCGTGCCCCTCCAGCCCGTCGCCGGCGCTCGTGCGCAGGATGACGTAGGCGGCGGAGTAGTCGGGATCGGGGTTCATCGCGTCCGACCCGTCGAGGTGGGCCGAGGTGGGGAAGCGCAGATCGGTGACGGCGAGGTCGGTGAAGGTGGCGGTCATGGCGCCACTCTAGGCAGTTTCCGGCCGCGTCGTTTGGGGTAGCGGGAGGTCGTGCTCCAAGGTGTCTCGGAAACAGCCCTCTGGACGCTCTACCAGCGCGCCGCGGAGGCCAGGCGGGCCGACGCGGTGATCAACGACGTCCTCGCCGTCGACCTGGTCGAGCGCATCGAGTTCCCGTTCGAGGAGCGGTTCGGCGAGGAGTCGCCGCTCTGGTCGCAGTGGCAGGCGCTTCGGGCGCGCGCGTTCGACCGTGAGGTCGGCCGGTTCCTCGACGCGAACCCGCGCGGCACGGTGATCGCGCTCGGCGAGGGCCTCGAGACGCAGTTCTGGCGGGTGGACAACGGCACGGTGCGGTGGGTGACGGTTGACCTCCCGGAGGTGATCGCCGCGCGGCGCGAGCTGCTGCCCGCCGGCAAGCGCCAGCAGATGATCGCCCGGTCGGTGACCGAGCACGAGTGGCTGGACGAGGCGGACACCGGCAACGAGCCGGTGCTGATCACCGCGCAGGGCCTCCTCATGTACCTGGCGCCGAACGACGTGCACGCGCTGATCGGGGCGTGCGCCGCGCGGTTCCGGCCGGGGTTCATGGTGTTCGACGCGGTGTCGCAGTGGCTGAGCGAGCGGAGCAAGCGGGGAGAGATCAAGACCGGCACGGAGTTCCACCCGCCGCCGTGGATCTGGGGCATCAACGACGTGGAGCGGCGCGCGATCCTCTCGAACGTCCACGTCGCGCGGCTCCAGGAGCTTCGCCTGCCGCGCGGCCGCGGCGGGGTGTTCGGCTACGCGGTGCCCGCGCTCGGCCGGATGCCGGGCACGCGGAGAGCGGGCTTCACGATGCTGGCGGCCGGGTTCCGCTAGCGACGCCAGTAGTAGTCCGCGCCCGCCGGGACAGGCGTGGCGACCTCTTTCAGCGCGAGCTTCGCGTGGCCCAGCGAGACCTGGGTGATCGCCGCCACCTCCGCCGTTGCCAGCAGCTCGTCGCCGGCCCAGTCCAGCAGTTGCTCGAGCGAGCCGGGCTTCGGCGCGCGCACGAGCTCGGGCGCGAGGTTCGCGATCGCCGTCTCGTACACCTCGTAGGGCTGAAAGCCGGGAACCGAAACCTTGACGTGCATGTCAGACCGCGCGATCTCGTAGCTCGGCGCCGTGTAGCGCCGCTCCGAGGGCGGGCCGCCCAGCTTGTGATCGAGCGCCCGCGCCGCCCGCGACGGCGACCGCGCCGCGCGGATATCGGCCGCCAGCGCCTCCTGCACCTCCGCCGAGCGCCCCCACTCCTCGAGCGCCACAGGATCGAGCCCGGCCTCGCGCGCGGCGGCGGCGATCAGCGCGGGATCGTCCAGCAGGCCGCCCGCCATCACGAGCACCCGCAGGCGCCGCAGCAGCCGCTCCTCTGTCCCGGGCGCCTTCACGCGCGCGGCAACCACCGCCCGGCAGGCGGGCTCCGACGATGCCTCCCGCGGGTACGGCTCGGGGTTGATCGGCATCCCGTAGGCGCGCTGCAGACCGGGCGCGCCACCGGCCAGCTTCCCGGCCTCACCGTCCTCGCGCGTCAGCACGATCATCCGCACCGTCCACCCCAGCTGGTCGCCGTAGTGCCAGCGCAGTCGCCGCCGCGCGGGCTCCGCAGAGAACGCGAACGGGCACGCGGGATCGGTGAAGAGGGTCAGCTCGAGACGCACGAAAGTGAACTGTAGTTTGGCTCCAGCGCACAATTTGACCCACTGGTGAAGTTGAGGAACCACGGTTCGCGATCGGCTCGAACCTTCGCTAGGGTGCGCGTTCGGAGAGGCAGGAAAGGAGTCCCGATGGCGACCGACTTGGGTACCCCCGACAACGTGGAGCAGATCGCGCACACCGGCGCTCTGGCGGGCATCGCAGCTCGCTGCGCCCGCCACCCGTGGCGCGTCGTCTTCGGCTGGCTGGCGATCTTCGTCGTGCTGATCGGCCTGAACGCGGCCTTCCACGGCAAGCTCATCAACGATTTCAAGATCCCCGGGTCGGACACGCAGAAGGCGACCGACCTGATCGAGGCCAAGTTCGGCGCGCAGAAGGGCGCCGCGCTGCGCGTGGTGGTGGCGGCCCCCGAGGGCCAGCAGCTGACCACGCCCGAGCGCCAGGCCGCCGTGCAGAAGATGCTCGACGCCTCGGCCCAGGGCCAGAAGGACATCGACGACAAGCAGAGCGACGTGCTGCCCATCACCAACCCGCTCGACGGCACGTCGCACCAGCTCGCCAAGGACGGCCGCATCGCGTTCTTCGACGTCCAGTTCGACCAGACGGGCTTCGAGCTCTCGCGCTCCGACATCGTGAACCTCGAGGACAAGCTCCAGGCCATCGGCGCGCCGCAGGACATCCAGGTCGAGTTCACCGGCGAGGCCGAGAGCGCGCCGCCCGAGCAGGGCATCTCCGACATCATCGGCCTGGCGTGCGGCTTCGTCATCCTGCTGATCCTCTTCCGCGCGCTGGTCTCGACGGTGATCCCGCTGCTCTTCGCCATCGTGGCCGTGATCGGGGCGTTCCTGATCCTGTTCCTGGCGGCAAGGTTCACGCACTTCAACACGATCACCGAGATCCTCGTGCCGATGATCGGGTTAGGCGTGGGCATCGACTACACGCTGATAATCGTCACCAGATTCCGGCAGTTCCTCCACTCCGGCCTCGAGCCGCGCGAGGCCGCCGCGGCCGCGACAGCCACCGCCGGCCGCGCCGTGATCTTCGCCGGCGTCACCGTGGCGATCTCGATCACCGGCCTGGCGCTGATCGGCCTGGACTTCATCACCAAGCTCGGCATCGGCAGCGCCCTCGGCGTGCTCACCGCGGTGCTCCTGGCAATCACGATGCTGCCCGCCGTGCTCGCGCTTCTCGGCCACAAGGTGGATCGCGGCCGCCTGGGCATGAAGCCGGTCGATGAGACCCGCGCGGGCCAGGCCAAGACGCCCGTTGCCAAGTGGGGCCGCTACGTCACCGGCAACGCGAAGTTCGTGCTGCCGGTGGTCGTCGTGATCCTGCTCCTCCTGGCATCGCCGGTGCTCGGCGCGCGCCTCGGGCTGGCCGACGCAGGCACGGCGCCGAAAGATCAGACCACCCGCAAGGCCTACGACCTGCTGTCCGAGGGCTTCGGCCCCGGCTTCACCGAGCCGATCCCGATCGTGGTCGACATGCAGGGTGACTCCGGGCTCCCGCAGAAGCTCGCCGACACGCTGAAGACGGTGCCGGGCATCGCCGCGGTCGTGCCGCCGGTCTACAACGCCCAGAACCCGCAGGACGCGTCGGTCGCGATCATCAACACGTACTCGAAGTACGCGCCGCAGGACTCGAAGACCGACGACATCGTCTCTGACCTGCGAAACCACGTCATCCCGGCAACGCTCGCGGGCTCGTCCGCGCAGGCGTACGTCTCGGGCACCAACGCGGCGTTCACTGACATCGGCGACCAGATCTTCTCGCGCACGCCCGTGTTCCTGCTCTACATCATCGGCATCACGTTCCTCGTGCTGGCGATGGCCTTCCGCTCGGCGGTGATCGCGATCAAGGCCGCGCTCACGACGCTCATGTCGGCGCTCGTCGGCTTCGGCGTGCTCACCTTCGTGGTGCAGAACGGCCACGGGATGAGCTTCATCGGCCTCGACAAGACGGGCCCCATCGAGAGCTTCGTGCCGCCGATCGCCTTTGCGATCCTGTTCGGCCTCTCGATGGACTACGAGGTGTTCCTGATGAGCCGCATCCGGGAGGAGCACGTGCACGGCACCGACACGTTCAACGCCGTGCGCGACGGCATCAGCGGCGTCGGCCGGGTGATCGTGGCCGCCGCGCTCATCATGTCGTCGGTGTTCTTCTCGTTCCTGCTGAGCCCCGACCGGGTCTCGAAGGAGTTCGGCCTGCTGCTGGGCGTCGCCATCCTCTGCGATGCGCTCCTCATGCGCATGACGTTCGTTCCGGCGCTCCTGGCGCTGCTCGGCGAGAAGTCGTGGGCGATCCCGGGCTGGCTCTCGAAGATCCTGCCGAACATCACCATCGAGGCGCCGGGCGAGAAGACGCCCGCGCCGGCGCCTCCGCGGGCGCAGCCCGAGCCGTCGGCAGGGGACTAGAACGCGCCCGAGGATCCGGCCCGCGGTGCTCGAGGGCCGGATGAAATATTAAGTGCCTGGCACCGTCTATTCAGTAGACTCGCCGGATGGAGATCGCCGTCGATGCCCGCGCTGAGCTGGGCGAGGGGCCGTGGTGGGACGCCGCATCGCAGGAGCTCCTGTGGGTGGACATCGAGGGCCGCCGCTTTCACCGCTACCGGCCGGAGGACGGCTCGAGCGACGGCACCGACATGCCCGGCCGCGTGGCTACCGTCGTGTCGCGCGCCGGCGGCGGCTGGCTCTTTGCCATGGAGCACGCCTTCGCCGTCACCGATCCGGGCAGCGATGAGCTGCGCGTGCTCGCCGAGGTCGAGCCCGATCTGAACACGCGCATGAACGACGGCCTCTGCGACCGCCACGGCCGCCTCTTCGCGGGCACGATGGATCTGGCCGAGGAGGCGCCCATCGGCGCGCTGTACCGGCTGGATCCCGACGGCGCCGTCGAGCGGGTGATCGAGAGCGTCGGCTGCTCCAACGGCCTGGACTGGAACCTCGCCGGCGACCAGATGTACTACATCGACTCGAACGCCTACTCCATCGACGTGCTCGACTTCGACGAGGTCACGGGGCGCGTCTCCGGCCGCCGCCCGCTGGTGCACTTCCGCGAGGACGAGGGAGCGCCCGACGGGCTCACCGTCGACGCCGAGGGATTCATCTGGGTCGCGCTCTGGGGCGGCTCCAGCGTGCGCCGCTACTCACCGCAGGGCGAGCTCGAGCGCGTGCTCGGCATCGAGGCCGAGCAGGTCACCAAGCCGTGCTTCGGCGGCGTGGATCTGGACGAGCTCTACATCACCTCGGCCCGCGTCGGGCTCTCGGCCTTCGCCCTCTCCGAGCAGCGCCACGCCGGCGCCGTGATGGTGCACCGCCCCGGCGTGACCGGCCGCGTGCAGCACCCGTTCGCGGGCTGACTTCAGGTCGGGCGGTACTCGGGGTAGCGTGCCGTGTCGTCGGCGGGGATCGGCTCCCACACCGCGGCGTAGTCCACGAACTGCCGCAGCGACGGCCGCACGCCGGGATCGCCGTCGATCGTGCCGAGGCGGACCCCCTGGATGCGATCCTCGCGGGCGTTTCGCGTCCAGAGCGCCGAGCCGCACCTCGTGCAGAAGCACTTCGGCGAGCCGCCCGCCTCGGGGACGTAGCAGCGCACCAGATCCTCCCCCGCGGTGACGCGAAGCGACCCGGGCGCGATCAGCGCGTTGGCCGAGGCGGCCGTGCCCGACCGGCGCTGGCAGCGGGTGCAGTGGCAGTAGAGCGCCGTGCCGAGTGGCTGGGTGATCTCGTAGCGCACGCCACCGCAGAGACAGCCGCCGGTGATCGGAAGGTCAGGCATCGCGCCCCGCGGCGTGAATAGAAGGTGCCAGGCACCTTCTATTCACGCCATCCGGGAGCTACTTGGACGAGGCCGGGGCCGGGACGATCCGGATGTACGGCTTGGGTGACTTCCAGCCGTCCGGATAGGTCTCCTTGGCCTGCTCGTCGGTGACCGAACCGGCGATGACGACGTCCTCGCCTTCCTTCCAGTTCACCGGCGTTGCGACCTTGTACTTGGCCGTGAGCTGCAGCGAGTCGATGACACGCAGCACCTCGTCGAAGTTGCGGCCGGTCGTCATCGGGTAGACGAGGATCAGCTTGACCTTCTTGTCGGGCCCGATCACGAACACGTTTCGCACCGTCTGGTTGTCGGCGGGCGTGCGGACGAGCGGGTCGCCGCTCACGCTGGCCGGCAGCATGCCGTAGGCCTTGGACACCGAGAAGTCGGTGTCGGCGATCAGCGGGTAGTTGGGAGCCGTGCCCTGCGTCTCCTCGATGTCCTTGAACCACTGCTCGTGGCGGTCGAGAGGATCAACCGAGATGGCGATGATCTTCACGCCGCGGCGATCGAACTCCGGCTTGATCTTGGCCATGTACCCGAGCTCGGTGGTGCAGATCGGCGTGAAGTCCTTCGGGTGGGAGAAGAGCACCACCCAGGAGTCGCCGGCCCAGTCGTAGAAGTCGATGGGACCTTCGGTCGTATCGGCAGAGAAGTTGGGTGCGTCGTCCCCAAGTGCTAGCGCCATAGTCGAGAACCCTCCTTAGAAACACCAGTGAATCACTGGAGTATGTCAAACTATCGTCTATCCAGCGAGTAACAACCCTTATGCTGTCACAAACGTTCTTTCTGCGGTCCGCATTCCCGTGACCGCTCCGTCTAGGCTTAGGCGAACCATGCTTCCCGCACCAGAACTCCTCCACCACCTCCTCATCACGTGCCAGCAGGTCACTGCCCGCGCCCGTGCGCGCGCCGGCATCACGCAGAGCGAGTACGCGGCGCTGCACCACCTTACCCACAACCGCGAGGGCCTTACCCCCGGCGAGCTCGGCTCGTCGCTGGCCCTCACCAGCGGCAGCATCACGAAGCTGGTCGACCGCCTCGAGGCCCGCAAGCTGGCCCAGCGCGTGCGGCTGCCAGGGGCCGATCGCCGCAGCGTCACGGTGGTCGCCACCAACAACGGCACGAAGCTGATCGAGCACGACCTCCAGCAGCTGGTCGCCGACCTGCCCGGCAAGGCGAAGTCGCTCACCGCCGAGGAGCGCGCCACCGTCGCGCGGCTCCTCGCCCTGGTCGAGCCGACCGACCCCAGTTAGTGCCTGAGCCGTTCTCGCGCGCGGCCCATCGCCGCACCGACGCGCCGTGGATCGCCCAGCGGCTGGCCGACCCCGCCTCACGGGCGCTCCTCCTCGCGCCCGACGCTGTGTCGCAGCCCGTCGCGCTGCCGGCTGAGCCCATCGAGCCCGTGCTGCTGGGCACCGACGCTACCGGAGCGGTCTTCGCGCTCGAGGCCGATCCCGGCGATCCGGCGCTCGGGCCGCTGCGCGACGCGCTCGCCACCGCCGCCGCACCGGTCGCTGCCTACGGCGCCGCGCTCATGAACTGGCACCGCCGCCACCGCTTCTGCGCGAACTGCGGCCACGCCACCCGGATGGCAGCCGCCGGCCACGAGCGCTCGTGCCCCGGCTGCGGCGCCATCCACCACCCGCGCCTCGACCCGGTCGTGATCATGCTGGTCATCGACGGCGACCGCGTGCTCTTGGGCCGCGGGCACGGCTGGGATCCCGGCCTCTACTCGTGCCTCGCGGGCTTCGTCGAGCCGGGTGAGACGCTCGAGCAGGCGGTCGCGCGCGAGGTGCTCGAGGAGACGCAGGTGACCGTCACGGACGTGCTTTACCGCTCGTCGCAGTCCTGGCCGTTTCCCGCCTCGCTCATGACGGGCTTCGAGGCGACGTACTCCGGCGGCTCGGCGAGCAAGCAGGATCTGGAGCTGGACGACTGCCGCTGGCTCACGCGGGCCGAGATCGAGCAGTCCAGGCGCGGCGACGGGCCCATCACGCTGCCGACGGAGTCCACCATCGCCCGCCGCCTGCTGGAGGGATGGCTCGCGCGCTGACAGGGTATGATCGTCCGGTAGGCGATGCGGCCTCAGCACCTTGTGAGTGCTGGGGCCTTTGCTCTTTAACGGGGAGGGGCGGGTGGCGCGGGCTCCACGAATTGATGACGTCTCGGAGGCTCAGCAGGCGAGCGTGCTGCGCGACGGCTACTCGCTGGACGGGTTCTTCGACGAGGCCTTCGAGCCGCGCGGCGACGGCGTTGCCCCGCGCCGCCACTACGCCGAGCTGATGGCCCAGATCGGGACGATGAACGGCGCCGACCTGCGCCGCGCCGCCGACCTCGCCAACCGATCGTTCCTGGATCGCGGCGTCACCTTCACCGTCAACTCCGACGCGGGGCTCAGCCCCGAGCGCATCCTGCCGTTCGACCCGATCCCGCGCATCGTGCCGGCCGACGAGTGGGCCGTGATCGAGGCGGGCCTGCGGCAGCGCATCCGCGCGCTCAACATGTTCGTGCACGACGTCTACCACGGGCAGGAGATCCTCCACGAGGGCGTGATCCCGCGGGGGATCGTCGTCCTGGGCCGCCACTTCCGGCGCGAGGTGGTGGGCATCGACGTGGCGTTCGACCAGTACCTCCACGTGGTTGGCAGCGACCTGATCCGCGGCGAGGACGGCGGCTGGATGGTGCTCGAGGACAACCTGCGCACCCCAAGCGGCGTCTCCTACGTTCTGGCAAACCGCCAGATCATGACGCGCACGTTTCCCGACTGGTTCTCGGAGCTGGGCGTGCGGCCGGTGGACTGGTATGCAGGGCGCCTGCTGGACAACCTCACGGGGCTTTCGCCGCGCCGCGCGGTGGCCGGCTCGGGCACCGGGCCCGCCGTGGTGGTGCTCACGCCCGGCGTCTACAACTCGGCGCACTTCGAGCACGCCTTCCTGGCCCAGCAGATGGGGGTCGATCTGGTCGAGGGCCGTGACCTCTTCGTGCTCGACAACAGGGTCTACATGCGAACGACCTACGGGCGGCGGCAGGTGGACGTGATCTACCGCCGCGTGGACGACGAGTTCCTCGACTCGCTCGCGTTCCGCTCGGACTCGCTGCTGGGCGTCGCGGGCCTCCTGGGCGCCGTTCGCACCGGCAACGTCACCCTCGCAAACGCAATTGGCACCGGCATCGCCGATGACAAGGTGGTCTACCACTACGTCCCCAGGATCATCCGCTACTACCTGGGCGAGGAGCCGATCCTCGGCAACGTGCCGACGCTCCTGCCGTCGGATCCCGACCAGCTCGAGTACGTGCTCGAGAACATCGGCGACCTCGTCGTGAAGGCCGCCAACGAGAGCGGCGGCTACGGCATGCTGATCGGCCCGCAGGCCGAGGAGCACGAGATCGAGAGCTTCCGCGAGGCGGTCATCGCCCACCCCCGAAACTACATCGCCCAGCCGGTGATCCCGCTCTCGCGCCACCCCACGTTCGTGCCCGACGCCGAGGGCGATTCGGGCGTGCTCAAGGGCCGGCACGTGGATCTGCGGCCCTACGCGCTGTCGGGCCCCGAGGGCATCTCGATCCTGCCCGGCGGGCTCACGCGCGTGGCGCTCACCGAGGGGTCGCTGGTGGTCAACTCGAGCCAGGGCGGCGGCAGCAAGGACACGTGGGTGATGCAATGAGAGGGGATGGAGCATGCTGAGCCGGATGGCGTCGTCGCTCTACTGGATGGGCCGCTACGTCGAGCGCGCCGAGCAGACCGCGCGGCTCACGGAGGTCACCTTCAGCCACACGCTCGCGATGGGCTCGACGCCCGAGGCCGAGGCGCGGCGCGAGCGCCACTGGACGGCGCTCCTTGAGATCGTCGGCGCGCTGCGGACGTTTCCCAGCGACGGAGGGCCGCCCGACGACGCCAACGTGCCGGCGCACCTCATCTTCTCGCCCGAGAACTCGAACTCGATGGTGGAGTGCATCGCCATGGCGCGCGACAACGCCCGCAACATGCGCCATCAGGTGGCCACCGAGATGTGGGAGGCGCTCAACCGCTTCCACCTGGAGGTGCAGAACCCGCGCCGGCTGCGGCGCGTGGCCGCCGAGGCCGAGGCGGCCACCCGGTTCTGCCGCTCGGTGGTGGAGTTCAGCCAGCTGCTGCAGGGCATCACCGACTCGACGATGCCGCGCGAGGAGGGCTGGTACTTCCTGCAGGCGGGCAAGTTCCTGGAGCGCGCCGAGGTGACCGCGCGCACGCTGGATGTGAACTACCGCCTGCTGGCGGGCGAGGAGGCGGCCGTCGCCGGCACCGACCGCCTCGCGCTGGCCGCCGCCGACGACATGCAGCCGTGGGCGTCGCTCCTTCACTCGCTCTCGGCGTATGAGTCCTATCACCGCATCCAGCGGCACGGGATCCAGCCCCAGGCGGTGATCGAGCTGCTCACGCTCTCGGCGGTGCTGCCGCGCTCGATCCGCTTCTCCGTCGGCCAGGTGGACTCGGCCCTGGCGCACATCACCGAGCAGGCGCCGGCCTACAACGGCTCGGAGCCGATGCCCGGATCGAGCCCCGAGAGCGAGGCGCGGCGCGAGGTGGGCCGCCTGCACGCCGACTTCGCCTACCTGCGGCTGGACGACCTGCTGCAGCGCGGCCTGCACCGCGCGCTCGTGAGCATGCAGACGCGCTGCTACCGCATCGGGGACTGCATCGAGGACGAGTTCTTCGCCCACCGCCCGCTCACCGCGCAGGAGGCGATGGCATGAGGTACCGCATCTCGCACCGCACCACCTACAGCTACGCATCGCCGGTGTACGAGAGCTTCAACGAGGTGCGGCTGCAGCCGCTGGTGTGCGCGACCCAGTCGGTGCTCGACTTCGACCTGCGGATCGAGCCGCCCGCCACCGTGATCGCGTTTCGCGACTACTACGGAAACGGCGTGCACGACTTCGGCGTCTCCTACCTGCACGAGCAGCTCACCATCGAGGGCACGAGCGACGTCGTGACCCACGCGCGGGCCGACGAGCCGCTGCTCCCGGCCGCGCAGAACGGCCCCGACGCCTCACCGAGGCTGCGCGAGCTCTCCGGCGACGACGAGCTCGCAAACGACTTCGCCGAGTTCCTGGGCGCGAGCGCCTTCATCGTGCTCGGCCCCGAGTCGGCGGCCATCGCCGAGGCGCTGCTCGAGGCCGATCCCGACACCACGGCGCTCGCCTTCCTGAACGCCGCGACGGCCGAGATCCGAAACCGGCTGGAGTACCAGGTCGGCACCACCACGGTGCACAGCTCGGTGGCCGAGGTGCTGGCGGGCGGCAGCGGCGTCTGCCAGGACTTCGCCCACGTGCTGATCTCGCTCTGCCGCCACGCGGGCCTGCCCGCCCGCTACGTGAGCGGCTACCTGGGCGGCGTGGCCCAGTCGGTTGCCTCCCACGCGTGGATCGAGGCCTTCGTGCCGCCCTACGGCTGGATCGGCGTCGATGCGACGCTCGGCACCCACTGCACCGGCCAGCACGTGAAGATCGGCGTGGGCCGCGACTACTCCGACGTCGCCGTGCTCCGCGGCACCTACAAGGGCGGCGGCGCGGCCGAGCTGGACGTGGTCGTGACGTGCGAGACGGTGGGCGGAGACGACCCGGTGTCGCAGCTTCGCGGCGGCGCGAGCCTGCCGCACGGCCGGCTGGTGGCCATCCAGAACCTCGGCGCCATGCGGCGGTTCCAGCAGGGGGCGGTGCTGGTGCCCGCGATGGGCGGCGTGCAGATTGCGGCGAGCGACGAGGTGCCACCGCCGCGGGCACAGAACCGGCACGAGAACGACACGCCCTCCGAGCAGCCCTATCAGCAACAGCAAGGTGCATCATGAAGATCGACGTGGGCTGCAGGTTCGACTACCTGGGCGAGGCCGAGACGCCCGCCGTGGTGCTCGTCGAGCCGCACACCGACCTGGGCGACGCGCTGCTCTCGGCGCGCTGGGATCCCCAGCCGGCCGAGAGCTTCACCGACATCTACGGCAACGTCTGCGCGCGCTTCGTGCTGCCGCCCGACGTCTCGGCGTTCAGCTACCACGCGACCGTGGAGGTCTCGCCCGAGGCAGAGGACTCGCCCGGCGAGTGGCTGCCCCATGCCCGCATCGAGGATCTGCCGGCCGAGCAGCTGCAGTGGCTTCTGCCCAGCCGGTTCTGCGAGTCCGACGTGCTGGGAGACCGCGCGTGGGAGCTCTTCGGCGAGACCCCGCCCACCGCGGCGCGCGTGCAGGCGGTGTGTGACTGGATCCACGAGCACATCACCTACGGCGTCGCGTCGATCCCGACCACCACGGCGGCGGAGATCCTCGAGCTGCGCGGCGGCATGTGCCGCGATTTCGCCCACCTCGGCGTCACCTTCTGCCGCGCCCTTGGAATTCCCGCGCGCTACGTGGGCGGCTACCTGCCCGACATCGGCATCCCCGGCCCGTTTCCGCCGATGGACTTCCACGCCTGGTTCGAGGTGTGGCTGGGCGATCGCTGGTGGACGTTCGACGCCCGGTTCAACGAGCCGCGCATCGGCCGGGTGCCCGTCGGGCGCGGCCGTGACGCCGCCGACACGGCGATGGTGACGACCTACGGCGCCGCTACCCTCGTGCGGATGAATGTCTGGGCCGACGAGACGGAGACGGCAGCCGATGCCCACTGACCTCGGCGAGCTGATCGCAACCCTCGGAAGCGTCGATCCCGACGAGATCGACTGGCAGAACGTGCGCCACTCCACGGTGCTCATCCACCAGACGTTTCGCTATGACTATCCCGGCCCCATCACCGAGCTGCGCCAGCGGCTGATGGTGGTGCCGCCCGACTACCACGGCCACCAGCGGCTGGTGACCCACAAGCTGCGCGTGTCGGGCTGCAACCTCGACAGCGAGCGCTCGTACGACAGCTTCGGCAACGTGGTGCTCGATCTGACGCTGCCGGAGGTGGACGGCTCGGTCGAGTTCGCGACGTGGGCGGTGGTGGAGCGAGACATGCCGGTGGAGGGCCACGACAACCCCGACGACGTGGGCCACGACCGGCGCTTCGCCGAGCCCTCGCGGCTCACCCGCCCCGACGACGCGCTACGCCTGGTGGCGGCCGAGCTACGGGCAACGGGCGCGACGGGCGTCGAGCTTGCAGAGCTGATCGGCCGCACCGTGCACGACCATTTCATCTACCAGCTGGGCGCCACCACCGTCGAGAGCACGGCGGCCGAGGCCTGGGCGGCGGGCCGCGGCGTGTGCCAGGACTACGCGCAGTGCATGAGCGCCCTCTGCCGGCTCTGCGGCATCTCGGCCCGGTACGTGAGCGGGCACCTGCTGGGCGAGGGCGGCACGCATGCCTGGGTGGAGCTCCTGATCCCCGACGACGAGGGCATCGTGCGGGCCATCGCCTTCGATCCGACGCACGACCGGTTCGTCGGCCCGCGGTACATCACCGTCGGCGTCGGCCGCGACTACGGCGACGTGGCTCCCACGTCGGGCACCTACGAGGGGCCGTATGCCGGCGAGCTCACAACGCACAAGCGCGCGGCCGTGATCCGCGTCGAGTACCTGCAGCCGCAGCGGCGCCGCCGAAGCGCATGAGCTAATGCTCCCGGCGGAAAACGCCGATCTTCAGAGGTATGAGGCACCTCCGCTCCATGCTCGATGCGCTCGCCCATGCCGCCAAGGGCAGCATCAGCAACGTGCTCGGCGTCTTCTAGGCGTAGAGCCGGGCGGCCTCTGCGAGCGCGGCCTCGAGGTCGGCCCGCTCACCCGCGAGGCTCTGGATGGCGGACTCGAGCCGGCGCTCACCCTCCGCGGTGACCGTGATCCGCACGACCCGCCCGTCCTCGCCGTGGTCGTCCTTGGCCAGCAGGCCGACGTCGGCCGCGCGCGACACCAGATCGGTGACCGTGGTCTGCGGCATCCGCAGGTCGCGCGCGATCTGCGAGACGGTCGCGTAGCCCTCCGTGATCTGGGCTGACCGCACCGTGAGCATCAGCAGGTAGCGCTGCGGCGTGAGGCCGCGGCCGCGCACCAGCTTCTCGGTCTGCTGCTCGAATCTGCGAAGCGCCAGCCGGAAGCTCGCGACTGCCAGGATCTCGTGGTCATCCACCTGGCAAATCCTACCGTAGTACGGTACACTCCGTATAGACCGTAGTACGGTGCATCGAGATCCGGGAGGTGGGAGACATGAAGAACGCCAGAAGGACACGTCGCCGGTGGCTCTACCTCGCCGCGCTTCTCGCGGCGGCCACGATCGCATCCATCGTGTGGCGCGAGGACACCAACGGCATCTCGACCGCCGCGCCGCTCGTGTGCCTCGCAGGCTTCGCGGTGGCGCTCGCCGTGGCATGGACGCGGCACATCGACATGACCCGGCTGGAGGACGACCTCATCCTGGAGGGCGACCTCTCCGACCCCGCAGTCGCCGGCCGTGCAGCGGCGCTCCAGGACGCCTCGCGCCGCGAGAGCCTCGCCGAGGATCTGCGCTGGCAGCTGAAGCTGGCCGAGCAGCAGGGCCGGCAGCACACCATCTCGACCCTCTCCGCTGCCCAGCGGCGCGTGCTCATCTCCGAGCGCGAGCACCTGCTGGCGATGGCCGACCACATCGAGGCCCACGAGTCCGACCCGCGCGCGCTGGTGCTGCTCTCGCGCATCACCGACGACGAGCCGGCCTCGGCGCTTGCTGCGAAGCTCGACCAGGCCTGGAACGCGCTAGCGCGCGAGCCGCTGGTAGAGCCACGCCGCGACGCCTCCCTGGCGTGACCCCATGCCGGCCTCGGCCTCGCGGGAGGCCGCGACCGCCGCGTAGCCGTACTCGCGCATCTCCGTCTCGTAGCGGGCGATGCCCGCGGTGAGCGATCCGGGCGCGCGCAGGGCGTAGGTGAGCGCCGCGGCGTCCTGCAGGGCGGTGTTGGCACCCGAGCCGCGGGCCGGGCTCATCGCGTGGATCGCGTCGCCCAGCACCGTGACCTGCGTCGGCTCCCACGCCGGGACGGGCTCCGACGTGCGGATCCGCACCAGGAACGTGGCATCGACGTCGGCGCGCTCGAGCAGGCCGCGCACATCGGGGTGCCAGCCGCGGATCATCCCCAGCGCGACCTCGTGCAGCGCCGCGGCATCCAGCTCGCGCAGGTGCTCGTCCTTGCCCGGGAACCGGCCGCGGTCGGCCGAGACGGCCCACATCAGGTAGTCACTGCCGGCCCCAGGCGCGCGAAACTGCATGAGGCCCAGTGCCAGGCCCACGCGCCCGCCCACCACCGCCGTGAAGCCGTGCTCCAGCGAGCCGGGCATCAGCGCGCGCACATCGTCGGTGAGGAGCGTCTTTCCGTAGATGCAGCGCGACCCGCTGTCGATGATGCGCGCCTCGGGCAGGTACTGGCGCCGCACCGCAGAGCCCACCCCGTCGGCCCCGACCAGGATGTCGGCCGCAGCCTCGGTGCCGTCGGCAAACTGCACCCGTACGTCGTCACGGCCCGCCTCGTAGGCCACCACCTCGCGGCCCAGCACGAGGTGCTCCTCGAGGCCCGTGGCGAGCACATCGCGCAGCACCTGCCGGTCGGCGCAGGTCGCGAGGGTGGCCGGCGCGTAGGGATCGCCCGCGGTCTCGGTGCCCTCGTCGTGCAGCACCCGGAGCTTTCGGCTGAGCACCGTGAACCGTGTGCTGGGCCGGCCGCAGGTGGCCGCGAACTGCTGGTAGAGGTCGTGCGGCAGGCAGCGCTCGAGCGCCAGGCCGGCGCGCGAGTCGAGGTGCAGCCGGTAGCCCTGGCGGCGGCCGGCAAGCGCGGCGTCGCGCTCGTACACCTGCACCTTGAAGCCGTGGTTTCGCAGGCCGTGGGCCAGGCAGAGCCCGCCGAGGCCCGCACCGGCGATGGCGACGCGGGTCACCGCGCCGTGGTGTCGGGCGCCCCGGTCAGCTCGAGGCTGATGTCCCAGAGCTGCTGCCGCACCGCCGGGTCGTAGGCCGACGCGTCGGCCCGGGCCTCGCGCGTGCGGTCGTAGAACTTGCCGGTGGTGCCCTCGAGCGCCGGATCGACGGCCAGGCGCCGCGTCGCCGCCTCGCCCTCCTCCAGCGTGTCGATGCTCCGGCCCACCTCCTGGAGCACCATCTTGGTGGGCATGTAGGTGGCCGGGTGCAGGCTGTTGACGGTGATCCCCTCGTCGCGCAGCCGCTCGGCCAGCTCGAACCCCGTCGTGATCTGGGCCAGCTTGCTCTGGCCGTAGGCGCGGTTGCCGCTGTAGTCCCGCTCGATCATGACGTCGTCGAAGTCGATCGCCGCCTGGCCGAGCGAGGCGACGAACACCACGCGGGCCGAGCCGGCGGCGCGCAGCAGCGGCAGCAGCCGCAGCGTGAGCGAGAAGCCGGCCAGGTAGTTCACGGCAAAGCGCAGCTCGTAGCCGTCCTTGCTCTCGCTGCGGTGGCTGCCCTCGGGCAGGCCCGAGCCGATGCCGGCGTTATTCACCAGCACGTCGAGGTGGTCGGCCAGCGCCTCGACCTGACGGGCCAGATCCTCCACCTGCGAGAGATCCGAGAGGTCGGCGAGCACCGTGGCCGGCGCAGCGGCGCCGGCGGCGGCGATCTCGGCCGAGAGCTCGTCAAGGCGCTCGCGGTCGCGCCCGTGCACGATCAGCCGGTGGCCTTCGGCGGCGAGGTTTCGGGCCAGCAGACGGCCGAGGCCGTCAGTCGCGCCCGTGATCAGGATCAGCCGTGACACTCGGCGTCGATGCAGAGGCGCGCGCGGTCGCGCGTGAGGCACACGAGACCGACGTAGGTCGAGCGGTCATCGGCCAGCACCACCAGGCGGCGGCTGCCATCCTCGTCGAGCACCGGCAGCGCCTCGCTCACCTCGGTCGAGGCGGTGGTGACCGGCGGCGTGCTCAGCTCGAGGCTGGTCACGAGGGCTGCATCGTCTGCCCCCTCGAGGTCGTCGCGGGTGACCGAGCCGACGTACGCCTGGCCGTCGAGCACCGGGATGAGCTGCACGGAGCTCGACTCGAACACCGCGCGGGCCTCGGCGACCGTCGCGTCAACCGCGAGCTCCTTGCCGCGCACCGTGATGACCCGGCTGACCGGCCGGCCGGCGACGTCGGCGATCTCGGAGTGCACGATGCTCATCACGCGTAGCGTACCCGAGCGTCAGATCGGCGAGTCGTCCTGATCGCGCGCGACGAGCGCCGCGTAGAGGCCGTCCTCGTGCATCAGCTCGTCGTGGCGGCCGAGCTCCACGATGCGGCCGTGGTCGAGCACCGCGATCTGGTCGGCGTCGCGGATGGTGGAGAGCCGGTGGGCGATGGTGATGGTGGTGCGGCCGTTCGAGAGCCGGTCGAGCTCCTCCTGCACCGCGCGCTCGGTCTGCGTGTCGAGCGCGCTCGTGGCCTCGTCGAGGATCAGCACCGGCGGGTTTCGCAGGATGGTGCGCGCGATGGCGATGCGCTGCTTCTCGCCGCCCGAGAACCGGTACCCGCGCTCGCCCACCACCGTGTCGTAGCCCTCCGGGAGCTTCGCGATCATGTCGTGGATGGAGGCGCTCCTGGCCGCCGACTCGATCTCGTCGTCGGTGGCCTCGGGACACGCGAACCGCAGGTTGTCGCGCACGCTCGCGTGGAAGAGGTAGGTCTCCTGCGAGACCACGCCGATGGTCTCGGCGAGCGACGCGAAGCTCGCGTGGCGGATATCGACGCCGTCGATGGTGACCCGGCCCTGCTGCGGCTCGTAGAGGCGCGCGGCGATGTAGCCGAGCGTGGTCTTGCCCGACCCGGTCTCGCCGACGATCGCGGTGCGGGTGCCGGCGGGCACCGTCAGGTCGATGTCGGTGAGCGTCGGCTGCCCCGGCGCGTAGCCGAACCAGACGTGCTCGAAGCGCACCTCGCCGAGCAGCTCGGCGGGCCGAAGCTGCACGGGGAGGTCGGCCTCGACGATATCGACCGGCAGGTCGAGGTACTCGAAGATGCGGTCGAAGAGGGCGACCGAGGACTGCACGTCGATGCTCACCGAGAGGAGCGATCCGATGGGTGAGAGGAGCCTTGTCTGGAGCGTGGTGAACGCAACCAGCGTGCCGATGGTGATGGCCTGGTCGCCGCGCGCGATGGACTGGCCCGCGAACCAGTAGACCGCCGCCGGCATGATCGCAAAGGCCATCTGCACGGTCGCAAACCGCCACCGGCCGGCCATCCGCGCGCGCACCTCGAGCTCTGCCAGCTCACGCGACTCGGACTCGAACCGGTCGGCCAGGTCGTCCGAGCGCCCCATCGTCTTTCCGAGCAGGATGCCCGACACCGAGAGCGACTCCTGCACCAGCGACGAGAGCGCCGAGAGCTGCCGCTGCTGCTGGCCGGTGATGCGCTTTCGCTCCTGCCCCACCCGCCGCGTGAGCCACACGAAGAACGGCAGCAGGATGAACGAGAACACCGCGAGCTGCCAGTCGAGCAGGAACATCGCGATGGTCACCGCGGTCACGGTGGTGACGTTCTGGGCGATGGAGGTGGCCGTGGTGGTCACGACGCTCTCGAGCCCGCCCACGTCGTTTGCGATGCGCGACTGCACCTCGCCGGTCTGCGTGCGGGTGAAGAAGGCCAGCGAGAGCCGCTGGAGGTGGCGGTAGACGGCGGTGCGCAGGTCGTGCATCACGCGCTGGCCGACGACGTTCGAGATGTAGGTCTGGGCCACGCTGAGGGCGCCGGTGACGATCGAGATCGCGATCATCCCGAGCACCAGCACGGTGAGCAGGCCGGTGCGGTTCTGGGGGATCGCGGTGTCCAGCACGGCGCGCAGCAGAAACGGCGAGATCATCGTGAGGATCGCCGAGAAGACGATCAGCGAGAGCACCAGGATCAGCTGGCTGCGGTACGGGCGAAACAGGCGGAAGATGCGCCGCACCTGGCGGTCGCGCGGCTGCTGGGTGGCGACCGGGCCGGCCGTCACGCGGCCTTCGGCCGGCGCCAGATGGTGAGGCAGTAGCTCAGCTGGAGCTCGGTGCCGTCGGCACTCAGGCGAAACTCCGGGGGCTGCTCCGGCCGCTCGGCAAGGCTCTGGGCGATCAGCCCGGCCGCCCCGGGGCCGCCGCTGCCGCGGCCCAGCCACTCGGCGAAGTCGAGCGTGAACGCAAAGGTCTCCTGCGAGATCTGCTCGAGCCCGGCGCGCGCTCCGAGCGCGGCGATGCGCGGCGGGGTGAGGCAGGCCCAGTGCGACGGGTCGCGCAGCCGCTCGATCTGCTCGTGCCAGGCGGCGGCATCGGCGTCGGCAGACGTCACGTGGTCGGCCACCACCACCGCGCCGCCGGGCTTCACGACGCGGGCCATCTCGGCAACGACGCGGCCCGGCATGGGGATGTGGTGCAGGCTGAAGCGGGTGACGGCACCGTCGAACGCACCGTCGCCGAACTCGAGCGCGGTGGCATCGCCCACGGCGAAGCTGACGTTTCGAAGGCCCGCGGCCTCCGCCTCGCGGCGGCCGACCTCGACCATCGCCGGGGTGAGGTCCACGCCCACGACCGAGCCCGTCCCCGGCGCGAGCGCGCGGGCCACGAGGCCGGGGCCGCACGCCACGTCCAGCCACCGCTCGCCGGCGCCCGCGGGCACCGCCTCCACCAGCCGGCCGAGCGTGCCGGCCGAGCTCATCACGGCGCTTCGGTTGAACGCCTCCGCCTGGTGGGAGAACTCGTCGATGATCGTGCGATCCATCTTCCGAACTCTAGGCACCGCGCCCAACTACGATGACCGGTGATGAGCAAGGCCTCGGATCGGGCACGGCGGAACGAGCGGCTGAAGGTGCTCTGCGTGCTGCTGGTGCTGGCCGTGGCCGGCCTCATCTGGAACCACCAGAGCGGGGGCGCGAGCGGCTCGGGCACCAGCGGCCCCGACGCCGCGGCCCAGGCGGCCCAGGCTGCCGGGTTCAGCTCGGTGTCGTGCTCGTCCCAGGCCCGCGACGGCCAGACGTTCAACTGCACCGGTACCGCGCGCTCGTGCCCCACCGCCGCGAGCTTCACGCTCAACCACACGAACGGGAGCTATGGCGTGGCAGGGGCGAGCGAGTCGGTCGCCGAGTACGAGCAGACGCTGGCTGCGAGCTGTTAGTGCTGTGAGCGGGCCGCGGCGCGGCGCGGCTCACGGGTCTGGACGAGCATGGCGAGCCGCCGGCCGCCGGCGCCCACCACGATGCCTGCCGTGAGCGCGATGAGCACTCCGAGGACCGGCGAGACGGCGAGGGCGAGCTCGATCGAGAGCAGCACCACGGCGATGCTCCAGACCAGTGCGATCGCGGCATTCATCGATCGGTAGCGGGAGTTCTCGGCGGAGCTGCGCGCATGCTTCGTGTGCACCGCGAGGGCGGCCCAGCCTGCCTTGAGGCGGGTGCCGGCGGAGCCCGTGCCGCTCGCGAGGCGGGCGGTGAGGAGCTTCCAACTGGCTGCCAGCTGCGCGGTCGTGTCGCGCCGCTTGGGGCGGTCGAGCTCGAGCGTGTCGTCGGCGGTGTCGGAGGAGCGCCGGGGAGTCTCGAAGGTGTCGAAGGTATCTGTTGACATGTCCGGTTCTTCGCGGGCCCCCGCCCGTCTCCTTCGTTTATTGTGTGCGGGTGCGCCTCGCTGATCGCGCCCCGGCCGGAGACCCGCACGCGGTTTCCGACCGCGAGCCGGGTCACGACACGGTCACGCCGGCGCCGCCCGAACGGGCGCCGGCCTCGATTCCCCGCCTCCAGCAGTCGGCGGGAAACCGGGCCGTCACGGCGCTCCTCCAACGCGAGCCGAAGACGGGCACCGCGCCGCCGCCGGTAGCGGGCGCGGCCGCGGTGGACGAGGTGTGGAACCGGCTGGCCGCCTTCGAGCGCGATGCCGCGCCGCAGCTGAAGCTGGTGGGCGAGCGCATGGACAGGTTCCAGCAGGGCTACGACGCCGGGTACGCCGAGGTCACGCGGCGGCTCGAGAAGGCAAAGAAGGATCGTGAGGTGAGTCCCGCGTGGGGCGTGCTCATGGGGATCGTGATCGGCGTGGGCGTGGGCCTCGCTGCCGGTGAGTTCTTCGCAGCCTGCAAGACCATCAACGAGATCGTGGAGCTCTTCGGCAAGGAGGCGCCGAAGGGGGTCATCGGCGAGTCCACCGAGGCCGGGGTCGGCGCCGTGCTCTCGCCCCCCGAGTCGAAGGTCGACTACACGATCCCGGCCGACGCCGGCAACGACCGGGTCGCACGCGACCAGGAGCACCAGCTGCGAAAGGCGTGGGAGGCCGTCGGGATGCTGGGCGCCGCGGGCTACACGTTCAGCCCGCGCCGCGACGCGCTGCGGGCCGCGCCTGCGTCCATGACCGCGGCCGACGTCGCCTCGCTCGGGCGGCTGTCCCGGGGGCTGGCGCAGGCAGACCAGGCGTTCAAGCTCTTCATCGCGAGCTTCGACACGCCCCTCCTCGACCGGTCGCCGAAGCGCATCGAGGCAGACATCTGGATCCGGTGGATGAGCCAGTCGCAGGAGAACGCCCAGCTCGCGGCGAGCGATGACATCGGCGGGCGCATGCGAGAGGTCGGGGTGTTCGCCGAGCTGGAGGATCCCAGCGGCTGGCTCTCCGATCCGCTGGCCGCATCGCGACAGGAGGTCGAGAGCCTGAAGGAGGTCGGGCACATCGGGGTCGTGGTGGTGCCGCCGCATGACGAGCAGCCGGGAGTCGTCCACATGCGCGCAGACGCCTATCAAGCTGCGGGCCGCCGTCAGCCGCCGGCGGCCGGGCAGCCGGAGTATGCGCTGCTCCCGGTGCAGCGCGACCAGTTCTTCAGGTCGGGCGACGTGGTCATGCTCACCGACACCTCGCCGGAGCTTCGCGGGCGCGGGAATGCGCTTCATCGCGCGCCCGGCTTCGTGGCCAAGCGGATGAACGCCACGCTCGCGGTGGACGCCGCCGAACGGGCCGGGGGGCTCGCGTTCGCCGGGCGGCCGGCGAGCTACTACCCCGCGCCGGGCTCGGAGACGCTCGGGCAGGACACCCGCCTCCCCGAGACGCCGGATCGTGCCGAGCCGGTGATCTGGACCGTCCGAAACGCCGTGGAGCGCATGAGGCGCACCCCGCCGCCCATCGTTCGCGTCTCCGAGGACGGCGTGCTCGTGTGCGACCCCGGCGACGGCACTCCGCTCGTGCTCTTCACGGTGTACATCAGCTACGGCGAGGCGATGGCGAGCCGCGGGCGCACCGGCGCGCGAACCGTCGTGGCCGTCGATATCGATCCCAACAGCCAGATGAACGACTGGGGCTCCGGCGGGTTCCGCGCGGTCAGGAAGCTCGACGAGGCAGCGGTGACCGCCTACATCATCGCGGAGGACGCGGCGCTCGATCCGCGGCCGAAGCTGGGACCCGGCTTCTAGGCGCCCGCAGCCTCGCGGTAGGCGGCGAGCAGGCGTGAGTACCGCGCGGCGACCGTTTCGGCGGCCGCCGCGTCGTCGCCGTCGCCGATCCAGCGGGTGATGGCGTCCCACCAGATGGTGCGGCCCACCGCGAAGCCGGAGTAGCCCTCCGTGACGGCGCCGGTCTGCAGCCAGTGGATGACCTTCTGCTCGTCGCCGCCGCGGCCGAGCACGACGCAGCGCACGTCGTCGCGGCCGCCTGCGCGCGTCTGCCTGGCCACCACGTCGCAGTCGGCGGCGGTCTCGAGGCCCTCGATCTTCCAGATGTCGGGCTCGACGCCGGCGGCGTGCAGCTCCTGGATGCCCGCCACCATCAGCCCGGGCCGGAGCTCGCTGTCGTAGCGGCCGGCGTCGCCGCCCACCGCCTCGAGCTGGTGCGGCTCGGCCGGCACCAGCAGCTCGAAGAGGAACTTGCGATCGTGCGCGCGCAGCCACTCCGAGAGGCGCGCAAGGCGCGTCATCTGGCGCGCGTTCAGCTCGCGGTCGCCCTCCACGTTCATGCGCACGAGCACCTTGGCGAATGCAGGATCGAGCCGCTCGATGTGATCGCCGAACTGCTCGCCGTACTCGAAGTCGAACTCCTTCTGGCCGCTTCGCTCGACCGGCACTGCGACATCCACCCCCAGCTCGCGCCCGGCCAGCGCCACGTCGCTGCCGAACTCCTCGTCGGTGAGAAAGCCCACGCCGGCCGCCTCGCCCGAGGCCGCGTAGGCGTCCAGGAACCCGGTGTAGATCACCTGCTTGGCCTGCTTGATGCGGGCGAGCTCGGCAGGCGTCGGCGGCCCCGGGATGCCGAAGAGCCGCGTCTGGAACGAGACGCGGTGGTCAAACGCGAGCAGGTAGAGCGGCTGGGTGTGGCCGACGGGCATGGGGTCTCCTTGGAATCCGGTGTTCGCTCTTGATCGATTCAGCGCGATGTGGAACACTATCGCTCATGACAAAGATCGCATTCATCGGCGCGGGCAGCGTCGAGTTCACGAAGAACCTGCTCGGTGACATCCTCTCGTTCGAGGAGCTGAACGACGCCCACATCGCGCTGCACGACATCGATGCCGAGCGGCTGGGCACGGCCGAGGCGATGGCGGCCTACACCAACCGCGAGCTGCAGGGCAACGCCCGCATCACCACCCACCTCGAGCGCCGCGCGGCCATCGACGGCGCCGACCACGTCATCAACATGGTGCAGGTCGGCGGGTTCGAGGCGACCAGGATCGACTTCGACATCCCCGCCCGCTACGGCGTGCGCCAGACCATCGGCGACACGCTGGGCATCGGCGGCATCTTCCGCGCGCTTCGCACCATCCCCGTGATGCTCGGGATCGGCGATGAGATGGAGGAGCTCGCGGCTCCCGATGCGTGGTTTCTCAACTACACCAACCCGATGGCGATGCTCTGCCAGGCCACCTACACGGGCAGCCCGCAGCAGCGCATCGTGGGCCTCTGCCACTCGGTGCAGAACACCACGCACGAGCTCGCCGAGCTCATCGGCGTGCCGTTCGGCGACGTCAGCTTCCGCGGCGCCGGCGTGAACCACCAGGCGTTCATCCTGCGGTTCGAGCGCGACGGCGAGGATCTCTATCCGCTGCTCGACGAGGTGATTGCGAACGACCCCGAGCTGCAGCGGCGCGTGCGCGTCGAGATGTACCGCCGCTACGGCTACTTCCCCACCGAGTCGAGCGAGCACGGCGCCGAGTACCTGCCGTGGGTGATGCGAAGCGACGAGGCCATCGAGCACTTCCGGATCCTGGTGGGCGACTACATCGAGCGCAGCGTCGAGAACCTCGAGGAGTACGAGGCGATGAAGCGCCGGCTGGCCGCCGGCGAGCCGATCGAGATCGAGCGAAGCCAGGAGTACGCATCGCTCATCATCCACTCGATCCTGACCGGCCAGGAGCGCGTGATCTACGGCAACGTGCGCAACGACGGGCTCATCTCGAACCTGCCGCCGCAGTCGTGCGTGGAGGTGCCGTGCCTGGTCGACAAGAACGGCGTGCAGCCGACGATGATCGGCGAGCTGCCGCCGCAGCTGGCGGCGCTCAACCGCACGTTCCTGAACGTGTGCGACCTGACGGTGCGCGCGGCGCTCGAGCAGAGCCGCGAGCACATCCACCACGCGGCGCTGCTCGACCCGGCGACGTCAGCGGCCATCTCGCCGGCGGCGACGCACGACATGGTGGAGGAGCTGATCGCGGCGCACGGGCTGGAGTACTAGGGGCGCTCCGCAGGCGGTCTCACCGCGTCAGACGGTGGTGACGGTGATGCCCGCATCCGCGAGCTCGCCCACCGCTGCCGGCGATGCGTCGGTGTCGGTGATCACCTCGTCCACGCGGTCGAGCTCGCAGATCCGCGCGAACGCCACCTCGCCCAGCTTCGAGCTGTCGCAGACGACCGTGACGATGGATGCCCGGTCGATCAGCGCCAGGTTGGTGTGGGCCTCCACCTCGTGGTGGGTGGTGAGCCCGGCGCGCGCCGAGATCCCATCGACGCCGATCATCACGCGGTCGAGGTTGAGCCCCGCCAGCGAGGCCTCGGCCAGCGGCCCCACCAGCTCGTAGGACTCCGCCCGCGCCACCCCGCCCGTCACCACCAGCTTCAGGTTGGGGCGCACCGCGAGCTCCGACGCGATGCTCAGCGAGTTGGTCACCACCGTCAGCCGCGCCACCCCCACCAGCGCCCGCGCGATCTCGGTGGTGGTCGTCCCGCCCGTGAGCCCCACCGCGGTGCCCTCGCTCACCCGGTTTGCGGCCTCGCGCGCGATGCGGCGCTTCTGCTCGCCAAACCGCGCCCCGCGATAGCGGAGCGGCAGCTCGTAGAGCACGCCCTGGCCCACGGCGCCGCCGTGCGTGCGCGCCAGCAGCTGCTGCTGCTCGAGCAGGCCGAGGTCGCGGCGGATTGTGGCGGGCGACACACCCAGCTCCTGGGCGAGCTCGGCGACGCCTACGCTGCCTGTCCCCGACAGGCGCTCCAGCACGGTCGAAAGTCGGTCTGCCTGACGCATCGCGCAGAGTGTACCGCGATGTCGATCACAATCATGTTGTCTTTTGATCGATATGTGCTTAGAATCGCCATTTATGAGCGTGACCCAAACAGAAATCGAGACACAGCCGCAGAATTGGCTCCGCGCCTGGGACGTCGCCCAGGCCAGCGCCGCCGTCCTGCCGCAGCACGGCGAGCGCATCGCCGTCGTCGGCTGCGGCACCTCGTGGCACATGGCGAGCAGCTACGCCGTCGCCCGCGAGCAGGCCGGCGCCGGCGAGACCGATAGCTTCGCCGCCTCCGAGATGCCTGCCGGCCGCCGCTACGACCGCGTCGTTGCCATCTCGCGCTCCGGCACCACCACCGAGGTCGCCCGGCTCCTCGCCAACCTGCCGCGCGAGATCCCGAGCGTCGCGATCACCGCGGTGCCCGGCTCGCCCGTTGCGCTCGAGGCCGGCGCCACCGTGGTGCTCGACTACGCCGACGAGCAGTCGGTGGTGCAGACCCGCTTTGCCACCACGGCGCTCACGCTCCTGCTCGCAGCCCTCGGCATCTCGCCGCAGCCCGAGGCCGAGGCCGCCGCCCTGGCCCTCCACGCGCCGCTTCCCGAGGACATCGGCGAGTACCGCCGCATCGTCTTCCTCGGCGCCGGCTGGACGATTGGCCTGGCCGCCGAGGCCGCCCTGAAGATCCGCGAGGCCGCCGGCGCTTGGACGGAGTTCTACCCCGCGATGGAGTACCGCCACGGCCCCATCAGCGCCGCGTCGCACGAGACGCTGGTCTGGCCCATCGGCGACGTCGACCCCACCGTGCTCGACGCGGCGGTCGCCGCCGGCTCCACGGTCGCCCCGTCGGCCGAGCACCCCCTTGCAGCGCTCGTGCTGGCCCAGCGGGCCGCCGTCGCGCTCGCCGAGGCCCGCGGCCTCGATCCCGACCGCCCCCTCAACCTGACCCGATCGGTGGTGCTGCCATGAAGCTCCTCGTATCAATGATCCTCCTGCTGGCGATGGTGGCCGCAGGCTGCGGCGGCTCCTCGTCGTCGTCAGGCGGCTCCTCCGGCGGCGTCGTCCACATCACCCTCTGGCACGGCGACGTGGACATCGAGGCGGCGACCATCAAGAAGATGGTGGGGCAGTTCAACGCCACGCACCCCGACATCCAGGTGAAGGCGCAGTACTACGGCAACTCCGACTACGCCCTGCAGAAGGTCGAGACGGCCATCGCCGGCGGCGACCCGCCCGACATCTCCTACCTCTACGGCTCGTGGGCGGCCAATATCGCCAAGAGCCCGAAGATCGTGACCCTGAACGACTACGTCAAGGATCCCTCGTTCGGCTGGAACGACTTCTGGCCCTCCGAGCGCGAGTCGGCCACCGTGGACGGGAAGATCGTGGGCATCCCCGCCCTCGTCGATAACCTCGCGCTGGTCTACAACAAGAAGCTCTTCGATCAGGCCGGCCTCGCCTATCCCAACGCGAACTGGACGTGGACGGACTTCCAGAACGCCGCCAAGAAGCTCACCGACCCGTCGAAGAAGCAGTTCGGCTGGGCCTACGTCAATGACGCCGGCGAGGACACCGTGTGGCGCTACGACGCGCTCCTGTGGCAGGCCGGCGGGCAGATCCTCAGCCCCGACGGAAAGCATGCCGCGTTCGACTCGCCGGCCGGCCTCAAGGCAATGACGTTCCTGCAGCAGATGGGCCCCATCGATCACGCGACCTATCTCGACAACGGCAGCGATACGTATGCGCCGCTCTTCAACTCCGGCAAGATCGCCATGCTCTACACCGGCCCGTGGGATCTCTCGCAGTTCCCGAAGGTTGACTACGGCGTGGTGCAGCTGCCCAAAGACCTCAACCACCAGACCATCTCGGGCCCCGACAACTGGGTGCTCTTCAATAACGGCGACGACCGCGTGAACGCCTCGATCGCCTTCATGAAGTGGTGGACTGACCCCAAGCAGCTGCTCGAGTGGTCAACGTCAACCGGCGACCTGCCCACCAAGCAGAGCGTCCAGCAGCTCCCCGGCTACAAGGCCTACGTCACCAAGTACCCCGGTGACGCCGTCTTCGTCGCCAACCTGGCAAACGCGCTTCAGGTGCGGCCGGTGACGCCCGACTATCCCAAGATCTCGGCGGCCATGGGCCAGGCGATCCAGGGCGTGCTGCTCGGGAAGCTCACCCCGCAGCAGGCGCTCGACCAGGCCTCGCAGGGAGTCAATAACGTGCTCGCAACGGCGGCTCCGTAGGCCGCTGGCGAGTGCGCCTGCTCCGCTCAGAGCACGTCTCGGGGTGGCTCTTCATCGCCCCTGCGGTGATTGCCATCGGCCTCTTCGGGCTGATCCCGATCGGCTGGTCGTTCATCATGTCGTTCCAGCACAACGACCTGGTCTCGCCGCCACACTGGGTGGGCGTCGCAAACTACAAGGCGCTGCGGCACGACCCCGTGTTTCGCAGCAGCATCAACCACACCATCGTCTACACGGTGCTCTTCGTGCCGATCTCGGTGATGGCGGCGCTCGGCGTCGCCGTGGCGCTGAACGCACGGGTGCGCGGCATCTCGTTCTACCGCACCGCGGTGTTCATCCCGGTCGCGGTCTCGACCGTCGCCACGGCGATCATCTTCAACTGGGTGCTCGACCCCACCTACGGCATCGCAAACTGGCTCCTGAGCCTGGTGGGGATCGGCCCGCAGGGGTTCTTCCAGGACCCGGGCCAGGCGATGTACTGCATGGTCGCGATGACCGTGTGGGGCTGGATCGGGTTCGATGTAATCATCTATCTCGCGGCGCTCCAGGGCATCCCGCAGGAGCTGCTCGAGGCGGCCGACATCGACGGCGCCAGCCGGTGGTCGAGCTTCCGGTCGGTGACGGTGCCGCTGCTCGGCCCCGCCACCCTCTTTCTGGTGGTGTGGTCCACCATCAACGCGCTGCAGCTCTTCGACGAGATCTATAACACCACGCGCGGCGGCCCGCTCATGTCCACCACGGTGATCGTCTACTACCTCTGGCAGCAGGCCTTCCAGTACTTCAACGGCGGGTATGCGGCGGCCATCGCCTACATCCTCCTGGCCGCCATCCTGATCGTCACCCTGGTGCAGTTCCTGATCAGCAAGCGGACGGTGTACTACAGCTCATGACGACGCGCCGCTTCAGCTATCGCCACATCTTCCTGATCCCGTTCTCGCTGCTCATGCTCTCGCCGCTTCTCTGGATGGCGATCACGTCCATCGAGACGCCGGACGAGGCGCGCCACTTCCCGCCCGTGCTCATCCCGTCGGGCATCGACTGGCACAACTACACGTCGGCCATCGCCCTGGCGCCGTTCGGCTCGTGGTATCTGAACTCGGTGATCGTCTCGGCGGTGGTCGTGTTCTCGAACCTCGTGATCTGCAGCCTCGCCGCCTACGCGTTTGCCCGGCTCAGGTTCTTTGGCTCAAACGTGGTGTTCGTGCTCTTTCTGGCCACGCTGATGGTGCCGTTCCAGGTGATCCTGATCCCCACGTTTCTCATCGTCCGCCACCTCGGGGTGATCGATAACATCACGGCGCTGATCCTGCCCAACCTGGCCACGGCGTTTGGCATCTTCATGCTGCGCCAGTTCTTCCGCACGCTGCCGATCGAGCTCGAGGAGGCCGCGCGCATCGACGGCTGCAGCCGGCTCGGGGTGCTGGTGAAGGTCGTCCTGCCGCTCTCGGTGCCGGCGCTCTCGACGCTCGCGCTGATCATGCTGCTCTGGACGTGGAACGACTTCCTCTGGCCGCTGGTCGCGATCAACACCCAGAGCCACATGACGCTCCAGGTGGGCCTCTCCACGTTCCAGAGCGCCCACACCTCGCGCACCACCATCCTGATGGCCGGCAACATGCTGGCGCTGATCCCGATGGTGGTGGCGTTCGTGCTCACACAGAAATCATTCGTGCGGTCGATCGCCGGATCCGGGCTGAAGGGGTAGCGATGGCGCAAGTCGAGTTCCGGGGCGTGACGAAGCAGTTCGACGGCACCGTGGTTGCGGTCGATGACCTCTCGCTGGAGATCAACGACGGCGAGTTCATGGTGTTCGTCGGCCCGTCGGGCTGTGGCAAGACCACCGCGCTTCGCATGGTGGCCGGCCTCGAGAAGCCCACCAGCGGCCAGATCGCGATCGGCGACGAGGTGGTCAACGACAAGTCCCCCGGCGCGCGCGACATCGCGATGGTGTTCCAGAACTACGCGCTCTACCCGCACATGAGCGTCGAGCGAAACATCGGCTTCGGCCTGAAGCAGCGAAAGATGCCCCGGGGCGAGATCGCCGCGCGCGTGAAGGAGGTGAGCGCGCTCCTTGAGCTGGACGAGCTGCTCAAGCGAAAGCCCGCGCAGCTCTCGGGCGGCCAGCGCCAGCGCGTCGCGATGGGACGCGCGCTCGCCCGCCACCCGCAGGTCTTCCTGCTCGACGAGCCGCTCTCCAACCTCGATGCAAAGCTCCGCACCCAGCTTCGCGCCGAGCTCAAGAAGATCCACCAGCTGGTGCCCACCACCTCCATCTACGTCACCCACGACCAGATCGAGGCCATGACGCTGGGCGACCGCGTCGCGGTGATGTCGGGCGGGAAGATCCAGCAGCTGGGCACGCCCCAGGACGTCTACGACCGCCCGGCCAACGTCTTCGTCGCCGGCTTCATCGGGAACCCGCCGATGAACCTCATCCCCGACGGCGACACGGTGCTGGGCATCCGGCCCGAGCGGCTCACGCCCGACGGCGACCAGACGATCGAGCTCACGGTGGAGGTGGTCGAGCCGCTCGGTAGCGAGGTGATGGTGCACGGCACCGTGCCATCCACCGACGGCCCCACGGCCGCGACCGCGCGGCTCGAGAGCGGCGCGCGCCCCGAGGTGGGAAAGCCCCTTCGGCTGGGCTATGACCCCGCGCGCTCGCACCGGTTCGACGCCGCCACCGGCCAGGCCATCACACAGGCGTGATGCTGGCCGCGGCGGCCAGCCGCTCGGCCTCGCTTCGCTCGAACCGCGCCGCCCCCGGCACCGCTGCATTGGCCGACGCCGCGCCCAGCGCCAGGGCGAGCGCGTCGCGCCAGCTCTCGCCGCGGTCGCGGGCGGTCACGATCCCGGCCAGGAACGAGTCGCCGCTTCCCACCGGGTAGCTACCGCGCGTGCCGGTGGTGCCCTGCAGCGCCTCACCGCCTGCCACCAGCACGGCGCCCTGCGACCCGCGGGTCACGGCGGCCGCGCCGGTGCCCGCGAGCTTTCGGGCGGCCTCCACCGCGCCCGCGAGCGTCGAGGTGTCGATGCCCGTGAGCGAGGCTGCCTCCGACGCGTTGATCTTCACGAGCGCCGCATCGTCCGGCCGCGGCGCGACGGTGTCGGCGGCGACGTCGCAGATGACCGGCATGCGGCGATACGCGTCGGCCGGAGCGCCCTGGGGCAGCGAGCCCGAGATGGTGAGCCAGCCCGCGCCGGCCGAGGCCCGCTCGACGGCCAGCGCGAAGCGATCCCAGATCTCGGGCGTGATCTCCACGCCGTTCTCGTAGAACTCGGTGAGCCCCGCCGTCTCGCGGTCGGCCACCGAGAGCGAGGTGCGCGACTCGCCCGGCGCCCAGACGATCTCGGCCTGCACGCCCTCGCGCGCGAGCTCGCTCTGGATCCAGCGGCCGGTGTAGCCCGAGAGCATCGTCACGGTGACCACCTCGGCGCCGAGCTGGGCCGCGGCGCGCGCGGCGTTCAGGCCCTTGCCGCCGGCCACCTGCAGGTCGAGGAGCGGCCGGTGGATGGCGCCGGGAGTGACACGATCGACCTCGAAGAGCTTGTCCACCGACGGGTTCGCCGCCACGCAGACGATCACATCGCCGCCTCGGCCTCGGCCAGCGTGGGCTGCGCGGCGGTGCCGCCCCGGCCGCGCGTGGAGAGCGATCCGCAGGCGGCGGCGAGCCGCGCGGCATGCTCGACGGCCAGCCCCCGCAGCCGGCCGCACAGCCACCCGGCGTTGGTGCTGTCGCCCGCGCCGACGGTATCGACGAGGTCGGCCGCGACCGCCGGCACCTGGGTGAACTCGTCGCCGGCGACGGCCAGCACGCCGTCTGCGCCGCATTTCACCAGCAGCTCGGGGCCCAGGTCGGCGAGCCGCCGCGCCGCCCACTCGACCCGATCGACGCCGGCCAGGCCGCGCGCTTCCACGGCGTTTGGCAGGAGCTGGTCGATGAGCGGCAGGAGCTCCATCAGCCCGTCATCCCAGAGCTCTGACGGATCGTGCCCGGGATCGAGCGACGTGGTGGTGCCCGCGGCGCGGGCGCGCGCGAGCAGGTCGCCGATGACGGCCGAGCCGCCCTGCAGGAAGTAGCCGGCCGTGTGCACGTGGCGGCTCCGGCGCAGGAGCTCATCGGGCACCATCGCGGCGGTGAGGGCGCCGATCGTGCCGGGGTAGGTGAGCGTGGCGCGATCCTCGCCCTCGCTGAGGATCACCGAGAGCCCCGTGGGCGTTACGGGATCCACCATCGTGGGGGCCATGTCCACGCCGATCGCCGACATCCGATCGAGCATGAACCGGCCGAACAGGTCGTTCCCCACCACGCCGGCAAACGCGGTCTTCAGGCCGAGGCGCGCGGCCCCGCACGCGGTGATCGAGCTGGAGCCGCCGATGACGAGATCGGCCGCGTCCACCATGCGCTCACCCTGGCCGAACGCGGGGCGCACATCGTCCCCAGCCAGGATCAGGTCGGGGTTGCAGTCGCCCACCACCAGCAGATCGATGTCGCGCACCAGGTGACCCTACAGGGTCGTGAATATTACGTGCCTGGCACCGTCTATTCACCGGTTCAGGAGGGGTCAGACGTCCAGCCCTTCTGCACGCGCTCCGCGACGTAGTCCTCCAGCAGGATGCCGTCCGGCAGGCGGATCTCGCCGAGGTAGATGCCCGCCGCCCCGTCGATGCCCCAGGTGACGCTCTCGACGTGCGTACGCTGCTCGGGGTCGGGGTTCGCGCCCGAATCGACGATGTCGCCGACGCCGGGGATCTGCGGCCACTCGACGTCGCGAAAGAGCGCCGTGCCGCGCGTGTCGTCGGCGGCGAAGGCGCGGTACTGGATGCGGGCTTTGGTCATTCGTCTTCTCCGGGTTGGATGATCAGAGCGTAGGAGCCGAGCGCGATCAGGCGCTCGGCCGGGATGTCGCCGTGCTGGGTGCGAACCGAGATGACGGCGCCGGACTCGCTGTCGAACACGACGTCGGTGACCGTGCCCTGCTCGAACCCGTCGGTGTTCAGCACGCGGCTCTCACGCATCCGCAGCGTTCCCTTCACCTGCTCGGTCGCCTCGGCGCGGCGGGCCATCACGGCGTCGGCCCCGAACGTGGCGACGTCGCGCCAGGCCAGCACATCGCCCTTGCGGCCGCGGCCGGATACCTGGACGGCCTCGATGTGCCTGGCCGAGGGATCCAGCACGAAGCTCTTGACCTCGCCGATGTCCTCCGCGGTGTCGGTCGCAACGACGGGGCGGCCGTCGGCGGCGCTGAACGTCTCTTCCATGGTCACTCCTCGAGCGTCGATGCGCGGTAGGACTCGATCGCGGCGCCGAAGCCCGCGAGGTCGTTTCGGATGAACTCGGTGGCGCCCTCGGGCAGCACCAGGTTGTCGCCGGAGACGGCGAGCTGGGCCGAGATGGGCACGAACTCGGGCGTGCCGCGGTCGCCGGAGCTCACCTCATACCCGACGGCCTCGGGCCGCCGGCCGGTCTCGATGATCACGCCCGAGACGGTGCCGAGGTTGTTGCCGTCGGCCGAGAGCACGCGGTTTCCGATCACCGAGGCCGTGGCTGCGGAGTCCTCGAGCTCGCGCGGGTTCTCGGATTCGGTGATGGCGGTCTCGTCGGAGACCATCACGGCGTCGCCGCCGATGGCGGCCACCGATCCGGCGCCGAGCACGTCGCGCAGGCGGCCGGCGAAGAAGCCCCGCTTGTTGAGCGTGAAGCCCACCAGCTGGTGGCGCGACGCGTCGTACACCACGTCGCGGATCTCGGCGACGTCCTCCCCGGTGGCGATCGAGACCACGGGGAGGCCGATCAGCTCGGTTGCGCGCACGAGGTGCGTCACGGCTTTCGCCGCCGGGTGTTGGAGGCCCGCACGGAGCCGCGCCGGCGTGACTGCTGCAGGTAAAGCGCCACGAGGATGATGACCACGATCACCACGAGGAGGATCAGCCAGGTCATCCCTGGGTCGAATCGGTGGGATCGGGCAGCTCGTCAGCCGTGAGGCGCTTCTCGCTGGTGGACGGAGCCGAGGTCTTCGTGCGGAAATCGGGCCGCCGCAGCGCGTCGGCGATGGGTGCCCCCGCGCCGTCGGGGTCGGGCTGCACGGCCTTCTTCACGATCTCGTGCGGCTCGATCTCCTCGCCGCTCTCTTCCGGCTCAACTGACATGGGCACTCCCTTTGCGTCTGCGTTGCAAGGGGAGTGCCCAATACCAGCCTCAGATCAAACGTCTGGGGACTACTCGACGAAGCGGGCGAAGTGCTGCTGCGCGATGCCCGCGACGGACGTGAACTCGCCGCCGATGGCGAGGTTGTTCGTGCCGGACGCCACCGCCTCGATGCCGAGGTTGGTGTTCACCGACGGGTTCCAGGGCGAGAGCACCTGGCCCGTGGCCTCGTCAACAGCGGCGAGCTTATCGCGCTGCGCCGAGCCGGGGAGGCCCGAGCAGACGAAGTTGTTGCCCGGGATCGGCCCGCAGTAGGTGGTGTAGTGGCCGCCCATGTAGAGGACGCCGTCGGACACCGCGACCCCAACGACGTTGCCGTTGAAGCCTTCCTGATAGTTGACCGTGCCGTCCTCCATGTTGATGCTGAGCGCCGTTCCGCCGTTACCCGTGGCGGCGACGAACAGGGTGTTACCGTCCTGTGCGAAGGAGAGCACCTGGAACGGGCGGTAGGGGAAGGGCGGCGGCGGCATGAACGTCGGCGGTCCCTGGTAGGCGAAGGGCAGGAACGCGCCCGTCGTGGGATCGACCGCTGCGATGGCGATGTGGCCGAAGCAGGCAGAGCCGCTGGGGCACTGCTGGAAGCCGCCCTCGATGATGCGCGTGCCGCTCGTGTCGGCGGCCAGTGCGCGCACCTCCTGATCCACCACAGGGTTCCAGGCGGGGATGTAGACGCCGGTCGTGGCGTTGGCCTCGGCCATGAACGAGTGGCGGTTGGTGAACGCGCCGCCCAGGTAGAGGTTGCCGTTCAGGACGAGCAGCGCCCGCACAGCCTTGTTGGGCTGCAGCGAGTTGCCGAACGCCGTGACCACGGCGCCGGTGGTGCCGTTGACCTCAGCCACGTTCTTGTGGGCCGAGCCGCCGACGGTGGTGAAGGTGCCGCCGAGGTAGATGTTGCCGCCGCTCGAGGCCAGCGCGTAGACCACGCCGTTCACATTGGGGTTCCACGGGAGCAGCGCGCCGGTGGTCATGTTCACGGCCGCGACGTGGTTTCGCGTGACCGCGGTGCCGCCGCCGCTGGGGATCATGGCCGTGAACTGGCCCGAAAGGTAGGCGGTGTTACCGACGACGATGATCTTTCGCACCGTGCCGTTTGCCTGGTACGAGCTCGCCGGGTGCTGCTGCACGACCGCGGCGTTCGCGACCGATGCCGCACCCAGGCTGACCAGCGCTGCGGCGACGATCGCCGCGCGTCTCCTGCCAAAAAGTCTCACGTCTACGCTCCTTGAACCGTCCGCCTCTACATGCGGAGGCTTTGAAGCCACCATCCGTGAATGTTCGGTTAACGCAAGGTGACATCACTCCAGGTGAAGTGCACGTCACGTGTTAGCTCTCGACCGTATCTGACGTTCGCGGGAGATTTCGGCGTATTTCCGTGGGAAAGTGGCTCTGGGAGCGGGAACGAGCTGCCGCGCACGTGCGAAAATACCCAAAAGGGGTATTTCACCCGTCGTTGACGGCGTCCTGCTCGTCGATGGACGCGTCGGGCGAGGAAGGATCACACGTGACGATGCGCTCGCCGAGGTGCTGCTTCACGTCTTCGGGAGTGACGTCCGCCGACCAGCGGAAGGTCGCGCCGGCGGCCACGCTGGTGAACCGCGGCGAGTCGAGCGTCACGTCCGTGTTCTGGATGTCGCCGTGGGCGAAGCGAAACGTCGGGCTGATGATCACGCTCTGGCTGGAGCTGCTCGGATTGTGCAGCGTGCCCTGCATGATCACCCGGCCGCCGTCCCAGTGACACGAGATGGCCGAGAGCTCCGGCGACTTCGAGCCGTCGTAGCGCGAGACGATGGCGGAGGCGACGGCGATGATCGCGATGATGGCGACGGAGACCAGGCCAACCGTGATCCAGAGCGTCTTCGTCATGGATGCAGGCTACGCTGAACCGCCATGGACGCAGGCCGGTTCCACGAGCTGCCGCGCGGGGGTCACTTCGCAGTGAGCGGGGAGTCCTACCGCCAGGAGGCGATCATCGCGCTCCTGCCGCTGTGCACGCCGCATCCGGGCGAGGACAACCGGCCGTCGTGCGACGTCAGGCTCATCGCCGAGCCCGCCAACGAGTACGACGCGAACGCCGTGGGCGTGCATGGGGCAACCGGGCAGGTGGGCTACCTGCCGCGCGGGGTCGCTGCCGACTTCGCGCCGGTGTTCAGTGAGCTCGCGCGCCTCGGCTATGCCGGTGGTGCCTGTGGTGCCGTGATTCTCGGTGATGCCGCCGGTGAGATGCCGCTCGGTGTGGTCTTGCTGCTCTCCCCGCCGAATGCGTGCCTCGATCAGCTCCGTGTGATGCATCGCTAGACGGCGGCTTCGGGGCGGGCGGCGTCGGAGGCTTCGGCGCGGGCTTCTTCTTGTGGTTTGCCCGCACGATGACCTTGGTGCGAAACGTGGTGGTCTTCACGACGCGCGTGGTGTGGACGATGCGCTCGGGCACTGTCACCGGCTGATTGCGGATGATCGTGAGCTTCTTGATGATGGTCGTGGTGGCGCCCGGCGCCGTGACGGTCCTGGCCGGGAGCCGCACGAACTTCGTCTTGCCCGTCTTCACCACGGTGACGGTGGACTCCGGCGTCGTCTGGGCCGACGCGGGTGCCGAGGCGACCAGCTGGCCCGCGAAGAATCCGCCTCCTGCGAGCAGTATGACTGCCACTGCTCCCGGGACGAGGTACGCAGCATTGAGCTCTTTCATGACACCTGCCTTGGCGTTCAGCTTTACACTTTCTCAACCCTACACCAATCGTTTACAAGCAGGATTTGTGACCTTACAGCGAAGGGTGTTTCACCTATCGCTGCGGTGTCCATCAACACCCTTGCAATGCACCGGTGGACTTTCCCGGCACATCTCGTACTGTTCAAGAGATGCGATTTCGCACGATCCTCCCTCTCGTCGCCGTTTCCCTGGCGGCAGTGCTCCTCGGCACCGCCCGAGCGGACGCGGGCACGACGGCCGCGCTGCCGATCACGGGCTACGGCGACATGCTCGTCGATGCCGCGCACGGGCACGTTTTCGTCACAGGCGGCCCATCGAGTAGCTCCGAGATCGTGGTGATGAACGACGACGGGACGCTCGACACCACGCTCCAGGCCGACGGCGCCGTGGGCGGCATGGCGATGTCCCCTGACGGCTCGACACTCTTCGTCGCGGTCTGCGGAGGCGAGATCGAGCAGATCAACGCTGCCACGCTCGCAGGTACCGGCTCGCTGACCGCAGACGTCGGCGGCAGCTGCGGCCTCGCGCTTGCGGGCGGCGCGCTCTGGTACGCAGATTCAACCGGCCACCTCGGACTGACACTCCTCAGCGGCGGCGAGGGCGGCGACAACATCCCCGTCGACCGAGTCGCCGCGGTGCCGGGACACCCCGGCTGGCTGCTGGTGGAAACGAGCACCACCAACGCTCTGGAGCTCCTCGACGTCTCGGATCCCACGCAGTTTCCGACGGTGATCGCCACGGCCGCCGGCACCGGCGCCAACGTGCTCGACCTTGCCGTGGCTGCCGACGGATCGTCGGTGGTGGTGTCGTACGGCGGCCCTGGCGAGCCGAGCGTCGTGCGGCAGCTCGCGCTCCCGACGTTTGCCCGGATGGGCCTCGCCTACCCACCGCACTATCACGGCGCCCCGTGGACGGCTGCTGCGATCTCTCCTGACGGCAACCAGATCTCCGTCGGGAAGGAGACCAGCGGCGACATGTTTCTGGAGAGCTTTGCGACCGGCGCCACCGCCCCGGTGAGCCGGGCGGTCGCCACCGCCGGCAGCGCCTCCGACCAGGGATTCATTCGGTATAGCGCCAACGGCGCGTTCATCTACGTCGTCTCCCCTGCCGCCGGTGGCGGCTACGAGCTCCACACGCTGCAGGCCGTTCCCGTGAAGAGCTTCACGCTCGCGCGCTCGAAGGAGAACATCGACTATGGCCAGTCGACGACCCTCACGGTGCACCTCGGGGTGGCGACGGCCAACCGCACGGTCGCGATCTACCGGCGACAGCAGAACTCGTCCGCTGCGCCGGTGCTCGTCACCAGGGGCACGCTCGGGACGGGCGGGAGCTTCTCGTTCTCGGCGCGCCCGGACGCCTCGACGGAGTACACCGCGACGTGGGCGGGCGACTCAACGCACGTGCCCATCACGACCGCGCAGCGCGCGGTGCTCGTGCACGCTCTCGTGCATCGCCGGGTGCTCGGGCAAATACTGCAGGCGTGGGTCACGCCGAATGCGCCGGATCGCGCGATCGCCTATGTCGTGCAGAAGCAGGGGCCGAAGGGCGGCTGGACCACGATCCGTACGGGCGTCGGCCGCACCGGTACGGCCGGCAGGTTCTCGCTCAAGGCGGCCCCCTCCGGCACGTCGCTCGCGGGTGTGAACCAGCGGGTCCGGTTCCGGATTGGCGCCAGTCAGCTGCTGGCTGGATCGACGTCTGCATGGCTGCGCTTCCGCGTCGCCGCCTGAACCTTGCTGGACAGCGCCGGTAGAGGCGACTGGACGACCAACCCCTGGCGGCAGACAGTCGGGCCGCGCACGGTCGCGATTGCCGGCACGCCGTTCACGGAGTGCCGCGCCCGCATAACGGCTGCGTCGCCACCAGACGACGACTGACGCGAATCCCAGGCGAGGGCCCGCGCCGGTTCACCAAATCGAACGGAGAACGGCAGCGCGCACCGAGTAGGCTGGATGATTCGCGCCACGGATCCTGCAGTCCGACCAAGGAGCACTGCCATGAGCGACCTCCCGAACATCGTCCTCGTCCATGGAGCGTGGGCCGACGGCTCGTGCTGGAGCGGCGTCATCGAGCGCCTCCAGGCCAAGGGGTACAACGTCACGGCGCCGCAGAACCCGGAGACCTCGCTCGCCGCCGACGTCGCGCGCATCCGTCACGTGCTGGGCCGCCAGGACGGCCCGACGGTGGTTGCCGGCCACTCCTACGGCGGCCAGATCATGAGTGCGCTCGGCACCGACGCGCCGAACGCCGTCGCGCTCGTCTACATCGCCGCCTTCGGCCTGGACGAGGGCGAGTCGATCGGCGCACTCCTCCAGTCGGGCCCGCCCACCGCCGCGCTCGCAAACCTCGACGTCGATTCGAACGGCCAGGCGTGGATCCCCGAGGACGACTTCGTGGGCCACTTCGCCGGCGACATCGATCCCGTGAAGGCCAGGGTGATGTACGCGGTGCAGCAGCCGCTCTCGCTCTCGACGCTCGAGGACGTGATGGGCACGCCGGCCTGGAAGGGGCTCCCGACGTGGTACATGGTCGCCACCGCGGACGAGGCGATCCCGCCCGACGCCGAGCGCCAGTTCGCAGCCCGGATGGGCGCGACCACGGTCGAGGTCGATTCGGGCCACTGCGCCATGGTCTCGCACCCGGACGAGGTCGCGAGCCTCATCGAGCAGGCAGCGGCAGCCGTCTAGAGAGCCGAGCCGGCGAGGTGAATAACGGTGCCTGGCACCGTTATTCACCCACCGGGCTCAGGCGGGAATCAGGATGCCGCGGCCCTGGAGGCGGCCGCCGTCCAGGTCGGCCATGGCGTCGTTGATCGCGTCGAGCGGATACGTCGAGGTGTGCAGCGTGACCTTTCCCTGCGCCGTGAGCGTCATCAGCTCGCTCAGGTCGGCGTAGGTGCCCACCAGGTTTCCGATGAACGAGATCTCGCGGCTGATCACGTCGATCGTCGGGATGTTGATGTTCTCGCCGTAGCCGATCACGTAGTAGAAGCCGCCGTCGCGCACCATCGCGATGCCGTCCTCGATCGCGCCCTTCTCGCCCACGAAGTCGATGATCGCCTCGGCACCAAGGTCGTCGCACATCTCGCGCACCTTGCCGACGTGGCTTCCGTCCACCTTGATCGTATGGTCGGCGCCGACCTCACCGGCAAGCGCGAGCGCCTCCTCCGACGGGTCGATCACGATCACCTCGGCCGGCGTGTAGGCCTTCAGGCACTGGATGCCGATGTGGCCGAGGCCGCCCGCGCCGATCACCACCACCCGGGTGCCTGCGCCCAGCACCGGCACCGCCTTCTTCACCGCATGGATGGCCGTGAGCCCGGCGTCGGCGAGCGCCGCGATGTCCTTTGGCGCAAGGCTCGGATCGAGCTTCACCACCGAGCGCGCCGAGGTCTTCAAAAGCTCGGCGAAGCCGCCGTCGCGGTTGATGCCCGGAAACGAGCCGTTGAGGCAGTGCATGTCGTCGCCGACGCGGCACGGCAGGCAGAGCCCGCACGAGATGAACGGGTGCACGATCACCGTGTCGCCGACCGCCACGTTGCTCACGCCCGAGCCGATCTCATGCACCCAGCCGGCGTTCTCGTGCCCGGGGATGTAGGGCAGCTTCACCTGCGACTTCTCGGCCCACTGCCCCTCCTGGATGTGCAGGTCGGTGCGGCAGAGGCCGGCGGCCCCGATCTTCACGATGACGTCGAACGGCCCGTCGATGGTGGGCTCCGCGACCGATTCGAGCTTCAGCTGCTCGTGGTAGGCGTGCAGGCGGGCGGCGTTCATGTCGCTATCTCCTCGCGGTCGGCCGCCGTCTCGCGGCGGAATTGCAGTAGTGAGCGGCAGATGCCGCCGTTGGCTTCGAGGCTGGTCGAGATGAGGCGGGCCATGCGCAGCCAGCGGTCGATGCCGGCGGCGTCGAGCGGCGTGCCGTCGGGCAGCACGAACCCCGGTGCGCCGGGCTCGGCGCCGATCCGAAGCGCCCGCCGCAGCTCGAGGCACCGCAGGGTGTTGGCATCGGCAGGGAGGTCGGAGACGCGCAGCGCGAGCACCTCGTCGGTGCTTCGGCCCTCCCCCATCAGGCTGCGGAAGAGGTTCGACTGCCGCGCGGTGAGGGCCTTTCGCTGGAAGAGCTCGCGCAGCGAGTCCAGGCCGTTGTCCTCGGTCTCGCCGGGAAACGCCGACATGAACCCGCCGCCGCCGGCGATCGCGTCGTTGATCTCGGTGCCGGTGTAGTGATCCTCCAGGCGCACGCTGACGTTTCTCACGTGCGCGAGCCCGCGCAGCGCGTTTCGGGCGTCCGCCGCCATCAGGAACGCGAAGTTGGGCGCGCACTGCGGCGTGGGCAGATCGAGCGCGAGCTCGATATCGCCCTCCCGGGTGACGGCCAGCGACCTGATGAACCCGAGATCCGTGATGGGCTCGTCCAGCTCGGGGTCGATCACCCCGCCAAGCGCCTCCAGCGCGTGCCGACGAATGTCCGCGCTGGAGACGCCTGTCATGGGTGTGCTCATCACGCCTCGACGAGCTTGGCGTCGTCCTCCTGGTCGTAGGCCGGGAGGTCGAGCTCCTTCGGCACCTCGATGCCGTAGAGCTTGGCGGCGTTCAGGCCGAGGATCTTGCGCTTGCCGTCGAGCGTCAGGCGCGGGAAGTCCGAGTACTCGTCGTCCGGATAGTCCCAGTCGAGCAAGCCCTCGATCTGCCACTTGGGCTCCCAGATGCCGTAGTCGGAGCCGAAGAGCATCTTGTCCTCGCCGACCCAGAACAGCAGCTCGCCCATCACCTTGGCGAAGAAGCGCGGCCGGGCATGCATGAGCCCGCCGATGACCACCGAGAGGCCCGCGTACACGTTGGGCTCCTGCGTCGCCATGAAGCAGAAGTCCTCGATGCGCGGCAGCCCGACGTGCTCGACCACGAAGTTGAGGTCGGTGTTGTCGGTCGCCGCCTGATCGACGTCGCGCGGATCGAAGGCATCCTTGTCGAGCGGCCAGATCGTCGGGCCCTTGTGGACGTGGATGTTCTTGAGGCCGAGCTCGCGGCACTTCTCGTAGAACGGCTTGCACATCTCGTCGTCGAGCCGCCACCCGCGCGAGCCGTTGTACCACTCGGCGGTGTAGAGCTTCACGCCCTTCATGTCCCAGCGCTTGGCGTCCTCCTCGAGCTGCTTGAGGCCCGCCTCACCCTCGCGCGGGTCCCAGCGGCCGTTCACGAGCAGCTTCCCGGGGTACTTGTCGGCCATCGCGAAGTTGGACTCTGCGGTGTTGAAGCCGGTGGTGTACCACTCCTTGAGATACGTGGACTGGAAGATGCCGACGTCGACGCCGCCCTCCTCGAACACGTCGTGCACGAAGTCCTCCTCGGAGTACTTCATGAACTTCTCGATGGGCCAGTGGGTCTCCGGCGGCCCGAGCCCCATGTATGCGTGGAAGCACTCGATCCAGCCCTTGGCGTACTCCTCCTGGCCCTTGACCCAGTTCGCCGGGCTCGCATCCCACATGTGCATGTGGCTGTCGACGATGAAATACTTTTCGCCGTTCTTCTCGTACATCCGTCCGTCCCCCTCACATCGTCATCGATTGTGTGGAATAGGCACGCTCCGCTTGCGTTTCAGGAGTGCACGTCTGAGGGGTGAATCTATCAGCCTTTGCTTGCGTCAACAAGCGAATCCGAACGACGTTCGGCAATACCGGCCGACGGTTAGAGCTCTCTGATGACCCGCGCTGGCACGCCGGCCACGAGCGTGGCAGGCGCGACGTCACGGGTCACGACCGCCCCTGCAGCGACGACGGCGCCGGCGCCGATGGTCACGCCGGGCAGGATGGTGGCGGCGGCGCCGATCCACACGTTTCGCTCGATCGTGATGGAGCCGACGGTGATGTGCGCGCGGCGGGTGGCGGGGTCGAGCGGGTGGCCGACGGTGACGAGCTTCACCTTCGCGGCGATCATGACCTCGTCACCGATGTCGACCGGCCCGTGGCCCGTGAACATGCAGTCGTAGCCGATGAAGACGGCGTCCCCGACGGTGATGTTGAGGCCGTAGTCGGTGTAGAACGGCGGGATCAGCGTGAACCGCTCGCCGACGGGCTTTCCGATGAGCTCCTCGAAGGCGGCGCGCAGCGCGTCGGCGTCGTCCATGGTGTAGGAGCTGAGCCGCGACGAGAGGCGGGTGGCCGTCCTGACCCGCTCGACCACCCCCTGGAACTCGTCGCTTCTGACCCCGATCACGCGCTCGCTGCTCATCGGCCGATACTAGCCATGGGAGGCGGGATGGGCTAGATTCGTGCCTATCAATACGTTCGACGGGGAGGGTCCGATGATCAGGTACGTCGCAGCCGTGGCGGCCATGGCGGTCGCAGTCGCACTCCCGGCCTCGGCCATGGCAGCGTCCACGCCGGGCTACTCGAAGGTCTCCGCGAAGACGAGCGGCGACGAGCTCATGGTGAGCTTCGCCGAGAACGGCCTGCAGGCCGGGCAGAACTACGCCTACACCGGCGACGCCGCGTCCGGCACCGAGACCTTCCGGTGCTACACCACTCAGACATTCCTGCCCCGGAGCAAGCGGTTCACGTTGAAGGCCCTGGCGACGACGCCCGACGTGCGCGGGTACACCGCCAACCGAAACGGCATCGTGCGCGGCTTCATCTATCTCGACCTCGTCCTGCCGCAGCCCAACCGCGCGCAGCACTGCCCACGCGGCCAGATGGCCGTGCCGGTACACGTGTCCTATACCAACATCACGCTTGACGACATCTTCACCATCGACGTGGCGAACATCCCCGGCACAGTGTCGGGCGCGATCGAGCCAGACTGACGGCCTAGCCTTCTGGCATCGGTGCCGACTCGTCGTTCTGCCAGATGCCGAAGTCGTTTCCGTGCGGGTCGGAGCAGATGGCAAACCAGCCCATCTGCGGCACGGGCATCGCCTCGCCGGCCTCTCCGCCCAGCTCGCGCACGCGGGCCGCGCCCGCGTTGATGTCGTCCACTGCGAAGTAGGTGCGGGTGCCGCGCTTGCCCGGCTCCATGTTGGTGATCGCCGCGCCGGTCGAATCCCCGATGCGGGTCATGTGGTACTCCGACGGGCCGGGAAACGACTGGAACTGCCAGCCGAAGAGCCCGCCCCAGAACGCCTGTGCCTGGCCGGTGTCGTCGGCCGGGATCTCCATATGCACAACCTCGCCTGCCATAGCGTCTCCCCCTCGGGATCGTGGTGTGTGAGGCAGAGCCTAGCAAGGCCGAAAGTCTCTTCCCGGGAGAGTTCTTTCACCGGCTGCGGGAGCATTTGCCGGGGCGTGCTCATGCTGCCCGACGTCGACGAAGGCCGCCCGGTGGACGGTGCCCGAAACGGTCAGACCAGCCCGGGCCGGGGATGTTCGCGGCTCGCGCCGTGGCCCTCCCGGTGCATCAACGGTGCCAGGCACCGTCGATTCATGGAATGCAATTCCACTGAGATCGGACAGTCGAATGTTTGGCTCTGGTGGCCGTCCCGAGCAGCCTGCGTGAATCACTGGTGCCTGGCACCGTTGATTCACCCGTCCCGCCGAGGCGCGCCCCCCCGGGCCCGTCAGAAACGGTCAGACCAGTCGCGCGTCGTTCGCGCGGCCGCCCGCGTCAGCTGTGGCAGGCGGTGTTCGCAGCGCCCGCCGTCGCCGGCGCCCAGGCGCTCACGTTGCCCGCGCTGTCCACCGCCTGGAACTGCACCACGTAGGTGCCCTTGCTCGAGAACGTCGCGCTCGTGCCCGTCATCGTCGCGCCGTACACGGTGCCGTTCGTCGTGTAGTGGTACTGGTACCGCGCCACGCCCGAGAGGGCATCCGTCGAGCCCGACGCGCGGATCCTGATGCGGCTCTTCGAGCACGTGAGCGAGCCGCCCGAGACCGCCGGGATCGTCGGCGCCGTGCGATCGAGCTTCACCGTGCTCGCCGTCGCCACCGTCGTCCAGGCCGAGACGTTGCCGGCGTTGTCCACCGTGCGGAACTGCACCTTGCTCGTGCCCTCGGCGGTGATCGCCGCGGACGGGCCCGAGACCGGCGCGGCGTAGGCACCGCCGTTCAGCGAGACCTGATACTGGTAGCCGAGCAGGCCCGAGCCGCCGCTGTCGGTGCCGCCCGTGGCGGTGATCGGCTTGGATGCCGCGTTCGACCACGTGCTGGAGCCGCCAGAGACGGTGGGGAGCGTCGGCGCCGTGCGATCCTGATTGACCGTGTTGGCCGCGCCGTTGGCAGCCGGCATCGGCGCCGAGACGTTGCCGGCCACATCCACCGACCGGTACTGGACCACCGTCGAGCCCGTCGCCGTCACGGCCAGCGAGCCGGCGCCCGTGGCGCTCCAGGCCGACCACGTCGTGCCGCCGTTGACCGACGTGCGCGACTGGTATCCGGCAAGGCCGCTGCCCGAGTCGGCCGATCCCGTCGCGGCGATCGTCGTCGAGGCGGCGTTCGTCCACGCGAGCGATCCACCGCTCACCACCGGCGCCGTGGGGAGCGCCCGGTCGAGGTTCACCGTCGAGGCCGCGGTTGCGGGCGACGGCGCCCAGGCGCCGGCGTTCCCGGCGTTGTCCAGCGCGCGAAACTCCACCAGCGTCTGCCCCTCGGCCGACACCGTGTCCGCCGCGCCTGCGACGGGCGCCGTCCAGGTGGTGCCGCCGTCGGCAGACGTGCGGTACTCGTACCCGGCGAGGCCCGAGAGCGGATCGCTCGCGCCCGAGCCGGTCACGACCACCGACGCCACGCTTCGCCACGTGAGGGATCCGCCGGCGACGGTCGCCACCGTCGGAGCGGTGCGATCGAGGCTCACCGTGCTCGCCGGCGAGACCGTCGTCCAGGCCGACGCGTTGCCGGCCCTGTCGGTCGCCTGGAACCGCACGGTGGTGGTGCCCTCCGCCGACGGCGCCACCGACGCGCCCGCAACCGGCGCAGACCACGCACCGCCGTTGAACGACGTCTCATACTGATATCCCGCCACGCCCGAGAGCGGATCGCTCGAACCCGACGCAGCCACCGCCACCGACGCCGCATTCGACCACGAAGCCGAACCGCCCGCAACCGCCGGAAGCGACGGAGCAGTGCGATCGAGGCTCACCGTGCTGCCCGCGCCGACCGTCGTCCACGCCGACACGTTGCCGGCTACATCCATCGCCTGGAACCGTACCGTGGTGGTGCCCTCCGCCGACGGCGCCACCGACGCGCCCGCAACCGGCGCAGACCACGCACCGCCGTTGAACGACGTCTCATACTGATACCCCGCCACGCCCGAGAGCGGATCGCTCGAACCCGACGCAGCCACCGCCACCGCCGCCGCACTCGACCACGAAGCCGAACCGCCCGCAACCGCTGGAAGCGACGGAGCAGTGCGATCGAGCTTCACCGTGCTCGCGTCGGTGACCGCCGACCATGCCGAGACGTTGCCGGCGACATCGACCGAGCGGAACTCAGCCTGCGTCATGCCCTCGGCGGTGATCGCAACCGATGCGCCCGTGACCGGCGCCGTCCACGTCGTGCCGCCGTCGGCCGACGTGCGGTACTGGTACTTCGAGAGCGCCGAGCCGCCCGCATCGGTCGATCCGGCAGCCGTGATCGTGCGCGAGGCCGCGTTCGCCCACGCCGCTGCGCCGCCGCTCACGCCGGGCACCGTCGGCAGGGTGTGGTCGAGCCGCACCGTGTCGGTCGCACCGGTCGTGGCAGGCACCCAGCCCGAGACGTTTCCGGCAGCATCGATCGACCGGAACTGCACCAGCGTCTCGCCCTCGGCCGAGACCACGAGCGAGCCGGTGCCCGGGGCGCTGGGATCCGACCAGGTCGTGCCGCCGTCGGTGGAGGTGCGCGACTGGTAGCCGGCGCCGGCGGGCAGGCCGCTGAGCGCATCGGTCGCGCCGGTCGCGGAGATCGTGGCCGAGGCGGCTGCCGACCACGTGAGCGACCCGCCCGAGACCGTGGGAGCAACGGGCTTGGCGGTATCGATCTGGACGGTGTTGGAGCCGCCCGAGGTGCTCGGCGCCCATGCGCCCGCGATCCCGGCATTGTCGATCGCCCGGAACTGGACGATGGTGGTGCCCTGCGCGGCCACCGCGGCGGACGTCCCGGCAGTCGGCGCAGACCAGGTGTGGCCGCCGTCGGCCGACGTGCGGTACTGGTAGGAGGCGACGCCGCTCAGCGGGTCGGTCGCGCCGCCGCCCGTGACGGTGACAGGCGTCGTGTTGACCCACGAGCCGTTCGTGCCGCCGGTGACGTCGGCCGCCGAGGGCGCGGTGCGGTCGATGCTCACGGTTGCGGTCGTCCAGCCGGAGACCTGGCCGGACTTGTCGACGGCATGGAACCGCACCACCGTCTGGCCCTCGCCGGTGACGGTCACCGACGGGCCCGTGACAGGCGGCGACCAGGTGACGCCGCTATCGATCGAGAGCTCGGACTCGTAGTAGGAGACGCCCGATCCGGGGGTATCGGCCGACACCGCCGTGGCGGTCACCGACGACGTGTTGACCCACGCCGGCGGAGACGCCGGTGATCACCGGATCGGTGGGCGCGGTGCGATCGATCAGCGCCATGGCCGACGACCACGGCGAGACGTTGCCGACGGCGTCAACTGCCCGGAACTGCACGTAGGTGCGGCCCTCGGCCGAGATCGTGGCGGACGATCCGGCGACCGGCGCCGTCCAGGTCGTGCCGTTGACAGACGTCTCGTACTGGTAGCCGGTGACGCCCGAGCCGGCATCGGCCGACCCCGACGCCATCATCGCGAGCGACGCGACGTTCTGCCAGGTTGCGGAGCCGCCGGTGACGGCCGGCGCGGTAGGGGCGCTTCGGTCGATCGCGACGGGGGACTGCACCCAGTCTGAGGTGAGCCCCGAGGCGTCGAACGCCTGGAACCGCACCAGGGTCTGGCCCTCGGCGGTGATGGTGGCGCTCGCTGCCGTGGTGGGCGCCGACCAGCTCCCGCCGCCGTCCGAGGACGTCTCGTACCGGTAGCCGGCGATGCCCGAGCCGGAGTCGGCCGCGCCCGAGGCCGTGAGCTTCACCGAGGCGGCGTTCTGCCAGCCGGCCGAGCCGCCGGTGACGGCCGGGTCGGTGGGCGCCGTACGGTCGATCCAGACCGGAGTCTGCACCGGCGTGGTCACGTTTCCGAGCGCATCGACGGCGTGGAACTGGACGAGCGTCTTTCCCTCGGCGGTGACCGCGGCATCCGTGCCGGGAGTCCACAATATCCACGTGGTGCCGTTGTCGGTCGAGGTGCGGTACTCGTAGGTGACCGGGTTCGAGATCACGTCAACCGCGCCCGTCGCGGTCACGTCCACCTGGCCGCTCTGCACCCAGGCGGCGCCGCCGCCGGACAGGATCGGGAGGGTGGGCGCGGTGTTGTCGAGAAGCACCGAGGACGCCGCGTCGGGAGCCACCGGCGACCACGGCGAGACGTTCCCGGCCCGGTCAACCCCGCGGAACTGCACCCAGGTGCTGCCCGACTTGGTGACCGTCGCGCTCGTGCCTGTGACGATCGGCGCCCACGAGAGGCCGCCGTTCGTCGACTCGCGGTACTGGTAGGAGGCAACGCCGGATCCGCCCGTGTCGGTGGAGCCGGTCGCGTGGATCACCACCGGTGTCCTCACCCACGTCGCCGAGCCGCCGGTGACCACGGGCGCGGTCGGCGGCTTCACGTCGATCACCCAGCGGACGAGCAGCGTCTTGGTCTTCGTGCCGCGGTAGACCCGCACCCAGAAGGAGTGCTTGCCGGCGAGAAGCTTCTTGTAGACGATCTGCGTGCCGCACTTCGCAAACGGCCGGGCGTCGAGCTTACACATCGTCTTCGTCGCCGAGACCTTCTTCCACGCAAACGTGGGGCTCGCCGAGCGGCTGTAGGCCAGCGGCCGCTTTGTGATCTTCACGCTGAGCGCCGGCGTGGAGTGCGGCAGGAGCGCAGCGGCGCTCGCGGAGGCGGCCCCGAAGACGCACGCCGCGACGAGTGCCAGCAGCGGCAGGCAGAGTCGTCGAAGCACATGGGGGGACAGGCGCGAGGGGGGCATCGCACGTCCGTTATCGGACGCTTAGCGCGACAACTGGAGTCCCGGTTTCAATCCTGGCTCAAGAATGGGCGCCGAGCGCGGCGAGCAGCTCCGGCGCAGACATCGCGTCGAGCCGCTCGAGCACCACCGTGGCGCCGTGATCGCGCAGCTCCTGGCCCTCGCCGCCGCGGTCGATGCCCACGCAGGTCATCCCGCCGCGGCGCGCGGCCTCGATGCCGGCCGGCGCGTCCTCGATCACGAAGCACTCCGCTGGGCTGAACCCCAGCCGCCGCACCGCCTCCAGGAAGATCGCCGGGTCAGGCTTCCCGGGGCCGCTCAGGCCCGAGATCTCGGCGTCGAGCACGTCGCGGATCGGGCGGCCGCTCGGCAGGTTGATCGCCGAGAGCAGCGCGCCGGCATTCTCCGACGACGAGGCGGTGGCGATGTGCAGCCCGGCCGCCCGGAGCCCCATCAGCAGGGTGACGGCGTCGTCGAACGCCTTCGGCGGATCACGCTCGATCAGCTCGACGAGCATCGTCTGCTTGGCCGCGGCGTACTCGCTCACCTGGTCGTCGGCGGGATCGGCGAGACCGCCCGCCACCAGCCCGGCGCGGGCGCCGTCCATCCGTGGGCGCCCGGCAACGGCGCTCTGGTAGAGCGCAGACGTGAGCGCGCCGGGCTCGTAGCCGATCTCGTCGGCCAGGTCGGCCCACGGCCCCGCCATCAGGCTGTCGAGCGTCTCGCGCCAGGCACGCTCGTGCGGCGAGTCCACCAGCACCCCGTCCACATCGAAGATCGCCGCGCGAAGGTGCGAGTCAGAGCTCATACCGTCACTTTACGGACGCAGACATGTCCGATCGGTGAGCACACGGTGACCCGACGGTGGAAACCCGGTGAACGGAAGCTACTTCGACGCGCGGCGGTACATCGTCTCGACGCGGCCCTCGATCTCGACCAGCGAGTTCACGATGGGCGCGGCGAGGTGCTTCTCGTCGGAGCTGAGCGACTGCTCGAGGTCGGCGATCTCACGGCGCAGGCCGCGCACGGACTTCCTCAGCTTGCCGAGCTCTTCGCGTCGTTTCACGGCCAACACCGTATCGAGATCTGGTCGTAAATGCGCCGGTTGGGGTGAATACCGGAGAGACACGGGGAGCGCCGCCTGCCACCCTGAAAGCCATGACGAGAGCTTCCTGGCCCGGTGCCGAGCTGACCATCGCCCGCGCGCGGTACCGCGCATCCATCCACCGCGCCGTGGCCCTCGCCGCCCTCGCGCTGGTGAGCGCGGGAGCGGTGCTGGCGCCGTTCGGCGAGCCGGAGCCGGGCACCTCGCTCGTGGCGGTGTTCGCCGGCCTGGGGGTGGTGATCTCGACGGCCGGCGCCGTCATCCAGCGGACGCGCATCGCCGGCCTCGCCGATCAGCTGATCGAGGCGGGATTCGAGCACCGCGGCCGGACGGATGCCACCAGCCGGATCGTCGCCGGGCGGACCTCCTACCTGCTGTCTGACCGCCACCGCACCGCGTTGATGCGCGAGTGCCGCGCCCAGCTGCAGCTCGCCCGCACACCGGTCTCCCCTGCCACGCTCGTGCAGCCCTACGTCAGCACCGCGGCGATCCGCCAGAATGCCGAGGTGCTCGAGGCGATCGCCGCCAGGCTCGAGCTCCCCAGCGACGATGCCCGGACGATGGCCGAGCTGCGGCGCGTCATCCGAGACATCCCCCTCCCCTGCGGCACGCCCGAGGACCGGGCAGAGGCGCGGCAGAGGTTCGCCAGGGAGCTGCGCGAGGTGTCGCGCTCGCTCGGCGCTCCCGAACGCTGAGCGGGTTAGGCGTCCACCAGCCCTTGCCTGACCGCATACCGGGTCAGCTCGGCTCGATTGTGGAGATGGAGCTTGGCCATGACGTTCTCGCGGTGGCGCTCGACGGTCTTCGGGCTGATCGTGAGCCGCTCGGCGATCTGGCGGCTGGTCTCGCCGGCGGCGATGAGCGCCACGATCTGCACCTCGCGCGGAGTGAGGCCCGCATCATCGGCGTCGGCAGCGGGAGGGATCGCCGCGAGACCGGGCGCGGCGGGCTCCAGAAACGGCGACCCGTCGAGCGCCGCGTAGCACGCTGCGAGCAGGTCGCGATCGACCGTGCTCTTCAGCAGGTAGCCGTGTGCGCCCACCCGCCTCGCGCGCGCGACGTAGCGCGGGTCGTCGTACATCGAGAGGATCAGGATGCGCAGCTCGGGGCGCTTGACGGAGAGCTGCTGGGTCACCTCGAGGCCGGTGAGCCGGGGCATCGCCATGTCGAGGATCGCCAGCTGGATGCTGGGGTCGAGCGCCAGCGAGAGCGCCTCGGCGCCGTCCCGCGCAGAGGCGGCCACCTCGAAGCGCGGATCGGAGCGCAGGATCATCCCCACCCCCCGCAGCACCACCGGGTGGTCGTCGGCGACGAGGATCCGCACCGTCACGCCGGCGCCGCCGGGCCGGTTCGAACGACAGCGGCGGGAGCGTCCAGGGTCACCTGCGTGCCGCCGGCCGGGCCAGGCTGGATGCGAAGGATCCCGCCGACGATCAGCGCGCGCTCGCGCATGCCCTGGAGGCCCGCACCGAAGCGGGCGCCTGCAATGCCCACGCCATCGTCGGCGATCGCCAGCTCGATGCGCGTCGCCCCGGCGGCAGGCTGCAGCCGCACGGAGACCGCCGAGCAGCCCGCGTGCCGGGCGATGTTGGTGAACGCCTCCTGCGCGATGCGATACACCGCGAGCGACACGGTCTCATCGGGCGCCACGGCATCGTCGATCTGCGTCTCGACCGCGATGCCCGTGCGTGCCTCGTGCATGTCGGCCAGGGCGCGCACCGCCGCAGGCAGGCCCAGCTCGGCCAGCACCGAGGGCCGCAGCAGCTGATCGACACGGCGCAGCTGCTCGATGGCGATCCGCGTGGTGTCCTTCGCCTCGGCCAGCGCCTTTCGGTGCTCGCTGCCGTCCGTCTCCTCCGCGCGGCGCAGGAAGAGGAGCACGCCCGTGAGGTTCTGGCCGATCTCGTCGTGCAGCTCGCGCGCGATGCGCCGGCGCTCCGACTCCTGGGCGCGGAATGCGATGGTGGACGACTCCCGCCGCTCGGCCTCGAGCCGCGTCAGCGTGCGGTTGAAGGTCGAGATCACCTCGCGCACCTCACCCGTGCCGTCGATCTCGAGCCGCTTGCCCGGCTCCAGCAGATCCACCGAGTTCATCAGCTCGGCGAGCTGGCGCAGCGGCCGCATCGCCCGCCAGAGGAGCAGGCCGTTGGCGGTCACGAGCACGATCAGCCCGATGAGGATGATCAGCGCCTGCGAGCCGCGGATCGGCGCCGAGATGGTGATCGGCGTGAACGCCAGGAGGAGCGCCGTGATCACGAAGAGGCTCGCGTCGAGCGCGAACACGCGCCAGAAGATCGCAAGCCGGCGGATCGAGAGCCGGCGACCCCTCATCGCGGGCTGGGAGGCGGCATACATCGCGCCCCGCATCTTCGCACTTCGCGCTGCCCCGGGCCTAACGGGTTGGGGTGTTCCCCCCATGGGATCCGCGCGCGACGCGGGCTAGCGTGGCAGGCATGGGAAACACCGTAGGAATCATCGTCCTCATCGTCATGCTGATCGCCGGAGCGCTGATTGCCGTCTGGTGCGACAACACCGGCAAGAAGCGCGCGGGCGGCTGAGGCCTACCAGCCGCCGATAGGCCCGCCCACGAGCCCCAGCGGATCGCTCTCCGCCGGCTCGCCCTCACGGCTTCGCAGGAAGTCGAAGTCACACCCCGTGTCGGCCTGCATCACGTGATCGATGAAGAGCTGCCCGTAGCCGCGCGTGTACTTCGGCGCGGCCGGCGGCGCGCTTCGCAGCCGCTCGGCGATCTGGTCGGGGTCGAGCTCCACGTCGATCTGGCGCGCATCCACGTCGAGCGTGATCATGTCGCCGTCGCGGACGGCACCCAGCGGACCGCCCACCGCCGACTCGGGCGCCACGTGCAGCACGATGGTGCCAAACGAGGTGCCGCTCATCCGGGCATCGGAGATCCGCACCATGTCGGACACGCCCTCGCGCAGGAGCTTTGCCGGGATCGGGATCTGGCCCCACTCGGGCATCCCCGGGGCACCCCGCGGGCCGCTGTTTCGCAGGATCAGCACCGAGTAGCGGCTCACCTCGAGGTGCGGGTCGTCGATCCGCGCCGCCACGTCGTAGACGTCCTCGAACACCACCGCCGGGCCGCGGTGGCGCATCAGCTCGGGCGTCGCCGCGCTCTGCTTGATGATCGCCCCGCTCGGCGCGAGCGACCCGCGCACCACGGCGATCCCGCCCTCGGTGCTCACCGGGCTGCCGTACTCCGACACCACATCGCGATCGATCGAGGGCGGCGTCGAGGCCAGGTTCTGGGCCACGGTCGAGCCGGTAACGGTCAGCGCGTCGCCGTGCAGGAGCGGCAGCAGCTCGCGCATGACCGCAGGGATGCCGCCGGCGTGGAAGAGGTTCTCGACCAGGTGGGTGCCGCTCGGCCGCACGTTGGTGAGGATCGGGGTGCGCCGTGAGATCTCGTCGAACCGGTCGAGCTGCAGATCGACGCCCATCCGCCCGGCGAGCGCCAGCAGGTGGATCACGGCGTTCGTGCTGCCGCCGATCGACATCAGCAGCGTGATCGCGTTGTCAAACGCCTCGGCGGTCATGACCTCCGACGGCCGCGGGCCGCCCTCGAGCGCCATCTCCACCGCCCGGCGCCCCGAAGCCTCCGCGGCGGCGGCCCGCCGTGCATCGACGGCGGGGATCGACGCGGTACCGGGCAGCGACATCCCCAGCGCCTCGGCGATGGACGTCATCGTCGAGGCCGTGCCCATCTCCTGGCAGTGGCCCACCGACGGCACCATCGCCGACTCCAGCTCGTCGTACTCGGCCGCCGTGATCCGCCCCGCCCGCAGATCGGCGGTGTACTGCCAGAGGTCGGTGCCGTTGGAGATCTGCTCACCGCGGAACACGGCCGGCTGGGCCGGGCCGCCGGTGATCATGATGGTCGGCAGGTTGGCGCTCGCCGCGCCCATCAGCTGGGCCGGCACCGTCTTGTCGCAGCCGCCGATCAGCACCACCGCATCGATCGGGTTGGCGCGGATGGTCTCCTCGACGTCCATCGCCATCAGGTTTCGGAACATCATGGTCGTGGGCTTCATGAACGCCTCGCCGAGCGACATCGTGGGGAACTCGAGCGGCAGCCCGCCGGCCTGCAGCACGCCGCGCTTCACCGCCGCCGCGAGGCCGCGGAAGTGCACGTTGCAGTTCACGAGCTCCGACCACGAGTTGCAGACGCCGATGATCGGGCGGCCCTCGATCGCCGCCTGCGAGATGCCCTCCGAGCGCAGGTACGAGCGGTGGATCAGTCCGGCGACGTCCTTGGTGCCGAACCAGCGAGCGCTCCGAAGTCCGTTTGAGCTCATGTGGCAATCTCGATTCCGAAGGGGGTGGCCGCGACGCCAGGGGCGGGCGGATGGCGGAGAAGATACTGTCGCTCGGCCGCTTCCTGGGCGGCAGCCGGCGCGAGCGGGCCGAAGCGTCCCACCCGGTAGGCCGAGATGTCGGGGGCCGGGCCGCCGGTGGCGAGCGCGGCCGCGATCCTGCCGAGCCCCGGGCCGTGGGTGACGCCGCTCTCGTTGCAGCCGGCCAGCACCAGGTAGCCGTCGAGCCCGGGCGCGGGCCCCAGGATGTGGCGGCCGTCCGGCGTCCAGGTGGGATGCCCGGTGCGCCGCTCGCGGATCTCGGCAGCGGCGAGCGCCGGGACGACGTTCGCGAGCTCGCGCGCCAGCGGCTCGTGGTCGTGGGCGGCGCCGTCGCCGAGCGTCTTCTCGATCGCCCCCACCAGGAGCCCTCCGTCGGCCTCGCGGATGTAGAGCAGGTCGCGCTCGAAGAAGAGCATCATCGGCAGATCGCGCGTCACTCCTGGCACCGGCGCGGTGGTGAACCGCGACTCGGGCAGCGGCACCGCCGCGATGTCGATGCCGTTTCGGGCACCCAGCGCCCGCGCGCCGGCACCGGCCGCATTCACCACGGTGGCGGCGGGGATGTGGCCGGCTGACGTCGTGAGGCCGGTGACCCGGCCGCCCGCCACCGTCGCCTCGCGGGCCTCCACGCCCGTGCGGAGCTCGACGCCAAGCTGCGCCAGCTCGGCCCGAAGCGCACCCATCGCGCGCACCGTATCCACCTGGTGGGCATCGGGCTGGAGGAGCGATCCGTGCACCGCATCGCGCGCGAGGATGGGCGCCCGCCGCACCGTCTCATCGGCGTCCAGCAGCTCGACCCCGGGCGCGAATGCGAGCTCGCGCTCGTACTCCTGGCGCAGCATCTCGACGCCCTCGGGCGTGACTGCGGGAAACATCAGGCCCACGCGCCGCACGCCGATGTCCTCGCCGGCGCGCTCCTGCAGGCCGGCGTAGAACGACATCCCGTACTCGGCCAGCTCTGCCTCGAGCTCGCCCGCCCAGTAGCCCACGAATCCGGCGCCGGCCGCCGTCGTCTGGGTGCCGAGCGCCGGCTCGCGCTCCACCAGCGTCACCTCCGCGCCGGCGTGCGCCAGGTGCCACGCCGCGCTCGCGCCCAGGATCCCGCCGCCGGCCACGACCACGTCAGGCATGCGCGAGCCTCGGCCGGTGAAGCGGCGCGCCGGGGACACCGGGGTCGATCGCCCGCACAGACCAGCCGCTGAGGCCCGCCAGCACCAGCACGTCGAGGTGCTCGCCGGCGAACGCCAGGTTGGTGGGCGAGGCCACGTACTCGCCCGTCCAGTCGTCCACCACCGTCTCGAGCGCGCCGTCCGGGGCCAGGCGGTAGATGCGGTTGGGCTGGTAGCAGCCGATCCAGAGCCCGCCCTCGGCGTCGAAGGCAATCCCGTCGGGCACCGTCTGGGGCAGCTCCACCACCTGCTCGAACGCTCCGCCCGACAGCGGCATCCGCACCACGCCGGGGAGCTGCGACTCCACCACGTAGAGGTGCTCGCCGTAGACAGCGCAACCGTTGGCAAAGCGCATCGGGCCGGCCGCCCGCGTGGTCTCGCCGCCCGGCGCGATCCGCACGATGCCGCCCGCGACCGCATCCCACGACCCCGAGTCGGTCACCCACAGGTTGCCGTCGGCGTCGAACGCCGCGAAGTTGGGATAGCCGACGTGGCCGCCGTAGCGCTCGAACGAGCCGTCGGGCGCGAACCGCAGCACGTAGCCCTCGGTGGTCTCGCACGCGTAGAGGTTCCCGTCACCGTCGAGCGCGAGCCCCAGCATGAACGCGCCGGGCACGTGGGCCACCGTCTCGAGCGGCTCGCCGGCAAGGCCGAGGCGGTAGATCTGGCCCGCCTCGCCGCCTGCGTACACCGCGCGCTGGGAGGGCGACCAGCACACGGCCTCGGGGTGATCCAGGCCGTCTGCCAGGGAGCGGAGACCCGATCCTTTGCGCGGTTCTTGAACGTTCAAGGGTGCAAGCGTATCCCACGCATCCGGCTTCTGCAACGGCGGGTCAGGCGGTCGCCGTGCCGTCGGCTGTGAGCTTCGAGACGCTGCCCACGCCGTCGTAGATGACGGCCGCGACCTCGGTCTCCATCACCGCCCCGGGGTCGAGCACGCGCGACCTGCCCGCCGCCACCGCCTCGGCCAGCGGGCTGGGATAGCCCGTCCACGGCTCGGCGATCGCGTGGTAGTACCCGCGCCACCCGCCGTACACCATCCAGAGCCAGACGACCGGGAACATCTGGCGGTCGAACACCAGGCCGAAGCCGCGCTTGGCAGGCACGTCGGTGGTCGCCACCCAGCCGTCCTGGAGCTCGGTGAGGTAGTGCAGGGCAAACGCCTGCGTCTCGGGCCCCATCACCTCGCGGATGTCCATCCCGTTGAACATCGGCCACTCGTACCGGTCGCCCTTCACGCCCAGGGTGCCGCCGCCGTTCTCATCGACCTCGGCGAGGCGCGCGGGCACGTCGAACCGGTGGTGCGGCGTGACGGTGGCGACGGGGTGGATGCCCCAGTTCCAGTCGAACGGCATCGTGCCGGCGTTCTCCATGCGGTAGGCGATGCGGAGCACCGGCGAGTCGTCGTCGAGGATGAGCCGCCGCGTCCAGCGCGCCGGCGTGATGGGCGTCTCGAGCACCAGCTCGAGCTCGACGCCGCCCGAGTCGGCGCGGACGATGCGGTCGGCGGCCTCGGTGGTCCAGAGCTCACCCATGTACGGCAGCTGGTCGCCGTAGCGGTTGGGCGACGGCGCACCGCCGGGGAACGCCTCGTCCCAGCCGCCCGGCCAGTGGTCGTCGAAGTTGTCGTGAAGCGCCGCGCGGTGCGGCTGCACCCGCGGCGAGTGCCACAGCACGTCGCGGTCGCCGGCCTTGTCGATGATGCGGAAGATCTTTCCGCCCAGCTCGGGCATCACGTCCACCGCGATGCGGCTGTTCTCCAGGCGGATCACGCGAAGGCCGCGGTAGCCCCACTGGTCGTCGATGCGCGCGCCCATCAGTAGCAGCTCGCAAGCAGGCCGCCATCGACCACCAGCGGCTGGCCGGTCATGAACGAGGCGTCGTCGCCGGCCAGGAACACCACGGCGCGGGCGATCTCGCGGGGCTGGGCGATGCGCGCCATCGGGTACTCGGCGCTGACCTCGGCCCGCAGCGCCTCGGGGTCGTCGGCGGTGTTGAAGTAGGCCTGCACCAGCGGCGTGTCGATGTCGCCGGGGCACACCGCGTTGCAGCGGATGCCGTCGCGGCCGTACTGCACCGCCGTCGCGCGCGTGATCCCCAGCACCCCTCCCTTCGCAGCGCAGTAGGCGGCGAGGATGCCGTCGGCCACCAGGCCCAGGATGGAGGCGACGTTCACGATCACTCCACCGCCCTGCGGCTGCATCGTTCGCACCGCGTGCTTGCAGCCGAAGAAGACGCCCTTCAGGTTCACGCCGAGCACCCGGTCGAGCTGCTCCTCGCTGGTCTCGGCCAGCTCCTCCTCGATCTGGATCGCGGCGTTGTTGACCATCACGTCGAGCCGGCCGTGCGTGCTCACCGCGTGGGCGATGAGCGCCTCCACCTCGGCCTCGCGCGAGACGTCGGCGTGGAAGTACGCGCCGATCCCGGCCATCGTGGCGCTGCCCGCCTCGTCGTTCACGTCGCAGCCGATCACGCGCGCGCCCTCGGCGGCGAGCTCGCGGGCGATCGCCTGGCCGAGCCCCGATCCCACCCCGGTGACCACGACGGATCTGCCGTCCAGTCCATGAGCCTCAGTAGCCATCCTGCTCGACCTCCTCGGGATCCTCATACCAACGCACCTTGTCGCCCACGCGGGCGCGCATCTTCCACTTGGCGCCCTTCGGCGCGGCCTCGATGGCCCCCTCGATCTGCTCCACCCGCGAGACGATGGCCGCCCGCTCGGCGGCCTCGAGGGGCGCGTCGGCGATGCCCTCGCGCAGCCGCTCCAGGTTGAGCTGGATGGTGCGGTAGAGGCCCCAGTCCTTCGAGCAGAGCCGCGCGACCCAGGCGCTGTTGATGGCCCCGTCGTCGCGCTCGGCCACCTCGAGCGCTGCAAGCAGGGCGTACATGTCCAGCCGGTCCTTCAGGTTCAGCTTGACGATCTGCAGCTTTGTCAGGAGCAGATCGGCGCCCGGGAGCGTGACCGGCACCACGTCGAGGCGCTCCCCGATGGGCAGCACATGGCACATCTCGAAGGTGCCGACGAAGACGTCCAGCTGGCGGCCGTTGCCCTCGTCGTAGAAGAGCAGGCGCCGGGCGCCGTGCATGCTGTTGAAGGTCTTGTTGGCGACGTAGCCCTGCTCGACCAGCGCCTGGGCGAGCTTGCGGCCGTTCTTCGAGCCGGTGACGAGGTCGATGTCCTTGTACTCGCGGTCGAGCGCCATCGGGAACCGGTCAGCCGCGATCAGCCGGATCCCGAGCCCTCCCAGCAACCGCACCGGGAGGCCGTCGGCCCCGAACACCTCCACCAGCCTGCGGCCCTCGGCCACCACCTCCGGCCCGATCAGCGACTGGTTCTCGCTCACGCCGAGTCCCGCAGTCTGAGCTCGACGGGATGCACCACGTGCGGCTCGTCGATGGGCTCGCCGTCAAGGTGGTCGATGAGGAGCTCCGCGGCCGAGCGGCCCATGTCGTAGCCGGGCACGAAGACCGTGGTGAGCGACGGCTCCACGAACTCGGCGAAGGCGAAGTCGTCGAAGCCCGTGACCGCCATGTCCTCGGGCACGCGCAGGCCGTGGCTCCTGGCCTGGCGGATGGCGCCGATCGCGAGCAGGTCGTTGCCGGCCATGATGGCCGTCGGCGGGTCGGGTAGCGCCAGCAGCCGATCGACGATGGCCGCCGCCTCGGAGGCGTCCCAGATGCCCTCGAACACCTCGAGCTGCTCGTCGCGCTGGATGCCGGCCGCGGCGAGCGCGTCCTGGTAGCCCTGGTGGCGCTGCTCGACCATCGGCCACGGCTGGCTCGCGGCGATGAACGCGATGCGCGTGTGCCCCTTGGCGATCACGTGCTCGGCCAGGAGGCGCGCGCCCGTGCGGTTGTCGGCGGTGACCGACATGTGCATCGCGTCGTCCAGGAACGCCTCCTCGAGCACCACCACGGGCACGTTCAGCTCGGATGCCCGCGAGGGGTACCAGGAGCGCTGCTCGGGCGGGCCGGAGAGGAAGAGCACCACCCCGTCCACGCGCGAGTCGAGCACCGGGTTGAGGAGGCCCGTGGCCTTCGCGCCGGGCTTGCCCGCGTGGATGAGCACGCTGTAGCCGCGGTCGCGGGCGACGTCGCCGATGCCGGCGATCACCAGGTCGGTCATGGGGTCGGCCAGGTAGCGCGCGCCCTCGTCGAGCACGAGGAAGCCGATGGTGGTGGTGCGCGACGAGCGCAGGCCGCGGGCAGTGAGGTTGGGGTGGTAGCCCAGCTCCTCCATCGCCTGCTCGATCCGCGTGCGCGTCTCGGGCGACATCTGGTGCAGCCGGTGGTTGACCAGGTTCGAGACGGTCTGCACCGAGACGCCCGCATGCTCGGCCACATCGCGCATGGTCGTCCGTTTGCGGGTGGCGTCTTTCACGATGCCACTTTACTTGATCGTGAAAGAAGGAGAGGATGCGCGTGGTACCGACCAGAGGAGACACACGTGCGCATGCAAGGAAAAGTGGCTGTGGTGACAGGAGCGGGCACCGGGATCGGCCGGGCGATCGCCCGCCGGCTGGCGGAGGAGGGCGCGCTCACGCTCTGCGCCGACATCGATGCCGACGGCGTGCGCGAGACCGCCGCGGAGATCACCGCCGACGGCGGCCAGGCCGAGGCGCACACGTGCGACGTGTCAAGCCCCGAGCAGGTCGAGGCCGTGATGGCCGCGGCGGAGCGCCACGGCGGGCCGCACGCGATCGTCTCGAACGCCGCCATCCAGTACGAGCGGACGGTGGAGGACACCCCGCCGGAGGACTGGGACATGGTGATGGGCGTGAACCTGAAAGGCGTGTACCTGTGCGCCCGCGCGGCGCTTCCGCGGATGCGCGCAAACGGCGGCGGATCCATCGTCAACATGGCGTCGGTGAACGGCTTCTGGGTGGAGCCCTCGCTCGGCGCGTACTGTGCGGCCAAGGGCGCGGTGATCAACCTGACGCGGGCGATCGCCCTCGAGAACGGCATCCACGGCATCCGCTGCAACTGCATCTGCCCGGGGTACATCGACACCGGCATGGCGCAGCGCTACTTCGAGATCCAGGACGACCCCGATGCCGCCCGCGTCGAGGCCGGGAGGCTGCACGCGCTGGGCCGCATCGGCCGGCCCGAGGAGGTCGCGGCGATGGCGCTCTTCCTGTGCTCCGACGAGTCGGGGTTCTGCACGGCGTCGCCGTTCGTGGTGGACGGCGGGCTGAGCGCGGGAGTGCCGGCGAGCTAGGGGCCTAGCCGGCCAGGTCGGGGGCCAGCTCGCGCAGCATCCGCTCGGCGAGGGCGGCGCGCCGCACCTTCTCGCGCGCCTGCGAGATCGCGACCGGCTGCAGCTGGTACCCCGTCGGGTAGACCGACGTGGCGTTTCGCAGCCCGAACTTGAGGTGCACCGGCGCGGCCACCCGCACGATGTCGGGCACCTCGAAGACGCGCACGAACCCGCCCATGTCGTCGGGCGACTCGATGTAGAGGTCGAGCGGCAGCGCCGTCACGGCGCGCATCGCGGCCAGCATGCCGACGGTGAGGTCGGTGGCGACGTTGATGGTGTCGCCCCCGATGCGCTCGTAGAGCGCGGCGGTCGCGGGGTTTGCGGCGCACATGATGGCCGACGTCTTGAAGATGAGGTCGCCGGGCAGGTCGCCGGCCGCCCGCAGCCGCGCCAGCACGTCGAGCACGCCGATGTCGCCCACCAGCAGGCTGCGGACGCCCAGGCGGCAGGCACGATCGGCCTCGGCGAGCGATGCCTCGACGGCCTCCGGGCCGCGCGCGACCCCGGCCGCGGCGTCCATCACCATCGCCTGGCCGCCGGTGTCCCAGCTGCCCCGCGGGCCAAGGAAGAGGCAGATCTCGACGCTCTCGGCCTGGCCGATGGCGACCATCTCCTCGATCTCGGCGTCGGAGAGCATCATGATTCCCGACCCCTGGGAGATGCGGTCGATGCGCACGCCCTGCTCGCGGGCCTCCTCCAGCACGGCGCTCAGCACGTCGGGGCCCTCGACGCTCGCGATCTCGAAGTGGTAGCGGCGGCCGTCGCCGAACCGCCCGGCCGACTCCGGCCAATCGCGGGCCGGAGGGGCCAGCCCGACGCTTCGCAGAAGGTCGGCGTGACGGCTGCGGGGACTTTCCATCCAGGCCAGTCTAGTGTGGTTTACTTGATCGTTCAATGGCGAGTGTTGAACGAACCGCAAACTGGCTCGAGGCGAACCGCTCTGCGCTGGTCGGGCTCGTCCGCGAGATGGTCGCTGTCCCCAGCGAGAACCGGCCGCCGAACGGCCTCGAGGCGGCCTGCCAGGACATCGTGGCAGACCGGCTCGCGGCGATCGGCGCCGACGTTGACCGGTTCCGGCCCGACGAGGTGGAGGGCGCGACCGCCCACGAGCAGTGGTGGCCCGGCCGCGACTACCGCGACCGCGAGAACGTGGTCGGCCGCCTGCCGGGGCGCGGCGGCGGCCGCTCGCTGCTCCTGACCGGGCACGTCGACGTGGTGCCGGCGCTCGGCACGGGCGAACACGGCTTCTGGGACGGCGACATCGCAGACGGGCGGCTCTACGGGCGCGGCTCGTGGGACATGAAGGGCGGCGTGGCGTGCGCCCTGCACGCGGCGCGCTGCCTGGCCGAGTGCGACGTTGACCTGGACGGCGACCTCATCGTCGAGTCGGTGGTGGACGAGGAGTTCGGGGGCGCGAACGGCACCCTCGCGGCCCGCCTGCGCGGATATCGCGCCGACGGCGCCGTGCTCTCCGAGCCGACCGGCATGGAGGTGTGCCACGCCACCCGCGGCGGCCTCCAGTACCGCCTGCACGCAACCGGCGGCGACGTCGGCATGGGCTTCGACGGCGGCCCCGGCCAGAGCACGCTGGCGGCGCTTGCGCGCATCTCGTGCGCCCTGGACGACCTCGAGCGGCCCGCACCGCTCATGCAGTACCTCATCCGCTCGGGCGAGGAGCTTGCGTGGGGCACCGGCGAGGGCCTGCCGGCCGACGGGATGCTCGAGTTCTGGGCCGAGATCATGCCGGGCACCGACCGCGCGATGCTCGACGCAGAGCTCCGCACCGCGGTGGAGGGCGCCACGCCGGCGGGGATCGACGTGCGGTGGGAGCAGCGCACGCGGTTTCTCGCGCCGGCCGACTGCGGCGAGCAGCACCCCATCGTCCAGGCGATGCGCGCCGCGCTCGGCACGCCAGGTGCGCCGCCGGCGTCGGCCCCGTTTGCCTGCGACGCGTTCATGTTCGCGGTCGATGAGACGCCCGTGGCCGTGTGCGGCCCGCGCGGCGGCAACGCCCATGCACCCGACGAGTGGGTGCTGATCGAGGATCTCCATGCGCTCAGCGCGGCGTTCGTCCGCCTGGCGCTCGACTGGTGCGGGGAGGACTGAACGATGAGGATCACTGCGCTCGACACGGTGGTGGTGAACGCCGAGATGCGAAACTGGGTGTTCGTCAAGGTCTCGACCGACGAGGGGCTCGTCGGCTGGGGCGAGGCCACCGTGGAGTGGAAGACGCGCGCCGTCGTGGGCTGCGTCGAGGACTACCGCACCCTGCTCATCGGCGAGGACCCGCGCCGCGTGGAGCACCTCTGGCAGATGATGTACCGCCAGCACTTCTTCCGGCCGGGGATGGTCGAGTGCTCGGCGATGAGCGGCATCGAGCACGCGTGCTGGGACATCTCGGGCAAGGCCCTCGGCGTGCCGGTGTACCAGCTGCTGGGCGGGGCCGTGCGCGACACCGTGCGCCTCTACGACCACCTCGGCGGCGGCGAGATGCACTCGGTGTACCACGCGCTCTCGCCGGAGAAGGCCCGCGAGCAGGCGCGGGCGTCGGTGGCGCTCGGGTTCGACGCGATCAAGCTCGAGGTGGTCATCCCGCGCACCGGCCGGCTCGACGGCGCCGCGGCGCTGCGCCACGCCGATGCGGTGATGGGCGAGGTGCGCGACGAGGTGGGCGACGAGGTCGAGCTGATGGTGGACATGCACGGCCGCTGCTCGCCGATGATGGCGGCCCAGTACTTCAAGGTGCTCGAGCCCTACCGCCCCTGGTTCTTCGAGGAGGCCTGCCCGCCCGAGCATCCGCGAGCGATGGCCGAGCTCGCGCGGCGCACCACGGTGCCGCTGGCCACGGGCGAGCGGCTCTGCACGCGCCACCCGTTTCGCGAGCTGCTCGAGATCGGCGCCTGCTCGGTGCTTCAGCCAGACGCCGTGCACTGCGGCGGCATCTCCGAGCTCAGGCGGATCGCGGCGATGGGCGAGGCCTACCACGCGGCGCTCGCACCGCACTCCTCGACCGGCCCGATCGGCCATGCGGCGTCGATGCACGTCGCGTTTGCGACCCCCAACTTCCTGATCCAGGAGACCTGGCGGGCAGACGTGCCCTACCGGTTCGAGGTGCTCTCCCAGACGCTGCCGTTCGAGGGCGGCGTCGCCCAGCTCCCCACGGCGCCCGGGCTGGGCGTGGAGGTCGATGAGAAGGAGGCCGCGAAGCACCCGTTCAAGCAGGAGCCGCTCATGCGGTACTTCGATCCCGACGGCGCGGTGACCGACTGGTGAGCGGCGCCCCGGCACCGGTCGCGGCCCACGTGCCGCTGGGCTCCCACATGTACCCGCGCGAGGAGCTCGAGCGCATCGCGGGGCGGGCCGAGGCAGAGCTCCGCGGCGCGGGGCTCGAGCTGGTGGCGACGCCGCCGGTGGCATCCACCGCCGACGTGGAGACCGCGATCGCCAGGCTCCGCGCCGAGGACTGGGACGTGCTGATCCTGAACGTCATCAACTGGATCGATCCGCGCGCCGCGGTGCGGGTCGCGCTCGAGTTCCGCGACCGGCCTATGGTGCTCTCTAGCTACGGCGGGTACACGCAGGACGGCGTGCTCGTGTCTCCCGCGGCGGGGGCGGGGTCAACGGGCCTGCGGTATCCGCTCGAGCGGTTCGGCATCCGGTTCTCGTACCTCTACAACGCGCCCGATACGCCCATGGACACCGCCGGGATCGTCGCGATGGCGCGGGCCGCGCAGGTCGCCCGGCGGCTGGGGCACGCGCGGCTGGGCATGACGGGCGCCCACGACATGGGCCTCTACACCACGCCGTTTGACGTCACGCGGCTGCGGGGCCGGATCGGGCCGGAGGTGGAGTCGGTCGATCTGCTCCAGCTGCAGCGCGCCTCGAGCGAGGTACCCGATGCCGAGGTGTCGGCCCAGGCGGCGCGCCTGAAGGCGTCGTGGGACGAGCCGCTCGGCGAGGTGCCGCACGACGTGCTGGAGCGGGCGGTGCGCCTCGCGCTGGGGACGCTTCGCATCTGCGCCGACAAGGGCTTCGATGCGTTCTCCTACAAGAGCGTCGAGGGCGTGTCGCTCGAGCTGGGGACGACGCACAACCTGGCGTCGTGCATCGTGGCGTCGGCCGGCGTGCCGTACATCGACGAGAACGACATGCTGAACCTCACCGCCCAGCTGATGCTGGGCTGGCTCGCGGATGCCACACCGTCGTTCCTGGAGCACTACGAGCACCACCCCGAGTGGATCCTGCTGGGCGTGGACGGGTTCATCCCCGACGACTGGATCGAGGGCCGGCCGCAGGTGAAGCCCGTGGCGAGCGTCTCCACCGGCGAGGCCGTGGGAGCGGCCTCGGCCTCGGCGATGCGGCCCGGCCGGATGACGCTTGCGTGCCTGGCCGAGGCCGACACCGCGGAGGGCTACCGGATGCACCTCGTGCCGGGTGAGGCGGTGGCACCGCCGGACTGGGTCGAGCTGGGCATCCCGGGGCCGCTCTCGAGCGTGCGGTTCATCCCCGACGGATCGGTGCGGTCGATCCTCGACCACGTCCAGTCACAGCACTTCGCCGCGGTGCACGGCGATCACGCCGACGCGCTGGAGCTGCTCTGCGCCCTCCTGGGCGTCCCCGTCCTCCGTGAATAAACGGTGCCAGGCACTTAATATTCACCCGGTGACGAACTGGTGCACGACCTTGTCGCCGCGAAGCGTCACCAGGCAGCCCGAGATGCGCCCCGTGTGGTAATCGCTGCCCGGGTTGATCGCAAGCGTGCGGCCGATCCGGTTGGCGCCCGGCGACTCGTGGATGTGGCCGTGAAGCGTCACCAACGGCTGGTACTTCTCGATGGCCTCGCGCACCGCCTTTGAGCCCACCGGGATCATGTGCGGCTCCCGGCCCACCAGCACCATGTTGAAGTCCTCGTCCAGCTCGGCCGCCGTGTCGAGCCGTGAGTCATACGGCGGCACGTGGAGGTTCCACACCGACTTGCTCATGTCCGGCACGTCGGCACAGAGCCGCTCGATCTCGGCGAAGAGCTGATCCTCGTCCATCTCGCGCGGCGAGTTCCACGGCGTGCGGTTGGAGTACCCCACCGAGAGCATCGAGTAGTCGTCGAACGTCACCACCGCCTGATCGCAGCTCTCCACGCGCACCCCGCGCCTGATGCAGTCCTCCAGCGCCTGGGGATCGTCGTTGCCCGGCATCGCAAAGCACCGCACGTCGGTGCCCTCCAGCCGCTGGTCGGCCATGGCGATCCACTCGTCGAACGTCTTCAGCATCACCGACTCGAACCACGCCTCGCGCTCCTCCTCGGGGAGCCCGCTGATCTGCTCGACCTCGGCGTGGGTGGTCGTGTACGGGTACATGCCGTTGCCCCGCACGCGCTGCTCGAGCGCGTCCAGCTCGCCCTCGTCGCGCGCCACCTGGCGGCCGCCGAAGAGCCGGGCCACCCACGTGCCGTCCTCCTCGAGGACGATCGGGATCACGACCTTGCCGGTGATGTCGCCGCCCATGACCAGCACCTTGGCGTCATACACCTTGGGCGCGTTCAGGAACTTCTTCCAGAGCACCTCGGTGCCGTGGATATCCGACGCATAGTAGAGGCGGAGGGCGTTGCCGCCCTCCGCCGTCTTTCGCTTGAAGAGTCCCAACCTGAAGCTACTCGGGTGGGATCTCGAGGTAGTTGAGGGACAGGTCGATCCCCTGGCTCCTACGCCACGCCTTGCCGACGTAGAAGATCACCGCTCCCAGGATCAGGCAGGCAGCGCACAGTGCGAGCCCGCCGCTTCCAGGCGTTGTGAAGAGCTGCTGGTACAGCGGCTTGCCCGCGCCGGGCAGCCCCAGGGTCGGGTACTCGAGCCACAGGTAGGCACCGAAGATGCCGGCTGCGATCGAGCCGATGCCGAGGAACACCATGAGCGGCACTCCCAGCAGGCTGACGTTCGAGACCGAGGCCTCGTAGGCAGCCTTGCGGCGGTACGGGAACAGGATGGCCCCGATGCCGACCATGATGAACGTCGGGAACCCGACGATCGTCGACAGGGCGATGTACTTGAAGAAGCTCGTCGTGTAGGCGGCCGCATAGAGGAACGGCAGCGAGGCGACGGTGATCGCGGCGAGCAGCAGCACGGGAGTGTGCGTCCGCTCGTTGATGGATGCGATCTTCTCCGGGATCACCTGATCGAAGGCCCACGCGAAGAGCGCGCGCACGGGCTGGACGATCTGGATGTACACGATCAGCGGCGCCCAGCAGACGAACGTGATGCCGAGGAATGCCACGAAGATCGTGTTGGTGTGGATCGCCGCCACCAGCGTGATCCACCACGGTGCGTTCGGCAGCGTGTAGACGGTTGGGTCACCGCTGACCGCGGTCACCGCCGTCAGGAACACCTGGCCGATGGTGTGGTAGAGGAGCGCGATCATGATCGCGATCGAGCCGAACGTGATCGCAAGGCCGCCCAGCATGGAGTACCAGTTGCGGCGGGTGCCGGCCTGGCGGATCTCACCGGCCAGGTTGGTGGAGAACCAGACCCACACGCCGAAGGCGATGAACGCCCCGGAGGCCACGATGGTGTTGTGCCAGTCGGTGGTCGTCGAGAGGTTGGTGCCGCCCTTCTGGGCCTGGGCGATGAAGTAGTGGTAGGTATCGGCCTTGTGCGTGAACGGCTGCGCGTAGCTGTTGTAGGAGCTGATGAAGCTCGAGCGAGACGTCGTCACGAGCGTGATCGCCGCCACGATGAACCCGAGCATGCCGAGCACGAAGAGCCAGAACTGCGCACGCATCATGAAGCGCGTGCCGTAGGCCATGATCAGCGCGAGCCCGGCGATCTCGATGAACCCGATGATCATGTTCCAGGGATGGCCCGAGACGGTGGTGCCCCAGCTCTGAAGCGTGCTGGAGTCGGCTGCCACGCCGATCATCGTCAGCATCGGGCCGATGCAGATCTTGGCGGTGAACACTCCCCAGTAGCCCATGGCCAGGAGCGACGAGGCGCCGATGAGGACGCTCGAGCCGACGGCGAGGGCCGGATGAACCGACCTGGAGATGAGGATGTAGTCGGCGCCCGACCGCGGCATGATCTGCGAGAGCAGGCCGAACGCCCCCGAGATCAGGAACGAGCAGACAGCGGTGATGAGGATGGCGGCGTACACGTTGACGCCCGAGAAAGCCGTGAGAACCCAGAAGACTGATACAGCCATGACGAGCCCCGGACAGGCCGGAAGCACGTTGAAGATCACCGCGTCACTGACCTTCACATCGCGGACGAAGCCTGTGGCTCGTCTGGCGAAGTGGGTCTGAGCACCCGCTGGTGAATCACTAGCCATGCGCTACCCCTTCCCGTTAGTACCTTGATCGTTCAACTTGCATAGTCTTGCCGAACGGTGCTTGCGATGTCAAGGGCGCGAAAATCGGCTTGACCCGGGGTTGACCGATCGTTATGCTCTCGGCGTCTTGAACGATCAAGGAACACAACAGAGCGAGCGCGCGGAGCTGCTCGCGCGGCTCGACCGCCTCTACCCCGCCGTCGTCGCCGACTGCCTCGACAAGGTGGGCGTGCGCAACAACGTGATGGCCCCGCACATCCGCCCGCTCTACCCGGAGGCGCGCATGTCGGGCTTCGCCTGCACCGTGCACGCGGTCGAGGTCGATGCCCCGCCGGCCAACCGCGACGACTACTACAAGGGCGAGCTGCAGGCCGTTGACGCCATGGGCGACGGCGACATCATGGTGGTCTCGACGGTGAAGGGCTCCTACTGGGGCGAGCTGCTGGCCACCGCCTCGCGCTACCGCGGCGGCCGCGGGATCGTGGTCGACGGCTGGACGCGCGACACCCTCCAGCTCATGGAGATGCAGTTCCCCACCTTCGTGGCGGGCATCAACGCCTGTGACTCGCTCGGCCGCATCGACGTCGAGTCGGTGGGCGGCAGCATCCAGTGCGGCGGCGTGACCGTCGAGCAGGGCGACCTGATCCTGGCCGACTTCGACGGCGTGGTGGTGGTGCCCCTCGCGGTGGCCGCCGAGGTCATCACGCTCTCCGAGGAGAAGGTCTCGGGCGAGAACCTCGTGCGGTCGAAGCTCGAGGAGGGCATGCCCGTGTGGGATGCCTTTCGCACGTACGGTGTGATCTAGCCGGTGTCCGAGCTGGAGTTCGCAAACCGCGTCGCGGTCGTCACGGGTGCTGGGTCGGGAATCGGCCGGGCGACCGCCCTCATCTTGGCGGCCCGCGGAGCCGCGGTGGTTGCCGCCGACCGCGACATCCGGGCCGCTGAGGAAACTGCCCGGGAGTGCGGCGAGTCGGCGCTCGGCGTGGTCGTGGACGTCCGCGACGAGGCCTCAGTGGCCGAGCTCTTCGCCTTCAGCGACGAGCAGTTCGACGGCCGCCTCGACGTGGTCGCAAACATCGCCGGCGTCGGCTCCACCACCCCCGTGACGACCACCACGGTGGACGTGTGGGACGAGGTGTTCGCCGTGAACGCGCGGGGCATGTTCCTGTGCTGCAAGCACTCGGTACCGCGCCTGGCAGCGGGCGGAGGGGGTGCGATCGTGAACATGGCATCGATCGCCGGCCTCGTCGGCCTCAAGAACCGGGCTGCGTACTGCGCGTCCAAGGGCGCCGTGATCGCCCTTACGCGGGCGCTCGCGGTCGACCATGTCGACCAGGGCGTCCGCGTGAACTGCGTCTGTCCCGGCACCGTCGATACCCCGTGGGTGCAGCGGCTGGTGTCGGACTCCGGTGAGGACATCGAGGCGCTCCGCGCCCGCCAGCCCATGAAGCGCCTGGGCACGCCGGAGGAGATCGCCCGCTGCGTTGCCTACCTCGCCTCGCCGGACAACAGCTTCATGACCGGCAGCGCGGTGGTGCTGGACGGCGGCCTCACCGCGGCCTGACCGGTCAGACGGGGTCGAGCCGCTCGACGCACGCCTCGGCGCGGCGGATGGCCTCGTCGAGCGTCTCCTCGGGCAGGCCGGGGTTGTAGAGCGGCGAGAGGCCGGGGCGCGTGAGCATGCGGTGCACGATCGCCACGCCGGCCGGGTGCAGCGCCTGGTCGTGATCCTCGAGCGCCACCGCCAGGGCGAGGAGCCGCTGCTTTCGCTCGATCACGCGCTGCTCGATGATGGGCGTCGTGTAGGAGCCGCGCACCTCCTGGTGCTCGGCGATGCGCACGATGTCTCGCAGCCACGCCGCGAGCCGGCCGCGGCGGGCGCGGCTGGCAAACTGCGCGCCGGTGCGCGCGACGTAGTCGATGTTGTAGGCGGCGCGGGTCTGGATGAGCTGCGCGGTGAGCGACCGGCGCCGGTCGAGCGCGACCAGCGCCGCGGCGACGGCGGCCGCGGCACCCGCCGCGAAGCCGAACGCCACCTCGGGAAAGACGAAGACGCTCGCCACGGTCACGGCCAGCAGCACGGCCGCGCCGATCAGGCGCTGGCTTCGCTGCACGACGAGCTGGTGCAGCCGGTGCTCGGCATCCGAGACGTACGGGATGTCCAGATCGAGCATCGAGCGAAGCTCGAGGTGGTGGTGATGATGGGAGTCGTCAGGCACCGTCTTGCAGTGTAATCGGACAACTCCGGCAGAAACTTCAGTCCGCTTGGGCCGCCGCGACGTGGTGGACGCTCGCCTCGCGGAGGCCCTGCATGTAGCCGATCGCGTGCAGCCGGGCCTGCAGCGCATACGACGGCGAGTCCATCGCCTCGCCGTGCATCGTCGGCACGTGATCGGGCCGGAGCACGCCCTCGAAGCCGATCTGGTGCCAGGCGTCCATGCATGCGCGCATGTCGGTCTTGCCCTCGTCGTGGAAGGTCTCGACGAAGTCCTCGCGGGTGCCGCGCACGTCGCGGAAGTGGCCGAACGCGATGCGGTTCTGGTCGCCGAAGTGGCGGATCGCGCCGGGCACGTCCTCGGTGATGAGGGTCATGTTGCCCTGGCAGAAGCAGAGCGCGTGGGCCTCGGACGGGGCCAGCGCGAGCGCCCGGTCGAAGTTCTCCACCGAGTTCATGATGCGGTCGGCCCCGCGGTAGTGCTGGATCGGCGGATCGTCGGGGTGCAGCGCCAGGCGCACGCCGGCGGCCTCGGCGACCGGCACCACCTTGCTCACGAACCGCTCATACGCCTTCCAGAGCTGCTCGGCGTCGGGCGTCCCTACCTTCATCGGCTGGTCGGCCGGCAGGTCGGCGAGCCGAAAGCCGGTCACCAGCGCACCGCCGCGGCCGCGCGCGATGATGCTCGTGCGCACCCAGTTGGCGCCCGGCATCCAGTTGTAGCAGAGCATCGGGATCCCGAGCGTGCCGAGGTTGCGGATGAGCGTGCAGAACCACTCCGTCTCCTCCTCGGCGCCCGGCGCGCCGGTGCGGGCGCGGTCGATGGGCGGGTAGTCCTCCACCCCCACCAGCTCGAGCCCGGCGTCGGCGTAGAGCTGCTGCATCCGGGCGAGCGGGGTGAGATCCCACGGGCGGTCGCCGGTGTCGTCGTGGATGCCGTCGGGAGCGCGGTCGAGCTCGGAGATCACCTTCGTCACGCCGACCTGCTGCAGCGACGTCCAGAACGGGATCGGCGTCGGTGAGAAGTACTCGGCGAAGTCCACGGGCTTGATCACGGCGGTTCCTTCAGTCGAGGTAGCGGGTCTCCGAGACCACCCGGCGCACCATCGGCTCGAACACCTCGACGCCGAGCCAGTCGTAGGAGGGGTCGAAGCAGTTCTGGTCGTACTTCTCGCAGAACTCGACGCACGCGTCGTAGTAGGGATGGTCGCGGTAGCGGTCGCGGCCGTTGGCCTCGCCCGTGTACCGGCCCGAGTAGTAGAGCTGGAAGAGGCCGTGGTGCTTCACGGCCCAGCAGATCTCGGGATGCACGTAGGGCTTGAGGATCGCGGCGGTCATCTCGCCGTGCGTGTAGGGCGCGAGCTCATCACCGATGTCGTGCAGGAGCGCCGCCACCACGTACTCCTCGCCGCGGTCGTCGCGGTAGGCGCGCGTCGCGGACTGGAGCGAGTGCTCGTAGCGGGTCACCTGGTAGCCGGTGAACGAGTGCTTCAGGTTCTCGAGCGCGGCCAGGAGCCGGTCGGGGTACCCCACCATGTACTCGTGCTCGTAGCGCGCCAGCAGCTCGTAGTCCTCTTTCGTGCCGTCGGCCATCCGCGTGAAACTCACCGTCTCCATGTGCTGCTCCTCGATCTACTCTGGAACCAGGGCGATTGCGTTGATCTCGATCTTGATCTCGCCGATGCCCGCCTGGACGGTGGTGCGGGTCGGCAGGTGGCCGCCGAGGCGCGCGCGATAGGCAGCGTCGTAGCGGTCGAAATCGGCGAAGTCGGCGAGGTAGGCATCGACGCGGACGAGGTCGCCGAGCGAGCAGCCGCCGGCCTCCAGGACGCGCTCGATGTTGGTGAAGGTCACATCGACCTGCTCCTCGATGGTGTCGCCGACCACCTTGCCGGTGACCGAGTCGAGCGGCCCCTGGCCCGACACGAAGACGAATCCGCCGGCGCGGATCCCCGGGGAGTAGGCGCCCCCCGTGGGCGCGTCTGGTGGTCGGATGGGTTCCATCATCGGAGCTTTGCCCGGGCCGCGACTTCCCACCGATCGATGATCTGGTCGCCTTCCGCCACGAGCACCTCGTCGTGCATGTTGAGCGTACCGCACGCGTGGTTGGGAATGACGCGCAGAACCGTGCCGATCTGGATGTCGCTGGCGGCCGGAAGCTCGAGAATTCCGTGCTCCTCGCTCATGCGGTCGATGCGCACCCCGGGGTGGCCGAGCACCACGCCCCAGCCCGGGCCCTGGCTGGCCTGGTCCGAGCTGAAGGTCTTGGTGCCGCCGTCGATGATCGCGCGGGTCGCGGTGGGCCGGCTGACCACGGTCACGAGCACCGTGAGCGCGCAGTCCGAGAGCGATCCCCAGCCGAGCGCCTCCTGGTCGCGATCCGAGAAGATGTAGGTGCCGGGCCGCACCTCGGTCACCCCGGGCAGCCTGCTCGCCGCCGCTGCGGTGGGGGTGCCGCCGACGCTCACCGCGCGGATCTCGAAGCCCTCGCCGCGCAGGATGTCGGCCGCCTCGGTGATGAGCGCGGCGTCCTCGCGTGCGACCATCTCGACGCCCTCGAGCCCGCGCGCGTAGCTCTGGCCGGCGAAGCTCATGAGGCCGTCGAGCTCCACCCCCGGGGTGCCTGCGATGAGGTTGGCGAGCTCGATCACGCCCCGCACGTCCTGCACGCCGCAGCGGCCGAAGCCGGTGTCGAGCTCGATCCGCACCGGGATGGTGAGCTCGCGCTTCGCGGCAACCGCAGCGAGGCCCGAGATCGCCACGGCCGAGTCGGCGGCCGCGGTGATGCGCGCGCGCTCGGCCAGATCGCACAGGCGGTTCCACTTGCCCTCGCCCCAGAGCGGGTAGGCCACCAGGATGTCGTCGATGCCGGCGTCCACGAACACCTCGGCCTCGCCGACCTTGGCCACGGTGATGCCCACGGCGCCGGCCTCGATCTGGCGGCGGGCGAGCGCCGGCATCTTGTGGGTCTTGGCATGGGGCCGCAGATCCACCCCGGCATCGCGCGTGATCGCGGCCATCTTCGCGATGTTGCGATCGACGCGGTCGCTGTCGATGACCACCGCAGGAGTCTCGGCATCCATGCGCATGACACTACCCGAGCCAGGCGCCCGATTACGATGGTGGCCGCGTGTCCAGCTCCCATTCACCGGCGCCGCCACCTCCGCTCGTCGGAGCCGTGTTCCCGGCGCTCTCCCACCCGTCGGAGCTGCCCGCGTTCGCGGCCCACGCCGAGGAGATCGGCCTGGGCTCGGTGTGGGTGGTGGAGGACTGCTTCCTCTCGGGCGGCATCGCGCTCTCGGCGACCGCCCTTGCCGCCACGAGCGGCATCCGCGTGGGCCTCGGCCTCATGCCTGCCGCGGTGCGCAATCCAGCGATCGCCGCGATGGAGATCGCCACGCTCTGCAACCTCCACCCCGGCCGGTTCGAGGCCGCGTTCGGGCACGGCGTGGCCGAGTGGATGCAGCAGATCGGCGCGACGCCGCAGAAGCGGCTGGGCACCCTGGGCGAGACCACCCGCGTGGTGCGCGCGCTGCTCGCGGGCGAGACGGTCTCGACCCGGACCACCGATGTGAGCCTCGACGACGTGACGCTCGCGTTTCCGCCGGGAGAGCCCGCGCCCGTGCTGATCGGGACGGTCGGGCCGAAGGCGCTCGCGCTGGCCGGGCGGTTCGCCGACGGGATCGTGCTGCCCGAGGGCTGCGGCCCCGGGTTCGTCGAGTGGGCAATCGCCGCGACCGGCGCCCCGCGGCCGCCGCGCTGCGTGGTGTACGCGTGGCTCAGCATCGACGACGATCCCGATCGAGCCCGCAGCCGGCTGCGGCCCGCGGTTGACGGCTGGCTCGCGAAGGCCGTCTACCCGGAGGCGCGGCGGCTGGCCGCCGAGCTCGGTGCTTCGGGCGACCGCGCGGCGATCGTCGATCGCGTCGCCATCTGCGGCGACGCGCGCGCGTGCGCAGAGACCATCAGGCGGCTCGGCGCCGCGGGTGCCGACGAGGTGGTCGTCCTGCCGCTCGAGGACGACTGCACCCGGCAGCTGGATGCGCTGGCAACCACGGTGCTGCCGCTGGTGTGAGCCGTGAATAGCCGGTGCCAGGCACCGGCTATTCACGCGGGCGGGCGCCCTCGCGGCCTCCGCCGCGGGCCAGCACCGGCCAGATATCTGCCACCCGGCCGTCGGCGATCACGTGGTAGACCTCGTGCAGCGTGACCGCTGCGGGCGCATAGCTCGGGATGATCGTGACCGTCGATCCCGGCAGCGGGCCGGCGTCGCACTCGACCGCGAGGTGCTCCTCGTGGAAGATCGTCACCGGCCCGGGCACGTCGCGCACCACGGGCGGCACCGGATCCACCGTTCCCAGTGACTTCCGGCCGCTGTCCATCACCACGGTCGAGCCCTTGCGAGAGAGCACCGTGGCGAGCACGAAGAGCGCGGGCTCGGGATCGGGCACCTGGCTCCAGTGCGAGGTGTCCATGAAGAGGTAGGAGCCGGGGTGGATCTCGGTCACGCGCGGATCGAGCCCCGTCGAGTCCCACATGCCGGTGCCCCCGCCCGACACCACGTCCGCCGTCAGCCCATCGCCGCGGATGGCCTCGGCACACGCCGCGCGGATGTCCGCGGCCTCCGCGGCGCCACGCCGCCGCTCCTCGCCATCCTGGACGAGCGACACGTTGCCCTCGTACCCGTGGACGCCGCGCAGACGCAGGCGGGGCTTCCCGGCCACGTGCCGGGCGACCGAAAGCGCCTCGTCGGGCGACCTCACGCCGGTGCGGTGCTGGCCGACGTCGAGCTCGACGAGCACATCCAGGGCGACGCCGGCCCGGCCCGCCGCCGCATCCAGCTCGTCGGCGTTGCCGGCGTCGTCGATCACCACCGTCGTGCGGGTGAGCCCGGCGACCTCGGCCACGGCCGCGCACTTCTCGGCGCCCCGCACGACGTTGGCCACCATCACGTCCGAGACGCCCGCGCGGGCCAGGGCGACCGCCTCCCACACCGTCGCGGTCATCATCCCGATCGCGCCGGCCCGGATCTGCCGCGCCGCGAGCTCCGGCGACTTGTGCGTCTTTGCGTGCGGGCGCAGCGCGGCACCTCCGCGCATGCGCTCCTGCATCGCCGCGATGTTCCGCTCGGCAGCCGCCAGATCGAGCACCAGGGCGGGCGTCGCGAGCTCGCCAACCTCCGCTCCGATGCGGCCGCGATAGCTCTCGAGCAGCCGTTCCACCTCATCGTCGTACACCGACATCGAGCTCCTTGACAAGCGATTGGCAAGTGGTCATGCTTCGCAGGACTGGTGATCAGACCAGTTTACATTTCAGGAGGACGCCGGCGATGCCCAACCAGCCCGTGAGGTCGTACAGCACAGACTTCGAACGCGACGAAAACCCCATCTCCGAAGGCGGCATGTGGCTGAACGGCCGCAAGGACGGGATCGACTGGATCGATGTCATCTCCAAGGACGGCGTGGGCTACGGAGAGGTGAGCCGGATGGGCGTCCCCGAGCGGCGCGCCGAGCAGGGAAACCTCGAGGAGAGCGACGACGCGGCGCCCGAGGGCGACTACGACGACCCCACCGCGGTGCTCACGGGCGAGTGGGGCCCCGACCAGCACGGCAAGGCCACCGTCTACAGCAAGAACCCCACGGACGAGTACTTCCAGGAGGTGCAGATCCGCCTGCGCCACACCATGACGCCGGGGAGCTGCACCGGGTATGAGATCTTCTTCCGCTGCCTGAAGACCGACGCCGGCTACGCCGAGATCGTCCGCTGGGACGGGAAGGTCGGCAACTGGCACTCGCTCGCCCGAAAGGTCGGCGCGCAGTACGGCGTGGAGCACGGAGACGTCATCGAGGCCACCATCACCGGCAGCGAGATCAAGGGCTACATCAACGGCGTCGAGGTCATCTCGGCCAGCGACTCGACGCACGCGACGGGCGCCCCGGGGATCGGCTTCAACTTCGGGGTGGGCGACACCAACGTCGACCACGGCTTCTCGCACTTCGAGGTCGAGACCTTCGCCGGCTGACCGGCCGGCGCCGCCGTGGCTCTTGACTTCGTCGGGAGCACGGCCTAGCCTCGCCTGTCATTACAGGATGATGACCCTCCCGGACACCGCAATCGACCGATCCTCGCCCGTGCCGTACTGGTTCCAGCTGGCGGGCGTGCTCGAGCAGTCCATCGCCGGCGCACTCTGGAGCCCCGGCGAGAGGCTGCCGTCGGAGTCGGAGCTCTGCGAGCACTTCGGCATCTCGCGCACCACGGTGCGCCAGGCGCTCGCGCGGCTCGAGCAGGAGGGGATGGTGGAGCGCCGCAAGGGGTTCGGCACCTTCGTCGCCTCCGCGGCCCCGCGCATGTGGCTGGTGCAGTCGCAGGAGGGGTTCTTCCACGACGAGGTGCTGCGGCTCGGCCGGGCCGTCTCGTCACACATCCTGCGCCGCGAGGTCACGGAGCTGCCGGGCTGGGCTGCGACCGCGCTCGAGCTGCCTCCAGGCTCGCGGGGCGTGGTGATGGAGCGCCTGCGCTCGGTTGACGGCAAGCTCGCCCTCGCCGTGACCGACTGCCTGCCCGAGGACCTGGCCGACACCGTGCTCGGCATGCACGACAACGACTCGCTCTACCAGCGGCTGAAGGACGAGGACGGTCTGGAGGTCGCCGGCGGCAGGCGCCTCCTGGAGGCGGTCATCGCCGGAGAGCGCCTCGGCCAGATGCTCGAGATCGACGCCGGCGCTCCGCTGGCATACATCGAGTCGGTGTCGTGGGACGCGGAGATGCGCCCCTTCCACTGCTATCGCAGCTGGCTTCGCACCGATCGCATGCGGGTCGAGGTGCAGGTCAGCAGCGCGGCCGGAGCGGAGCCCGCATGAGCGAGTTCACCGGGAAGGGCGTGCTGGTGACCGGCGCCGCGAGGGGAATGGGCCTCGCGATCGCCCGCCGGTTTCGCGAGGACGGAGCGATCGTCGTCATGTTCGACATGGACGGCGACGAGCTCGACCGGGCCGCCGCGCTTCTCGGCGACGGCGCGATCGCGGTGAGCGGCGATGTGAGCAGCCGGGCAGACGTGCACCGCGCGGTGACGGCCTGCATCGACGCGGCCGGCCGCATCGACGTGTGCGTGGCCCACGCGGGCACGGCGGCGGTGAGGCCGCTGCTCGACCTGGACGACGCCACCTGGCAGCGGGTGCTCGACGTGAACCTCACGGGCGTCTTTCTCTGCGTCCAGGAGTCCGGCCGGGCGATGGCGGCCCAGGGCGGCGGCGCGATCGTCGTGACCTCATCCATCAACGGCTTCCACGTCGAGCGCGGCATGTCGGTCTACAACACGTCCAAGGGCGGCGTCGATGCCTTCGTGCGGTCGGCGGCGATGGATCTCGGGCCGCTCGGGATCCGGGTGAACGCCGTCGCCCCCGGCGTGGTCAACACCCGCATCGCGGAGTTCGTGATCAACGATCCCGTGATCGGCCCGCAGTACCTCAAGACCATCCCGCTCGGCCGGTTCGGCGAGCCCGACGACGTCGCGACCACCGTGCGGTTCCTGGCCTCCAGCGAGGCCGGCTACATCACCGGCCAGACGCTGGTGATCGACGGCGGCCAGACGCTGGGGATCGCGCTGGAGGCCGACGATCTGGAGTTTCCCGGCGGCGCGCCGGCCCCCGAACCGGAAGGAGATCCGCAATGACCGAGCAGTTCGTCCCCCAGGGACTCGCCATCAGCCAGGTTGCCTGCGTGGTGCACGACATCGACGAGGCGATGGAGCGCTACCACGCCGCCCTCGGCTGGGGCCCGTGGAACGTCTACGAGCACGTCCCGCCGTCGCTCCACGACACCCACTACATGGGCAAGCCCGACCGAGTTCTCGATGATCGGCGCCGAGGTCGACACCGGCTCGATCGTCTTCGAGCTGCTCCAGCCGCTGGACGGCCCGAGCATCTACAAGGACTGGCTCGAACGAGCACGGCGAGGGCCTCCACCACGTCGCCGTGATGCGCCACACGCATCGATGAGTCCGACGCGCTCAAGGATCACTTCGCCGCGATGGGCGCGAAGCCCACCATGGGCGGGCGGATCGGCGAGACCATCGAGTTCTTCTACCTCGACACCGAGCCGATGCTCAAGGTGATCATCGAGTCGGGCAGCGGGCACGCGATCGACCTCAAGCCGGTGCGGCAGTACCCGTGACCGACAGCCTTCGCATCCTCGCCGCCGGCGACTCCTACATCACCGCCGAGGCGCTCGAGAGCGGCCTTCGGGCCCGCATCGACCCGCTGCACGAGATCGAGGCGTTCCAGGTGGACGAGTCGTTCGCCGGGCCGCTCGCGGGCCTGCGCGAGTTCGCCGGCGACCCCGTGCAGCTGGCCGAGCGCGCCCGCGGGATAGGACGTGCTGGTGATCCACGGCGCCGCAGTGACCCGCGACGTGCTCGCGACTCCGGGCCTGAGGCTGGTGTGCTGCGCGCGCGGCGGGCCCGGTGAACGTCGATGTCGCCGCCGCCCGCGAGCTGGGCGTGCCGGTGACCAACACCCCGGGGAAGAACGCCGAGGCCGTGGTGGAGCTCACCATCGCGTTCATGATCATGCTCGCCCGCGGCATCTCGCGGTCGCAGCGGTTTCTCATGGACGGCGGCCAGCTGGGCAAGTCCACGTTCGAGGGCGCCGAGTTCTTCGGCGGCGAGCTGGGCGGACGCTCGCTCGGCGTGGTCGGCTACGGCCAGGTGGGCCGCCGCGTCGCCCGCATCGCGACCGCGATGGGCATGGAGGTGCTCGCCTACGACCCGATGATCGACTACGGGTCGCTCGAGCGCGGGGTGCGCGCGGCGTCGCTCGAGCGCCTGCTCGCCGAGTCCGACTTCGTGACCCTGCACGCGCGCGTGACCGCCGACAACGAGAACCTGATGTCGGCCGAGCAGTTCGCGGCGATGCCGGCGGGCGCGTTCTTCATCAACACCGCCCGCGAGGGGCTGGTCGACGAGGGGGCGCTCGTCGCCGCGCTGCAGAGCGGCCACCTGGCGGCGCGGCGCTCGACGTCGTGCCGCCCCGCCGACGGCCGAAACCCGCTGCTCGACCTGCCCAACGTGGTGATCACGCCGCACATCGGCGGCGCCACGTTCGAGACCATCGACCGCGGCATCGCGATGGTCGCCGACGAGATCGACGCGGCTCGCCGCGGGCCGCGAGCTGAGGTATCCGGTGTGAGCGACCTGACCCTCGCGATCGACGCGGGCACCGGCAGCTGCCGGGCGGTGGTCTTCGACCGCGACGGGATGCCGCGGCGGATCAGGCCAGCGGGAGTGGGAGCACCACGCCGAGCCCGGCGTGCCCGGCTCCCAGGTGTTCGCCACCGGCCCCGAACTGGGAGCTGGTGTGCGAGTGCGTGCACGAGGCGCTCCGTCGCGCGGAGATCGACGCGGGCGAGATCGCGGCGGTCGCCGCCTCCAGCATGCGCGAGGGCATGGTGCTCTGGGACGCCGCCGGCCGGGAGCTCTGGGCATGCCCCAACGTCGACTCGCGCGCGGGGGCGCAGGCCACCGAGCTGATCGCCGCCGGCGCGGCAGAGCGGATCTACCGGACCGCCGGCGACTGGGTGTCGATCACGGCGCCGGCGCGGTTTCTGTGGCTCGCCCAGGAGCGGCCCGAGCTGATGGATGCCGCGGCCCACATGGGCATGCTGGGCGACTGGATCGCCACCCGGCTCTGCGGCGAGTACGCCACGGATCCGTCGCTGGGCTCGAGCTCGGGGATGTTCGACCTGGCGGCGCGCGGGCTGGTCGGACCCGGTGATCGAGCTCTGCGAGGTGGACTCCGCGATCTTCCCGCCGGTGCGCGATCCCGGCACGGTCATCGGGGAGGTGACCGCCGCGGCGGCCGCGCACACCGGGCTTCGGCCCGGCACGCCGGTGGTGGCCGGCGGCGCCGACACGCAGCTCGGCCTGGTCGGGATCGGCGTGGTGGATCCCGGTGCGGCGACCGTCGTGGGCGGTACCTTCTGGCAGCACACGGTGCTGCTCGACGCGCCCACGATCGACCCGGGAGCGCGGCTGCGCACGCTCTGCCACGCCGTGGACGGGCGCTGGATGATGGAGGGCATCGGCTTCTACTCCGGCCTGGTGCATGCGCTGGTTTCGCGACGCGTTCTGCCAGGCCGAGGTGGCCCGCAGCGCCGGCACCCAGATGGACGCCTACGTGCTGATGGACGAGCTCGCGGCCACCGTGCCGGTGGGATCCAACGGCGTGGTCGGCGTGTTCTCGAACCTGATGAAGGCCGACCACTGGGTGCAGCCGGCGCCGTCGTTCCTGGGCTTCGACATCGCAAACCCCGGGCGTGCGGGGCGCGGTGAGTGCATCCGCGCGATCGAGGAGAACGCCGCCTATGTCGCGCGCGGGCACCTCGGGATCGCCCGGGAGGTGACCGGAGAGGAGTACGGCCAGGTGGTCTTCACCGGGGGCGCGGCCCGGGGGCGGCTCTGGCCGCAGATCCTGGCCGACGTGCTCGGCGCCGAGGTGCGGGTGCCGGCGGTGACCGAGTCAACGGCGCTCGCCGCCGCGATGTACGCGCGGCTGGGCGCCGGGCTGGACGACCGCCTCGTCGGAGGTGATCGCGCGGGTGGTGCGCTTCGACCGCACGGTCGAGCCGTCGGCGGATGCTCACGCGCGCTACGACGAGCTCTACGAGCGCTGGTATGAGATCAACCGGCGGACGCTGCGGCTGTCGGAGGACGGATTGATCGAACCCCTCTGGAGGGCGGCAGGCACATGATCGACGGCACCACCGAGCTCGAGCGGCTCGTCACTCGCTCGCGCCTCATCGGCGCAGACCCCACGCTGGTCGTCCACGGCGGCGGGAACACGTCCTCGAAGATCGCGGAGGGCGGGCGCACCGTGCTGCGGATCAAGGGCAGCGGCACCGATCTGAAGACCATCGGCCCCGACGGCTTCCCGGGCGTCTACCTCGACGAGGTGCTGCCGCTGCAGGAGCGCGATGAGATGAGCGACGACGACATGGTCGCCTACCTCGCGGGATGCATGGTCGATCCGGCCGCGCGGCGGGGCTCGATCGAGACGCTGCTGCACGCGTTCCTGCCCCACCGCCACATCGATCACACCCATGCCGATGCGATCTGCGTGCTCACCAACCAGCCCGACTCGGAGGCGGTCGTGCACGAGGTACTGGGCGCCGGCGTGGCGGTGGTCGGGCTACATCCGGCCCGGGTTCGTGCTCTCGAAGCGCACGGCCGAGCACGCCGATGCGGCCGCCGTGGTGCTCGACAAGCACGGGCTGGTGACCTGGGGCGAGACGCACGAGCAGAGCTACGACGGCACCATCGACCTGGTCGGGAGGGCGTCGGCGTACATCGCCGAGCGCCGCCGGGAGCCGGCGATGGCCGACGTCGCACCGCTCTCGGAGGCCGCCGCCGCCGGGCTCCTTCAGGCGCTCAGGGAGCGGCTCTCCGAGGACGGCGACGTCGAGCTCCTCATCGACCGCGTCGCAGCGGTCTCTGGCCGACCGGGCCGACGTCGAGCACGTGGCGACCGACGCCCGCGCAACGCCCGACCACGTCCTTCGGATCGGTGCGAAGAGCGCCGTGATCCGCGACGCCGCCGAGGTGGACGAGGTGGTCGATCGGTTCGTGGCCGAGTACGTGGCCTACTTCCAGCGCCACGCCGAGCGGCTGCCCGAGGGCCTGCGCATGCTGAGCCCGCTCCCGCGCGTGATCCTCGTGCCGGGGCTCGGCTGCATCACGATGGCAGCCGACGCAGAAGACCGCCCGGGTGCGGGCCGACATCGCCTACCGCAGCCACCTGGTGACCGCCACCGTGCTCGACACGTTCGGCGAGGTCGCGTGGCTGAGCGAGGCAGACGTGTTCGACTTCGACTACTGGCCGCTTGAGCTCTACAAGCTGCAGAAGCCCTGAGCCTCAGACGATGTCGAGCACCTGGCCGCCGTCCACCGGGATCACGACGCCGGTCACGAACGACGACACCGGGCTCACCAGCATCCAGATCCAGCTTGCGATCTCGTCGGCCGCGCCGATGCGGCCGAGCGGCACCTGCGACGACAGCCAGCGATAGGCCTCGTCGAGGTCGTCGGCCCACGTCTCGTGGATCGGCGTGTCGATCGGGCCGGGAGCGATGCCGTTGACGCGGATGCCAGCGGCGCCAGCTCGCCCGCGTGTGACCGGGTGAGGTACTCGAGCGCCGCCTTGGTCATGCCGTAGAGCGACTGGCCGCTCCGCAGGATGGTGCCCGACGACGAGCTGATGTTGACGATCGACCCGGCCGGCGCCGCGGTGAGCGTGCGGGAGCGCCGCCTGGGTGAGCAGAAACGGCGCGCGGATGTTGACGGCCAGGTGCTGGTCGATCTCGTCCAGCGAGTACTCGGCGATGCGGGTGGTTTCGGATCACCGCGGCGCAGTTCACCAGCACGTCGAGCCGGCCGAACCGCTCGGCCACCTCCGCCACCAGCCGGCCGGGGCGTCGGGCTGCTCGAGGTCGGCCGGGATCCCGACGATCGCGCCGTCCGATGCGCCGGCGACCTCGTCCAGCAGCTCCGCGCGCCGGCCGGCGATCGCGACCTGCATCCCCTCGGCAGCCAGGCGCCGCGCGGTCGCCGCGCCGATGCCGGTGCCGCCGCCGGTGATCAGCGCGACCGCGCTCACAGGATCGCGATGGGGTTGAACGGGCAGCCCGTGCCGCCGACGATCCGAAGCGGCGCGATCGGTGACCATGAACTCCCAGCGCCCGAGCTCGGCGCACACCGGCGCGATGTCCTCGAGCTGGAGGCTGTCTGACACGAACATGCCCATCGCCACCACCTGCAGCGGATGGATCGGGTAGAGCATGTCGTCCACCACGCTCGGCACGGTCTCGCCGTCGCCGTCGGGCAGGAACCCGGCGATGCCGCGCTCGTGCATCCACGGGATGGTGTCCACGTGCAGGCCGGCCTTGCCCTCGCCGTCATAGCCGTTGTCCCACCCGCCCTTTGCCATCCTGCGGGCGTGATGGCCGGTGCGAAACACGAAGAGGTCTCCCTCGCCGAGGCGCACGCCCTGGGCCTCCTCGACCGCCTCGAGCTCGGCGCGCGTCACGGCCTCGCCGGGCTCGAGCCAGGGGACGCCGCGATGCCGGGCGACGTCGAGCAGCACGCCGCGGCCGACGATGCCCGCGCGAGTAGTCGTCCAGCCCCAGCACGCGCGAGCCGATGCTCGTCACGTCGGCCGCCGGGAGGCCGTTGTACATCTTGCCGTCGTAGGCGATGTGGCAGAGCGCGTCCATGTGCGTGTGGCAGTCGCCGTGGGCCTCCATGCCGAGGAAGTCCATCGAGAACGTGAGCTTGCCCGGAGTTCACGCCCACGTCGTGCATGCGCGTCATGTGATGGAGCGCCGGGTCGGGGTTGTCGGGCCCCGCCACGGTGTTGATCGGGATGGCCATCGAGATGTGGCGGCCCTCGGTCACCGTGGCGCACGCGCGCCGCACGTGCTCCGGGGTGATCAGGTTGAGCGTCCCCAGGACGTCGTCGGCGCCCCACCGGCCCCAGTTCTTGACCGACTCGAAGATCTCCTCGAACTGCTCCAGCGAGACCCGGGGAGCAGCATATGCAGCGTCACTCATCGCGAACCCTTCCTCTCAGACCGTTGTCATGCCGCCGTCGGCGGCCCACACCGCACCGGTCACGAACGACGCCTCGTCGGATGCCAGGAAGAGCATCACCGGCGCGATCTCCTCGGCCCGGCCGGGCCTGCCGAGCGGTACCGAGGTGAGCAGGCGGCGCTGCTCCTCGGCGTCAACCCAGTTGGTCATCGGCGTGTCCATGTAGCCCGGGATCACGCCGTTCACCCGGATGCCGTGCGGTGCGTAGTCGGTGGCCATCACGCGGATCAGACCGTACACCCCGCCCTTGCTCGCCGAGTAGGCGTCGTACCCCGGCGCCTTGCCGTACTGGCCGGTGGGCGAGGCCGTGCACACCACCGCGCCGCCACCGTTTTCCAGCAGCGCCCGCAGCCCGTGCTTGCACACCAGGAACTGGCCGGTGAGGTTGATGTCAACCGTGCGCCGCCACACCTCCAGCGAGAGCCGGTCGGCGCGGTCGTCCTGGCCCGCGAGCTGCACGCCGGCGTTTGCGACCACCGTGTCGAGCCCTCCGAACGCGTCGGTCGCGGCCTTCACCGCGGCCTCGACCTGCGCCTCGTCGGTCACGTCGGTGCGCAGCGCAAGCGCGTCGGCTCCCAGCTCGGCGGCGAGGCTTTTGATCGCCTCCTCATCGACGTCCAGCAGCGCGACCTTCGCGCCCTCGGCCGCAAACAGCCGGGCGGCGGCCTGCCCCATGCCCGAGCCGGCGCCCGAGATCACTGCGCGCTTTCCGTCAAGCCTCTTGATCTGTCCCATGGATGGCCTCCTGGTCTGGTGTCAGGCTCGTGCACTCGATGCGCACGCCGTGCTGCAGCTCGCCCGCGACGAACCCCGCGGGGCGGCCGCGGCCGCTCCCCAGGGGCAGGAGCGGAGCGCCCTCGGGCCCGAGCCGGGTGAGCTCGGCGGTGACGTCGTCAACGCCGAAGCAGATGTGGTGCAGGCCGTCGCCGTGCTCGGCCAGCCACGCCGCGAGCGGATGACCGGCATCGAGCGGCTCGACCAGCTGCAGGTAGGTGTTGCCGAGGTCGAGGTAGGTCAGCTTCACCGGCACCTCGGGCGGGAAGTCCACCGCGACCACGCTCAGCCCCAGCCGGTCGCGGAAGTACTCGAGCGCGGCATCGGTGTCGGCGACCGCCACGGCGAGGTGGTCGAGCCGGCGGATCACGCTGCCACCTTCCCGCCGAGCACGTCCATCTTCTGGCCGACGACGCCGGCAACGGCGCGGGCCTGCTCGGCGTGCAGCAGGTTGAGCTGGGCGCCGCGGGTCGCTGCCGCGAGCGTGTCGGCGGTGGCCGCGATGTAGGCCTGGCGCAGCTCGGTGTTGAAGTTGACCTTGGCGATGCCGGCCTCGAGCGCCTGCTGGAGCATGGCGTCCGGGACGCCCGAGGCGCCGTGCAGCGAGAGCGGCGCCTCCACCAGCTCACCGATGGCCGCGAGCCGCGACCAGTCGAAGGCGGGCGGGTCGCGGTAGGTGCCGTGCACGTTTCCGATGGAGACGGCCAGGCAGTCCGCGCCGGTCGCCTGCATGAACCGCGCTGCCTGAGCCGGATCCGTGAGCGCTCCGGCGGCCACGGCGACCGCGACGTCCTCGTCTCCCGTGATGCCGCCGAGCTCGCACTCGACCGCCGCGCCCGAGCGCCGGGCGAGCTCGGCTGCCCTGCGCACGAACTGCGTGTTCTCGTCGTCCGGCAGGGCCGAGCCGTCGGCCATCACGGCGCCCGCGCCCTGGCTGAGGGCAGCGTCGATGACCTCCAGATCGGAGCAGTGGTCGAGCTGCACGCACGCGCGGGCCGGCGAGCGATCGGCCACCGCGCAGAGGGCAGCGAGCAGCAGCGGCCCGCGACGGCTCGGCGAAGACCTTCCCGCCGATCAGGAGGATCACTCCCTCGCCCCTGGCCGACGCCATGTCCAGCACGGCGCCCGCCGCCTCCAGGTCGTAGCAGGTGAATGCCCCCACCCCGGCGCCGGCGCGGCGGGCGGCCAGCAGGTGGGCGAACGGCGTCAGCACGCGACTGCCTCGACCAGGTCGGCCAGCAGGCCGGCACCGCCGACGTTTCCCGGCACCACGAGGTAGTCGGTGTCGTCGGGGAGCTTCCAGAGCGCCACGCCGGTCAGCACGGGCCCGATCACGCGCGCCGAGCGAGCGCCCCGGCCCTCGCGCGCGGTCACCGCAGAGGTGATGCCGCCCTTCGCGATCACCACGCCGGTGTCCACCTGCCGCGCGACCCGGGCGAGCGAGGATGCCACTCTGCGCTGGGCGTCCGCACCGGCCAGCTCCGGGTCGCGCACGCGCTCGGTGGCGACCACTGCGAGCCTGCCTGCGGCCACGCGGTCGCGCGCCTCGAGCGGACACGCGCTCGACCTCGGCCTCCCAGCCCTCGCCTGCGAGCTCGGCGACGCGGGCGGTGATGCGGCTGCCGGGCCTGCGCCGCTCGAGCTCGTCCAGCTGCGCGGTCGAGCCGGCGACGAACGAGCCGCACACCACGATCATCCCATCGCCGGCCGACGGCGCCGGGACGCGCTGCGTCGCGCCGGTGCCCGTCAGCACGGCGGCAAACGCCGGGGCGCAGCGCACGATCGCGGCGAGGCCGTGCTCCTCGGCCACCCGCAGCCCGATGGCGATGGTGCGCAGGTCGGCATTGGTCTCGGCGTCGGGCACGACCACCGCCGGCGCCCGCCGGCGCGCCGCCTGGACGATCGCGCTCGCCACGTCCTCGGCGCCGCTCGGCCGGCGGATGTGGTCGAGCGGCACCGTGACGGCGTCGGCTGAGGCAAACCGGCCGCCGCTTCGCTCGTCCGCCCACTCCGAGAGCCTCGAGCTGGAGTAGGAGAGCTCGCCGTCGCCGGCGTACTCGGTCTCGTCCAGCCGCACCCGGCGCCCGTCGCGCTCGAGGTAGTGCACGCCGCCGATGGTGGTGCGCCCGGCCGCGGGTAGCGCCGGCACCAGCAGCAGCGGGACGTTCTCACGTCCGGGAGCGACCACCGATCGCAGCGCCTCGTACTCCTCCCAGAGGTGTGCCCGAAGCGTGCTGTCCCCGCGCAGGATCACCCGGGAATCCGGGTACTGCGCCAGAGCCGAGCGCGCCGCCGAGGCCACCAGCGCGGCCGCCTCCGCGCCGTCGTGCGCCCGCGAGTTGGTGAGGACGTGCACGGCGCGGTCGCCGGCGAGCACCGCGTCCCACACCGCGTCGTCGGACCAGTCGAGCACCACGGAGACGTCGCTCACCGCCTGCGTGCCGGTGGGATCGTCGTCCAGGACGACGGTGATCACCCGGTTCGTCCGGCCGCCATCCCGGCGGCGATCCCGATGATCGCATCCTCCTGGCCGACCACGACCTTGCGCTTCCCGAGCTCCACGATGATCTCGCGCGGATCCAGGCCGAACCGCTCGCCGGCGCGGATGGCGTGCAGCAGGTAGCTGGCCGGAACGGCCGCGTAGCCCATGGTCGCGGTGAGCCGGTCGATCACGATGGGCCGCTGCATGATCTCGTCGCGCACGACGTTGTCGGCCACGTCCTGCAGCGCCCAGAGATCCACGCCGGTCTCGATGCCCATCCGCTCGAGCACCGCGACGAGCGCCTCCGTCTGCGTGTTGCCCGCACCGGCCCCGAGGCCCGCGAGCGACGTGTCCACCAGCTCCGCTCCCTCGAGGATCGCCGCTGCCGAGTTGGCGACTGCCAGCGAGAGGTTGTTGTGCTCGTGCATGCCCACGGCGACGTCGTCGGGCAGCGCCGCGCGCATCGCCGAGATCCGCCGGCGCACGTCGTCGGGCAGGAAGGCCCCGGCCGAGTCCACGATGAACACCCCCTGGCTGCCGGCGTCGGCGACCAGTTTGGCCGCCTCCGCGAAGCCGTCGGCGTCCAGCAGGTGGGCGGTGTTGAGATGGGTGTGGGCGGTCATGCCCAGCTCCCGGGCGAGGCCGAGGTGCTGCAGGCCGATGTCGGCCTCGGTGCACACGGTGGACACCCGTGCGACGGTTGCCCCCGCGTCGCGGGCGGCCTCGAGGTCGCGCTTGGTGCCCACCCCGGGCAGGATCGCGACGGCGATCTCGGCCCGCTCGACCACGCTCGCGGCGGCGGCGAGCAGCTCGGCGTCGGTGTGCAGCGGGCGGCCGTACTGGATGGAGCTCGCCCCCAGCCCGTCGCCGTGCCCGACGGCGATCGCCCAGACGCCGGCGCGATCGAGCGCCCGCGCGACGGTCTTCACCTGATCGGTGCGGTACTGGTGCGCGATGGCGTGGGAGCCGTCCCGCAGCGTGGTATCGACGATCCGCAGCCGGCTCACCGTGCGGCCTCCGCGTGGAGCTCGGCGACGCGGACGGCGGCGGAGGTCATGATGTCGAGGTTGCCGGCATACGGCGGCAGGTTGTCGCCCGCGCCCTCCACCTCCACCATCACGGTGGCAAGGCCGTTTGCGATCAGCGGCTCGGAGGTGAGCCGGTAGCCGGGCACGTAGGCGGAGACCCCCTCGACGGCGGCGTTCACGGCGCCGGCGATCGCGGCCGGGTCGGCGTCGCCCACCTCCGCATAGATCGTGTTTCGCATCATGATGGGCGGGTTCGCGGGGTTCAGGATGATGATGGCCTTGGCCTCCTTCGCGCCGCCGATGGTCTCGAGGCCGCGCGCCGTCGAGGTGGTGAACTCGTCGATGTTCTGGCGCGTGCCGGGGCCGGCCGACCGCGACGCCACGGTCGAGACCGTCTCGGCGTAGGTCACGTCGGCCACGCTCGAGATCGCCGCGACGATCGGGAATGGTCGCCTGGGCGCCGCAGGTGATGAGGTTCACCTCGGCGGCCTCGGCGTGCTGGGTCAGGTTCACCGGCGGCACCACTGCAGGCCCGAGCGCTGCGGGGGTGAGATCGACGCTTCTGATGCCGCGCTCGGCCAGCAGCCTGGCGTGCTCGGCGTGGGCGTAGGCCGACGTCGCGTCGAAGGCCAGGTCGATCTCGCCGACCTGCGAGAGCAGTCCCGGCAGGCCGTCGTAGGAGACCGCATGGCCGTGCTCCTTCGCCTTTCGCAGGCCGTCGGACTCGGGGTCGATGCCGGCCACCCCGACGAGCTCGAGGAGCGGGCTTCGCTCGACCTTGATCATCAGGTCGGTGCCGATGTTGCCCGAGCCGATGATGATGACCCGAAGCGGAGCGCTGCCCGGCATCAGGCGCCCGCCCCGGCGAGCCTTCGGCCGCGCACCTGGCGGGGCAGCGGCACGCGGCCGAACCGGCCCAGCGTGAACGGCTCGAGAATCTCCGGGCGCTTGCCGGTCGCGATCATCTCGGCGAGCGCGCGGCCCGAGGTGGGCGCAAGCGTCACGCCCTGCATGGCATACCCCGTCGCGATGTAGGTGTTCTCCAGCTCGCCGGCGCGATCGAGGATCGGCAGCCCATCGACGGTGATCGGGCGCATCCCCGCCCAGACGTCCTCGATCTCGGGCGTCACGAACGGCTGGAACGAGCGCTTCGCGCCCGCCACGATCGAATCGATGCGGCGGCGGTCGAGCCGGCTGTTGATGCCGCTGAACTCCATCGTCCCGCCCACCCGGATGCGATCGCCGTACGGCGTGCACCCGACGTGCACGTCCACCAGGAGCACCGCGTGCCTGGGCACCACCGTCGGCTGCACCGAGAAGCTGTAGCCCTTGCCGGGCTCCATCGGGATCGAGATGCCCACCGAGTGGGCCAGCGGCGTCGTCCACGACCCCGCCGCGAGCACCACCTTGTCGGCGGCGACGTCACCGGCAGCGGTGCGCACATGGGTGAGCCTGCGCCCCTCGCGCACGAGCTCCACCACCTCGGCGCCCTCGCTGATCTCGACCCCGTCGCGGCGAAGCGCTGCCGCAAGGCCCGCGGTGAAGGTGTCGGGGCGCACGTGCCAGTGCTGGCTGATGAGAAAGCCTGCGGTGACCTCGTCGGAGAGGCCCGGCTCCAGGTCGTGCAGCTCTCCGTCGGTGATGATCTCATCGGGCAGCTCGTAGCCGAACTCGCGCATGGGCTCGAGCTTTCTCAGCTCGTTGCGGGCGTCCTCGGGGTTGCGGGCCGCGTAGACCATGCCCTGCTTGTGGAGCTCGAACTCGACCCCGTCGGCCTCCATCTCCTCGATCACGTCGAACACGTCGTGGCCGAGGCGCCCGATCGCCGCGGTGCCGGCGGCGTGATCCTGCGGGTTGCAGTACGTGCGGAAGCGCAGGAGCCACGGCGCGAGACGCCCCAGCTCGGACGGCTTGAAGTAGAGCGCCGAGTCGCGGTCGAAGAGCGCGCGCATGCCGTAGAGCGTGAGCCCCGGCTCCGGCAGGGGACCTGCCTGCGCGGGGCAGAGCCATCCGCCGTTTCGCAGCGACGCGCCGCTGCCGACGCGGTTGCTCTCGATGACCGTCACGTCGAAGTCCCTGCGCCGCAGGTAGTAGGCGCAGCAGAGCCCCGCCACGCCCGCGCCCACGACGACGACGCGCCCGGCGCTCACTGCGATCGCCCGATTCCCGCGGTGACCTGCAGCTCGATCAGGATGCCCGGAACTGCAAACCCTGCGACGACCGTCGTTCGGGCCGGCCGCGGGGCCGGGAAGGTACTCGAGCCAGATGCGGTTCCACGCGGCGAAATCTGCGGGGTCGGCCAGGAAGCACTCCACCCGGAGCACCAGGCCGCGGGACGACCCCGACGCCTCCAGCACCGCGTCGATGTCGGCGATGACCGACCGCGCCTGGACGTCGAACCCGCCCTCGAGCGGCTGCAGCGTGGCTGGGTCGACCGGTGCTCGCCCTGACAGGAACACCAGATCGCCCAGCCGCACGGCATCAGAGATCACCGGCTCGCCGGCGCCCATGGTGGACCCCTGCCCGACGGTGAAGTGCTGCGGATTCACCTCGCCAACCACGCGCTGCCCGTCGCGACGATGAGTCGTCTCACGGCAACGCCCACAGCATCTGGTCTGATCACCAGATCAACGTAGCACATCGGCCGAGCGATTCCTAGGGGGAAGCCACCCCGGCCGCAGCCCACGCGACAACCAGTACGCAGACCCGGCACCCTGGTCTATTCTGTGGCCATGCCCGAGGCGAGCTCGAAGCTCACACTTACTCCTGCGCCTCGGCGCAAACTTACCGAAACGGTTGCCGAGCAGCTGCTCGCGGCGATACGCGACCTGCCGCCGGGGACCAAGGTTCCGTCCGAGCGTCAACTTACTAAAGAGCTCGGCGTGGGCCGCTCCACTGTTCGCGAAGCGCTCAACGGCCTTGCCATGCTGGGCATCGTTGAGATACGTCACGGCCAGGGCGTATTCGTCACAGGTGACGAGGCGCAGATAGGCGAGCCCTCCGCCATCACCGCCGCACTCGAACGCGGAGTTACCAACGAGTTCATCGAGGCACGGCTCATCGTCGAGGTCGAGGTCGCACGGCTTGCCGCCAGGCGCCGCACCGACGAGGACATCGCCAGGCTCGAGGCGGCGCTGAAGGTACAGGAGGCGCGGCTGAAAGGTACAATCGACGATCTCGTAGACGTCGCTGCGTCGTTCAACGTGCTCCTCGCCGAAGCTGCACACAACGAGGTGCTCGCGGCGATGATTCAATCATTCGTCTCCCTGATGGTCGAGCGCGGCCCGCGCGTCTACGCGCTCGAGGGGTTCAGCGAATGGGATCTCCAGGAGCACCGCGGGCTGCTCGAGGCGGTGCGCGATCGCGATCCCGAGCGGGCCGCCCGCCTCATGCGCGAGCACATCGAGGAGCTCGCGCGGCGCTACCGCGCCGTCGGCGCCGCCTAGGCTCAGGCCGCCGGCCCCACTCCCGCAGTCGCGCTGCCGTACCGGGCCAGGATCGGCCACACGTCCACCACCACGTCGTCCTCGATCACGTAGAAGATGTCGTAGAAGTTCACGGTGGTCGGCGCGTAGCCGGGCATCAGCTCGACGCGGTCTCCGACGTCCAGCTCCGAACCCGGGCTTCAGCTCGATGCCCGTGTGCTCCTCGTGGATGAAGTGCACGCCGTACTCGATCCGGATCTCGGCCTCGTCGCCCACCACCTCGGGCGCCGTGCGATCGATGCCGATCGGCCTTTGCGGCCCGCATCGAGCACCGCGTTTCGCCCGCTGCGCGAGATGATCGTCGAGAGCACGGTGAGCGCCGGATCGAACCCGGGCACGAGCGTGCGGTGAAACGCATCGCTGAAGATGTAGGAGCCGGCGTGGATCTCGGTGACGCGCGGGTTGGCCCCGGTGATGTCCCACGTGCCGAGCCCGCCGCCGGCGACGATCCCGGCGTCGAGCCCGTTCCGCAGGAGCGCATCGGCGGTGCCACGAGGATGTCGTTGGCCGCCCGCGCCTTGGTGATGCGAAGCTCCCGGTCGGGCTCGAGCATGCAGTGGCCCTCGTAGCCGAGCAGCCCACCAGGTTCACGCCCGGCGAGCGCTCGATCAGCGCGCCCGAGCTCGACCGCGGCCGCCGTTGATGCGACGCCCGAGCGGTGCTGCCCGACGTCCACGTCCACCAGCAGGTTGATCTGGGTGCCCGCAGCGTGCGCGGCGTCCGAGAGCTCGGCGACGTTCCCGGCGCTATCCACCGCGACGATCACGCGGCCAAGCCCCGCTGCCCGGGCGGTCTCCGCGGCCTTGACCGGGCCGATCACCTCGTTTGCGACCAGCACGTCGGAGAACCCGTGATCGACGTAGCGCGCTCGCCTCCCAGACGGTGGCGGTGGTAGCCCGATGCCGCCGGCGTCGATCTGCATCTGGGCGAGCTGCGGGCTCTTGTGGATCTTCGCGTGCGGCCGCAGCGAGGCCGGAAGGCCCGACATCCGGCCGGCCATCTCGGCGATGTTCTTGCGCACCGTCGGGCAGATCGAGCAGGAGTGCGGGGGTCACCGGAGCGTCTCTCGGACGGCCGATCATGCGTCGTGGGATCTCGAGCTTGCGATCCATGTCAGTCATGATCCACCATCCGAGAGACGTGCGTCTCCAGCGTTTGCGTTTGTCAGAGTGCGTGCCTGTGTGCGGTCTGCAGCTCCTGCTCGGTCTCGGCACGCTCGCCGATGACGTCGCCGGCCTTCGTGAGCCAGTCCTCGTTGCCGCGGAGCTTCATGACCACGAGCACCACGATCCCGAGCACGAGCCATCCGCCCGCGAGGTACGGCGACCAGTTGTACGGGTGCGGCGGCGCGGGGTAGAAGGACTTGTAGAGGGAGTAGATCAGCACGGCGCTCGTTCCCACCGGGAAGATCGAAGTGCAGGATCCAGTTCCACTCGGCCCTGCCCTCCGTCCAGTAGTACTTGATCACGGCGATGTTCGCGATCACGTAGACGAAGATCACCGCGATCACCAGGGTGTAGCCGACCGAGAGCAGGAACACCTTGGTCGGGTCGAGCCAGATCGGGAGCGCCAGGCCGAGCACCATCGAGAGGATGAACTGGGCCGTGACGGCGCTGGTCGGGGTCTTCCGCACGGGATCGACCCGGCCGAACGTCGCGGGCAGAACACCGCTACGGCCCATGCCGAACCACATGCGGGTCGCCACGTTCTGACACGCGAGGCTTGCGCCGACGGTCGAGGTGAACATCGCAAGCAGGGCGAGCCACCAGAGGCTTCCCCACACGCGGTGGGCAATCACCAGCGCCGGCAGCTCGCTCGAGCCGGGCAGGGCGGTGATGTTGTTGACGCCCCAGCCGATGACCTGCCCCCAGATCACGATCACCAGCATGATGCCGATGATGGCGATCGAGAGCCATCGTCGCGCGGGGCACGTTCTTGCGGGGGTTCTCGGTCTCCTCAGCCAGCGGCACCGCCGCCTCCCAGCCCGTTAACCCCTGCACGGTGAAGACGATGGCGAGCGTGAAACCACTCGCCGTGGCGATGTCTCCTGGGTTATACCCGTAGTTGAACGATTGAAAGGTAAATCCACCCGGGCCGGGGTCGAACAACCCCCAGAGGCCGAGTGCCAGCACGATGAGGAACTCCACGGCGCCGACGACCACAATTGCGCGTACCGAGAGCGCGATGCCGAGGTAGCCGACGAGCGCGATGAGCGGGATGCCGACGATGACGAGCATCCACCAGTGAAACCACGTCCACCCGTAGTTCGACTTCAGCTCATTCTCGAGAATGAACCCGAAGTATGCAAACAGCGGGCCGGCCACGATCGGCGAGTAGAACGTGAACATCCAGCCTGTGAGGAATCCGAGGCGCGGCCCCAGCGTGCGGCTCACATACGTGTAGTAGCCACCGGCCGACGGGAACTTCTTCGCCAGCTGGACGAGGCACATGCCCAGCGCCATGACGATCGAGAAAGCCAACGAAATATGCCAGCGGTGCATGACGCGCCGGAGAAGCTTACGATGGTTGCAGTAAAGAAGAACGCGGCGATCGCCGGCGCGATATGCGTGACGTTCTGCATGATCGCGCCCGTGAGTCCCACGGCGCCGGGCTGCAGCTCGGTCTGAGCTACATACACTTCTCCGGGTTTCTCGACGAAATCTGGCGAGCCTGCCTGTGAGCCTTCGTCAGCCATTCGTCTCCTCCCCAGGCGCTGGGGGGCGCCTGAACCTCATGATGGATTGCCGAGATGAAGCATGCAGGTGTCAACTGGTCTGATCACCGGCTGAGGCGATAATGGCAGAGCGCTCCGGCTTTGTCAAGATCCCTGCCCGGACGGCGAGTAGTTCCCCTCCGGCAGAACCTGGCCGCCGTCGATGATGATCGTCTGGCCCGTGATGTAGCCCGCCTCCTCGGAGGCGAGGAACCGCACCGCCCAGCCCACGTCGGCCGGCTCGGCGAGGCGCTTCAGCGGTATGGCCCTGACCATCTCGGCGATGAACTCCTCGCCGAACGCCTCGATCCCCGGCGTGCGCACGTTCCCCGGCTGCACGGCGTTCACCGTGATGCCGTCGTCCACCAGCTCGAGCGCCGCGCTTCGCATGAGGCCCATGAGCGCGGCCTTCGACGCTGCATAGGCGGCCAGCTCGGGCGCTCCCACGGCCGGGCCCGTGATCGACGAGGTGAAGACGATGCGCCCGTAGCCCTGAGCGCGCATCGCCGGGAGGCACGCCTGGATGCTGTGCATGGCGCCCTTGACGTTGATCGCCATCACCCTGTCCCAGTCGGCGCTCGGCATCTCGTCGAGGGGCGCAGGCGGATAGATGCCGGCGTTCGCCGCGAGGATGTCGATCCGCCCGTAGCGGTCGAGGATGGCTGCCGCCATCGCGCCGACGTCGTCGCGGTCAACCACGTCCACCTGCACGGGCATCGCCTGATGCCCCGCCGTCGTGAGGCCGGCGGCCGCCGACTCGGCCGCGGCCAGATCGCGGTCGGCGATGACCACCCGCGCGCCCTCGCGCGCGAGCACCTCCGCGATGCCGAGGCCGACTCCGGCCGCCCCGCCCGTGACGACGGCGACCCGCTCTCCGAGATCTTTCATCCCCGCTCCCTTGTCGGTCCGGCTAGCTGGTCTGATCAGCTGCTCTGTACTAGGATGGCGCAGCGCCACGAGTGTTGTCAACCAAGGAGAACCACATCAGCGACTCCCCCGTCTCCCGTGCGATCGCCGAGCGCGGAGTCGCGGTCGGCGCGATGCTCTACGAGTTCGACACCCCCGGGATCATGCGCATCCTGGATGCAGCCGGAGTCGATTTCGCGATCTTCGACATGGAGCACACCGGCTGGGACGCCCGCTCGCTGCGGTCGCTCTTCGCCACCGGCCGCGGCACGTCGGTCTTCCCGATCGCCCGCGTGGCGCAGGCGCAGTACACGCTGATCGCCTCGGCACTCGACGCTGGAGCACGCGGCGTGATGGCGCCCATGGTCGAGAGCAGAGCACAGGCCGAGCTCCTGGTCGAATCAGCGAAGTACCCGCCGGTGGGCCGGCGCGGATTCGGCGTGCTCTTCAGCGACGAGCTCGCCGGCGGCCCGCAGGCACTCACCGAGCGGGTGAACCGCGAGACGGTGGTGATCGCGCAGATCGAGACGGTGGCGGGAATCGAGCACGCCGAGCAGATCGTGTCCACCCCCGGCGTGGACATCGTCTGGCTCGGCCAGTTCGATCTGTCCCTCTCGCTGGGCATCCCGGGGCAGTTCGACGACCCCGCCTACGAAGCGGCCGCGAGCCGTCTGCTGGACGTCTGCAACCGGTACCAGAAGCCGCTCGGCCAGATGATCGCCTCCACCGAGGACGGCGCAGCCCAGCGGGCACGTGGCTTCAGCGTGCTTGCGTATGCCGACATCTGGGTGTTCGAGAATGCCCTGCGAGATGAGATGCGACGGCTCCGCCTCTGAGCCGCCGCTCGGCGACCTCCCACACAAACGTTCGCGCCGCCGAGTGATAGCCTCGACCGGTGGCGCTCAGACGTCACAAGGCCCCCACCGTCGGAAGGAACCACGTTGCATCGCACGCGCACCGTCTTTGCCATCCTCGCCGCCTGCGCCCTCGCAGTCGCCGTTGCAGGCTGCGGCGGGAGCTCCAGCTCCTCGTCCAGCTCTGCGAGCCCGTCCTCGACCACCGGCCACAAGGGCGGCACGTTCACCGCGCTCTATAGCGGCGTCGGCACGTCGATCGATCCGCAGATCGACTACGACCAGAACTGGAACCTGCTGGTCATGGACTACGACGGCCTCGTGGCATGGAAGCGCGTGAGCGGCCCCCAGAGCATCCAGCTCACGCCGGATCTGGCGTCCAACCTGCCGACCCCGACCGACGGCGGCAAGACCTACGTCTTCCATATGCGGCCCGGGATCAAGTTCTCCAACGGTCAGGTCGTGAAGCCCTCCGACGTGCGGGCGAGCATCGAGCGCGAGTACAAGTCCGGCGGCCCGGGTGGCAGCTTCTACAGCCAGATCGTGGGTGCCGACAAGTGCGCCAAGACGTGTGACCTCAGCAAGGGCATCGTCGTCGATGACGCCAACAACACGGTCACGTTCCACCTGAGCTCACCCGACCCGCAGTTCCTGGTGCAGCTCGCGCTGCCGTTCGCCTACGTCGTGCCCGCGTCGAGCCCCGACAAGGACAGCGGCACCACGGCGCTCCCCGGCACCGGCCCCTACACCATCTCCGACTACACGCCCGAGCAGAAGATGGTGTTCACGCGCAACAAGTACTTCCACGAGTGGTCGAAGCTGGCCCAGCCGGCCGGCAACCCCGACACGATGCTCATCAAGATCGGCACGCCTGTGGAGGCGGCCACGACCGAGATCGAGCACGGCCAGGCCGACTGGATGTATGACTCCCCGCCGTCAGATCGCCTCGGCGAGGTCGCCAACACCTATCCCGATCAGCTGCACGTGAACCCCACGCAGCAGCTCTACTACATGTCGCTTGACGTGCGTACCCCGCCGTTCAACAACCTGCAGGTGCGCCAGGCGCTGAACTACGCCACCGACCGCGCCGCCGTGATCAAGCTGTGGGGCGGCCCCGGAGTGGCCCAGCCGGTGTGCCAGATGCTGCCGCCGAACTTCCCGTCGTACAAGCCCTACTGCCCGTACACCAAGAACCCCGACGTCAAGTGGAGCGCGCCGGACGTCGCCAAGGCCAAGCAGCTGATCGACGCCTCGGGCACCAAGGGCCAGTCGGTGTCGGTCATCGTGAACAACGACAGCACCAGCAAGCAGATCGGCGAGTACTTCGTGTCGCTGCTCGACTCGCTGGGCTACAAGGGCAAGCTGAAGGCGCTCGCCGCGTCCATCGAGTACTCGGTGGCGCAGAACTCCTCGCAGAACCCGCAGATGACGCTCAGCTACTGGTACCCGGACTATCCGGACCCGGCTGACTTCTTCAACATCGTCTACGGCTGCGCCGGCTTCCACCCCAACTCGAACGCCAGCCCGAACCTGTCGGAGTTCTGCAACCAGGACGTGCAGACCAAGACCGAGGCGGCGCTCAAGCAGGAGGAGACCAACTTCGACGCGGCCGCTCCGCTCTGGACGGCCATCGACAAGCAGGTCACCGACCTGGCACCGCAGATCTCGCTGTTCGTCCCCAAGAACCTCGTGTTTGTCTCCAAGCGCGTGGGGAACGTCCAGTACAGCGACTCGGTGGTCGGCCAGTTCATGATGGATCAGGCCACGGTCAACTAGTGCTCCGCCTCGCGGAGCGCCCCGCCGTGAACGACTGCGGCGGGGCGCCTCGCGAGGTACGAGGCTCCTAGCCGAGGTTGCCGATCACGCCGATGCGGAAGCCGAGCCACGGGTAGATCCGCTCGGCGCCGGGGTCGCCCGGGAAGTAGCCGAAGGCGGAGATCTCGAGCTGGTAGGCCGGTGCGTTGGCCACGCCCCCGTGGTAGTAGTGCCAGTCGCGCACGAAGTTGTACCCGGCCGGCTGCGGCGCGAGCGTATCGAGGATCTCCACCACGTTTCCGCCCATGTCGTAGGTGCCCCAGGGCGACGTGGTCTTCGTCTGGCCCACCGTGCTCACGTTGGCCATGTAGTTCTTCTGCATGTCGAGCCACGGCGGCATGTCGGAGGGAAGCGTCTGGTCACACGACGGCCCGGCCTGCGACGGGCACCACGTCGGCGCCCCGCCCTTCGGCGAGCCGGGAGTATCGACGTCGCTGTTGGGGTCGTTCGGGTTGTAGGTGGAGAGCGGCTGGGTGCCGGCGTTCTCGACGTCGCCCGTGGCCGGGTTCAGGATCGAGGGGTGCGGCGGGTTGAACGGGCCGGTGGGGTAGGCCCAGTAGTCGTCGGTGCCGCCGCCCTTCGGGTCGTAGTAGGCGGCCTTGACCCACTCGTTGTTGCTCGGCACCACGAAGCCCGACGACTTCTCGCGCGGGGTCGCAGGATTGGTCATGTCGTACATGCCGGTCTCGGTGCGCGGCGAGAGCCGCACGCGGTAGGTGGTGTACTTGAAGCCGCCGGTGGACGAGGTGGTCTTCGCGAGCACCTTGCCGTTGGTCAGCGAGTTCACGAACCGCGCGGCGCGGCGGAAGTCGGCGAAGTTGAACGGCTTCTGCGCCCACTCGGGATACGCCACCGAGTAGTGCTCGCTGGTCGCGGCCGACGACGAGTAGGCGATGGAGCCGTACTGCGGCCAGACCGTGGGGTTCATGTGGTCGATGTAGAGCTGGTGCAGGTTCTTGCCCCGCGGATCGACCGTGTTGAGGAACGTCACGTACTGGCTCACCGTGGTCTCGAACTCGCCAATTCCGTAGGTGTAGCCCACCCCGCCCACGGTGAGGCACGGCGGCGGCGCCTTCGGCGCGTCGCTGCACGTCTTGTAGATGCCCGTGCCGGTGGGCGGATCCACGAACTTGCCCTTGGGCCCGCCGAACGTCTGGATGACGCCGACGGAGTGGTTGCCCGGGTCGCCGACGGTCGCCATCGACACGGTGATCACGCCGAGCTTGCCGTGACCGCTCAGCGCGTGGGTGCGGGCAGAGCTCGCGCTCGACCCGGATCCCGACGAGCACGCGGTCGCGAGCAGCCCGGCCGCGATGACCAGGCCGACGAGGGATCGCCTCATGTCGCGGCCTTCACCGTGACGCGGTCGGCGAGCTCGTTGGCAAACGCCGTTGCCTGCGTCTCGAAGCCGGGCTTCAGGTTGGTCGGCGGGATCTTGATGCCCAGCGCTCGCTCGCGCATGTCGCCCTTGCCGAAGTAGCTGAGCAGCGACAGGAGCGAGCGGATCTGGCCGCCCTTGTAGGTGAAGTGCGTGGCGTCGGTGAACGCGCCGCCCTGCGAGATCGCAAGGCCCTTGGCCTCGTCCTGGTTCCAGTGCCAGTAGCGCCGGCACACCACGTAGATGCCGAACGGCTTTCCGCCGAGCGCCGTGCGCGCCGCGTCGGACTTCAGGTACGAGCGAAGCGGCATGTTGGTCATGAAGAACCAGGTGGGCGAGCCGAGCACCACCAGGTCGTAGTCGCCCTTCGCGGCCGCGTCGGGGATCTCGATCTGCCCCGTCTTTCGGCGCAGCTGCGGCCAGAGCAGCGGCAGGATGCTGAACACGGCATGGCGGAACGGGAACGTCTTGAAGTTCTTCGCATACTTCGGATCGGTGAAGCCGATGCTCGCCTGCGTGACGTCGAGGCCGCGCTTCTCGAACACCTCGGTCATGGCGTCACAGACCCGGCGGGCCTGCTCGGTGTGGCTGTAGTAGACGATCAGTACGCGTGGCTGGGTCGCACTCATTGCGGCTCCTCTGCTTGGGCTTACGTCGCCAGGCGGCGGCGGAAGATGTAGTAGCTCCACCCCTGGTAGAGCAGGACGATCGGCGTGAGCACGACCGCGACGACGGTGATCACCGTCAGGGCGTAGTGGGCAGCGGCCGAGTTGCTGACGGTGAGGCTGTTCTGAAACGACGGGTCGGACACCATCACGCGCGGGAAGAGCGACGTGAAGATCGTGGCGACGGTGAGCACCACGCCGAGCGCCGTTGCGGTGAAGGCGACGCCCGCGCGGCCGCGCACGGCCAGCACGACACCGGCGGCGATCGCGATCGCCGCGGCAGCAGCGACCAGCGCCGCGGGGAAGGCGCTCTTCTGGTTTTGGCCCGTCGCGACCACCACCGTCCACGCCAGGAAGATGGCGCTCAGGACCACCACCGGCGGCCCCAGCCGCTTCGCGGTGCGAAGCGAGCGGGCCCGCAGCTCGCCCACCGTCTTCAGCTCGAGGAAGATCGCGCCGTGCAGGGCGAAGAGCGCCACCGTGGCGATGCCCGCGACCACCGTGTAGGCGCTGAACATGTCGCTGAAGCTGCCGGCGAAGTTGCCGTCGGAGTCGAGCGGCACGCCGTGCACCAGGTTTGCCAGGGCGATGCCCCAGATGAGCGGGATGCCCACGCTTGCAACGACGTTTGCCGTGAGCCACGTGCGCTTCCAGCGGGCGCCGCCGCTTCGGTGGCGCCACTCGAACGACACCACGCGGACGATCAGCAGCACCAGCGCCAGCAGAAGGGCCTGGTAGAAGCCCGAGAACATCCCGGCATACCACGCCGGGAAGGCCGCGAAGGTGGCGCCGGCAGCCACCACCAGCCACACCTCGTTGCCGTCCCACACAGGGCCGATGGTGTCGAGCATCTCGCCGCGATCCTGCTCGTTTCGGCCGATCACCGGCAGCAGCATGCCCACGCCGAAGTCGAAGCCCTCCAGCATGAAGTAGCCGGCCCAGAGCACCGCGATCAACCCGAACCAGAAGTTCTGAAGCGTCATCAGTAGCTCATCACCGGGACGGGGTTCACGGCCTCGGAGCCCTGCTCGGACGGCTCGGGCGGGTCGAGCCGCGCGTAGCGGCGCATCAGGACGAAGTCGATCACGCCCAGGATCGCGTAGAGGCCGACGAACACCCCGAGGCTCAGCCAGAGCATGGCCGCGCTCACGCTGGGCGACGCCGCGTCGGAGGTCTTCAGGAGCCCCTGCACGATCCACGGCTGGCGGCCGGTCTCGGTCAGCACCCAGCCGAAGAGGGCGGCGATGAACGGCACGGCGATCGTCCACGTGGCGATGCGCAAGAACCAGCCGCTGGACTCAAGCTTTCGCCGCCGGTAGAGGTAGCCGCCGACCAGCGCCATCAGCGCCACCCACGAGCCGCCGTAGGCCATGATCCGCATGCTCCAGTACTCGAGCCGGACGTTGGGGTAGTAGCTGCCGCGGCCGTACTGGCGCTCCTCCTGCTGGTCGAGCTCGTTCATGCCGGTGACGCTGCTCGAGAACGAGCCGGTCGAGAGAAACGAGAGCAGCCCCGGCACCTGGATCGAGAAGCTCGGCGTGGGGTCGCTCTTGGAGAAGCCGCCGATCTGGAAGAGCGAGAACGACGCCGGCTGCTCGGTGTTCCAGAGCGCCTCGGCGCCCGCGATCTTCATGGGCTGGTCAGAGGTGGTGATGATGCCGAAGTGGCTGCCGAAGCCCATGTTGAACACCGACACGGGCACGAGGATCACCAGCGCGAGCATCGCCGCGCGGTGGAACATGGCGACGTTTCGCTTCTGCCGCAGGTGCCAGCAGGCCACGCCGAAGACCACCGTCGAGGCGATCGTGAGCCCCGCGAGCAGCGTGTGGCCCATCGCGTAGATCGCAAACTGGTTGGTGAGGAGCGCCTGCACGCTGGTGAGCTGGGCCTGGCCGTCGACCATCTTGTATCCCACCGGGTGCTGCATGAACGAGTTCGCGACGAGGATGAAGTACGCCGAGAGCCACGTGCCGAGGCCGGCGATCCAGATGGTCGCGAGGTGCACGCGCTTCGGCAGCCGGTCCCAGCCGAAGATCCAGAGGCCCAGGAACGTCGATTCGAGGAAGAACGCGGCGAGCCCCTCGATCGCGAGCGGCGCGCCGAAGACGCCGCCGACGAACCGCGAGTACACCGCCCAGTTCATGCCGAACTGGAACTCCTGCACCAGGCCCGTGGCCACGCCGATCGCGAAGTTGATCAGAAAGAGCGTGCCGAAGAAGTGCGTGAGCCGCAGCCACTCATCGTTGCCCGAGCGGTGCCACTTCGTCTGCATGATCGCCACGATCGGAGCCAGCCCGAGAGTGAGCGGAACGAACAGGAAGTGGTAGAGCGACGTCGTCGCAAACTGGATGCGTGCGAGATCGACGGATGAGACAAGGAGCGTCGGCATGGCCGTGAACGTACTCGCGGTCAGGGCCAGATCGGCGGTTAGCGGCCCCAGTCACCCGGGTGATTGGCACCTGCTGCCTATACTGTGCGGTGCAGTGCCACCTTCAGAATCGCCTTCAAGAGCGAGGGCGTTGAGTGAGGCGAACCTTGCACCTCCTCGGCCCCGGATCGGGGTCATCTCACGACCGCGTCTCTTCGCGGTGCTCGACAGGTACGCCGCCTCCGAGCTGACCCTCCTCAGTGCGCCTGCGGGCTCGGGCAAGACGGTCGTGGTGGCCTCGTGGCTGCAGGCCCGCCCCGATCTCTCCATCGCGTGGGTCACGCTCGAGCGAAGCGACGACGACCCGATCCGCCTCTGGACGGCCATCGCCACCGCGGCCGACCGGGTGCGGCCCGGCATCGCGCGGCCCGCGCTCGCGATGCTCCGCTCGCCGCGCGCCGACATCGACCTGGTGATCGACGAGCTCATGAACGGCCTGGCGGGCTACGCGGGGACGGTGGTGATCGTGCTCGACGACCTGCACCACATCACCAGCGAGGAGCCGCTGCGCTCGGTGGGCTACGCGGTGGGCCACCTGCCGCAGACCACCCGGATCGTCGCCACCACCCGCGCCGACCCGGCGCTCTCGCTCAGCCGCCTGCGGGCTCGCGGCGCGCTCGGCGAGCTGCGCGCGGCCGACCTGGCGTTCACGGTGGACGAGGCCCGCGACCTCATGGCCGCCCACGGCGTGGGGCAGCTCGAGCTCGATGACATCGAGCGGCTGGTGGAGCGCACCGAGGGCTGGCCCGCCGGCGTGGGGCTCGCCGGGCTCTGGCTCTCCGGCGCGCCGGCGCCGAGCGCCAACGTGCGCGAGTTCTCGGCCAGCCACACGCACGTCGCCGACTACCTCACCACCGAGGTGCTCGACATCCTGGCGCCCGAGGTGCGCACGTTTCTCCTGCGCACCTCGGTGCTCACGCGGTTCACCGCGAGCCTCTGCGATGCGGTGCTCGAGACGACGGACTCGGCCGGGATGCTCGGCACCATCGAGCGGTCGAACCTCTTCCTCGTCCCGCTCGACGGCCGCGGCGAGTGGTACCGCTACCACCATCTCTTCCGCGAGCTCCTGCTCGCCGAGCTCGAGCTGGGCGATCCCGGGGCGCCCGCGCTCCTGCACGGCCGCGCGGCCACGTGGATGCTGGAGCAGGGCCTCATCGAGCCGGCGCTCGAGCACACCTTCGCGATGGGCGATCCCGGGGCGCTCGCCGCGCTCCTCGAGGCCCAGAGCCGGGAGCTGATACGCACGGGGAAGTCCGACGTGCTGCTGCGCTGGCTCATCCAGCTGCCGCTCGACCAGGTCGCGGCGCGGCCCGCGCTGGCCGCGATCGGGGCGATGACGTCGGGCCTGCTCGCCGAGCCCGCCTCCATCGGCCGCCGCTATGCGGCCATCGCCGAGACCGGCGCGGCCGAGCTGCCCGAGCCGTACCGAGGCTACGTCCAGGCGCTGGTCGCGCTCACGCGCGGGGGCCTGCTCGACCGCGACCTCGGCCTCGTGCTGAGCGATGCCCGCCGCGCCGCGGACATCGCCGCCGCCCAGGTGCCGGACATGGCGCTGCCCACGCTCTCGGTGCTCGCCTACGCGGAGTACCTCGCGGGCAATGACGACGCCGCGCGCACGGCCACCGAGGCCGCGCTCGAGCGGCCCGAGGTCGCAGCCGGCGCGTCCGGCGTGGTGTTCACCCACGCGATGCACAGCCTGCTCGAGCTGCAGTCCGGGCGGCTCCAGCTCGCGCTCGCCGCGGCCACCAGGGCCGTCGAGCTCACGCGCGAGTCGGGGCTCGACGGGACGTGGTCGGCAGGGCTGGCGCACCATGCGCTGGGTGAGGCGCTCCTGGCCGACGGCCGGGCGCGCGAGGCCGAGCGCGAGCTGGAGCGCGCGTGCACGCTGCGGCGGGCGGGAGAGGCCCGGCTCGACTTCACCCACTCGCTCATCCAGCTCGCCCGCGCCCGCATCGCGCTCGGCAAGCTCGCTCTGGCGACGGCCGACCTGATCGCCGTGGGCGAGCAGCTGAGCGCATTCTCAGACGCCGGGATCCTGCCGCAGATGGAGCGCGACGCGGAGTGGGCGCTCGACGCGGCCCGCTCGGCGGCCGAGCACGTGTACGAGGCGCCGACGTCGGCCGAGCTCTCGGTGCTGCGCGCGCTCGATAGCGATCTCTCGCTGCGCGAGATCGGCGAGGAGCTCTTCCTCTCGCTGAACACGGTGAAGACCCACTCGCGGCGGCTGCACGCAAAGCTCGACGCCCACTCGCGGGTGGAGGTGGTCGAGCGCGGCCACGCGCTGGGCCTGATCTAGCCGGCTGGGCGCCGCTCCACGCTCACCAGCGAGAGCCCGAGCGCCGAGACCAGGTCGAGGACCGATTTCAGCTCGGACTGATCCCTGATGTCGCCGGCAATGGTGGTCTGGTGCTCGCCGACAGTGATCTCGAGCGGCGCGAACTTGCCGCCGAGACGCGGGCCGAGCTCTCCCTCGACCACGATCTCGTACCGGCAAGGTGTCATGCAATCAGCTTCGCACAGCGAAGCTGCCTGCTCCCGTCAAGGCCCGCCAATCACCCGGGTGACTGTCCGCCCCAGCCGCCCTGAATACACGGTGCCAGGCACTTAATATTCACTGCCCGCGGGCGGCCCGCAGATTCCGGTAGGTGAACTTGTGCACCGCCATCTCGTGCATCGTCTCGGTCTCGCGCACGCCGGGCAGCGAGCGCAGCCGGCCAAGCAGGTTCCAGAGCGTGTCGTTGTCGTCGCAGATCACCTGCAGGTAGAGGTCGGCGCGGCCGAGCAGGCTCGACGCGTAGGTCATCTCGGGCCACTCCACCGTCGCGGCCACGATGCTGTCGTGCTCGGTGGTGTCGAGCCGCACCAGGACGAGCGCGAGCACGACGCTGCCGAGCTGCGACGGATCGACGAAGGCGAGGATCCGCAGGACGCCTGCGGCCTCCAGCCGCCGCACGCGCGTGCGCACCGTGCCTTCCGACACGCCGACGCGCGCGCGATCTCGCGGAACGACCGGCGGCCGTCGTTCTGCAGCTCCTCGAGGATGCGCTCGTCCACATCGTCGAGCGGGCACCTTGATCATGTTCGCGACTCCTCCGAGGGTCTCTCACTACGCAATCCGCAGAATCTGTGCGTGTTTTGCTGTGCAACGTGTAGCTGTGAGAGTCGCAGCAATGACGCATGCATCGCGAGAGCCTCACAGCGGCCCGGTTTCCACCTGGGAGGACGCCGGGCGTCGAGCGCTCCGGCACGCTGCCGAACGACTGGTACACCTCGCCGGAGCTGTTCGACCTCGAGCAGCGCACGCTTCTTCCGCGAGGTGTGGACGTGCGTCGGCCGCGACGACCAGGTCGCCGAGCCCGGCCAGTACTTCACCTGCGAGGTCGCCGGCGAGCAGCTCGCTCGTCTCGCGCGGCCGCCGACGGCGAGCTGCACGCGCTCTCGAACGTCTGCCTGCACCGCGCCGGCCCCGTCGCGATGGGCTGCGGCACGCGCAAGGCGTTCCAGTGCCCGTACCACGGCTGGACGTACAAGCTCGACGGCAGCATGCGCCGCGCGCAGGGCATGGAGGGCACCGAGCGAGTTCGAGCCCGCCGCGCATGCGCCTGCCGCGAGTTCCGCGTCGGCGACGTGGGGCAAGACCGTGTGGGTTGCCTCGAGCCCGACGCGCCGTCGCTCGAGGAGTGGATGGCCGACATCACGCCGCGGCTCGCGAACTACGAGACGCAGAGACCTCAAGTTCGCGGGCGGCCGGCAGGTGGCGAGATCGAGTGCAACTGGAAGATGTACGTGGACAACTACATGGAGGGCTACCACATCCCCTTCATCCACCCCGGCCTCGCCCAGAGCCTCATCCCGTCGGTCTACACCTACCGGCTCGGCGAGTACTCGAACGAGCAGTACGGCGGCCGAGCCGCACCCGCGCGGGCCCGGCTCGCGCGTGGCAGGCATCCTCGGCGGCACCCAGGAGTTCCGCGCGCTCAAGCCGCCGATGCCGGGCCTCGACGAGTGCGAGCGGACGGGCTACTACTTCCACTGGGTGTTCCCGCTCACGACGATCAACTTCACGCCCGACGGGATCCTGATGTTCCGGGTGCGGCCGCTCGCGCCCGAGCGCACCGAGATCGAGTTCATGTGGTGGTTCCCGCCACGCGGAGGTCTTCGAGGATCGGCTGCTGCAGGCCGCGATCGTCAACTTCGGCCACCTCGTGAACACCGAGGACTACGAGATCTGCGAGCCGCCCAGAAGCGGCATGCGCTCGGGCGTCTACCGCCAGGGCCGCTACGCCGCCGAGCAGGAGATGTGCCTGCACCACTTCCACCAGCTCCTCACCACCCACATGCAGCCGCACCTCGCCGCGTGGGAGGCCGAGCACGCGGGGACCGTCTGATGCCGGCGCACACGCTGGACGATCCGGCGGTCGTGGGCGACGAGCTGGTCGCGTTCCTCGAGCGGTTCCTGCAGTCAGACGACGGCGCGCAGGCCGCGGCGATGTCGGCGTCGCTCGATGCACCGCCGGTGCTCGAGCTGCGTGTGACCGAGCCCGAGCTCACGCTCTGCATCGACATCGGCGCGCGCACGGTGACGCGCGGAGCGGCCGACCAGCCCGGTGCGATCGCCCAGATCGCCGCGCGCGACCTCAACAACCTGCTGCTCGACCGGCTCGGCCCGATCGAGATGTCACAGCTGGTGGAGGAGGAGCGGGTGCACCTCGAAGGGCCGCCGCCGGCGCTGGCGGCGCTCCTGGTGCTCGCCGGCGCGATCCAGCCGCACTACCCGGCGAGCCTCGCCGAGCGCGGTCGCGAGGACTGGCTCGAGACCCCGCCACCGGCAGTGGGTGAGATCTGGGAGTCCGAGCAGCCGCTGCCCGCGCTCTACGGCAAGCGCCGGCCGTGGCAGCGGCCCAAGAACCTCAGGTGACTAGTCCCGCCCCGGGTACACCGGACGCAGCCGAAACCGGCAGTACCTGACGCCCAGCGCCCGCCCCTCGCCGATCCACGTGCCATCGCCGCAGGGACGCACGGTGTCGCGCAGCGGGAGCGCGACGTAGACAAGCGTGGACTGCTCGATCCGGAAGCGCGCGAACCGGTGGCCGAAGAGGGTGGTCACGCCCGCGTTGCCGGCGATCGACTTCCCGATCCGAAGCGGCGGCAGGATGCCGCTCACGCGCTCCACGTCCCACCGCCCGTCGAGGCCCGGCATCCCGCTCAGCGCTCGCGCCCGGCCACCGCCTGCTCGGCGGTCTCGGCCAGATCGAGATCGCCGGCGAGGCCCATGAGCTCGAGCGCGCGCCGGGGGAAGCTCCCGGCCGGCGCGACCACCACCGTCGTCGTCCCCGCGCGCTGGTGCCGGCGCAGGATGACGGCGAGCACTGCCGAGTCGATGAACGTCGCGGCCGAGAGGTCGATCACCACGTCTCCGTCGCCCGGCTCGAGCAGGTGCGTGTCCAGCTCGGGGACGTCGGCGATGTCGAACTCGCCCGCGAGCTCGACGACGGTCGCGCCGCCCAGCGATCGCGTTGTCACAGTGGATCGAGTGCTCACGGTTCCTCCGTCGTCGATGTACCAACTGGCCGGCGCTCGCCTTCACGGGCCGGCTCGGCCTCGGGATGCGACACCGAGACCACGACCACATCGTCCAGCATCGGGCCGCCGTTCACGCCGGAGACGTAGTCCATCACGAGATCGAGGCCGTCGCGGCCGATGACCGGGCCGAAGCGCACGAGCTCGGCCAGCACCGCATCAGCCCCCAGCGGCCGCTTGCCGTCGGCGCCGCGGCCCTCGACCAGCCCATCGGTGTAGGAGACGAGCGTCCACGCACCTTCGGGCAGCGCGATCAGGCTGGTCGCCCACGCCCCCGGCCCGCCCCAGCCCAGCAACGGGCCGTGCTGCACCTCGCAGAGCTGCGCCCTGCCCGGCTCGACGAGCATCGGCGGCGGATGCCCGGCCGCGCACACCACCGCGCTCTGGTAGTCGGCCGCCACGGTCACCAGGCAGAGGCTCGCGAAGGTGATGTCGCCATGCCCCGGGTTTCGCTGCTGCTCGGCACGAAGCGTCTCATCCAGGATCTCGACGATGACCAGCTCGGGCTCGCCGGCGCTCACGAGCGCGCGCCAGGCCGCCCGGAGGTGAGTGGCGACGGCTGCTGCGCGCGGGCCGTGTCCCGAGACGTCTCCCACCATGGTCGCCAGATCGCCGGTGGGAGTCACGAGCACGCCGTAGAAGTCCGCCGCGAGCACCTGCGCCTGCTCGGCGGGCTCATACCGCGCCGCGACCCGGAGGCCGCCCACCCGCGAGAGATCGGTGAGCGCGGTCAGGCCCAGCCGCATCTCGTCGAGCACGGCCCAGCGCAGCTCATCGTTTCTGCGCACCCGCTCGCCGAAGAGCCCGGTCAGGAGCGCCGCCGGGATCCAGATGAGCGGCTCGGACACCTGGTTCTCCCCGACGACGGCCACTCCCAGGAACACCGCGATGATCATGAGCGCGACGCCCAGATACGGCCCCAGGAGGAAGCTCGCGACGAGCGCGATCACCACCAGGAGCGGCCCGGGGATGCCGCGCACGTCGGAGGGTGAGACCCAGATGAACGGCATCACCGCGAGCCCCAGGCACGCCAGCGTGACCAGGGTGATCACCCGGCGCGGCCAGCGCTCGCGGATGGTCTCGAGGTCGATGTCGGGGAGGGATTTCACCGCCGGTAGTATCGACCAGCAAGAGTCTCGCCGGGTGCGGATGGGGACTCTGCCGGGCGCGGCAAACGCCGCAACACCGTGAACGTGCGGTCGCCGGTTCCCACCGTTCCGCTCTCCCGAAAACCGTGGGCTCGGGCGACGCGTAGCGAGCGCTCGTTCCACGCCAGTATCACGACGCGCTGGGTCTGGCCCGGGCAGCGGGCCGCTGCGAACCCGAGGATCGTTCCGACGAACTCGCGGCCGCGGCCCTGCTCGATCAGGTCGGGACGAAGGCCCCAGCCGATGTCCACGGTGCCGGTCTCCTCGGTGAGTCCCGGAACGCGCGCCTCGAAGCCGAGGCAGCAGTAGCCGATCAGCTCGCCCTCCTCGAGCACCGACCAGAAGCCGTCCTCGGCGCGGAGCGGGGCCGTCACGTCATACACGGCGTCGCGGCCGCTGTACCGCCAGCCTGCGATCGCCGCGCCGTACTGCGCGGTGAGCTCCGAGACGTTCAGTCCAGCACCTCCGTCGCGCATCGTCGGGCGATTAGCCGGCGTCGGACGCCGGGGTGATCCGGTCGAGGATCGTCTCGAGCAGGGCGAGGGAGGACTTGACGTGGTCGCGGGCGAGCTCGCGGGCGCCGTGGGCGCTGCGGGCGGCCAGTGCCATGCGAAGCGCACGATGCTGGCCGAGGTTGTTGTCATAGAGCTCCTCGATGGCCGGGTCGTTGGCCCACACGATCTGGCCGCGGTAGACGCGGCGGGCGGCCTGGGCCATCCGCATCAGCATGGGCGCGTCGGACGCGAGCAGGATCACGTCGTGAAAGGCGTTGTTGGCCTCCGCCCACTCGATCTGCAGGCGCAGGTCGGGCACCGGCGACCTGAGGAGGGTGTGCGTCGCACTGGCGAAGCGGTCCTCGGCAATCACCATCTGCTCGAGATCGGAGTCGGTCACCCGCGTTGCGGCCCGCTCGGCGGCGAGGCCCTCGAGCTCGGCCCGGATCAGGTATGCCTCCCGCAGCTCGGGGATGCCGAGCTCCCGCACGCGGGCTCCGCGCCGGGGGATGAACTCGACCAGCTCCTCGGCGGCCAGCAGCCGCAGCGCCTCGCGGATGGGCGTGCGGCTGACCTGATACTCGTTCGAGAGCGTCTCCTGGCGCAGGATCGTCCCCGGGCGGATGCGGCCGTGGATGATCTTGTCCTCCAGATCGCCGGCGATCTCCTCGACTCTTGTGGACAGCAAACGCTCGCTCTCTTCGCATGTTGGGGGAGAAAACGGCACGGGGCTCGCGTGAGTCTGGCCGGTCAAAACTCGGCCAGGTCTGTGATCGCCGTGAGTATGCCAGACACCGAGGGGAGCGTCGCGTCCTCGAGGATCGGGCTGAACGGCACCGGGTGGAAGGCTGCTCCGACACGCCTGATGGGCGCGTCCAGATCGACGAAGGCCCGTTCGGCGAGCTGCGCGGCAACCTCGGCGCCGACGCCGAAGTCGGCGTGGTCCTCGTGCACGATCAGGCACCGGCCCGTCCTTGCAACCGACTCGAGGATCGTCGTCCAGTCGATGGGGCACAGCGTTCGCATGTCCAGCACCTCGACCGAGATGCCGGCGGCGAAGGCCTGCTCGGCGGCCTCGGCGACGAGGTGCGTCGCCGCGCCGTAGGTCACGCAGGTCACGTCGTCGCCGGCCCGCCGCACGGCCACCCCGCCGAACTCCGCGGTGGACGGGTAGCCGAACGTGCCCTTCACCCGCGTGTAGAGGTTCTTCTGCTCGAAGAACATCACCGGGTTGGGATCGTTGACGGCTGCCGCCATCGCCGGCCCTACGTCCTCGACCGTGGACGGGCAGACCACCTTCAGGCCGGGACAGCGCAGAAACCACGCCTCGGGGCACTGGCTGTGGAACGGGCCGCCGGAGAATCCGCCGCCGGCAGGGGCGCGGATCACCAGCGGCACGGAGTGCTGCGAGCGAAAGTGCATCGTGGCGGCGACGTTGGTGATCTGCGTCATGCCGTTGCTCAGGAAGTCCGAGAACTGGTACTCGATGATGGGCCGAAGCCCCTCGAGCGCCAGCCCGACGGCGACCCCGGTGAACGCGCCCTCGCTGATGGGCGTGTCGCGAACGCGCCGCGGGCCGAACTGATCCAGGAGGCCTGCAGTCGCACGAAACGCACCGCCGCGGCCGATGTCCTCGCCGATCAGAAGCACGCGCTCGTCGCTCTCCATGGCGGCCTGCAGCGCGAGGTTGATCGCCTTTACGTAGGTGACCTCGGCATCGCCCGTGGCGCTCACGCCGCGAACACCGACGCGAGCAGGCCCGCGGGGTCGGGCTGGGGCGCGCCGAGCGCTCCCTCCACCGCCGCTGCCACATCGGCGTCGATGGAGCAAACCATCCTGGCTTGATCGTCGTCCGTCCACCCGATCATCTCACCGGCGGCGGTGCGCCAGCGCAGAAGCGGATCCCGGGCCGCCCACACCTCCAGGTCGTGCTGCGGCACATAGCTCTGGCTGTCGTGGGCGCCGTGGCCGTGCATCCGGTAGGTGTCGCACTCCAGGATCACCGGCCCGCCGGCGCTGCGTGCCAGCTCGACCGCCGCCCTGGCTGCCTCGAGCACTGCGAGCACGTCGTTGCCGTCGGCCTGGATCGCGCCGGCCCCGTAGCCCTGCGCTCGCAACGAGACGCGATCCACCGAGAGCATCGCGGCCGAGCTGGTCATGTACGACCAGCCGTTTCGCTCGACCACGACCACCACGGGCACGTGCCACACGGCGGCCAGGTTCATCGCCTCGTGCCACACACCCACGTTCGCGGCCCCATCGCCGCAGAAGCACACCGCCACGGAGTCCTCTCCCCGCCAGTTGCGGGCAAGCGCCATCCCGATACCCACCGGCAGGATCTCGGGCAGGTGGCTCACCATCGGGATCGTGCCGTGCTCGAAGCTTCCCAGGTGGACGTTCCCGTCGCGGCCGTCCATCGGCGCACCGGCCCGACCGAGGTAGTGCCGCAGCACCGTCTCCGGCGTGACGCCGCGGACGAGATGGACGCCCAGATCGCGGATCAGCGGACAGGCGATGTCCTCGTCACGCAGCATCAGCGCGACGCCGACCGACGTCGCTTCCTGGCCGTAGCCGTCGTAGAACGAGCCCGGCACCCGCCCGGTCAGATACAGCTTGTGCCCGGCCGATTCGACAGCCCGGGCCAGGTGCATCCAGTAGCCGGCCCGGCGCAGGAGGTCGGGATCAACGGGAGGTGCCGCGATCTCGCGGTGATCCTCAGGCCGTAGCTCTTTTGGATCCCATTTTGCCCTCACGGCCAGAGTTTACCCCCCTCATCACGGTTAATCCAGAGAAATGGATCCAAAAAGCGCCGATGTCAGAAGGACGGTGTCTCGGTGTACCGGCCGAACACGTCCTGCAGCGCCCCGACGATCTCGCCCTGCGTCGCGTGCACGCGCGCGGCCTCGACGAGCGTCGGCATCAGGTTGCGCGCCGGGTCGCGCGCCACCGTGCGGAGCTCGTCCAGCACCCGTTTGACGTCGCGAGCGTCCCGCGCGGCAACGACGTCCGCCAGCCGGCGCCTCTGGCGCTCCTCCGCCAGCGGATCGACCACGTGGAGGGTTGGCGGCTCCTCGCCGCCCTGGGTGTAGCGGTTGACGCCCACCACGGCTCGCTCACCCGTCTCGACCTCCCGCTGGAACCGGAACGCCGCCTCGGCGATCTCCGCTTGCGGGTAGCCCGTCTTGACGGCGCGCACCATGCCGCCGAGCTCGTCGATCTCGGCGAAGTAGCGCCGGGCCTCCCGCTCGAGCTGATCGGTCAGCGCCTCGACGAAGTACGACCCGCCGAGGGGGTCGGCGGTGCCGGCCACCCCGGTCTCCGTCGCGATGATCTGCTGCGTCCGAAGCGCGACCCGGGCGGCGTCCTCGGTCGGGAGCGCCAGGGCCTCGTCGTAGGAGTTGGTGTGGAGCGACTGCGTGCCGCCCAGCACGCCTGCGAGCGCCTCGATCGCGGTGCGGGCGATGTTGTTCAGCGGCTGCTGCGCGGTGAGCGACACCCCGGCGGTCTGCGTGTGAAACCGAAGCGCCCACGACCGGGGATCCTGCGCGCCGTAGGTCTCTCGCAGCTCGCGGGCCCAGATTCTGCGCGCGGCCCGGTACTTGGCGATCTCCTCGAAGAAGTCGATGTGGGCGTTGAAGAAGAACGAGAACCGGGGAGCGAACGAATCGACATCGAGACCCCGGGCCATCAGCTGCTCGACGTAGGTGAGCCCATTCTTCAGCGTGAATGCGAGCTCCTGCGCAGCGGTCGAGCCGGCCTCGCGGATGTGGTACCCCGAGACCGACACCGGGTTCCACCGCGGCATGTCAGTGGTGCACCACTCGATCATGTCCATCAGCACCCGCATCGCATGATCGACGGGGAAGCACCACTCCTTCTGGGCGATGTACTCCTTCAGGATGTCGGCCTGGATCGTGCCGCCCAGCGCGCTCGGCGGTATCCCCTGCCGCTCGGCGGCAACCACGTAGAAGGCGAGAATCACCGCCGCGGGGCCGTTGATGGTGAGCGACACGGTCACCTCGTCGAGCGGGACGCCGGCAAAGAGCGACTGCATGTCGGGGACGGTGTCAACGGCGACGCCTTCGCGGCCGACCTCGCCGAAGCTGCGCGGGTGATCGGAGTCGTAGCCCATCAGCGTCGGCATGTCGAAGGCCGTCGAGAGCCCGGTCTGGCCCTGCTCGAGCAGGTAGCGGAAGCGCCGGTTGGTCTCATCGGCGGTGCCGAACCCGGCGAACTGACGCATCGTCCAGAGCTTCCCCCGGTACATGGTCGGGTGGATCCCACGCGTGAAGGGAAACTCGCCCGGCAGGCCGATCTCGGCGTCCGCCGGCAGGTCGTCAGCGGTGTAGAGCCCGCGAACCGGCTCGCCGGACATCGTCGTGTGCGCCGCCTGAGAAGGAGGGCGAGTGCTCATTTTTGGGTCCAAAAGCTGCCGATATCGAGACATTCTGCCCCAGTGACCCCTGTGCATGCAACATTTGGGATCCAGACTGATGGCCATACGCCGCGAGTCACGTTGGGCAGAGTTCTCAGAGTTTTTGTGTCACGCTGACCGGGCCCGTGGCTGAGCGGTGTCGTGGCCCGATGCCACGGGAACCTGCCACGCCAGCCACGGGCGTCCTCCCGGCAGCGCCGATTCACACCAGATCCCAACCTCCGTCACCCCCCGCTCATGGAACTCTCCAGCGCGCGCGGTTCACTGGGGGGTGTGGGAACGTCTCTCTCCAGCGTCAAGACTCTGCTTCCCGCAGCGAGCGTCGTCCTCGCCGCGCTGCTCTTCGCGCTGATCCTCGCGCGCGCTGACAACAGGGTAGAGCGCCTCCGGGAGCGGCGACCGCCCCGCCGGCGCCCACCGGCAGCGTCCCAACCGCCACGCCCCCGGTGGCGTCTCGTCTACTCCCCCAACGACCGCCGCGCGCTTCCCAGCGGCCACCGCGTGCCCCTTGGGTGGCGTCCGTATCTGATCTTCAGCTTGCTGCCGGTGTGGTGGCTGCTCGGCCTCTCGTTCTTCCAGTGGCCGCTGATCGTCGCGCCGCTGGTCTATCCGCTCTGCAAGACGCGTGGCCTGAAGGTTCCTCGGCGGTTCGGGCTGTGGCTCCTCTTCATCGTCTGGACGGTGATCTCGGCGACGCAGCTCTCGAGCTCGTCGCGGGCGATCGCCTGGGCCTGGCGCGACTCGTTCTACATCGCCTCGACCATCCTCTTCATCTTCATCTTCAACTCGCGCGAGCGTCGCCTGCCCACCAGCTCCGTGGTGAACGCGCTCACGGTGTTCTGGATCATGATCGTCGTCGGCGGCTGGTTCGGGGTGCTGTTCCCGACGGTGACGCTCGCGAGCCCGGCCGAGCACGTGTTCCCGGGCAGCCTCCTCCACAACACGTACTTCTACGCCCACGTCCACCTGCAGTTCGCCGAGGTGCAGCACTTCCTCGGGTTCAAGGAGGGCCGGCCCCAGGCCTTCTTCGCCTACACCAATGCGTGGGGCTCGACGTTTGCGATGATGACGCCGTTTGCCCTCGGCGCGCTTTCGATGACCCGCTCCGTGGCGTGGCGCCGGGTGATCCTGCTCACCCTCGCCTCGTCAGTGGTGCCCGTGGTGTTCTCCCTCGATCGCGGGCTCTGGCTCAGCCTCGGGGCCGGGATGATCTACGCGACCATCCGGTTTGCCACCGGCCAGAACCGGCAGGTCGCCGTACGCGTCCTCACCGTCGCAGCCCTGCTGATCGCCGTGGTCGCAGTCTCGCCCCTCGGCGCGCTCGTCCAGGGGAGGTTTTCCCACAAGACCGGCGATACGAGCCGGCTCGCCCGTGACCAGGTTGCGCAGGCGCAGATCACCGCCAACTCCAATTCTCGGCTACGGCGCCCCGCAGCAGGCGGTCTCGGCGACGCACACCACGAAGTCCGTGGGCACCGAGAGCGAGGTGTTTCTCCTGCTCTACTCGCATGGCGTTCCGGGGCTGTTCTTCATCGCCTCGTGGCTGGCGTACACGGTGTTCCGCTCGGCTCGGAGGCGCCGAGGCGACCCTCCGGTGGTCATGTGGATCCACGTCGCGCTGCTGACGGCCTGTCTGCAGGTGCCCTACTACGAGCTCACCGAGCGCATGCCGATCATCTTCACCGCTGCCGCGCTCCTCTACCGCCGGATCGCCCAGGTCGAGGCGGCTGCCGCGCTCGCGCCCATCGCAGCGCCTGGCGCGACTCCACCGCGGCCGCATCAGCGCCATCATGAACCTCTCAGCATCCGTCGCCGATGATCTCGAGATGCGTGGAGCCGCGTTCGCCATCGCCATGATCGTCATCCTGGGATTCGTCACGCTGTTTGCGTTGAAGCACCGCGATTGGCCACCCTGGTGAAGCGAGTCGTGTTCATATCACCTGTCCGCTAGGGGATGTCCGCGCTGGCGGCGATGACCCATCCGCCGATGATGACGCACGCGCCGACGGCGATCACGTCGAAATCCGACGTGATGAATCCGCTCACCATCACGACGGCCCCCGCCATCACGAGAAACACGGCGATCGCAGCTTTTCCTCGTCGAGACATGTCCTTCACACAACCTCCAGACCGGCGTGGCGCAGGAAGTGTTCAGGTCAAGCCATGAGGAGTTCGTGAGGATTCCCCTGGCGGGAGCGGCCTAGGGCAACGCCGGCGTTGCGTACGCGGCGTACCCAGCCTGAGGCTTCCCGGCAACGGTCGTCTGATAGCCCCCGAAGCCAACCGTCGCCGCGTCCTGCCGGATCGTGTAGATGCCATGGTTCGAGTTGGCACCCGGATTCCACGGCAGCAGGGTATTCGTCGCGATCTCCGCTGCTGCAACGTGGTGGCGGATGACGCACGGCGCTGTGGTCGTGTGCTGACAGAGCACGCCGGCGTAGTTGAAATGGCCGCCGAAGTAGATGACGCCGTTGTGGATGGCACATCCCGGCGTGTCGCCGTCGTTCTGCACGGTGAAGCGAGTGTCGAGCGCCCCGGATGACGGGTTGAACGCGCCCATGTTGAACGCCCGCTTGTTCCCGTTCACCTGCCAGAAACCGCCGCACAGGTAGATGTCATTGGTGGTCGAGTCCGGGATGATCGTGTACACCCGCTCGGTCTCGGTGGTCTGACACGTCGGGCAGTTCGCCGAGGCGTAGATGTTCGGGTTCCACGGCAGGAGAGCTCCGGTGGAGAGGCTCACCGCGGCCGCCTCGTTTCGTGACCTGCCGTTGACCAGGCCAAAGTGGCCGCCGAAGTACACGGTCGATCCGGAGATGGCGATCGTGAACACCTCAGGCGGGCAGCGAGGCGGGCAGGCAAACCCGGTGACCTGACCAACCGACACCGGCCAGGGCACGGCGACGCCGGCAGGTGTCACCTCGCCGATCTTCGCGGCGGTCTTCCCGCCGAGGGCCGAGAACGTGCCGCCGGCAAAGACGTTGCCGCTCGGTGCCACCCGCACCACGAACACCTCGCCGGCGGCACCTGGATTGAAGCTGGTCGCCGCGCCGGCCGTCGTCAAGGCCCCGATGTTCTTCCGGGCCTGTCCGGCCAGCGTTGTGAAACGGCCGCCGGCGTAGATCACCGATCCGTTGGTGGCCAGGGACATCACCCGGTCATTGGCGCCCGGATTCCACGAGGTCAGAGCACCGGTGGTCTCGTTGCAGGCGGCGAGATGATCCCGGGCGACCCAGCCGGAGCCGCCGACCGTGGTTCCCGCTGGCCCGGCTTCGGTGAAGTCACCGCCAAGGTAGGCGACGCCCTTCAGAAAGAGGACCGATCGCACCACGCCGTTGGTCTGGCATGTGGCGCTTGGCGGATACGAGTTCGCAGCGCTCGCCGAGCTCGCGAGCACCGTCGTGAGTGCGATCACGCCAAACAGCATCAGGCCAACCCGTCGAATCATGGTGCCGCCCCCGTCCCCATTCGATATCAGCGGCGCGAGCATACCCGATACTGCGGCATCCGGGGTGACGAGTTATCGAGGGTCATCTTTTCATTCTGAGGGGTCTCTGAGAGTTAACACCTCAACCTCGCTTGTGCTCAGACCTCAGAGGCAACTTCCGCGCTCGCCCGCCGCCGCAAACTCCGGGTTTGGGCGCGGCCGGCGAAGTGTGCACATCGTAAGCCCGCCGTAAATTCGGGTCATTGACGCTTGCGTTGTCGGCGAATCTGCCGACAACATACCGACATGCGCCGACTCGCGATACTCATAGTTCTCTCAGCTTTCGTCGCCGGATCGGTAGCGGCAAGTACGCTCGCTCCGACCGGCCAGGCCAGCGTGCTCACGGCGAGGGCGGCCGCACCCAAGTGGCGCCCCGTGTTCTCGGGCACCTTCGCCTCAGGGTTCAGCACCAGGATCTGGACGCGGTATCAGGGCACGCCGAGATGCTGCCCCACCACGCGCTGGGCGCGCTCCCACCTGGTGGCCAAGGGCGGCGTCATGAACCTCGAGAACTACCGGGAGAACGGGCGCTGGGTGTCAGCCGGGATGTCGATGGGCAGGTCGCTCAACCAGACCTACGGAAAGTGGTCAGTGCGCTTCCGGATGGATCGCGGCATGGGCGTCGGCATGTGCCTCGCCCTCTGGCCCAAGACTGGCTGGCCGCCCGAGATCGACTTTGCCGAGGAATCAACGCTCTACGGCAAGCGGCACGTCGAGACCGGCACCCTCCACTACGGCGCGCACAACTCACAGAACCACGCGAAGGTCATGGGCGACTTCAGCAAGTGGCACGTCATGAGCGTCGAATGGACACCCGGCAAGCTCGTCTACCTCCTCGACGGGAAGCCCTGGCACACCATCACCGGCTCGATCGTGCCACACCAGCCGATGCACCTCATCATGCAGACCCACGTCGGTACCAACGGCACGTCGGGAGGCATGCCGGCCGTTGCGCTCACCGGCCACGTCGACCTCCACATCGACTGGGTTCATGTGTACCAGCTGAACGGTTGAGCTCACGCCCATCCGGGAATTACCTCGGCGAGATGTCACGCGTCTCTCATAACCGTCTGGGAGGCTTTGAGGGTATGAAGACCACAGCCACGCGACTGATCGGATGCCTCGTGATCGTCGCAGCGGTCGCGGCGGCGATCGTGGTCGTTGGCCTGATCTCAACGCAATCCAGGTAGGACGGTTGGGCGTCAGTCCGGTGGACGCCTGGTGCCGGCCCGCGGCGCCAGATATTCCCATTCGCTGGTCGCACCGCAACGCGCGCACACGTCGCGGGCAGCGTTGTCGGCGAACTGCCGCTGCCACCTGTGCCCCTTGCGAACGCACCGGAGCCGGAGCCGCAGCTGCCCGACGCCCGTGGTTCGAGAGATGCAGAGGCCCATTCACGGCATCATCCGGGCAGTTCCTGAGAAAGTTCTGATCCAGCCCGCTCGATCGAATACGCTTGCCACCGGACGATGGCGTCCGCCACCGCTACCGAAATTCCGAGTGAGGGAGTCAGGGCCGTGCGCTCGTGCTGACGACCGGACAGCGCCGCGGGAGCATCTCAACTGCCATCGCGATCGGGCTCGCGGTGGGTCTCGCAAAGATCCTCGTCACGCTGCCCGTGCTCACCCGTTACGGCTGGGATCGCGATGAGCTCTACTTCCTCGCTGCGGCGCGCCACCCGGCGCTCGGCTACGTCGACTTTCCCCCGGTGACGGCCTGGATCGGCTGGGTGACGGTGCAGCTCTTCGGCCCGTCGCTGGCCGCGCTTCGCATGACCTCGCAGATCTCGACGCTGATCGGGGTAACCCTGGTCGCGGTCATGGTGCGGGAGCTTGGCGGCGGCCGGATCACCCAGGCGGTGGGCGCCTCGGCCTGGGCGGTGACACCGTTCGCCCTCGGCGGCGGCAGCATCTTCCACCCGACGTTCTTCGACGCGACTGTGTGGATCGCGCTCAGCTATCTGGCGCTCCTGATCCTGGGCCGGCCCGAGCCGAGGTTGTGGTGGGTGTTCGGGCTGGTGGCCGGGATCGGCTTCGAGACCAAGTACACCGTGATCGCGCTGCTGCTCGGGCTACTGGTGGGGCTGATCCTCACCCCCGGCCGACGGCTCCTCACCACACGCGGACCCTGGGTGGCGATCGGCGTCGCCGCACTGGTGATGCTCCCCAATCTGTACTGGGAGGCAACCCACTCGTGGGTGTCCGTGACGTTCTTCCCGAGCCAGCAGGCAAAGACGGCATCCGACACGCCGGTGCCTGCCTACATCGCCGAGGTGGTGGCGTTCTCGGGCGCGATGCTGCCGGTGATCATCGTTGGCCTGGTGGCCCTTTGGCGCCGTCCGGCGCTTCGCCCGATCGCCATCGCCTGGATGTTCATCGTCGTCCTCTTCCTGGTTGAACGCGGGCGGGGCTACTACCCGGTACCGGCCGACGCGATCACGATCGCCGCCGGCGTGACAGTGCTCGCCGAGTGGGTCACCACCCCTCGCCGCTGGCTCGCGGTCGGCGCCATCGCGCTGGCAAACATCGTCGTGCTGGCGCTCTTTCTGCCGCTGGTGGTGCCGGCGCGCTCGACTGCATCGATGATCTCTCACGGCGACTGGAAGAACAGCTTCTACAAGGACGAGATCGGGTGGCCCGGGATGAGGTCCCAGACCGCCCGCGTGTGGAACAGCCTCAGCCCGGCTCAGCGCCGCGATGCCGCCATCCTCGCCGAGAACTACGGCGAGGCCGGAGCGCTGGCACTCTACGGCCCCCGACGCGGCCTGCCGGCCCCGCTCAGCGGCCACCTCTCATGGCAGTACTGGCGACCCGCGACGCTGCCCCAGCACTGGGCAGTCACGGTCGGCTACCAGCAAGGCGACCTCCATCGGTTGTGCAGCCGCTACCGCATCGCCACTCGCATCACCAACCGCTACCGGCTGGCCAACGACGAGCTCGGCCTGCCGATCGCTGTCTGTCACCTGCGCGCACCGCTCGGAACGATGTGGGGTACGGCGGTCGTCAGAAGCACGCTGTGAGACGAGCAGGCACCAACTACGCCTATTCAAGGCTGGGAACGTGGTGGATCTGTAGGCCATGGCCACCAAGTCCACCTCGTTGTGTCCGCCATGCCCGCTCCCGGGTGATCTACCGGAAGCGCCGTTGGCGAAGGCGGATCGCGATCCCGACTGCACGCCCTTACGGTGGGTTTCGCTCACCCGCTGATGCCATTCCTGCTTCTCGCTGCGCTTGCGCGAGCCCGATCGAGATGGAGACGCAGATCTGGATCGCCAGTGACACGATGAGTACGAGGCCTGCGAGCATCAGTCCGTTCTCCGGATTACCCCCCGTCGCGTCCCCCGGCGCAGTGACCGTCCTTCCGATCAGGAACACGGCGACGAGGGCGGCCAGGGTCACGCCCGCGTTCGCGAGTCGCTGATGGCGGCGCAGGCGGAGGAGGCTGATCGCGATGCCAAGTCCGCACAGGATCAGCGTCACGATCGCCCATGGGCGTACGTCGTGTGCGATCGACTGTGCCGCGGCCTGGTCGTCGGCCGAGACGGGGTTGACGGACGGGGGCGGATCGGCGTGGATGGTTCGTCCCAGGACGACGTCGACGCCGGTGGCGGTCGCCTGCTGGTTGCCGGCGCCGTCGCTGCAGGACGAGACAGAGAACAGCGGCAGCAGGAAGCAGAGCATGACAATGACGAAGGGCGCGCATCGAAACACCCTGAAGGTGGGGCCACTCATCTCTCCGTTCATAGCTCAAACGCTATATAGCGTGGGAGGGATTGTCAAGAGGCTCGTCGCAGGTTGATCCCACCGGTTCCCCAGCGCAGGCCAAGCACCTCACCCCACCTCCGGTCCGGCTGCTCCAGGGTTGCGGAGGGCTGGGGCCAAATGCCCTTGGATGCCGGGGGCCGGGAGAATCGCTCTCAGCGCCTCGGTCGAAACTTCAGCCCTTTGGGTCAATCTTCTGGGGCGACGCTGCGGCACTCCCTGACCCTTCTTTCCCGGTCAACCATGCGGTTTTACCGCGAAGCCCTCTAACGGACTCGAACCGTTGACCCCTTCCTTACCATGGAAGTGCTCTACCAACTGAGCTAAGAGGGCGGGCCGCACTCTTTACCTGGAAATCACGCTGTTTTCGGTGCTTGCAAAGTTCGCCGTATGACCCGAACACCGTCTCCAGGACACACCACGGACACACCGGATCGCGACAACTCTAGCCGAGCAGCCTCGATCGCTGCCTCCATCGGCATCGCCGGGGCAAGCCGTGAGTCCTCGATGATGTGCGTGTAGTGGCGCTGGGTCTCCAGCAAGGAGTGACCCATGGCCTGGGCGATGAAGACAGTCGAGCGCCCCTCGTGGGCCAGCAGGGAGCAGAACGTGTGGCGCAGGTCATAGGGCGTGGCGTCGACGCCGACCTTGTCGCGAGCCGGGTAAAACGTGCCCGTCTGCTTTGGGCAGATAGGCCCGCAGTTACCCGGATGGTGGCCCGTGTCGGTCGTGGCTCCAGGAACACGAACATCGACTCAACGAGACCGTGCGCCGTGGCGGCGGTCTAGTGCTGGCCCGCCATCACGATGCTGCACTTCTCACAGACACGCTGGACGAATCTCCACTCGGTGTACTCGGTGAGGCCCTGTCCGCAGATTGGGCACGTCTCCCGAGGCTTGGGGTCGTCGTCGTCGGAGATTGGCTGAAAGAACCAGTAGTAGCAGCGACGAATCGGGTCGAGCAGACTCTGCATCTCGCGGCCCTCGGTGACGACCCAGTTTTGCGGATCGAGAAGCTGTGCCTGTGCCCACTCCTCATACGCGCCGGAGTCCAGTTCGAGGGCTTGGATGGCAGCGTCGATGTGGCACCAGTATGCGAGCGCGGATACTGCGTTGGCGGGGACGGGCACGTTCTCGGGCGGCACCTCACCGTTGCAGTTCATGCACGCGATCGGGTTCTCTGACAGATGCCACATCAGTTTGATCGGTGTCCCCGGCGGACACGAGCAAAGCTCGTCTTCCGGCGTCGGCTGGCTCGGTGTCAACGGCTCGTAGATGTCGCGGTTGTCACTCATGGTCACTCGCATCGCTTACTACGTCGGTGCCCAAGAATCATGCCACCGGCGCAACCATCGATGGTGGCCGGGTCGGTCGCGGTTCCACGGCGAACGCGAACGTTGAGCGGGACGGAAGGTGGCTACCCTGACCGGAATCGTAGGCGTCAATCGGCAGGTGAGACAATCACCTCGAACTCGTCCCATCCGTTGGAGAAGGCATCCAGCCGACCACCGGGCGTGACGATCCGCGCGCCCATCACGAGATCGGGCTCGGCCCGAAACACAGCGTCCGTGAGTCCCGATCCCGGCGTTATCGCCTCGACTGACGTGATGGGCTGGCCGATGATGCGCGAGTAGCCTGGCCACTCGGCGACATCCACCGCCTCCCACTTGCCGCTCAGTACGACGAATGCTCGGTTCTCGTCGGAGAGCGGCTCGGCGAACGGATCCAGCCAGTGGCCGAGTTGCCACCGCAGCGACTGGCCATCGCCACCGCCGGCCAGCACCACTGATCCTCCGTCATCGGTTGAGATCTCCAGATCGCCGTCAACGTCTCGGCGAGTACCATCGGGAAGGCGATAGAAAACCCGCTTCAAGCCGACCACTGTCCGGCCAAGGAGCAGTGACGCCAGCCCGTCGATGTCCGTGGGCATCAGATCAAGATACACCCGCGGCTGCGATCGCAGGTGATGAACGTGGAAGCGAAGCGGCGGGACCCGGCGCTCTCCCGGCCACTCCCGGGCAGTCGAAAGCTGAGCAACTCGCGAACTGGCCACTCAAGCTGGCCCGCCTCGAGCGCGAACTCGTCACCATCGCCGCCACCAATCCGCGTAGTGAGGAATCCGTGCTAATGCGACCATCACCAGCCGCTCACCAGGTCGACCAGTCCCGAGCGGACAATCATCTTCGCCGCGCTCCTCGGATTCGCCGTCGGGCTGCTGCTGACGATCGGGAAATATCTGTTCGAGAATCGCTGGATCTCCCCCCACCCTCGGCGGTCGCCGGGTAGGCCGGTTCCAGCGCCCGGCCCACTCGCCGGCGACGGTTGACACCCCTCGTAGTCTTGGAGTAGTCCTGGTGACAAGTATCCGTCGCTACCGAGAGCTACTCAAGGAGCGACCCGATGTGGAGATTCGTCAGCTTAGGATGCGCCGTGATCGCCGCCCTGGCCGTCACCTTCGCCTCGACGGGCTCCCAGACGCACGGCAGCGTCTGCGGGGACGATCGGAAGCGCGTCCTCGACGGTGAATCCGAGCAACCTCTCGTCTCGTAACTGGGCGGGATACGTCGTCAGGCCGACATCTGCGGCGACCACGTTTCGCACCGTCACGGCAACCTGGACACAGCCGGTCATCCACTGCAACGAGCCGAACGCCTGGGCCGTGTTCTGGGTCGGCCTCGACGGCTGGACGAACACCACCGTCGAGCAGGGCGGTTCGTCCGCAAAGTGCGTGAGCGGAACCCCCATCTACACGTTGTGGTGGGAGATGTATCCCACCGGCCAGATCACGAGCGTGTTCGTGATCAACCCCGGCGACTCGATCACCGCCACGGTCAGCTTCGCCGCTTCGCAGTACCTGATCACCGTGTCGGATACCACCAGCGGGCAGACGTTCACCAAGCATGCGACGTGCGCGTCGAACCTGGCGTGCTCGAGGCGATCCGCCGAGGTCGTGGCCGAGGATCCGGGCTTGCCGCAAAGCACGGCCCTGTACCCGCTCGCCAACTATAAGTCGGTGACGTTCAACCACGTGAGTGCCTCGGATTCGCTCGGCCACACCGGATCGCTGACAAGCGCCAGATGGCAGACCGCGGCGCTCACCGAGAAGTCAGCCGGCGAAACCCTTGCGAGCCCCTCGACGGTCACGGCCAACGGCAGCCAGTTTCACGCGAAGTGGCTCCACAAGTGATCACTGGACGACGCGGGAGGTAGCCGACCTCGGCCGCCCGCACGCTTTCAGTCGTGGCCATTCATGTCACGATCACCGGCGTGCCCGGCCGAATCCGCGCCGCCAACCAGGTGATCGACGCGTCCGACATTCGGATGCAGCCATGCGAGGCGGCGGTGCCGAGCGTCCCGCCCACGTTGTCAATCCCATGGAGCGCGATCTGACCCGGGCCGCCGTCGAAGTCTTGAAGCACGTGTGACCGCGCGCTGAGTGCGAGGGCAAACGGCGCCCCTGGCTGATCCGACGACAGCCGCACGTTCTCCTCGACAAAAAACCGGCCCCGCGGGGTCGGGGTTTCCGCCTTCCCGACCACTACGCGATACCGACGAACCCGAGCCCCGTGATGGAACACCGAAACCAGACGGGATCGAAGGTTCACGTGGATCGACCAGGCCGTCGCCGAGAGAGCGACGTTCGCCGCACGGATCCAGCCGACGGCAGGGGGCTTGGCGACGCCGCCCAGAGCCCGGCCCGGAAGTCGCACGTCGAGCCAGAGATGGTTCTGCCCATCGACGCGTCGTTCGAGTACCGGAAGCACTGTGCGCCCACCGGTGATGGGTCGCAGACCTGGCACCTGTCCGATCAGAGCTGACTGCCCGGACGGTCGGGCCCGCACGCCGTGGAGGGAGAAGAGCGTGACGAGCTGCTGCACCCCAGCGGGGACAGGTACTGCGGGAGCCGCCGCGTCGGTGACCGCGATTCCGGACACCCCGGCCTGGGCACCCGCCGCCGTCACCCCATGTGACGGCGAGCGGGTGGTCCATGCTGCATATACGGCGATCGCGAGGAGCGCTACGCAGACTGCAGCGGCGAGGCGGCGGGGAGCGGTCACCCCGTGAATCCGCTGTTGTTCACAGCCGTGCGAGACGGGGTGCCGTTCTGGCCCCCGGAACCGGTACCGGCAGTGCCGCCGCCGGAGCCGCCAGAACCAGAGCCCGAGCCGCCACCACCGGAGCCACCACCACCAGAGCCGCCGCCGTTCCCACCGCCGCCGCTACCGCCGGTTCCGCCACCGCCGCTACCGCCGTTCCCACCGCCACCGCCGCCGCCACCACTCGTGTTCGCACACGGAGCAGCGGTGATGCTGTCATCGATGAGGGTCACGGCGCCGGTGCTCGCCAGCGCCCGGCCGTCGAGGGTGACGCTGTCGTTCAGCGAGATCGAGGTGTTCGCCATGATCGTCCCCACGAACGTCGAGGACGTGCCGAGCGTGGCCGAGCTCCCGACCTGCCAGAACACGTTGCACGGCTGCGCGCCGTTCAACAGGCTGACCGTGCTGCCCGTTCCGGTGGTCAGAGCCGATCCGACCTGCACGATGAAGACCGCGTTGGGGTCACCCTGGGCATCCAGCGTCACGTTGCCCGTGAGCAGGAGCGCCGAGGACTGCTTGTACACGCCCGGCGCCAGGATCAACCCGGTGAGGTCGGCCGGCACCGCCGTCGGCGGGGTGCGCCCGGCGGCGTCGTTGTACGCGATGGTGAGATCGGACTTCGCGCCGGCGGCATTCGCGTCGGCGGCGTGGATCACACCGTTGACCGTGCCCGGCGGGAAGCCGGTGATCGCCGATCCGGGGCTCAGGCCGACATTGCCGTTGATCGTCGACGGCCCGGTGTTGGTCACCGTCGATCCGGCCAGCACCGCGTAACTCCCGGCGGTACCGAGATTGACCGTGGGCTGAGCCGCGAAGGCATCGCCCGCGAGCAGCGCGAGTGCCGTCGTGCCGGCCACCGCGACCGCTGCGACAAGACGCACGCGTCGCGGCAAACGCCGGGGACTCCTGGTAGAAGAGCGCATGTAGCACCTCTCCGTCTGATGCAGCGGACAGCGTCCGGTTCACCCGGCTGTGCGGGCGCATCGTGGTAGGGCTGCCCCCCGGCGAAGGCTCGTGACGTGCAGACCCGCCAAGTGGGACGGGAGGTGCCATGCTCTGAAACCTGCCGGCTGCACGGGTCCTATCGGCAGGTATCAGCCGCCTCAAGAGGGTGACATCTCGGAGCTCACGAGAACCGCTCCCTCAGCCGCTCATCGGCCGGGTGCGGTTCGTCAGGACATCCCCGACGTCGGCGGAGAGTGGGCAATCGCGATCAAGCGGGCAGCTAGATGCCGTGGCACGATCAGTGAAATGAGCACGGCAACCGACACGCTGAAAGGGTTTCTCGACATCTTCCGAGACACCCTGGGCCAGGATGACGCGAGCTCCGATGCGGTCGCGGCGCGGCTTCACCTGTCGCGCTTCTACTTCGATCGGCTCGTGTCGTCGGCCGCCGGCGAACCGCCGGGGCGGCTGCGTCGTCGCATCCTCTTGGAGCGAGCGGCGTATCAGCTCATCACGACCGACGACGAGCTGCTCGAAGTCTCGCTCGACGCCGGATACGCCTCACATGAGGCGTTCACCCGGGCATTCAGCCGGGCCTACGGCCAGCCACCGTCACGCTGGCGTAAGCATCCGGCCAGCTTCCTGATTGGCGAGCCGGGGCGCGTGCACTTCAACCCACCGGGCAGCTTGTCGCTACCCGCAGAAAGGACGGTGACCGGCGTGGATCTCCTCATCCGGATGGTGGAGCACCATGTGTGGCTGGTCGGAGAGATGGTCGAGCGTGCGGGCGATCTCAGTGCTGAGACGCTTGACCGACCGGTCGAGATCTCGGTTGATGGAGTCGATCGCGATCCCACTCTCCGCTCGCTGCTTTCGCGCTTGGTCGGCCAGCTGGCGATGTGGGACGCGGCGACCCACGACCGGCCATATGATTTTGCAGTCGAGGATCACGAGAGCGTTCGCTCGATGCGGCTGAGGCTGGCCGACGTCGGGCCGGCGTTCCTGGATCGGGTGAGGACAATCGTTGAAGAGGGCCGGCTTGACGAGACGTTCGTCGATGCAACCTGCGTCCCGCCGCGAGTCTTCACCTACGCCGGGATGGTCGCGCACGTCCTGACGTTCGCCGCCCATCGACGAACGCTGGTGTGCGGCGCCCTGGCCGACGCCGGCATCGACGACCTCGGCGCGGGAGATCCCATGCGGTGGGTCGCAGAGCACGCCTGACGCCTGCGTCGGTGACCTCCATCACTTCCTGAGGAAGATTTCCAAACCGCCCCGGCACCCGGCCGGTACCTGGAGTCGCGGCGATCCACCGGGGATCGCCTCGACCGTGAGGGGGACGGTATGGATACCACCGTTGAGCAGCAGTGGAACCGCGTCGTCGGACGCAGAGGGTTCCTGGCCGGTATGGGCGCGCTCGGTGCCACCGCAGTCACCGGCGGGCTCGGCGCGGCCTCGGCATTCGGCTCCGAGGAGCTGACCAAGGGCGATATCGCGGTGCTGCGGTTCCTGGCCGCCGCCGAGATCATCGAAACGGACCTGTGGGTGCAGTACGCCGAGCTCGGCGGAGCCAACGGCGGCAACCCGGCCTACATGGCCGCGCTCGCCAACCTCGACGGTGACATGTCGCAGTACGTCTCGGACAACACCGACGACGAGCAGAGCCACGCCGACTTCCTGAACGCCTACCTGCGGTCCAAGGGCGCGCCGACCGTGAACCTGGACGAGTTCCGGACCTTGCCGTCCAGCAAAGCACAAGGCGCCAGGCAGATCGGGCGACTGACAAATCTGCAACACCTCAACGTCGACACCAGCTGGTACACGCGCTACCGCAGCACCCAGAACCCCGACTTCGGCGCCACGTTCCCGCAGGCCGTGACCATCCAAAACCAGCCGGCGATCCCGATCTCGGACGCCGACACTCCCCCGGGACAGTCCCAGCCCGTCCCGCCAAAAGGCCGCTCCGAGCAGCGGATGCAGGCCATCGCCAACGCCGCCGGGTTCCACTTCGCGATGATCGAGCAAGGCGGCTCCACCCTTTACACCACGATGAGCATGAAGGTCACCAGCCTCGAGGTGCTGCGCATCGTCGTCAGCATCGGCGGCGTCGAGGTAAACCACTTCGCGATCTGGCACGACGCCGCCGGTAACTGCGTCGCCTCCCCGCTGGCCGGCGTCACCGATCCTGAGACCGGCACCCACTTCCCCGACCTGAACGCCAGGCACAGCGCCCTTCTCCAGACCAACCTGGTACTGCCCGAGCCGTGCGAGTTCATCTCACCGGGACTGCCGAAGTGCTCCGTGATCCGACCGTCCCTCACCAAGGACGCCGGTGCCATGGCCGCCGTCAAGGCCCTGACCGCCGACAACCTGTTCCACGGACAGTCACCGGCGTTCTTCGCCGCCATCACCAAGCTGGCGAAGGCGGCCGACGCCGCCCAACGACAGTAAAGACGTCCGTCAAGGCCGCGCGAAGGTCAGGCGGCGCTGGCTCCCACCAGACGTCGCCTGACCAGGTGCACCGGGCAGGCGCCCCTCGATGGTGCCACGTATCACATGATGAAACCGTGAGAGCGTCCGCGAGCCCCGTCACCGATGCGGTGTGCGGTGGTGTGTCGGGCGGCGAGGGCTCAGTGGGTAGAGCGTGGTGCCGCCCGACAATCGCCAAACCCCGCAGGTGGGCGACGGAGGCTCCGAAGCTCCGCCGCCCCCTTAAAGCGGCACTCTTGGCAGGTGCTGAGGTAAGTATTCCACGCCACCTCTGAGGAATTCGTGAATGCCTAACACCCGCTTTGCGGAGGGTGATGGCGGGCAGCGCCTTTAGCCGAGCAACCCGTCCTGCGGATCGCCTCCCTGGAGCGCCACCGCCGCGTCGGGGCGGATCGTCACCACCACGCGGTCGTACGTCTCGGGATCGTTATAGGCGTACGGGCGGTTCTCGTAGACCTCGGAGAGCGCGTGGATGTTCTCGTATCCGACGTCGGGGCGCGTGCCCACCACGGTGCCGCGCACCGTCAGCGCGTCGAGCGCGTTCTCCGCGTCCACCACCGCCAGCGAGACCGCCGGGTTTCGCTGCAGGCGCCGCAGCCATATCACGTCGTGCCCCGCGTTCAGCGCGATCAGGTCGCCCTCGCGCCCGCACCACATCACGTTGGACGCGGGCGCGCCGTCGCGCCGAAGCGTCGTGAGCACGCAGATGTTGGGGCCGTCGAGCAGGGCTTTTGCGACATCGGTGAGCTGGGGGAAGTCCGGCACGCCGCGTAGCCTAAGCGAATGGATACCGGTCTGCAGCTCGTGGTCTACATCGGCCTCGTCGGCGCGGCCGTGCTCGGGGGCGCCGTCGCCTACTGGATGGGGCACCGAGCGCTGACGTGCTGGATCGGGCTGGTCGCCGGCGTCGTCATCTTCGTGTGGGCCGAGACGTCCGTGTCCGACACGTCGCTGAACGCCGACATCAGCAGGAAGCTGCTGGCCGAGTACAGCGCCGTCGCGTTCGCGGTGCTCTACTCGGCGGGGTTCGTGCTCGGCTGGCTCCTGATGAAGCGAAGCGGCCGCCGGCGGCAGCGCGCCGCCGCCTGAGCTCACCAGATCTGCTCCGGCCCCTTCCAGCCGCCCTGCTCCCGCACGCCGAACAGCACCCGGCTGCGCGCCTCCATGCTCTCGACCATCGCCTCGCCGAGGTCGAGCGACCGCAGAGCCTCGGTCGCGCAGTGCCGCGTGATGAGCGCGCGAGCCAGATCGGCGCGACCGGCCGCGATCAGCACGCCCGCCGCATCCACCACCGATCGCAGCAGCGCCGCCTGCCCGGCCTCGAACGCCTCCCACACCGGGGTGACCTCGGGCAGGAACAGCTCGTGGTGCTCGGCCAGCAGGTAGAGCAGGCGCTTGAACGTGAACACCGCCGAACGCGTCGCCTCCACCGCCTGGGGCACGAGCGAGTCGCCATCGACGAAGAGGGCGTCCTCCCCGGTCGTCAGGTAGCGGTGCTGCGCGAACTCTGGCGGGATCGACTCGACGCCCAGCAGAAACGGGGTGAGCGGCGCCGCGATGGGCCCGATCGGTGCGTGCCACATGACCCGCGTCTCGGCATCGCCGGCGCCGCGCAGCGGGACGATCTGGCCGTAGCCGGAGTGGTCCCCGGTGAGCCGCTCGGTGCGGATCGCACGGGCGACGTCGGCCAGCCCGATCGCCTCCTTCTGCTGCAGCTCATCCTCGATCCACGTGACGCCGGCCCAGCGGCCGTTTCCGTCGCCGTAGACAGCGTTCACGTTGAACGGCCCGTCCGTCTGCGGGTCATACCACCCCTGCTCCACCGCGAACTGGATGAGGTGGGGCGCGCCCAGGAAATCGGGATGGGCCGCGAAGTCGGCGGGGATCTCCAGCACGTAGCCCGGGCGGCTTGCCCGCACCGCGTGCTCGTCCAGCCGCTCTGCCACCCATAGCCCGCGGCCGCCGGCAAACTCGATCACCACCCAGCCTTCGCGCTCGTCTGCGATCAGGTGGGAGTTGCCGCCATAGGTCGAGTAGCCGTAGGCGGCAATGAGCTCTCCGATCAGCTCGACGCCCTCCCGGGCCGTCCGCGCACGCTCCAGGACGATGCGCGCGAGGTCGCTGTAGTTGGGCCCGCTCTGATCCACCGGCGTGAGCGCCGCGAGCCGCTCGCTGCTGGGCGACCACACGTCGCGCACCGCCACGCCATGCTCGTTCAAGCCGCCGTTGGTGAGCGGTGCCGGCACCCCGAGGTAGAACGAGTAGCTCACCCGCAGGTGCCGCGCGGTCTCCGCGACCTGGGGGATGTGCGAGCGCACCCCCGGCGTCTCTGCCTCGGGTGTCACCCCCACCTCGATCGTCGCGCCGGGTGCGTGCGTCTGCCGCGGCACCACCTCGAGCCAGTGGCTCGACGGCTCGTCGCCGTACCCGGCGAGGTAGCCGCAGCCGTCTGCCGACCGAGCGCTGCCAACGTAGATCGCGTAGCTCACGCCGGGGTTCTAGCTCATGGCGGCTGCGAGCGCCGTCCACTGCTCGCGCGGCACGCCCGTCTCACCCACGGCCTGGAGCGCCACGTGATCGGCGCCGGCGTCGAGGTGGGCCCGCGCGATGTCGGTCACCTGCTCGGCCGTGCCGTGGGGCACCACCTCGTGGATGAGCCGATCCGAGCCGCCGTCTGCGATGTCGCGCTCGTGAAACCCGTGGCGCAGCAGGTTGTTGGTGTAGTTCTTGAGGCCGAGGTAGCGCGATGCGTACTCACGCGACTTCGCGAGGCCGCGCCCGGGATCCGAGTCGACCGCGACGGCGAGCTCCGGCGCGATGAGCACGCCGGGGCCGAGCGCCGCTCGGGTCGCGACCGTGTGCTCCACCGGCACGAAGTAGGGGATGGTGCCAAGCGATCGCGCCGCGCTCATCTCGAGCGACTTCGGCCCGAGCGACGCGATGCAGCGGCGGTCGACCGGGATCGGCTCGGGCGCCGCATCGAGCCCATCGAGGAACGTCCGCATCGCGGCGAGCGGCTTCACGTACTCCGACGTCGCCTCGCGGTGCCCGACGCCTACGCCCACCAGGAGCCGCCCGGGGAAGTCGCGCTCGAGCGCCGCGTACTCCGCGGCCAGCTCGGCCGGGTCGTAGGCCCAGATGTTGACGATGGAGGTGCCCACGATCATGCGCTCGGATCCCTCCAGGAGCGGCCGCACGCTCGGGAGCCTGGGCGAGCCGCCCAGCCAGAACGTCCCGAACCCCAGCCGCTCTGCGAGCGCCGCGGCACCGGCGGCGTTCTCCTCGCCGATCGCGCGGTAGCTCGTCCAGACGCCGATCCTGCCAAGTTCCATACCGGGGATGGTATCTCCGGGCTAGAGTGGCGGCATGGCACGGAAGGCACTCGCAGGGCTCCTCGTGATAGCGGTCGCGGGCCTTGCCGCAGCCGGCGCCGGCTCGCCTCCCGCGGCCCAGGCGGCCACTCCCACGCTCGCCCAGCTGGTGGGCCAGCGGCTGGTGGTGGGCATCACCCGCGCCACCGCGAGCGGATGGCTGCGCGCCCGGGTGCGTGCCGGCCAGATCGGCGGCGTCATCCTCTCGGGCCCAAACATCTCGTCGCCCGCGCAGGTGAAGGCGCTCACCGCATCGCTCCAGGCAGCGGCGGCCGCAGGCGGCCAGCCGAAGCTTCTCATCTCGACCGACCAGGAGGGCGGCGAGGTCAAGCGCATCCCCTGGGCGCCGCCCAACCGGTCGGCCAAGCAGCTCGGCGCGCTCCCGGCATCGACGTCGCAGTCGAGCGGCCTTGGCACCGGGCAGGCGCTTCGCGCCATCGGCCTGAACGTGGATCTCGCGCCGGTCGCCGACGTGCCCACAGGGCCGTCCGCCTTCATCGAGCAGCAGCAGCGCGCGTTCTCCACCAGCCGCTTCACGGTCGCAAACGACGCCGCCGCGTTTGGCACCGGGCTCGAGAGCGGGCACGTGTGGCCCACGTTCAAGCACTTCCCCGGGCTCGGCCGCGCAACCGTGACCACCGACGAGGCGCTCGTGACCATCACCGCCTCGCAGGCGACGATCCTGGCCGGCACGCTGCCCTACCAGGTCGCGTTTCGCCGGAGCCTGCACCCCATCGTGATGCTCTCGACCGCGGTCTATCCCGCCTACAGCTCACAGGCGGCGGCGTGGTCGCCCACCATCATCCGCGGGCTGCTGCGCGGGAAGCTCGGATTTCAGGGCGCGACCATCACCGACTCGCTCGACGCAGCCGCGGCCGTCCGCCACGTGAGCGTCGCAAGCGTCGCGCTGAAGAGCGCGCAGTCGGGCGCCGACATGGTGCTCGTCACCGGCTCGGACGCCACGAGCCAATCGGTGTACACCGCGCTTCTGAACGCCGCCAAGGCCGGGACGCTCCCGATGTCGCAGCTCCAGGCTTCGTACAACCGCATCCAGGTGCTGAAGAACCGGCTCGGCTGATGGACGCTGGCGTCGCCTACTTTCCCACCGACGACGGCATGGCGCCGGGCGACCTCACGCGGATGGTGGAGGAGCGCGGCATGCGCTGGCTCATGTTTGCCGAGCACACCCACATCCCGGCAAGCCGCGAGACGCCGTGGGGCGGCCGCAAGGACGCACCGCCGCTGCCGCGGAAGTACTCGCGCACGCTCGACCCCTTCGTCGCCATCGCCGCGTCGCTGGCTGTAACCAGCTCGCTTCGCGTCGGCACCGGCATCTGCCTCGTCCCCCAGCGCGACCCGATCATCACGGCCAAGGAGGTGGCGAGCCTCGATCACCTCTCCGGCGGGCGGTTCGACTTCGGCATCGGCGCCGGCTGGAACCGCGAGGAGATGGCAAACCACGGCACCGACCCGCGCACCCGCATGGCGCGCATGCGCGAGCACGTGCTGGCGATGAAGCAGATCTGGGCCCACCGCGAGGCCACGTTCCACGGCGAGTTCGTCAACTTCGACGCGATCTGGTGCGACCCCAAGCCGCTGCAGCTCCCCCACCCGCCGATCCTCGTGGGCGGCGGCGGCCCGACGGTGTTCGACCGCGTGCTGGAGTACGGCGATGCGTGGATGCCGAACCACGCCGACGACAACGTCGAGCGCATCCTAGAGCTGCGGGATCGCGCCGGCCGTGAGATCCCCGTGATCGTGATGGGGCCGCCCGTGGCCTCCGACGTGCTCGCCGCCTACGCCGAGGCGGGCGTGCAGCGGGCGATGTTCTGGCTGCCTTCGGCGCGGCAGTCGGTGGTGGCGAGCGAGCTTGACGGCATCGAGCGGGTGATGTCCGAGCTCAACGGCTAGGGCCGGTGAATCACCGGTGCCAGGCACCGGGTATTCAGCCTCAGACGTAGTGGTCGGTGATGTACTTCTCGCCCTCGTCGCAGAGGAGCGTCACCACCGTCTCGAGCTCGGGCCGCTGCTCGCGCAGGAGCTTGGCCGCCACCATGTGCGCGCCGGAGCTCGGCCCCACGAAGAGTCCGTGCTCGCGTCGCGAGCCGGCGCATCTCGGCCAGCGACTCGGGGCTCGAGACCGACACGTAGGAGTCCACCTCGTGGCCGTGGCGCTGGATGATGCCGGGCACGAACCCGTCGGCGATGCCCTCGATGGAGTGCGTGGCGATCTCGCCGCAGACGATGGTGCACGACTCGTCGGGCTCGAGGCCGATGATCTCGACGCCCGGGGTTGGCCTCGCGGAACGCCCGGCCCACGCCGATCAGCGTGCCGCCGGTGCCTATACCGGCCACCAGCGCGTCGGGCGGCCGCGGCAGCTGGCGCCAGGATCTCTGCGCCGAGCCACTCCTCGTTCTCGTCGACGTTCCACTGCGAGTCGAACTGGGCGGGGTTGAAGTAGCCCGGCCGCTCGCCCAGCGTGCGGGCGTGATCGAGCGCCGCGTTCACGTGGAAGTCGCCGATCAGCATCACGTCGGCGCCGTGGGCGCGTGAGATCGCAGCACGCTCGGGGCTCATCCCGGCCGGCATCACCACCAGCATCCGGTAGCCCTTTGCGGCGGCCACCATGCTCATCGCGTTGCCGGTGTTGCCGCTCGACGCCTCGACGATGGTGAACCCGGGCTGCAGCAGGCCCTCGGCCTCGGCCCGCTCGATCATGTAGCGCGCGATCCGCGCCTTGACCGATCCCGACGGGTTCAGGTACTCGAGCTTTGCGAACACGCCCTCGATCTCGAGGAGCGGCGTCGATCCGATCGCCTCGGTGATCGAGGTGATGTGGCCGGTGGCGAGCTGCGCTGGAGGGCTCGGACATGGCGCGGAGCCTATCGCGCTTCCTCAGCCGATGGCGATCTGCGCCGAGCAGGAAGATGTTGAGCGACACGATCACCGCGGCGACGATCACGCGCGGCCACGGTCGTCAGCTTGTGGTTGGTGAGCGCGCCCATCAGCCGCCGGTTGCGGCAGAACAGCACCAGCGGGATGAGCGCGAACGGGATGCCGAACGAGAGCGCGACCTGGCTCAGCACGAGCGCGCGCGTGGGGCTCACGCCGATCGCGAGCACGATCATGCGCCGGCGCCATCGTCATCAGCCCGCCGCAACATGAGCGGGATCGAGCGCTCCACGAACCCCTGCATCACGACCTGGCCGGCGAGCGTGCCGACCGACGAGGACGAGAGCCCCGAGGCCAGAAGCGCGATCCCGAACATCGTGTCGGCGTGGTCGCCCACCACGGCCCCGAACTGCTTGTAGGCGCCCTCGATGGTGTCGACGCTCGGTGAGGCCGGTGGCGTGGAAGATGCCCGGCCGCGGCGATCAGCATCGCCATGTTGACGAGCGCCGGCGATCGCCATCGCGATGATCACGTCGACCCGCTCGAAGCGGAAGATCTTCATTCGCTCCTCGTCGGAGCGGCCCACCACGCGGCTCTGCGTGAGCGCCGAGTGCAGGTAGATCACGTGCGGCATCACCGTCGCGCCGAGGATGCCGGCGGCCAGCACGACGCTCTCGGTGCCCGAGAACCCGGGAATCAGCAGGCCGTGCGCGACCTCGCCGCCGTTCGGGCTCGCGTGCAGCATCTGGAAGGCGAACCCGGCGACGATGATGCCCGACCAGGCAGATGATCACCGCCTCGAGGTGGCGGAAGCCGCCGCGGGTCTGCAGCGCGAGCAGCCCGAATGCGAACACCGCCGTGAGCGCACCGGCCCACTACCAGCGGGATGCCGAAGAGCAGGTTGAGCCCGAGCGCCGCGCCGATGAACTCGGCCAGGTCGGTGGCCATCGCGACCAGCTCGGCCTGGATCCAGAGGCCGATCGTGACGGGCCGGGGAAACTCCTGGCGGCACACCTCGGGCAGGTTCATGCCGGTCGCGATGCCGAGCTTCGCGCTCATCGTCTGGATCAGCATGGCCATCAGGTTCGAGACCAGGATCACCCACAGGAGCAGGTAGCCGTACTTCGAGCCGGCCGCGATGTTGGTCGCGAAGTTGCCCGGATCGACGTAGGCGACCGCCGCGATGAAGGCGGGGCCGAGGAACGGCCACAGCGCGCGGAGGCCCCGCCGCTCGCCCGAAAGCGACCGCTCGGCGGCAGTCGCCACCCGCGCCTCTCCGGGCAGCGCGCGAACGCCCGGGTCGGTGACGACCAGCTCGGGGGGCGGCACAGGGCTCAGGGTGCAGCACCTCGATCCGTGCGGCGACGCTTCGGCCGATTGCGTGACGGGTCGCCGGCGACCTCGACCGTCACCGGCCCGTCGAACGGCGCCTGCTCGACCACGACGAGCTCGCGCTCGGGCACCAGGCCGAGGCTCGCGAGATACCGCAGAAGGTCGGCGTCGCTATCGGGCACGCGGCGGACCACGGCCTGATCGCCCTCGGCCACGTCGCAGAGAAGCGTGCGCTCATCGGGCACCAGCACCAGGTCGGCGGTCGGGATCGGATCGCCGTGCGGGTCGCGGGTCGGGATAGCCGAGCGCCGCATCGATGCGCGCCTCGAGCTCCTCCGAGATGTGGTGCTCGAGCCGGTCGGCCTCGGTGTGCACCTCGTCCCAGCGCAGCCCGAGCGCCTCCATCAGGTAGAGCTCCAGCAGCCGGTGGTGGCGCACGACCTCGAGCGCGACGCGCTCGCCCGCCGGCGTGAGCGTCGCGCCGTGGTAGCGCTCGTGCTCCACGAGGCCCGAGCTTGTCGAGCTTCTTCAGCATCGCGGTGGCCGACGCCGGCGACACGCCGAGCTCGGCCGCCAGGGCGTTGGTGGTCACGTCGACCGCGCGCCTGGAGCTTCCAGATCGCCTTCAGATAGTCCTGTGCCGCTTCACTGACCACAAACCAAGTTTAGACGAGACTCAAAAAATCTTCAACTAGGATGTGTCGGCGGCTAGCAGCGAGGCGGCCAGGGCGGCCATGAAGACCGGGATGTGCTCGTCGGAGAACACCAGCGGCGGGCGGATCTTGAGCACGTTGTGGTGCGGGCCGGTGACGCCGATCAGGACGCCGTTCTCGCGCATCGCGTCGACCATCGCGACCGGCCCGCTCCGGGATCGGCCATCTCGACGCCGATCAGCAGGCCGCGGCCGCGCACCGCCGTGATCTCGGGCCGGCCGGCGGCGAACCGCTCGAGCTCTGCCTTCAGGAGCTCGCCCACGCGCGCGACGTGATCGATCAGGCGGTAGTCGTCGATCACGTCCAGCACGGCCACCGCCGCCGCCGATGCCACCGGGTTGCCGCCGAACGTCGAGAAGAACTCCGTGGTCTCGGCGAAGCTCTCGGCGAGGTCGCTGCGCGTCACGAGCGCCGCCACCGGATAGCCGTTGCCCATGGGCTTGCCCATCGTGACGAAGTCGGGCTCGAGGCCGTAGCTCTCGAACGACCAGAGCGTCTGGCCGTTGCGGCCGTGGCCCGCCTGCACCTCGTCGGCCACCACCAGGCCGCCGGCCGCCTTCACGGCCCGGCGATGTCGCCCACGTCGGCCCGGACGGCTGGAGAAAGCCGTCGCTCGTGAACCCGGTGTCGAGGAAGGCCAGCGCCGGCGCGATGCCGCGCTCACCCAGCTTCGCGATGGCCGCATCGGTCGCCGCGCCCGTGAGGTCGCCCAGCGTCTCGACGTACTCCGGCCGGTAGCCCGGCACCCACTCCTCGGGCGACATGTCGGAGATCACCGTGGTGATGCCGTGGTAGGCGAAGTCGGTCACGATGCCGCCGGTGTTACCCGTGCGCGCGAGCGCGATGCGCCACGCCACGTCGTTTGCCTCGCTGCCCGAGTTGACCATCATCACCGTGTCCAGGCCGAGGCCCTTCGGCATCGTGGCGATGATCCGCTCGCCCAGCTCGATGAGCGGCTCGTAGAGGTAGCGCGAGTGGGTGTTGAGCGCGCGCGTCTGGCGCACCACCGCCTCGGTCACGCGCGGGTGGCAGTGGCCCACCACGGGCACGTTGTTGTAGGCGTCCAGGATCCGGCGGCCGTCGGCCTCGAAGAGCCACGCCCCGCGCCCGCGCGCGACGTGCACCGGCCGGGCGTAGGTGGGCGGGGTGATCGCAGGCCCGAGGGCGGCGCGGCGGCGGGCGGCGAGCTCGGCGTCGGGCACCGGCGGCGCAGGCGCGCCCAGCGCCTGGCCCACCGCGTCGGGCCCCAGCTCGTCGCACTGGGCGATCATCTCCCAGGTGTCGGCGTCCCAGTTCTGGATGTACTCGGCGTTCTCGGGGTAGCGCAGCACCCGCCACGCGCTGATGGTGACGATGGTGGCCAGGCGCGCGAGGAAGATGTCGCCCACGAGCTCCAGCTCGAGCGGCTCGAGCGGCGTGACCGACTGGTAGCCGTCCAGCATCAGCCGGGCGCTGCGGAACACGTCGCCGGCCGGGCGGCCGCGCAGCACCGAGGCAAGCGCCGCCACCAGGTCGGACACCAGCGAGGTGTGCACGATGTCGCCGAAATCGACGATGCCCGTCACGAGCCCGGCGTCGTCGAGCAGCACGTTGTCGAGGGCGAGGTCGCCGTGCACCACCTGGGCGCGAAGCTGCGGATAGCGCGGCCGCACGCGCTCGTCGAACCGGTCGAGGATCCGGTTGATCTGCGCCTGCCGCGCGGGCTCGGGAATCGAATCGACGAGGCCGCGCAGATCCGAGGCGTGCTTGGTATCCCAGAGCAGGTTGCGGCCGGCGGCGGGATCGAAGAACCCGCGCATCGCCCGCGCGAGCCGCGCAGTGGTCGGCGCCGTAGGCGACGACGGCCGCGTCGTCCAGCGCGACGCCCGCGACCATCGAGCGGCCCTCGAGCCGCCGGAACATGCGCACGTAGTGCGGCGCCGTCGGGGCCCTCGTACTGCGGCCGGAAGTCCTCGATGGCCGGGGTGCGGCCCGCACCCAGCCGCGGCAGCTGCAGCGCCACCGGCAGCCCCGGATCGGCCTTCTGCGATGTGCAGGAGGGCGCCGACCTCGATGTCGAGCGACGCAGGATCCTCACCCAGGTTCGAGATCTTCAGCACGCCCCCGCCGCCGCCCGGCGCATCGACCATGAACGTCTGGTCGCGCTCGCTGCCCAGGTCGTGGGAGTTCCCGCCGACGCCGAACAGGTCGAGGGCGATCATCGATACGTGCTCGGCGGTGAATGCCGGAGGAGTCGCCTCGAGCACTCCGAGGTCGATCGAGGAGGTTTCGGTCATCGCGACAGAGCGTATCCTGTGCTCACGTAGTCCATCAAGAGGAGGCGGTCTTGGCAGAGGGCGAAGTTGTGCACGTGGAGTTCCCGTCGGGGAACGCAGACGAGGCCCAGGCCTTCTACAGCTCGCTCTTTGGCTGGAAGTTCCAGGACTCGGGGTTCGAGGACACCGACTACCGCATGGCGGCCGTGACCGAGAACTCCGGCGTGGCGGTGTTCCAGTCGGAGCACCGCTCGGGCTATCCGACGATCTATCTCAGCACCGACAACATCGACGAGTCCATCGAGCGGGTGCGCGAGCTGGGCGGCGAGGCAGACGACCGCGCGCCGGTGCCCGGGCACGGCTGGTTCGCCTCCTGCCGCGACACGCAAGGCACCGCGTTCCACCTCTGGATGACCGACCCGAATGCGGCCTGAGCGGGCAAAACGTGCCCGCTGTGACGCTTCTTCCTTGACAGATCCGGCGCGGGACTGGCATAGTTAGGCAGCCCTAACTTAGGGGCGCCTTACTCGGTCGGCGAAACGCAAGGAACACGGTGCTGCCAACATTTGTGATCGGGTTGCGCGAAGGGGTCGAGGCCTCGTTGATCGTGGGCATCATCGGCGCCTTCCTCCGCCAGCAGGGCAACCGCTCGGCACTCCGCGCGATGTGGGCCGGCGTGGCCCTCGCCGTCGCCCTCTGCATCGCCCTCGCCGTGGGCCTGCAGCTGCTCGACCAGGCGCTTCCGCAGCGCCAGCAGGAGCAGCTCGAGACCGTGGTCGCCACCGTCGCCGTCGGCATGGTCACCTTCATGATCATGTGGATGCGAAAGCACTCCAAGACCCTTGCCGGCGACCTGCGCGCAAGCGCCGCCACCGCCGCCGCCAGCGGCTCGTGGGCGCTGGTCGCGATGGCCTTCTTCGCCGTGCTGCGCGAGGGCGTCGAGACCTCCGTGTTCATGCTGGCCGCCTTCCAGGCATCGGGTGACGCGATGTCGGCCGGCCTCGGCGCCGTCCTGGGCATCGGCGTCGCCGTCGCCATCGGGATCGGCATCTACTACGGCGGCGTGCACCTCAACCTCGACCGATTCTTCCGCGTCACCGCCGCGGTGCTGGTGCTGGTCGCAGCCGGCCTGGTGTCCAGCGCGATCCACACCGCACACGAGGGCGCGTGGCTCAACAGCTTCCAGACGCAGGCCGTGAACCTCGAGTGGCTGGTGCGCCCCGGCACCATCACCAGCTCGCTGGCGACCGGCGTCCTTGGAATCCAGCCCAATCCCACGGTGGGTGAGGCGACAGGCTGGCTGCTCTACGCGGTGCCAATGCTCATCTACGTGCTCCGACCCCGGCGCAAGAAGGTGCTCGTGCCAACCACGCAGCAGCAACCCGTCAGCGCCTAACCACCCCTCAGAAGGACTCATGAACACCTCCCGTGCTCTCACCGGCTTCGCCGTGGCATGCGTCAGCATCGCCGCCGTCGCCTGCGGTTCCAGCTCCAGCTCATCATCCAGCGGCGGCTCGAATGCCAAGGACGTCGCCGTCACCCTGTCGGACGCCGGCTGCTCGCCGGCGAAGGTCTCCATCCCCGCCGGCGCCGTCAACTTCAACGTCACCAACTCGGGCAGCGCCAAGGTCACCGAGCTCGAGCTGCTCAACACCGACGGCGTGATCGTCGGCGAGCGCGAGAACGTGGTCGAGGGCATCCCCGGCTCGTTCTCGCTGAAGCTCCAGCCCGGCAAGTACGTGCTGAGCTGCCCGAACGGCTCGACCACGCCGAAGGGCACGGTCACCGTCACCGGCGCCGCGTTTGCCGACGACAAGGGCCCCACCGCCGCGCAGCTGAACGCCGCGACGTCCGGCTACCAGAAGTACGTCATCGCCGAGTCCGCGAAGCTGAAGGCCGGCACCGCGCAGTTCGTGGCCGCGCTGAAGGCCGGCGACCTGCAGAAGGCAAAGGATCTGTTCGGGCCGGTGCGCCGCCACTACGAGGCCATCGAGCCGGTCGCCGAGAGCTTCGGCGACCTCGATCCCGAGATCGACGCGCGCATGAACGACGTCGCGAGCCCCAAGGACTGGACGGGCTTCCACCGCATCGAGAAGATCCTCTGGGTGCGGCAACACCACCAAGGGCACCGAGGCCTACGCGACCAAGCTCATGAAGGACGTGAACACGCTCAACACGAAGGTGCAGACGCTCACCTACCAGCCGGCGCAGCTGGCAAACGGCGCGGTCGAGCTGCTGAACGAGGTCGCCGGGTCGAAGATCACCGGTGAGGAGGATCGCTACTCCCACACCGACCTCTCCGACTTCGAGGGCAACCTCGTCGGGCGCAGTCACGGCCTTCAACCTGCTGAAGCCCGCACTGAACGCGACGGGTAACAAGGCGCTTGCCGACACCATCACGCAGCGCGCCGACGCGGTGCAGACCACGCTCGACACCTACAAGCGCGACACGCCGCTCGGGTACGCCTACTACGGCGAGCTCACCAAGGCCGACCGGCTGAAGCTGTCTCAGGAAGTGGACGCGCTGGCGGAGGCCATGTCGCAGGTTGCCTCTAAAGTCACCGGGTAGAGATGAGTAGCGAGGCGCCGCCACCCGGTTCGGGGGTCACCCGCCGGCGGCTGTTACAGGTCGCCGGCGGCGGCGCCATCGGGCTCGCCGGGGCCGGCGTGGGCTACGCGGCCGGCAATGCCGAGGCGTCGTCCAACCCGGCCGACGGCGCGGTGCCGTTCTACGGCGAGCACCAGGCCGGCATCCTCACCCCGCCGCAGGACAGGCTGATGTTCGCGGCGTTCGACCTCACGATCTCGACCAAGGCCGAGCTGCAGGAGCTGCTGCGATCGTGGTCGAGCGCGGCGGTGCTGATGACCGCGGGCGTCCCTGCCGGCCCGCCCGCGGGTAACCTCGCGGCGCCGCCGGCCGACACCGGCGAGGCGGTGGGCCTGCCGGCATCGCGCCTGACCATGACCTTCGGGCTGGGGCCGAGCGTCTTCCTGCAAGACGGCGAGGACCGCTTCGGCCTCGCGTCCCGGCGGCCGGCGGCCCTCACGCCGCTCGGGCCGCTCCCCGGCGACCTGTTGATTCCCGGCCGAAGCGACGGCGACATCTGCGTGCAGGCATGCGCGGAGGATCCCCAGGTGGCCTTCCACGCGGTGCGCGACCTGGCCCGGCGGGCGCGCGGCGCGGCTGTCATCCGCTGGACGCAGCTGGGGTTCGGCCGTGCGGCCTCGACCTCCAAGAGCCAGGTCACCCCGCGAAACCTGCAGGGCTTCAAGGACGGCACCAACAACCTCGACACCAACGATGACGCCGCCATGGACCGCTACGTGTGGGTGCCCCGGAGCGAGCCGCAGGCGTGGATGCGCGGCGGAAGCTACGTGGTGAGCCGCCGCATCCGCATGCTGATCGAGACGTGGGATCGCTCGTCGCTGGGCGACCAGCAGGGCACCATCGGCCGCGACAAGATCGAGGGCGCCCCGCTGGGCGAGTCGAAGGAGCACGACCCGGTGAACCTGAGCGCGCACCAAGCCGAGCGGGCTGCCGGTGATCCCCGTGGATGCGCACATCCGCCGCGCGTCGCACGTCACCACCGGCGGGATCAAGATCCTGCGCCGCGGCTACAACTACACCGACGGGATCGACCCGGCCACGGGCGAGCTCGACGCCGGCCTCTTCTTCATCTGTTACCAGCAGGATCCGCACGCCCAGTTCGCGGCGCTCCAGCGGCACCTCGGCACGCTGGACGCGCTCAACGAGTACATCCACCACACCTCGAGCGCGCTCTTCGCCGTGCCGCCGGGGGTCGCCAGGGGCGGCTACATCGCCCAGGGCCTCTTCGAGGGCTGAGCGAGAGATCACCCGATGAGGTGAGTGTGCGCGGCTCACCCCGCCCGCACACTGGTGGCAGTTCAGACGAGCACACGCGCGGCGGCCTCTCCCCCTCGGTCGCCGCGTTTGCTCGTTAAGCGGGCACCGTCCCCACCCGCCGCACGCTTCGTGCCAGCAGCGCGAGCACCGGGAGGGCGATGCAGACCATCAGCGCATATGCCACGCCGGCCGATGCCGCGCCGGCGACCGCGCCCACCACCAGCGGCACGAACGTGAACCCGCCTGCCCAGACCGCGCCCATCAGCCCGGTGACGGTGACGTGCGAGACGCCGGCGTGGTCGGCGCCGAGCGTCGAGAGCGGGAACATCGCAGCGCCCACCACCGCGAACATCGGCCCGCCGATCACCAGCATCGCAAGCTGCACGGCGTTCGGGGGCGTGAAGGCGAGGATGACCGGCACGACCAGCACCGAGACTGCCGCCCAGAGCGCGACCTCGGCGGGGCCGACGCGGTCGACCATCCGCCCCGCGACCGGGCCGGCGACCGAGCCCAGGAGCGCGCCGGCGGCGAGGGCGATCGCGATCACCGTCACCGACTCGCCGTTCGCGCCGAGGTGGATGGGCACCAGCAGATCGACCCCGCCGAAGGCCAGCAGGTCGATGACGGCCATCGCCAGCGCCGCCTGCGTCGCCGGCTGGCGGGCGCCGCGGCGAATGGCGCCCCAGATGTCGCTCTCGGTCACCACCTTGTGACCGACCGGGGCGAGCCACGCCAGAAGGACGCCCGCGGCGCTCACTGCGGCCACCATCCCAAACGCGATGCCCGAGCCCACCACAGAGGCGAGCGCGCCGATGCCCGGCCCCGCCACCGAGCCGGCCGAGAGCATGCCCATCACGATGCCCGACTCGCGGCCGCGCCTTCCCTCCGGGGCGTTGTCGGTCACCCACGACATCGAGGCCGTCCAGATCGATCCGCTCGCCATGCCCTGGACGAAGCGCGCCAGCGTGAGGATCAGCGCGGTGGGCGCCCACGCGAAGATCACGGTCGAGATGGTCATGAGCACCGCCGAGATGAGCGTGATGCGCCGCGCGCCCACCTTCGGCACCCAGACGATGCACGCGTAGGAGACAAACGGGATCGAGACGGGGTAGGCGGCCAGCACGATGCTCGCCTGGAACGTGCTCAGCCCGAACCGGTCAACGTAGTGCGGCAGCAGCGGCAGCACTGCGAGGTAGAGCGAGGCGTCCACGAACATGCCGACACCCACGGCGACAGTAATTCGGCGGTGAGGCTGCACGTCCAGCACGCTATCGCGCCGGGTAACGTATCGTCGGCAGCGAGGAAGCGTGATGCCTGAAGACCTGCCACCGGACGCCGAGCCCGCCACCCAGCCCTCGCGGCTCGAGGCGCTGACGCTGCGGGGTCAGGAGCTCACGACGCGGCTCGAGCACGAGCGGCCGCGCCACGCCTCGGTGGACGTCGGCTTCCGCTGGTTCTTCCGCGACCGCGAGATCGCCGGCGGGGTGCTGGGCGGCGGCCTGGCGTTTCGGTTCTTCTTCTGGGTGCTCTCGATCGCGCTTCTGGTGTCCGGCGGGCTGGGGATCGCAGGGCACGCCGGCGACGACGTCCACCACGCCGTGAGCGACACGGGACTGAGCGATGCGGTCGCCAACACCGTCGCGTCCGCCGCGCAGCAGTCAGAGGCCGACCGGTGGTGGCTGATCGCGATCGGCGCGTGGACGTTCGTGTGGTTCAGCTTCAGCCTGCTGCGCGCCGTGCGGCTCGTGCACGCGGCGGCGTGGCGGACGCCGCTGCCGAAGTTCACCAACGCGCCGAAGGCGCTGGCCGTGGTGCTGCTCGCGCCGATCGTGGCCGTCGCGGCGATGACCGCGGCCGGGTGGGTGCGCGCGAGCACGTCCGATCTGCCGGGCCTCGTGGCAACGCTCCTGGTGGGCGTCGTGTTCGCCGCGGTGTGGCTCGTGCTCTCACGCAGCCTGCCGTCGGCCGCGCAGCTGCCGCTGAGCGCATACGTCCCGGGCGCGGTGGTGTTCGGCGCGGGGCTCGAGGCGCTCCACGTGTTCACCGTGTACTTCCTGTCCGAGCGACTCGCGCAGGCCTCGGCGCTCTACGGCAGCCTCGGCATCGCGGGCACGGCGCTCTTCTACCTCTACCTCATCGGCCGCGGCCTGGTGTGGTCGGCCGAGCTGAACGCCGTGGTGTGGGATGTGCGCTCGGAGCGGCGCGAGCCGCCGGGAGATCAGCCGGGCGAGATGCTGACCTCGGGAATCTCGCCGTACCGGTAGGCGGCAGTCACTCCGCCGTCCATCGTCGTCATTCAAACATTCATTAGTATGAGTGGAATGGACGGCTCCCGTGCTCTCCGAACCGAAGCTGATCGCTGCGAGCTCCTCTGTCTCGATCTCGATCGAGCCGAAATCCTCCGGCGCACGCGCCTCGAGATTCGCGCTGCCGGCGGAATCGCTGATCGTGCTGACGCGCTCGGGGATCCAACGAGGATCCAGCTTGCGATCGCACTTCGAGATGGTGGCGAGCTGTGCGTTTGCGATCTGGCCTGGATCGTCGAGCGGTCGGGTGCAGTCGTGTCTCATCATCTGCGGAAGATGCGGCTCGCAGAGGTCGTCGTCTCGCGGCGCGAAAAGAAGATGGTCATGTATCAGCTGACGTCGGTCGGCTCGGAGCTCCTGGCAGCGCTGGCGATGCTGCCGGCCGAGGGGCTTGAGGCGACGTGAGCACTGAGGCTTCGCCCGTGCTCGCCGTGAGTCGCGTCCGTCTGGGGTCGGTGCTCGAACCTGCTCAACGAGCTCGCTTGGAGCGGCGGGCGAAGCTCCTGGCCTGGGGCGGGAACGCCTGGCACGTTGTTGAGTTCGCAATCGCGGTCGGTGCCGGGATCGCGGCGGGGTCGGTGGCGCTGATCGCTTTCGGCGTCGATTCATTGATCGAGGTGCTCGCCGGCGGAGTCGTCATCTGGCTGTTCACCGGCGGTCGCGGTGCATCAGCCAAGGCAGAGAGACGCGCTCAGCACCTGATCGCCTTGTCGTTCTTCCTGCTGGCGGCCTACGTTGCTGTCGAGTCGCTCCGCGCGTTCACCGGAGATCATCCCGATGCCAGTTGGGTGGGGATCGGCCTGGCTGCGATCACCGCGCCGACGATGCCGATACTGGCTCGCGCCAAGCAGCGAGTTGGCCGCCAGCTTGGCTCCCAGGCGACCGTGTCAGAAGCTGCGCAGAACATGGTCTGTGCCTACCTCTCCATCGCACTCCTGATCGGCCTGGGAGCAAACGCGCTGCTTGGCTGGTGGTGGGCCGATCCGATCGCGGGGCTCGTGATCGCCGGGATCGCCGTACGAGAAGGTCGCAGCTCATGGCGTGGAGATCCGTCATGCGGATGCTGCTAGCCGCTCGACTGAGGGTGTCTGGCTAGTGGCCCAAGCCCAGATAGAAGTAGCGAGCGGCGATAGCGACAGCCACGAATCCCAGGAGGTGCCGTAGGCGCGTGTCAGGGATGCGGTGTTGGATGCTCGCCCCGATGTATGCGCCGACGATCCCGCCAACGCCGGCCGAGATGCCAATGCCCCAATCAGGAGCGACGTTCGATCCAGATTTCGCGGTGGACGCCAGCACCACGAACGAGGTCACTCCGACTACTGACGCTGCGAAGGTCGAAAGAAGGGCAGCCGGGGCGATCTGATAGGCCGAGTAGCCACCAATCAGGAGAATGGGGGCGAGAAACGAGCCGCCACCGATGCCGTACACCCCGCCAACCGCCCCGACCACAAATGCGATCGGAGGTACCAGGCTGAGGGCGAGAGGTTCCCGACCGGCTTTCGGTTGGCGTGACAGTAACGTCGCCCCGAGTAGTGCGAGTACAGCGCCTGCGGCGAGGTAGAAGGCGCTCTGTCCGGAAAGCCATTCGACCCTCACTATCGCTCCGAAGACGACGCCGGGAATGGTTCCGGCTAGGAGTCGTTGAGCGAGGCCGGACGCCATCGGGTCTCGCCCAAGCTTCCAGTAGCGGTAGACACCGCTCGGCGTCGCAAAAAGGTTGAACAAGAGGTTCGTCGGCGTGACAGCAGGACTCGGAACGCCGAGCACGCTCACTTGCACTGGGAGAAGGAGTACTGCACCACTCACCCCGGCCGGAGTCGTGACAGTCGAGACCAGCAAACCAGCGATGAAAGCTCCCAGAATATGCACAGTGGGAGCGTAATACCTATGCGCGTACGGAATCTGCCCATGAAATGCATAGGCATATTGATCTCGATGCGGGTCGCGGGTTTCGCCGCCCAGTGTCTTGCGCCGTCATCACGGGTTAGTCTCGAGATCGATCTGGCCGCGCTAGCCGAAATCATTGCGGCATGCCCGGAGTTGGGACGATAATGAGCTATGGCACGAATGTCGGTGACAGGCTCAGTGGTAATCGCGGCCGGACTCCTGACGCTGGTTCTGACGGGGTGCGGGTCGGCAGGCGAAGGTTCGATGTCAGTCAAGCCACTGGTCGCAGCAGCGATGCTTGCCGACGCCACCGCGGGTCAGTTCCAGGCCGCTCCCGCTGGGCGCCACTATCAAGGGCCGGTCGATTGTCGGATCTCTACGCGCCGAGAATTCGGAGGCAATGCCATCTTCTTGTGCCGGATCCCGCTGTCCGGCCAACCGGCCAAAGCAGTGTGGGAATGGGGCGCATGGTCGCGCGGCAAGCTCCACACCCATTCCACTGACCCAACCAAGATACCGTCTGTCACCGGATCGTTTGATCCACCATGGTGAACCGCGCGGCAGCTTTCGGCTGCGCTCTGATCGGCCTGGTATCCGCGCTGTGTGCCGCCGGTTGCGGACAGCAGACGATGCCCGAGGGTTCAACCGTGGACTGGTCACAGACCCGGTTTGACGGCACGCGCCTCATCGCCTCGCACACCCTGGCCCTACCGATGAAGAAGCTCGCGTTTCCGATCGAGCTGCCGCCCGGTATTGGCCCTCCGGCCGGGGTGTACACCTCCTCGAAGACGGCACGCGGCGCTGGCCGGGTCGTCATCGCCCGATATGGCAAGAGCTCCGGTATCGGGATTGTCTGGCTTAGTTACGGCCGTGCTGACCACCCCGCAGGACCTAAGGGCCTTGCAAGCATCGCCTCCAACTGCACCGACTGCTCTTCGCACGGCGTGATCGGCCTCGGGCACGGGTTCCACGGAGCGCTTCTTGCCGGCAATCCGGAAACCAGCGTCACCTGGTACCAGAACGGATACATGATTGTGGTCGCCGGGCCGGCCCCGCCACTGACCGCTGACACCGCCGAGCGGGTCGCCCGAGCAGCGGTCGCCGCACTCGTTGCCTGCCCGAGGTGTCGTCCGTGACCCGGTGAATCGGTGGACAGGACGTGCCGGACTCAGTGACTGACCACGGCGACCGAGCGCCATGGGGCAGATTCGTGCCGCCGTACCTGGATGGGAGGGACAGGATTCGAACCTGTGTAGGCAGAGCCAACGGGTTTACAGCCCGTCTCCTTTAACCACTCGGACACCCTCCCGGGCGGGAGCCAGTCTAGTTGAGACCGCCCCCGCGAACCGCCGTTACTACTCGGCGTTTCGCAGCGCCTGCGCCTCGGGGAGCCCCTCGAGCTTCTTCAGCGTGTTGTTCTCGATCTGGCGGATGCGCTCGCGGGTGACGCCAAACGTGCGGCCGACCTCTTCCAGCGTGTAGGGCTGCTCGCCCTTGAGGCCGAAGCGCAGCTCGATCACCTTGCGCTCGCGCTCGGGGAGCGAGTCGAGCGCGCGCTCGATGTCCTCGCGGCGGAGCGTGATGGTGGCGGAGTCGAACGGGCTGATGGCCTGCTCGTCCTGGACGAAGTCGCCCAGCTCGGACTCCTCCTCCTCGCCGATGGGCTTCTCGAGGCTCACGGGGAGCTGCGCCATGCGGAGGATGTCGCGCACCTCGTCGGCGGTCATCTCGAGCTCGAAGGCGATCTCCTCGGGCTTGGGCTCACGGCCCAGGCGCTGCACCAGCTGGCGCTCGATGTGCACCACGCGGTTGAGCTTCTCGACCATGTGCACCGGGATGCGGATGGTGCGGGCCTTGTCGGCGATCGCGCGGGTCACGGCCTGGCGGATCCACCACGTCGCGTACGTCGAGAACTTGTAGCCCTTGCGGTAGTCGAACTTCTCGACGGCGCGGATCGAGCCCGAGGCTGCCCTCCTGGATGAGGTCGAGGAAGCTGAGCCCGCGGCCCAGGTAGCCCTTGGCGATGGAGACGACGAGGCGCAGGTTGGCCTCGATCATCTGCTGCTTGGCAGTCATGTCGCCGCGCTCGATGCGCTTGGCCAGGCTGATCTCCTGGTCGGCGGTGAGGAGGCTGACCTTGCCGATCTCGCGCAGGTAGAGGCGCAGGGAATCGAGGCTGGGCTCGACGGTGAGGTCGAGCTCGGGGGCCTTCTCGCCTACGTGCAACGCGGCATCAGCCTGGGCGGTCTGCTTGGACTCGGCATCCAGGAGCTCGATGTTGTGCTCGAGCAGGTAGGTGTAGAAGTCTTCCAGCTGCTCTTTCGTCAGCTCGATCTCCTCGAGCGCCGCGGCAACTTCGTCGTACGTCAGGTAGCCCTTGTCGTGGCCCTCCTGTACGAGCGCTTTGAGCTCTTCGATATCCGGGAGCGAGATCTCGACAGTCAGCATTGGCGCCCTCATTGCATAGGAGGTTAACAAGATGGTCTCACCTAGAATCGGGAACGCAGCCGCTCCCGCTGTGTGGCGGTGGGTGAGAGAAGAACGCAGACGCCGGGAGTATAGCCCCGGTTTGGGGGATCCGAAAGTCGCGATTTGGAAAATTCTTCTCCAGAAAACGACAACTCGCGCAAACGGTTTACCCCCGCTCAGTCACAAAGTGCGTTACAAGCTAGCCTTCAGAAATGCCCGAGTTGCCCGAACTGGAGGGGTTTGTGAGGGCTCAGCGTGAGACCCTGACTGCCGAGCCCATCGCCGCCGTGCCAATCGGTCATTTTGCGACCGTGAAAACCATCGATCCGCCGCTCAAATCGCTCGTCGGACAGCACTTTTCGGCGGTCGGACGGCGGGCGAAGCGCCTGCTCTTCACCGCCGAGGACGGAAATACGCTGATGGTGCACCTCATGTCGGCGGGAAAGCTCGTGATCGCCCAGAAGCACACGAAGACGGCCCGGCTGGTGGTCGCGTTCGAGTCGGGCACCGAGCTCGTGATGACCGAGACCGGCTCCAAGCGCCGCGCCGGCGTGTGGCTGCTTCCCCGGGCGAGCTGGCGGCGGAGCTCGCCCACATCGGCCCCGAGCCGCTCGACCCGTCGTTCACGGTGGAGGTGCTCGCGCGCCAGGCGACGGAGCATCCGCACCTGCTGCACGGCTTCCTGCGCGACCAGCGGGCCATCGCGGGCATCGGGCGGGCGTTCGCCAACGAGATCCTGCACGCGGCGAAGCTCTCGCCCAACTCGCGATCGTCCAGGCTGGACGAGGCCGAGCTCGAGCAGCTGCACGCCGCCATCGTCGGGGTGCTGAGCGCCGCCGTCGACCGGCTGGTGCCGCTCTCCGCCAAGGGGCTCACGACGAAGGCCGATCGCGGGTACGTCGTGCACGACAATGCCGGCGCGCTCTGCCCGCGGTGCGGAGACAAAATCCGAACGGTCTCGTTCGACGAATACACAGTGTTCTACTGCGCCACGTGCCAGACGGGCGGGCGGGTGCTGGCCGACCGGCGGATGTCGCGCCTGCTTCGCGACTGACCTACCATTCTCCACCATGAATCCGACCACGACGTTCAAACAGGATCTCCAGGCTGACGCTCCCGAGGTGCAGCTGGGACTGACGAGGGCCGGCGTGACCGGCGTCCAGAAGGTCATCCGCATCGCGCACGCGGGCACGGAGACGCTGTACTACGCCGACATCGACTGCTACGTCGATCTCGATCCCTCGCAGAAGGGCGTGCACATGTCGCGCTTCCCCGAGATGGTCGCCGAGGCGATCGACTCGGTGGTCATCGGCGAGGCCCTGCACGTCGAGGTGCTGGCCGAGCACATCGCCGCCGGCGTGGTCGAGCGGCAGAAGGCCGTGCGGTCGGAGGTCAAGATCCGCGCGAAGTTTCCCGTCACGCGGCGCACGCCGGTCACCGACCTGCCGACGCAGGAGATCTACCACCTGCTGGGCCACTCGCTGGTGAACGGCACCAGCGCGCGGCGGCTTGTGGGCGTCGAGGTGCGCGGCCTCAACGCGTGCCCGTGCGCGCAGGGGCTGGTGCGCGAGAACGCGTCGGTGCGGCTCACCGAGGCCGGCTACGACCCGGGTCAGATCGACGAGATCTTCTCGCTGCTTCCCGCCGCGACGCACAACCAGCGCGCCGAGGCGACGCTGATGATCGGCACCAAGCGCGAGGTGGATGCCCGGGATCTCATCGGCATCGCCGAGGACTCGATGAGCGCGCCGGTGTTCGAGCTGCTGAAGCGGCCCGACGAGCTCTACGTGGTGGAGCAGGCGCACCTGCATCCGCGGTTCGTGGAGGACTCGGTGCGGCTGATGGTGGCGGGCACGCTCGACCGCTACCCCGACCTGTCGGACGGCTGCTTCGTGCTGTCGCGGCAGATCAACTTCGAGACGATCCACAACCACGACGTGCTGGCCGAGCGCCACGGCATCGTGTCGGAGCTGCGCGCCGACCTCGAGGGAAACGCCGCGGCGGCGGGCCACACCACCGCGCGGGCCTGGCTCGAGGGTGAATAGCCGGTGCCTGGCACCGTCTATTCAGGGCTGAAGAGCTCCGCCGCGATCAGCTCGGCCACGTGATGCTCGATCAGTGAGCGGATCACCGGGTCGCCGTCGTCCTCGAGCGGGATGTCCAGGGCGGCGCCGGGCAGCCCTCCGCCCACGGTGATCACCGGGAAGCCGCGCTCCGCCGACCACTCCATCACGTCTGCCTCCCACGCCGACCCGCGCAGCAGCACGAGCCCCAGCCCGGGCCGCTTGCTGAGATAGACGTCCACGTGCGACCAGTCGCCCGTCTCGCATGCGTCTGCCGGCACCCGCGGCACCTCGCGCAGCATCAGCGCCGACTGCTCGGCCGAGCCGATCCGCTCGGCCGGTGCCAGCACGTGCACGGTCGATCCGGCGAGCAGGCGGGTCGCCTCATCGATCCAATCGGCCCGCCCGGTCAGCAGCCGCTCGGACGCGTCTGCCGCCGCGGCGATCCGCGCGGGCGAGATCCCGGCGATCATGTGCAGGACGGCCAGGGTATTTTGGTATGACCGGCTGGCGATGCCGGAGATCTCCGTTCCGGCATGAAGCGCGAGCGTCCGCGACGCCGTATGTGAAAATGAGCTCTCCGGCGCATTGGTCAGTCCAATGATTTCGGCCGAACTCGAATGTTTGCGGGCAGAAGCGATCGTTTCTGCCGATCCGCCGCTCGCCGAAATCGTGATCACGACGGTGTTTTGATCCGGCGGCTGGGGCGCTCCGGTGGATGCGATCTCGGCAAACGCGTCCACGCCCCGCGCCCGCAGGCTCGCAGCGACGGTCATCGCGGCGTAGCGCGACGAGCCCATTCCGATGAAAAGCACGCGCTTTCCGGCGATGTCTACGCCCGGCCCGTCGGGGTAGGCAGCAGCGACGGCGCGCAGGGACTGCGGCGAGCCCAGCACGTCGTCGCGGAAGAGCTCGGGCTTCATGTCACTCATGGGGATGCTCCAGTAGCCAGCGCATGCCGCCCTCGGCGACCGGCATCCACTCGGGCAGGTAGGTGGCCGCGTACGTGAACTCGTAGCACTCCTTCTCGACCTCGAAGGCGTGCAGCAGGCCGGCGTCAACGGGCCCGTAGCCTGCCAGAAACTCTTGCCGGACACGCCCGAGCCACTCGTCGGCGTCCGGCGCCCGCTCGTTTCGCGCCAGGTGGTCGAACGACCGCAGCATCGCAGCGACGTCGCGGAGCGGCGGCCCGGCGGCGGAGCGCTCGGCGATGCTCCGGGCCGGCTCACCCTCGAAGTCGACCACCAGCAGACGGCCGTCGGCGGCGCGCAGCACCTGGCCGATGTGCAGGTCGCCGTGCACCCGCGTGACCGGCGGTGGCGGATCGGGCTCCCGCAGCCGCTCGAGCTGTCGGGCGATCGCGTCGTGGTGCGCGGTCAGGAGCTCACGCGAGGATGCGTCTGCCAGCTCGATCGCCCGCGCGAGCTGCCTCTGGGCGGCATCGGCCCACGCGGCCGACTCGGCAGCTGCCGCCGGGGCGGCGCCCAGCCCGACCAGCGCGTCCTCCAGCCGCCGCACCACGCTTCCCACGGCGCGCGCAAAGCTCGCGTCACGCCGCGTCCAGCGCCGCGATGGTGAACGACCAGCCGGACGTGGCGTCCGCGGCGTAGTCCTGCACCAGCAGCAGCGGGTGGCCGTCCCAGTAGCCCGCGCCGCGAAACGCCGGCACGGCATCGAGTCCGGCGGCGGTGAGGCGCTCGACCAGATCGATCTCGGGATGCACGCCGGGCTCGATGCGGCGGTAGACCTTCGCCACAAGCCGCTCGCCCACCACGATGGAGGTGTTGGACTGGTCGTGGCCGATCGGGCGCTCGCCCCGCAGCGCCTCGGCGCCCGGTCCCGGCACGAACCGGAACCGGCCGCGCTCGGCTCCGGCGGCCACCAGCGCCACCAGCGCGGCACCGACCTCCCCGTCCAGCCAGAGGTACCGCTCGGCGGCGCCGTCGGCCGTGGCCACCTCGAGCACGCGCAGCGCGGCGCCGGCGCCCAGCTCGAGCCGGTCGAGCTCCTCCACCCCCGTGATCTGGCCGCCCTTGCCGCCGTACCAGCGGGCGGCTGCGATCAGCTCAGCGCTGGGCTGCGACGCGGGCAATGAGATCGGCCGCCGTGGCCGTGCCGGGATTGGACTGCAGCCGGCCCGAGATGGCCGCCATGCCCGCGTGCAGCGGCCGGTCGGTCACGAGGCGGTCGATGGCGCCGACCAGCTCGGCGGCCTCGAACTCGTAGGTGGGCAGGCGCACGCCAAAGCCGGTCTCGTCCACGCGCTGGGCGTTGTCGTACTGATCCCAGAAGAGCGGCAGCGCGACCATCGGCTTGCCGTGGTGGAAGCACTCCGTGGTGGTGTTGTTGCCGCCGTGGGTGATCACCATGTCCACCTGCGGCAGGATCGCCGGCTGGGGCAGGAACTCCTCGCCCCACATGTTCTCGGCCAGCTCGTACTCGTCGTGGCACGGGCCCTTCGAGACGATGTAGCGGTGGGGCGTATCCTCGAGCACCTCCACCAGGCGCTTCATCAGGCCGACGTCGGCCGAGCCGAGCGATCCCAGCGAGAGGTAGATGAGCGCGCCGATGCCCTCGCGCAGCTGCTGGGGGATCTCGAACTCGTTGTCAGACGCGCGCACGCACGACTCGATGCGGCGCCACGTGGGGTCGAGCGGATGCTCGCGCACGTAGTCGAGCTCGGCCGGGTAGACGTAGAGGTTGAGGTAGGGCGACTGGTGCATGAACTCGAGCTGGGGAAGCGGCGGCGCGCCGCACTCGATCGCGAAGTCGTTGAAGTCGGTCCACGTGTCGAGGTGCGTGCGGCGGAACTCCTCGCGAAAGGCGCCCCACTGCGAGCGATCATCGTGGGGCAGGCCCGAGAAGACCGGCGCGATGTTGGGATCGCGCACCTCGAGCGGGTTGCACGACACGATGCGCACCCAGGGCAGGCCGCTGGCCGGGAGCGCGGGGAAGGCGACCACGTTGTCCTCGACGATCACGTCGGGGTGCACGTCGTCGAAGATCTCGAGCAGGCGCGGGTGCACGTACTTCGCGCCGTCGATCAGCGCCTGGGTGGTGGGCTGGATGAAGGTCTCGAGCTGCTCGATGGTGGGCGTACGGAAGACCGGCGCGGTGTCGCGGATGAAGTCCTTCCAGAACTGGCCTGGCACCTCGGGCTCTGCCGGCGGCGGGCCGAGGCGCATGAGGCGCTCCTCGAAGCCGCGCGCCTCGAGCGTGCCGGCAAACGACTCCTCGAGGATGAACACCACGCGGTGCCCCTGCTCGCGCAGCACCTCGCCGATGCCGACGCAGTTGTTGGTGGGGCCGTAGGCACCCTCCGGGAAGAACACCACCGTCTTTCCGCTCACGAAACGCGCCTCCTGGTACGCCACGGGGCGGGCGCACCGTGCACCCGCCCCGGAATGTGGCGACGTTTATTGGTCAGACCGCAGCGGCCGAGTGAGCCTCGGCGTAACGCTCGGCGACCTTCGACCAATCGACCACGTTGAAGATCGCGGCCAGGTAGTCGGGCCGGCGGTTCTGGTACTTGAGGTAGTACGCGTGCTCCCACACGTCGATGCCGAGGATCGGCGTCTGACCGGAGGAGAGCGGCGAGTCCTGGTTGGCGGTGGAGACGACCTTCAGGTCGCCGCCGTCAACGACCAGCCACGACCAGCCCGAGCCGAAGCGGTTCACGCCGGCATCGGAGAGCTGCTTCTTCAGATCGTCGAAGCTGCCGAAGGCCGAGTCGATGGCGCTGGCGAGATCGCCGCTGGGGGCGCCGCCGCCGTTGGGGCCGAGCACCGTCCAGAACAGCGAGTGGTTGGCATGGCCGCCGGCGTTGTTGCGCACCGGGGCCTGCTTGTCGGCCGGGAGCGAGTCGAGGTTCTTGAGCACGTCCTCGACGGGCTTGTCGGCCCACTCGGTGCCCTCGAGCGCCGCGTTGGCCTTGTCCACGTAGGCCTGGTGATGCTTGTCGTGGTGGATCCGCATCGTCTGCTCGTCGATGTGGGGCTCGAGAGCGTTGTAGTCATAAGGCAGGTCGGGTACTGAGTACGCCATGTCTGCTCCTTCCGGGAGTCTTACGGTTCGCTTGAGCAACTAGCATATCCCTCTATGCCCCACATCGACGGCATGCGAATCCTGGTATCCGGCGGCGCCCATCGGGTGGGCCGCGCGATCGCGCTCGACCTCGCCGGGCACGGCGCGGACGTGGCCATCAGCTACCACGCGTCCCGGGGGCCGGCCGAGGAGACGGTGGCGGCGATCGAGGCCCTCGGGCGGCGGTCGGGCGCCCGTGCAGCCGATGCGTCGAAGCAGGGCCAGATGGCGCTGCTGGTGGAGTGGGCGGCCGAGACGCTGGGCGGCCTCGACGTGTACGTGCACTGCCCCTCGGGCGGCTTCGTCCCGCGCCGGCCGCAGGACATCGACGAGGCCCAGTGGGACGAGTCGTTCGACACCACCGCGAAGGGCTTCTTCTTCGCCGCCCAGGCGGCGCGCACCGCGATGCTGCCGGGCGGCGGCGTGATCATCGCCATCACCGACGTCGCCGGCCTGCAGCCGTGGCCGATGTTCTCGGCGCACGGGGCTGCGAAGGCCGCGCTCATCCACCTGGTGAAGAACCTGGCGCTCAACTGGGGCCGCGAGGGCATCCGCGTGATGGGCGTCGCGCCCGGCCCGGTGCTGATGCCAGACGGCGTTGCGGGCGACAACGAGGAGACCGCGCTCGGCCGCCACGGCACCCCTGCCGACGTGTGCCAGGCGGTGCGGTTCTGCATCGAGTCGGAGTTCTCCACGGGGCAGAACGTCATCGTCGACGGCGGTAGACTGCTGCGACCATGAGCTTTGCACCGCGGATCACGCTGGTCACCCTGGGAGTCTCCGATCTCGATCGGGCGATCGGCTTCTACCGCGGCCTCGGCTGGGAGCCGGCCACGGTGTTCGCGGGCGACGTGGCGTTCCTGCAGCTCGGCCCGATGGGCCTCGCGCTTTGGGGCCGCGAGAAGCTTGCCGCCGACTCGGTGGCAGAGGACAAGGGCGGCTTTGGCGGCGTCACGCTGGCCCACAACGTCGGCTCCGAGGCCGAGGTGGACGAGGCGATCGAGGTGGTGCGCGCGGCCGGCGGGACGGTGGCGCGCGAGCCTGCGAAGACCGAGTGGGGCGGCTACTCCGCCATCTTCCACGACCCCGACGGCCACCCCTGGGAGGTCGCGCACAACCCGTTCTGGGAGCTACAGGCCGACGGCTCCGTGGTGATTCCCCCGCAGGGCGTGGTGGAGGGCTGATGGCAACGACGGAGGCCACCGGCCAGATCCCCGTGCTCGACCACGGGTTCGTGCGGCTCGACAACGCCATGGCCGACGACCTCTCGGTGGTGAACGCCGCGCGGGTGTCGTTCGCCCAGCAGGTGGACGAGATGACGCCGCGCGAGGAGGGGCTCGTGCGGTTCCTCATGCGCGAGCGCCACGGCACGCCGTTCGAGCACAACGCGTTTCGGTTCCACGTGAAGGCGCCGATCTTCGTATGCCGCGAGTGGATGCGGCACCGGGTGGGGTCGTTCAACGAGTGGTCGGGGAGGTACTCCCAGCTGGAGGCGGAGTTCTACGTGCCGGCGGCCGAGGACGTGCGCACGCAGGTCGGCAAGCCCGGGGCCTACACGTTCGAGCAGGTCGATGCGGAGCTGGCCGAGTCGACGCGCGCGGCTCAGCAGGCGGTGTACGACGAGGCGTATCGCACGTACCTCGCACAGCTCGAGCAGGGCATCGCCAAGGAGATCGCGCGAAACGTGCTGCCGGTCGCGATCTACACCCAGTTCTACTGGACGCTGAACGCCCGCAGCCTCATGAACTTCCTCTCGCTGCGCAATGCCGAGACGGCCCAGCGCGAGATCCGCGCCTACGCCGGGGCGCTCGAGGATCTGTTCGCGCAGGAGATGCCGGTGACCCACGCGGCCTTCATCGCGAACGACCGCCGGGCCCCCTAGAAATCTTTAGGAATTTGTGAAGGTCCACCCGACGGGGTGATTCGCCGTTCGGTGTGTGCCGCTTTAGTGAGAGCATGCACCCGCTTCCCCCTGGGCGCGTGAGCCGTGCCGGCGTAGCTTCACAACTCCCGATTTCCAATCAGATCCGCCGCTTCGCAATGTTCTGGGCTGCGGCTGCCATGATCGTGCTCGCGAGCGTCGTTGCCACGCGCTGGGCCACCAACCTCTACCGCGATGACGCGCGGGCGCAGTCTGCGCACGCGATTGCGGCCGACCGCGCCCAGCAGCAGCTGAGCGACGCGGTTCAGCGCGAATCCAACGACCGCCTGCGGCTGCCTGCAGGAAGCGCCGCATACCGGACGGCGATGCGCCACGACCGCGCGGCGACGCAGACGGCGCTCGCGGCATACACGCGGACGCGAAACTCGATCCCGCCGCACCTGGCGCTGAGCGCGGCCGCCATCGCGGGCCAGGTGAGGGAGTGGGACAGAGCGGTCGCTGCGCACAAAGGTCAGACCAAAGTGTCCGACGGTTTGACGACCGAGGCATTCGCCCTGCAGGATCAGCTCGACGGGCTGACCAATGCGTTCAACCGAAACGCCGACGCGGCGCGGGACGAGGTCAACCACCGCGCCTGGATCGGCGACGGGCTGCGGCTCATCTCCACCATCGTCGGCCTGCTGGTGCTGCTGGTGGGCGGCGTGCTGGTGCTGCAGAAGGCCTGGAAGCTGGCGGTTGACGCCGACACCCGACGCGAGCGCGAGTCGCGGTTCAACAAGCAGATCGAGGCGATCGTGGACTGGAGCAGCAAGGCGAAGTCCGCCACCACGCGCAGCCAGCTCATCGGCTATGCGCACATGGCGCCGCGCGAGGCGATCGGCGCGAGCTGCCTCACCGTGGCGGAGGGGCCGCCCGCGCGCCACAAGTCGCACGGGCTCGCACGGATCTCGATGCTGGTGGACGACGCCGGCGAGGGGCTGCACGTCTCGGTCTGCTTCACGCCGGGCCGCGGGGACGAGCTCGACCATCACACCCTCGACCTGATGCTCGGGCACCTCTCGGCGCTCTGGCGCACGGTGCTGCGGCAGGAGGATCTGGAGCGCGCGGCGGGCCACGACGCGCTCACCGGGCTGCCCAACCGGCGCACGTTCGAGGCGGAGCTACGCCGCCGGATCGGCCTCTCGAAGCGGCGCGGCATGGGCTTCACGCTGGCGATGGTCGACCTCGACCACTTCAAGCAGGTCAACGACTCGTTCGGGCATCCCGAGGGCGACGCGGTGCTGCGCCGGGCGGGCGAGGCGGTGCGGCTGGCGCTGCGCGGATCCGACCGGATCTTCCGCCTGGGCGGCGAGGAGTTCGCATTGCTTTTGGAGACCACCGACAAGCCGGGCGTCGAGGATCTACTGAACCGCGCTCGCGAGGCGATCAAGGCGCTGGGCATCGAGCCGACGCCGGGCAACCGCACGTCGGCGTCGATCGGCTGGGCCGTCTACCCCGAGGACGCCGACGACCGGGCGGCGCTGATCGAGCGCGCCGACCGCGCGCTCTACCACGCCAAGGAGAGCGGCCGCGACCGCGTGGAACGAGCCGGCGAGGCGGCGACGGAGGCCGCGTAACCTGCGGCTGCGTGAATCAACGGTACCAGGTGTTATTTGAATCTGGGAGCGGGCTGGAATCCCGAACCGCCGAGGCCCGTGAATCAACGGTGCCAGGCACCGTTGATTCACGACCTGCTACTCGGGCCAGCTCGCCCCGCCGTCGCGCCGCGGCTCCGTGCCGCCCCGAAGGAGGCCGTCGGCAGAACGGTCGATCAACGTGGCCGTTGCTGAATCACTGGTGCCTGGCACCGTTGATGCACGCCAGCGCTACGGACGGGGCGTGAATCAACGGTGCCAGGTGTTATTCGAATCTGGGAGCGGGCTGGAAGCCCGAACCGGCGAGGCCCGTGAATCAACGGTGCCAGGCACTGTTGATTCACGACCTGCTACTCGGCCAGCACCACGCCGTCGCGCCGCGGCTCCGTGCCGCCCCGCAGCAGGCCGTCCGCCGAGCGGTCGATCACGTGGCCGTTGCCGTAGTTGTGGATGTCGTCCACGACCCTCGACTCGCGGCCGTTGAAGCCCGTCAGGAGATCCTCCAGCGGCGGCTCGACCGACACCGACCAGTCGTCCTCCAGGCGGTAGCGCGGCGCATCCAGCGTCGACTGCGGATCCATCCCGTGCCCGACGAGGTTCACGATCACCTGCAGGTGACCCTGCGGCTGGTACTGGCCGCCGGTCACGCCCAGCACCGTGCGCCAGCGTCCGCCCGGGGCGAGGATCGCCGCCGGCATGATCGTATGGAAGGGCCGCTTGCCCGGCGCGAAGTTGTTGGGGTGCTCCGGCTGGCCGGTGACGAACCCGCTGCCGCGGTTCTGCAGCATGAAGCCGCAGCCCTCCGCCAGGACGTGCGACCCGAACCCCCAGAAGATGCTCTGGATGAGCGAGACGCCCATCCCATCGCCGTCGGCCGCGCACACGTACGACGTGCCGCCGATGCTCGCGTACCCGCGCTCGTAGGCCGCCGCCAGCGCCTCGACCTGGGCGGCCGCCGAGAGGTCATCGCCCAGTGCCTCGGCCGCCCACCCGGCAATCGAGCCCTGCCCGTTGGGAGGCAGCTCGAGCAGCGTGTGATCGCGAAACCCGAACCCGATGGGATCCACCCAGTCGTTGCGATGCGCATCCAGATCGGCCTCGGAGAGCCACGAGCCGGCCACGATCGCCTCGCCGCACGGCCCGGTGTAGAACGTGCCGTCGGCCGCCGCCCGCAGGCTGTTGGCCAGAGACGGATTGCAGAACGGGTCACGCGGCGCATAGAACTCCGCCCCCGGGCCGTCCACGTCGGCCAGGTCGGCCGTCCACTCCTCAAGGTTCCGCGGGGCAACCGTGAAGCCGCGCTCGGCCACGTCGATGCCGTGCTGGAGCGCCGCCGCCAGGCCGAGGTTGGAGCCCCGCTCCGCCAGATCCGTCCACCCGGACACGCACCCGGGGACGGTCACGCTCTGCGGCCCGAACTGCGTCGGCAGCAGATCGCCCGGCTCGGCCGGAGCCCGCCCGCTCGCGTTCAGCCCGATCGGATCCTTCCCGTCCTGCACCACCAGGGCGAAGAGATCGCCTCCGGGGCCGCACTGGTTGGGCTCCACCACGGCGAGCACCGCCGCCGCTGCCAGCGCCGCGTCACAGGCGTTCCCGCCCTGATCGAACGCCCGCATCCCGGCCATCGCCGCGAGCGGGCTGGACGTCGAGACCATCCCGCGGCGGCCCACTCCGTATGGTCGGTGAGGACTACGCACGCGCAGATGCTAATGCCAGAGCACCCAGTGCTGCCCAGGCACCCGCCACCGCCGCGATCTTCTTGCGCGCCCGAGGCGTCGGCGCCATCAGACCGAACCCCACCGCATCCCCTGCATCGAACGCCACCCGCGCCGCCAGCGCGGCCCGCAGCATGCACCCCTCGGGCGCCGCCACAATGGTCAGACCGCTCACCAGGTCGCGCACCCCGAACGTGGTCGAGAGCAGCTTCGCCGCCGGCGGCGGATCGGCGGGATCACCCAGCTCGCCGTGCTTGGTCAGCGGCCGGGCCGTGACCAGCGCGCTCACGCCGTAGAGAGCGGTCAGCCCGCCGAAGATCCGGATTGCGCGGTTAGCAGCCATTGCGGGGGATGTGTTCCCGCCACGTGCGCGAATGAAACGGCCGGCCGTCCCGCGTCACCTCGAGCTCCAGCTCGACCACGAACTCCGTCTGGGTGCACGTCACCACCCCACCCGCCCGCGCGACCGTCTCCAGCCCGGGCCGCCGCAGCACGAACGTGGTCTGCGCCTCTGCCCGCGCCGACAGCGGATCGTCGTCGCGCACGGTAGTGGAGTACGCGTGGCCCTCCTCGCAGTAGAGCCCCTCGTCGGGGAACGAGAACGCCGTCCAGTCGCCGGCCGCAACCCCCGCGGGAGTCACCTCCCACTGCGACGGCCGGTCGGTCACCTCTGCCTGCGTCCACGTCACCTGCACCAGATCGGCGGTGGCCGCGTGCGGCCGGGCATCGGCCGGCAGCTCGGGCAGCACCAGCTCGAGGGGCGTGGTGATCTGGATGGGCGCGAGCTCGGGGAGCGGCCAGAGGCATGGCCAGTCGTTGACCGAGACTGCCACGCGGATGCGGTGCCCCGGCAGGAACTTCCAGCCCGTGGCCATCAGCCCGAGCTCGATCTGCCCCTCGCCGTTGACCTCGACGTTCACGGCACCCCGCGTGACCGGCTGCGACTCACCTGCCGGGGACACGTCGTTCAGCTTGACCGCCACGATCGCCCGCGGGCCGGGATGCGCGATGGAGAACCGCACCCGCGGGATCCCCAGCGTGCCGACCGCCTCGGGCAGCGGCTCGGTCTGGAACACCGCACTTCGGGCCTCGTCCTCGCGCTGGTCGGGGAAGAGCCCGTCGTCGGGCGGCGGCGGGCACCAGTTGCCGGTCGCGACCCCCACCGACGCCGATGCCGGCGCGGTCTGCGGCTCGCCCAGCACGAACGTCGCCTCGCCGGCACCGTCCGGCCACGACGCGCTCGAGATCCACTCGCCCGACACCGTCTCGTGCGTCTGCGACGGCGAGTCATGCTGCTCGATGAACACCACCGAGCGCGGCCGCTCCACCGGCGCGCCGCCACCGCCGTCAGCATCCAGATGCTCACGGAAGAACGCGATCAGCTCGGCGATGAACGGGTACTTCGGCGCCGGCACGCCCCGGTCGGGCGCCACGTGCGCCCACGGCCCGGCCAGCAGCTGCCAGGGGCTCGAGAGCCGCTGGGCCATGCGCAGGCCCGCCGTGCGGTAGCCGTCGTGCCAGCCCGACACGATGAAGACCGGGCACTCGATGCGCGAGTAGTCGGGCCGCAGCGACCCGTTGCGCCAGTACGCGCCGTCCTTCTGCTCGGCCACCCAGCGCAGGATCCACGGCGGCGTGGAGTCGATCCGCTCGCGCCAGCGCTGCTCGAACTCGGGCCCGTCGCCCTCGCCCGGCGGGAGCGCGTTCATGCCGATCATGCGGATCGGGTAGTTGGCGAGCTCGAACGCGCAGAGCGCGCCGCCGTCGAAGTGCATGTCGTCGGTGAACCGGTCGTCGGTGGCATAGACCGGGGCGATCGCCTTCAGCGCGGGCGGGCGCCGCGCGGCCAGCTGGATGCACGAGAAGCCGCCGTACGACTTGCCCCACGAGCCCACGCGGCCGTTGCACCACTCCTGCCTGGACATCCAGTCCACGACCTCGACGCCGTCCAGCTGCTCGGTCTGGGTGTACTCGTCCTCGGCCACGCCCTGCGAGCTCCCCGTGCCGCGCACGTCGAGCCGCACGCACACGAACCCGGCCTCGACCAGCGGGATGTTCTGGCCGCGATCCTGCATCGCGCGCAGGTCGTCCTTGCGGTAGGGGATGTGCTCGAGGATCGCGCCGAAGCGGCCCGGGCGGTTGGGGCGGTAGACGTCGGCCGAGAGCTCGACCCCGTCGCGCATGGTGATGCGCACGTCGCGCTCGAGCACCACCCGGCCGTCTGCGAGCTCGAGCCGGGTCACACGCCCTGCCGCGGGATCCGCTCGTTCCAGTGGCGCTCGGCGAAGAGCTCGCCGTCGACGGTGACGGTCAGATCGAGGTTCACGAGGAACTCCTCGGCAGTGCAGTCGAACCGGGCCTCTGCCAGCACGTCGGCGTCGATGCCGGGCCGGATCAGGTGGTAGCGGCAGTGGCCCCAGAGGCTCGCCGTGAGCGGATCGTCGTCGCGCGACATCGCGTTTCGCGCGGCCGACTCGGTCACCGACCAGCCCTCCGACGGCATGTCGTCGTGCGCGTCGGCGGTGGTGAGAATCCCGGAGCGGCCGCTCAGCACGTCGGTGGTGACGCGCCACTGCGAGTCGCCCGTGAGCTCGGCGCCCGGCTGCTGGATATCGATCAGCGGGCCTTCGGGCGGCGTGAACGGCTGCGCATCGGCCGGCAGGCCGGGCAGCTCGAGCGCGACCGCCGAGGTGATCTCGAGCGGCGCGATCTGCGGCTGCGGCCAGAGGTTGGGCCAGTCGCTGGGCGACACCGACACGCGGATGCGGTGCCCTGCGAGGAACTGCCAGCCGATGGCCATCAGCGGCAGCTCGAGCGTCGCCTCACCGTCGATCTCGAGGTTGATCGCCGCGCTCGTGACGGGCTGGGACGAGCCGTCGGGCGCGACGTTCTGGAGCTTCACCGAGACCAGCGTGCGCGGCCCGGGATGGCGCAGCGTGAACCGCGCGACCGGCTCGCCGAACACCGTGAGCGGCTCGGTCAGCGGCTCGCTGTCGAACGTGGCGCTCATGGCGTCGTCGCGGCGCTGGTCGAGAAACTGCCCGGTGGCGGGCGGCGGCGGGCACCACTGCCCGGTCATGATGCCGGTCGTGACGCTGGCAGGCGCCGTGGCGGGGCCTCCCAGGCTCAGCGTGGCGGACTCCACCCCCGCGGGCCACGCCGCCGAGCTGAGCCACTCGCCCGAGACCGTCGAGTGCGGGCGCATCGGCGAGTCGCCCCGGCCGATGAAGAACGCCGTCCGCGGCCGCTCGATCGCGGCCGGCGCGGGCGCCTCGTCCAGATGCTGGTGGAAGAAGCGCGCCATCTCGTCGAGGAACGGGTACTTCGGCCCCGGGATGCCCCGGTCGGGCAGCTTGTGACACCACGGCCCGGCCAGGAGCTGCCACGGCGACTCGAGCTTCTCGGCCATCCGCAGCGCCGCAGTGCGGTACCCGTCGCGCCAGCCCGCGCAGATGAGCACCGGGCACTCGATGCGGCCGAAGTCGGGCCGCAGCGACCCGTTGCGCCAGTACGGCCCGTCGTGCTGCTGGCGGATCCACTCCACCACCCAGGCCGGCGTGGTCGCGATGCGCTCGCGCCATGCGCGGTCGAACTCCTCGCTTCGCTCACCCAGCGGCGGCATCGCGTTCATGGCGATCATCGAGGTGGGATAGGCCGGCAGGCTGCTCGCGTTGAGCGCGCCGCCGTGGAAGTGCATGTCGTCGGTGTAGCGGTCGTCGGTGGCGTAGACCGGCGCGATCGCCTTCAGCGCCGGCGGCCGCTGGGCGGCGAGCTGGATGCAGCTGAAGCCGCCGTAGCTCACGCCCCACGACGCCACCGCGCCCGTGCACCACTCCTGCGCGGCCATCCACTCGACCACGTCGTAGCCGTCGTGCTGCTCGGCCACCGTGTACTCGTCGTCCGCGATGCCGCCCGAGCTGCCCGTGCCGCGCACGTCGAGCCGCACGCAGGCAAAGCCGCGGCTCACCAGAAAGCTGTTCTGGGCGCGGTCCTCGATGGTGCGCAGGTCGTCCTTGCGGTAGGGGATGTGCTCGAGGATCGCGGGGAAGCGCCCCGGCCTGTTCGGCCGGTAGACGTCCACCGAGAGCCGCACTCCGTCGCGCACGATGACGCCCACATTGCGCTCGACGATCACGTTGCCGTCGTCGATGAGGAGCTGCTCGGTGCCTTCCATGCGCGGCGAGGCTAGCACGGTCCCGGCGGCCTGCGGCGCGGTGGCTACAATCGGCCGATGGCCGCCGCGGTGGAACTGTCCGGACGCGATCTGACCCCGGCGGCGCTGGACCAGATCGCGCGGGAGGACGCCCGCGTGACGATCGCCCCCTCCGCCCTCGAGACCATCCGCGACGGCCACCAGACGCTGGCGCGCGCGGTCGCCGGGAACACCGCGATCTACGGCGTCACCACGGGCCTCGGATCGGGCGTGACCACGCGGATCGACCCCACCGGCGACGACGACGCGTCGCTTCGCACGCTCCGTGCCAGGGCCGCCTGCGTGGGCGATCCGCTGCCGCGCGCGGTGGTGCGGGCAGCGATGGCGGCGCGGCTCAACGGGTTTTGCATCGGCACCTCCGGGGTCGGCACGGAGGCCGCCGAGACCCTCGCGGCGATGCTGAACGCCGGCGTGCACCCGGTGGTGCCGCGCTACGGATCGATCGGCGCCGCCGACCTCTGCCTCATGGCCCACATCGGCCTCGTGGTGGGCGGCGAGGGCGAGGCGGAGCTCGCAGGCGAACGGCTGCCGGGATCCGACGCACTGGCCGCCGCCGGGATCCGGCCCGCCGTGCTGCGACTGAAGGATGGCCTCGCGCTCTGCAGCTCATCGTCGGTGTCGGCCGGCGCGGGCACGCTCGCGCTGGTGCGCGCGCGAAGGCTCCTGGACACGCTCCAGGCCGCTGCGGCGCTCTCGATGGAGGGCTTTCGCGCGAGCCTCACGCCGCTTGATCCACGCGCGATCGCGGCGCGCCCCGCCCCGGGCCAGCAGTGGGCTGCGGCCGGCCTCCGCGCGCTCCTCGCCGGCGGCTCGCTCACCCAGCCGGGGGCGGCGCGGCGGCTGCAGGATCCCATCAGCTTCCGCTGCGTCTCGCAGATCCACGGCTCGCTGCATGCGGCGCTCGAGCTGCTGGAGGCCGCGGTCGGCCCCGAGGTGAACGGCTCCACCGACAACCCGATGGTGCTCACCGCCGACGACCTCGTGATGTCAACCGGCAACTTCCAGGCCCCGGCGGTCGCGCTCGCCGCCGATGCCGTGGCGCTCGGCATCGCCCAGGTCGCCTCGCCGGCGGCCGAGCGCATCGGCCGGCTGAACAACGCCGAGCTGAGCGGCCTGCCCGGGCGGCTCACGCTGCGCTCCGCGGGCCGGGCCGGGATGGCGGCGCTGCAGAAGCCCGCCCATGCGCTGCTCTCGGAGATCCGCCATCGCGCCGCCCCGCTCTGCATGTCGAGCACCGTGACCGCCTCGGGCGTGGAGGACGACTCCACCAACGCCGCCGCGGCCACGCTGCGGCTCTCCGAGCAGCTCGACCTCCTCACCCACCTCATCGCGATCGAGCTGGTGTGCGCCGCCCAGGCAGTGGATCTCGCAGCCCCGGAGCGGCTGGGAGACGGCACGAGGGCGATGTATGAGCTGGTGCGCGAGCACGTGGAGCCGCTCGACGACGACCGATCGCTCAGCGCCGACTTCGCGCGGCTCGGTAAGGTGATCGCTTGACCGCGCTCGAGCTGACCTACCTGAGCGGCGACGCGATCGCCGCGCTCGACTTCCCCGACTCGGAGCTGCTTGCCTCGGTCGAGGAGGTGCTGGCCGCCCAGGGCCGCGGCGAGACGGTGGTCGAGCCGCGGGTGCACCTCTTCCCCTCGGCGCAGGTCAACGGGCACTTCAACGTGCTGCGCGGCGCGATCCCGGCAACGGGGCGCGCGGGCGTGAAGATCGTCGGCGACTACGTGGACAACCACGAGCGCGGGCTGCCCTCCGAGCTCGCCCTGCAGATCGTGATGGACATCGAGACCGGCGCCCCGGTCGCGATCCTCGACGCGACGGCGATCACCGCCATGCGCACAGGGGCGACCACGGCCATCGGCGCGAAGTACCTCGCGAACCCCCGCAGCAAGGTGCTGGGCCATATCGGCAGCCGCGGCACCTCCTACTGGAACGTGCGCCTGCTGTGCCAGGTGCTGCCCGAGCTCGAGGATATCCGCATCCACTCGCGCCGGGCCGAGAGCCGCGAGGCGCTCGCCGCCCAGCTGGCCGAGGAGACGGGCCGCGACGTGCGCGCGGTGGACACGTGGGAGGAGACGGTGCGCGGCGCCGACGTCGTGGTCGAGGCAACGCGGCTCGAGACGCCCCAGCCGCTGCTTCGCACCGAGTGGATCAAGCGCGGCGCGCTCGTGATGCCCTACGGCACGGTCAGCGCGGTGGAGCTCTCACTCACCGACATCATGGACAAGGTGGTGGTGGACGACTGGGGCCAGGTCGGTGCCGGGCCGCTGGGATCGCTCCGCGCGCACATCGACTCGGGCCGGATCACGCGTGACACATTGCACGCAGAGATCGGTGAAATCGTGTGCGGGGCTACAAAAGGCCGCGAACATCCGGAGGAGACTGTACTTTTCTGGCACCGCGGTTTAAGTATCTGTGATTTGGCTGTAGGGTTGTCGATATTGCGCATCGCTTCGGTAGGGAATATGTCTAGGATCCTCCCCTATCGCTCCTGATCCCCCCTTTTATCGAGTTCGTGGAGGCTGAATTCTCATGACAGACCAGATCCCAGACAGCGGGCTGACCCGCAGTTCCCTTCTCAAACGCGCAGGCGCCGGCGTCGCCGGAATCTCCGCGGCATCGCTGCTCGCGGCCTGCGGCAGCAGCTCCAGCTCGTCCAGCTCGTCGTCCAGCTCCGACACCAGCGCCGCGATCACCGGCGAGGCAATCCTCTCCAACTACCCGGGCTGGATGGGCAAGAACGTGCTCGCCGACTTCGCCAAGAAGTACCCGGGCGCCTCGGTGAAGATGATCTCCAACGCCACGTCGTCCAGCGCCGAGGTGGTGCTGCAGTTCAAGAGCAAGCAGTACGACTTCCTGCTCTCGGACACCACCGACTCGGGCCAGGCATCCGACGCCGATCTGATCTCCAAGATCGACTGGACGAAGGTGCCGAACATCAAGAACATCTCGCAGAAGTTCCGCACGGCGTACCCGTGGGGCCTGCCCACCGACTACGGCAAGGTGGGCATCGCCTACCGGCCCGACCTCGTCGGCGGCGCGACCATCACCAGCTGGCACGACTTCTGGGAGCTCATCCCGCGCTACTCGGGCCAGACGATCTTCATCGACCTCGAGCGCGACTGCATGGGCTCCACCTGCAAGTACCTCGGGTTCTCGTCCAACACCACTGACGCGGGCGAGATGCAGAAGGTGCAGGACGCCATCACCGGCGTGAAGCCGCACCTCAAGGCGTTCCTGAACACCAACGTCGGTGCCGGCCTGGTCAACGGCTCCACCGCGATGGCGATGGACTGGGACTACGACGTCGCCCTCCTGCAGCAGAAGAACGACAAGATCAAGTGGGTGCTCCCCGAGGAGGGCGTCCACGCCTACCTCGAGGGCTTCACCGCGGTGCAGGACACCTCGAAGATGGACGTCATCCAGGCGTTCCTGAACTTCCTCGCGACACCGCCGCAGTACGCGGACTTCGTGAACACGACGGGCACGGCGTACATGATGCCGGCTGCCACGCCGCTGATTCAGAAGACCATCTCGCAGAACCCCGTCCTGGTGCCCACCCCCGAGGTGCTCGCCAAGACCGAGTTCGACAAGTACCTCGGCGCCGATGGAACCACCCTCTGGTCGAACACATGGACAGCGATCAAGGCGGCATAGCCATCGAGCAGGTCACGACGCCGCCTCCCCGGCCTTCGGGGGGGCGGCGTTTCGATTCGGGCAAGTGGGCCCGCTTCGCGCTGCTTCTGCCGACCCTGATCATCACAGCGGTCTGCTTCGTCGTGCCGCTGGGACTGATCGCCCTCTACTCGTTCGGGTCGGTCAACCAGGTCAACTTCGACGTCTACTTCGGGTGGACGACCAACAACTACCGCGACTTCACCTCGTCGCTCTACGTGCACACGCTGCTGCGAAGCGTGTTCCTCTCGGTCGCCACCACGCTCGTCTGCGCCGTGATCGGCTTCACCTTCGCGTACTTCATCAGCCGCCAGCCGCCCAAGGCCCAGCGGCTGCTGCTCGTGGCCGTGATCGTCCCGTTCTGGACGAGCTTCATCGTGCGCACCTACTCGTGGGTGGATCTGCTCCAGAACCTGGGCCCCGTGGACCGGTTCTTCCGCGCGCTGGGCATGCACGGCCACATCGACATCCTGTACACGCCGTACTCGATCGGCATCGGCATCATCTACTCGTACCTGCCGCTGATGATCCTGCCCATCTACGTGTCGCTCGAGCGCATCGACCCGGCGCTCTTCAACGCGGCCGAGGATCTGGGCGCCACGCCGTGGCGGCAGTTTCGCCGCGTGGTGCTCCCGCTGGCCGTCCCGGGCCTCATCGCGGGCATCATCATCGTCGGCGTGCCGGCGCTGGGTGAGTACGTGATCCCCGAGATCCTGGGCGGCGGCAAGACGTTGATGGCCGGCAACATCCTGGCCGACCAGTTCCTCGAGACGGGCAACTACCCGTTCGGCTCGGCGCTTGCCGTGAGCATCATGGTGGTGCTGATGGTGTTCCTCTTCCTGCTGCGCAAGGCCCAACCCACGGAGGCGCCGTCGTGAGCATCCGCCGACATCCGTTTGCCGCGTCGCTCAGCCTGCTGATCCTGCTCTTCATGTGGCTGCCGCTGATCGTGGTGGCGATCAACTCGTTCAACACGCAGACCATCATGGCCGGCTGGGGCGGCTTCACCACCCACTGGTACGGGCTTGCGCTGCACGACGAGAACGTGCGCAGCGGCCTCAAGACCACCATGATCATCGCGATCCTCTCGTCGCTCCTCTCGCTGGTGGTGGCGGTGTCCGGCGCGCTCTGGTGGCGGCACGCCTCGCCGAAGGCGCGGGCCATCTACGACGGGCTGATCTATGCCCGCATCATCCTGCCCGAGGTCGTGTTCGCAACGGCGCTCTTCTTCCTGTTCCTGAAGATCCACTTCACGCTGGGGCTGACCGCGATCGTGATCGGCCACACGGTGTGGAACTCGGCCTATGCGGCCATCATCATCCAGGCGCGGATGGCGGGGCTCGACCCCGCGCTCGAGGAGGCGGCCGCCGACCTCGGGGCCACGCCGTGGCGCACCTTCCGCCGGGTCACGCTGCAGGCGCTGATGCCCGCGATCATCGCGGCAGGGCTCCTCGCGTTCACGTTCTCGTTCGACGACGTGGTGACCTCGGTGTTCCTGCAGGGCGCCTCCACGTCGCCGCTGCCGGTCGTGATCCTGGGGATGATCCGCTTCCGGATCACGCCTGAGATCAACGCGATCGGCCTGCTCGTCATGCTCTTCACCGTCACGCTGATGAGCGTTGCCGTGATCATCTACGCGACCGCCGGATCGCTGGGACGCTCCGGGCGAAAGGGAAACATGCTGGATATGTACCGAGGATGAGCCAGGCAGCAGTCGACATTCTGGGGGTGGAGAAGCGCTTCGGCGACCTGGTCGCGGTGCGCCACCTCGACCTGCGCATCGAGCCCGGCGAGTTCTTCTCGATCATCGGCCCTTCGGGCTGCGGCAAGACCACGACGCTTCGGATGGTGGCCGGGTTCGAGAACCCCACGGCCGGCGCCATCACGGTGGCGGGCAAGGACATGACGGGCGTGCGGCCGTACAAGCGGCCGGTGAACACGGTGTTCCAGAGCTATGCGCTCTTCCCGCACCTCGACGTGTTCGAGAACGTGGCGTTCGGCCTGCGCGAGGCAAAGGTGAACAAGGCCGAGATCCGCACGCGGGTGGCCGACGCCATCAAGCTGGTGCAGCTGGAAGGGCGCGAGAGCGCGCGGCCGCGGCAGCTCTCGGGCGGCCAGCAGCAGCGCGTGGCACTCGCGCGGGCGCTGGTGAACCGGCCGGAGGTGCTGCTGCTGGACGAGCCGCTCGGCGCGCTCGACCTGAAGCTCCGCACCGACATGCAGAGCCAGCTGAAGGATCTGCAGCGTGAGGTGGGCGTCACGTTCTGCTACGTCACCCACGACCAGGGCGAGGCGTTCTCGATGTCCGACCGCGTGGCGGTGATGAACCTCGGCCTGCTGGAGCAGGTGGGCTCGCCGGAGGACATCTATCACCGGCCCGCATCGCTCTTCGTGGCCGACTTCGTGGGCACCGCCAACCGGTTCAACGGCAAGATCGTGGAGGCCGCGGGCGACGCGTACTCGGTCGCCATCGACGGCGGCGTGGGCACGCATCGCATCCCCGGCCCGGCAGGCCTTGCCAACGGCGCCGAGGTGGTGGTGATCGTGCGGCCCGAGAACCTGCAGATCTCCGGCGACGGCGGCCTGCGCGCCACGGTGGTGGACGCGGCGTTCCTGGGGGCCGAGCGCACGGTGCGCCTCAACTCCCACGCGCTGGGCGAGCTGACGGCCACGTCGCGCGGAGCCAGCGCGGCGCCCGAGCGCGGCGCAGAGGTCTCGCTCTCGTGGACAGAGGGCGACGCGTGGCTCATCCCTGCGGCTGAGTAGCGCGACCGGCCTCGGCACAGAACGGCCGCCGCCGGTCAAGCATCGGCCGGCGGATGCCGAGGGGTGAGTATGGAACGAACCGGCTGGATCGCGTACGTGAACGAGGGCTTCTCCCACGCGGCCGGCGAGCAGCACCCGTGGGCGTGGGCAGCCGCCACGTTCAACGTGCAGATCGCCGAGTGGCCGCCGCCCGGCGAGGGCGAGTACCCCACCCAGACGCACCCCGACGATTCGCCGCGCGGCATGCAGCTGAAGCCCGCGCTCGCGTGGGCGCGTGAGCGCGCGACCCGGGTCGAGGTCTCGCTGGCCGGCGGCGTGCGCTACTCGGCGGGCGAGCGCCCCACGAGTGCCCGGCCGCTGCCCGTGGGCTTCACCGTCGTCCCGCGCCGCACTCCCGGCGCCGAGTTCTTCGATCGCCTCGAGGGCGACCCGCCCATCTCGTGGGACGTGATCGTCGAGGCAAGCGTCGGCGAGGCCGGCACCAACGGCTGGGAGGGCGCCGAGACCAGCGAGCGCCGTGCCTGGCACGCCGCGCTCGACGCATCGGGCGGGTGCGAGTGCCTCGAGGTGATCGCACGCTACGAGAATCCGTGGGCCACCCACAGCGCCGACGGCAGCGTCGGCGGCCTGGCGACCGACGAGACCACGCCGGTGGCGGTGCTCCGCCTGACGGCCGTGACCTACGCCGAGGCGACGGGCAAGGCGGCCCAGCTCGCCAACGCCGCCGCGCTCACCGCCGGCTGGACCACCACGCAGTTCGTCTCGGCCGACGCCTACCCGAGCGGCTCAGGCTTCGCGGCGCAGAACGCCCACGTGGCGTGAATAGCCGGTGCCTGGCACCGGCTATTCACACGTGACGGGCACGCGCGCAGGCTTTCGGAACACCAGCCCGCGCACCGGGGCCGGCTCGCCGTCGGCTGTCAGGTCCGGCAGCCGGTCGAGCACGGCGTCAAGCGCCGCGCGCATCTCGATCCGCGCCAGGTGCATGCCCAGGCAGACGTGCGGGCCCTGCGCGAACGCGACGTGCAGCTTCGCGTTAGCCCGGTGGATGTCGAAGCGATCGGGATCGGCAAACGTGGCCGGGTCGCGGTTGGCGGCCGTGATCGAGAGCGTCACCAGATCGCCGCGCGGCACCGTGACGCCGCCGATCTCACGGTCGCCCGTGGCGTAGCGATCGATCGCGGCGGCCGCCGGCTCGTGGCGCAGCGACTCCTCGATGGCGTTTGCCCGTAGCTCCGGCTGCCTGCGCAGCTCTTCGAGCTGATCGGGGCTCTGCAGGAGCTGCCGGAACATGATGGCGATCTGGCCCTCCGTCGACTCGATTCCGCCAAAGAGGATCACTGCCGCGTTCGAGGCGATCTCCTCGGGCGATACCCCCGCGGCATCGCTCCCGGCGTCGCGCAGGAGCGACGGCGCCGCTCCCGCATCGGCCGCAGCGATGATTGCTGCGGCCAGGCGCTCGACCGCCTGCGCGGTCTCGGGTGATGGCTCCTTCCCCAGGTTGATGCCGCTCACCGCTCCGACGATCTCGGCATACCAGCCCAGCACCTCGTCCTCGGAGAGCGACTCGAGCCCCAGCGCCGTGAGCAGCACGCGCGCCGCCAGCGGGGCGGCCAGATCCAGGCGCAGATCGCCGCCGCCGGTAGCGCCGATCGCGTCGGTGAGGCCCACGGCCTCAGCCTGCACGGCCGCGCCAAGCTGCTCGCGCGTCGCGGCCAGCCGGAACGGCCGCGCAAACGGCCGGCGGTGGCGGTCGTGCTCGGATCCATCGCGCGAGAGCATGCTGGGGCCGACCACCTGCCCCGTCGAGAACCGGGGGTCGTCCACCGTGAACCCCTCGTCGTCGCGCATCACCTCGAGCGCCACCTCACGGCTGGTGACAAGCCACGCGCCCAGCTCGGGAACGAACGCGACCGGCGCCTCTGCACGCATCGCCGCGAGGGCGGCGTGCGGGTCGCCCTCGAGCTCCGCCGCCGTGATCACAGCGCTCCCGAGCGCACCAGCTCGAGCACCGGCGACCGGTCGGCCGCGATCGAGTCGCCAGCGCCCACGAACGCGACGCGCTCGCGCACGCGCCCGAAGCTCGCCGCAGTGCCGTGCCCCAGCGGCCGCGAGCCGCGCAGCTCGATCGCCTGGCAGCTCACCACCGCGCCGATGGTCAGGAGCTCGTCGCCGAGCGCCACCATCTCGGCCGTTCGCCGGGCAGAGAGCGGCGCCATCGACATCCGGTCTTCCGTCCCCTCGGCGAGCGAGCTCGAGCCCACCTCGGCCGACACCGGCTGGCTCAGGAGCCGCGCCTCCGTCGCGAGTGCCTGGGCCGACCACGCGAGCTCCGAGAGCGCCGTGCCGTAGCTCGAGCCGGGCGCCTCGAGCCCATCGGAGAGCCCGCTCTGCGGCGCCTGGAGCAGCTTCACCAGCCGCTCGTGCGCGCTCGTGATGACCGGAGCGAGCACGATCCGCGCCAGGTCGAGCGCCTGGGAGAGCGCGATCATCTCGTAGTTGGCCGTGGACACGATCCGCCGCGACGCGCGATCGACCATGGGGTTCTCCTGCGAGGCGTTCAGCTCGATCGCCACCTGCTGCGCGGCGAACCCGAGCCCGTCGTGGGCCGCCCCCAGGATGGTAGGGAGGTTGCGGAACGAGAGCGGATCGTGATGGTTTCGCGGCTCCGGCGTCCACAGGAAGCTGCCGTCCAGCGCCGCGCGCAGATCGGCCTGGGCCTGGACGAGCCCGGGAAAGGGACGCTCGCGACCAAGCTCCTCGGCGAGCACGCTGGGGTTGGCGGCGAACGCCTCGAAATCGAGCGCGCCGCACGCCGTCGCCGCGGCCAGGAGCCGCTCGGCATCGGCCAGCGCGAGCGCAGCCAGCGCCGTCGAGAACGCGCTGTTGGAGATGAGCGCATGTACCTCACCGGTCTCGACCGCGAACTCGCCGGCCAGCCCCGCAGCGAGGTCGGCCATCGGCGCCAGGTCGCTCTGGCCGGCCGATCCCAGCATCCGCACCGGCGGCACCAGGCCCGAGTTGAGGGCATCGATCACCAGGTCGGCCAGCTCCGGCCGCACGCCGGGCGTGCCCTTCGCCAGGCCGTTTGCCAGCCGCAGCATGGTGGCGCGCACGACCTCGGCCGGAGCGAGATCGCCGGCGGCGATGCGGTGGTCGGCGATCATCCGCCGGCCGTACTCGGCCTGCTCGGAGGCCGAGACTGCCACCCGCCGGCGCACCCCCACCCCGGTTGTGAAGCCGTAGATGGGCTCAGCGGCGGCCGCGAGCGCCTCGTGCACGATCTGGCGGCACTCGGCCATCCGGGCCCGCGCAGCCGGCGCCAGCTCCACTCGCGCGCCCGCGCGCGCCACCGCGACCACCTGGGCGGCGGTCAGGCTCTCCCCATCGAGTGCAACCGTCACGGACGGATTGCTACCACTTCGGCATGTGCTCCGCCGCGTAGCGGCCGCCGAACGCTCCCTCCGGGAGGATCTCGTGCACGCGGTCGAGGTCTGCCCGCGTGAGCTCCACGTCGGCAGACGCGACGTTCTGGGCCAGGCGATCGGCGTTGCGCGTGCCCGGGATGGGGACGATGTCGTCGCCCTGGGCCAGCAGCCAGGCCAGCGCGAGCTGGGCCACGGCGATGTCCTTCTCGCGCGCGAGCTCGGTCAGCGCGCCGACGGCAGCGACGTTTCGCTCGTAGTTGCCCTCCTGCCAGCGCGGGTCGCGGCTGTTGCGCATGTCGTCGGCGGGATACTCACTCGCGGGCTTCACGTCGGACGTGAGAAAGCCCCGGCCAAGCGGTGAGTAGGGGACGAAGCCGATGCCCAGCTCGCGCACCGCAGGCAGCACCTCGTCCTCCACGCCGCGCTCGAAGATGGAGTACTCGGTCTGCAGCACCGACACCGGGTGTACGGCGTGGGCACGGCGGATGGTGTCGGGGCCGGCCTCGCTCAGGCCGAAGAAGCGCACCTTGCCGGCGTCGATCAGCTCGCCCACGGTGCCGGCGACGTCCTCGATGGGCACGTCGGGATCGACCCGGTGCTGGTAGAGCACGTCGATGTAGTCGGTATCGAGGTACCGCAGGCTGTTCTCGACCACCTCGCGGATGTGGTCGGGCCGGCTGTTGAACCCCGCGCCCAGCGGCTGGGCGTCCAGATCGAATCCAAACTTGGTGGCGATCACGATCTGGTCGCGAAAGCCCTTGACGGCGCGGCCCAGCAGCGCCTCGTTCGAGCCCGTGCCCATCCCGTAGAGCTCGGCGGTGTCGAAGAGCGTCACGCCGAGGTCGTGCGCGCGCCGGATGGTGGCGATGCTCTGCGACTCGTCGCCGCCGGGCCCGTAGGCCATGGTCATGCCCATGGTGCCGAGGCCGATGGCCGACACGTCGAGGCCCTGCTGTCCGAGAATGCGATGGTTCATCAACGCAGTAGAGCACGAACCGCCCGGGCGAGACTACGGACTGAGCCGCAGCTCCACGCTCGCGTCCTCGGCGCCCTCCACCGCGTACCAGGTGCGGATCGCTGCGGTGCCCGGAAGGAGCAGCGGATCGTGGCGCGCGTCGTCGGGCGAGAGCGGGAACGCGCGCACCCGGCCCGCCGCGAGCTGCGCGAGGCCGAACGCGTCGCGGCGGCGCGCCTCCACCAGGTAGAACGCCCCCAGCGCGAGCGACGGCAGGTACGGGTTGCCGTCGCGCCGGCCGTAGATGAGCCGGCGGGCAGCCTCGGTCGCTGCGGCCGCTGCGAGCACCGCCACGACGTCGGACGCCGCGCCGCTTCGGTGGGTGGGCTCACCCTCGCGCGGCTGCCTGAACACCGCGGCGGCCGGCGTCCCGGTCGGCTCGAAGTGGCCCGGCTGGGTGAGCTCGGCGATGGCCGGATGAAGCTGGATGGTGAGCTGCGTGGTCATCTCCAGCAGCTGGTCGGCGAGCTCGTCGGGGTCGGTCACGGCGGGAATGCTATGCCCACTCGAGGTCGCTGCGCGCCTGCCAGTAGACGTCGGGCGAGACGGTGAGGTCGGGCAGGGCCAGCTCGGCCGTGGCGCCGGCGTCCACCAGCCCGAGCGCCCGCAGGTTGCTCGCCACCATCCCGGGGCTCACCGCACCGCTCAGCACCACGTCCGACCACGGCTGGGCGAGCGCCGCCGCCAGCGCGAGCGCATCGGGCGGCAGGTCGTGCTCGGCGGCGTAGGAGAGAAACGCGGCCTCGGCGCCGTGCGGGGTGAGCCGCCCGTTGGCCAGCGCCTCCTTCACGATCACGCCCATGCCGGCGTCGTGGGCGCGCTGGAGCGCCGCTCCGGCCGAGCGCTCGAGCAGGTTCCAGGTGGCCTGCACGGCGTCGAACGCGCCGGAGGCGATGCCGCGATCGATGGTGTCGGACTGGCGCGGGCCGGTCACCGACATGCCGATCGCGACCCCCGACGCGCGCAGCGCGGCCAGCTCGTCCAGCACCGCGGCGTCGTCCAGCACGCCGCTCTCGATGGTGGCCGAGTGGATCTGGTACAGGTCGAGGTGGTCGCCCAGGAGCGCGCGCGTCTCTGCCACCTGGCGGCGAAACGTCGCGGCCGAGAGATCCTTCTGCTCCTGCACCGGGGCGCTCATGCTCCAGCCGCCGGTGTAGGTGTAGCCCCACTTCGAGCCGATCATCGGCCGCTCGGCGTCCGCGCCGCGCCGCGCGAGCCACGACGCCAGGAACTCCTCGGCCACGCCGTATGACCGGGCGGCGTCGAAGTACCGCACGCCGCCATCCCAGGCTGCGTCCATCACCTGGTGCGCGCGCTGCTCCAGCTGGTCGCGGCCGCGCTTCGGCCCCAGATCCGCGTCGCGGCCGAGGTTGATGTAGGCGGGCCGGCCGATCGCGGCCAGCCCCAGGCCCATGGTGCTGGGAAACTGGATCACGGCTGCGGCGAGACCAGCCGCGCGACGGCCTCCACCAGCGCCTGGCGATGCGCACGCAGGCGGCGGGCCGACGGCGGGCCGGCGCCGTCTCCCACCTCGCGCAGCGCCGTCGGCGCCGCAGGCCAGGCGATCACGAGGCCCATGACCATGGCCATCACGTCGGCCGGCGGGATGGTGGCGTCGATGGTGCCGGCCTTCTGGCTGGCCTTGATCGCGGCCAGCTTGCCGGCGTAGGACGTGAGCTCCCCGGCGTCGGGCGCCGGGCGCTCGAGGTTCCGCCAGGCGTAGAGGCGAAGGGCCAGCGGCTGGGTCACGATCTGGTCGAACAGGAGCCCCGCGTAGGCCGGGAGCTCGTCGGGCGTGAAGGGCACGCTCTCGGTGACCACGCCGATCGTGCGGTCGAGCGCGGCGTCGAACAGCTCGTCCTTTCCGCCGAAGTAGGCGTAGATCAGCCGCTTGTTGGCGCCGGCGCGCTCGGCGATGCGGTCGATGCGCGCGCCGGCGAGGCCCAGCTCCGAGAACTCCTCGATCGCGGCCAGCAGCAGCCGCTCCTTCGTCGCCTGGGCGTCACGCGGCCGCGTGACTGGGGGTTCGCTCGTGGAAGCCATGATCGCATTGTACGGTTGTAACCAGTCGTGGACATGTGCTATGTTCTATCTACCTAGTTAGTTACTTACCACGACGAAGGAGCGAGACATGTCCCGGACATGGTTCATCACCGGCACTTCCACCGGCTTCGGCCGCGAGCTGACCCGGCAGCTGCTCGAGCGCGGCGACCGCGTCGCGGCCACCCTGCGGCGCACCGAGGCGCTCGACGACCTCGCCGCCCAGTACCCCGACCGGCTCTGGGTGCGCCGCCTGGACGTGACCGACACCGCCGAGCTGCGGTCGGTGGTCGAGGCGGCCTTCGCCGAGCTCGGCCGCATCGACGTGGTGGTCTCGAACGCCGGCTACGGCCTGGTCGGCGCCGCCGAGGAGCTCACCGACGAGCAGATCGACCACCAGCTGGCCACCAACGTGCTGGGCCCGATCCAGCTCACGCGCGCCGTGCTGCCCCACCTGCGCGCCCAGGGCGGCGGCCGCATCCTGCAGCTCTCGAGCATCGGCGGGCTCACCACGTTCCCCGGGATGTCGCTGTACCACACGTCCAAGTGGGCGATGGAGGGCTTCTTCGAGTCCCTCGGTAGCGAGGTGGCGACGTTCGGGATCCAGACGTGCCTCGTCGAGCCGGGCGGCGCCCGCACCGACTTCGCCGGGCGCTCGCTCGTAGCGGGGCCGGCCAGCGAGGCCTACGCCGAGACACCCGTCGCCTTCGTCCGGGCAGCCGCCGATAACCGGCCGGTCGAGCTGATTCCCGGCGACCCCGGCAAGATGGTGGCCGCGATGATCGCAGCCGCCGAGGCCGAGGAGCTCCCCGGCCGGCTGCTGCTGGGCTCCGACGCCTACGGCCTGGCCCACGCTGCGCTCTCCGCGCGGCTCGCGGCGGTCGAGGCCCAGCGCGACGTGACCGTCTCGACCGACGCCGACGACTACGTCCCGGGCGACTCCACGCTGGAGCAGCTCTCGGCGCCGGCGGCCTAGATCAGGGCCTCGGAGACCTCCCAGAGGCGCCTGGCGTTCTCGGGGTCGAGCGCATATGCGGCGACTCCCGAGGGCGTCTGGGCGTCCGGGGACTCCACCACGGCGGCCTCGTTGCAGTCCTCGAAGTAGCGGCCACCGATGCCCTCGAGCTGGGGCGAGCTCGCCACCAGCACGCTGGTCGCCGCGCCCTGCGGGATGGTCTTGTAGGTGTAGGCGCCCGACGTGCGGAGCTGCTCGAGCACCGCCGGATCCATGTGCCGCGAGAGGTTGGTCTCGGCAATCGCGCCGGGGTGGACGGCGTTCACGGTGACTCCGTCGGCCGCCCAGCGCCGGGTCACCTCGACGGCGAAGAGCACGTTGGCGGTCTTCGACTGGCCGTAGGCGAGCCACTGATCGTAGGGTCGCTCGCTGAATGCGAGATCCTCGAACACCACCGGCGAGCGCAGGTGGCCGCGTGAGCTGAGCGAGACGACGCGCGCGTCGCCGGCCTCGGCCAGCGCGCCGTGCAGCCCAACCGCGAGGGCGAAGTGGCCCAGGTGGTTGGTCGCGAACTGGAGCTCCTGCCCGGCAGGGGTCACCTGCAGCTCGGGCAGCGCCATGACGCCGGCGTTATTCACCAGCAGGTGCAGCGGGCCGTCCCAGCCGGCGACGAACGCCGCGATGGAGGCGGGGTCGGCCAGGTCGAGCCGGCCGACGTGGACGCTCGCGTTGCCGGTGGTGGCGGTGATGTCGGCGGCGGTGCGCTCGCCTGCGGCGACGTCACGCACGGCGAGGGTGACGTCTGCACCGGCGCCTGCAAGGGCGCGCGCGGTCTCGACGCCGATGCCCGACGAGCCGCCGGTGACGATCGCGCGCTTCCCGGTGAGGTCGATGCCGGCGATCACGTCTGCCGCGGTTGACTCGAATCCGAATGGGGTGGTGATGAGGGTCTGGCTGCTCATGGTGACCTTTCGTAAAATAAACGGAGGCTCCGTCCGTTTAGACAGCGTAGCATGCACCACCGTGGAGCCCAGGGACGCCATCGCAGCACGGCTCGCGGCCGGCGGGTTCGTCTCGGCCGATGCCGAGGCGGCCGAGCTCATGGCTGCCGCGGCCGGCGACGAGGCCCGGCTCGGATCGATGCTCGAGCGCCGCCTCACGGGCGAGCCGCTCGCCTGGATCACCGGCACCACGACGTTCTGCGGCCTCACCGTGCGCGTGGATCCCGGCGTCTACGTGCCACGCCCGCAGAGCGAGCTGGTGGCAGAGCGCGCCGCGCGCCGCCTACCAGAGGACGGCATCGCCGTCGATCTCTGCACCGGCGCCGGAGCCATCGCGATGACGCTCGCGGCGCGCCGGCCGGCGGGCCGCGTGGTGGCCAGCGACATCGATCCCGCCGCCATCGCCTGTGCCACCGCAAACGGCGTGGACGCGCTCCTGGGCGATCTCTTCGACCCGCTCCCGGCCGGGCTCGCGGGTCGCGTGAACGTGGTGGTAGCCGCCGTCCCCTACGTGCCGACGGCCGAGCTGGGCCTGCTCCAGCGCGACACCTTCACGTTCGAGCCCGCGCTCTTCTACGACGGGGGGAGAGACGGCGCCGACATCCTGCGACAGGTGATCGCGCGAGCGCCGCAGTTTCTGCGGCCGGGCGGAGCGCTGGTGCTCGAGCTGGGCGGCGCCCAGGCGGAGGTGCTTCGCGCCGCGCTCGCCGAACAGGGGTACGGTGACGCGGGCGTGCTCTTGGACGAGGACGGCGATCTACGGGGGATCGAGGCGACACTCATGAGTCGAGACGGCGAAAGGGGCGTGTGATGGCAGAGACTCCACATCGCGTGGTGGTCGTGGGCGGCGGGTTCGGCGGGCTCCAGGCAGTGCGGCGGCTGCGCCGCGCCCCGGTCGAGGTGACGCTGATCGACCGCCAGAACTTCAGCCTGTTCCAGCCGCTGATGTACCAGCTGGCAACCGGCGGGCTGTCGGACGCCGAGATCGCCATCCCCTTGCGATCGGTGCTCAAGCGCCAGCGCAATGCCCGGGTGGTGCTCGCGGAGGTGACGGGCTTCGATCTGGACGCGCGCGAGGTGCACATGGGCGAGCACTCCGAGCCGTACGACACGCTGGCGGTGGCCGGCGGCGCGCAGTACTCGTACTTCGGCAATGACGAGTGGCACGAGCACGCCCCCGAGCTGAAGTCCCTGGCGGGCGGGCTCGACATCCGAAACCGGATCCTCTCGGCGTTCGAGCACGCCGAGCTCGAGTCCGATCCCGCCCGCCGCGAGCGGCTGCTCACGTTCGTCGTGGTGGGCGGCGGGCCAACCGGAGTCGAGATGGCGGGCCAGATCGCCGAGCTCGGGCGCGACGTGCTGCACCGCGACTTCCGCTCGATCGACACGCGCACGGTGCGCGTGCTGCTGGTCGAGGCCGGCCCGCGGGTGCTCGCAGAGTTTCCCGAGTCGCTCTCGCAGAAGGCCGCCCGCGCGCTCGAGGATCTGGGCGTCACCGTGCTGGTGGATCACAGCGTGGTGGACATCACCGCCGACTCGGTCGGCGTCCGTGAAGGCGACGGCGAGGTGAGCCGCACGGGCACCGAGACGGTGATATGGGCCGCGGGCGTCAACGCCTCACCGCTGGCTGGGCTCCTCGCGGAGGCGGCCGGAGCGGAGGTCGATCGCGCCGGGCGCATCACCGTGGAGGCCGATCTGAGCGTGCCGGGCCGGCCCGAGGTGTTCGCGCTGGGCGACATGGTGCGGGTGAAGGGCGGCGACGGGTCGGTCAGGACGCTCCCGGGAGTGGCGCCGGTCGCGATCCAGCAGGGCCGGTACGCCGCGAAGGTGATCAGGAAGCGGCTGAAGGGCGCGAGGCACAAGCCGTTTCGCTACGTCGATAAGGGGAACCTCGCCACCATCGGGCGGTCGAAGGCCGTGGCGGACATCAAGGGGATCCACCTGTGGGGCTTCCCGGCGTGGGCGCTCTGGCTGATGATCCACCTGTTCTACCTGCTCGGCGCCCAGAACCGGCTGCTGGTGATGGTGCGCTGGACGGGGAGCTTCGTGACGCGAGGCCGCGGCGCCCGGCTCATCATCGGGCAGCCGCGGCTCGCGTCATGACGGGCCTCAGATGCTGCGCTCTCCCAGCCGCGCGCGGAGCAGGAGCCGGGCCCTGCTGATGCGCGACCGCACCGTGCCCACGGGAATGCCGAGCGCGTCTGCGACCTCCTGGTAGGTCAGATCGTTCCAGGCCATCAGGAGGAGCGTGTCGCGGTCGTCGGCCCGGATCCCCTCGAGGGCCGCGGCGAGCGCCGGGCCGAGCAGCTCCGCCTCGGCCCGGTCGATGGCCGCGTCGGCATGGTCTGCCGTCTGGCTCCTGTCCAGCCGCCTGACGGCCCGCTCGCCGCGTGACGTCTGGCGCAGGTGGTTTCGGATGAGGTTGGTCGCCAGGCCGAGCAGCCACGGAAGGGCGTCGGCCCGGTCGGCGTCGTAGCCGGCTCGCCGGTCGAAGGCGAGCCGGAACGTGTCGGCGGCCAGGGCCTCACCGTCACTGCCGGCACGCGACCGGCAGTAGCGGTAGACGGCCACCCAGTGGCGATCGAACAGCTCGCCGAACGCCTCCGGGTGTCTGACCGACCGAACGATGAACACCGCATCGGACTGAACCGTCACGTAGTGCTGATCGACACTCATCGCACTCCGTAACGGGCCGCATCAATGCGCGACACGTGGTAGGTCACGACGAGGCCGATGTCGGTGTAGCGCAGGAACGCTCCGGTGCGGGCATCCAGGGTCGCGCGCATGAAGTGCGCCGGGGTCGTGATCTTGTGCGTCGGCGCCGCATTCATCTTCTGGAGCTGCTGCTTCTGCGCCGCGGTGGGATGGCCGCCCTCCTTCTTGATCTGCGCCGCCAGCTTGCCCTTGAGCGCCGGGTAGTTGGCAGTCTCCCTGGGCACCCACGAGGAGATCTCGAGGGTCTTCACGCCCTGGTACGTCGAGTGCTTCACGGTCACGCCGTGAACGGTCGAGAGCGCGCGAAGCGTGCCTGCGAGCACCGCGGGGCGGCCGTAGGCTGCGCCGAGCACGTCGATGGCGGAGACCCAGATCACGTTGTCCTGCGTGGCGGTGGACGAGTGCTGGATATCGCCCCCGTAGTCAGGGTCAGTGGCCTTGAGGAATGCTGCGCGGGCTGCCGCCGGATCGGCGTTGGACGTCGCCGCCATCGCACGGATGACGGGCTTGATCGAGAAGTCCTGCGGGCCGGAGGTGACCGCGGCGGTGAGCCCGGACGGGGTCTCGGCGTAGTAGTAGCGGCCGTCGTCCAGATAGAGGTCTGCGCCGGTGAACGTCCCGCTGCCCTTGATCACGTTCTTGTGGACGACGAGGGTGGCGTTGCCCGTCAGCGGAGCCGCAGCGACCTGGTCTGCGAGCAGCACGAGCTGCTGGGCGTTGGCCACGCCCGGGCTGAGGGCCGAGTCGATGCCGTTGTGGCCGGAGCGCGTCGATGCCGCGAGCGTGGCGCCGAACCCGACCACCGCGACGGCGGCCACCGCGGTTGCCATGGCGATGACCCGGCGGCGCCGGCGGGGCCGGCTGATGCGTGCAACGGCCGGGGCGGCGACCACCGCGGCGATGCGCGGGGTTGCGGTCGCGTGGGCCATCAGCTCCGCGCGGGCCCGGCTGCTTGCCTCGGGCTCGGGGAGATCGATCTCTGGCTGCTGGTCGCTCAGCCAGCGGATGTCGTCGTCAGAACCGTTCATCGTTTCGCCTCCATGAGTTGATGCTCTCATGGTTCTTGTCCGAAGCGCGCCGACCGGTTCGCGAGCGGTGAGGAACTGTCATGATGGCCACCGTGGCCGAGATCTTCAAGGATCCCCGAAAGCTCGAGTACCTGAACGCCGAGGGCGCCGACCGCCCGCTGCGCAGCCCCATCCCGCACGAGACCCTTGTCACTGCCCGCGCCTACAGAAAGCAGCGGATCGTGCAGCAGGTGGTGGATCACGACTGCACGGCGATCCTGCTCTTCGATCCCATCAGCGTCCGCTATGCGCTGGACGCGCGGAACATGCAGGTGTGGGCGGCGCACAATCCGTTCCACTACGCGCTCGTGTTCGCAGACGGGCACAGCATCGACTTCGAGTACCGCGGATCCGAGCACCTGGTGGCCGGGCTCGAGACCATCGACGAGGTGCGGCCCGCCTACGCGTGGTTCTACATGTACTCCGGTGAGAACCTGACCGAGTGGGTCGAGACGTGGGCGCGCGAGATCGTGGCGGCGCTGCGCGAGCGCGAGGCCGGGCCGCTGCGGCTGGCGGTCGACAAGCTGGATCCTCCCGGCGCCGACGCGCTGCGCCGCCTCGGGGTGACGCTGGTCGAGGGGCAGGAGCTGACCGAGCAGGCCCGCCTCATCAAGAGCGCCGAGGAGATCGAGCTGATGCGGTGGACCATCCGCGTCTGCGAGGCCGGTATGGCGCGGATGTACGAGCACTCGGTCGCGGGCAAGACCGAGCAGGAGATCTGGGCCGAGCTGCACTACGAGAACGCCCGCTCGGGCGGCGAGTGGATCGAGACCCGCCTCCTGGCGGTCGGCGAGCGCACCAACCCGTGGTTTCAGGAGTGCTCCGACCACGTCGCCGCGCAGGGCGACATGCTCGCGTTCGACACCGACCTGATCGGCCCGTACGGCTACTGCGCCGACCTGTCGCGCTCATGGACGATCGACCACGTGGCGATGACGGGCGAGCAGCGCACTATCTACGGCGGCGGCGCTCGAGCAGATCGAGCACAACCTCGCGCTGATCCAGCCGGGGATGGACTACCGCGAGTACATGGCCAGGAGCTGGCCGATCCCCGACCGGTACCTGGCCAACCGCTACTCATGCCTGCTGCACGGCGTCGGCCTCTGCGACGAGTACCCGGGCGTGTATGCGCCGCAGGACGCGGCCGACTATCAGGCGGGCGAGTTCCTGCCCGGGATGGTGCTGGCGGTCGAGAGCCTCGTCGGCGAGGCGGGCGGCCGCGAGGCGGTCAAGCTCGAGACGCAGGTGCTCGTGACCGAGCACGGCACCGAGCGGCTCGACTCGTTCCCCTGGGAAGACGTGTGAGCCCGAGGAGTGCGGGAATGGCGAGGGCAGGAATCGAACCAGCGACACCGCGATTTTCAGTTGTCGGCGTGATCTCGGTGGAGCTCGGCGTAGCCGGAGAAATGCGGGGCGATGACCGATGGGCCATCGGTGGGAACTTCCGCCCTCGGGGAATCTCGGTGGGTCTCGGTGACACCTGAGTGACACGCTCGGAGCGGAGTTCGGCGCCTCGCTCGTCACGGACGTTCTCGCCCGATAGGCTTCGACGTATGGAGACCTCCTCGGTTGTCAAGGAGCTGCGGCTTGCGGCATTCAAGAGCTTTCACGATGTCGTGTTCCCACTTCACCCCCTCACCCTGATCGTGGGTCGAAACGGCTCAGGAAAGTCAAATGCGCTCGACGGCTTAGAGGCTCTTTCACAACTCGCCTCAGGCGAAGACATCGGAAAGGCGTTGCCCGATCCCGCGACCCTCTCGACAGAAGGGTGGTCCGTGGGAATCCGGGGCGGTGCGCGAGGCTGCGCGCCGTTCGGCGAGCGCGAGTTTGCGCTCGGTTGCACGGTCGAACAGGATGGCGAGCTGTTCGGATTGGATGTCCGGGTGAGGGTCGAACCGGATCCTCAGGTTGTCGCCGAGATGTTGTGGTACCAGTCACCGGGTGAACGCAAGCTCCTCTACACGTCAGCCAAGCCACCGGAGGGTCTCGCCGACGTCCAGGCACGGTATTACAACGGCAAGCAGGGGATGGATCCACCGCTCGCGTTCCGGAGCACGAGACTCCTGACCGCGCAGATCGCGTCCCGGGTCCCAGAAAGCGCCTCCACCCGGCGGGAGCGGGAGGCCCTGGCGTTAGTTCATCGGGGGGCAACGGCGGTGTTGAGTGCCCTAAACGCGGTGTTCGTCCTTGACCCCGTGCCACACCTGATGCGGAACTACGTGAGTAGAGGTGACCGGCTCCTTCGCCGAAACGGCGGGAATCTCTCAGCGGCTGTCGGGCGACTCAAGGATCAGGAAGATGCTTGGAGCCGTCTCTTAGAGATGATCCGGGGCCTGTCGGAACAACGGGTCGAAAACGTGCTCGTGGAGGAATCCCAACTCGGAGACGTGATGCTGGCTCTGGAGGAACGCACGAACGGTCGAACTGACGTGGTCTCAGCGCGACTGATGAGCGATGGCATGCTTCGGTTCCTCGCAATAGCTGCCGCCCTCCTTGAGGACCCACCTCCGTCTCCCAGCGAGGGAGTCGGCCGGAGGGTTTTGGTCGTCGAGGAGATTGAGAACGGGCTCCATCCGTCACAGGCATACCGAACGGTCGAGCTCGTGCAACGAGAGGTGGCACCGCGCGGAATGCGCCTCGTTGCAACCACTCATAACCCGGCCCTGCTGTCCGCGCTATCGGGTGACGACCACGAGGGCGTCCTTGTCTGCGATCGCGACCCGAGATCGGGGAAGAGTCGACTTCGCCGGCTAATCGATCTGGACGGCTATCCGCGCGCGTTGGCACGGGGGAGCCTCGGCGACGCTGTTACCGAGGGAACACTGTTCGACGAAATCGACGCAACCGAACGGCGTGAGGCTCTCGACCGCTTTCTAGGGAAGATCTGAGCGCGAACGTGCGCCACGTCGAGTTCGTTGATACGAGCATCGTTCTTGAGATTTTGGATGTCCCCGGCGCGAACCAGCACCGCGCCGACGTGATCCGGGATCTCGAAACCAAGACCCTCCAAGATGGGATCTATCTCGTACTGCCGCTGGCCGCCGTCATCGAGGCTGGGAATCGAATCAGCCAACTCTCAGACGGTCACGTGAGGTACACCGCTGCTTGCCGATTACGCGAGATGCTCGAAGCAAGCGCGGAGCCTTCCGGGCCATGGTTACTCCACGACCTAGAGACAGGTCAACAGTTCCTCAAGAGGCTGTGCGATGGAGTCGGAGACGAGAGTTTCGAGAGCCTCCACCAGCGCCACGTCGGAACCGGTGACTTAACCGTGCTCGCAGAGGCGGCGCAATATCGCGAGCGGACATCGCGGTCTGGTGTCGACGTGAGTGTCTGGACGCTGGATCAAGACCTAGAGGCTTTAGCCGCAGCGACGACCTGAACCGCAACAGTTGATCGAGGTGAGCTGAGAGTCAACGGAGCGATGATGTCCATGAACTGCGCGTCAGGGGCATCCTCTGGCAACGAATGGACGTACACCGCTAGGGTGAAGGCGGGGGAATGATGGCCGAGCCAGACCTGAACCTGTTTCGCGTTCGCGCCGTGTCGGAACAGGATCGAGCCGCAAGTATGCCGCAGAGTGTGCCACCCAGCCCACGGGACTCCCGCCTCGCGCGCGGCCGGCTTCAAAACCCGAGCGTGAAGGTTCGTTGGGTGGTAGGGGGTGCCGTTGGAGGTCGGCCAGATCAACGCCTCGTCGCGAGCGTCCGTCGCTTTCTTCCTGCGTGACCAAAGCGCACTGGTCATTCCTTCAGTCAGAGGGATCACTCGACGCCCGTATCGGCTCTTCGGCGAGGCGTACGTACCGCGGTACCACCGACGGCTGATTCGTATGCGCCGGGTGCCGAAGTCCACGTCCCCCCACCTGACCGCGATCGCTTCTCCAATCCGTAGGCCAGTATGTGCCACAAATCCGACGAACAGCCGCCAATCGTCCGAGCAGGCGGCAAGCAACGCGGCCAACTCGTCCTCAGTGAGCGCCTTGGAGTGCGCGTCGGCCTCACCGTCAGTGGAACAAACCTCGGCTCCGAGCCGCACCCCGGTGGCCGGGTTGCTGCGGATCAGCCCTTCCTCAAGGGCCGTGGCAAACAACGCACGCAACGGCGCGACCGCTAGCCGAACAGTGTTCCGGCCTACCCCTCGGTCACTGACCGATTTGGCGAACAGCTTGACGTCGCGAGGCTCAATCTCCGCTAGCCGCAGCTGACCGAAAAACGGAGTTGCGTAGCGCTCGATCTGCTTCCGGTAGTCGGCGAGGGTCGCCGGACGTATGCCCCTGGCCGTTCGACCCTGATACGTCTCCACCCAGCCGCCAGCGTATTCGGCGAACGTGATCCGGGACAGTTCGCGATACTCACCGCGCCGCACATCGGTGGTGAGCGCAGCCTTCAACGCCCGCGCTTCAGCCAACGTGCGCGCCGAGCGCTGCTTGAGACGGCCGTCCGGACCACGGAACCTCACTGCGTACCTGCTGCCCCGCTTGTAGACGCCCGGGGTCGAGGTGGGCGTGAGAGAGGCGCTCATCGTCGCGCCTCGGGCAGATAACCTGCGTCCTGCATTAGGAACCTCCAGTTCCTTGTGCCAAGGCCCCGGCCGTTAGCGCGGTGCGGGGCCACTTACTTGCAGCGATCGTAGCACGCTACTTACCTGGGGCCCAGACACGGCGATTCTTTGTTGTCGGGTCATGCCCCGATCCCGCTTCCCGCGCGGGATCCGCCGTGCGGTGTCACGACCGTGTCACCCGGCACGTGGCCTTCTACGTACGCGGTCAACTCGGAACGCCGCAGCAGGGTGCGCGAGCCGTCCTTATGTCGAGCCAAACGGCCTTGACTGAGGAGATCGTCGATACGCTGCCGCTTGCATCGGAGGAAGTCCGCGGCTTCGACGACCGTCAAATATGGGCTAGCCGCGGCGCCCTCAGCCTCCGCGAGCCTCTCCCCCCGCAGAATCGCGGCAACGCGAGATGCGACGTCCTCGATCACGGAGTCTGGGAGCAGCACGTCGATGTGCACTTGATCTGTCACCGTGCCGATTGACTCCAGTGGCGCCTGCCGCACGTCGGGCAGATGCACGGACGTTCGTCGAGTGGTTCGGTTCCGTCTCGTTCTGCACGCAGCCACGCCTGTGGATGTACCACGGCCTCGCTGACCGCCTGTTCTGGCGTCCACCGGCCAGACCGGACGATTCCGGCGGCGATGTAGAGGCGTTCGACTGAGAGCTCACGCTGGGCGGCTTCCGGTAGCGAGTCCCAAGCAGGGATGCCTTTCTCCGAGAAAAACGCCTGACCGATACTCACCAGCTTGCTCGCAACGCTGGGTGCCAGTCCCAGTTCGGATGCGTAGCTGCCGAACGATCGGAAGCCGAGCGTCGACCATTCCCGAGTGCTGTGCGCCAGTGCGAGTCCCGCCGCCGCATTGATGAGACACTTCTCGGCCTGTCGAACCAGCCCCCGGATCTCTGAAAACCGCTCCTCAGGCGTGATGTCGCGCGTGGATAGGGTGTGGTCCGGGCGGTCGGCATTTTCTGCTCCGAGTCCTCGGGACGTCCGACTGTCGTATACGCTCATCGTTCCACCGATCGATCCGGGGCGTGGGTAGATACCGACGACTCTGATGAACTCCTCGAACGCGCGCGCGGTAACTGGACAGTCCGCGTGGGCGTCGGTATTTACCGACGCTCGAGCGACCAGCCTCACGCCTCGAAATCCCGCGGTTTTGCGGCGACACGGCTCGAGCCCATGCTCAGCGAGGTACCGGCCGAACCAAACCGGGCTGGGCACCTCAATGCCTCGGTCACTCGCCCACCGCTCGTACGCGGCGCGCAGGTCGCCACTGGACGTCCATCCGTCGATCTCTAGCTGCACCGCTCGGCCAAGAACTGCCCGATTTCATCTTCGTCCGCCCGGTAGGCAGTGGTCGCCGACGCGATCCGATGTGGCTTCTCACCGAGGCCGAACGTGTTGTAGTCATCGCGCCCTGGATCATCCATGCGAGGATCCCCGGCCCTTCGGCTTGGAAGCGTGCCCCACTCCGCCCGCTGCACCCGCCCCTTCCCGGTAAATCGGTGGTCACACGGAATGACCTTCACCCGGTCCCACACCGCGTCCGTGTGCTCCGTAACCCGCGGCCTGACGTTCGCATCCAGGAGGAAGGTGTGAGTCGGCATGAAACTGAACGCGTGACCATACTTGCGGTGACAGGAGATCTCGTCGCCCCCCGTAAGTCGCTTCACGCGAGAGATGCTGAGAGCGCCGCTCGGCAGTTCAGGTAGGACCACCAAGCGAGGCCTAAGGTCGGCCAGTTCTTCGCTAGGGCCGCCGCCAACATGATTTCCGAGCAATAGAGCCTCTCCGTTGCTCACCTTGGCGTAGCCCCCGGCCACGTCAACGAGTGTGAGTGCGAAGGTCGTTTCCGTTGCCGCCGCCGCCGATCATGATCGTAGAACGCGCTCGCCGGGGTTACCGGTGATCGCGAGTCCCACAAGGCGTTGGAGGTACGTGATCAGGGCGGCGTCGCCCCCGCTGAACTGGTTCAGGAAATCGAGCCATCCCGGACAAGCGGCGGATGGGTCGTACGGGCAGCCCGCCACCTTGGTGCACCAGCGGTTCGGGTCATGAGGCATGCGGTCCCCAGTGCGTAGGTCGACAATGCCATTGGGCGTATTGAGCACGTCCAACTCCGCGTCTAGCCGACCGGCCTCGACACTCATGCCGGAAGCTCCCTGGCACTCCGCAGCATGGCGATCCGGCGCATGACGTGAGCGCTGCGGTGCGCGTGTTTTGCCATTCCCGTCGCCGCGGCCCGAATCCGTTTTCGACGCTCCGCGTCGTCACCAAGTAGGGCTATCTCTCCCATCCAATTCCAGCTCCACCGCTTGCAATTGGAGCCGATCGGCCTCGGGGTTTATCTCGATACCGTCTTTGAGCCATCTGCCGACCCCGATCGACTGAGCGTCGGTACGCCACCGACATCCGTCCCACGTGACCCATCCCCGATACTCCGGGATGTACGCCGCGTACCCCGACCATTGGTCGGCGAACCGGCGGCCGTTTCCCATGTCATCTAGGAGCGCGCGCCCCGGGATGCAATCCGCGATGACGCCGAAATCGAGCGCGTCAAAGCCCGGCGTTCAATGGTCATGCCGAGCCTCCCTTCGCCAAGCCATCGCGAATTGCGGCGCTCACCTCGCCCGCCCATCGTCGCCTAGAAGCCCGCACTCCGCTGCCGCTGCGGCAAGGGCATCTGCTGCGGTGTCAGCCGAGACCAACCTGCGCTCTACAAACGCGCCGCACTGTCGCGCGGCCCAGTAGAGCGTCGCATGTCTCCGCCCAGGACGAGCGCCGGCCACCGCGCGGTAGACACCGCGCAGGCGTTTTCGACCTTCCGGGGTGACGGTGTGATCTGGGAGTTCGGCTGCCCCGTCGACGAGATGCGGCAGGCGGCGCCGCTCGTTCGATGCCGGCGTGGTCAGGAGATCGACGAGCCACGTGGGTGCTTCTGCCAACGAGATGGCCACCTGGAGCGTGTACAGGTCTCCGGATCCATGACGACTGGGGTGCGCGATGACAAATCCGCCGTCCCCGCGTACATCTATGCGAGGCCCCAGCCGTCGCACGTTGCAGGCGATTTTCCGTTCAGGTGGTCGGCGGTAGAAGAAGTGTGTTCCAGGCCCCCCGGTTGAGACGGTCATCGTCGGCGGCAACGAGCCGTACAGCTGCTCGAGCTGACGAAGTGACTGGTCACCTCCCGCGTCGATATCGATCACCAAAAGTCCGCGCGTCGCGACTCCGATGTTTGCGTCGCTCCAACGTGCCCACCAGGTTCGAATCTGGTCGCCGTTAGAAATCGCCGCCGGCCGCCAACCCTTGATTCGGGGGTGTTTTCCTGCTGACCCGCACCCGAGTTCCCGCACGAGCACTCGCTACGGCTAGGTGAGTGACACGGGAAGACGGGAAGGCCAAGCTCCGCGAGGTGCAGCGCCCCGCCTAAGAGTTCAGCGTGACGGTCAGTCACCTGACTGGCCCTGCCGCTCACAAACCGGGATGCCCTCAATCGCGAGGCGCGCGATCTCTCCTTGATGGAAACGGAGCGCACGACCTATCCGCACGGGATGGAGCTGTCCGCGATCCACGAGGCGCCGAATGGTCGAAACGCTCACCGCGAGAGCCTTCGCGGCGTCCTCAACGGTGAGAAGCGGTGTCCCAGCTAGATTGTCCAGAGACGCTTGAGAACGTTTTTGAGTATTCATGACGACATCAGATCATCCAGACGAGCCGGATTTCCGGGACAAAAACACTGCCACTGGTCGGTTTTCCGAGGTTGTTTGTGTCCGCGCTGGCCGGGTACGCCTTGTGCTACCCGAGCCCGGCTCTGCGCTCTTGCAATTCGTAAAGCTGACCGGTCAGTTCCGCCGGGTGATCGTCTGGCGGGACGATCCACTGGTCATCAAGGGCGTCGAACGCCTGCAGCTCGAGCACTCACAATGGCCGTGGCACCTCCTCCAAGACTTCAATCCACCGCGGCTCTTTGGCCACGCTTCGCCAAGACACCTGGCGGCCGGCGGCACAGGGCGTCCAGCAGAGCCTCTACGCGGGTTATCCGCGAGCTTCATGAGCGAATTTCTTGGGAATGGCGCCGATGTCATCGCCCACCATTTCCAGGTAGACGAGCGGACCGCTCGACGCTACCGATCGAGAGGGCGGGAACATTGGGCCAACCTCGGCGCATGGCCGTGGGCCGCGCCGAAAACTGCCAACAGCCTCCCCGAGCGTTGGTGGGAAAGCAGCATCGCCACCAATACGCTTCGAGACTGGATCGCACTCGCCGGCCTGCTGAATCCCTCAATAGCGAGCAAGTACCCAAAAGCCGCGCGCGAGGAGCTCGAAGCAAAGTTCGGCCTCGCGGAGACGTTGGAGGTGGAGCGACGTCGGCGCTCGGACGCGGCTGAACTGGCACGAGAAACCGAGTACGCCCGCCTCGGATACGCCGGAGTGCCACCGGAATTTCGTCCAGAGATGGGCATCAGCACTGACGACTCGTACGGGTTTGCCGCGCTCGAGTTATTCGATGAACTCATGATCAGAACGACGGGGGCGGGAGCGACGTGGGGCCCTTTGGCCCGACAACGCCACTCTTGAGCATCGAATCCCAGGTCTTTCTACGAAACGAACCCAATGTCCGAACGTCGCGCGCCTTGGGCGCGCCTGAGTTCGCCCAGATACGCGCTGAGCGTCCGAGATAGGGCCCGCCCATATCGCGCCAACCTATCGAAGCCGTCGCCCGAACGATCGAATGCTCTCGTGTAGGCCAACGAGTCGGCGCCTAACTCGCGGTAACGATCGGCGACGGCTACTTTGGCCATTTGGTGCGCGTCTACATCGGTAATCTCAACCGGATCGAGAACGCTCACCAGCGAGTCGATGGTGGACGTCCGCAGCTGTACGATCGCACGCGGCCCTCGGCTGACCGCACTCGTTCCTCTGCGATCGACTGCTCGTAGTAGCCGGCCTCAACCTGGCGTAGGCGTCTGAGTCTCCAGATCACATGGACGATATGGTCAACCAGTTCTTCCTGGAGGACATCCTGGGGAGCCAGCGCGGTTGCCATACGGCCTCGTAGTTCCGCGAACTCTTCGCGGTTCTCTCCTGCGACAAGCGGATCCTTCGCGAGAAGACCGTGACTAACAGCATTTCGCGCGCTGACGTGTTTTCCGCGAGAGCTACGCGGCCCGGACGACCGCTTCGCGTTCGAGCGATTAGCTGCTATCTGCTTGCGGGTAGCCACAACCGTATTGTTGCAGACGAACTGGTCAGCCCCTACTGATCCGAGCCACCAAGCACCAACCTACGAACGGCCTAGTGGGCGCTCCTTGGCCGCCTCGCAGATCTCACGGGCGGCTGCCCCTCAACGAGTCGGGTCTCGGCGCGAAATCCGCGATTCGGGGTACGCCTTGAAAGGGGGCTAGCACCTCCATAGCGTGCTCGCGTTCTGCTTCGGGCCACTTCACTTCGAGATATGAGTACCCACTCCAGGGATCACGTCCCACACGGGGATGAACGCGACCTCGTCTCTGGTCGCCGTAGCGACTTAAGACCGAGTCTGGTCGCTACGCCGTCAGCTTCCGACCCGTCAGTCGCCATCAGGATGGTTGCGATTATTGGCGTCTCGCGGTTGGCTGGGCGGTTCGGTGGCCCGGATGAACTAGCGGACAACGCGGCGATCAGCACCGAGCCCGGCCTCGAGGAGCGCCGGGCTTGGCGGGACGAGATGAGTGATCCCGGTGTGCCTTTAGGCAGTCGCCACTGGAGTGTGCCCGACCGGTGCCGGCTTCACCCTATCGGGTGACAGTTTGGCCGGCTCGCTCGGCCGCCGCAGTACGCCACCAGCCGCCAGGATCAGGAAGCCGATTCCGGTAAGCAGCAGTGCCACGCCGACGACGATGGCAAACAGCGCTAGCTGACTCGCCATATAGCTCGAGTTGAGGGCCGAGGTGAGTGCCGTGTATGTGACCCACGTGTCACGACGGCCGTTAGACACCGGCTGCTTCGTGACAGGGTCGATCGCCGCGTACTGCGCCACGCTGGTTCCACCGACACCGTCGGTCTGCTTCAGCGGGGCGTTCGGCAGCGCCTGGTAGAGACCCATCTGCGAGTATACGAGCCCGCCGGTAGCGGCGAAGGTGTGTATCCGCATGTATTCGGCAAAGCATCGAGCGGTGCTGCCCGAGGTGATCGCCTTCCCAGCTACGGAGCACGACGGCGTCGTTATGCGAGACGGAGTGATCGTCACTCCTGCTTGCTTCATTTGCAAGACGAGCTTGGCCTGCGCGGCCTTGTCCGCTGCAACCTCGCCTGCGATCAGGCTCGGTGACATATCGGGTGTACCGACGATCTGCTCCTGCTTCAGCGAGTTCTGAACGGTCGATCGTCCGTTCACGCCCATCACGAGGGCGACGACGCCGAAGATGACGAGAACGGCGCCCGCGATAAAGCCTCCGATTTCCAGTGTCTTGCGCATGTAGAACTCCTTTCGAGTGATCCTGCTTTTCACCCAGGCTATGGGCCGTGGTGCCGTCGGCCATCAGTAATCAACGCCGCCTCGCTCACGGGTAAACCCACCGCAATGTGCGGGAAACCCGAGGGCTCGCTAGCGAGAACGTTGCTTGACTTCGCCGATGTAAACCCGTCCGGGCACCGGAGTGGCAATCGGCCTGGGCTCCCGCCTAGCGCACACCACGGCCAAACCGTCCGAGCCACTCGCCAAAGGGCACTCGGCTACCCCGCCGTGAGGTCACGGCGGGCGAATTGGGCCAAACCCAGTCCGAGGGCGATGAGGGCAATCGCGATCATTCCGAACGCTCCTCGCGTGTCAAACGCGCTTTGTGGAACGGCCGCCACGTGCGCGAAGGGCGACACGTTCAGCAACCATTTGGGCGCGCCAAGCACCCCGCCTACTTCCTGCCACAGAAACGACACCCCGACGAGAGTCAGCGTGATCCCGCCGCTGTGGCGCGGAACGATCGCAAAGAGCAGCGTACCCACGCCAACGAACAGCAGAGCGGGTGGGAAGGTGTTGACACCGGCGGCGGTCAACGCGCCGAGACTGACTCCGGCACTCTGACTCGCCGCACCGACCCAAGCCAAGACCCCGATACCGAGACCGAGGGCAAGACTTGTGACTATGGCTAGGACGATACGGCCGCCCAGCCAGCTTCTGCGCCCGACCGGCAGCGAGAATAACGTTTCAAGCCGACCAGACGACTCCTCACTTTGCATTCCGCCCACTTGACTAGCCGCGAACAGCGCCACCACTAGCGTGAACATCACGAAGCTGACAGAGAGGTACCCGGCAGCGGTGTTGATCTGGGCGCTGAGTTCTCGGCTCAGTCCGCTACGTCCAGCGTCCTCGGCGATGTTCTTGGAGAACGCGCCGATCAGCGCGGCAAAAAGGCCGGTGGCGCCCATCCAGACTAGGAGCATCGGTATCTCGTCTCTGATCGCTGCCTGCGTTGGGGATCCCAGAAGCGTTCGCCGTGATCGCGGCTCCCGATGCCACGACCAGACCCCGCCACCAACGTCTCGCCGACCGGCGACTATGAGAGTCCCTAGACCGACCACGAAGGCCGCCAGCGCCAGCAAAGCGAAGACCGGGAGTCGCGCCCCGGTGACCGGATGAAGCTCTTCGGCCCATCCGAGCGGAGTTATCCAGCGAAGCCAACCAACTCCCGCCGTATCAGCAGCAATCCGAAGCAGCAAGGCGAGAGCCAACGCCCCAGCGCCGAATGCCTGCGCCCCGCGAGCGGTGCTGAGGATCTGACACCCGAGGGCAGCAACGGGACCGAACAAAAGCGCCGGTGCGAGTATCGCGAACGCCAGCGCCGCAGCCTTCCCCACGCTGAGGTCTCCAGGGATGACGGCGACGACGACCAGCATCACCGATGTCGTAAACCACATCAACAACCACTCAACGAGCAGCGCCGCGAGGACCGAAGCGTTCGCCGCGCGGCGGCTGACCGCCCCGGAGAGCATCAGCTCCCACCGACCAGACTCCTCTTCCCCCCGGAGCGCACGAACTGCGGCGAACACCGCCCATCCCGCCACCAGCACCGACAACAACCCGACCAGACGAAACTCGGCATAGCCACCCACACTTCCCAGGTCACGAGGAATGCCGTAGAACAGTCGAAGTGCGAGATTCCCCTGGAACGCTTCGGAGAATCGCAAGCGATCGGCCTGTGTCGGGTAGGTGTCTCTATATCCGATGACGACGGCGGCGGCCATCAGCGCCACGATCGTGGTGAAGACTCCGAGTCGCGTGCGCTCACCGCGCACCGACGAGCGAAAGATCGCTCGAGCCGGCGTATTAGCCGCCAACATTTTCCGAGACGCGCGTCGTGTCGCGGTCGTATTCGGCCAGGAACAGCTCCTCGAGAGAAGGCTCTCGGCTTTGCAGACTGACCACGCCGGTACCGGCCATCCTGTCGATGACGGGACCGACCGATCCGGTGACGCCTAGCTGCAGGCTGGTCGGACCAGTTGCAAGCAACGTCACTCCTTCGAGCTTCGCGAGATCGGGCGGCGGGCCAGCAAACGTCGCTTCGACGATCGTTTGCGACAGATGCCGAAGCTCAGCCAACGTGCCTTCTTCGATCAGCCGCCCGGCGCGGAGGATGCCGACTCGATCGCACAACGCCTCAACCTCACTAAGGATGTGCGACGAGAGAAACACGGTCTGACCTCGCTCGGTGGCTTCGGCGACAGTCTGGCGAAAGGCGGCTTCCATTAGGGGATCGAGCCCTCCGGTCGGTTCGTCCAGGATGAGCAGCTCAGCGCGTGTCGCGAACGCAGCGATTAGCTGGATCTTCTGGCGGTTACCCTTGGAGTACTCGCGCACCCGTTTCTTCGGATCAAACGCGAAGCGGCCGATGAGTTCGTGGCGGTAATCGTCATCAACGGTTCCATGGATCCTGGCCAGCAGATGCAGGCACTCCTCCCCGGTTCGCGCCGGCCAAAGCGCCGGCTCACCGGCGACGTAGGCAGTCCGCCGATGGGCGGGGACGGCATCGCTCCATGCATCCAAGCCGAACAACTCGGCTCGGCCGGCACTCGGCTTTTGCAGCCCGAGCAATAGCCGAATCGTCGTCGTTTTTCCGGCCCCGTTGGGGCCGAGGAACCCGTACACCTCGCCCCGACCGATTGAGAGACTCAACCGGTCGAGGGCGAGGGTTTGGCCATAGCGCTTCGTGAGGTCCTCGGCACGGATTACGAGCTCGTTCAACTGGTTGCCGATGCCTTCTCCGACGCCTTGTCTGAATCCTTTCCGGCAGCGTGCACCGGGACGGCGAGAACCGGGCACGGAGCCAAGGCCAGCAGACGCTGGGTTACCGAGCCTAGCAACAGTCCGACGGCTGCACCATGGCCCCGGGTGCCGATGACAATCACGTCGGCTCCGATACTCGTGGCAACGTCGGCGATGACCCGCGCTGGGCCACCATGGACGGTTGCAACGACCTGAAGATGAACGTCGTAGCCAGCGTCAGCCAGGTCATGTACCACGGACTCGATCTGCGCCACAACCTCATCCTCGTTGATGTGAGCAGGACCGCTCACGCGACCCACGAGCATCTCTTTTACGTGAACGACCTCGATGTGGGCAGAGTGGTCAGCGGCCAAGCCGCGAGCGTAGTAGAGGCCTCTCATCGACTGCTCAGAGCCGTCGAGCGAAACCACGATTCTGGAGAACATGACACGTCCTTTCATTTCAGGTCAGCCGGCGATCCGAATGTCGCCATACCCCATCGTCGCGACGATCGGTGCAAAGGAACTCCGCGAAAGCGCGGATTCGAACCCGGCAGAACTACTGATCCAAAGGGGAGTGCGAGCGCGCATCGCAAGGTGGGAGTTCACATCAAGTGTGGTACCGTCGTCGGGCGCGAACGTCCGCTGGGTCGCCAACCGCTTCTCCTTCCTCCCGGACGCACGTTCCCAGAAGCGGGAACGGGCGCCGACCGATGCCGAACATTGAAGACGCGATGGCGGAGCAATGAACCGCAGAAACCTGCGCGATGCAATCCTCACCCTGTTCGGCATGATCTCGGTGGTGAACGGCGCATTCGGCAACGGCCACATCATCATCGCCGTGCTAGGTGTCCTAGCGCTGGCCTTCGTCATCTGGCAGCGCTGGCAGACGCATCGCGCCGCTTCGGCCTGAGCCCCGTCCTGCTTGGCGTCGCTGAAGAAGGCGGAGCGCTCCAAGGAGTTGCGACCGCCCCCGAGTTCATCTGGGAGTTGTCGCTCGGCGTCTGGCTTAATGTCCGAGGATTCAATCCCGCCGCACCGATCCTTGCCAGCGATCGCAGCGGTTCGCGTGGCCCGGTCATCGGCGGCATGGCGGTTGCCGGTGGAGACTGACCAGTGAACGGGCCGCTAAGGCGTCGCGCGTGTTACCCGTTTGTTCCCACGACGGCGCTTGCTCTCGGAGTCACGACAGTGCCAGCCTGACCGTGGACGAGCTTGCCGATTTGATCGAGGGCGCCGATCACCGCCGTGTTACCGGTCTGATCGACGAACCGACACGCCGCCGCTACCTTGGGGGCCATTGACCCAGCGGCGAAGGCCATCTCACGCAACTCGTGCGGATGCGCTAGATGGATCGGGTAGGAGTCGGGGTGACCCCACCGCGCTTCGACCGCCGGCACGTCGGTGACCATGACTAGCATGGCCGCGTTTAGCTCCTGCGCCAGGAGCGCGGCCGAAAGATCCTTGTCGATAACCGCCTCCACTCCGATCAGCCCTTGGCTGGATTCGACCACGGGGATGCCACCACCTCCGCCACAGACCACGATGACACCGCCGGCGAGCAAGATTCGAATCGTCTCGATCTCGACGATCTCGAGCGGCTGCGGAGAGGCGACGACTCGTCGGAAATGATCCCCGTCGCGAGCGACTGTCCAGCCTCGCTGTTCGGCGAGCTGCTTTGCGTTTGCCTCGTCGTACACTGGGCCGATCGGCTTTGTTGGCGCCCCGAACGCCGGATCGTCTGGGTCGACCACCACCTGGGTCAGGAGTGTTCCGATGGGTGTCGGCGCGGGTCGGGTTCCAATCGCATCGCCCAGATGGTTCCCAAGCGCTTGTTCGATCAGGTACCCGATCATGCCCTCGCTCTCTGCACCGAGCACATCGAGCGGGAACGGATCGCTTCTGGGGATCGCCTCAGATTGCAGCGCTAGCAGCCCAACCTGGGGGCCGTTCCCGTGGGTGACGACTAGGTGAAACTCGCTGTCAAGGGTGGCGATCGCTTCGGCCGCCGTTTCGATGTTTCGTCGTTGGTGATCAGCATCGAGCGGCTCTCCTCGGCGAAGCAAAGCGTTCCCTCCGAGGGCCAGAACCACCAGCGGCTTCAACTCCGGTTTGGGTGTAGCTCTCATCTGGACACCCAGGCGTTTCGGATCAGCGAGTCAAGCAGGGCCTGCTCAGTAGGCAGGCGATTCGCCGCCTGCTGCCAGACGACGCTCTTCGGCCCGTCGATCACCTCGGCGGCGACCTCCTCGCCGCGATGGGCCGGTAGGCAGTGCATGAAGATGGCATGGGGCTCGGCCAGCGCCATCAACTCCGGCGTAACCCTGAACGGCTCAAGCTGCTTCAGACGCTGCGCGCGCTCGGTCTCTTCGCCCATTGACACCCAGACGTCGGTATAGACCGCGTCAGCGCCGCGCACTGCGTCCCGGGGGTCGTCGACCACCGTCACATGGCTTCCGTGTTCCTCGGCCAACTCCTCGAGCCGCTGAGTTTCACCCCCACCGATCTGATAGTGCTTGGGCGAGGCGACGACGACCTCGATCCCCGTCAGAGCGCCAGCTTCCATGAGCGATCGCGCGACGTTGTCGCCGTCCCCGATGTAGGCAAGCCGCAGCCCGTGGATGTCACCAAAGTGCTCGCGCAGAGTGAAGTAGTCAGCCAACGCCTGGCACGGGTGGTGCTGATCGGTAAGTGCGTTGATCACCGGGACGTCGCTGGCGGCCGCGATCTCTTCGACCACGTGCTGGTCGAAAGTGCGAACAACGATCGCAGACGAGTAGCTGGCCAGCACACGGGCCGTATCGGAGATCGGCTCGCCGCGTCCTAGCTGGAGCTCGTCAGGGCGCAGCCACAGCGCAGTCATGCCCAGACGGGCAGCGGCGCCGGCGAACGACACCCGCGTGCGGGTCGAGGGCTTCTCAAAATAGCAGGAGATCATGCGGCCAGGCAGGTAGCTCTGCCAATCGTAAGGACGCGCTTTCATGCGCTCGGCGGTGTAGAGGAGGTGATCGAACTCATGCTCGGACAGATCAGTGACCCGGAGCAGGTCACGCGGCGTTTCGAGTGCCGGTTGGGTTGTCATCGAGGCGATCATGGTGGTCAGTCCTTTCGAGTCTGAATCTGGATGAGTATTGGGCGTTGGGAACCCGGTTACGCCGGATCGCGGAGAATCGGGCAGGACATACAGCGCGGGCCGCCACGACCGCGACCGAGTTCCGCGCCGGCGATGGTGATCACTTCGATTCCCTCGTGGCGAAGACGGGTATTGGTGTCCACGTTTCGCTCGTAGGCGACGACTACCCCTGGCGCGACGGCGAGGACGTTATTACCGTCGTCCCACTGCTCACGCGCGGATTCGTAGCGATCTCCACCGGTCTCGATCAGCCGAAGCCGATCGACTTCGAGCACCTCAGCCAGAGCCTCGAACAGGTCGGGCACGCGGGCGATCAAGACGTTTCCGCACGTCAGCGATACCGTGCCCGCCCCTGCGCCGGCGCCGGCGGCTCATCACCAGCGGGGGTGATCGAGTAGGCGATCATGCTGTGGCGAAGCTCGGGATAGATGGTAAACGCGTCGCGGTCGACCATGGTCATCACTGTGTCGAGGTGCATTGCCGAGCGCTGTTTGGGCAATACAACAGCGATCACCCGGCGGGCCGAGCCAGCCTCGAACAGCCGCCTGGCCATCGCTTCGACGGCAGCCGGACGGCTACGCTCACCCATGCCAATCAGCACGCAACCATTGCCAATGACAAGCACGTCGCCGCCTTCAAGCATTGCCGGCTCGCCAAGCTGATCGCTCCAAAACGAGGGCGCGGCCTCGGTGATCGCCGGGTGACGGCGATAGATCAGATCGACGTTCACGGCTTCACGAACTCGGGCCGGCTTGGCCATCGAGTTCACCGTCGACCCCGTCGTAGATCCATGCTGAGGTATCGCGCGTAAATAGGTGGTTAGGCAGTGGCGCGAGGACAAAGTCGTCATCAGCCGCAACCTGAGCTGCCAGCGAGGAACCCAGTCGAGGAAGCTCGTCGAAGGTCGCACCGGCGATCGAGACCTCGGTGAGGCTCGTCGGATCGAGTTCTCCAAGCCAGGCCCTCAGATGCCTGGTGAAGTGCTGACCGTGACCCGAGGCGTCCAGCATGCCGTCGATCAGCTGCGCGCGAGCCGCCGGAATCGCAAGCGTTTCGGCCAGCAACTCATGCAGGTAGAGCACCTCAACACCAGCCTCGACCAGCGTATCGGCGAAAACGTCGTGCTCCTGGCGGGCGCGCTTCACCCAAAGCACGTCGTCGAACAGCAGGCTGTCCTTGTTCGTTGGGGTGAGCCGCTTCAGCTCGTTCCCCGGCCGGTGCAGCATCACGCGGCGAAGCGTTCCGACCTCGGAGGAGACCCCCACCAGAGGGGCGACCTGTACGCCCCCCTGGTGGTCGGAGGTTTCGTGTGTAAGCTGGTCAGCCATCTTCAGATCCCTACCTTCTCGGCCGGCGTGGACTGGGCGGCCGACGCGGTCGAAGCGCCCGTCTCAGTTCCGACAACGGTGATCCCAGCTGCGACCGGCGGGATAGTCTTGACAGTCACCTCAGCGTTCTTGGCGTTGCGCCACTTGATGTACACGTACACGGGGATGCCGGCCATCAGCAGCAGGAAGCCCTGGGCGATGTACTCCTGTCCGGCTCCGTAGATCATCCAGAACGAGTAGGCGAAGGCGAGAATCGCGATCGTCGCGTCTTTGGCGACCCGGCGGCCACTAAAGTTCTCGCGGTCGTTGAACATCTGCATCAGCTGGGCGGCGGCCGCGAATGCGTAGGGCACCAGCGTGGTCAGCGTCGCAAGGATGATCACCTTGGTGAACGTGTCGGTCAGCGACGACTGGTAGTTCATCGCCATCAGGCCGGTCAGCAGCACCGACGAGGCAACCAGGCCGATGATCGGCGTCTTGCGAGTGCCGCTCACCTGAGCGAATTGGCGGGGGAACAAGCCGTCTTCGGCGGCGGCTAGGGGAATGCGGCCCTGGATCAGAATCCAGCCGTTGAGCGCACCAAATGTCGAGATCATCGCGACGGCGGCGATCAGCTTGCCGGGAGACACACCCAGGACGGAGTTGCCGAACATCACCTGAGCGGCGTCGGCGAACGGCGCCGGCGAGTTGGCGAGCTTGGCGCTGGGAATCACGCCCATGACTGAAACGGTTGAGATGATGTAAAGCGCTGTCACCGCCAGTGTCCCGAAGATCGTGGCACGCGGCAGAGTGCGCTTTACGTCCTTGATCTCCTCCGCCGGCACTGTGGCCGACTCGAGGCCAAGGAACGCCCACAGGGTCAGCGTCGCGGCGAACGAAATGGCGTGGAAGTGGCCGACGATGCTGCTGTGGCCCGGATCGAACGGCGAGAAGTTGGCGGTGTTGATGTAGAACAAGCCGATGACGCCGATCAGAAGCAGCGGGACGAACTTGAGTATCGTCGTGACGACCTGCATCACGCCGGACTCGCGCACGCCGGCCATGTTGACGAGCGTCAGGCCCCAGATCACGGCCAAGCCCAACCCGAAGGCAAGAGCGTTGTTGGTTGCGAGACTCGGCCAGAACACGCTTGCGTAGCTGACGAAGATCACTGCGATCGCGGCGTTACCGGCCCATGCGGCGATCCAGTAGCCCCAGGCTGTCCAGAAGCCGGCAAAGTCGCCGAAGGCGATCCGGGTGTAGGCATACGGGCCGCCGGTGCGAGGATAGGCTCGACCCAGATTGGCGAACACCAGCGCCAAGAGGATCGCGCCAGCGCCGGTGAACACCCAGGCGAGCAGCGCGATCGGGCCGGTTTCGGCGAGCGCGGAGGGGAGTCCGAAAACACCCGAGCCGACCATGTTGCCAACCACGAGCGCCGTGGCCATCGAAAGGCCGAGCGATCGCTTGAGCTTGGGACGCTTCGCGCCACTGGATACCACGGACATGACGATCCTCCTTGCAGAATCAGCGGAACTTGCCTGCTCATTGCACCCCGAAACGAATGTCGCGTCATGGGTGGATGCACGTGACGGGAGCGCGGGAAACTACGCACACTCGGCGTGGTGGCCCCGATGCCCGTCGGCGTTCGATGAGGAATGCTGCGAGGCAAGATGATCAACGACAAACCGGAACCGGCCGCGTCCAATCCCCAGATCGCGGTATCCAGCCGAGGCAGTCAGGCTTCTCGCCAGCCGGAGCGTCATCGGACGGGTCGAGTGAATTGGCTTCGCGCCGCCGTACTTGGTGCGAACGACGGCATCGTTTCGGTGTCGGCGATCATCGTCGGTGTGGCCGCCGCCAACTCGACGCGAGCGGCGATCGTCACCGCCGGCGTCGCTGGCCTGGTAGCTGGCGCTGCCTCGATGGCCGCCGGCGAGTATGTGTCGGTCAGCTCGCAGGCCGACGCTGAACGCGCCGATCTAGAAATCGAACGGCGAGAACTGGTGAACGATCCACTCGGCGAGCAAGCCGAACTAGCAGAGATCTACCGCGACCGTGGGCTTTCCGCTGACCTTGCCGCTCATGTCGCTGCCGAGCTCAGCGCAAGCGACGATCTTCTAGCGGTGCATGCGCGTGATGAGCTCGGAATGACCGCGCTTTCGCACGCCCGGCCGTTTCAGGCAGCGGGCGCATCAGCGGCGTCGTTCACGATCGGCGCAGCGCTACCGCTTATCGCAGTAATCATGGCACCGACCGTCTGGCGGATACCGCTTACCGCCGTAGCGACCCTCGCCGCTCTGGCCCTCACTGGATGGAGCGGTGCTCGACTGGGCGGTGCTCCGCCGGGTCGAGGCACGCTGCGCGTTTTGGTGTGGGGAGTCGCCGCTATGGCGCTCACGATGCTCGTCGGACGAGTCATCGGCACCAACATCTGAAGCGTTCTCGACGCGCCGGGCCCCGGTAGTTCAGGGCGAGCTAGGCAACCAGACCGTCGCGATCGTGCCGCCGCCGGGTCGATCATCAAGTGTGATCGTTCCGTTCTGAGCCTCGACGAGGGCCTTGGAGATAGCGAGGCCCAGCCCCACGCCGTTTCCGTCATGGGCAAAGCGATCAAAGACTCGACTGCGAATCTCCGGATCGATGCCGCTTCCCCGATCTGAAACCGAGATCCTCACCCCTCCTGCATCGGCGGCTGCTGCCAGTTTGACCGTGGCTGTCTCCGGGCTGTGTTCATCGGCGTTTCGTGCCAAGTTGAGGATCACCTGGCGTAGCACGTCTGCGTCGGCGCTCGCCGTCAGTTCCTCCGGAGCCGTCACCGACCACGTCCGCGAATCGAGCCGAGCAAGCGACGCCGCAATCGAATCTGAGAAGCGGCTTCACCGCGACCTCGGCAACGCTGAGCCGCTCGGTTTCGCTGGCCCGGGCGAGTTGCAGGAGACCATCGACGAGGCGCGCCATCCGATCAATCTCTTCGATGGCGACGTCGAGGGCCTCGTCGCGCTCCTTCGACGTCGCGTTGGGATTTGTTTCCAAAAGCTCGAGATGACCCCGAGCGATGGTCAGCGGAGTACGAAGTTCATGCGAGGCGTCTTCGAGAAACTGCTTCTGGGAGTCGAAAGCGACCTGAAGGCGGTTAAGCATGCGGTCGATCGCACCGGCCACCGCACCGATCTCGTCCCGATCTCGCAATCCGGTTCGCAGTCCGAGAGCGTCGGGCGCAACCTCATTGGCCAAGCTAGTGATCGTCTCAAGCGGCTTCAGTCCGCGTTTGGTGGCGACCCAGGCGCCAATGAACGTCAGGAAAATACCGATCGCTCCGGCGATGATTGTGGCGTGAAGAAACTCCTCCTCAGATTCCATCAACGGCTCGAGCGGCGTCGCTGCCAGGGCATACTCACCGGTATCGATCGGGACACTGGCGACCCGAAAGCTCCCGTCTGGCAGGTCCAACGTCGCAACTCGATCGCCGCCGTTGAGAAGGTGCTGGGCCCGAGCTAGACCGACGAGAAGGCGGCGTCTTCGTTGATGCCGTCACCTTGTCGTCGTCAAAGAGCGCGAGCATGTGCCCGACAGCGACCGCGTCTCGGGCATTCACAAACCGCTCGGCGGAAGCCGATTCGCTGCCACGCTCGCTGCCCTCGGCTCGGTCACCGAGCTTGCGGGCGCTGTCTCGCAGTGAGCCGTCAACTCGATTTAGGGCGTCGTGGCGCGTGAGTCCGTACACCGTAAACAGGCTGATCGCCAGGACAAACACTGCCAAACCGGCATAAAAGAGCGCCAGGCGAGTTCGTAGCGTCGGCTTGGGCATCAGCGCTCCATGCGATAACCGACGCCGCGCACGGTCTCGATCGCTCCGGGAGCCAACTTCTGCCGGAGGTAGGCAACGTACACGTCAACCATGTTCGATTTCACGCCGGCCTGGGAGCCCCACGCTCCTTCGACTAGTTGGCCACGCGAAAGCGTTTGACCGAGGTTCCGCATCAGGTAGGCCAAGAGCGTGAACTCGCGATCGGAGAGAACGAACAGGCCAAGCGGGGATTCGAGCTCACGTTTGTAGGTGTCAAGGCGAGCAGCTGAGCTGCGAAGCACCTCGGCCTGTGGCTCGGTCTCGCGGCGGATCTGTGCGCGGATTCGAGCCGTCAACTCGCGGAACGAGAACGGTTTCACCACGTAGTCCACAGCTCCGAGCTCGAGGCCGTGAATCCGATCCTCGACCGCTGAGCGCGCCGTGAGCATGATCACCTGGACGCCGGGCACTACGCCTCCGCAGCGCCTCGAGCAGTTCGAAGCCATCGACTTCTGGGAGCATCACGTCGAGCACCGCCAACGCCGGCGGGTTGGCTCGGGCGAGGGCAAGGGCATCGTCGGCGTTTTCGGCTGACTCGACGTCAAAGCCCTGGGCTCGAAGGCCGCGTTCGAGCAAATCGCGCAGGCGCGGCTCATCATCGACGACGAGTAGATGCATGAGCTGACGGTACCGTCTCGCGCCTCGAACTCGAAAGCCAGCGTGAGAGAGTACTCATAAGCGGGGGGCGATCGAGCCGCGCTTCCCTGAGGGAGAAAAACGAGCTTCGACTCCCAGCATCCCCAAGCCTTCGGTGAGAACCCGTTCATGTTGCCCCGTCAGAGTTGGGGTGTGGACGCTCACCGAATACGTCGCCGGGATCAGGGACGCGAACGGGTTCGACGACGACCAAAGCCATCGCGGCAACGGCCGACACCGCGTTGGTCGCGTCGGTCGCCGCCGCCCGGATAAACCCTGGGAAGTTCGCCTCGCCACCTGCGGCCTCGACGACCGTCACCACCGCCGTGACGACAAGACATCGCCACCATCCGCCACGACTACCCGCCCGAGCTCCGGGTCGAACGACTCGACATCGAGTCGAAAACGACCTCCGGCCCTCCCAGACGCCAACGACAACCACCCGACCATAACGGCGCCACCCGTCACGACCACTCGGCACCGCCGGCAACCGTCACGGGCGGGTCGTGACCGAGGCCGTGGAGTTCGAGGCCCTCGGCACCGGAGTTTCGGTACTCGTCACTAGACCAGTTCGGATGGCGACTGTCGTTCTCGCGGTGGTCGGCGAGCTCAATCGCGTCGATTCGACGTACAGCCGCTTTCGCTCTGACTCGAGCTGATGTCGGTCGAGCCCGGGTGAGCACGCCCGTAAGCCCACTGCTCGGCAAGGCGCTTAACGTGGCGTTGACCGCGGCGGCGATGACCGACGGTGCCGTGGATCCAACGGTCGGCGGCGCGCTCTCGGCCCTGGGCTACGACCGCGACTACGGCGACGTAGGCGGCTCCGACAAGCCGGCTCCAGGGTTTGTGAAAGTTCCTGGGTGGCGTGGACCGCCAAAGCCATGATCGAGGCAGCGTGGAGGTTCCAACCGATGTCGTCGTCGATCTCGGAGCACCGGTAAGGCTCTTGCCGCCGACCGCGCTGCGAAACTTGGCGCCCAGGCCGGGGATTGTGGCGTGCTCGTCAACCTTGGCGGCGATATCGCCGTTGCTGGCCCTACCCCTGAAGGCGGCTGGCCAGTCGGGGTATCAGACTCGCACCGCACAGCTCGCGATCACGTCGTTCAGACGGTTGCCATCCACCACGGCGCCATCGCGACGTCGAGCGTGACGGCCCGCGCGTGGAGACGCTCAGGCGCCCGCTGTCATCACATCATCGACCCGAAGCGTGGTACGCCGGCCGACGTGGTGTGGCGCACGGTCTCAGTCGCCGCCGCCTCATGCGTCGCTGCGAACACGGCCAGTACGGCCGCCATCATCGAGGGAGCTGGGGCGATTGCGCGGCTACGCACGCGGGGGCTGTCGGCCCGGCTCGTCGCGGCCGATGGTGCAGTGACAACCGTTGGGGGCTGGCCTTCCGATGTCGCCACACGACATCTCGGGTGGCACGGTTCAGACGGCTCGCTGGAGCTCCCGGCGTGAGCACCCAAACCCTTTGGTATCTGTCACGCGGCACCGGAATCATCACACTCATCCTGCTGACGACCACGCTGATACTCGGGATCGCCGGCGCGACCGCCAATGGTTGGCTTATGATGCCCCGGTTCGTGGTCGCCGGACTCCACCGCAGCGTTTCGCTGCTGGTAGTTGCCTTTGTCTCGGTGCATGTCGCGACTTCGGTGATCGACCCGTACGCCGGGATCAGAGTCGTCGACGCTGTGGTTCCGTTCGTTTCCAGCTACCGGCCGTTCTGGATCGGGCTGGGCGCGTTGACCCTCGACCTGACCTTGGCGGTGATCGTGACCAGCCTGCTTCGGGCGCGCATCGGCTTGCGGGGATGGCGGCTCGTACACTGGTCGGTATACCTTGTCTGGCCGGTCGCAGTCGTCCATGCACTCGGCTCGGGCTCAGATGTCCGATCCGGCTTGCTGCTGGTAGTCGTGTCGCTCTGCGCGGCTTTCGCGATCACTGCGGGAGCCTGGCGACTGGTCACTGCCGAGACGTCGAAGCGGCGGCGCGGCGCGCTATTTGCCGCCGGTCTGGCGACCGTCGTTGGCGTCACTGCCTGGACGCTCTCCGGGCCGCTTCAGCCAGGATGGGCGCAGATGGCAGCGACGGCGCTCAGTCCACTGGGAGGTGGGTGATGGCCGTAGCAACCCACACCAGCCGTTCGGCCGTGGGAGTCGCCGGTCCACCGACGAGCGTTCCCCGACTGCTCGCCGGAGTTCGCGCCCACCATGGCCGGATGGATCTCTCCACTCATCTCCACTGGTACGGCGACCCGTTCGTGCCCGGCCTCGACGTCCAGGGCCGCCTCACCGAGGTAGTAGCCCGATCGGGACTAACCGGCCGGGGTGGCGCCGGCTTCCCGACGTCGCGAAAGCTCGAATCTGTTGCCCACCAACGGGGCAGGACGGTCGTGGTGATCAACGCCATGGAAGGCGAACCCGCCAGCGCCAAAGACAGATACCTGCTAGCGGTAGCTCCGCATCTCGTCCTCGACGGAGCCGCAATCGCGGCCGGCGAGGTTGGTGCCAATGCCGTCGCAGTCGCTGTGCGGCGCGACTGCCCCGATGCAATCCGCTCACTTGAACGCGCTCTCGACGAACGCCGTCGTCACAGGATCGATCGCGTCGATCCGAGTGTCCACGCCGGGCCGCCGCGCTATGTCGGCGGTGAGGAGTCCGCATTGGTTCACTGGCTCAACGGCGGGCCGATCAAGCCGCTCGCCGTGCCTCCGCGACCGTTCGAACGAGGGGTCGGTGGGAAGCCGACGCTGATCTTGAACGCCGAAACTGCGGCTCACCTTGCACTGATCACGCGTTACGGGAGCGCCTGGTTCCGCCACGTTGGCACCCACGGAACGCCGGGGACAGCATTGATGACGATCGGCGGCGCAGTCATGACTCCGGGCGTTGCCGAAGTCGCCATCGGCCAGCCGCTGGCGACGGTCATCCGGGCATGCCGTCCAGAGTCGGAACCGGAGATGCTCCTTGTCGGCGGCTACTTCGGCGGCTGGATCCCGTGGTCGTCAGCCGGGCAGCTGACCATGGATCCCGGTGAGTTGCGAGCTGCTGGCGCCGCCTCGGCGCCGGGATCTTCATCGCCGCCCCCACCGGCGCCTGTGTGCTGGCCGAAACCGCCCGGATCACGGCATACCTGGCGCAGGAAAGCGGCGGCATTGCGGGCCGTGTTTCAACGGTATTGCCGCCGTCGCCGCCGACCTCCAATTGCTGTCTTCAAATGACGCTGGCAGCCCTGTCACGCAGCGGCTTCGTCGCCGGCTCTCGATCATCGACGGACGCGGGGCCTGCGCGCTCCCCGACGGCGTCCGGCGCTAATAGCTTCGGCCCTTCACGGGTTCCCGGATCATCTCGAACTCCACGAACGCCAAGGGGCTTGTCGCCACGCGGTTCGCTCACCGCCGCCCCTGCCTTCCATCCCGAGAACCGAGTCGGCGTGGCGATAAAGCGAATCTTGTTGTCGAACCGATCGCCTGCGACGGACACGGCCTCTGCGCCGACCTCCTTCCAGAACGCATCGACCTCGACGAGTGGGGTTACCCGATCGTCGATTGCCAGCCCCGTTCACGGAGCAACCGCTGCCCACGCCCGCCGGGCCGTGGCCGCCTGCCCAAAACTCGCGCTCGGGCTCGAGCGAACCCGATGATCACCCTCCGTCGGCTCGGCCTCGACAGCGCCGCCGGCGCCGCCGACCTCGCCAGGCGTTGAGGGTAACCACCGGCTTACTGCAACGCTCGGTGCGGTCCACTGGTGCTAGTCGCTGTAGAAGGCGGGACGATACCGTTGCTCAGCTCGCTCGAAGTCGTTCACGTCGTCGTCGGCCTGGTGTTGATTCCGATTGTGCTTTCAAGCTCCGAACGACGTTCTACCGTTTCGCCCGCTACTACACCGGCGGCATCGAGTCCCGCCGGGCCGGCCCACCCCACCCGATCCTGCAAGCGCCCGGCCCGTGCGTGGTCGGCGCTACTGTCGCGCTGTTCGCCTCTGGCGTGGCCCTGGTAGCGTTCGGCCGTCATTCGCAAGCGCTCTACACCATCCATAAGCTGAGCTTCATTGCTCGGTTCGGGGCAATGGCGATCCACGTGCTCGGACACGTGCTCTCGCTCCCGGCCGTCGCCGCCCGCGACTGGACGCCTGGTAACAGGATCTCGGGATCGGGAATACGGCAGCTCTGGGTGGCCGGCATCCTTATCCTGGGCGTGGCCGTCGCAGCGGTGGTCTACCCCCTTCTCCCGGCCTGGGGGCGCGGGAGCCGACAGCGGTAGCCCACGCGGGAGTGGGCCATGGTGCTTCTGCCGATCCCGGTCACCCGTTGCGACGGCTTCAAGGCAAGCCGGCCGCCGACCGTAGAAAGCCGAAGCACGGATCGGTTCTCCAACCGATTCAGCGAATGGATCTTTGGGCGAAGCTGTTCCTATAGTTGAACCCCACGGAGGCTGACCATGAGAGTTCTCATCGCCATCGCGTCTCGGCACGGCTCAACCCGCGCCGTCGCCGACGCGTTCAGGAGAGCATTGAACGCGGAAGGCGTAGAGACGCAGATCGCCGACGCGGATGAGATTGATGATCCTATGACTTCGACGGGTGTCGTTGGCAGCACCATCTATTTCGGCGAATGGATGAAGTCGGCAAAAACCTTCGCCCGAAAGCACAGTCTCGAACTTCAGCGGCACCCGACCTGGATCTCAGCTGCCGGGCGCTCGGCGATCCGCCGAAACCCGACCAGATGGCAGCGTCGGAAATCCGCGACCTGATGGTTGAGACCGGCGCTCGTGGGTTCAGCTCGTTCGCCGGAAAGCTCGATCGCAACAACCTCTCACCTGTCCGAACGATCGATCGTCCGGACCGTTCATCCGCCCGAAGGTGGTTGCCGGCAGTCGGCTGCCATCGACTAGTGGGGCCGGTCGATCGCCGCGACGCTGATGGACAGCACATCTTTGCCTGCTGCCTGACCTGAAGCCCGGCGCTCGGACGCTGGTTGGCCGTGGGCGAAGATCCAATCGACATCGGGCTCCGAGCCGCTCGGGTTAGTCGCGCGCCGCAACGCTTCTCCAGCTCCGATCGAGCGTTCGACCGAGGCGGCGTCGCCCGGCGATGGTGCGATCGGCTGGGCAGCGCCGTAGACTCGACACCGTGCAACAGGAGCCGTTCGTAGATTGCCGCTCGAGCCGCAGCCGATGCTCGCCGATTCCAGCGGTCAACCCGAGGACGTCGAACCCGCCGGCCAAGACTGCCATCGAAGCGACCGCGCCAGATGGGTCGGCGTCAGCCCTTGCCGTTAGAGAGGGATGCTTCGCAACTCTCGGTCAATGCCGAGTCCGAGCCTAGCACCAAGGGTGCGGCACACATTCCGATTTTGCGCCGCCAGGGCTCGCATTCAACATCACGGCGCCGCCGCCCTTCCACGTTGTGACGATCAACATCGCGAAGGTTACGACACTGTTTCCCCCGCAAGCTGCTCGATGGGGACGGGATCCCGAGCTCCGGGAGTTCCACTCAGCACCGGACACGGTGCGAGCCGGAGAATGCCAGTGGCTGTGCTGCCATACCAGAGCCCGCGTATGGCGCCCCAGCCGTGAGAGCCGATGACGAGCATCCGAGCGTTGGCGTTCGCAGCAGCTCGACAAATCTGTGTGGTCGGATCGCCCTGCAGCAGCTCTACCTCAGCATTGAGGCCGAGCTTCTCAGCTCGGAGCTTCGAAGCGGTCAAAACTCTCTCCGCTCGATCGCGATCCTCTTCGATGAACCGCTCGTCAACGTAGGCCCATGGATCGCCGAACCCGACCTTCACTGCGTCCCAGACGGCGACGAACAGCACCTCGTCCCGGGTCTTCTGAGCAATCTCCATGCCCAACTCAGCCGCCTGCTCAGCAGCGTCGGAACCATCGGTTGCAATCACGATCTTGGGCACGGAATCTCCTCTCGATTGTCTTTTCTCAATCTAGGAACATGTCGCAGCCGTCGCCTCGGGGTATCGCCGTAGTCGAGGCGCGGATTTCCCGCAAAGGGCGTAATCTGCTGACTGTGGATGCGACTACCACCGACGCGTCTCGGCTTGAACTGCTCATAGAAGCGGGCGCTGCGATCGCGAGCGGTCTAGAGCTCGACGACCTGCTAGCCCGACTTGTCGAACTGGCTTGCAAGCTGACCGAGGCCCGGTACGGCGCGCTCGGCGTAATCGACGACAGCGGCCGGCGCCTCGACCACTTCATCACCTACGGGATGGATCAGTTGACTCGCGATGGCATCGGCCCCGAGCCTGTCGGCCGAGGGATCCTCGGGGCCTTGATTATCGATGCTCGGCCATTGCGGCTGACCGACCTCGGCGCCGACCCACGCTCGACCGGATTCCCCCCGAATCACCCGCCAATGCGAACGTTTCTTGGAGTGCCGATCGCCGCCGGTGGCCGCGTGTTCGGCAATCTGTACCTGACCGAGAAGACCGGCGGCGAGTTCACCGAGGCCGATGAGCGGCTGATGCAGATGTTCTCGGCTCATGCCGGAGCCGCAATTCAGAACACTCGAGTGCTGGCCGAGTCCCGAGAGCACGCATTCGCCCTTGAACGGGCGATGACCGAGCTCTCCTCAGTGCGTCGCATCAACGAGGCGATCCTCTCGGGACAACCACAAACGGAGATCCTCGAGCTGATCGCGTCGCAGGCGGCGGTGACGGTTCACGCCAGGTTGGTCATGATCGGGCTTGTAGACCCCGGCGCGGAATGTATCCGTATCGAGGCAGCGTCGGGTCATGGCACCGAGGCGTTTCGTCAGCTCGAGATCCGCTTGAAGGCTCGAAGTGCGGACTGGCGGTGCGCGCCCGACGAGCGGTCCGAATCGACGACGCCCAATCCGACGCTCAGTATCCGACATCGGTGGCAAAGGTCACCGGCGGCAGAGCGGTGCTGATCGTCCCGCTGATCCATCGCGACCGGGCCGAAGGCGTCGTCCTGGCGATCGACAGCCTCGATCGCTCGGTTTTCAACGACGACGACCAGCGAGGGTTCGAACTGTTCGGCGCCCGGGCAACGCTCGCGCTTGGGATGGCCCGATCACTCCGAAGCGAGCGCGATCGAGCAGAGGCCGAGGCCCTGTTGCTCGGCGCCGAGCAACGCGAGCGCGCCCGCCGAGACACTCTCCGACGCGTCGTTGAAGCTCAAGAATCCGAGCGCCGGCGCATCGCCCGCGAGCTTCACGACGACGCCGGGCAGTCGCTGGCGTCAGTACTCATGGGACTTCGCGCGGCAGAAGAGCTCCGATGACCCCGCAGATACACGACGCATCCTCGCCGATCTCCGAGAGACGATTTCCGGCTCCATCCGTGATCTGCGGGCCCTCGCGGTCGAGCTACGACCAACGGCGCTGGACGATTTCGGCCTACGGGCTGCGCTCGAGCGACTTGCCAACACGTTCGGACGCCGGTCGGGACTGCAAATCGACCTGCAAACGTCGGGGCTAGATGTCAGACTCCCCGGAGAAGTCGAAACCGCCCTCTATCGCATAGTGCAGGAGTCGCTCACGAACATCGCAAAACATGCCGGCGCTGAGACGGTCAGTATCGTTGCCCAGAACCACACTGATCGCGCCGTCGTGGTGATCGAAGACGACGGGCGCGGTTTCGAGGTCGGTGGCGCCGCTAGCGGCCTCGGCCTGGTGTCGATGCGCGAGCGTACCGAACTGCTCGGCGGCACACTCCGCGTCGAGTCGAGCCGAGATCACGGAACGACGATCGCTGCCGAGGTACCGCTGTGATTCGCGCTCTGATCGTCGATGATCACTCCGTCGTTCGCTCGGGGATTCGCTTGCTGCTCGAACGCGAGGACGACATCGAAGTGGTCGGCGATGCTGGGGATGCCCGAAACGCGGTCTTTTTGACTCGTCGCCACAAGCCCGACGTCATCCTGCTCGACGTCACGATGCCAGGTCGCAGCGGCGTGGATGTGATCGCCGAACTCCTGACCGAGTCGGCGGAGTCCCGTGTGCTGATGCTTTCTATGGAGGATGATCCGGCCTACGTTCGCCAGGCATTTGCCAGTGGAGCATCCGGATACGTGCTCAAAGAGGCCGCCGACGATGAAGTGGTCGATGCAATCCGCCACGTGGCCGCCGGCGAGCAATACGTCCATCCGGTACTCGGAGCGCGGCTGGTGTCACCGTCGATCACGGGCAGCAGCCCGAACGAGGATCTCTCAGAGCGCGAGGTCGAGATCCTCTCGCTGCTGGCAATGGGCTACACTAATCCGGAGATTGCCGAACAGCTCGTAGTGAGCGTTCGCACCGTCGAGTCACACCGCTCGCACATCCTGACCAAGCTTCGGCTGACTTCTCGGGCCGAGCTGGTGCGCTACGCCCTGGAACATGGGCTGATGAAGCGCTCGTAGCGCCTCGTCGCCGTCGGTCTGAACGTGCTCGCGTCATCGGAATGAGCACCCGCGAACTGTTAGTCGCTGCAGGCGGACGCGGTAGCCGACCGCATCGACGATTTCACCCGTACTTGAACTCTTGAGTCGAGCTCGAAGCTAGTTCGAAGTAGTCGATTCAACTCTCGAATGAGCGAGACCCGGGGTGGGTAGCCTTAGGAGTCTTCGGATTCGGTACATCGTCACCCCCACCTAAAAACAGCAAGCGGCGACTTGATCGGCGTCACATCGTCGCGGCTGATCCGGTGTCGGAAGACGTAGTACGTCCAGAAAGCCTTGGTAAAGAAGAAGCACGCACCGGCGTCAACAGCAGAGCGACGATCGTCATCACTACGAGGGTGTAATGGCTCGACGAGGCGCTCCAGACGGTGAGGTCGAAGGCACTGCTCGTAATCGACACCATCACGTCGCGGGTAGAGGTCGAGGAATATCGTCGCCGTGATCAGGCCGATCGCGAGCGTCGTCGTCCCTAAGGCAAGCCCGTCGTGTTCGGTCTGGCACCATGAACGGCATCGCCAGAGTCAAGCCCACTGCGGCCAGCGGCACAACTCCCGGTACGATGCGCCTCGGCTGTGAGCCGAGACCGCATTCAGGTACGTCGAGGTCAAAAAACCGGAGCACGAGCAGGGCAACCGCCGGCGAAAAGCCGGACGCAGTGCGGGGCGGGTCCGCAATCTGCATCTGGTCGATTGTCTTCAGCGACAGAGTTTACGGCGCCGTGGAGCGTGAATAGGCCGAGCGAGGTCAAGCCGGCGACAAGCGAATAGGGATCAGAAGCGTGAAGAAGTTTCCGGTGCAGGTACCGGCGGCGTTGATCTGTACGCCTTGGACGATGTTTCCCTAAGTTGATCTCCAAAGCAGGGCCGGAAGCGCTGAGCCGAAGAAGATCGCTCGATCCCGACCACGTCGGCCACCCTGGGCGAGTCGTGCTTGCCACGAAACTCGAAGGCCACACCCCGCACGATCAGCGCCACGAGGATCAGGAATAGCGCCAGGTAGAAGCCGGAAAACAGCGTCTAATCCCAGCCGGGAAACGCGGCGAAGGTGGTGCCGCGAGCGCTATCTTAGCCAGACGCCGGTTTCCGTCCCAGACCGGGCCGACGGCGTCGATCATGACCCGCTTATCGGTCCCCGGGCTGCCGCCGAGGAACGGCAGCAGGGTGCCGACGCCAAAGTCGAATCCTTCGAGGACAAAGTATCCGATCCAGAGGATCGCGATCACGGCCCCCCAGAACGTCTCCAAGTGCCAGTAGCCGGAATGCATCGGGCTCGGTTCTCCCTGTTGGGGTCGCTCATCAGTAGGCCATCGCCGGCTTTCAGGGTTTCCTACGGCGAAGCCGCTCGTCGCTCGGCGGCGGCGGGACGTCCTTGGCGTAGCGGAACATCAGCCAGCCATCGACGACGGCGAGCACACCGTAGAGCACGGTGAATCCAGCGAGTGTGATTTCGACCTCCCAGACCGAAACGCCCGGTGAAACTGCGTCTTGGTGCGGAGCAGACCCTGCACGACCCACGGCTGGCGGCCCACTCGGTGAAGATCCAGCCGGCCGCAGTTGCGCCAGCGAAGGGCTAGGGCGATCGCCCAGGTCGCACCCACAGGAGCCGGCGTGACGTCGTCATCTCGCCGGCGCGGCAGCAGCAAGACGCCGTAGGCGGAGACAGCGAGCATGGCAAGGTCGCGCCCGGTCATGCCCGGAACGCCCAGTAGGTGACGCCCATCACCGGGCGCGAGCTCACCGGGCCCGAACCGGGCGCGATACTGAGCATTCAGCTGTTGATCCCCTTCACGCGACCGTTCCAGCGAGCTGGTCGCCAGCAGCGAAAGCAGGTCGGGCACCTTCATGTCGAATCATTGAGTGCGTCGGGGTGCGATTCGAACGGCGCCGGCCGCAAACAAGGAGAACGGCGCGGGGCCCCGGGTGGTGAACAGCGCCTCCGCAGCGGCCATCTTCATCGGCGGCCCCTTGATCATCAGCTGCCCTGGAAGTGGCCGATCGGCGAGTGGTCAGAAGCACTGCGACGAGCACGACCGGAAGCGCCATGTCGGATCGAGCGGGCGGAACAGCGCTCGTCGCTGGCCTGCGGGCAGGTGCCAGGCCCACACTCCGACAACCATCATCCCGCCGGTCAAGAAGCGGCGGGGATCGTGTGCGGGAAGGCGAGCAACAGGTGTCGAGTTGGTGAGCATCGCGCAGATCGACGTCAGCTGCGCATGAGCGGCGGCCGATTGATCGTGTAGCCGACATGGTGCTGCATCCAGGAGTTGGCCGCCAGGATGAAAAACGCCGACAGGACGTCCCGACGGCGACCAGCCAGATCCACGCCAGGTGCACGCGCGGCTTAAGATGGTCCCAGCCGAAGATCCACAGGCCGAGGAACGTCGACTCCAGGAAGAACGCGACCAGGCCCTCCATCGCCAGCGGCGCGCCGAAGATGTCGCCGACGTAACGGGAGTACGCCGACCAGTTCATGCCGAACTGGAACTCCTGCACCAGGCCGGGACCACGCCGATGGCGAAGTTGATCAGCATCAGCTTGCCGAAGAACCGCGTCAGCCGTCATAGACCGCTGATCACCGCGTGCGAGCCAAGCGTCTGGAAAGCGCCACGAACCAGGTGATCCCGATCGTGATCGGCACGAACAGGAAGTGATAGACGGTGGTCACCCCGAACTGCCAGCGGGCCAGCTCGAGCGCGCTCACGAGCGCAGCGCCAGTACCGCGATAGTCATCGACGTCCTTTACCGGGTGCGCGAATCCGGTCGAACGGTAGGAGGCGGGCGAACCGGAGCCATCGGCTTCTCGCTCCGCCACGCTGCGGAAACTACGCAGCGAAAATACCGGTCTCAGGCGGATGCAGCTGGGACTTGAAGATCCGAGTCTTCCGCCATGACCAGCATCAACAGATCGACAGCAGCCGAAGCCGAGCCGACCGGCGCGGAATCGACCGAACAGACCGGCCGAGGCCAGGTCAGCCCCGTCGGGTAGCCCTCGGAATCGAGTCAGGCTCGGCGCGCTGGCGGTCGCCGTGGGGATCAACCTGGTCGCGATGGCTATGGCATGCCGACGTCGTGGCTCGAACGCGGGCCGTTCACCGACTACACGATCCCGGCCGTCGACTCCACGCCGGCATCGGCGGAGGTATGCTCGCGGCAGCGCTCACCTCGATGGTCCGCCCTCGGGTCGCTCCCGATGCGGCGCTCGCCGCTGGGCTGGCGTGCTCGGCTTCCTGTGTGTTGAAGCGGCGGTGATGGGCTATGACGGCCCGCGTCAGCTCGTTCTCTACGTCGTCGTCGGCGTGCCGGCGCCTCGGGTCTGTTCGATCGGCCGCGGGCTTCGTCGCTCGCAGCGCTCGTAGTCGCAGCCCCCCAGTGGTTCGGAGAAATGGTCGCGACGCTTCCGTCGTCGCGGCGTGATCAGCGTAAACCCACAGCGCTATCCGGACCAGCCCTGATTCCGGTCTCGCTCCGCTCGGTTGGAATTCAGTTTGCACGTGAGCTCGGTTAGCGCTGGAAGGACATGTCCTGAGGTTACTTTAGTCTGGTTGATAGCTTGGCTGACTGCCGCTTGGAGCGGCGGCCACGCCCCAGTCGGCGACGTGTCGACAGGGACGCTGATCATCGCCTTTGCCATCGACGTCGGCGTCCAGCACGCTTTGGAGATTGGCAAGCTACCAACCGAGGAGACCGTCAACCGCTCCCGGCGAGTTCGCATTCGATGAACCTCTCGACGCGCGGTTCGACTCGTCGGTGGACTGGCCTGGTGACGCTCAGCTCCGCGACGGTGGTCGTCGGTACCGGCCTCCAAGCGTCCGCCGGTGCTTCTGTGAGCGCCACCACGATGTCGCCGGGAGTCAGGACCTCTGGTGTCCACTTCGGCGCAATGCCGGCGGATCGCCGATCGTTCTCCGGGTGAACTTTGTGAGAATCCGCGTGCTGTGGCGCGACCTCGAGCCTGCGACGCAAGGGAGCTTCTCTGCCAACCAGCTCGCTCAACTCGACGCGGTGGTGAGCAGCGATCGCGTCGCTGTCGAGCTTGATCTGTCCGGCGCCGCCCCGCCGGCGCGGGATGGGGCCCCCCGCCGGATTCTGGACAACCGATGCCAGGCGATCACGTACGGCCTACGAAGGGTTCGTCCGCGAGATCGTCTGTCGGTATCGGGCCCACCCCTACGTCATCGGGTTCGGCATCTTCAACCAGCCACATCCGTTCTCCCCGACGCCGGTCGGCACACACGCACTTGATCAGACGATGTTGCGCTGGCAGGCGGCGATTCGCAACCAGATCGTCTCGCTGACTCCGACCCGCCTGGTGTTCTTCAACGTCCGGGGCGGCAACTACGGGATCAAAGGGGCTGCCTTCAAAGCGGCTGGATTTGGCCTCGCCTATACCGTGCTCGACTGGCACAGCTTCTGCAACGGCTCAGCCGGCTCTGGATTCGACGACCACAACGACAACTGGCTCCCCAGCTGGGCCGCCACCCACAACCAGCGCGATACCTCCTACCACGGAACCCAGGTTAACCAGTGGTTGAATATCGCCGTCCCGTGGAAGCGCACACACTTGCTCGGCATCCCGATGATTGTTGGAGAATGGGGCGTCCGGCAGGCGGATGTGGGCCGCGCCGACTATGACGCCCAGATGAGCACGATCTTTTCGAACCACGGGCTAAGTACAGCACGGTGGGCGCTCGACGGTAACCGCATGGGGCTCCTCAGCCCCTCAGGAGGACTCAACGAAGAAGGAGAGTGACTGAAGACATGGATGCGCTAACCGAACACCCCTATGCTACGAACCGGCCGGTGATCTACTGCTACGACGGATCAGATCCGGCCCGACACGCCCTCGAAACCGGGTCGACGCTTCTTGGCACTCGGCCAGCCGTCGTGCTCTCGGTGTGGCGATCGGTCTGGAATACCACGGCTGGGCTGGCCTATGGTGTTCTTCCTCAGGACGCGGTCGATCAGGCCGAAGCTGCGTCTCACCAGGCGGCTGCGCGGCTCGCTGATCAGGGGGCTGAGATAGTGGGCGGATCGAAGCCGGTGTCGCTTCGGTCGGACGATTCGACCTGGCAACGGATTTTCGAATACGCCGACGCCTGCAACGCCGAGGTGATAGTGGTCGGCTCGGGTGGAAATCTCAGCTAGATCAAGTCGGCCGTACTTGGAAGCGTGTCCCATGGGCTTGCCAACAACAGCCGTCGCCCAGTGCTGATCATTCCGCCGGCCGCCGACAAGGCGGACTGACAGAAGTTATCCGCTGCGACGAAGCGGGCGGGCACGGATGTGCTCGCCCGCATTGTCGTCGATGCTTTGAACATGCACCCACTACCGATCGTCTGGCACGTGAACGGCGGCCCGCGCTTTGTCGGCAAGCTGACTCTGACCGACCGAAGCATTCAGCTCGACGGCACCGCGCCCGCCCCCGGCCGGCCACGTGAACTGGCGCTTGTGCAGCGCGCCCACGTTGGCCATGTGGCCGTTCTCCCAGGCGGAGAACAGCCGACGATGACGATCCGGACAGAGAACACGACGTACGCCATCGAGCTGCTTTCTGGAGGCCGAGGAGCCGCGATCATGTTGGTCGAACGCCCGCAGCGCGTAGGCGACACGCGGGTCTTGCCTATGGCCCACGGCGCAGACGGCCCGGACGAGAGGCCCACAGACCGGCGGAGCGCCAACCACGGCCGCGTTCAACGCAGTCAAGCTGGTCAGGCGGTCAGCGGGTTCTTTGCCAACCGGCGCTTGTTAAAGCGAGCGCGCTCCACCGGGTTGCCACAGACCGGGCAACGGGACTCGGAACAGACAGTCGTTACACAGATCGGTGACCGCCGCTGGTCTCAAGACGCTTGAAAACGCGCGGGATCTTGTCCACCAGAGCCGACGCGAGGTCGTACGGGACGAGGGCGATACGCGTTGCCGAAAGCCCGAGAAACGCTGCCGGTGGAGCGCCAGCAAGCGGACGCGGCGAGCCGCCCAAGAAGCTTACAGTGTTCACGGAACCTCCGGTCATCGTGTCGCCGGGCAGATCGACCCATCCCTCTGAGCAGTCGTGGTTGGGATCGGTGGGGCTCCACGATGGCCGCGAGTAGGCGGCGAGGCCGGCGCGGGCGACCAAGCTGACGATCGAGTCGCCGGTGCAGCTCAGCTGGTGCGTTGTGTCGTCTCGAATTCCGAGCGGGGGTGTGCGCAGCCAGACTCTGATCCAGTCTTCGCAACAATCGAATTGACGTGACCTCGGTGACAGCCACCTTCGAGGTGCCCGTCGCGAGGTCTCCGAACCAGTCGTTATAGCCGCCACCCATGTCCTTCTTCCCGCACGTGGAAACGTCGGAGGTCGCGCCTGTGAGTCAGCTACGACGGCGGATCCAGGTGACGCACCCGGTTCGAAGACCCCCGCCATCTTGACGCCACACCATCGACGACGAGCCTGTGGCAATACCGGGAATCGGCCTCGCCGTGTTCACGATCACCGTCGGCGTGGCCGCCTTGACACTCACCGGCCTCGACATGCCAGCCGTGAACGCCAGCAGCAGGCAGGCAACGATTGCAACGAAAGCGGGATTGGTCGCGCAGAAGTCATACGTCGAAAGCTACGGGCTTGGCCTCGCCCCGCCTTCAGGGATAGCCCTGATCGGCAACCTCGAAGCCATCGCGGTAACCCCGGATACGAATCCGGTCTGCGCGTAAACGGTCGATGTTCGGGCATGTGGCCTGGGGGTGCGCTTTCGCTTCGGTCAGCCGCGTTCAGGCGGAACGACCATAACCGGGCGGCGGCTGTTGTTGACCAGGCCATGCGACACGCTTCCGAGAACGACCGACTTCACCTGGCTGAGTCCGCGAGAGCCGACCACAATCAACTCGGCGTCGCACTCATCGGCGAAGTCCAGCACCGTACGCCATGTTGACCCGGTCGAAGCCAGCGCTCGAGCCCAAGCTCCGGGAATCAGCGCGGCGCCCTGGCGGGCGACCGTCGCCGCGTTGTGGGTGGCCGCTTCGTCCATCTCTTTCATCGTGTCTCCGGGAAGCAGTGCGTACGGCGCGGCGGAGACTGCGAGCCACGAGGAATACCACACCGTTACAACGACAGCTCGGCGCTCACCAAGGGTGTTCGCGGCGGTCAAGAGGGCGTGACGGCCGGTCTCCGACCCGTCATAGCAGTAAATGATCTGGCACTCGGTCGGACGGACTTCGGGTGTGGTGGTCATGCTGCCCAGACTAGGACGACCCGGAGCCATCCGTATCCGTAGAAAGCGCGGATTATGCCGCGTGGCGCCCACGGAAACCGTGGTTTTCCCTCCATTCAGTCAGCGTCAGCGCGGATGTTCCCGAGCTGATCAGCGGCGATGCTCGAACGAATGAGCGTTGCCGCAAACCAGAATCCAGCCCCACCCCTCGACTTGGCGAGCGCCGCTGCCCTATCTTCATCCGAGTCGCTTGATCGTCTCGCCAGTGACCGTGAGGTCGGACTCACCACAACCGAAGCTGCCGAACGTCTCAGCCGTTTCGGCCCGAACGCCTTGCGCACCCACGGCGTTCGGCCCTGGGAGATCTTGCTGCGCCAGCTGCGGAGCTACCTGCTACTGCTGCTGCTGTTCGCCGCCGTCGTCTCGGCGGCTGTCGGCGACGGAGACGAGGCGCTGATCATCGGCGTGATCATGAGCCTCAGCATTGGACTGAGCTTTGTCAACGAATTTCGCTCCGAGAAGGCCGTTGAGGCGCTGCACTCGCAGATCCATCATCTAGCAACCGTTGATCGGGACGGGCAGACGAGAAAAGTCGACGTCGTCGAACTGGTGCCCGGCGATATCGTCCATCTTCGCGTCGGCGATGTCGTTCCAGCCGACGTTCGGCTGATCGAAGCCAGCCACCTGGAATGCGACGAATCGGTGCTCACCGGAGAGTCACAAGCAGTGTTGAAAGTCGTCTCCACGGCCGAGCCAGGCGAATTTCCGCTTGATCTAGCCAACTGCGCATTCATGGGCACGGTCGTCCGCTCCGGCGCCGGACGCGGTGTCGTCATCGAAACCGGCTCAGGAAGCGCGTTCGGGCGCATCGCTCTGAGCCTCGGCACTCAAAGCCAGCAGACGTCGTTTCAGAACGGTCTTGCCGATTTTTCGCGGATGCTGGCAAGCGTCACTGCTGGCCTGGCCGGCTCGATCTTTCTGATCAATGTCGCCTTGGGGCGATCGATGCTCGAATCAGCGCTGTTTGCGTTGGCAATCGCGGTCGGCCTCACGCCACAACTCCTCCCGGCGATCGTGACTGTGAGTCTCGCCACCGGCTCGAGGCGACTCTCGCAACGAAGCGTGATCGTAAAACGCCTCGTCTGCATCGAGGATCTAGGAAACATCCGCGTCCTTTTCACCGACAAGACCGGCACGCTAACCGATGGTCACATCCGGTTTCAGACGGTCGTGGCCACCGACCGCTTCGACGATGCCGAGGCCCGGGTTGACGCTAACTCGTCCGACCGTGTCCTTCGGCTCGGATTGGCGTGCAGTGACCCGTCGGGAAACGAGCTGGACGCCGCGCTCTGGCAGGCCGCTCCCGCCGACGCCGCCGACGCCGCCAACCCGCTCGGATGGAAGGTTCTCGCGTCCCTCCCGTTCGATCACGAACGACAGATCTCGACTGTCCTTGCCGGCTCGCCAAACGGCAACCGAATAATCACCAAAGGAGCGCCCGAACGCGTGTTCTCGCGTTGCGATTCGGTGGCGACCGAAGCCCAAGCGACCGTGACTGAGCTGTTCGAGACAGGTTTGCGTGTCGTGGCCGTGGCAAGCCGGCCCACTTCATCGGAAACCCTCACCGCCGATGACGAGCACGCGCTGCAACTCGATGGCTTCCTGTGTTTCGCCGACCCACCGAAGGAGAACGTCGCTCAGTCGCTCCAACGCCTCGATCGCCTTGGAATCACGGTGAAGGTGATCACCGGCGACAACGGCCTCGTTGCCCAGCACCTTTGCCAGCAGATCGGGCTCGGGCACGGTGAGCTTTTGACCGGGAGCGCAACTCGATTCGATGACCGACGACGAACTTGACGCTGCACTACCGGCAACAACGATCTTCGCCCGCGTCACTCCCGAGCAGAAGTCGCGAGTGATCAAGCGCCAGCGGGCGTTGGGCGCCGATGTTGGGTTCCTCGGCGACGGCGTAAACGACGCCATCGCTCTGCACGACGCCGACATCGGCATCTCCGTCGATACCGGGGTCGAGGTCGCAAAGGACGCCGCTGACGTCGTGTTGATGACCAAGGATCTGAACATCCTGGCCGATGGCGTCGCCGAAGGCCGGCGGGTGTTCGCCAATACCATCAAGTACGTGCTCATGGGCACGTCATCGAACTTCGGAAACATGTTCTCGGCCGCCGGGGCATCGCTCTTTCTGTCGTTCCTGCCGATGCTCCCGACCCAGATCCTCTTGAACAACCTGCTCTACGACGTGAGCGAGCTGACGATCCCCACCGACAACGTCGATGAGGAGTTGCTCGCCCGGCCGTCCCAGTGGGACATCGGCATGATCCGTCGGTTTATGGCCGTGTTCGGGCCGATCTCGAGCATCTACGACTTCGTGACATTCTTCGTCATGCTACGAGTATTCGACGCTGGCCCGACCCTGTTTCGCTCCGGTTGGTTCGTCGAGTCGCTGGCCACGCAGACCCTGGTGATCTTCGTCATCCGCACCCGCCGAGTTCCATTCTTCAAGAGCCGACCAAGCCGCCCACTCCTGGCGACGACGATTCTCTGTGCAGCGCTCGCGGTCGCGATCCCCTACATCCCGATCATTGCCCAGCCGATGGGCTTCACTGCGCTGCCGGTCAGCTTCCTGCTGGTGTTGATCGTCATGGTCACCACCTATCTCGCCCTCGCGCAGATCGGTGTAGCCCTGTTCTTCGCCCCGCCTCGGTCGCGGCCGTTGGCCCGGCCCGGCATCCCCCGCGAACGGCGAATCCGCCGACGCTCGGCGCGGTGGAGCCTGTGGCCCGCCACCCTTCGACATGTCCATCGCACGTCCCCGCGCAAGCCGTGAGCCTCGCTCCGAGAGACCAGCAGATTGGGTGCGCCGGTTCGATTCGAGAGCCCGCCGCAGTCGAAGGGCCCCAGATCAGAGCGGTGCACGGAGCCGGGCTCGGCAGCGAACAACTTGCCTTCAAGACAGCGATCCGCGAGCAGTATCGGGAGACGCTTCGCCATGAGCGTGGAACTCGCCTGGGTCTCGACCCGGATGAACTCCACGCCCACCGAGTTGCCCTGCGGCGGATGCGAGCCTTGCTCCGGGCGGCGAGGCCGATGCTCGAGCGTGAGGCCACCAATGACCTTCTGCTGCCTTTACGACGGGCGACGCGTTCGATGTCAGATGTCCGCGACATCGACTGCGCGTTGGTACAAATCCACGCCGGCGCCGCCGGCATCGGAGAGCTGGATCCCTGTTCTGACTTCGACCAGATCGTCGAGCAGTTGCGCTGGCGACGTGGCCGGGCGCACCGCAGGCTCTGCGCTGAACTTGACGGACGCTGGTACCGCGATCTTCTCGAACAATTGAACGGGTACACGACTGCCCCGCCGTTTTCCGGCCGCAGCTCGCTCGTGAAGATCACCTTGAGGCAACACCGCCGGGTTCAAAAGGCAGTCCTCGCACTCTCCGATCCGCCCGGCGATGGTGAGCTTCATCGAATCCGTAAGGCCCTGAAGCGCTCCCGCACGACGGCGGAGCTTGGCGCTGCATCCGGCGCAACCGGCTTCCCCTGCTATGCGCTTTCGGTGAGTGAACTCCAGGAGGCACTCGGTGATCACCAAGACGCCGTCATCACCATCGAGGCTCTCACAGCGATCCGCGACTCGACTATCCAGGTCGAGATTCACCAGACGATCGAAGGGCTGATCGAGCACCAGCACCGACGAAAGGCTGCCGCCCGGCGCCGGATCCCGAATCGGTGGCGGAGTGTTGACGACGCGTCGGCGCTGCTCGGGGGCCGCGTCCAACCGGACGTGTGGCCCACTACCCGCCGCGAATCAGCGAAAACCCGGACGCTGCCCAGCCGAGCACCGAAGAAGATTTGATCATGAATACGTCAGCCAACACCGCAGAATCCAAAGTCGTCATCGTCGGCGCGGGCATCGCGGGACTTGAGTCCGCCCTTGCCTTGAAGCACCTGGCTCCCGGCATGTTCGATGTCACGCTTGTCGCCGCCACCGACCAGTTCACGTTCGTACCGGCGGTCGTCGCGGCGCCGTTTGATCGCGCCGTCGTCAGGCATTTCGATCTGTTCAGAATCGCCAATGACGTCGGGGCACGTCTCGTCGTCGGCCGGGTCGCCGGCGTCGATCCCGGACACCGCCGAGTCGCGCTGAATCACGGCCCCGACCTCGAATACGATGCGCTGCTGATCGCCTGCGGCACGACGTCGGTACCTGCCGTGCCCGGCGCGATCACGTTTGCCGGGCCCGGATCCGGTGAGGCGATGCGGACGGTGATATCTGACGTCGTCTCCGGACAAGCCACGCGCCTCCTCTTCGCGAGTCCGGCGGCGGTGAGCTGGACGCTCCCACTCTACGAACTGTGCCTGCTCTCCAGTCAATACCTCAGCGACAACGACACTATCTGGCACTACGGCAACGGCAACATGCGTCGCAACCCGGTCAGGCTCGGGCTGGTCACCCCGGAGTCCAGCCCACTCGCGACGTTCGGCGATCAAGCATCGCACGAGGTCAGCGCCGTATTTGCTCAGCGTGAGATCGACTTCTACGGCAGCTCGACGCCGATCCGGTTCCAAAACGGCAGCTTGGAGATCGGGCCAAATGGACGCAATCTCGAGGCCGACCGCGTGATCGCCCTGCCACGCCTCCACGGCGTTGCCATCGAAGGAATCCCTTCCGATCACGAAGGGTTCATCCGCACCGACCCTCACGGCCATGTGAACGGCTTGGAGAACGTGTATGCCGCCGGCGACATCACGACTTTTCCGATTAAGCAGGGCGGCCTCGCCGCCCAGCAAGCAGTAGCAGCCGCACGATCCATCGCGGCCGCCGCCGGGGCCTCCGTAGCGCGCGAGCCGTTTGACCCGGTGCTTCGCGGCCTACTGCTCACCGGGGATCAGGATCGCTACCTGCGGGCTGAGGTCGAAGGTGGTCGTGGATCTGGGACGGTTGTCGATGCTGCACCGCTCTGGTGGCCTCCGGGGAAGCTCGCCGCGCACTATTTGACGCCGTATCTGTCCCAGCTGGACGTTGAGCTGGAAACGCGCCTGGTCTAGCTCGCGCTCGGTATGGGGTACGTAGTTTCCCGCAGCGCCGGGACAGGCGTTACCCCGATTTCCGCCATCGATGGCTCGAGCACGCTATGGCCATGACGAACGTCTCACGGCCCAGCGAACTTCTCGTTCGCGATGTCATTGGCTCAGGGCCGGTGAGAGAGATCCTCGCTGCCATTCGTAGGCGGTCAGTGATCGATCAGAGCATGTTTGCCGGACTCGTTCGCCGCCTGGCTGTCGATGCGCGAGTCTGGATCATCGAGCCGGTGCCTGCGCCTGGGTTGAAGACGTGGTGAACCGGCAACCGCCGGCTCGGCTTCTCCTCAATCGACGGATCGCCTGAATGCCGTTTCTCTACTGTCAGCACTGCGGCGGCCGAATCGGTGCCTACGAGCCGATGATCTGGGTGAAACCCGATGGATCGACGGTCGATACCGGCTATACCCAAATTCGCAGCGATCCGGAGTCCGCCCACGTGGACTCGCGATTCTTCCACGGCCGCTGCGCCGAGGCCGCCGACTTCGAGTCGGAGTAAAAGCCCGCACCGCGACTCGTAGTTTGCACCGATGCCCAGATCAAGAACTCAGGCGAAGATGTTAGCAAGACAACATAAACAGCTCGCTCGCATACCCCCACCCTCTCCGAGTGAGCGTGGAAACCCCGGCGGATGGGGCGATCGGGTTTAGGCCATCGAAGTCATCCGCCAAGCCTGCTCGCCCACGTTGCCATCACACACCCGAGGAGGCACTCTCATGGCCGAAGAAATTGATCTCACCGTGCAACAGATCCAGGCTGTGGCCGTGACTGTTGAGGAGCACAGCCCAGTCGTTGTCCGTCAGTTGTCGGGCGAGGAAGGCAACGTCGAAGGCGACATCTATGTGACCGTCCTCGGGACCGATCACGGACACCGCGTCACACCCGCCGGCGTGGTCACCGACATCGGTCACACGCTGCCGGCGACGAAAACGCCCTGACCGTGGGCGCCCCACTGACGAGTTCGCACGGCGAAGGCCTAGTGCTCTATTGCTACGACGGATCCCCCGCCTCGAAGCATGCCCTGGTGATGGCGTCGAGGATACTCGGGGATCGTCCGGCAGTGGTGCTGTCGGTTTGGCTGTCGGCGTTCGTCGCGGTCGCCGATCTCTCCGATGATGTCCTTCCAGGTGTCCAGCTTGACGAGATCGAGGACGCGGCCGCCGCCGTAACCCAAAACCGAGCCGAGACTGGCGCCCTACTCGTCGGCCATGCGGTCGGGATCAGCGTCAGGGCTGAGCACTCCGTCTGGCAATCAATCCTCGAGTGCGCCGACGAGTCCGACGCCGGTTTGATCGTCGTGGGAGGGCGTGACATGGGCGCAATCAAGACGCTGATGCTCGGGAGCGTCTCCTACGCAGTCGTGAACCGCAGCCACCGTCCGGTGCTGGTCGTCCCGTTCACTGAGGCGTGAACCGAGTATGGACCCGGAACGCGAACATTTCGGCGAACCACTCGCACCCGAGGTCACGGTCAGCACACGGGCACTTCCCGATATCCTCGTGCACACAGCCGAGGTCGACGACGAACAGTAGCGGCTAGTGCACTCGCGGTGACACTTTGGATGACACCCTGGTCGTGAGGTAGCCGGAATCGAGCCGTAAACCGCGCAACCAAGCGAAAAACGGGTATGGCGAGGGCAGGAATCGAACCAGCGACACCGCGATTTTCAGTCGCGTGCTCTACCAACTGAGCTACCTCGCCCGCGGCGACAGTGTACCGAGAGCGTGAATATGAGGTGCCTGGCACCGTCTATTCACGAAGGAAAGCGGCCTCCGGGACGGTGCGACCGCTCCGCGAAGACCGCTTCATGTGCCACTCAGTGAAGCACGTCCGCGGTCACGCGTCAAGTGATCCGGCGTCAACCTCGGGCGCCAGGTCGATCCGCAGCCGGCGCCCCACCGAGATTGCCGTGAGCTCGGCCGCGTCGCCGCGGTTGATCGCGACCGAAAGCAGCCCCGCGGCATCCTGGTAGAGCACGATGTCGCCGTGCTCGACATCGGCGAACGTCTCGGCGCAGCGCGCGAAGTAGCGGTCGTCGTCGGCCTGGATCTCGGCCAGCGCGCCTGGCACGAAGAGCTCGCCGAGCTCGTCCGGCGTCACCGAGAGCTGGATGTTGCCGTAGCGGTCGATGTACTGCACCTCGGCCTCGAGCAGCGAGCCGGTGAGACGGTGGCCGGGATCGTCGCGGCGCACCAGGTCAGCGGGATCCAGAGCGGGGCCGAGCTCGCTCAGCGCCACTCCCGAGGCGATGTGGGCGGCGGCCGGCGCGAACACGTCGCGGCCGTGGAACGTCCGCGAGATGGGGTGCAGCATGTACTCGGTGTTCTCGATGCTGACCGCCTCGGCCACACCGCCGGATGCCTCCGCCGCGGGCACCAGCAGGCCGTTGTCGGGGCCGACGAAGAGGCGCCCGTCGCCGCTTCGAAGCGCCACCGCGCGCCGCTCGGAGCCCACACCGGGATCGACCACGGCGAGGTGGACGCCCACGGGCAGGTACCGGATCGCGCCGGCCAGGAGCCGCGCGCCCTGCCCCACCGCCTGGGGGTTGACGCCGTGGGTGATGTGGATGACGCGGGCATCGGGACAGATCATGTTGATCACGCCGTGGCAGGTGCCGACGAAGTCGTCGGTCAGGCCGAAATCCGAGAGGAACGTGACGAACGGCGGCTTGGGCTGGGCGGTGCTCACGCCGAAGACTCTAGTCGCAGCACCGCGGCCACCAGGCCCTCCACGTCGTGCTCGCCGGCCTCGATCACCGGCTCGACGCCGTGCTCGCGCAGGGTCTGGCTCGTGATGGGCCCGATCGACACCGCCTGCAGCCGCGCGATCTCGTCCGCCGAGAGCCCGCTCAGCACGTTGGTCACTGTTGACGACGCCGTGAACGTGACCCAGTCACAGCTCATCACCGCCGCCGCATCCACCGGCTCGGCCACGCTGCGGTAGAGCTTCACCTCCGTCACCTCGGCCCCGGCCGCGCGGAGCCCATCGGCGAGCACCGTGCGCGCGCCCTCGGCCGTCGCGACCAGGATCCGCTCGCCGGCCACGTCGCCCAGGGCCTCCACCAGGCCCTCCTGCGTCGCCTTCGCCGGGATCACGTCGGGCTCGAGCCCCCGTGCGCGGGCGGCGTCGGCAGTGGCACGCCCGACCACGGCCACCTGCACGCCCGAGAACCGCCGCATGTCGCCGGCGAGCACGCGCTCCACGCCGTTGGCGCTCGTGAGGCACACGATGTCGTAGCCGTGGGCGTCGCTCAGGTCGTGCTCGATCGTCTCGATCCGGATCGCGGGCGCCTCCACCACCGCGGCTCCGAGCTCGGTGAGCTGCGATGCCAGGCTCGACGCCTGGGCCCGCGCCCGGGTGACCGCGATGCGCCGGCCGAAGAGCGGGCGCCGCTCGAACCACTCGATCTCGTCGCGGAGCGCCGCCACCCGGCCCACCACGCTGATCGCGGGCGCCGGAAGCTGCGCCGAAGCCACCACCGCGGCGATCCCCTCGAGCGGCCCGGTGGCCGTGCGCTGGGTGGGGAGCGTGCCCTGTGAGATGACCGCCACCGGCGTGTGCGGATCCATCCCGTGGGCGATCAGCTGCTCGGCGATGCGCGGCAGCGACCGCAGCCCCATCAGGAACACGAGCGTGCCCGGCTGCGTCGCGAGGCCGGCCCAGTCCACGCTCGTCTCCGGCTTGGCGGGATCCTCGTGGCCGGTCACCACCGTGACCTGCGTCGCCAGGCCGCGATGGGTGACGGGCACGCCAGCATACGCCGGGACGGCGTGCGCCGAGGACACTCCGGGCACCACCTCGAACTGGATGCCGGCGGCGCGCAGCTCGAGCGCCTCCTCCCCGCCGCGGCCGAAGATGAACGGGTCGCCGCCCTTCAGCCGAACCACGCACTCACAGCGGCCGCCAAGCTCCACCAGGAGGGCGTTGGTCTGCTCCTGCGTGAGCGCCTGGAAGCCGGCCCGCTTGCCGGCGAAGTGCAGCTCGGCGCCCGGCGCGGCCATCGCCACCACCCGTGGATCCACCAGGGCGTCGTAGACGAGCGCATCGCAACGCCGCAGGAGCTCGGAGCCGCGCAGCGTGAGGAGGCCGGGATCGCCCGGGCCCGCGCCGACCAGGTAGACCGTCACGGCGCGCTCCACGTCTGGATCTGCAGCTCGCCGGCGTCGTCGAACCACGAGTAGGCCGCCACCGGCACCGTGCACCCGCCGCCGAGCGCCGCCACCTGCGCGCGCTCCGCGTCGAGCCGCCGGTGGCTCTGAGCGTGGTCGATGCCGGCCACCAGATGCTCCTCGCCCGCGCGCACCTGCACCGCGAGTGCCCCCTGCCCGGCCTCGGGGATGAACGTGTGCGGGTCGAACCGAAACGCGATGCGCTCCTCGAGGCCCAGGCGCATCAGCCCGGCGGCGGCGAGGATGATCACGTCCGCCTCGCCGGCGTCCAGCTTGCGCAACCGCGTATCGACGTTGCCGCGCAGCGGCACGATCTGCAGATCGGGCCGAAGCGCGCCCAGCAGCCCCGCGCGTCGCACCGACGACGTCCCCACCCGCGTGCCGGCGGGGATCTCCTGGAGCGATGCGTACGGCCCGCAGCAGGCGTCGCGCGGGTCGTGCCGCTCGGGCACCGCGCCGATCACGAGGCCGGGCGGCATGTCGCCCGTCAGATCCTTCGCGCTGTGCACCGCGGCGTCGATGCGCCCGTCCAGGAGCGCCCGCTCGATCTCGCGCGTGAACACGCCGCGGCCGTCGCCGATCTGGTCGAAGCGCGCCGTCGCCTTGTCACGGTCGCCGGCGGTCGAGATGGGCACGATCTCGGATCCCGGCAGGAGCGCTGCGACCAGCTCTGCCTGCGCCAGCGCCAGCGCGCTGCCGCGGCTGCCGAGCCTCATGCCGAGGTGCGGTCGAGCCCGAAGAGCTCGGTCACCGCCTGGGCGTACAGCTCTGAGTCACTGTCGGCGGCTGCCTGCTTGAGCCGCACGGTGGGGCGGTGCAGGAGCTTTGCGAGCATCGAGCGCGTGACCGCGTCGAGCCGCACGCGGTCGGCCTCGGTGAGGCCCTCCCAGCGGCCCTCGGCGCGCTCCAGCTCGGCCACGCGGATCTGCTCTGCCAGCGCCCGCAGCGACGTGATGGCCGGCACCACCTCGAGCTCGCCGAGCCAGCGCCGAAACGCCCCTGCCTGCTCGAGCGCGATCGCCCGGGCCGGGCCGTACTCGCTCTCGCGCAGGGCGATGTTGCGGCGCACAGCCTCCTCCAGCTCGTCGATGTTGATGACGCTCGCGCCCTCGATCTGGCCGATCTCCGGATCGATGTCGCGCGGCACGGCCAGGTCAACGAACACGCGCGCGCCGGGCATCACGTCGGCCGCGTGCACCACGAACTCCGGCGCAGACGTCGAGCTCACCACCACCTGCGCCCGGGCGATGGCCGAGCTGAGATCGCTCAGCGCCACCGTCTCGCCGCCGAAGCGCGCTGCGAGCTCGGCCGCTGCCTCGGCGGTGCGGTTGGCGAAGATGAAGTGCCGCACTCCGCGCGACGAGAGGTTGAGCGCAGTGAGCTGGGCGATCTTGCCCGCGCCGATGACCACCGCGGTGACGTCGTCGATGCCGTCCAGCCGCTGCCGGGCCACCTCGGCGGCGACCGATGCCACCGACGCCCCGCCGGCGCCGATCGAGGTCTCGCTGCGGATCCGCTTGCCGGCCACGATCGCCTCGCCGAAGAGCCGGTTGGTGACCGCGCCGGTGGAGCCCGTGCCGGCCGCGAGGCCGTGGGCCGCGCGGATCTGCGCGAGGATCTGCGCCTCGCCCGGCACCAGCGAGTCGAGCCCGCCCGCCACCGCGAAGAGGTGCTCGGCCACGCCCACGCCGGTGCGCACGTAGAGCATGTCGTCGAGCGCGTCGGGCGCGCGCCTGGCGTACTCGCCCAGCCGCTCGACTGCCGCGGCGCGCATCGCCTCCTCATCGGTGCCCACCATGTAGAGCTCGCAGCGGTTGCACGTGGAGAGGCCGACGGCCTCGGCGACCGCCTCGTGGCGCATGAGCGCCTCGACCAGGCCGCCGCCGTGGTTCTCGTTCTCGGCCAGCTGCTCGCGCACCTCGATGGGCGCGTGGCGATGGTTGGTGCCCACCATCACGAGGCTCACGGGGACGCCGAGCTCAGGCATCAGGCGCCGCCTTCTGCTGCTCGAGCACATCCACGATGTCGTCGAGCTGCCGCTCCAGGCGGCCGAGCTTCGCATTCAGGATGACGACATAGGCAAGCACGACGATCCACACCAAACCGTACACCGCCGCCACATATTTGATGGTGGTGATGTCCACCGTCTCGGTCAGGATCACGCGGGATCCTCGATCAGGCGCCGGATGCGGGCGACCCTGTCGTCGAGCCGCTTGCCGCGCAGCTCCACCTCGTACATGGCGTAGGCGAGCGAGAGCATGGCCACGAGGCTGACCAGGAACGTGCCGAGCATGGAGTTGTCCATGTTGGCGCCGTTTCGCGTGAAGGTGATGGGGTGGATGATGTCCTGTCCGAGGTGCACGGCCAGCACGCTGACCGGGATGAGGCCGATGCCGAGGAGCGCGTAGACCGCCGAGTAGCGGGCGCGCTTCTCACCCGGCTCGACCGAGAAGCGCAGCATGAAGTACGCGCAGTAGTAGAGGAAGATGATCAGGAAGGTGTTGAGCTCGGTGCTGCTCCAGTCCCACCAGGTGCCCCACGACCAGTGGGCCCAGATCGACCCGGTGACCAGCGTGAGCGAGCCGAAGATGGTGCCCAGGTGCATCGGCACGTAGCTGCGCAAATCCAGGGCCATGTCACCGCTTCGCAGGTAGCGCGCGGCGTTGACGGCGGCCCACACGAAGAGCGTGTAGGTGGTGAGCGCGATCGGCACGTGGAAGTAGAAGATGCGCTGCGAGAAGCCCTGGTTCGCGTCGCTCGGGACGTAGAAGAAGATGAGCGAGATCGCCAGGATCATGAGGGCCGCGGCCACCACTGGGGCGGCTGTCGCGCGGTCTATTCTGGCGCCCTTCGGCCTGGTCGACTGGAGTTCCAAACTCTCCTCAATCCTCCACGATGAACTCGAACAGTGCCCACCCCAGGAGCGCGAAGATCGTATCATAGAAGGCCAGAAATATGAGGCGCTTGACTATGTAAGAACCGTCGTTTTGCAGGGCAATTGTGTGAACGCAGAGGGTGGATGCCGTAATCACGAGCGGGATCGCAAACGGCAGGAAGAGCACCGGCACAAGCACCTCGCGGTTACGCGCCGAGAGGCCCAGGCCGGCCAGCAGCGAGCCCAGCGCGGCGATGCCGATATCGGCGAGGAAGAGCGACGCGATCAGCACCCACATCGAGGGCCCGGGGCCGCTCTGCAGGAAGAAGAGCCAGAACGCCGGCACCGCCACCACCTGCACCGCCATCAGGAAGATGGCAAACGAGATGGTGCGCGCCGCCCAGAGCGTCGCGCGGTCGATGGGCGCGCCCAGCAGGCCGTCCCACACGCGGCCCTCGCGCTCGGCGGCAAACGACCGGCTGAGCCCGAGCATCGCGGTGAAGACCGTCGCGATCCAGAGCACGCCCACCGCCGCTCGGGTGCCGCCGGCCAGCGACTGGCCGCCCAGGCCGAAGCGGAACAGCGCGAACGCCGCCACGACGAACACCACCATCGCGAGCACCACCTCGCGGCCGCGCAGCTCGAGCACGAGGTCCTTCCGCACGAGCGCCTTCAGCGGGCGCATCTTCACACCACCACCCCCCGGTCCACCCGGATCCGACGGCTCTCGAACGCTGTGAACCGCTCGGGCTCGTGCGTCGCGATGAGCGCGGTGCGGCCGCGGTGGCGGTCGAGCAGCTCGAGCAGCACCTCGTGGCCGTCGGCGTCGAGGCCCGCAGTGGGCTCGTCGAGCAGCAGCACGTCGGGGTCGTGCAGGGTGGCGCGGGCGATGGCCAGGCGCGCGAGCATCCCGCGTGAGAACTCCGCCGCCTGGCTCGATTTGCGCCGGCCGAGGCCCACCAGCTCGAGCGCGGGGCCGATCCGGTCGGTGTCGGTGTCGAAGAGCGCTGCGTAGAGCTCGAGGTTCTCGCGGGCGGTGAGGCCGGGATAGACCAGCGGCTCATGCCCGATGTAGCCGATGGAGGGGCGCGCCTTCATCGCCTCGCGCGGCAGCGCGTGCCCGGCCACCGACACCTCGCCCTCGGACGGCCGAAGCACGGTTGCGAGCACCCGCAGGAGCGTGGTCTTACCCGCTCCGTTGGGCCCGGTGATCACGAGCGTCTCGCCGGCCGGCACCTCCAGGTCGAGGCCCGCGAGCGCGCGCCGCTCGCCGTACAGCCGCACCAGCCCGGAGCAGCGGATCACCGGCTCAGACGAGGGCATCAAGCACGACGCCGACCAGGAACACCATCGCGATCACCCCGTTCATGGTCAGAAACGCCATGTCTACCCGGCTCAGGTCGTCCTCGCTCACGATCGAGTTCTCGTACGTGAGAAGGCCCGCGATGACGGCCACGCCCAGGTAGTAGAACGGGCCGAGGCTGAGGTTGAGCCCCAGCCAGATGAGCAGCACCACCGAGAGGAAGTGCGCTGCGCGGGTGATGGTGAGCGCCCGGCCGATGCCGAATCGAAGCGGGACGGAGTTGAGCCCCTGGGCGCGATCGATCTCGATGTCCATGGTGGCGTAGATGATGTCGAAGCCGGCGATCCAGAGCGCGACCGACCCCGCCAGCAGAAACGCGTCGGCGCTGAAGTGGTTGGTCACCGCGATCCAGCCGCCCAGCGCCGCGATGCCGTCAACGGCGCCCAGGAAGAAGTGGCAGATCCACGTGAAGCGCTTCAGGTACGGGTAGACGACGAAGCCGATAACCGGGATCGGCCAGAGCACGTGGGTGAGCGACGGCAGCTGCCACACCGCGATCAGGAACACCACCAGCGACCCGGCCGCAAACCCCAGCACCTGGGCGCGGTTCAGGAGCCCTGCGGGCATCTCGCGACGGGCGGTGCGCGGGTTGCGGGCGTCGATCTCGGCGTCGATCATGCGGTTGAGCGCCATCGCGAGGCTGCGCGCGCCCACCATCGCGACCGTGATCCAGAAGAGGGTCGAGAACGCCGGGATACCGTTGTCGGCCAGGATCGCGGCCGAGTACGCGTAGGGCAGCGCGAACACGGAGTGCTCGATCTTGACGAGCGAGGCGAAGCGGCGGGCGTAGACGGCGGTGGCGGTCAATGGCTGGTGGGGTTGTCGTTGAGGAGCGCCAGGCCGTGGGCGAGGGCCGGGGCGATCACGTCGAAGCACTCGCCGCACGCCTTCGGGCTGCCCGGCATGTTGACGATGAGGGTCGAGCCGGTGATGCCGCTGCGGCCGCGGGCGAGCATGCCGTGCGGTGAGATGGCGGTGGAGAACGCGCGCATGGCCTCGTCCAGGCCGGGCGTGGGCCGCTCGACCACGTCGGCCGTGGCCTCGGGGGTCACGTCGCGCGGCGCAAAGCCGGTGCCGCCGGTGGTCACCACCAGATCGGCGCCGGCGGCCAGGTCGCGGAGCGCGGCCGAGATCTGATCGCGCTCGTCGGGCACCACGCGGCGCTCGACCAGCTCGAACCCGTTGCCCGTCAGCCGCTGGGCCAGCACCTCGCCGCTTCGGTCGTCGCGCTCGCCCGCGCTGACCCCGTCGGAGACGGTGAGCACCGACGACCTCATGCCTGGTCGCGGCGCCAGTGGCCGCTCTTTCCGCCGGTCTTCTCGATCAGCTCCGCCGAGGCGATCGAGATGGCCGGGTCGAGCCCCTTGGTCATGTCATAGACGGTGAGCGCGGCGGCCATGACGGCGGTGAGCGCCTCCATCTCGACGCCGGTCTGAGCAGTCGTCTCGGCCGAGGCGGTGATGGTGACGCCGTCGGCGTCCAACTCGAGCAGCACGTCAACGCGCGTGAGCGGGATCGGATGGCAGAGCGGCACGATGTCGGGCGTGTGCTTGGCGGCCATGATGCCCGCGACCTGCGCAACGGCCAGCACGTCGCCCTTGGGCAGCGTGCGGTCGGCGATGCGCGCGAGCACGGCGGCGGGCACCAGCACCCGGCCGCGCGCGACGGCGGTGCGGCGGGTGACGGGCTTGTCGCCCACGTCGATCATCTTGATCTCGCTCACGACGTGGGACGGTACCGAATCTGGTGCATAAACGGTGCCTGGCACCGGCTATTCACGCCGCCGTCAGGGCTGGGAGATCTCGGCCAGGTCCTCGAGCTGGTCGGTGATCCAGCGCTTGATGTCGTGGCTTCGCACCTGCGCGCGCAGGCCCTCGATGCGCTTGTGCCGCTCGGCCTCGGGCATGAGGAGCGCCTTGTGGATGGCGTCGGCCTGCTGCTGGATGTCGAACGGGTTCACCACCAGGGCGTGATCCTTCAGCTCGCCGTAGGCGCCCGTGTTCTCGGAGAGGATGAGCACGCCGTCGCGCTGGTTCAGGAGCGGCGCCTCCTTCGCGATCAGGTTCATGCCGTCGAAGATGGCGTTCACCAGCAGCACGTCGTAGTGCTTGTAGGCCGCCACCGCCTCGGGGAAGTTGTCGGACATCCGCAGGTCGATGGGCTGCCACATGCCGGTCATGTAGTGGCGGTCGTTCACCTCGCGCGAGACCCGCTGGATCTGGCCGACGTACTCGGCGTACTCGGGAATCTCGGGCCGCGACGGGTCGAGCAGCGCGAGCATCGTCACCCGGCCGCGCCACTCCGGATGGTCGTAGAGGAACTGGTCGAACGCCCGGAACCCGCGCACGATGTTCTTCGACGGGTCGGTGCGATCCACCCGCAGGAGCAGCTTCTCGGGCCGGGCCGCCAGCACGCGCGGCTCCGACGAGATGACCTCCTCGGTCTGGGCCAGCCGCTCGAACTCCGCCGGGTTCACCGAGATCGGATAGGCCCGCACGCGGATGGTGCGGCCCTCGTAGCTCACCGTGTCGTTCTTGCGATCGACCTCGGCGCCCTCCACGAACGCCTCGACGCCGTCCAGGAACGAGCGCACGTAGCGCGGCGTGTGCATGCCGACGATGTCGCAGGCAAGGAGCGAGCGGTGGATGGCCGTGCGGATGTCGAGCGGCAGGATCCGCCAGTAGTCGGGCTGCGGCCACGGGATGTGCGTGAAGTGCTGGATGACCGCCTCGGGCACCTGCTCGCGCACGCGCTCGGGCACCATGAAGAGCTGATAGTCGTGCACCATCACCGGGGCCGGCGAGCGCTTGAGCTCCTCCACCACGGCGTCGGCGAACCGGTGGTTGACCGGTACGTAGCCCGCCTCCCACGCCAGCCGCACGTTTCGATCGACCGACGGCTGCAGCGAGAGCCCCCACAGGTAGTGCTGGATGAACCAGAGCGTGGGGTTTGCGAACACGTTGTAGTAGCGGTCGTACTCCTCGCGGTCGTGCACCACCAGCCGCAGGCGTGAGATCCTCCGACTCGATGGCGCCGCCGGCGGCCGCCTCGGCGTCCTCGTCGCTGAGCGCGCTTGCGATCCAGGTGAGCGGGTGCGTGCCGGCAAGCGCCGAGAGCGCCGTCACCAGACCGCCGCCGCCGCGCTTGGACACCAGCCCGCCGTCAGCGCCGCGCAGGTACCGCACCGGGCCGCGGTTGGAGACGATCAGCAGTGCATCGGATGCCATCTACTCGCCTCCTTCGGTCTCGCGGTTGCTAGGAGTTTGCCCCCACCACGTCCAGGTCGGCAGCTTCGCCGTCCAGCAGGTGCATCAGGGAGAGCCAGTCTCGTACGAGCCGGGGGGTGAGGAACTTGCGCCTCACGTGCTCCTTACCCCGTCGGCCCAATTCACGTGCACGGAGGGGATCTGCCAGGATCTCGAGCGTCCGGGCCGCGCACTCCTCGGACGAGGACACAAGATAGCCGGTCTCGCCATCGGAAATCTGCGTGACGATGCCGCCGACCGCGCCGCCGATGGTGGGCCGCCCCTTCCAGAGCGCCTCCGAGACGGTGAGCCCGAAGCCTTCCTTGATCGACTTCTGGATGCACACGTCGGCCTGTACCTGAAACGCGTTGACCTCGACGGCACCCACGTTGTTCAGGTTCGAGAACATGTGGATGTCGGGGTCGTCGTGGCAGTACTCCTGCGTCTGGTTCCAGAACTCCCAGCCCTCGGGATCGTCGTGCGCCATCGAGCCGACCAGCGCGAGCTGCACGCCCGGGTGCTGCTCCTTGACCACGCGGTAGGCGTCGATCACGCCCGACGGGTCCTTCCACGGGTCGAAGCGCGAGACCTGCAGCATGAGCGGGCGCTCGGGGTCGATGCCGAACTGATCGACGATGTACGAGGCGTCCTCGCGGGCCAGCGCCATGTTCTTGGGCGCGAGCGGGTCGATGGCCGGCGGCCAGATGATGGCCTTGCGGAGATCGGCCTGCGCCGGCACGTACTCGTGCATGTGGAAGATGGAGGCGTCGTAGTTGCCGAGCGCCGGGGCGAGGAAGCCGATCACGTCGGGGTTGGGCGTCGAGAGGTCGATGTGGCAGCGCCAGACCCACTTCGGCCGCGACGACTGCACCATGTCGCGCAGCATCGCCGGCTGGGGGTCGTGCACGACGATCATGTCCCACTCGTCGGCGTCGGTGAGCGCGTCGGCGTTCAGCTGGTTGTACCGGATGAAGACCTCGCGCTGTTCCTCGGTGAGGCCGCGGGGGTCGCCCTGCAGGCCGTTGTGGATGGTCTTGGTGACGTCGAAGAACTCGTCACGGCCCTCGATGACGCGCCACTCGGCGTCGATGCCGATGTCGTTGAGGAGCGGCAGGAGGGTGTACTGGATCTCGGCGACGCCTCCGCCGAAGGCCGTCGCCGACAGGTGCAGCATGCGCCGCCCCTGGAGCGGCTCGGCAAGCCTCTTGATCTCGTCGGCCATGGCGACGCCGATGATGGAACGGTAATCGGCGAGCGATTTGTGACCCACGTTGATCTTTTGCATCGGCGGAGGTTACTCGGAGTCGGCGCCGGAGGGTAATGAGAGCGTGAACTCGGTGCTCCCCTCGCCCGATTGCACGTCCAGGGTGCCGTCCATGCGCTGGGCCAGCTCGCGCGCGATGGCGAGCCCCAGTCCGGTGCCCGTAGCCGTCGTGCCGGCGCCGCGGTAGAAGCGGTCGAAGAGGTGCGGCCACGCCTCCTCCGGGATCCCCGGGCCGTCGTCGGAGACGGTGAGGCGCACGTGGCCGTTGTCGCTCGCCGTCGCGATCCGCACGTTGGTGCCGCTCGGGTTGTGGCGGATGGCGTTGTCCACCAGCACCCGGCCGATCTGCTGCACGCGCTGCTCGTCGCCGATGCCCTCGGCCGCCAGGCTGTCGCGCGCCAGCACCACGCGGCTGCCGTGGCGGGCGGCGAGGCCGCGGAACTCGCGCACCAGCGTCCGGGCGGTGGAGGTGAGGTCGAGCGGCTCGTGCTCGATCGAGACGGCGCCGGAGTCCAGCCGCGAGAGGTCGAGCAGGTCGGTCGCGAGCTTGGTGAGCCGCGTGACCTGCGCGCGCATCGTGTCGAGGAACTCGTCGCGCGTGGTCTCGTCGATGTCGTCGGACTCGAGCAGCTCGAGGAACCCCGCGAGCGAGAAGAGCGGCGTCCGCAGCTCGTGCGAGGCGTTGGCGATGAAGTCCTTGCGCGCCCGGTCCACCTGCGCGAGGCGGCTCTGCATCAGGTCGAACGAGCGTGCGAGGCGGCCCAGCTCGTCGGCCGAGTCGTCGCCGATGGGCTGGTCGAACTGGCCCAGCGCGACGCGGGAGGCAGCGGCCTCGAGCCGGCCGAGACGGCGCGAGATGGCCACCGCGGCCGTCCACCCCACCAGGCCGGCGACGCCCAGCGCGAGGAGCGTCGCGATCAGGAACTGGCGCTCCACGAGCGACGCGGCCTCGTTCACGTCGGCGATCCGCTGGGCGAGGAGCACCACTGCCGGTCCGGCGAGGCTCGGCACGCGGTAGGCCACCACGATCTGGCCGCCGGGGAGCCGCTGGCTCACCGGTGCGGACGAGTTGAGCGCCTGATGGATCAGCGGGCTGGTGGGCGTGATCGCAAGCGGCGGCGGGTCGATCTGGTCGCTGTACTGCAGCGGCGCGCCCTTCTTCACCGTGCAGAACACCGAGAGCTGCGCGCCGGCCACGGCGGCCATGTGGGTCAGCCCGGGCAGCGGGTCGTCCGCGCGGCTCGAGCGCAAAAGGGCGGGCTTTCGGAAGTCGGCGCACGTGCGCCGCACGGCCGCGTTTCGCGGCCCGCTCGTCTGCTGGCTCTCGGCCTTACCGTTGAGCCGGGTCTGGCGATCGGAGATGAGGTCGGCGCGCAGGCTCGGCACCACGTAGAGGAACAGCACGCCCATGGCCGTGGCCACGACCGTCACGAACACGACCACCAGCCGCACCCGGAGAGAGCGCAGCGGATTCACTAGGGCCTAGCCATCCCGGAATCGGTACCCGACGCCGCGCACGGTGAAGATGTAGGTGGGATCGCTGGGATCGGCCTCGATCTTCTCGCGGAGGTGGCGGATGTGCACGTCGATGGTGCGCGGCTCGCGGTAGGCCGAGTCGCCCCACACCGTCTCGAGCAGCGCCTGGCGCGTGTAGACGCGACCGGGGTGGGTCGCCAGCGTGCGCAGCACCTCGAACTCGACGTAGGTGAGCTGCACCGGGTCGCCGTTGACGGTGAGGCTGCGCTTGGAGGGGTTGATCGAGAGCCCGTCGGCCTCGATGGTGGGCTCGGCTACGCCGCCCATCTCGGCCAGGAGGCTCGCGCGGCGCAGCACGGCGCGGATGCGGCTGCGGAACTCGCGGATGGAGAACGGCTTGGTGATGTAGTCGTCGGCGCCCAGCTCGAGGCCGAGCACCTTGTCCACCTCGTCGTCGCGCGCGGTGAGCATGATGATGGGCACGGCAGAGGACGTCCGCAGCCGGCGGCACACCTCGAGGCCGTCGAGGCGGGGTAGCATCACGTCGAGCACCACCAGGTCGACAGAGCGCTCCGCGAAGCGCAGCAGCGCCTCTTCTCCGTCGCGCGCATGCACGACGGTGTACCCCTCGCGCTCGAGCGGGTATGTGAGCAGCTTCTGGATCGACTCCTCGTCGTCCACCAGCATGATTGTCGCGGACTCCGGCATAACCTTTGGCATGGTAGTGCCGGCAGTTGCCAACTGCCTGCCGCAAGGAGCGTGTGCTATAAACGCCGCCGCCATGGCGACACCCAACCCGCACCCCAGCAGTGGGCGGCGCGATCTCGTCTCCTGGCGGCTCTACCGGGCCCTGACGGCGCTCGCGCTGCTCATCTGGATAGCCGCCGCCCTGGCGGTGCAGCACACCGCCGCGCCCGCCCCACCCGGCCGGGCGATCCTCGCCAGCGGCAGCGTGATGATCGCCGACGCGCAGCAGCTCGCGGTCAACGAGCAGCACGCGGTGGGGGGCTGCTGCGGCCCGGGGAGCCCGGGCGAGCTGGCGGCGGCGACCGATGTCGCGGGCAAGCTCGCGGTGTTCGATCCGCGGCCGCGCATGATGCAGTTCGCGGCCAACCTGGCCTGGCGCTCGCAGCCGGTGCCGATGATCAACGTGATCGCCTACAAGCCGGGGACGCAGGCAGGCATCATCGCGGTGCTGGCCCATCGCGACGGCGCCGGAGCGCAGGCGGCTGCAGGCAGCGCGATGCTGATCGAGCTGGGGCGCGTGCTCGCGCCGCTTCGGCTGAAGCGCGGCGTGGCGCTCATCTCGACGGACGGCGGGACCACCGGCGGCCAGGGCGCAGCCGAGCTCGCGGCCGCGTGGCCGCAGGCGAAGGACATCGTCTCGGCCATCACCATCGAGTCGATCGCGGGGCGAAACGGGGCGCAGCTTCGGATGCTCCTGCGAAGCGAGGTGCCGCGCGGCACCTCGCCCACCCTCGTGGCCGCCCTCCGCCAGTCGGTCACGCTGGTGGGCGGGGCGTCTCCGGCGCTCCCGGGCACCACCAACCAGCTCACCGGGTACGCGATCCCCTACGCCCCTACCGAGCAGGGCCCGTTGATCTCGCACCTGATCCCGGCGGTGGGCCTCACGGCCAGCGGGCCCGGCGCTCCGCGATCGACCCACACGCTGCAGCGGCGCCAGCTGAGTGCGGCGGGCTCGGCCATCGCGACGCTCGTCGCCACCCTCGATGCGGCGCCGAGCATCGACAAGGGCGGCTCGCCGGTGGTGTTCGTGGGGGCAAGCGCCGTGCGCGGCTGGATGCTGCAGGTGGGCCTCGTGCTGCTCCTGCTGCCGGTGCTCGCGTGCGTGCTGGTGATGGCGGGGACGGCCCGGCGGCGGAGGCTGCCGCTGCTGCCGGGGGTGAAGGCGCTGGGCTGGCGCTTCAGCACGTGGGTGGTCGCGCTGGTGACGATGTGGACGCTCGCGTTCGTGCCGGGGAGGCTCCTGCCGGACGTCTCGGCGCCGCCCCTGCCCCACCGCACCGGGGTCACGACGACGGGCCTTGCGATCATGCTGCTGGTGACCGCGGCGTACTGGAGGTTCGTGGTGCGGCCGCAGCTGAGCGGTGCCCAGCCGGCGTCGGGAGGCGAGCGCACGATTGGTCTGACCACGGCGCTGATGGGGCTGATGGCGGCCGGGCTGCTGCTGGGGGCGATCAACCCGTTCGTGCTCATCCTGGTGGTGCCGGCGGCCCACGCGTGGCTCTGGCTGGTGGCGGCTGCGCGCGGCGGGCGCCGGGCGATGCTGGTGCCCTACGCGGCGGGCTTCCTCGGCCTGCTGCTGGTGGTCGCAGAGCTCTGGTTCGGGCAGAACCTGGGCTGGCAGACGCCGCGCGTGATCGTGGCGATGGCATCCAGCGGCTACCTGTCGCCGGCCATCACGTTCTGCCTGGCGCTGGTGGGTGCTGTCACCTGCCAGGTGGGGGCGCTGGTCCTCGGGCGCTACACGCCGGTGCGCTGACCAGCCGCCCTACGCGGCCACGAAGTCCTGCCAGATCGCCAGCCGTTTCTGCAGGCCCACAGGCGTGGTTCGCAGCACCTCGTAGCCCGAGAGCACGTCGCCCGGGAACACCACCAGCGGATCCTTCGCGAGCGAGGCGGGACGGACGATGGGAAACGACGCCGGCGTGCCCACCTCGTACCGCGTGTACTCCATCTCGCGCGCGTTCACCTCGGGCGAGAGCATGTAGTTGATGAAGGCATGGGCGGCGTTCGGATCAGGCGCGCCCGAAGCGATCGCCCAGCTGTCGATCCAGAGCTCGGACTTCTCGGGCCGGGCGATGGCGATGTCGGCCTGCGCCGCGCGCGTCTGCTGCACGCGCAGCGCGTCGCCCGAGTAGATGATGCCGAGGTCCACGTCGCCCGCCTCGAAGGCCCGCACCGAGTTCTCGGAGAGCGAGGTGACGAAGGGCCGCACGTCCAGCAGGAGCTCGCGCGCCGCGGCGAGCTGATCGTCGTCGTCGGAGTTCATCGAGTGGCCGAGTGCGAGGAGCGCCAGGCCGATCACCTCCGACGGGCTCTCGATGAAGTTCACGCTCAGCGGCTCGGCGTGCGGCAGGAAGCTGAAGAAGTCCTTCCAGCTGTGTAGCTTCTGCGTGATCTTGTCCGAGCGCCACGCGAACGTCGTGATCCCGGTGTCCTTGATGACGGAGTAGCGGTTGCCCGGGTCGTAGGAGAGCTTCGTCCAGCGCGGATCGAGGTGCTTGAGGTTGGGGATCTGGTCGTGGTCGAGCTCCATGAGCAGGCCGAGGCCCTTCTCGATGTTCACGTGGTCGGCGTCGGGCACGATCACGTCGTAGCGGTGGCTGCCGTGGGCGGCCGCAAGGTCGTCAAGCAGCTGCTCGTTGGAGACGTACGCCGACGGCACCAGCCGCACGCCGTTTCGATCCGAGAACTCCTTGAGATCGACCGGGTTGACGTAGTCCGGCCAGTTGGCGAGATGCAGCTCGGGCTCGAGCGACGGGACCGCAGACGTCGGCGACGACGCTGGAGGCGCTACCCGCCCCCGAGCCGGCACAGGCCGTCGCCGCCAGCGCGAGCGCCCCAGCACCGAGGAACTGCGCGCGGTTCACAAGAGAACGTACTCGACCAGCGATCCCGCCTCGGCCTCGCCGTCACCGTGGTCGATGAAGGCGATCGCGTCGGCGTGGGCGGCATGGGCGATCAGGTGCGACTCCTGGGCCGGCTGGGGCTCCAGCACCATCCCGTCGGGCCCGGGCGAGAGGGCGCAGCGCATGGCGTGATCGCGCTCGCTCAGGCGCTTCACCGACCGCGCCAGCCTCGCCACCGGCCGAAGCGGCGGCGACGCGCCCTGCATGCGCAAAAGCGCCGGGCGGATGAAGAGCTCGAAGCACACCAGGCTCGACACGGGGTTGCCCGGCACGCCGAACACGAGGGCACCCGAGTCGGCCACCCCGAACCACAGCGGCTTGCCGGGCTTGTGGGCCACGCGCCAGAAGACCTCCTCCACGCCGAGGCCGAGGAGCGCCGGCTTCACGTAGTCGTGCGGGCCCACCGAGACGCCGCCGGAGGAGATCACCACGTCGGCGGTGAGCGCCCGCTCGAGCGCGTCGGCGATGGCCTGCTGGTCGTCGCGCACCACCTCGGACATCGTCACCTCGGCCCCGCAGCGGATGGCCTGGGACGTGACCGACGTGAGGTTGGACTCATAGATCTGACCGGGCTCGAGCGGGATTCCCGCCGCCACCAGCTCGCTGCCCGTGGCGATCGCAGCGACGCGCGGCCGCCGTGAGACCTCGAGCTGCGAGACCCCGGCCGAGGCCAGGGCGGCGAGCGCGGCGGGCGAGAGCACGATGCCTGCTGCCACCACGACGTCGCCGGCCTGCACGTCCTCGCCCTTCGTGCGGATGCAGGCGCCCACTGCCGGCGCCGCGGCGACCAGCCCGCCGTCGCGCTCCTCGGTCACCTCGTGCGGCACGATCGCATCGGCGCCCGCGGGCACCGGCGCGCCGGTCGCGATGCCTGCAGCCGTGCCGGGTGCGAGCACCGACGGCGGATCGCCGGCGGCGATGCGAAGCGCGATCGGGACGGGGCCATTGCCGAGCTCTGCAGCGCGCACCGCGTAGCCGTCCATGGATGACGTCGAGAAGGGCGGCAGCGCGACGGCAGCGCGGGCGGGCTGGGCGAGCACGCGGCCCACCAGGTGCGGGCCGACGGTGACCTGCTCGGTCGCGAGCGCGTGGGTGCGCGAGAGGATGATCTCGAGAGCTTCAGACGGTCGCAGCATGCGATGCGAAGTCTGCCAGAGAACGCCGAACCGGTGCCTGAATGAACGGTGCCCGGCACCGGTGATTCATCAGGTGGTCGGTGGGTTGGTGGTGCCGCCGCCACCGCCGCCCGACGTGGTGCCGCCACCGCCGCCGCCGGACGTCGTGCCGCCACCGCCGCCGCTGGTCGTGCCCCCGCCGCCGCTGGTGGTGCCGCCGCCGGTGGTGCCGTTGCCCGACCCATTGCCTGACTTGCTCTTGTCAGGCTTGGTGGGAGTGACGATCGGCGCCACGTACAGCGGGAACTGCGACGTGAACGGCTGGTAGTAGTCGGCCGGCGCCTGGACGTCGGGGAACGTCGTCGGCGGATACACCTTCGGGTAGTCGGCGAACGCGGACGACATGAACTTCTGCCAGATCTCGGTGGGGTAGCCGCCGCCGAACGATGCATCCGAGCCGACCGACGGCACCATCGAGTACGCGTCGGAGTCGCCCTGCGGGAAACCCATCCACACGCACGTGGTGAGGTTGGTCGAGTAGCCGCAGAACCACGCGTCCTGGTGCTCCTCAACCGTGCCGGTCTTGCCGGCCACGTCGTACCCGGAGATGGCAGCGGCGCTACCCGTGCAGAGCCCGGTGGCGCACGTGACGTTGTCGCGCAGGATCGAGTTCATCTCCGACGCCGCGAATGCGGGGATCACGCGATGGCCCGGGCTCTTGGGCGTGCTGTCGTTGACCTTCTTGTTGTACGAGCTGACATCGGTGATCGCGAGCGGAGCACGGCGGATGCCGCCCGACGCGAACGTCGTGTAGGCACCCGCCATGTTGAGCGGCGACACCTGACCGGTACCCAGCACAATCGACGGCACCACCGGCAGCTTGATGTCCTTCGGAATGCCCAGAGTGTGAGCCATGTTCACGATCTTGTTGGCACCCACGTCCAGCGACAGCTGGGCGAACACGACATTGACCGAGCCGTCCATTGCGACGTGCAGGTTGATGTTGCCCTCGTTGCCGGGCTCAGCATTGTTGACTGTCCACGTGCAGCGAGTCGTATCCGCCGGTGCAGAGCTGGTACGTGAACGGATCCTGCGACGAGTACTCCTGCACCTCGGGATTGATCTTGTCATCCATCATCGCGGCCATCAGGCCGAACGGCTTGAAGCTGGAACCGGCCTGCCGCTTGGCGTCCGCCGGCAGGTTGAACTTGAACTTCTCGGGGTCAGTGGTCGCGTCGAAGGCGACGATGTGGCCGTTTCGCGGATCGATCGAGACGATCGCCGCGGCCGGCTCGCGTCGGCGAGGTGAGCACCGACTTCATCGCGGCATGCGCCGCTGCCTGCAGCTTCGGCACGAGCGTGGTGTGGATCTCCAGGCCGCCCTGGTGCAGCATCTTCTTGCCGTACTTCTTCTGCGCCAGCTGCTCCACGTACTGCACCCAGTAGGACGTCTTGCCGGCGCTCTCGGGCTTGGGGTTCAGGCCCAGGCCGGTGCGGATCGCGCGCTCGTACTGCGCGTGGGAGATGGCGCCGTACGTCCACATCGCCGCCAGCACGTCGTTTCGCCGCGCGAGGGCGGCCTCCGACTCGGTGTTGGGGTTGTACGTGGTGGGCGCCTGCGGCAGGCCGGCCAGGAGCGCTGCCTGCGTGATGCCCAGATCCTTGCAGTGCACCGAGAAGTACACCTCGGCCGCGGCCTCACAGCCGTAGGTGACTCCGCCGTAGGGCGCGATGTTCAGGTACTCGGTGAGGATCTTCTGCTTCGACCACTGCTGCGCCATCTGCGTCGCAAGCCACGCCTCCTTCAGCTTGCGCGTGAGCGACTGGTCGTCGTTCAGGTAGAGGTTCTTCACCACCTGCTGCTCAATGGTCGAGGCGCCCTGCACCACGTGGCCGGCCTTCGCATCGTCGATCAGCGCGCGGAATACGCCCTGGTAGTCAACCCCGCCGTGGTCATAGAAGCGGTGATCCTCGATGTCGATCGTCGCCTTGATCATCCACGGCGAGATGTGCCTCCACGTCACCGGCTTGCGGTTCTCGGGCGACGGGATGGTGTAGAGGTGCTGGCCGTTGGCCGCATAGATGTTGGAGTTGATGCCGGGCGGCTTCTTCGGCAGATCCTTCAGGTTGAGCCCGTCCACCACGCTGTAGGCGGCGAGCCCGGCTCCCGCCGTGCCTCCGGCGAGCACGGCCACAAAGGCAAGGGCGATGACCACGAGGGCCGAGACGGCGAAGCCGCGGTTCTGCTTCTTGCGGTTGGCCGACCGGCGCTTGCGGCGGCGCGCCGAGACGATGCCGATGGCGTCGTCGTAGCTGGAATCGCGGCGATCCGGGGGCGGCGGCTCGTACGGCGTCACGAGCCCACCACCGGCTGGGCAAGGAGGCCCTCTCCGTTGAGCCGCGTCACGCAGCGCTCACGCAGCCAGGCGGCCGTGGTCTTCTCGGCCGACGGGGCGCGCGACCCACACGCCGACGCTGTAGACCGCGCCCTCGACCCCGACCTCGGCGAAGCTCACCACGCCGGGGCGGTCCTCGATGCGCCCGGGGGCGGCTGCGGCCTGCTCGACGAGCAGCTCGCGCACGCGGGTGGGGTCGGCGGTGACCGGAACGGTCACGCGGACGCTCGCAAGGCTTGTGGGATCGATGATGCTGTTGTTGGTGACACGAGAACTGGCCAATTCGTCGTTGGGAATGAGGATCCGCCGGTTGTCCGCCGTCCTCAGCCTGGTGTAGCTGAGGCCGATGTCCTCGACGATGCCGTCGGCGTCGGCCACCGAAACTTGATCGCCGAGCCGGATCGGCTGGTTGATCGCGATCATCACACCCGCTACGAAGTTTGCCAGAGTCGACTTCGCGGCGAAACCAAGCACCAATCCGAGCACCGCCGACGACGCGAGCACCGCCTGCGCCGCACCGGCCGTGCGCGAGTCCGTGAGCAGCACGATCATCAGCCCCACGAAGATGATGAGCGCCACGGCGACGCGCCGCAGCAGGCGCACCCGGGTGCGAAGCGACGGCTGATCGGCCAGCGTCGCCTTCGTCACGGCGTGCTCGGCGAACCGCGACAGGATCAGGTTCGCGATGTAGACCACCACGATGAGCACGGCAAAGCCCAGCCACAGCAGCTGCTCGTTGTGCTTCACCGGGTGAATCCTCGCGTCTGGCTCACAGTTGACCTTTGGTGGCGGAGTTCGCCGCCGGCCCCCGGCTCCCTGCGGCGCCATCGGCCTTCCCAACTAGAATCGAATGAATGGCCCGCCCCGTCCCGATCGCCGGCGCACTTGTGACGGCGGCCCTCCTGCTCGTCGCCGGCGGCTGCGGTTTCAAGTCGGAGCCCACCGGGGCCATCGCCCTCGCGCCGGTGACCGTGAACGACGCCGCCGGCCAGCCCGTGTCGGTGGCCGAGGTGCCCACCCGCATCGTCTCGCTCGATCCCGGCATGACCGAGCTGCTCTTCACCGTGGGCGCCGGCGGATCGGTGGTGGGCCGAAGCGGCGGGCCGCAGATGCCGGCGGCGGCGGGCAAGGTGCCCGTGGCCTCGGCGAGCCGCCCGAAGGCGCTCCTTCGGCTGCACCCGAGCCTCGTGATCGCCGACGCGTCGGACGCGGCCACGCTCGGCAAGCTCAAGGACGTCGCGGTCTACGTCACCGCCGACTCGGGCGTCACGGCGGCGCTCGCCGACCAGCTCAACGTGAGCCTGCTCGCCGGCCGCGGCCCCCAGGGCCGCGCTCGTGGTGCAGAAGGTGCAGCGCCAGATTGCCCGCACCACCGCGTCGGTGGCCTCCGCGCAGCGGGCCAAGGTCTACCTCGACCAGGGCGCCTTCGTGCCGCCGGGGCCGATGGCATCGAGCCTCATCAGCGCCGGTGGAGGCGACGCGCTCACCGTCACATCGGCCGCCGAGCTCAGGCGCGCCGCCCCCACCGTGTACCTCTCCGAGGCGCTCTACGGCACGCCGCCGGCCGAGGTGAAGTCCGCCCCCGGGACGAAGCACCTCCCCGCCGCCGTGAGCGGACACGTCTACCGGATTCCCACCTGGTGGGTCACCACCGACGGCCCGAGCATGGCGCAGGCCGTCGCGAAGCTGGCCGCCGTCATCCACCCGGGCCAGTGAGCAGCGGCCGCCCCTACGACGCGCTGCTCCTGGATGCGTTCGGCACGCTGATCACCGTCGATGCGCCGGCCGAGCGCCTGCGCGACGCGGTGGCCGACCAGCTCGACCTCGACGTCACGCTCGAGGACGCCGGCCGGGCGTTTGGCGCCGAGATGGCCCACTACGTCGAGTACTGCCACCTGGGCCGCGACGCCGAGAGCCTCGCCGAGCTCTATGCCGAGTGCGCGGCGAAGGTGCTCGACGAGCTCGGCATCGACCTCGACCCCCACGAGGCCGTGAGCCTGCTCGGCCCCTCCATCGTCTACCGCGCCTACCCCGACACGGCCGAGCTCCTCAGAAACGTCGCCGCGCTCGGGCTACCGGTCGCGATCGTCTCGAACGCCGACTACACGCTGCCGGGCATGCTGGCCGAGGCCGGCGTGCACCTCGAGCACGTGTTCAGCTCGGCGGCGGCCGGCTCGAGCAAGCCCGATCCCGGCATCTTCCTGCAGGCGCTCGACGCGCTCGGCGTCGCGCCCGGCCGCGCCCTGCACGTGGGCGACACGCCCGGGACCGATGCTGCCGGGGCGCTCGCCGCAGGCACCGACGTGCGCATCCTCGATCGCGACGGCACCTACGCTGCCGAGCGCATCCAGACCATCGCGTCGCTCGGCGAGATCCTGGACCTCATCGAATGACCGCTCCGCACAAGCCCGCCACCTCCACCGTCCACGCAGGCCGCGCCGCGCGCACCGCGGAGCCCGGCCCCGGCGTGCCCGTCGTCACGCCCGTCCACCGCGAGGCGATGACCCGGTTTGCGTCGGCGGCCGACTTCAGCACCGTCATGGCCGACTCCGGCCGCGGCTACCTCTACAGCCGCATCCGAAACCCGAACACCGACGAGCTCGCCGCCGCAGTGGCCGACCTCGAGGGCGCGGATGCCGCGCACTGCTTCGCCTCGGGCATGGCTGCGGTCACCGCCGGGCTCGAGCTGCTCGCCCCCGCGGGCGTGCGGGTGGTTGCGCCGCGCCAGCTCTACGGCCAGACCTACGCGCTGCTGCGAGGCCGCGGCGACACCGAGTTCTGCGACATCAACGACCTGGGCGCGATCACCGCGGCGCTGGACGGCGCCGGCCTGCTCTACGTCGAGACGGTGGCGAACCCCCAGATCGAGGTGGCCAACCTCCCGGCGCTGGCCGCCGCCGCGCACGCCGCCGGAGCCGCGCTGCTGGTGGATAACACCGTGGCCACGCCGCTCGGCTGCCGGCCGCTGGAGCACGGCGCCGACCTGGTGCTGCACTCGGCCACGAAGTACCTGAACGGCCACTCCGATGCGCTCGCGGGCATCGTGGCCGGCGACGCCGAGCGCATGGCGCTGGTGGCAAAGCGGGCGCTCGACACCGGCGCGACGCTCTCGCCCGATGCCGCCTACCTGGTGCGCCGCGGCCTGCGGACGCTGGCGATCCGCCTGGAGCGCGCCTCGGCCAATGCGCTTGCGATCGCCGAGATGCTCGAGCGCCACCCCAACGTCGTCTCGGTGCGCTACCCGGGCCTCCCCGGCGATCGCGCGTACCCGCTCGCCCAGGAGCTCCTCACGACGCCCGGGGGCCTGCTCTCGTTCGACGTGCGCGGCGGCAGCGAGGCGGCCGAAGCCACCATGGACTGGTGCCGCATCTGCCTTCGCGCGACGAGCCTCGGCGGAGTCGAGACCACCATCTCGCACCCCGCCTCCACCAGCCACCGGCAGCTCGACGCGGCCGAGCTCGAGGCCGCGGAGCTCACGCCCAGCACGCTGCGCCTCTCGGTGGGGATCGAGGACGCAGACGACCTCGTGGCCGACCTCGATACCGCCCTGCGCGCGTGGTAGAGCCGGCTCCGCCCGGGCAGCGGGTCTCGTGGTGGTGGCTGGTCGCGCCCGGCCTCCTCTTCGGCCTCAACTTCATCGGCGCGCTCCTGATCTCGACCAGCGCGCCCGACAAGAACCTGGTCTACCAGCTCGGCCCGATCCTGGTGACGGCGGCCACCGACATCCTGCTGATCGTCTACGCCGTGTTCGCGGTGTGGCGCTCGAACATGTCGATCCCCGCGACCCTCGCCATGCGGCGGGTGCCGCTGGGCCGGGCGATCGGCCTGGGCGCGCTCGCGCTCGTCGCCCTGGTGGTGCTCGACAAGCTGGTGGATCCCATCACCCACGCCAGCAAGAAGCAGGGCATCGCACCCACCCACACGCCCAGCGACACCAGCCAGTGGGTGGCGCTCGGGGTGGCGATGGTGGCGCTCGTCGTCATCGCGCCGCTGGCCGAGGAGATCATGTTCCGGGGGCTTGCCTGGAACATCATCGGCGCCTACGCCCTGCCGCTCACGGCGATGTTCTGGGCGATCGCCCACTCGCTGCCCGCGCTCCTCCTGCCGGTGTTCCTGGCCGGGCTGATCATCGGGGAGCTGCGCCGCCGCACAGACTCGCTCTGGCCCGGCCTCGGCGTCCACATGACCACCAACGCGATCGCGCTGGTGGTCGCGCTCCTCACCACCTGAGCCGGTGCCCGCTCTAAACTGGCGCGCATGAACCAAGGCGACGACCCGGTAGTGAAGGAGATCCGCGAGCGGATCACCGCCGTCGACGAGGAGCTGATCGCCGTCATCAACCGGCGGATCCAGCTCGTCGCCGAGATGCATGCGCACAAGCAGAAGAACGGCTATAACACGGTCGATCCCGACCGCGAGCGGCTGTTGCTCGAACATCTCGAGCAGTCCAGCGAAGGCCCTCTCTCGAGTGACGGGCTGCGCCGGCTGTACGCGACGGTGATCGAGCTCTGCACGGCAGAAGCACGCCGTGTGAACAACGCAGGGAGTTGAAGATGAGCGCCCAGGCACGACCCGAGACCGAGCTTTCGACCGCGGTTGTGAAGGCCACGGACGTCCACCGCCGCTACGGCGAGGGCGATGCGGCCGTGGACGCGCTGCGCGGCGTGAGCCTCGAGATCCCCAAAGGCCAGTTCGCCGCCGTGATGGGCCCGTCGGGCTCGGGCAAGTCAACGCTCATGCACATCCTGGCGGGCCTCGACCGGCCCACGTCGGGCTCGGTGGCCATCGCCGGGCACGAGGTCACCAACATGCACGACAAGAAGCTGACGCTCCTTCGGCGCGAGCACATCGGGTTCATCTTCCAGTTCTTCAACCTGCTGCCCACCCTCACCGCCGAGGAGAACATCCTCCTGCCGCTGCAGATCGCCGGCACCAAGGTCGATCGCGAGTGGACCGACTCCATCATCGACCGGGTCGGGCTCACGCAGCGAAAGAGCCATCGCCCGGCCGAGCTCTCCGGCGGCCAGCAGCAGCGCGTCGCGATCGCGCGGGCGCTCATCTCGAAGCCCACCGTGGTGTTCGCTGACGAGCCCACCGGCAACCTCGACTCGAAGACGTCGGGCGAGATCCTGGCGCTCCTCAAGGAGGCCGTCGAGACGCTGGGCCAGACCACGGTGATGGTCACCCACGACTCGCACGCCGCCGCCACCGCGGGCCGGTCGCTGTTCCTCGATGACGGCCAGATCGTGCGCGACGAGGGGGCTCTGAGCGCCCCGGAGATCGTCGCGATCATGGGGGAGCTGAGCGCGTAGGGCGATGCTGAAGCTGACTGTCAGGGGCATGTTCTCGCACAAGCTGCGGTCGATCCTGACGGCGATCGCCATCATCCTCGGCACGGGGATGATCTGCGGCACCTTCATCATCACCAACCAGATCACGCAGGCGTTCAACCAGATCTTCAACACGGCCTACCAGGGCACCGACGTGGTGCTCTCGCAGAAGCCCGCGTTCGGCGGCACCCAGACGCAGGCGGGGCCGCTGCCGGAGTCCATCGTGGACACCGTCAGGGCCGTCCCCGGCGTGGCCGCGGTTGACGGGCAGATCCAGGCGGCCGGCGGCCTCGTGATCGACGGCAAGTTCGTGGGCGCCACGGGCGGCGCGCCCAACCTGGTGCTGTCGTACTCCCCGGCGCCGTTCAACCCGCTGCGGATCAAGGCGGGCCACTTCCCGGACGGGCCCGGCCAGCTCACGGTCGACTCCGACCTCGCCAACGACAACCACCTCAAGGTGGGCCAGCAGGTGGGCCTGCAGACGGCGCAGGGCACCGAGCAGGTGACGCTGGTGGGGATCGCCGACTACGGCAGCTCGAACTCGCTGGGCGGCGCCGCGCTCATGGTGATCCCGTTCACCGATGCGCAGAAGTGGTACGACCGGGTGGGCAAGGTCTCCACGGTCTCGGTGAAGGCCGCGAAGGGCGTGACGCCGCTCGAGCTGAAGCAGCGCATCCAGCAGCACGTCGGGCCCAACGTCAAGGTGCAGACCGGCGACGAGGCCGCGCAGGAGCAGTCCAACAACATCGCCGGCTTCATCAACGGCTTCCTGCGCTACCTGCTGCTCGCCTTCGCCGGCTCGGCCGTCCTGGTGGGCGGGTTCATCATCTTCAACACGTTCTCGATCACGGTGGCCCAGCGGATGCGCGAGTTCGCGATGCTCCGCACCATCGGGGCAACCCGCCGCCAGGTGCTGAACTCGGTGTTGGGCGAGGCCGCGCTGGTGGGGCTCATCTCGTCGCTCATCGGGCTGCTCGCCGGCGTGCTGATCGCCAAGGGCCTCGCAGCGGGGTTCAAGGCGCTCGGCGCGTCGCTGCCGCTGGCCTCGCTCTCGGTGCCGCCCATCGCGGTCATCCTGCCGCTGGTGGTGGGCGTCGGCATCACCGTCGCCGCCGCCATGGTGCCGGCCACCAAGGCCACGCGCGTGCCGCCGATCGCGGCGCTCCGCGAGGGCGCGGTGCTGCCGCCCGGCAGGTTCGCGCGGTTCGTCCCCTACTTCGGCGGCCTCCTGCTGCTCCTGGGCATCGGCATCGTGGTGCAGGGCCTGGGATCGAACGCCGCCGCCGGGTCGAAGCTCCTGAGGCTCGCCGTGGGCGCCGTGATCATCTTCATCGCCGTCGCCATCCTCTCGAAGTACGTGGTGAAGCCGCTGGCGCGCGTGCTGGGCTGGCCGATGGAGAAGCTCGCCCCCGCCCCGGGGCGCCTGGCGCGCGAGAACGCCATGCGAAATCCCGGCCGCACCGCGGTGACCGCCGCGGCGCTCATGATCGGCGTCGGCATCGTGGTGTTCATCGCGACGTTCGCCAACGGCTTCAAGGAGACGTTCCTCGGCGCCATCGATAGCGACATCAACGCGAGCCTCATCATCCAGAGCCGCTCACAGGGCCAGGCGCTGGGCGTCGGCAGCGCCAAGCTCGTGGCCGACACGCCGGGCGTCCAGACCGCCATGGGGCTCAACACCGGCGACGTGAAGATCAACAACGGCGGCACCGACACGATGTACGGGGTCGATCCGAAGGCGATCTCGCAGGTCTACAACTTCGACTGGGTGGACGGCTCCGACGCCGATGTGGCCAGGCTCGGCGGATCCAACGCGCTGGTGGAGCGGCAGTTCGCGAAGTCCCACCACCTGAGCGTGGGCTCCACCTACAAGGTCACCGGCCTCGACCACGAGGTGATGCACCTGAAGGTGATCGGCATCTACAAGGATCCGATCCTCCTGAACGGCATGACGCTCGCGACGTCCACGTACGACCGCCTGTCGCCCGAGAAGGGCTACTTCATCGTGCTCGCGAAGTTCGCCGACGGGGTGGACGAGGCGGCGACCACCGCTGCCGTGGAGAAGTCGCTCACGCCGTTCCCCGAGGCCAAGGTGCAGACCAAGGCCGAGTACAAGGACAGCTTCGCCCAGATGCTGAACAGCATCCTCTACCTGCTCTACCTGCTGCTGGCGCTCACGGTGGTCATCTCGCTCTTCGGCATCGTGAACACGATGGCGCTCTCGGTGTTCGAGCGCACCCGCGAGATCGGCATGCTGCGCGCGATCGGCACCACGCGGCGGCAGCTGCGGCGGATGATCCGCTACGAGAGCGTGATCACGGGCATCATCGGCGGCCTGCTCGGGATCGTGATCGGCGTGGTCATGGCGTGGATCGTGACGCAAGGCCTGAAGGATCAGGGCATCGAGTTCGCGCTGCCGTGGGCGCAGATCATCGTCTGCCTCATCGTGGCGGCGCTCGCCGGTGCCATCGCGGCGGCGTTCCCGGCGCGCCGGGCGGGCAAGCTGAACGTGCTCGAAGCGCTCCAGTACGAATAGCCTGCAAGGTGCAACGCCCTTCGCGGTGAATACCATCCGCGAACATGCTCGACTGGCTGCAACAACTGTGGGACACCCTGATCGCGGTCTCGATCCCGCTGCTGATCCTCGGCATCGCGTTTCAGACGGCGCAGACGATGCTGGTGGCCCTCGCGTGGCGGAACATCCTGCGCGGCGCCTACCCCAAGAGCGACGTCACCTACCGGCCGATCCTGGGCTACTACGCGGGCGGTAACGGCCTGAACGCGATCCTGCCGGCCTCGGCCGGCACCGTTGCGATGCTGGGGCTCTTTCGCGCCAACATCAAGAACTCGACGGTCGCAGGCGTCCTGGGCGCCACCGTGGTCGAGAACATCTTCTTCGGCGTCATGGGCATCGTCGTCTACGCGTGGCTCTTCATCAGCGCCGCCGGCTCGTTCGACGTCAAGTTCGGCTGGTTCTCCGAGCACGCGGGGCTCACCGTCATCATCATCGTCGCCGGTGGCCTGCTGATCACCCTCGTGGTGCGGATGCTCTGGCACAAGTTCCAGAAGACCTGGGAGAACGCCAAGGAGGGCGGCGCCATCGTCGCCGACCGCAAGAAGTTCCTGGTCGAGGTGGTCGGGGTCGAGGCGCTCTCCTACATCGCGCGGATGGGCGTGAACGCGACGTTCATGTACGCCTACCACATCCCCGTCTCGGTGCAGAACGTCTTTTTGATCGTCGCGGCGGCGTCGATCTCCTCGACGGTGGCGCTTGCCCCGGGCGCCGTCGGAGCCCAGACGGCGCTCGCCCAGGTGGTGCTGGCGCCGGTCGCATCGCCGTCTGCGATCACGGCCTACACGGTGGGCCAGAGCCTTGTCACCACGGCCTGGAACGCCGTCTTCGGCCTCACGATGCTGGCCCGCACGATCGGCTGGAAGGACACCAAGGCGCTCATCCACGTCAAGAAGAAGAAGGACGCCGAGGCCGATCCGGCACTGGCAGTCGCCGGCCCGCCGGGCACGGAGGCGCACCCGCACAAGCTGCATACCCCGCGCTGGCACGGCTTCCGCCGCAAGGGCCGGCACGACCCGCCGGTCTAGCTCAGAGGTAGTTGTGCTTCGTCAGCCAGTGCATGGCGAAGAAGCCCCAGACCGGCGGCAGGTAGAACGTGCACACGCGGTAGATGAGCGCCGTGGCGAGCGCCGCCTCCTCGCTCATGCCGGCGCCCGCAAGCCCCACCGTGAGGCCGAACTCGGTCACGCCGATGCCGCCCGGCACCGGGATGAAGGTGGCAAAGAGCGAGACGCTCAGGTTGATCACCAGCAGGTCGGCGAGTGAGATGTCGGCTCCCAGGCCGCGTGCGATCAGGCCAAGCGCTGTGGCGAAGAGCACCTCGCTGCCCAGGTTTCCGCCGACGATCATCGCCAGCTTGTGCGACCCGCGAAGCGACGCGAGCGTGAGGCGCACCTCGGGCCACCACTTGCGCACGCGGCTCGAGATGATGCGCCGCAGCCGCCCTACCAGCGTGAACACGAGGATGCTCACCACCAGCAGCACCACCAGGATGACCGCGAGCTTCTTCACGCCCGAGGTGGGGACGTCGGCGTTCAGCGAGAGGTCGGCCGACGAGAAGATCAGGAGCGTCACGAGGAGGAGCGCCTGCAGGATGGTGCCGGCGAATGAGTCGATCGCGCCGGAGGTGACCGCGGCGGCCGGCGGCACGCCGAGCTTCTGGAAGAACCGGATGTTCACGGCCATACGCGCGAAGTTGGAGGGAAGCGCCAGGTTCATGTAGCTGGTCGCGAGCTGCATCGCATAGACCGGCCCGAACGGCAGCTCCGCCGCCACCGAGCCGATGGTCGAGAGCGACTGGGTGAGCCGCGGCGTCTGCGCGACGATGAAGCCCACCACGATCCACGCCCAGACCGCGCCCTGGAGGCTCGCGCGCAGCTGGTCGATATCAACGCCGCTGATGGCGCCGATCACGGTGGTCGTGGCCAGGATGAGGAGCGCGACCTGGATCAGCGAGCCCCACGTCACGCGCCGCAGCTTCGCCAGCTGCGGCGGCTCGGCGCCCACCAGCTCGGTGGCGTCCTTTCGCAGCTGCTCGAGATCGACGTCGGCTGCCTTCAGCGACCGCCGGAGCGTGAGGCCGATCGCCGCGGGCTGGAGGTAGGGCAGAAGCGCGGTCACGCCGTCGGCGCCGAGCGCCCGCGACGACGCGGCGAGGGCCCGCTCGGGGCCTGCGATGAGCGCCGTGGTGGTGAGCAGGCGGGCGTGGTCGGTGGCGATCTGGTCGGGGCTCGGCGAGACGTTGGCGGCCTCGAAGTCGATCAGCCCGATCTCGTCGTCGTGCACCACCACCGTGTTTGGCCCGACGCGCATGTGAGCGATGCTCGCGCCGCCCAGCCGCAGGACGGTGGCCCAGCAGCGCTCCAGCATCGCGTCGTCGAGCTCCTCGGCGGAGAGGCTCCCCAGCGGCCGGCCGTTGCCGCGCAGCACCAGCAGCGCGTCGTCGTAGGCCGACGTGCCGGCGGTCACCACCTGGCGCGTGGGCACGCCCGCGTTCTCGGCCAGGAGCGTCACGAAGGCCTCATGCTCGACCGCCTGCGAGCGGCTCACGCGAAGGCCCGGCCCGGGGTCGCGGTACCAGACGGTGCGCCAGAGCTTCTCCACGAGCTGGTTGTCGTAGGCATCGCGGCCGTAGACCTTCACCACGAGCGGGTCGCCCTGGGGATCGCGGCCGCGGGCCTCGAACGCCCCGCTCTCGCCCCGGTCCACGCGCTCGAGGCCGCTGACCGGAACGCCCAGCTGCTTGAGCGCGCCGGCCACCTCGTCCAGCTCGGGGTAGCCGGCGGAGGTGCCGAAGGCGAGCCGAACGGCGGTGGCGGCGATGACCGCGATCAGGAGGGCCATCACGTTTCCGCCCACCGACGCGCTGTCGGCGAAGAACGCCGCAATCACGCCGAAGAAGAGGATCCAGCGCGTGAACGCCTGGAGCGGGCGGGTGAGGTGCGGCGAGATCGCGAGCACCACCACCGCGCTTTGCACGATGCGCACGGAGGGCAGGCTCTTCGTCTTGAACTCACCGCCGATGACGGCGCTCAGCTCGGGCCAGCTGCCGTTGGCCACGCGCGAGACGATGAACGCGAGCGCGACGGCGAGCACGAGCGAGGCCACGGCCTGGGCGAGCATGATCCGGCGGCCGCGCGCGAGGGTGGTGATGATCAGGACGACCGCCCACAGGGTGAGCAGGTCGAAGAAGAAGGCCCACACCGTCGAGAGGAAGGCCGGTGCGCTCGCGAGGAACGTCCCGACCGGGGAGCCCGGGGGCGCGACGGGGTAGCCGATCACCATGAGGCTCAGCGCGATCACGCACGGGATCAGGAGCAGCGTGTCGGACGCGCGGCGCGAGCGCGGCTGGCCGGGCGACGAGGAGTAGAACCGGATGCCGTGCCGCAGCACATCCGGGGTGACCAAGAGTCCACGCGGGGAGCGCGCGGGGTCGGCGGAGCCGGCCTGGTCGGTCATCAGAACAGTATGAAGACCGGCCAGGACGGCATCCGCCCGCGCGTGAAGAAGACTGGCCTAGAGGTAGCCGATAACGGTCTGCAGCGTGCCCTGCATGGCGCTTGTCAGCAGCGCCATGGTGGCGACGACGGCCAGGGTCACGACCGCAAAGAGCACGGCGTACTCAGAAGTGGTCTGGCCGGATTCACCTGCCATGAGGTCCATCATGTTGTGCGATCTCCTACGGGGGTTGGCGTAGAACGAACGTACGCCAAAACGGGGAGAACGCAATCCCCCTTTACGCCGCCGTCCGCCCGCCGTCGACTGCCAGGATCGTCCCGTGCACGAACGCCGCGTCGTCGCCCACCAGGTAGCCGATCGCAAGCGCGATCTCGCGCGGGTCAGCAACCCGGCCGGCCGGCGCCAGCGATGCCAGCTGATCGAGGGAGTCGCCCATCGCATCAGTGCCCGGCGTGCGAGTCGGCCCGGGAGCCACCGCGTTCACGCGCACGCCGCGCGGGCCGTACTCAGCGGCCCACGACTTGGTGATGAGATCCATCGCGGCCTTGGTGCCGCCGTAGAGCGCCATCCCGTCGAGCCCGATGCTCGCGGCCATGGTGCTGACGTTCACGATGGCGCCGCCGCCGCGCTCGGCCATCGCGGGCGCCAGCATGCTCGTCAGGAGGAACGGCACCTTGACGTTGACCGCAAGCGCGCTGTCGAGGGTCTCCTCGGTCACCGAAGCGCTCGGGCCGAAGGTCATGAAGGCCGCGTTGTTGACGAGGATGTCGATGGGGCCGCCCGCGGCGGCCTCTGCGTCGGCGACCAGCGCGCGCGCCGAGCTCTCGTCCTGGAGGTCGGAGCGCACGAACGCCGCTCGCCCGCCCGCATCACGGATGCGCCTGACGACGGCAGTGCCGCGCGGCTCGTTGCGGCCTGCGACCACGACGTGGGCTCCGCGCGCCGCGAGCAGGTTGGCGGTGGCCTCGCCGATACCGCTTGTGGACCCCGTGATGAGGGCGATCTTTCCGTCGAGCTGGGACATCGAGCGCTCCTTTGCGTAGTTACGTACCGATCGGTACCGAAACAAGGTAGCAGCTCTCGGAGAGTTCTGCACCGATCGGTAGGAAATCGCTAGGATGCAGGTGTGAAGACGTCGAGCACACCCGGAAGGCCGCGCGAGTTCGACTCGGAGGTTGCGCTCGACCGGGCGCTCGAGGTGTTCTGGCGGCAAGGGTACGAGGGCGCGTCGCTCACCGACCTGACGGGGGCGATGGGCATCAGCAAGACCAGCATGTACGCCGCGTTCGGGAACAAGCGCGAGCTCTTCGAGCGGGCGCTCGCCCACTACGCGGAGAATGACATGCGCTCCACCTACGAGGCGTTCGGCGAGCCGACGGCGGCGGCTGTGATCGCCACGTTCCTGCGGCGAAACGTGGAGGCCGTGACGCAGCCGGATCGCCCGCACGGCTGCTTCTCGATCACCGGTGCGATCTCATGCGGTCCCGGGAACGCCGACGTGGTCGAGCTGATGGCCGGGATGCGCCGCTACGCCGCGCTCGCACTGCGCACGCGGCTGCGACAGGCGGTGGCGGATGGCGATCTCGACGCCGCGCAGTGGGATCCCGACGACCTGGCGCGCTTCGTGATCAGCCTCGCACAGGGGACCGCCGTGCAGGCGGCGTCCGGTACGCGGCGCGACGATCTGATGGCCGCGGTCGATCTGGCCATCCGCGCACTCGCACTCTCGTAGCCGGCTCAGCGCGGAGCGAGCTCCTGCAGCGTCCAGCTGTTGCCGTCGGGATCCTGGAAGAAGGCAAAGCGGGAGCCGCGCGTGCCTTCCGGCCCCATCTGGACGATGTCGCTGACCTTGACGCCGCGCTCCGCGAGCTCGGCGCAGGCGGCGTCGATGTCCTCCACCGAGAGCTGCGGCGCGCGCAGGCTGCCCGGCTCGCCGAGCGGCAGGCCCTCGCCGATGACCACCGAGCACGCAGAGCCGCGGGGGGTCATCTGCACCACGCGCATGGTCTCGGACGGGCGCACGTCGTGGTCGAGCACGAATCCGACCTGCTCGGTGTAGAACGCCCTGGCCACGTCAACGTCCGACACGGGGACGCCGATCACTTCGAGTTTGTAGTCCATGAGGCCACCCTATCCGATGAATACAAGGTGCCTGGCACCTTGTATCCATCCGGCATGGGCACAACAGGGCTCGAACCTGTGACCTCTCGCGTGTGAAGCGAACGCTCTCCCAGCTGAGCTATGCGCCCTGGGACAGCCAGTTTACTTCAGCGGGGCAGTGAGACGTCGAAGCGGGAGCCCACACCGGGGCTGCTGGTCGCCTCGATCCGGCCGCCCAGCGCCTCCACGATCCGCTGCGCCAGCGCGAGGCCCAGGCCCGAGCCGCCTGCCGAGCGGGCCTCGTCGGCCCGCCAGAAAGGCTCGAACACCCGCGGCAGCTGGTCGGGCGAGATGCCCTCGCCGTTGTCCTGCACCGCCACGTTGAGCCCGTCCGGCCCGGTCTCGGCCTCGATCCGCACCCGGCCGCCCTCCGGCGTGTAGCGCACGGCGTTATCGACCAGCGTGTGCACCACGCGCGAGAACCGCGGCGAGCAGAGCTTCGCGCCCGCATCGCCGAGCGCCGAATCGATGGTGATGCTGCGCGCCGCCGCGGCAGGCTCGGCCAGATCCACCGCGCGCTGGACTGCTTCGGAGAGCGGGATCATCCTGGCGTCCTCCGCGAACCCCGCCGCGTCGATGCGGGCAAGCTCGAACAGGTCATCCACCATCTCCACCAGGCGCATCGTCGAGATGAGCATCTCGTCGCTGTAACGCCGCACCGTGACGGGATCCTCCACCACCCCGTCGGAGATCGCCTCGGCCATCGCGCGCAGGTTGGCAAGCGGCGTTCGCAGGTCGTGTGAGATCGACGTCATCAGATCGCGCCGCTCGGCCTCGATCCGCCGCTCGGCCACGAGCGCCTGCGAGAGGCGCTCGGCAGCGGCGTCGAACGCTGCCCCCAGCATCTGCAGCTCCGGCCCCGCGTGGACGTCACCGGCCCGCGCGTCGAGCTGGTTTGCGCCGAGGTTCTGAGCGGTCGCCACCAGCCGGCCGATGGCATTGGTGGTGGTGCGCGCGACGATCATCGCCGCGGCGACTCCGGCTCCCAGCGAGTAGACCGCGACCAGGATCAGCGGCCCCCACTCGCCGGCGGTGACCACCATGAAGTAGTTCAGCACCACCACGTCCACCACCGTCACGAGCGATGCGGCAGCGGCGATCGCGATCATCGAGTAGATCAGCCGGGTGTGGCTCACGAACGTCCGCGCCACCATCGCCGAGACGATCATCGCGACGGTGATCGGCCCCAGCAGCTCGAGTGCGCGCCAGACGCTGCTCACGGCTCGAACCGGTATCCCACGCCGCGCACGGTCACCAAGTGGCGCGGGCACGACGGATCGAGCTCGATCTTCTCGCGGAGCCGGCGCACGTGCACCGTGACCGTCTCGCTGGCCCCCGTCCACAGGTAGCCCCACACCGCGCTCAGGAGCTCGGGCCGCGAGAACGCCTTGCCAGGCTGCTCGGCCAGCATCACCAGGAGCTCGTACTCCTTGAGCGTCATGTGCAGCACATCGCCGCCGAGCGTCACCTCGTGGCGTATGCGATCGATGCGCACTGCCCCGAACTCGAGCGGCCCGTCGCCCGGCCTCCCGGGTGCGCGCCGGAGCACCGCGTTCACGCGCGCCACCACCTCGCGCGGCGAGTACGGCTTCACGACATAGTCGTCGGCGCCCAGGTCGAGGCCCTCGATGCGCTCCTGCTCGGACACCTTCGCCGACAGGATGATGACGGGAGTCTCGCCGCCCGAGCGCACCGAGCGGAGCACCTCCAGGCCGCTCACCCGCGGCAGCATGAGGTCGAGCACGATCACGTCGGGAGAGCTCTGCTCGACCATCCGAAGCGCCTCGGCGCCGTCGGCGGCCTCCGCCACATCGAATCCGTCCCGGACGAGATACCGCGACAGCACGTCGCGCACGATCGGCTCGTCATCGACTACCAGCACCCGTCTCATCACCATGTCGTCCACAGGAACACCTCCACCGTTACAGCCTGGAGCGCAAGGAGCCCGATCATCACCGTCGCTGCATTCGCGCGCCGCGGCAGATATGCAGCCGCCGCGAGCGCCGCGAGCGGGATCATGAAGAGCCAGATCCGCTCGACCTCACCCTTGGTATACCCACCAAGCGCGGCGAGCAAGATGATGAGCGCAAGGCCCCACGCCTCGGCGGATCGCTGCCGCAGCGCGATTCCCAGGCCGAAGAGGATCGGAAGCCCCAGGCCGACGAGAAACGCCGCCACGTCCCCGAAGATCCAGAAGCCGGTGGGCCGGTGCATCGCGTCGCTCCCGGGGCCGTTCAGATAGCGGTGGTTGGTGGCCCGAAACGCGCCGATCAGGTCGTAGCCGAGCACCACGCGGAGCGCCAGGTAGATGCCCAGCGTCACCACCGCGGCGCACACCAGCGCGCGTATGGCCACCGCCGCCGAGCGCCGCCGCCAGAGCACCACCGCACCCCAGACGGGGACGGCGACCAGCGCATAGGACATGAACGAGCAGAGCCACACGAACCCGCCGCCCAGCCAGAAGCGGCCGCGCGCGATCACCACGAGCGTCGCCACCGCCACGGTGGCGAACACCGCGTCCATCGACGTTGCGCTCTCGATGATCGCTGCCGGGGCGAAGGCCGCGAAGAGGGCCGCGAGGCGCGCCGTCTGGCGGTCGTGATCCAGCGCGCGGGCGAGCAGAAAGGTGAGCGGCGCGACCAGCGTGCCAACCACGATCACGAAGGTCGCCAGCGGCCACGCGCCGCCCAGGCCGACGTCGTTCAGCGAGATGGCGATGAGGCTCGGCCCCGGCGGATGCCCGGCCGAATGTGTCGGCAGGCTCGGCACGAGCGCCGCGAACCGCTCCAGGAAGCGGATCGGGTCGTGCGTGACCCGCCGCACGGTGGTGAGGTACTCCTGGCCGCCCTCCAGGCCGGTGAAGGGGCCGATCCACTCGTCGGGCCCGCGGCGGATCATGTTGACGGCCAGGTGCACCACCAGCGCGACCCCGAACGCGCCCGCCATGAACCAGCGGTCGGAGCGCGCGGCGTACAGCCGCCGGGTGCCGGCCACGCACCCTGCCACCACCACGACGGCGGGGAGCGCCCACCAGCTGAGGCGCAGCTTCGGGAAAAGGAAGAACGGCGCCCACGGCATCCCCAGATGCCGGTGCGAGTGCCCGTAGGCGCCCACCACCACGATGAAGGCGATCAGCGCGAGACCGGGGAGCAGCACCCCGATCCGGGGCCACGCGCGAGCCGACTGATCTACCGCTTCATGCTGCATGCAGCACCCAAGGTAGCCCAGCCCCCGCGCCATGAAGCAAAGTGTTTCTGCGCTTGTAATGTTGGCGAGCACAAGCGTGCATACAGTGGCTCCATGCGAGATTCCGACATGCTGTCCTCTGCGCTCGTGCGCTCATCCGTCCACCGGATCGGCGACACCTGGGAGTACGGCCGCATGGCCAACCCCACCGTCGATGCGGTCGCCCGCCGGCTCGCCGAGCTGGAGCACGCGCCGGCCGCGACGCTGCTGGGATCAGGCACCGCCGCGATCGTCTGCGCCCTGCTCAGCACCACGCCGCCTGGATGTCAGATCGTCGCGGCCCGCGAGATCTGCGCAGACGCCCACCGCGTGCTCACCACCGTGATGCCGCAGCTGGGCCGCTCGGTCACGTTCGTGGCAGTGACAGACCTCGACGGCTGGGCCGATGCGCTCGCACTGCCTGCGGCGGTGACCGCCTACGTCGAGTCGGTCTCCAACCCCACTCTGCGCGTGGCCGAGATTGACCTGCTCGCCGCCTGCGCCACCGCCCACGGCGCGCGGCTCGTCGTCGACGCGACCGCCGCAACGCCCGTCTGCCAGCGCCCGCTCACGCTCGGCGCGCACCTCGTGGTGCACTCCGCAAGCAAGTACCTGAACGGCCACTCCGACGTGATCGCCGGGGTGGTCTGCGGCTGCCCGGCGTCGATCGACGGCGTGCGCGAGGCACAGATCGGCCTGGGCGCACAGCTCGATCCTGCGGCGGCATCGCTCCTCGAGCGCGGCCTGAAGACCCTGGACGTGCGCATGGCCCGCCACGACGAGAGCGCCCAGGCCGTGGCCGGGATGCTCGCGGGCGATTCGCAGGTTGAGTGGGTACGCCGGCCGCGGCACCGCCTGCTGAGCGCCGGCACCGGCCTGATCGCGCTGAAGCCCCGCGCCGGCATCAACCCCGAGCTCATGCTCGTAGGCCTGCAGCTCGTGCGCGCAGCACCAACATTCGGGGGCACGGAGAGCCTCGCGTATGCGCCGCACGCCGATGCCCGGGCCGACCGCGACTGGCTGGCGCACGTGGACGACGGCCTCATCCGCATCTCGGTGGGGCTCGAGCCGAGCGCCGAGATCGCGGCCGATCTGATCCAGGCGCTCGAGACCGCCGGCGCGGAGGTCGCAGCGCGATGATCGACGTGATCCTGCCGGTGCTGGACGAGGCCGAGGCGCTGCCCTGGGTGCTCGGCCGCATGCCCGAGGGCTACCGCGCGATCGTCGCCGACAACGGCTCGACCGACGGCTCGGGCGACATCGCCCGCGGCCTCGGTGCGTTGGTGGCAGACGAGCCGCAGCCAGGCTTCGGCGCCGCCTGCTTCGCCGGACTGACCGCGGCCACTGCACCGATCGTGTGCTTCATGGACTGCGACGGCTCGCTCGATCCGCACGACCTCCCGCTGGTCGCAACGCCGCTCGCCGACGATCGGCTCGACCTGGTGCTGGGAGCGCGCGCGCCTGCTGCCGGCGCGTGGCCCGTCCACGCCCGGCTCGCAAACCGCGTGATTGCCTCTCGCCTCCGCCGCCGGCTGGGGGTCTCGCTCACCGACCTCGGCCCGATGCGGGCCGCCCGCCGTGAGCCGCTCGTCGCGCTCGGCCTGGTGGATCGCCGGTTCGGCTGGCCGCTCGAGATGGTGGTGCGGGCCGCCGACGCCGGCTGGCGGGTTGGGGAGGTGCCGGTTCCGTACCACCCCAGGCGGGGTGGCGAGTCGAAGGTGACCGGCAGCTGGCGCGGCTCGCTGAAGACCATGAAGGACATGTCGCGGGTGCCGATGTGAGCACGCTCATCGTGCTGGCAAAGGAGCCGCGGCCGGGTCACAGCAAGACCCGCCTCACGCCGCCGCTCAGCCCCGCCGAAGCCGCCGAGGTCGCCGAGGCGGCGCTTCGCACCACGCTCGCCGCTGCCCGGGCATGCTCGGCCCAGCGGCTGGTGCTGGCACTCGACGGCGCGGTGGGCGAGTGGCTGGGCGAGGGCTTCGAGGTGATCCCCCAGCGCGGCGCGGGCCAGGCCGAGCGCCTCGGGGCGGCGTTTGCAGACGTGCCCGGCCCGGCGGTGCTGATCGGCATGGACTCGCCGCAGGTGAGCCCGGAGCTGATCGATCTGGCATTCGCGCGGTTGCGGCGGCCCCCGCTGGACGCGGTGCTCGGCCCCGCGGCCGACGGCGGCTGGTGGGCAATCGGGATGCGCCGGCCCGACCCGCGGGTATTCCACGGCGTGGGGATGAGCTCTGACGACACCGGCGAGCGCCAGCTCGCCCGGCTCGGGGAGCTGGGCTTTCGCACGTCGCTCCTGCCGGAGCTGCGCGACGTGGACACCTACGACGACGCGCTCGCCGTGGCCGAGATGATCCCGGAGACGCCGTTCGGCCGGCTCGTGAACCGTGCGCTCGTTCTCTGAGATCTACAAGCCGCTGGAGCCTCTGCGGCGCGGGCCGATGCGTGAGGGCGCGTTTCACTCGAAGCTCCACCAGGAGCGCATCGCGACGTTTCTGGGGATGGCGCTCGGCGTGTGCTTCACGATCTGCTTCATCACCGGGCTGATCAGCCACTTCATCCAGCGCGGGCCGTCGTGGACGCAGGAGGCATGGCCCGCCCACCCGGTGTCGTTCTACCGCGTGACCCAGGGCCTGCACGTGCTCACGGGGTGCGTGGCTGTGCCGCTGCTGATCGCCAAGATGTGGGTCGCCTATCCCAAGCTCTACGAGTGGCCGCCGGTGCGCGACCCGCTGCATGGAGTCGAGCGGCTGGGACTCGTGGCGCTGGTCGGCGGCGCGATCTTCCAGCTCGTCACGGGCGTGCTCAACATCTTCTACTGGTACGCGTTCCCGTTCTTCTTCCCTTCGGCCCACTACGCCGGCGCCTTCATCGCCATCGGCGGGCTGATCATGCACATCGGCGCGAAATGGGAGGTGGCCCGCCGGGCACTCGCGGCCGGGCCGGAGCCTGCGGTTGCCCGCACATCCGGCGGCCTCTCGCGCCGCGCGTTCCTCACCGTGATCGGCGCCACCTCGGGGGCGATCCTCGCCACCACAATCGGCTCGACCACCACCGTCTTCAGCCGCTTCGCGATCCTCGCGCCGCGGCGCGCCGGCGATGGCTCGCAGGGCCTGCCGGTGAACGGCCTGCCCGGCGCCCACGTCCACAAGCTCGCGAACGACCCGGGCTACACGTTCGAGGTCGGTGGCAGCGTGCAGACACCGCTCGCGCTCGACCTCGCCTCGCTCGAGGCGCTGCCGCGCACCACGGTGTCGCTCCCCATCTCGTGCGTCGAGGGCTGGAGCACGATGGCGCGCTGGTCGGGCGTGCGGCTGGTGGATCTGCTCGACCACGTCGGCGCCGACCACGGCGCGCAGGTACGGGTGGAGTCGCTGCAGCCGGGCGGGCTCTACCGCACCTCGACGCTCAACCCCGGCCACGCGCGAAGCGATCTCACGCTCCTCGCGCTGGAGCTGAACGGCGAGCGGCTGAACCTCGACCACGGCTACCCGCTGCGGCTGATCGCCCCCAACCGGCCCGGCGTGGAGCAGACCAAGTGGGTCAAGCGGATCGTGATCCTGTGACCGAGGCCCACCCCCGCAACACGCGCATCATGCTCGCGACGCTGGTCGTGGGCTGGGCGTTCGTCGGGTTCGGGATCTACGCGATGCTGCACCGCCACATCGATCCGATGACCTTCGCGATCTGGTTCATCGGCGGACTGCTCATCCACGACCTTGTGATCGCGCCGCTCGAGTTCGGCACGGGATGGGCGCTTCGCAGGGGCGTGCCGGGGAAGCTCCTGGCGCCGGTTCAGGCCGGGCTGATCGCCTCAGCCATCATCTTCGCGTTCATGATCCCGTCGCTCTTCGGCCCCGGCAAGACGCCGCTCAATCCGAGCCAGCTACCCAATGACTATCCCCGAAGCCTTGTCATCGTCCTCATCGCGGTCTGGGTGGGAGCCCTCGGCTACGGGCTCGCCCGCCGCCGGCGCGCGTAGCCCGGCAGTCGCGAACTCGGCCATCCCGGCGGCGAACGACCAGCGCGGGGCAAAACCGAGCTCGGTCTGCGCGCGTAGCGGTGAGGCAACCACATGACGCACATCGCCCAGCCTGAATCGCGGCTCGATCACCGGCTCGAGCTCGCCGCCGAACGCCCGGCAGAGCTCCGCGGCCATCTCTCCAACCGTCGTGGGCGTGCCACTCGCGACGTTGAACGCTCCCCCTGGCGCGTCTGGGCTCCAGCGCCAGCGCGACGGACTGGGCCACGTCCGCGACGTGCACGAAGTCGCGCAGCTGGCGGCCATCCTCGTACACCACCGGCGGGCGGCCCGACTCGATCGCGCTTCGGAAGATGGCCGCGACGCCGGCGTACGGTGTATCGCGCGGCATGCGGGGGCCGTAGACGTTGTGGTAGCGGAGCATCGCGACGGGAAGCCCCAGCTCCCGCCCGAAGCTGAGGCACAGGTGCTCCTGGTGGAGCTTTGTGGCGGCGTAGACGTTGCGCGGATCTGGTGCGGTGTCTTCGCCGACGGCCACGGGCGTGAGCGGCCGGCCGCAGCGGCTGCATGCGTGGTCGAACTCGCCGGCCTCGAGCCGCTCGAGCGACCGTGGCCGCACCGGCTGCAAGCCGTGCTCGGCGCAGGCGCCCGGCGACTCGCCGTAGACGACGCAGCTCGAAGCAAGCACGACCCGGCCCCTGAACCCCGCACGCTCGAGCTGGGTGAGGAGCACCGCGGTGCCCAGGTCATTGTGCGACACGTACCCGGCGGCGTCCGCGAAGCCCACACCGAGGCCCACCATGGCGGCGTGGTGCGAGACCGCGGTGACGCCGGGGAGCGCCGCGGCCACCACGGCGGGGTCGCGCACGTCGCCGATGATGTAGTCCGCGGCGGGGTTGCGATAATCCGGCGGGGCGCTGTGGGCCTGCGGATGCAGCCAATCGAGCACCCGCACGCTCGCGCCCTGCTCGACGAGGACGTCCACCACGTGCGACCCGATGAAGCCGAGGCCGCCCGTGACCAGCGTGACACCTTCCATGCGGTGGTTCTATCAGACTGCCGGGAGTGTCGATGAACTCACGTGCCTGGCTGGTCGCGGTGCTGGCGCTGGCCGTGGCCGGGTGCGCCGGTGGCAGCAGCGCACAGACGGCGAGCGACTCGGGCTCGACGCTGGTCTCGACCTGGGGCGACCCGAAGGGGATCGGACAGCTCTCTGTGCAGCCGGGCGAGCCGCTGATCCCGCGCACAGCCCTGGCACCAGCGTCGAGGGTGAGCCGGACGCTTGCGACGTTCGCGCAGATCACCGATGCGCACGTGACCGACGAGGAGTCGCCGGCGCGGCTCGAGATGCTCGACCGGTTCGGCGGCAGCTTCTCGTCGGCGTTTCGGCCGCAGGAGTCGCTCACGCCGCAGGTGCTCGCGGCGATCGTCTCGTCGGTGAACGCGGCCCATCCCCAAGCCGTGTTCGAGACGGGCGACCTGATCGACAACGACCAGCAGAACGAGCTCGACCAGGCGTTCTCCGTGCTGCGCGGCGGGCGAGTGGATCCCAACAGCGGCGGCCCGGGCTACGCGGGCGTCCAGGCGCCGTCCAACGCCGATCCGCTCATCTACCGCCCGGGGCTCGACGCGCCCGCCCATCCCGGCTTGCTGGCGGCGGCCGAGCAGCCGTTCCGCTCGGCCGGGCTGCGGGCGCCGTGGTATCCGCTGCCGGGAAACCACGACCTGCTTGTGCAGGGCAACCTGAGCGCGACCTCGCAGACGGATGCGGTGGCAGTGGGCGACCGAAAGCTCGTCACGCTCGATCGCAGCGCGCTTCGGTTCGCCGGCAAGCGCGAGCTGAAGCCCGGGGTGGTCGCTGCGCTCCTGCGCCACGGGCTGCCCGGCCGCTCGATCACCGTGCCTGCCGATCCAGCGCGCCGCGAGGTGCCCGCACCGCAGGTGGTTGCCGAGCTGCGAAAGGCGAGCGGTCACGGCGGCACCGGGGAGCTGATGGATCAGATCGTGCCGCTGGGCGATGAGGCCGAGGCGATCATGCTCGACACCACTGACCGCAGCGGCGGTGACGTGGGGGTGATGCATCCGGGCCAGCTCGAGTGGCTCCGAAGCGCCCTCGCGAGCGCCGGGGGCCGCTGGGTTTTGGTGATCTCGGGTGCGCCGCTCGAAGACGTGAAGGGCGGCGAAGGAGCGCTCGCGCAGCTCGACGCCGACCGTCACGTGGTCGCATCGATCGCCGGCGACGTGCATCGCAACTCGATCGCTCCGCGGCGCACCCGGTCGGGCGGGTACTGGTTGATCACCACCTCGTCGCTGGCCGACTACCCGCAGCAGGCGCGCGCGTTTCGGCTGTCGGAGACGGCCGGCGGGGGCGTGGTGCTGGACACCTGGATGCTGAACGGCGACCCGCGCTCGGGCCTCGCCAACACGTCCCGCGAGCTCGCCTATCTCGACGCCCAGGGCGGCCGCCCGCGCCACCTCGCGGGGCGCCCGCTCGACCGAAACGCGCGGCTCTACAGGTAGGCGATCTCCGCGCCGCCTGGGCGTCGGTGAATCAACGGTGCCTGGCACCGTTGATTCACGCCGGGTCGCTCATTCACCGCGCAGCGCGACTGCCGGCGGCCGCCGAATTGCGCTTCGGCTCACCACGAGCGCCGCGATCACCGCCACCGCGATGAGCCCCATCGCCACCGCCGCCATCACCAGCAGATCGGCCGAGAGCGAGATCGTCGCGTAGCCCGCCGCGAGGCTCGCCGTGCGCGGCCCCAGAAGCAGCCGCTCGAGCAGCACTGCAAGGGGGGCCGCCGTGAGCACCACCACCACGGCCGCGCCGAGAAACACCTGCGTGATCTGGCGCGGCCGTGCCCCCGCCGCCCGCAACACCGCAACCGCCTGGCTCCGCTCGGTCGCCGTCAGGCCCAGCATCTGCACCACGGCGAAGAGGCATACGAGCGCGTCAACCACCGCCACCGTACGAAGCAGGTTGGCGAGGATCACCAGGAACTTCGCGTTGTGTGACGTCACCCCGCCGACCGTCGTGACCGGGTACCCCAGCGCCGCCACCTCGGCCTTCACGCGCCCGGCCGATGCGCCCGGATCCAGATCGACGGCGATCGACGAGCCCACGGCAGGATCGGCTGCCAGCAGCCGCCGCGGCTGCACGTAGGCGAGGAGGCCCTGGTTCTCGAGCGACGACACGATGCCCGTGACCCGGAAACGCACCTCCACCCCGGTCGGGAGCTCCGCGGCGAGCGTCGATCCCACGTGCAGGTTGAGCGCGTCGGCGAGCCCCGCTCCGACAGCCGCCTCGTCCGGCGCCTGCTCACGCCGGCCGGCCTGCAGCGGCGGATTCTCGAACCGGCTCCCGCGGCCGCCGTAGGCGATCATCTGGAACGACTCACCCAGATCGAACGAGTCCACAGCATCGGCCTCGTAGCGCGGTGCGGCGGCGCTCACACCGGGGAGCGCAGCGATCCGCAGCGCGATCGACGGCGGCGCCGGCACCGTCAGCGCGTAGCGCTTGCCCACCGTCGCCGGATCGTGCTCGAGCCGATCGAGCAGCGTCGCGAGCGAGAGCATGAGGAGGATCACCGACGCCGCCGCAGCCACCACGCCCACGGTCGCGAGCGCTCGCAGCGGCCTCGAGACCACCATCCGCATCCCGAGCCCGAAGAGCCCGGACGGCAGCAGCCGCCCGCGCGGCGTCGAGCCCACATCGCCGCCGCGAAGGAGCGTTGCCGGGGGCCGCCCCGCCGCGCGCCACGCCGGCCACGCGGCCGCGCCCACAACGATCGCCACCTGGACGAGCACGCAGGCCGCAAGCACCCAGACGATCTGCCACCCCGCCGAGAACTCGTTCAGCGCCGTCAGCACCGAGCCGGTCGGGCCGCGCGCGACCAGGTAGCCGACGACCACCCCCGCCAGCGTCGCCGGCACCGCGACCGCAGCCGCCTCGAGCGCGACCGACGCGGTGATCTGGCGCCGCGATCCGCCCAGCGCGCGCATCGTGCCGAATGCAGGCAGCCGCTTCTGCGCATCGGCGTACGCGGTGGCCGCGAGCACGATCCCCGCAGTGGCGAGCGCGACCAGCGAGAACGCCGCGAGCAGCGCGATCACGATGCCGGCAGCGCCGTCGACGAGCACACGGATGCCGTCCTGCGTCACGAACTGGAACCCGCTGATGCCGAACGTCGCAACGCGCGCCTGCTCCAGCAGGAGCGGCAGATTGGCAGGATCGCGAGCCCACAGCAGCACCTGATTCACAGGATGGCTCGGCACCGGAACGTCCGTGAGGGCGACCGCGTCGGGATAGTCAACGTACACCCGCGGCCCGGCGGCGAGCGGGAACGCCACGTTGTCGGGCGCCACCGCGATGCCCACCACCCTGTAGGAGTGCGGATCGCGATGCCCCGGCCCGAGCATGCCGATCCGGTCGCCCACGCGGATGTGCCACGACGACGCGAGCCCGCGCTCGATCACCGCCTCGTACCGGGCGCCGGTAAGGCCGTGGCCGGCAACCAGCGCGTACCCCCGCGGCCCGCTGCGCGCACCAATCACCACGGCGTGGCCGTTGTACTTCGAGTGCCGGTCATAGCGCCCGTCGGGCAAGCTCACGATGTTCGTCCCCGCCTGCGAGAACTCGTACGTCGCGGCCGAGACATCGGGCAGCGTGCGCGCCCGCGCCGCCACCTGCCCCGCCGAGGCGGGGTCGAAGGTCGCGATCACGTCGGGCAGATCGGCCCGGCTCGCCGCGCGGTCAAAGCCGGTCTGCAGGTTGTAGGCCACGGTGGCCGACGCCCCCACGAGGATGCCGACCGCGGCGATCCCGGCCAGCACCACCAGCCGCCGCCCGCGGTGGCTGCGAAGCCGGGCCGAGACGACCGAGCCCGCGGCGCTCACACCGCGACCGGGAACCGTCCGTCGGCGAGCTCCAGCACGCGATCGGCAACCGCCGTGGCGGCCGGGTCGTGCGTGACGAGCAGCACCGCGCGGCCGTCATCTGCCAGCTCGCGCAGCACCTGAAGCACGGCGCCGCCGGACTCGCTGTCGAGGTTTCCCGTGGGCTCGTCCGCCAGGATCAGTACCGGATCGTTGATGAGCGCCCGCGCGATTGCGAAGCGCTGCTGCTCGCCGCCCGACATGACGGTGGGAAGCTGGCCGGCGACCTCGCCCACGCCGAGCCGCTGGATCAGCTCGGCGCCGCGGCGGGTGGCATCACGGCCGTTCCCGGCCAGGCGGGCGGCCAGCATCACGTTCTCCTCGCCGGTGAGCTCGGGCAGCAGGTGGAAGAACTGGAACACGAAGCCGATCCGGCGCGCCCGCAAGCGAGCGAGACCGGTCTCCGAGAGCCTGTCCACGCGCTCCCCCGCAACCGCGATAGTGCCCGCATCGGCCCGGTCGAGTCCGCCGACGAGGTGAAGCAGCGTCGACTTGCCGGAGCCTGACCGGCCGACGATCGCCACCAGCTCACCGCGCTCGAGGTCGAGGTCAACGTGGTCGAGCACCGTCCGCGCGCCGCGCCCCGCACCGAAGCGCTTGACCACCGCCCGAGCTTCGACGACGCGATCCACGCACGGAGGGTAGGCGACGGCGCGCCGCGCCCTGGTGACGACGTTCACCCGGGTGAGGTGCAGGGCCGAGCCGGCTTTTGGCGAAATCCGATGCCATATTGCTATCCGGATAAGCGGTCTGGGGAGGTCGTTCGAAGTGGACTACGTGCGGATGGAGATGGACCGGCTCGGATTCGAGATCGTGAGCGTGCGCCCGGAGCCGGGGCCGCCGGGCCGGTGGAACGCGCGCTGGCGCCCGAAGGATGCTCCCCGCACGGTGTCGTTCGGCGCGAGCGGCGAGACCGCCTACGCCGCCCTCCGGGCCGCGCTGATGAACGCAAGCGACGATTTCCAGAGCTCCTACGAAAGGTCATGACATGAGCGTCGAGTCCCAGCCCCCGGAGCAGTGGCATCCCGGGTCCCGTATCGAGATGCTGATCCAGAACGATTTCGTCGTGCCGGCCCAGAACTTCCAGGATCCCTCGCAGGAGTGGCGCCGGCTGTTCTCGGAGCTCCTCGGCACCTTCTTCCTCGTGCTGGTGGCCTGCGGCGGCGGCGTGATGGGGCACGCCTTCCCCGACACCATCAGCCGCACGGCAGCGGTCACCGCGCCGGGGCTCATGGTGCTCGGCATCATCCTCTTCATGGGCAAGGTCTCGGGCGCGCACCTCAATCCGGCCGTGACGTTCGCCTTCTGGCTGCGCGGCGACTTCCCGTCGAAGCGCGTGCCGGGCTACATCGTGGTGCAGCTGATCGGCGCGGCCCTGGGCGCATGGTTCGTGCAGAGCGTGATCAACGCCTCGGCGGTCTTCGGCTCGAACTACGTCGCCTCCGGCTACACGTCCACCGACGCGTTCCTCATGGAGGCGGTGCTCACGCTCGGGCTGGTGAGCGTGATCCTCGGAACGGCCTCCGGGGCCCAGAACCTGGGCGTGTTCGGCGCCCTCGGCGTGGGCGGCTACATCATCCTCGCCGGCCTCTGGGGCAGCCCCATCTCGGGCGCCTCGATGAACCCGGCGCGCACCTTCGGCCCCGACCTGGTGGGCGGCAACTTCAGCGACTACTGGGCCTACGTCGCCGGCCCGCTGGTGGGAGCGGCGCTCGCAGTCGCGTTCGCGTTCGTGCTGCGCGGCTCGGGCGGCGGAAAAGCCGGCTCCGGCGCAGCGCAGGGCGACCTCTTCACCGAAGCGCAGCACCCCGACAAGGCGTAACCGGATAACGTTGGCCCGGCATGAGCTTTGACCGGGAAAAGGAAGTCGCGGCGGATGCCGCTGCCAAGCTCGTCGAGGACGGGATGGTCGTCGGGCTCGGCACCGGATCCACCGTCGCCTATCTGCTGGCGGCGCTCGGCCGGCGGTCGCTCGACATCGACTGCGTGGCGACGTCGCCGGCCACCGAGCAGATCGCGCTCGACCTCGGCATCCGGGTGCACCCCTTCGCGGGGCCGATGGCGCCGCGCCGGCTGGACATCGCCATCGACGGCGCCGACCAGGTCGATCCGGCCGGCTGGATCATCAAAGGCGGCGGCGCGGCCCACACCCGCGAGAAGGCCGTTGCGGCTGCGGCCGACCGCTTCATCGTGATCGTCTCGTCCGACAAGATGGTCGAGCGGCTCGTGCCGCCGGTGCCGCTGGAGCTGCTTGCCTTCGGCCTGAACGCGACGATGGAGCGCATCGGCGACGTGAAGCTGCGGGCGGTGCCGCTGAGCCCCGACGGCGGCGTGATCGCCGATTTCACGGGAGCGTTCGCCGACCCGGCGGCGCTGGCCGATCAGCTGGCCAACACGCCGGGAGTGATCGAGCACGGCCTCTTCCCCGCCGCGATGACCAACGAGGTCTTCGTGGGTCGCGGCGAGCGGGCCGAGCGCATCACGATCGGTGAATGACCGGTGCCTGGCACCGGTGATTCACGCGCACCGCGTCACCCGGCCGCCGCGCTCGCGTCCGCCACGATCAGCTGGTGCTCGGCATCGACCCGGCCGCCCGGGATCGTCCGGTCACCTGCCCGCAGCCGCGCCAGCGCGTCCACCTTGTCGTAACCCGTCACCAGCCACAAGATCTGCCTCGCCCGGTTCAGCACCGGATAGGTGAGCGTCATCCGCCGGTGGCTCTGGTACGGCTGGGTCACGGCCACGTCGCGATCAGCCACCTCCAGCACCGGGTCGCCGGGCACCAGCGACGCCGTGTGCCCGTCGGGGCCGAGACCCAGGTGGATCAGGTCGAAGCGCTCCGGCAGCGCCGTCGCGTACTGCGCCGCCGCCGCGTCGATGTCCTGATCGAGATCCACCGGCATCGGCCGCACCCCGCCGTCGGCCTCCGGCGGCAGGCTCTCGAGCAGATGGGTGAGGTTTCGGTCGGGGTCGCCCTCCGGCGCCACCCGCTCGTCCACCTGGAAGAACACCGACTGCGCCCACGGCATGTCCTCGCTCGCGAGCTCGGCGAACATCGCCCACGGCGTGCGCCCGCCGCTCACCGCGAACGTGAACTGGCCGTGGTCGGCCACCGCCGCCCGGGCCTGGGCGGCAACGTAGGCCGCCGCGCGCGCCGCGACGGCCTGGCCGTCGGACAGCACCTCGATGGCGGCGCCGCTCACGAGGCCGGCTTCTCGTCGTGGCCGCCGAACTGCTTGCGCATGGCCGAGAGCACCTTGTCGGCGAAGAGATCCTCGCCGCGTGAGGCAAAGCGGGCGTAGAGCGCCGCGGTGAGCACCGGCGCCGGCACGCCCTCGTCGATGGCGGCGGTGGACGTCCACCGGCCCTCGCCGGAGTCCGACACCCGTCCTGCGAACTCCTCGAGCGTCGGCGACTCGTAGAGCGCCTGGGCCGTGAGGTCGAGCAGCCACGAGCCGACCACGCTGCCGCGCCGCCACACCTCGGCGACCTCGGTGGTGTCGATGTCGTACTGGTAGTGCTCCGGATGCTCCAGGGGGCTCGTCTCGGCGTCCGACTCGCGCTGGCGCTTGCCCACATCGGCGTTCTTGATGATGTTGAGGCCCTCGGCGTAGGCGGCCATCAGCCCGTACTCGATGCCGTTGTGCACCATCTTCACGAAGTGCCCCGCGCCGTTGTCGCCGCAGTGCAGGAAGCCCTGCTCGGCCTGAGTCGGGGTGCCCGTGCGGCCCGGGGTGCGCGGCGCGGAGTCCACGCCCGGCGCCACCGACTGGAAGATGGGCGCCAGATGCTGCACCACGTCGTGCTCGCCGCCGATCATCAGGCAGTAGCCGCGATCCTTGCCCCACACCCCGCCCGACGTCCCGCAGTCAACGTGGTGGATGCCCTTCTCGCGAAGCGCGTTGGCATGCCGGATGTCGTCGGTGTAGTGCGTGTTGCCGCCGTCGATGATGATGTCGCCCTCGTCGAGGTGCTCGGCCAGCGCGGCGATCGTCTTGTCGGTGATCTCACCCGCGGGCACCATGACCCAGATGGCGCGCGGCTGCTCGAGCTTCGCGACGAAATCCTCGATGGTGGTCGCGCCGCCGGCGCCGTCTGCCTCGAGCGCGGACACCGCGTCGGCGCTCACGTCGTAGCCCACGCAGGTATGCCCGTCGGCCATGAGCCGCCGCACGATGTTCGAGCCCATCCGGCCCAGTCCCACCATTCCAAGCTGCATTGCGTTCTCGGTCGTCATTTCGGAGAGCTCCTGTTTGTGGTCGAGCGAACCGGTCGGCCCGAACATTAGTAGGATGCAGCGGTGTCAGCCGGACAGATTCCCCCCAGCCATCCACCCGCGGATGCGCTTGTCATTTTCGGGATAACGGGCGACCTGGCGCGGAAGATGACGCTGAAGTCGCTCTACCTCCTCGAGCGGCGCGGGATGCTCGACTGCCCCATCATCGGCGTGGCCCGCGAGGACTGGGGCGACGACGACCTGCGAAAGCGCGCGCTGGAGGCGGTCAAGGCCTCGGGCGTGCCGTTCTCGAAGAAGGTTTTCGACCGGCTCGCAGCCCGCATGAGCTACGTGAAGGGCGACTTCAACCGGGTCACCACCTACCGGCGGCTGAAGACGAAGCTCGGCAAGGCGAAGGCGCCCGTGTTCTACCTCGAGATCCCGCCGTTTCTCTTCGGCAAGGTGGTGCAGCAGCTGCACACCGCCGAGCTCACGAAGAACGCGCGGGTGGTGGTCGAGAAGCCCTTCGGCCACGACCTGAAGTCGGCGCTCGAGCTGAACGCCGACCTGCGCCGGCTGCTGCACGAGGATCAGGTCTACCGCATCGACCACTTCCTGGGCAAGATGTCGGTCGAGGACATCATGTACCTCCGGTTTGCCAACACGATGCTCGAGCCCATCTGGAACCGGCAGTTCATCTCGTCGGTGCAGATCACCATGGCCGAGAGCTTCGGCGTGGAGGATCGCGGCAGCTTCTACGAGCCGGTCGGAGCGCTGCGCGACGTCGTGCAGAACCACCTGATGCAGGTGCTCGCGATGGTCGCGATGGAGCCGCCCGCGGGCGAGGGCGCCGACGTGATCGCCGACCGCAAGCGCGACGTGTTCCTCGCGATGCCCAACTGCGACCCCGAGAACTACGTGCGCGGGCAGTACGAGGGGTACCGCGCAGGTCACAGGCGTGGCCGAGGACTCGCAGACCGAGACCTATGCCGCGCTGCGCCTCGAGGTGGACAACTGGCGCTGGAACGGGGTGCCGTTCTACGTGCGCGCCGGCAAGGGCCTGACCGAGACGGTGACCGAGGTGCGGGTGGTCTTCCGCCACGCACCCAAGCTCGCCTTCGCCGGCAGCCGCTGGCGCCGCCCCGACCCCAACACCCTGGTGCTGCGCGTCGGCCCGGCCCCCGGGGCCAGCATCTGGCTGCAGAGCAAGCGGCCCAACTCACCGGGCCTGCACGAGGTGCACCTCGACATGGACTTCGCAGACGAGGGCGGCGAGGGCCCCACGCCCTACGAGCAGCTGCTCTACGGCGCGATGCACGGCGACCGCAGCCACTTCATCCGCGAGGACGCCGTCGAGGAGACGTGGCGCATCGTGCAGCCGCTGCTCGACTTCCCGCCCCCGGTAGAGACGTACGACCGGGGCACGTGGGGCCCTGCGAGCGCGCAGAAGATGCTCTCCCACCGCGGCGGCTGGCACACGCCGTGGCTGCCTGAGAAGGACGCTCAGCCGCGGTAGAGGCGGGCGCGGGCGTGCTCCACCACGCGCGCGGCACATGGCTTCTCGAGGGGGCGGAGCTCTGCGTCAACGGCCGCCTGCTCCTCGGCCGTCACCGTGAGCCGGGCGGGCGTCTCGCCGCGCGACTCGATGGCACGGATCCGCTGGGCCATCGGCGGTGCGTCGAGTCGACGCGCGCTCCCGCGCGAACATGTTCGCCATGGCCGCCGACGCAGCCATCTCCGCTCCCCTCACACCGCCCGAGCGGTTGGCGTGGCGCCACTGATTGGGCGCGAGCAGGCCGTGCATCTCGGCCAGCGCCCGGTAGGCGCCCTCGATGTAGCGGCCGCGCATCGGATCGCCGTTCACGTCGTGGGCCACCTCGTGCGCGATCACCGCGGCGCGCTCCTGGCCGTTGAGCGCCACCAGCAGCGGCAGCCCCAGGCCCAGCACGCGGCGGCCGCGCACCCCGCCCCGCATGCAGTAGGCGTTGTAGTCGCCCGTGATCACGATGGCGTCGACGTGGCGGGCGCACAGCTCGTCGGCCACGCGGTCGGCAAGCGCATAGGTCGCGGGGAATCGGTCGCGGGCGACCACCCCCTTCGGCACGCGCGGGAAGCGCGGGATCGAGGTCAGCCCGATCGCCGTCAGGAGCCCGCCGGCGACGATCGCAAACGGGTTGGGGAACGGAAGCACGGCCAGGGCGATGCCGCCCAGGATCAGCGCGAGCACGAAGGGTAGACCACGGTGGCGTAGAGGTAGGTCGCGATCAGGTAGCCGGAGACCCGCGTGCCGCGAGCATGTTCGGCCTGCACGGAGGACTCCATCCAGCGGTCGGCGCGGCGCGGCGCCGGCACAGCCCCCGCCGGGCGCACGTTCCAGTCACACTGGTCGCACCACGTCACGTAGCGCGGATCCGACGGGCAGAGCGCTCCGCACTGCGGGCAGCTCACTCCAGTGCTCGTGTCGGTAGCCACAGATGGATCTTCGGCACGGAGCCGCCGATCCATGAGGGTACATCAGCCCTCGAGCGGGTGGGTGGCGAGCGCCTCCACCGTCACCTCGAACCACGGCGAGAGCGGCAGCGAGCCGAGCAGCTCGTGCAGCTCGGTGGCATCCGCGCAGCGGTAGAGCGAGATGTTGGCCCAGCGGCCGGGCAGCCGCCAGATCCGCACCAGCTTGCCCTGCTCGATCAGCTCTCGCCCGCGCGCCGTCTCGGCCTCCACCAGCTGCCGTTTGCGCGTCTCTGGCGTGTCCGGAGGGAGCCGGACCTCGATCCGGACGAGGAACTCGCTCACGGGCGCGGGATCTCGGGATAGTGCAGCGGCACCCCGCGAAGGCCCAGATCGATGCCCTTCACCACCCAGCCGCCGAGCGAGGCGATGGCCACCCGGTCGAGGTCCTCGCCGTAGAAGCACACGTTGGTCGGCATCGGGATGTGGATGCCCGTGACGTCGTCCAGCACGATCTCCCAGCTGCCGCCCCCGGGCGGGACGTACACCAGGCGAAACGGGTGGTACATCGAGACCAGGAAGCCGCCGTCGGCGCAGTAGGCCACCCCGTCGGGCGAGTTGCCCGGGAACTCCGCGATGGTCTCGAGCCGGCCGTCGCGCACCCGCGAAAGCCTCGGCGTGAGCGTCTCGAGCACGCACGGAACGCCGTCGCCGTCCAGGCACATGCCGTTGGAGAAGTGCATCGCCTCGCCGACATCCACCACCTCGCCGTCGCCGCCGCCCGGCGCCACCCGGATCAGCCGGCCCGCCTTCACCTCGAGCACCTCGGGCCCCGAGTCCGTGAACCAGAGCGTGCCGTCGGCCGCGAACGAGCCGTAGTTGGGAGTCACCAGCGGCGTGCCCTCAGCGGTCGCGCAGTAGGTGTCAACCGCCCCCGTGCCGGGGTCGATCCGCGCCACCTGGGGTGGGTCGGTGGCGGTGAACGCATACACCATCCCCGCCGCGTCGAGGCACACCCCGCCGACGTAGCCGCCGGTGTCGCCCACCTGCGTGGCTGTCTTCGCCTGATCATCGATGCGGTAGATCTGGCCGATCTCGCCGCCGGCGTAGAGCGTGCCGTCAGGCCCGGGATTCACGCACTCCGGGTGGTCGAGCCCCTCCGCGATGACGTAGAGATCCTGGATACGTGCCATGCCTCAGCCTCCCTTGATGGCCCCTGCGACCAGCCCCTTGCTGAAGTAGCGCTGGCCGAACAGGTAGAGCAGGAAGATCGGCAGCGTCGCCAGCGAGAGCCCGGCCATCACCGCCGGGATGTTGAGGCTGTAGCGGCTCTGGAAGCCGGTGAGCCCCGCCATCAGCGTGAGCGAGTTCTGGCTCTGCAGGAACACCAGCGCGATCAGGAGCTCGTTCCACACCCAGAGGACGTTCACCACTGCGAGGGTGATCAGCGGCGCCGACGAGAGCGGGATCACCACCCGCCGGAACACCTGGAACGAGTTGGCGCCGTCGATCTCGGCGGCCTCGATGAGCGACTGCGGGATCGTGCGGAAGTACGCCGCCAGCATGTACACCGAGAACGGCATCATGAGGCCGACGTAGATCACGATCACGATCCGGCGCGTGTCGATCAGGTTCAGCTGCGCGCCCAGCAGAAAGAGCGGCACCACCAGCACGATCGGCGGGATCACCATCAGCGAGATGATGATCGCGAGCACCGCGTCTCGCCCGGCGAACTTCCAGCGCGACAGCCCCCACGCCGCCATCGACGCGAACACCAGCGTGATGATGACCGACGCGACGGTGAGCACGAGGCTGTTGAAGAGCCAGCGCGGGAAGTGGTTGTTCAGGGCGATGCGGTAGGCCGAGAACGTCGGGTGGGTCGGGAATCCCAGCGGGTGGTTGAGGAAATCGTTCTGGGTGCGCACCGAGCTCGAGAGCATCACGTACACCGGCAGGAGCGCCGCGAGCGTGAATGCGATCAGCACGGCGTGACGTGCGATGCGACCGGTGCGGTCGATCATGCGGGCCTCCAGCGGGTCCAAGCGAAGCGCAAGACGAGCACGATCGCAGCGATCGCGACGAGAGCTATCAGCAGAATTGCCGCAGCCGACGCGGCGAGCCACGGCAGATCTGACGTGAAGGCGTTTGAGTAGATGTAGGTCTCCGTCACCTGCGTTGACTGGCCCGGGCCGCCGCCGGTCATCACGAACACGTAGCTGAACACCCACGACATGAGGGTGATCGCCTCGATGACGAAGTAGAAGCCGATGATGGACTTCATCATCGGCAACGTGACGCTACGGTGGGTACGAAACCAGCCGGCGCCGTCAACCTTCGCCGCGTCGAACACGTTCTGCGGCAACGATAGGAGGCGGGCGAGAAAGAGGATCACGCCGAAGCCGAGCTCACGCCAGATGATGACGCCCGCCAGCGAGCGAAGCGCCCAGTCCGGGTTACCTAACCAATCTTCCTTGAAGTACCCCAGTCCGACGGTGTCGAGGATGGAGTTGAGCGCGCCGTTGAGCGTCAGCAGCTGCCCGAAAAGGACGCCCACGACGGCCACCGGAAGCATGTAGGGAATGAAGATCGCGACCCGGTGAAACCGCCATCCGGTCATGCCCTCGTAGAGCAAGATCGCGATCAGAAGCGCCAGTCCGATGATGATCGGAAGCGTGAGGAGAAGCCGGACGTTGTTGCCTATCGCCTGCCGGAAGAACGGGTCGTGGTAGGCGATCTTGAGGTTGTCCAGCCCCACCGAGTTGCCATCGCGATGTGTTGCTTCCTCGATCAGCTTGAAGATGCTGTAGCCGTACACGACGCCCATCGCGAGCACGGCTGGGAAGGCCCACACGAGTGGCCCAAGGTTGATGCGCCGGCGGGGGCGATGCACGACATCGCTCCCCGCCGGCCCATCCGGTGTGGTTACTGCTGCTGCGCCCACTTCTTGAAGTTGGCGATCAGGTCAGGATCGATCAGGCGGATGCGGGCCATGTCGGTCTCGGTGGTCTGAGCGGCCTGCGCAGGCGTCGTCTTGCCTGCGAACATGAGCTGCACTCCGCCGAAGTTGGCCTTCGTGTCGAGATCGGTCGGGATGAAGTTCTCCAGGTACGGAGCGCCGTGCAGCATGTACTGATAGAGCTGCTTGACCTGGGGAACGGTGATCTGGCTGGCATCGAACCGGTCGTCTGCCGGGAGGGCCCCGGTGTCCTTGTAGAACAGGCTCAGCTCGGCCGGAGTGTGCATGAACTCGATGAAATCGGCGTCCTGCTGCTTGTACTGCGACCAATCGGTGATGCCGAGCGTCTGGGACGTCGCGCCCAGCTTGCCGGAGCCGGTGCCCTGGGCGTAGACGGGCATCGTCATGACGCCGGTGTTCTTGCTGCCGGCCTCTTTGACGAACTTGCGCACGTCGGTGCCTGCGGTGATGGTCATCGCGCTCTTGCCGTCAACCCAGGTCTGCTGCGCCTGGTAGAGGTCGAGGGAGCCGATGTCGTCGTTCCAGCAGTGGTGGTCGATCATCTGCTGCAGCGCCGTCCACCAGGCCGCCTGGTTGGGGTCGGTGAACTTCTGCGTGCCGACCACCGCGTCCTTCAGATCGTTGACCGACTGAAGGCCCTGCGACTCGAGAATGGAGAAGAGCCAGCCACCGAGGAAGCCGTCCTTGGTGCCGCCGGCCATCGGCGTGATGCCGTGGGCGTTCAGCGTGTCACACGCGCTCATGAACTGATCCCAGGTCTTGGGCGGAGCGATCTTGTACTTGGCCAGAACGTCCTTGCGGTAGAGCACCGGGAACGACGGCTGTACGTACCACGGAGCGACCCAGAGCTTGTTCTCGTACGTATCCTCGGAGCCGTTCAGGTAGTGCGACCACTCGCTCTTGGGGATGTAGTCGGACACCGGAGCGAGGTTTCCGTCCCAGGCATCCTGCAGGGCCCAGATGCCGCCCCAGCGATACTCGATGTCCGGCCCCTTCTTGGCCTTTGCGGCCGCCGCGAAGTTCGGCATGAGGTTGTCGGTGGACTGCAGAACCGGCTTGATCGTGATGTTTGGATGCAACTTTTCATACGCACTCACGGACTGGTTGACGAAGTTCGTGAGGCCCTTCGCCTCCTGCTCACCCCAGTACCACATGGTGATGGTCGCAGGGCCGTTCGTATTGGTCGCGGTGCTGCCGGAACTGGAGCTACTGCTGGAACTGCCACAGCCTGCGACCGCAACGCTGACCGTCAGCGCCAGGGCTGCCAAGGCGGCCGAACGAGCTCGTATCTTTCCGATCACTTCGTCAATCCTCCCTCTGTGCGGCCGCCTGCCGACAACCTCTCGTGTGGACTCGTCGCGCCATGCTATAGCATGCCGCGGCGATGAACGGAATCGAACTCAAGGGCGTCACCAAGGTCTATCCCAACGGCGTGCGAGCGGTCGATTCCATCGATCTGCAGATCGGCGACGGCGAGTTCATGGTGCTGGTTGGGCCCTCCGGCTGCGGTAAATCCACGCTTCTGCGCATGATCGCGGGGCTCGAAGATGTGTCTGTCGGACGGGTCACGATCGGCGACGCAGACGTCACGCAGCTCCCGCCCCGCGCCCGCGACATCGCGATGGTTTTCCAGGATTACGCGCTCTATCCGCACATGAGCGTGCGCGACAATCTCGCGTTCGGGCTGAAGCTGCGGCGCCTGCCGCGCAAGGAGATCCGCACCCGCGTGGACGGCGTCGCCGAGATCCTCGGGCTCACCGAGTACATGTCGCGGAAGCCCGGCGCGCTCTCCGGCGGCCAGCGCCAGCGCGTCGCCATCGGCCGCGCCATGGTGCGCGAGCCGAAGGCATTTCTGATGGACGAGCCGCTCTCCAACCTCGACGCCAAGCTGCGGGTCACCATGCGCGCCGAGCTCGCCCGCCTGCACGAGCGGCTCGGGGTCACGACGGTCTACGTCACCCACGACCAGACCGAGGCGATGACCCTCGGACAGCGCGTGGCGGTGCTGCGCGACGGCGTGCTGCAGCAGTGCGACACGCCGCAGAACCTGTTCGATCACCCCGTGAACCTGTTCGTGGCCGCGTTCATCGGCTCGCCCGCCATGAACCTGGTGCGGGCCGAGGTGGGCGACGGCCAGGTCAGGTTCGCGGGCTACGAGCTGGCGCTGCCGGCCGGCTCACCGATGGCCGGCGCGACGCGACCGGTGATCCTCGGCGTGCGCCCCACCGACTTCGCGCTGCCCACCGACGAGCATGCGCAGCTCCCGCGCATCCGGGTCGTCCCCGAGGTGGTCGAGAGCCTCGGCGCCGAGAGCAACGTGATCTTTGCGGTTGATGCCCCCAAGGTCGACCTCGACGCGGTGCGCTCGGCCGCCGACAACGAGGACGGGACGCTCTTCATCGACGAGAACCGGGCGCTGTTCACAGCCCGCGTCACCAGCCGCACCCCGATCTCCGGCAGCGAGCCGCTCGAGCTGGCCGTCCACAGCGGCGACCTGCACTACTTCGACCCGGAGACCGGCCAGGCCCTCTAACCGCCGTGAATATTAAGTGCCTGGCACCTTGTATTCACGCGGTTTCGAGCAGGATCTTGATGTTGGTGGCCGGCTCGTCCACCAGCAGCCGGAAGCCCTCGGCGCCCTCGGCCAGCGGCATCGAGCGGAGCCAGTCGAGCGCCGGCGGGTGCTCGGCGAGCATCGCGAGCGCCGCGTCGAAGTCGGCCCGCGTATAGGCGTAGTGGCCGCGCACCGTGATGCCGCGCCGCACCACGTCGCCCGCGGCAAACGTGCCCTCGGCCTGGCCCAGGCCGATGATGGTCACGCCGCCGCCCATCCGGACCGCGGCGATGCCCGCCTGCCACGTGGCCTCGATGCCCACCGCGTCGATCGCCAGGTCGAACTCGAGACCGGCCGTGTCGTCGCTCGAGGCATACACGTCCACGGCGCCCAGCTGCTGGGCAAACGCCCGCCGCTGATCGACCGGCTCCACCAGCGAGACCTCGATCCCGGAGGCGACACAGGCGTGCACGCCCAGCAGGCCGATGGGCCCGCCGCCGAGCACCAGCACGCGGTCGCCGGCGCGGGCACCGGCATACCGAAGCGCCGAGACCGACGCCGCCAGGGGCTCGGTGAGCACCGCGACCCGGTCATCGACGCCTGCGGGGATCGGGGTCAGCGCGTCGCTTTCCACCACGACCCGGTCGGCGAACACTCCCTGCCGGTCGAGCCCGACCAGTCCGCGGGTGCGGCACAGGTTGACCTCGCCGCGCAGGCACGCCGGGCACTCGCCGCAGCCCACCAGCGGGAACAGCACGAACCGCTCGCCCGGGTGCGCAGGGCTAGTCCCGACCGCCTCGTGGCCCAGCACCAGCGGCGGCACGCGCGGCCCGGAGTGGCCGCGATAGGGGTGGAGGTCTGACCCGCAGATGCCCGAGAGCGTCACGTCGAACGCCACCTGGCCCGGTGCGGGCTCGGGCGGCTCTACCTGATCGAGCGTCAGCGACCGACCGCCGCGCCATGTCAACGCATTCATCATGGCGGCATTATCATCGCCGACATGAAAATCACCAAAGTCGAACCAATCATCCTCCGCCTGGATCAGATCGACACCACCCGGGCCGATGGGACGCAGGACGCATTCCTGGTGCGCATCCACACCGATGAGGGCCTCGTCGGAGTCGGCGAGGGCGACACCTCCCCGTACATCGCCAGGACCATCATCGAGATGCCCTCGTCGCACTCCATCGCGCGCGGTCTCGGCGAGCTGCTGGTGGGAGAGAACCCGCTCGCAGTCGGCCGGCTCTGGCAGCGGATGTGGATGGGCGCCTACCACTACGGCCGCGCCGGAGCAGCGCTCCACACCATCAGCGCGCTCGACATGGCCCTCTGGGACATCGCCGGCCAGGCTGCCGGCCTGCCGGTGTCCGAGCTGCTGGGCGGCCGGCGCACCGACTCGATGCTGGTCTACGCGAGCGAGGTCATGCCCGACACCGCAGACGAGGTGCGCGCCATCGCCGAGCGCGCCGTCCTGAACGGCTACACCGCGCTGAAGCTCGGCTGGGGGCCGCTCGGACAGAGCCTCGCGAGCGACCTCGAGCTGATGTCGGCGGCCCGCGAGGTGCTCGGGCCCGAGCGCAAGCTCATGCTCGACGGCGGCATGGCCTACACGGTGAAGAGCGCCCTGGAGCTGGTGCGCGAGCTGGAGCCGCTCGACATCTACTGGCTCGAGGAGCCGCTCGCCGCCGACGACTTCGAGGGCTACCGCCGCCTGTCGGACGGCTCGCCGATCCGCATCGCGGCAGGCGAGGCCGACTCGGGCATCGAGCCCTACCGCAGGCTGGTGAAGGAGGGCCACGTGGACGTGCTGCAGCCCGACCTCGCCCGCTGCGGCGGATTCACGGTGGCGCGGCAGATCGCCGACCTCGCCCGCGAGACCGGCGTCGAGGTGGTGCCGCACTGCTTCTCGACCAGCGTGCTCGTCGCCGCATCGCTGCACTTCACGGCAGCGCTCGACAAGGCGACGCTCTCGGAGTACTCGGTCGCGAACTCGCCCTTCGTGGGCGGCCTCGTGCAGGAGCCGTTCGAGTTCGCCGACGGCCGTCTCGCGATCCCCACCGGCCCTGGCCTGGGGATCACGCTCAACGAGGAGCTCATCAGCCGCATGCGCTACGACGGCTGAAGCCGGGGTCAGAAGCCGACGGTGACGCCGCCGTCGGCCATGATCCTGGCCCCGGTGACGTAGGTGTTCTGCTCGGAGCAGAGGTACGAGACGACCGTGGCCATCTCACGCGGCTCGGCCGGGCGCAGGAGCGGAATGCGGCCCGTCTTGATGTAGCCGTCCTTGAACCAGTCGGTCTCGAGCTCGTTCTGGCCGTTGACCACCGACATCCGCGTGTTGACGAACCCGGGCGCGACGCTGTTGACCAGCACGCCCCGGGCACCCAGCTCGAGCGCCAGCGTGCGGGTCGCGGCATCGAGGCCGCCCTTGGCCGCGTCGTAGCCCAGCGCTGTGCGCTCGCTGTGCGTCGCGTGGATCGAGGTGATGTTGACGATGCGCCCGCCGCCGTGCCGGCCCATCGCCATGCCGGCGGCACGCGCCAGCCAGATCGGGCCGTCGAGGTTCACGGCCAGCTGCCGCCGGTATGACTCGACCGTGAGGTCGTCCACCGTCTCGGGGATCGAGATGCCCGCGACGTTCACGAGCGCCCAGACCGGCCCGTGGTCACGTTCGATCGAGGCCACGAGCTGGTCGTGGCCCTCGATCCGGGAGACGTCGCAGATCAGCGACGGCGAGAACGAGCACGCCTCGACGTCGAGGCCCACCACCGTCATTTCATCGGCCCGCAGCGCGTCGGCGACTGCGGCACCGATGCCGTTGGAGGCGCCGGTGACGATCGCGACGCGGGGGCTGTCCGAGGCTTCCGGAGGTGCCATCGCGCCGATCATAGTCGCGCCCGGATGACTTGACCAGCCCACCTCCGGCGTGATAGAGCTATCACGTACCCAAAGCGGGTTTCACAGTATGAAAGATGGATCTGTCCCCACTCGCATCCGCTCCGTCAGCCGGGCTGCGACCGTGCTCGAGATGGTGGCCCTGCACTCGGCCGGGATTCGCGCCAGCGAGATCGCGACCCAGCTCGAGATGCCGCTGCCGACGGCCTACCACCTGCTGAACACGCTGGCCGAGAGCGGGCTCCTGACCAAGGCCGACGACCGCCGCTACCAGCTCGGCCCCAAGGTCGGCCTGCTGGCCGAGGCGTTCGCGGCGCAGCTCTCCGCCCCCGAGCACCAGCTGGCGGCACTGCGCGAGCTGGCCGACCGCACCGGCGAGACGGCCTACCTCTCGGCCTGGCGACGCGGTGACGCGGTGCTGCTCTCGATCATCGACGGCCAGAAGGCCGTGCGGGTGTCGGGGATGCACCTCGGCTACTCGGGGCTGGCCCACGCCCGTGCGTCGGGCAAGGTCTTGCTGGCCTTCGGCCGGCCGGGGACGCTCGAGGACTACCTGCGCCGGCACGCGATGGACACGCCCACCAAGCACACGGTGACCGAGCCGGCGGTGCTCGAGGCCGAGATCATCCGCACGCGCCATGCGGGGTATGCAATCGACGACGAGGAGTTCGTCGAGGGCGTCTCGTGCGTGGCGGCGCCGGTGGGAGACGGCACCGTGGCGATGGCGATCTCGGCGCCGGCCGAGCGGTTCCGGCGCCACAAGCTGGAGCTGATCAAGACCGTGGTGGAGGTCGCCTCCACCACCGTCACCCCCAGCCTGCGGACGGCTACCGCATGACCGAGGGCATCCTCACCGGCAAGGTGGCGCTGGTCACCGGCGCGGGCACAGGGCTCGGCCGCGGCATCGCCCAGGCGCTGGCCGAGGCCGGCGCCGACATCGCCGTTGCCGAGATCGATCCGGCGTCGGCGCAGACGGCCGCCGAGGAGCTCTCGCAGCTGGGCGTCCGCGCCCGGGCCTACGCGACCGACGTCTCGCAGAGCGACCAGGTCGACGGGACGTTCGCGGCGGCAGCCGACGACCTCGGGCGCCTCGACGTGGTGGTCAACAACGCCGGCATCAGCCGGATCGGGCCGCACATCCACGAGACCACCGACGCCGACTGGAACGACTCGATCGCGGTGATGCAGTCGGGCGTCTTCTACGGCATGCGCGCCGCGGGCCGCATCATGATCGAGCAGGGCTCGGGCTCGATCATCAACATCTCGTCGATCCGCGGCTTCTCGCCCAACCCCGGCCGGATCGCCTACTGCGCGGCCAAGGCCGCCGTCATCATGATGACCAAAATCGGCGCCGGCGAGTGGGCCGCCCACGGCATCCGCGTCAACGCGATCGCACCGGGCGTGCTGCGCACCCCGATGTGGGACAAGGACGTCGCCGACGGCACCATCGATGAGCCGTTCTACCTGGATCTGGTGCCGGCCAAGCGCCTCGGCACGCCGGCCGACGTGGGCCGGCTCGCGGTGTATCTCGCCTCCGACGGCGCGTCCTACGTGAACGGATCGGTGATCCCCATCGACGGCGCCCTGACCTCGATCCCCGCCGGCTGATGACTGCGGCACCCGTCGCTGCCGCCGACAGGATGCGGCTCGAAGGCATAGCGGGACGGACCGCCGTGGTCACCGGCGCGAGCAGCGGCATCGGCCTGCGCGTGGCGGAGACGCTCTCGGCTCTCGGCGCCCGCGTTGCCGGGATCGACCTCACCGCCGCGTCGCCCGCGCTCGATCTCGGCATCGTCGCCGACGTCTGTGACGAGGGCGAGATCGACGCCGCGTTCAGCCGGATCGAACGTGAGCTGGGGCAGGCGGAGATCCTGGTCACCAGCGCGGGAGTGTTCGTGCCGACGCCCATCGACGAGCTCGACGCGGCGTCCTTCCGGCGGACGGTCGAGATCAACCTGACCGGGACGTTCCTGAGCGCCCAGCGGGCCCTGGCGCCGATGCGCGCCGGCGGCTTCGGCCGGATCGTCACGCTCACGTCGGCGGCCGGGATCGACGGCGGCGGCGAGGCGTGCGCCGACTACGCCGCGTCCAAGGGCGGGGTGATCGCGCTCACGAAGGCGCTCGCCCGGGAGTCGGTTGCCGACGGCGTCACGGTCAACACGGTGGCGCCGCGCAACATCCGCACGCCGATGCTCACCGGCATGGAGGCCGAGCTGGTCGCCATCGCGCCGTCCGGCCGCATCGGCGAGCCCGACGAGGTGGCCGCAGCCGTGGTGTTCCTGTGCTCGGCCCACGCCTCGTACATGAGCGGCGAGGTGATGGTGGTGAACGGTGGTTGGTGGTGACCGAAACGCTGCACGGGAGGACACATGGCTTCTGATCGCACCTCGCTGATCGCCGGTGCGTCGCTGAGCGACGCCATCACCGTGGCGCGCCCGCCCCACCGGCTCGAACGGCTGCGCACGTGGATGGCCGCCGAGAACCTGGGCGCCACGGTGGCGTTCGGGGCGACCAACGTCGCCCACCTCGGCGGGTACGCGCGCTACTACGGCGGGCCCGCGGCGCTGGTGGTCGCACCCGACGGGTTCCGCACCCTGGTGGTGATGTACGACGAGGTCCCGGTCGCCGAGGCGCTGGGCGAGGCCGACGCCGTGCTGGGCTACGGCGAGCGCGGGTTCGGCCTGAACCTCAATCCGCTGCCGCTCCTGGCAGGGGTCGTGGCCGGCATCGATGCCGTGCGCACCGCCGGCCGGATCGGGCTCAGCGATGAGCTCGGCAGCATGGCCGAGCTGCTGCGCGCCGACGTGGATGCAACGCAGGTGGACGCCGCCCGCACGCTCTACGAGATCCGCCTGCTGAAGGACGAGGACGAGCTCGTGAAGGTGCTCCACTCCTACGAGCTGTGCTGGCTCGGGCAGAAGACCGTCGGCGAGCTCGCACAGCAGCCCGGGATCACCGAGATCGAGCTCTTCTCCGCCGCGCTCTCGGCTGCGCAGAACGCCAACGGCGCGCCGATCGGGTTCCTCACCGACCTGCTATCGGGCTCGAAGACGCCCGAGGTGTGCTGCCCGATCCACGTGGCGAGCGACCGGGTGGTGGCCTCCGGCGAGCCGGTCGTGGCCGACATCGCGCTGGGCGCTCACGGCTACTGGGGCGACACGGCCGAGACGCACATCAGCGGCAGCAACTCCGAGGTCTCGCAGATCCGCGAGCGGCTCCTCGAGATCCTGGCCCAGGCCGGCACCGAGCTCGTCCCGGGCAACACCGGCGCCGCCATCTACGACGGCATCCAGCGCCGCATCGCCGAGTCGTTCCCCGGCGGGGAGTTCCCCCACCACGGCGGCCACGGCATCTCGGTCTCGTCGTTCGAGGACCCCCACCTCATCCCGAGCGACCACACGCCGTTCGAGAGCTGGATGCTGCTCGCGGTGGAGCCGGGCGTGTACTTTCCCGGCCACATCGGCGTGCGCGTCGAGAACATCTTTGTCGTCACCCCGGAAGGCGGTATCGAGTTGCGCGATGCAATGGGAGCCAGATGATCGCTCCGCGAGCGATCAACCACACCGGCCTGACGGTGTCGGATCTCGACCGGTCGGTGGGCTTCTACCGCGACATGCTGGGGCTCGAGGTCGTCGCGCAGCAGGAGAAGCAGGGCGGCTATCTGGCGGCGATCGTGGGCTACCCCGACGCTCACGTGCGCATGGCCCACCTGCGAGTGCCCCAGACCGATCACGTGGTGGAGCTCTTCCAGTACCTCGCCCCCGAAGGCAGCCACCCCAGCCGGATCGAGCCGCGCGACGTCGGCAGCGCCCACCTCTGCCTGGTCGTGGACGACCTGCCCGCGGCGTATGACCAGCTGCGAGCGGCCGGCGTGGACAGCTTCGTGAGCCCGCCCGTGGAGGTCGACACCGGCATCAACACCGGTGGCTACGGCCTCTACCTGCGCGATCCGGACGGGCTGCTCGTCGAGATCTTCCAGCCGCCGGCAGGCCGGCGATGAGCGCGGACCGGTGGCAGGGACTCAGCCGCGGCCAGCTCCTCGAGATGCTCGGGCGGATGGCCGAGATCAGATCGTTCGAGGAGGAGGTGCAGAAGCTCTTCAGCCGAAACCTGGTGCGAGCCTCCACGCACCTCTGCTCCGGGCAGGAGGCGGTGTCGGTGGGCGCATGCAGCGCGCTCGAGGAGGGCGACACCATGACGTGCACCTACCGCGGCCACGGCGCGGTGATCGCGATGGGCGCGCCGCTCGACCGCTCGATGGCGGAGATCCTCGGCAAGGAGCAGGGGCTCTGCGGCGGGCGCGGCGGCTCGATGCACCTCACCGACCGGTCGGTTGGGGCGCTGGGCTCGTTCGCGGTGGTCGGGGCGCACCTGCCGTTTGCCTGCGGCACGGCGTTTGCCTCGCAGTACCTCGACACGGGGTCGGTCTCGCTCTGCTTCTTCGGCGACGGTGCCACCAACATCGGCGCATTCCACGAGGCGATGAACCTGGCCTCCATCTGGAAGCTGCCGGTGGTCTTCATGTGCGAGAACAACCTCTACGGCGAGTACTCGCCGCTGGCGGCCACCACGCCGGTCGCACAGCTCACCGATCGCGCGACCAGCTACGCGATGGAGTCGGAGCAGGTGGACGGGATGGACGTGCTGGCAGTGCGCGACGCCGTCTCGCGCGCGTGCGCGCGCGCGCGCGACAAGCTAGGACCCACCTTCATCGAGGCGCTCACCTACCGCTACGTCGGCCACTCGCGCAGCGACCCGGCCACCTACCGCGCCGAGGGTGAGCTCGACCGCTGGCGCGAGCGCGACCCCATCCCGGGCTTCGCACGGGTGCTGGAGGAGCGAGACGACATCGACGCATCCGACACCGCCGCGACCCTCGAGGCGGCAAGGGCGGCCGTGGCGGAGGCGCTCGAGCGGGCGCTCTCGTGGCCCGAGCCCGAGCCGGCCGACCGGTTCGACTACGTCTGGGCGGCGGGACAGTGAGCGAGACCGTCACCTACCGCGAGGCGGTCATCTGCGCCCTCGCCGACGAGCTCGAGAGCGATCCCAACGTAGTGATGATCGGCGAGGACATCGGTGCGGGCGGCGGCGTGTTCAAGGCCACCGACGGCCTCCATGCCCGGTTCGGCAGCCGCCGCGTGCGCGACACGCCCATCTCGGAGCAGGCCATCGTCGGCGCCGTCCTGGGCGCGGCGGTCTCGGGACTGCGGCCCGTGGGCGAGGTCATGTTCGCCGACTTCGCCGGAGTCTGTTACGACCAGATCGTGAACCAGCTCGCCAAGTACCGCTTCCAGAGCGGCGGCCAGGTGGGCGTCCCAGCGACGCTTCGCATGGCGGGCGGGGGCAGCCTCGGCTTCGGCGCCCAGCACTCCCAGTGCGTGGAGAACTGGTTCTTGCAGACGCCCGGGCTGAAGCTCTGCGTGCCCGCAACGCCGGGCGACGTCTACACCCTGCTGCGGGCCGCGATCCGTGACGACGACCCCGTGATCGTGTTCGAGCACAAGGCGCTCTACAACATCTCGGGCGAGCTCCCGGACGGCCCGGCGCTCCCCATCGGCAAGGCCGAGATCGTCCGTCCGGGCACCGACGTGACCGTGGTCGCGACCCAGCTGATGCGCCACCGTGCGGCGCAGGCAGCCGAGGAGCTGGCCGGCGAGGGCATCTCGTGCGAGCTGATCGACCCCCGGACGGTCGCGCCGCTCGACACCGCGACCATCACCGAGAGCGTCGGGCGCACGGGCAGGCTCGTGTGCGTGCAGGAGGCTCCGGCCGCCGGTAGCTGGGGCCAGGCGGTGATCGCCACCCTCGCGGTCGAGGCGTTCGAGCTCTTCGACGCCCAGCCCGCGCTGGTCGCCGCCGACCCCATCCCGATCCCCTACGCGAGCTCGCTCGAGGATGCCACGCTGCCGAACGCGGCGCGGATCGCCGCGGCGGTGCGGCAGGTCATCGCGTCGTGAACGACCCGCTGGTGATCGACCGGATCGAGGTGGTCCCGATCCGGGCGCCGCTCGGGCGGATCTATCGCGGCAGCACCTACCACATGACCCACCGCGCCACGGTGCTCGTCACCGTGCACACCGCCGAAGGCGTCGTCGGCGAGGCCTACGCCGGCGACGAGGACAGCTCGATGAGCGAGATCGTCTCGGTGATCCGTGACGAGCTCGCGCCACGGCTCATGGGGCAGGACTGCTTCGCCGTGGAGCGCTGCTGGGACATCGGCTACCCGGTGACCTACAACATCCTGCGCGACCGCCGCATCGGCCTGGTGGCGCTGGCCGCAGTCGATCTGGCGATCTGGGATGCCGTGGGCAAGGCGCTCGGAGAGCCGCTCTGGCGGCTCTGGGGCGGCTTCCGCGATCAGCTCGAGCTCATCGTGATCGGCGGCTACTACGACGGCGGCATGGCGATCGAGGACGAGATCGGCTCCTACCGCGAGATGGGTCTCGCCGGCTGCAAGTTCAAGGTGGGCGGCCGCTCGCCCGAGGAGGATGCCGCTCGCGTGCTGCGTGCGCGCGCGGCCGGCGGCGACGACTTCGTGCTCTGCATCGACGCCAACCAGGGCTACACCGTGGCGGAGGCCGTCGACCTCTGCCGGCGGATCGAGGGCGCCGGCGTGCGGTGGTTCGAGGAGCCGTGCCGCTGGCACAACGATCGCCGCGACCTGCGCGACGTGCGGGCGATGGGCGGGATCCCCGTCTGCGCCGGGCAGACCGAGATGACCGTGAGCGGATGCCGCGATCTGATGGAGGCCGGCTCGATCGACGTCTGCAACTTCGACTCGTCGTGGTCGGGCGGGCCCACCGCATGGCGCCGGTGCGCGGCAGTCGCCCACGCCTACGACACGCAGATGGGCCACCACGAGGAGCCGCACGTCTCGATGCACCTGCTGGCGAGCCAGTCGCACGGCACCTACGCCGAGTGCTTCCACCCCGACCGCGATCCGGTCTGGTGGAACATGATCGAGAACCGGCCCGAGCCGGTGAACGGGATCGTGCAGCTGCCCCACGCCCCCGGCCTCGGCTGGGAGCTCGACCGCGCCTACATCGAGCGCCACAGGCTGGACAGGTGATCACGCTCCGCTCGCAGGAGATCCTGCTGCGGATCGATCCTGGCCACGGCGCGGAGATCCTCGACCTCGTCGATCTCGCCACCGGCCGCCAGCTCCTGGGCCGCCCGCCGTTCGGCTCCGAGCCGATCCTGGGCGGCGACCTGGACGAGGATCGCTGGACGGAGTCCTACCGCGGCGGCTGGCAGACGGTGCTGCCGAACGCCGGAAACCGCACCGAGGCCCATGGCTTCCACGGCCGCGCGTCCAACGACCCCTGGGAGCTCCGCGAGCACGGCGACGACTGGGCCGGCCTGGCGTGGTCAGGCCACGGGCTGGAGGTGGTGAAGCGCATCGCGATCGACGACGGCGCCGTCACTGTGTCCTACCGCATCACCTCACCCGAGGGAGCCCCGCTGGTATCGCTCGAGCACCTCTCGATCGGGCTCGAGATCCTCCAGCCCGAGATGCGCCTCTACCTTCCCCCGGGCCCTGCGTACGAGCTGAGCGAGACCGACGGGCCGGCGACGCCACCCGCCGACGCTCCCCGGTTTCCCCGGGTGCGCCTGCTGGACGGCTCCACCGAGGACGCCTCGGGCTGGGCGCTGGCCGAGCCGCGCAGCCGGCTCTACGTGGTGGCGGACGTGCCAGGAGGCTGGGGAGTGATCCACAACCCGGCCCGCAATCAGGGGCTCGCGATGGCATGGGATCACTCGTGGTTCAAGCACTGCTGGGTGTGGCACGAGAACCGCGTCACCGAGGGCATCTGGCGCGGCCAGGCCGAGATGATCGGGATCGAGCCCTCCGCCGTGCCGCACTCGCTGGGGCTTGACGTCGCCTCGGCGCACGGCCAGGCGCGCGTGATCTCACCGGGCGAGGTGGCCGAGCCCTGGATCACGGTTCGCCCGGTGCACGACATCGAGACGGTGTCGTTCGTGGGCAGCGACGGCCGCCCCCGCCCCTAGGACTCGTCGGGCAGCGTCTCCAGGATGAACCAGTTGGAGGTGAGGCCGCAGTCCACGCGCAGGTCGACTCCGGTGATGCCTGACGCGGCGTCGGACGCCAGGAACAGAAACGCCTGCGCGACCTCGTCGGTCTTCACCAGCCGCTTCATCGGCACCCGCGCGAAGTTGCCGTTGAGGTACTCCATCAGCTCCGGCCCGACGGCCTTCTCGGTCATCTCGGTGTGGGTGAAGCCCGGGCTGACGCAGTTCGACCGGATGTTGTGGGCGGCCAGCTCGAGCGCCATCGTGCGGTTGAGGCCGAGCATGCCGGACTTCGACGCGTTGTAGGCGACGAAGGGGCCGTCGCCGCCCGACCCGTCGATGGAAGCTGTGTGCAGGATCACGCCGCCGCCGGTGGCCGCCATCTGCCGCGCCACGGCCTGGGCGATCACGAACGCCGCGGTGAGGTTGGTGTCGATGATGTCGCGAAACCGGCGGCGATCGACGTCGAGGAACGGCGTGTCGTCGTCGATGCCCGCATTGTTGATGAGCACGTCGATGCGCTCCCAGCGGCTTGCGGCCGCGGCGACGGAGGCATCCACCTGATCGTCGTCGCGCACGTCGCATGTGCGCGCGAAGGCCACGCCGCCCGCGGCCGTGATGTCTGCCACGGTGGACTCGAGGTCGCCGGGCGTACGGCCCAGCACCAGCACCTCGGCTCCCTCCTCGGCGAACGCAAGGGCGGTGGCCTTGCCGATACCCCGGCCACCGCCCGTGACGATCACCGATCGCCCGTCGAACCTCCGGCTCATTCCGGCAGTTCCTCCGAGATCTCGGGGAAGTGGTAGAGCTCCTTCGAGCCACGCGAGTTGGCCATGCCCCACGCGGTGACCCCGACGAGCACGACGCACATGACGATACCGAAGTAGGCGATGCTCGACTGCGTCTTGAAGTCCGTCGCGTTGATCAGGAACGTGAGCAGGAAGTTCTTGTAGAAGATGTACACGTTGATCGCGATACCCACCAGCGGCAGCACGAGGTTCATGAACCAATTGAACTGATCGCGTGCAATGCGCAGGTGGTAGAAGATGTTCGCGACACACACCAGCGTGTAGGGAATCAGCACGAAGAACACGTATGAAACGCCGATCCACGCAAAGGCGTTGAGCGGCTTGTGATCCTGCCACAGCACCATGAGCAGCGGCAGCACCGCACAGCACCCTAGTACGAGAGCCTGTGCATTCCACGGCGTCTGGTTCTCATCGACCTGAGCGAACACCTTCGGCGCCAGGTTCTCACGCGCGAGCGCATAGAGCATGCGTGCCGCGGTGATCGAGATCGCTGTGAACGCAGCGAACACGGCGGTGATGCCCGTGAGCGGAACCAGGATCCTGAGCAGCCCGATGTAGTGGTCGGCAACCAGGTAGATCGGCGTGAACTCACCGCTCGAGACGTAGCCGGCCATGGTGCTGGAAGGCACCGCCTCGACGTAGCCGTAGGCGGTGAACACCCAGAAGAGACCGGCGAGGATCGTGACCAGGATGGTGGCCTTGGGCACCAGGTTTCGTGGCGTCTTGGTCTCCTCGGCCATGGGCGCAACGATGTCGAATGCAGCGATTGCGAGCACTGCGAAGAGCACGGCGTTCTGGAAGCCCGACCAGCCCGCGGTGTTGTGGGAGTAGATGAACGGGTCTGCTGAGAGGTTCCCGTCGATCGCCTGCTTGATGATGATGTAGAGGGCCAGAAGGCCCACGAACCCGGCCTCGATTGCGATGAAGTAGCCCGTCACCTTCGCAGAGAGCTGGATGTCCTTCTTGGTGAGGACTCCCACGACCACCACCGAGCCAAGCCCGGAGATGACCGCTGTCCAGGTACCTGCGCCAATCCCGAAGTAGTTCAGAAGCGTGTTGAAGAAGAGGCCGAACATGACCGGCTGGAGGCATGACCCGACGATGTAGGTCACCACCAGTACCCAGCCCAGCCAGATACCGATCGGCGGGGACGTCGCCTCCCAGAGCCACGTGAACACGCTGCCGGTGGACGGCCTGCGGGCGTTCATCGTGGCAAAGCTCGCGGCCGTCGGCAACATCGCAACTGCCACCGCCGCAAATGCCAGAGGAACGATCGGACCGGTGATGCCTTCCATCAGCCCGACGTTGAAGTACACCGTGAGCGCAAGGCCCATGTACGCAACGCCGAGTATGACTAACTGCCAGAGACCCAGCGCGTTCGTACGGAGTTGCTCCTGGGCGGGGAGGTGTCCTCCCTCACCTGAAACGGCCATCAAGTTCTCCTCTCATCGCCGCGGATTACGGGCGAGGAGCCTACCCCTTTCACCCGTGTTTTGCAGGCGATTTCCCACCGTTTTTTCACACTCTGAAAAGCGTGCAAACGTGAGAGGTTTCAGAGCCCGCCGACCGCGTGTTATGGTCGGCTCGCAAGGTGTCACGAAGCCGCGATGGAAGGTCAAACATGCAGTTGTCACAAACTCTGAACGTGGTCACAGGAGCCGCCAGCGGCATCGGCCGGGCAGTGGCCCAGAGCCTCGCAGAGGGCGGCGGGAAGGTGGTCGCCGTCGATCGCGACGCCGAGCTCCTCGCCACGCTCGACCACCCCGGCATCCAGCCGCTGGCGGTGGATCTGACCACGCCCGAGGGCCTCGGCCAGGTGACGGCTCTGCGCGGCGTCACGCACATCGTGAACGCGGCGGGGATCATCCAGATGACACCGCTCGACGACGTCACCGAGGAGCAGTGGGACGCGATCTTTGCCATCAACTCGCGCGCGCTCTTCTTTCTCGTCCAGCGGCTGGGAGCGACGCTGCCGCGCGGCGGCGCGATCGTGAACCTCGCATCGGTGGCCGGGAAGGAGGGCGGCACCGTGGAGGCGGCCCTCTACTCCGCCACCAAGGCGTCGGTCATGTCCTACACGCGCACGTTCGCCCGCGCCTGGGCCGAGCGCGGAGTGCGGGTCAACGCCGTCTGTCCGGGCGTGATCTCGACCCCGATGGACGACCAGGTCAACGCCGGCGTTGCCCGGCTGCGCGGGCTCTCGCTGGAACAGGTGGTCGAGATGCGCCTGGCCGGCGTCCCCATGGGCTACGCGGCTCCGCCCCAGGAGGTGGCCGACGTGATCCTCTTCCTGCTCTCCGATGCCGCCCGCTACATGACCGGGCAGTCGATCAACGTGTCGGGCGGGAGGCTGATGTACTGATGGGCACCCGGGCGATCCTCGAGCTCGAAGTGCCCGTCCCCATGCGCGACGGGGTGATCCTGCGGGCAAACGTCTGGCGGCCGGAGACCGACGAGCCCGTCCCCGCGATCCTCCTGCGCACGCCCTACCTCAAGGAGTACGACGAGATCAACGCGTTCTGCGAGCCGCGCGCTGCGGTCGCGCGCGGGTTCGCGGTGGTGTCCCAGGACGTGCGCAGCCGCGGCACCTCGGAGGGCACGTGGACGCCGTATCTGGACGACCTGCCGGATGGGTACGACACCATCGAGCACGTCGCCGCCCTCGACTGGTGCAACGGCGACGTCGTGACCACGGGGTGCTCGTATGACGGCGCCACCCAGTGGCTCGCGGCGCTCACCCAGCCGCCGTCGCTGCGCGCCATCGCCCCCGGGCTCACCCCCGATCGCTACGACGACGGCTGGACGTATCGCGGCGGCGTCCTCGAGCTGGAGTTCATCCACTCGTGGCTCGCAGGCGCCTTCATCACGCCCGGCGACGAGTGGCTCGACGACGTCGAGCGCTCCTACACCGACCGCCCCGCCCTGCTCGCGGCGGCGCCGTACTCGAGGCCCTGGTTCGAGCAGCCGCCGGGCAGCGACTACTGGGCGCAGTTCTCGCCGGCGAGCCACCGCGAGCGCATCGGCGTGCCCGCGTTCAATTCCGCGGGCTGGTACGACATCTTCCTCGAAGGAGCCCTGCGCAACTTCCGCGACGATCCGCATCCGTGGTCGCGCCTGGTGATCGGCCCGTGGGGCCACGACGATTACCTCTCCCACCTCGTCGGGTCGCGGAACCTCGGCATCGCCGGCTCGGCCGGCGCCTTCGGCTTCTTCGATCGCCAGCTCGACTTCTACGCCGCCGTGCTGAAGGGCGAGATGCCGCCCGGCCCGCGCGTCTCGGCCTACGTGATGGGCGCGCGCCGGTGGGTGGGGCTCGACACGTGGCCGCCGCCCGACGCCGTGACCGAGACGCTCGCAATCTCGCCGGCGAGCTTCACGTTCGATCCCGACGATCCCACTCCCAGCAAGGGCGGCCGCTGCCTCGGCGTGAACGCCGCCCACGGGCTGGGATGGGGCCAGTTCGACCAGACCTCCACGACGGCGCACCCGGGGGTCGTGAGGCTCGACCTGCCACCGCTCGAGGAGACGACCACCCTCGCCGGGCCGGTCTCGGCCCGGCTGCAGGTCGAAGCCGAGGGCGACGACTCGAGCGACTGGGTCGCGACGCTCTGCCTCGTCGAGGCAGACGGCCAGATCGTGAACCTGACCGAGGGCATCGCGCGCGCAGCGAGCTCCGCCGGCGAGGTCACCGTCGCGCTCGGCGACACCTGCATCCTGCTCCCGCGCGGCACGCGTCTCTGCCTGCTGGTGAGCGGCTCGTCCTACCCGCGCTGGGAACCGCTCACCCGCCCGCGCCGGCAGCACATCGGTCCGGGCTCGCTGCTGGAGCTCTCGGTCTCGCCCGCGGCATGTGGCTAACGGTGCCCGGCACCGCCCTCGGCCTCAGCGCATCGAGCGGTACTTTTTGATGAGCGTGTTGGTCGAGCTGTCGTGGTCGAGCGGCGGGTCGGACACGGCCGTCAGCTCGGGCACGATGCGCTTGGCCAGCACCTTGCCCAGCTCGACGCCCCACTGATCGAACGAGTCGATCGACCAGATCGTGCCCTGGGTGAACACGCTGTGCTCGTAGAGGGCGATCAGCGTGCCCAGCGAGTGCGGCGTGAGCTGGTCTGCCAGGATCACGTTGGTCGGCCGGTTTCCCTGCATCACCCGGTGCGGCGCCACCTCGGGGGACGTGCCGTCGGCCAGCACCTCCTCGAGCGTCTTTCCGAACCCCAGCGCCTCGGCCTGGGCGAACACGTTGGACATCAGGATGTCGTGGTGCTGGCCCAGCGGGTTGTGGGTCTTCCCGAAGCCGATCAGATCGACGGGGATCAGCTCGGTGCCCTGGTGGATGAGCTGGTAGAAGCTGTGCTGCCCGTTGGTGCCCGGCTCGCCCCAGTAGACCGCCCCCGTGTCGTAGTCAACCGCCTCGCCGGTGAGCGTCACGTGCTTACCGTTGGACTCCATCGTGAGCTGCTGGAGGTAGGCCGGGAAGCGCTTGAGGTACTGGTCATAGGGCATCACGCCCACCGTCTGGGCGCCGAAGAAATCGCGGTACCACACAGCCAGCAGGCCCATCAGCACGGGCAGGTTCTGCTCGAACGGCGCGGTGCGGAAGTGCTCGTCCATCGCGTGGAAGCCGTCCAGCATCGCCCGGAAGTTGTCGGCGCCGATCGCGAGCATCGTCGAGAGGCCGATGGCCGAGTCCATCGAGTAGCGCCCGCCCACCCAGTCCCAGAACCCGAACATGTTGTCGGTGTCGATGCCGAACTCCGACACGCCGGCGGCGTTGGTCGAGACAGCCACGAAGTGCTTGGCCACGGCCGACTCGTCGCCCAGCGCGTCGAGCGCCCACTGCCGCGCCGAGGCGGCGTTGGTCATCGTCTCGAGGGTCGTGAACGTCTTCGAGGAGATGATGAAGAGCGTCTCCTCGGCATCGAGGTCGCGCGTCGCCTCGACGAAGTCGGTGGAGTCCACGTTCGACACGAACCGAAACGTCATCTCGCGCTTGCTGTAGAACCGAAGCGCCTCGTAGGCCATCACGGGGCCCAGATCGGAGCCGCCGATGCCGATGTTCACGACGTTTGCGATGGGCTTCCCGGTGTGTCCCTTCCACTCGCCCGAGCGCACGCGCTGCGAGAACGCCGCCATCCGGTCGAGCACCTGGTGCACCGGCGGGATCACGTCCACCCCATCCACGATGAGCGACGCCGAGCGCGGCTGGCGAAGCGCCGTGTGCAGCACCGAGCGGCCCTCCGAGACGTTGATCTTGTCACCCGCGAACATCGCGTCGATGTGCTCGCGCAGGCCCGACTCGCCCGCGAGCTTCAGGAGCAGCTCGAGGGTCTCGGCCGTCACGCGGTTCTTCGAGTAGTCCAGATAGAGGCCGCAGGCCTCGGCGGTGAGGGTCTCCCCGCGGGTCTCGTCGGCGGCAAAGAGCTCGCGCAGATGGGTTGGCTCGATCTGGGTGTAGTGGCGCTCGAGTGCGGCAAATGACGGCCGGCGGCGCAGCGGAGGTGTTGTGGAGTCAGTCATTGGGAAGAGCCTAGTAGACTCGGGGACGGCCCACCAAGGAGATTTCATGACGCTCGGCTACACGAAACCGCTGTACCTGCTGGCCTTCGATCACCGCGGCTCGTTCCAGACGAAGCTGCTGGGAATTCCGGGGGATCCCACCGAGGGCGAGGTCGCGAAGATCAAGGAGGCGAAACAGGTGATCTACGCCGGCTTCCTGGACGCCTACGAGGCCTCGGGCGACCGCGAGGGCCTCGGCATCCTCACCGACGAGCAGTTCGGCGGTGACGTCGCGCGATCGGCCCGCGAGCTCGGCGTGAACCTCGCCATGCCCGTCGAGAAGAGCGGGCAGAACGAGTTCGACTTCGAGTACGGCGAGCAGTTCCCCGAGCACATCGAGGAGTTCGATCCGGGCTTCTCCAAAGTGCTCGTGCGGATGAACGTCGAGGGCGACCAGGAGATGAACAATCGCCAGACCGAGCGCCTCGCGCGGCTCGGCGACTGGCTGCACGAGCACGATCGCAAGTTCCTGTTCGAGCTGCTCGTGCCCGCCGAGAAGGCGCAGCTTGAGAAGGTGGGCGGCGACGCCGACAGGTACGACCAGGAGCTGCGGCCGGGGCTCATGGCCCAGGCCATCGAGGAGCTGCAGAAGGGCGGCGTCGAGGCCGACATCTGGAAGATCGAGGGCCTCGACAGCGCCGAGGACTGCGCGAACATCGTGAAGGTCGCGCAGGCGGGCGGCCGTGACGGCGTGCGCTGCATCGTCCTTGGCCGCGGCGGCGACGAGCACAAGGTGGCGCAGTGGCTCGAGACCGGCGCCGTCACTCCCGGCTACTCGGGCTTCGCCGTGGGCCGCACCATCTGGTGGGACGCCCTCGAGACGTGGCTCCAGGACGGCGACAGCGAGGCCGCGGCCGAGCAGATCTCCGCCGTCTACCGGCGCCTTTTGGACGTCTACAAGGGCGCCACGGCGACCGCGTAGGCGCTAGGCCAGGCCGAGTGCAGCGAGCGCGCGGGTTGCGCAGGCTTCGTCCTGCGCGCCCGTGCCGCCGCTGACGCCGAGACCGCCGCAGAGCTCGCCGCCGTCGAACACCGGCAGCCCGCCGGCGTAGACCACCACGCGGCCGTCGGAGGTCGTGTTGAAGCCCCAGTCCTCGCCGCCCGGCTGGGTGCTCGACATGAAGTACCCGGTGGGCGTCTGCCAGAGGACGGCGGTGTAGGCCTTGTCCACAGCGAGCTTCATCGCACCGAGCGCTGCGCCGTCCATGCGGGCGCTTGCGATCACGTGCCCGCCGGGATCCACCACGGCGGCGGCTACCGCCAGCTCGTCCGACGCTGCCACCTCGCGCACCGCTGCGAGCACTCGCAGGGCAAGCTCCAGCCCGATCTCCTTGCGACCCACGATTCCCTCTGTCATGCCGTGCTCCTCATCGTCATGCGCTCACTGCGATTGCCGGCGGGGCCTCCCCGCGCTTTCCCTCCAGCCGGCCCTCCCACAGGCGGCGGACGATCTCGGCCACCACCACGAGCACCAGCGACACCGCCACCACGAGGCTGCCGACGGCGATCACCTCGGGCTGGAGCGCCGGGGTGCGCGCGCCGGTGTAGACGAACACCGGGAAGGTGGGCGATCCGGCCGGCGCCAGGAACGACGCGATGGCGAACTCGTCGAAGCTAATGGTGAACGCCACGATGAACGACGAGACCAGCGCCGGTGCCAGCAGCGGAAGGGTGATGAGCCGGAATGCCTGGAGGTCGGACGCGCCCAGGTCGCGGGCGGCCTCGGTGATGGACACGTCCAGCAGCCGCAGCCGCGGGAGGATCACCAGCACCGAGTACGGCACCGAGATCACGATGTGCCCGGCGAGCACCGCGGTGAGCGTCGGCTGGATGCCGAGCTGGTGCAGCAGGATCAGGAGGCCCACCGCGAGCACGATGTAGGGCACCACCAGCGGCAGGAGCAGGATGGTGGTGATCACCGGGCGCAGGAACACGCGCTTGGACGCGAGCCCGGCGGCGGCCAGGATGCCCAGGACCGTCGCGAGGATGCCGTCGAGCGTCGCGAGCGCCAGGCTGCGGCGCACCGAGCCGGTGAGGTCGGTGTTCGAGAACGCGGCGTGGAACCACTGCGTGGTGAAGCCGCTCAGCGGCAGGCTCGGCACCGTGCTGTCGTTGAACGCAAACACGACGAGCACCACGAGCGGTGCGTAGAGGAACACCAGCAGGATGAAGAAGTAGCCGCCCAGCAGGCCGCGCGTGGTGCGGTTGGCGCCGATCACCTGGCCTCCGCCTCCTGCAGGTCGGCGCTGAGCCAGCGGCCGAAGACGATCATCAGCACGATCACCACGGCGACCAGCCAGAGCGCCATGACGGCGCCGTTGTTCCAGTCACCGGTGTCGGCGAAGAGCGATTGGATGACGTTTCCGAACATGTAGTTGGACGGGCCGCCCACCAGGAGCGGCGCGATGAACTCGCCCGTGGTCGGGATGAGCACGAACACGAAGCCGGCCATCACGCCCGAGAAGCTGAGGGGCAAGGTCACGCGCAGGAACGTCGTGAACCCGTTTGCACCCAGGTCGTGCGAGGCCTCCAGCACGCGCTTGTCGAGGTTCTCGAGCACCACGAAGATGGGCAGCGCCACGAACGGCACCCAGGTGTAGAACAGCACCAGGCCCACCGAGAAGTTCGAGTAGATGAGCCACGACGGCGACTGGCCGTGCGGCTCGAGGTGCAGCTGCCAGAGGATCCACGGCACCACGCCGTGGTCGTTCAGGATGATCTGCCAGGCGATGACGCGCAACAGATAGCTCGTGAAGAACGGCGCCAGGACTGCGAGGAGCAGCGTGTAGCGGCGCTTGGTGGCCACGAACGCCAGGTAGTAGGCCACCGGATAGGCCGCCGCGACCGCGGTGACCGACACCACGAACGTGATGATCATCGACGACTTGAACCGGTCGAAGAACGGCGATCCGTGCCAGTGCAGGAACGAGCGCCAGTTGTCGGTGGAGAACTCGTTCGGGATGCCCGGGTACTGGTGGCGCATGTTCACGCTGTAGAGCCCGATCACGATGATCGGGCCCACGAGCAGGGCCAGCACGTAGAGCGTGGGCGGGATGGTGAGAAGGCCGCGCGGCAGAGGCATCCGGCGTCGCTTGCGCGGCGCCGGATGCCCGGGAATCTGCTCGCTTACATCCACTGCTTCACACCACGCGAAGGCGACCGGTTAGGCCGACTTCACCTCTTCCCACGCGAGGTCGTACGCGTTGCGGTTGGGCTCCCAGCTCTGCAGGTGGACGTTGCCTGCGACGAGCGCCTTGGGGTTGCCGAGCGACAGGGACTTGGCCAGGGCCTGATCCTTGATGTCGGCCTCGGTGACGGTGGTGTTCGCGTTGCCGTAGTAGTAGATGTTGGTCATGTCCGCGCAGGCCTTCTTGTTGATGAAGGACTCGACGTATGCGTGGGCGTGGCGGTAGTTCTTGGTGTTGGCGCCCAGCATGAACCCGCAGAACCAGCTGAGCCGGCCTTCCTTGGGATCCAGGAACACGAACTTCTTCGTGTTGCCGTTGAGAAGCGGCGGCACGTCCTGCCAGGAGTAGGCGATGTAGATGGTGTCGGACTTGAGCGCCGGCTGCATCTGGTTGTACTCGCTCTGCCAGTAGAACTTGTTGAGCGGCTTCTGATCGATCAGCGTCTGCTTGGCCTGGTCGATCTGATCGTCGGTCATCGCGTCCATGTGCGGGAACCCGAGCTTGAGCGCGGCCACCTCGAGGTTGGATGCGGCGCCGTCCCAGAGGGCGATCTTGCCCTTGTACTTCGGGTTCCAGGCCAGATCCCAGCTGGTGGCGTCCGCCTCGTCAACCTTCTCGGAGTTGTAGGTCAGGCTGGCGTAGCCCCAGTCCCACGGGATCATGTACTGCTCGCCCTTCACCTGGGCGGCCTTGGTCAGGTAGGGATTGAGCTCGCTGAAGCTGGGGAGCAGGTCGAGATCCCATGGCTGGACGAGCCCGCGCGCCACGTAGTCGGGCGTGTTCTCGTTGCAGGGGTGCATGATGTCGAACTGCGTGGAGCTCGACTTCTGCAGCGCTTGGCTGTCGTTCACGATGTAGGTATAGGTGATGCCGTTGGCGCCGTACTTGTCGGTGTAGGACTTGCCCGGGACCGTCATGTACTTCTGGGCCTTGGTGCCTGCGGCCTCATATCCACCCCATTCGAGGATGGACAGGTTGCCCGGCTCGGAGCTAATGGGCGGCCGCTTGGTGGACGCCGACGGCGAGCTGCCCGAGCTGGAGCTCGAGCCGCATGCCGGGAGCAGGGCCGCGCCACCGAGCACGGTTGCAGCTTTCAGAAAATCTCCGCGATCCAACTTGTGCATCGAACGAGCCTCCGCGAGTGGGGAAGCTACGACACTACAGCGGATCCCGGCTGGAAGTAAAGTCCAGCCGTGGATTCACGTAAGCCGCAACACCGTCGCTTCAGCCTGGTCGCCGCCTCGGTGGCAATCGTGCTGGTCGCCGCCGCGGCCGCCTTTCTCGCTCTGGGCCGGGCCGATCCCGCTCCGGCGGCAGCTCCGCCGCCGGCGCTCGCACCCTCGGCGCTTCCATATCTTCCCAGCAAGACCCTGGTGCTGACCAGCAAGGATCTGGAGGCCGACGCGCACATCCAATCGCTCTCCTCGGAGCTCTCCTCGACAGGCTTCGTGGTGGGCTTCCAGCGCACGTTCCAGGGGCCGTCGAAGCACCGGCTCGAGCTGGTGCAGTCGCGCACGCTGCGGTTCGCGACCGCGGCAGGGGCGGCCCGGTTCGCCGCCTTCGTCGGCAAGCACGCAGGCGACTACGTCGGCCAGATCCCCACGGTACGACCGCTCACCTCGGACGGGCGCACGGGCTCGCAGATCGTGGCCCCGATGTGCGCCTGCCACATGTCCGAGCCCACCCTGCTCGGGGTGGTCAGCAAAGGGCGCAACGTGACGTGGCTCGAGATCAACGGCCCGGCCGCGGGCAAGCAGGCGCTGGCCGACCTGCTGCGACAGGCTCCCTGACCGCAGCTATTATGACTCGCAACGAGGGGGCCGCCTCGTTTGCATCTGCATGGATGCTGCTTGTCCCTGGGGAGGGGTCGTTGTGAGATCAGCGCTGCGGAATTCCATCGGTGGCCAGAGCCACCTCATCTTGCCTGTCGTGCTCGCGTCCATCGCGCTCACCGGCATCGGCTTCGCGGTCGCGGCGATGGTCGGCACCGGCGCCGACGCCGCGAGCTCGTCCACGGTGTCCACGTTCACCATCCAGTCGACGATCTCGGGCAGCAACGTCACCGTCGTGCACAACAAGGTCAAGGTCGTGAAGCACGTGGTCAAGGGCAAGGTCATCACGAGGAACGGCAAGTCCATCACCCTGCCCGCATCCACGTCGTTCCAGCAGATCACCACGCCGGGCAAGACGACGGTCGAGACGCGCGTGAACAACCGCACGCACACGCTCACCAACACGCAGACCCAGACGCAAACGCAGACCAACACCCTGACGCAGACCGACACGCAGACGGTCACGGCGCCCCCGGTCACGGTCACGCCGCCGACGGTGACGGTCACGCCGCCGCCCGTCACGGTCACGGTGACCTCGCCACCGGTCACGGTGACGGTTCCTCCGACCTAGGTCGTGAGTGCGGCCACCAGGTCGCTCAGGTCAGACGCGGGCGGCTCGCCGTCGCGGTGCCGCGGCAGGTGGTGGCGCACCAGCGCGTAGGCATCGGCGGTGCCATGCCCGAGGTCGGCCACCCGCTCACGCAGATCCACCGCCTGGGCCGCGCAGTAGAGCTCGGTCGCCGCGATGTACATCGCAAGGCCGGTCTGCTGGTGCAGCCGCCGCACCGCCACCGGGGTGGGGATGATGCGGTCCTCGATGCCCTCGGCGATGGACGTCGTGGGCGACTCGAGCGTGGCGGGCATCGCGAGCAGACGCACCTCGGCGCTCGCCGCCGCAGCGCCGTAGACCACGATCGCCAGCCCGTCGCCGCTCGAGTCGTCGCTGGTGCGAAGCCCGGTGGGAAGGCCGCTGAAGGCCGAGTGCATCAGCTTCTGCGACCGCTCGCACGACGCCGTCGAGACGTGGGCGATCGCGAGCCGCAGGTAGTCGATGACCACGCCGTAGGGCACCGAGTCGAAGTTGCCGTTGGAGAGCGCGCGGCCGTCGGGCGTGATGACCGGGTTGTCGTGCGAGGCCGTCAGCTCGGCCTCCAGCACGGCGCGCGCATGGCCCAGCGCAACCCGCGCGGCGGCGTGGGTCTGAGGCACGATGCGCATGGTGAGCGGATCCTGCAGCTCGCGGTGGAGGTCTCCCCGCATCAGCGTGCCGCCGTGCAGCATGGCGCGAAGGCGCGCGATGGAATCTGCGAGCCCCGGCACCGGCCGGGCCTCGGCCACCCCCGTGTCGAGCGCCTGCACGTTTCCGAGCATGCCCTCGAAGGTGAGCGCGGCGGCCTGGTCGAAGCGCTCGAGAAGCGTCCCCACGCCCGCCACGGCGAGCGCTGCGGAGCCCAGCGAGAACGCGTTTGAGTTGACGAAGGCGAGCGCCTCCTTCGAGTCCGGGCGCCACGGCACCAGGCCGAGCCGGCCGAGCTCTGCCGACCAGTCGCCCTCGCCGGTGAGGGCCTGGGCGATGTCTGCCAGCGGCCCGAGATCGGACTGCCCCAGCGATCCGGTGGCGCGCGCCCGCGGCGCGAGCCCGGCGTTGAGCGCGGCCACGAGGATGTCTGCGAGCGACTCGCGCACGCCGGAGCGGCCGTGGGCGAAGCCGGCGAGCTGCACCAGGAGGGTCGCGCGCACCACGGCCTCCGGCACGTCGTTGCCGGTGCCGGTGCGGTGTGAGAGCAGCAGGAGACGGTTGAAATCGACCTGCTCGCTGGAGCTCACCGACACCCGCTTCATCGCCCCCACGCCGGTCGTGAGGCCGTAGACCGGCTCGCCGCTTGCCAGCAGCGCATCGACGCCGGCCCGGCACACCGCGATGCGCTCGCGGGCAGCGGCCGAGAGCTGGACGGGGCGCCCGTCGCGCGCGACTGCCACCACCTGCTCGAGCGTCAGGTGATCATCGATGACGATGGCGTCGCTCAATCGCCCAGCTCTGTGCGGCGGCGGTTGACGAACGCGGTGAGCTCGGCCTTCAGATCCTGGTCGATGGCCGGCTCCTCGTAGGTCTCGATGGTCTCGCGCCAGATGGTGGCCGCGCGGTCGGCGGCGTCGTGCCCGCCCTTGCCCTTCCAGCGCTCGAAGTTCTCGGTGGACGAGAGCAGCGGGCGGTAGAAGCAGGTGCGGAACCGCTCCAGCGTGTGCTCGGCGCCCAGGAAGTGGCCGCCGGCGCCGACCTCGACGTGCGCACCCCAGGCGAGGCTCTCCTCATCGATCTCGAGCGGCGTGAACTCCTCCTGGAGCATGCGCAGCATCTCGATGTCCACGATGAACTTCTCGAACGACGCGACCAGTCCCGACTCGAGCCAGCCGGCGGAGTGCGGCACGTAGTTGGCGCCCGCCAGGAAGGTGGGCAGCATCGTGTTCAGGCCCTCGTAGGCAGCCTGCGCGTCGGGCGTCTGGCTGGAGGTGAGAAAGCCGCCGCCCGCGCGCCACGGCAGGTTGAACCGCCGGGCGATCTGCCCCGAGCAGAGCAGGCCCTGGGCCGACTCCGGACCGCCGAACCCCGGCGACCCCGACTGCATGTCGGTGTGGGAGAGAAACGATCCCATGAGCACCGGCGCACCGGGGCGCACCAGCTGGGCGAGCGCGATCCCCGCCAGCGACTCGGCGGTCTGCTGCACCAGCGCCGCCGGCACCGAGGCGGGCGACATCGCGCCCATCAGAAGGAACGGCGTGATGGTGCAGATCTGGCCCGCGGCCGCATAGATCATGAGCGCGTCGAGCATGCGCGTGTCGTAGCGAAGCGGCGAGTTCACGTTGATGTTGCCGTAGACCGCCGGGCCGACGTCGAGGCCGCCGCGCTCGCGCATCACCATCTCGGTGAAGGCGATCGAGTCGTTGGCCGCGTCCTCGGTGATGACCGCGCCCTGGTAGGGCTTGTCGGTGAGCGTGACGACCGAGAGCAGCATGTCGAGGTGGCGCGAGTCGAGCGGGATGTCGTTGGGCTCGCACGGCAGGCCGCCGACGGTGTCGAGCTGATCGAACGTCTGGCTCAGCTTGCAGAACTTGTCGAAGTCGGCCAGCGTCGCCTCGCGGCGCTCATCGCCCATGCGCACGAACGGGGGGCCCTGCGTGGGCGCGAACACCATGTTCTTGCCGCCCATGCGCACGTCGCGCGCGGGGTTTCGCGCCGCCAGCGTGTACTCGCTGGGGGCCTTGGCGGCCTGCTCGATGACCCAGTCGGGGTCGAACTTCACCAGCTCGCCGTCCACCTTCTGGCCCGCCTTGCGGAAGAGCTCGAGGGCGTCGTCGTTCAGAAACTCGATGCCGATCTCGGAGATGAGCCTGCGCCAGCCGCCCTCGAGCACCGCCATCGCATCGGGCGAGAGGATGTCGTAGCGGGGCATCAGATTTTCGAGCACGCGCAGTAGGTTAGTGCCGTCGGGGAGATCCATGGGCGGGTGGTGGTTGTGCCTCGACGGGAGATGGGCGACGATGCGATCAAAAACATGCACCATATTGGTTCATCATTTTCTTCCGCATGGAGATCTCCCTCCCCACCCGCAAGTTTCAAGACCTCTGCGAGTCGGAGAAGAAGCTGCGGCAGGCTTACGGAAAAGCTGGCGCACGGAAAACAGCGGGACGGTTGAACGACCTGCGAGCGGCGACGACGCTGGAGGACATGCGGAATCTTCCTGGCCGGATTCATGAGCTGACAGGTGATCGCGCTGGTCAGCTCGCCATCGCTCTCGCCGACGGCAGGCGGCTCATCATCGAGCCGAGAGGAGGACCGGAAACCATGGCTGCGCTGGCACATCGAGCATTTAGCCCCGACTATGCATACCCGCCTGGAGACACCGTCGCCGACCTGCTTGACGAGCAGGACATGACCCAGGCCGAGCTCGCGAAACGACTCGGCGTTACGCCCAAACACGTCAATCAGGTCGTCAACGGTGGAGCATCGATCTCCGCGAGCCTCGCCCTCGGACTGGAAAAAGTGTTCCGCGTCCCGGCGCAATTCTGGCTCAATCGTGAGTCGCTTTATCAGGCAGACGTTGCCCGACGGAGGGAACTGCAAGAGCTGGAACGGCATGTTCCCTGGGCCAAGACATTCCCGACAAGGGATCTGAAGAAGTCCGGACAGCTCGCGAAGGACGCAACCGGCGCAGAGCTCGTTCAGGAGCTTCTTCGGTTTCTTGGAGTCGCCGCTCCGGAGCTGTGGGAGACCCGGGCCGCCGCATATCGAAGATCGCAGCACTACAAGAGCAACCAGCCGGCGCTGGATGCGTGGCTACGCGTTGGCGAGATCCGCGCGGCGGCGATTGAATGCCAACCGTACAGCCGCGATCGTTTCGTGGAGGCTCTCGGGACAGCCCGCGCGCACATGCACGACGAACCCGAGAAATGGCAGCCGCTCGTCACCGACGCACTCGCAGACGCAGGGGTCGCGTTTGTCATCGTCGATACGTTCCAGGGCGCTCGAGCGCACGGTGCGACGCGCTGGCTGAGTCCCCAAAAGGCGCTGATACAGCTCAGCCTTCGCTACCGCTGGGAGGACGTGTTCTGGTTCAGCTTCTTTCACGAGGCCGCCCACGTCCTCCTCCACCGGAAGAAAGGTCTCTTCGTCGATGGCCTCGAGCTCACCGCGCCTGACGCCCTGGACGACAACCGGCGGATGGAAGCCGAAGCAGACCGCTTCGCGGCCGAGTTCCTCATTCCCAGCCAGTACGAGCCTCGGCTGCGCAGCTTGCGCCTGTCGGAGATCACCGATTTCGCGGATGAACTCGGCATCACTCCCGCGACCGTCGTGGGGAGGCTCCAACACGACGGACTCATCCACTACGCCGAGAGCGCGAAGTGGAAGCGGCGGTTGCGCCTTGTCGAGCCGCGAACCGGGTAGGCGACTGCCGTCCGGCCAACTCGGATACCGTTCGGCGCGATGAGCGAACCCGTGGAACTCTGGACAGACGGCGCGTGCTCCGGCAATCCGGGGCCGGGCGGCTGGGCGGCGATCCTGCGAAAGGGCGATCGCGTCAAGGAGATCGCCGGCGGCGAGCCGCTCACCACCAACAACCGGATGGAGCTCCGCTCGGTCATCGAGGGCCTGCGGGCGCTCAACAAGGCGCCGGTGGACGTGGTGATCCACCTCGACTCCGCCTACGTCGAGAACGCCTTCACCAAGGACTGGATCTCGAACTGGGTGAAGAACGGCTGGCGCACCTCCAACAAGCAGCCGGTGAAGAACCAGGATCTGTGGGAAGACCTCATGGTCGAGGTCAAGAAGCACAACGTGCGCTGGCAGCTTGTGAAGGGCCACGACGGCGTCGAGTGGAACGAGCGCGCCGACGAGCTGGCGGTGGCCGAGCGCGACCAGGCCGCGGTGGATGCGGTCGCGAAGTACGGCTCGATCGTCCTTCGCGACTAACCTGCGGCCGATGTCCGCCGCCCTCGCAATCCACGCCGAAGACCTCCGAAAGACCTACAAGCCCGACGTGAAGGCGCTCGACGGCCTCAGCTTCTCGGTCGAGGCGGGCACGGTGTTCGGGCTGCTCGGGCCCAACGAAGCGAGAAGGAATGGACAAATAGACTGACAGGGTGCATCATGGGTGAAGTACGACTGACCGACACCGACCGAAGGAACGCCCCGATGCCCCAGAACTCCAGCACTCCAGACCGCCTCCTCGGCTATGCCCGCGTCAGCCAGGTCGCTGGCCGCGAAGGCGACAGCTACGGCAGCCCAGACGTCCAGCGCCAGGCCATCGAGGCTCGCGGCGTCGCCCCCGAAGACGTCCTGGTCGAAGAGGACGTGTCCGGCAAGCTGGCGGCCGACGACCGTGGCCTGGGCGACCTGCTGGCCCAGGTCGAAGCTGGCCAGGCCGCGGGCATCGTGGTGAACGCGCTTGACCGCTTCGGCCGGACGCTGCGCGGCATCCTGGAGAACGTCGCCCGCCTGCACGCGGCTGGCGGCTACCTGCTGACCATCCACGACGGCATCGACAGCCGCACCCCCAACGGCAAGATGATGATCGGCATCCTGGGCACCCTGGCCGAAGCCGAAGTAGACCGCAAGGCCGCCTACTGGGACGCCAGCGTCGCACGGGCCATCGAGCGCGGCGAGTGGGTCGAGTCTGACATCCCGGTCGGCTACCGGCGCGAGCAGAAAGGCTGGAAGGTCAACCGCCGCGGCGAGCGCGTCGCACAGTGGACTGGGCCGCTGATCGTCAGCGAGATGGACGCCACCTGGATGCGCCACGCGTTCGAAATGCGCGCCACCGGGAAGTCCTGGGCGGCCATCACGTCCTACCTTCAAGGCCAGGGCGTCAGCATCACGGCCACCGGCACGCGGAACGCCATCCAGTCCCGAGCCTACCGTGGCGAGTCCGGCCGCGGCCAGCACGTCAACCTGTCGGCCCATCCGGCCCTGGTCAGCGAAGACGTCTGGCAGGCAGCCCAGCGCAACGGCGCGCGGCCCGTCCGCACCGGCCGCATCGCCCAGGCAGGCATCCTGTCCGGCGGCGTCGCGACCTGCGCGCACTGCGGCGGCATCATGGGCGTGACGTCCACCGGCTCGTTCGTGTCGTATCGCTGCAAGGGCACGAAGCGCATCGGCAACCCCTGCACCTCACCGGCCAGTCTCGGCATCGACGCCGTGGACGGCCCAGTCCTCGAAGCGCTCCAGGGCAAGATGGCGCGGCGCGCCTCGAAGTCCACCCTGCACGCCGAACTGGACGCTGCCAATGCCGCCTTCGAGGCCGCCAGCCAGGAACTGTCGGCCTTCGTCGCCGTGGCCAGCGCCGCCGCCCTGGGCGACCTGTACCCCGTCGAGATTCAGCGTCGCCGCGACGACGTGGCCGACGCCCAGGCACAGCTTGACCTGGTGGGCGAGCGCTTCGCCGCCGACGCCCTCGGCAAGCTGGGCACCGACGTCTCGGCCCTCGACATCGACGGGCAGCGCGAGATGGCCCGAGCCTTCATCGAGCGGGTCGAGATTCGCAAGTCCACGAAGGGCCGCTGGGACACGGCCGACCGCTTCGTCATCGTCTGGCGCGAAGGTGTCGCGTGACGCCCTCACGCGGCACTGACGCCAAGTCGGGCCATCTCACCCTGGACATCCGCCAGCGTCGCCTCTCAGGGCGTCTGGCGGCCCTCCAGGACGACGGCTGGGTGGTGCAGCGGGTCGAGTTTCGCGGCATCGGCTGGCGCCGGGTGTACGCCACGAAGCGCCAGCGCCAGGGAGAACCCTTCCACAGGTAACCCCGGCGCTGGCTCGCAGAGTCTATCGCGCAAACATGTTCGCCACGACTTGCACGATTCGCAGCGTGCAGGTACCTTTTGTCTCGGGACGCACGACGCGCCGGTCATGCCCCCGCAAAACCCTTCCACACGGCGCATGAAGGAGGCCACCGTGCCGCATCATGTTCTCACCCTCGCCCTGGCCGCGCTCGGGCTGCTCTTCGTCATCGCTGGCGCCCTGCTGGCCGTGATGATGCTCCAGGCCGAACGGCTGGACGGCGGCACGGTGGCCGACGACAACCGCTGCCCCGATCCGGGCCGGTCAGTCGATCCGACCATGTCCCAGGTCTGGCACCCCGAGCCTCACGGCCACCGCTTCGAGGGCCACAATCCCGACGACCTTCCGGCCCTCCCCGGCATCGACACACGGCGGCCCATCGGCATGGGCGCCTTGATCCTCGACCTGGACGCCATCCACCGGGAAGAGGCGTCGCATCGGGCCGCCCAGGCCAGCCGCTACGACTGGCAGGGCGGTCAGACGATGGCCGAGTACGCCGTGGTGCTGGCCGTCATCACCCTGGCGGCCGTGCTGGCCATGGGCGCCCTGTCCGGCGCCATCTCGGACGCCCTGGCCAGCATGACGGGCCAGCTGTGAGGCTCGAAGTCTACGTCGGCCCTCCGGGCTATGTGAGGTTCCAGACGCCCTACGGCGACATCGTGACGATGTCTGCGGGCGATGCGATGCAGCTTGCCACCGATCTGGAGCATGCCTGCATCGAGACGACGCGGCGCGACGACCACGCCGACCCTGGCCAGGCAGGTTCCCTGGACGCATACCGTGGCCTGCGGGCCGCACTTCTCAAGGAGGGTCGAGCATGACTCGACTTCGCAACATGCGCCGACGGCGCCGCTACCTGACGCTGGGCATCGCCGCCCTGGCCGTCTTCGTCCTGGCCGGTTCGGCCCTGGCCTTCTACCTGGCATCTGGCTCGGGCACCGCTTCGGTGTCTGGCGGCTCGGCGCCCACGCTGACCATCGCTGGCGGGACGCCCAGTGGTGACCTGTACCCCGGCCAGGCCGTGACGGTGCCGTTCGACGTCACGCTGTCCGGCGCTGGCTCGGTGGGCGCCGTCCACGTGGCCAGCATCGACACCCCGGCAGGCTGTGACGCCAGCTGGTTTACGTTCGATGACTCGGCCGCGCTCGGCGAGCTTCCCGCAGGCCAGACGGCCGACGCCGGTCACGTGACCGTCCACATGGTCGAGTCACACACCGACCAGTCGGCATGCGAGGGAGGGGCGTTCACGCTCCACCTGGTGGCCAACTGATGCGCCGGGCCGTCCTGGTACTGCTGGCCGCCGCCGCGCTGGGAGGGGTTCCTGCCATGGCCCTCGCCTGGTACGGCGCCACCGGCACCGGGACGGCCCTGGCGTCGTTCGCCGACGGCTCGGACACCTGCCAGTCCGTGACCGTCGTCACCCTCGACGCGGGTCAAACCGCGTCGTGGGACTCTTCGACGTGCACCCTGTCCGTCCCGGTCGCGAAGGGCGACACGGGCGCAGCCGGACAGCCTGGCGCGCCAGGGGCTATGGGTGCTACAGGGCCAGCGGGCGCCGCAGGCGCGACGGGGGCAACCGGCGCGGCTGGCCCTGCCGGGACGCCTGGTGCGGCTGGTGCCAACGGCGTCAGCGGGTACACCACCGTCTCGACCAGCATCGTGACGACGACCCAGTGCAGCAGCGCGAGCAGCTGCGAGGCCGCCGACTTCTCAGGCACCGTCGTTCAATGCCCCACGGGCGACCAGGCGCTGGGCGGCGGGTTCCTGCCCGCCACGACCGGCACGACCGAGCGCATGGAGGCCAACACGGCGCCCCAGTGGATCGGTACGGCCCAGCCGAACGCCTGGCAGCTGACCGCCCTACGGAACGACAGCGGCGCCCCCCTGGCTATCTCGAAGCCTGCCATCGGCACGCTCTGGGTGACCTGCGCCAGGACGTCCTAGACCGTCACCCCCACCCCCGCCCGCTCGCGACCCTAGGGCGCGGAGGGGTGCACGACGAACGCCCCTCATGGCCGTGAAGCCGTGAGGGGCGTTTTGCCATTCTAGGGGTATGATCTGTCGCACTTGCACCCCGGAGGGCGCCACAGGGCCGCTCAGAGGCCTCAGACGGGCCGTGCGGCCTTCCGTTCGCGCCGGTCAGCGATGAACCGGGCGCGTAGGGCCGACAGTTCGTCCTTCGATGCCCCGGCCTGGAGGGCGGCGCGATACTCCAGTTTCTGCTCGCGCGTCCAGTCGTCCCGAGCCACCTTCTTGACGGCGGGCGGCGCGGGCACAATCGAGTTTTGGGATTGTGCTCGGGCGCCCTCGACCTTGACGTGCTCGACCGGCTCGGGCCGGTGTCTCGGCCGCCACTCTTCGAGGTGGCCGCCTTCACTGCGGAACGGTGCCCGCGTCGAACGGGTGTGCGTGTGACGGGGCATCAGTCGTGCACCTCGACCTGATAGCCCGCGGCGCGCAGGCTGGCCACGACGCGCTCGGTCACGTGCCGCGTCAGCGTGCTGCCGTCGGGCAGGGTGATGGTCGCCCTCATGCGACTTCCCAAGGGTGGGGTTTGTAGACCATCAGGCCAGCGCCAAAGCCGCCCACGCTCAGACCGTCGCCGGTCACGCGCAGGAACGGCCGCCGACGAAAGCCGCTCAGGCTATAGAGGGCGCGCCAGTCGCGGAACCTCGTCGTATGCCACTGCGGGGTCACGACTGCACCGCCTTCGGCACGCCGTAGAAGACCCGGCACGCCACCCAGTCGTCAAGCTCCTGCACCTGTACCAGGAAATCAACGGCGATCCGTTCGCCGTCGGCCAGGTCGAGCGTGTCGATGCCCTCCTGGCCCATCACCAGCTGGCCGCCATCGGGGTGCAGCCCCAGCGACCAGCCGTCGTCGGGCGGTTCGACCTTGCCCACCAGGTTCTCGCTGGCGTCGTACTTGAACACCTCGCAGCGCGAGGCGCGTTCGCGCAGTGCCGCGTCCAGGTACAGCGCGCGCTCGGCCTCGGTCAGGTTCTCCAGCCGCTTCATGATGCACCTCCAGCCGGGGCGGCCACCTTGACGGGCAGCACGTCGCCGCCCTCGATGGGCGGCAGTCCCTCTTCCGCCCGGACATCATTCGGGCACTTGTACGCAGCACCGCCCAGTTCGAGCGCGTAGCGCTTGGCCCGATCCGATGCCGTCCCGGCCATCTTCTCGCTGAAGTCATAGCGGACGGCGTACTGGCCCGGCAGGGCGTTCGGCATCAGGCGGGGTATGAGTTGCGTATTCACTGCGGACTCGATGATGCTGGCCAGCGGCTGTAGCCCCTCGCTGTGCAGCCCGCGCTGGGCCGCGTCCAGGTTGCGGTCGCTGGCACCCACGGCAGACGGCTGGACGCCGAGAGTGGCGGCCACCTGGGCCTGCACGAACTGCTGGCTGGCCACCAGCCCCGACGTGTTCAGCATCTCTCGGGCGTGCAGCTTCATGCCCTCGTCCACGACGGGCACGTCGCCCGGCCCGTGCGCCTTGAAGGCCTCAGAGACGTTCCCGGCGCCCTTCTTGTCCAGGATCGGCGCATCCATCGGCCGCTCCAGCCACGCCCCCGGCCCACGCCACAGGTTGGCCCGCCACGTCAGGGACAGCAGGTCTTCGGTGATGAGGCTGCGCAGCGGCCAGAGAGGACTCAGGCCACGCTTGGCGTCCAGCGGGTTGAAGAGGAGGCCATGCAGCACGTCGGCCACCGGGTACGACTTGCCACCGACGGTGTAGCCGGTGATGTTGGCGCCCTGGCCCTGCACCGTGACCTGCAACGGGTCGAGCCGAATCAGGTACTTGTCGTCCACGATCAGATGCATGAACTCGCCGTGACACAGCAGGTCGATGACCAGGGCGGTAGTCCACTCGGCCGTCGGCTGTGACGGGTCAGGGTTGGCCAGGACGGCCGTCACGGGGTTGCGCACCCCGGCGCGGACGACGTCGCCACTCACCTGGCTCCAGAGGTCGATCGGACAGTCCGCCAGGCCGCGGGCCAGCAGGTTGATCGTCGCGCTGACAGCCGGGTGGGACAAGTACATTCCCAGCGGCGTCAGGTAGCGGCCGGACAGCAGCTGGGCCTGGGTGAACTGGCCGGTCGCGATGCCGTCCAGCAGCGCCAGCGGCGCGGCCGGGAAGCCGACGACGTCCAGGCTGCTGTCGTTGAACAGCAGGGACTTTCGCTTCAGAGGGTTGCGCATCAGGCCTGCCCTGCCTTCAGCCGTGCGATCTGCCGGGCCTGGCGCTTCACTTTGCGCTCGGCCTTGAGATGGGCCGCATGGACGTCCGCAAAGAGGGCACGGTGCGATGCATCGGCCAGCCGGGCCAGTTCTCGCATGGTGCCGACGTGGGCGCAGTCTTCAATCAGCTTCGGCGCCCCGTGAATAATCAGGGTGTGCGTGGCCGCCTCTTCAAAAGTCAGGGTGTTGTTTCGCATGTGTGTCTCCAGGTTGACCTGGTCGCCTCTCGGCCTGCCAGGGATTGATGGTGCTCGGGATCGGCTAGGCCGCCTGCCGGGCTTTGTGGTCGTGCACGCGATGGCATGGAACGCACCGCGCGTCGTAGTCGTGCGGGTCTGTCGAGTAGTCGCCAGGGATGCCCCGGAACGACCACTGCGCAGCCTGCTGGCCGCAGTCGATGCAGTCGTGCTCGACCGCTCGGCCTCGTTCAGCCTGGGTGCGCAGGTGTGCGGCGCTGTAGCCGCAGTCGGCGCCGCGCCAGGCCGGATTCGCCGGGCCACGCAGCCCCGCCTTGCCCCGGCTACTGGTGGCAATCTTCAGCCGGACGTCCAGCGGGCGAGGGACACCGCGCCTTGATTCCTGGGAGACGTGCTTGCGGCACGCGCAGCCTGGGGCGCACTTCACACTTCCGGCCATGGATGGCCCTCCATCAGTCGAGGTGTCGAGGGGTGCCGGGCGTTTTGCGCCCGCCCGGCAAGGCGTGGGATCAGCTGCCCTCGATGTCAGCGAAGACAGCGGCCTTCGACTGACGCACGACCATGAGGGTGTTGAACTCCAGGCGTAGATCGCAGAGGTTCTCTGCGAAGTTCGCCCCACCGACGCCGTTATACGGGTCGCTGGCAGCCTGGGCGCTGCCCTTGTAGAGCACGCCCAGCTGGGTCGTGTCGAGCACCAGGGGGCTGCCCTGGCCAGCATCGTTCGAGGTCACGACCTTCAGCCCAAACGGGAAGGCCGTAACCTTCGTCTCGAACGTGTGCAGATCGACCGTCGCGGCGTCCACCGGGTTCAGCACGACGACGTCGGGGTTCAGCCCGTCATCCGTCATGTGAGTGATGGCCGACCGGACGGCTGCCTCGACGCTGTCACCAGAGGTGGCAGTCTCGGGGCTGGCCGCGTTGATGGCCGCCAGGACGTGGGCGTCAAGCGCCACGTTCAGGCTTTTCTGCATCTCCGACTGGAGAACCGCGGTCACCTGCGGCAGTGCAGCGATGACGGCGTTCGGGATGCCGTCGGCCAGGATCGCCAGCTGCTTGATCGGCTCGGTGAATGAGTCGATGGTGGCGTTCAGGCGAGCCTTGGCGGTCGTGCCGCGCGGGTCACGCTCGACACCGCCCTCGGCGGTCACGCTGCGAGCGGTCAGACGGAAGTCCGAGACGTACAGCGAGTCGCCCGCGTCCGCACCCTCGATCAGACCGTAGATGAAGCGCTGGTCACTCGGCAGGACGCTGATGCCCTGCTGAACGCGGGATTCGAGGTCGTTGTCGATGCTGTCCGTCAGGCTCTTCAGCGAGACAGACTGCTTGACGCCCCGTGCGTTGTCGATCTCGCCCATGCCGGACGAAATCGCCTTGGCGATGACCTTCCAGCCGTTCGGCTCGGCGCCGTCCAGCCGCGACTTGACGTCGGCAGCCTTGGCCTTGGCGGCCTCGGCTTCGAGTCCGTCGGCCTTCGACATGAACGCCTGGAACTCGTCGTGCTCGACCGAAGACATGCCCCGGTCGTTGGCCTTCGCCTTCTCGGTGATGGCCTTGGCCGACTTCAGCGTCTCGCGAAGGTCGGCCTGGATGTCATGCAAACTGCGCATGTGCACCCCTCTCTGCCCTCTCGGGCGGTTGCGCCGGTTTCAGTGCTCGGCAGCACCCGACGACGGTGGCGTCCCGGTTGCCCGAAGGCCTCCCAGTCCACCTCGACCGCGCACCCGTAGGTCTGGCGGTCGTTCGTGTCGCAAGTCTCAGCCCGGCCGCCGCAGAAGCAGGACGGCGGTACCGGGCATGGGCGCCGCCGAAGCGTCGCCGGTTTCCAGCGCGGCGGCTTCGCGGGTCGCCGTGCTGGAAGGGTTGGCAGCCTACTGGCCGACTACCGGGCCGATCTGGTGCCCCTTCAGGGGCGTTTCGCCGTCTTTCGTGGCCCTCAGAGGCCGTACAGCGGCGTCTGGGGGAGGACTCAGCGTTTCGGCACGGCGAGCGAGCCTAGTCTCCATGGCGGCTCCCACGGGGGGTGCCGAACTAGGTTCCATCGTTCTGGCCCGGCTCGCCAGGCTCGAAACGATCAAACGACGCGCAGCCCACCATCACGTCGCGCGATGTCCACCGCGATGTCGAGCAGCCGTGCTCGCTGTGCCTCGATGATCTGGCCAGCCAGCACGGCGCAGCGCATCGAGTGGTCGGACGTCAGCGCGTTGACCGGATCGTCGTCGCCCATCGCCTCGCAGAGGGTGATGATGTGGGCCGTGTCCTCGGGCGACAGTTCGTGCACGGCTCGGTCGTTGCCCAGTGCCATCGGCCCGGCCCAGGCGATGATGGCGTGGTGCATCACGTTCGAGATGGGATTCGGCGGCAGGGTGTAGTCGATCTGGGGATTGCCGTCGGCGTCGCGGCTGAACGTCCACTGGCCGTCGAACGTCTCGACTGCCAGCGCATGACCGGCTTCGTGCATCCAGTCCACGGCCTCGGGGAATGTGTCTCGTGCGTCAGCCATTCGCTGCTTCGGGCACGACTAGTCGCACCGTTTCAACTGTGCCGGTCAAGGCCTGGCAATCCTCTTCGAGCGCTTCGGCCACCAGGCAGGCGTCGTCAAAGTCGGCCTCGCACTCGGCAGCAGCGCCGACGAAGGTCAGCAGGCATCGCGATGCAGTGTCCTGGTCGGTCATCTCCTGGCCCATCAGCTTGCCCTCTTTCACCAGCGCGACGGCATGCGCCCAGGATGCATCGCCGTCCTGGATGGCTCGGTGCATCCGCGTTTTGGCGTGGTCGATGGCCTGGGTGTAGTCGGCCAGCATCTTGTCTTCGTCGGTCATGCTGTCTCCCTGTCGAGGTGTCGGCCCTCCAGGACTAGGTGGACTGGGTGGCCTACGATCTGTCGTTTGAGATGATCTGCGCTCAATACTCGAAACATCAAAAAGGGTGCTATCGCTGCTGTAAAGCACCTGCCGCTCGCCGCTCAATACGTAGTAGTACGCATGTCGGTCGGCGGGCCGACCGATTACCCTCTGCCAATCGGTCGGCCCGCTGACCGATTGATCGTCTGATCGGTGCCTAATCGGTCGGCCCGCTGACCGATTACCTCTTCGCGCACGTCGCCCGTCACGCTGACGCCCACGGTGCGGATGCTCGCCTGCGGACGTTGATCCTCGACCAGCATCCAGTCCTCCGCGACCAGCCGCGCCCAGCCAGCCTTCAGGTAGGTGATGGGTAGGGCACTCAGCGCAGCCACGACCGGCGCAGCCAGGGTGCATGCCCCGTCTTCGTTGCAGGCCAGCAGTGTGGCCGTCGCCGCGTCCTTGGCGCAGCGGTCAAGCTCCCTCGACCGCCAGACCGCGCGCAGCACGGGTTCCATGCGCCAGACGCTCGGCTGCTCGGTGGCGCGTGGTGCCTGCTGATCGGTTCCTACCGGGTGCGTGCTGGTCGCCATCTCGAAAACCTCTGGGTGTAGTGAGTGAGCACGGGAGCCGACCGCCGCCCACTACAGTCAGCGGTCGGCCCGTGCCTTGAACTGACGCCCGGCCTAGGTGTCAGGTGTCTGCGCTCGCCAGAACGCAGAAATGCCATCCAGCTACGACCCTGGACGGCACGATGTGAAGACTCTGGAAGTCGTAGTCACGTCGTAGCCCAGCTGGCGGCTGGTGTCGTGCGGACAGCTGGCGCTGTCGTCCCCTTGCAAGTTACGCGCAGGGCTGTCGGGGTTACTCCCTTGCGAGTTAGTCGTGGGGCTGTCGGCGTTAGCCCCTCCCCATTACAGCGGGAAGCGGCGCAAGTTCCCCCTGCACCTTAGCGCTGGCGTGGTAGCCCAAAACCGCGCTGCCCCTCTGCACCTTAGCGCTGAACGACCGCCCCAAAACCGCGCTGTCCCTCTTCACCTTAGCGCTGATGCTAGGACTCAAAACGGGGCGAGCGGCCTGGATGCCATGCACAAGGGTGCCGACAACGAACGGCGCCGGGAAGTCGACGGCGGTGAAAGTGCTCACCACGCTGGCCCAGGCCGACTCGGGCACCGCGACCGTGGCCGGCAAGGACGTGCGGTCGCAGGCCTCGCAGGTGCGGCACCTCATCGGCGTCGTGGCGCAGAAGTCGGGGGTCGATCGCGAGCTGACCGGCCGCGAGAACCTGCGGCTCCAGGCCCAGATCTTCGGGATGGGCAAGAACGAGGCCGGCGCCCGCATCGACGAGCTGCTCGCCCAGTTCGGGCTGGTAGACGCCGGCGACCGGCTCACGCGCGGCTACTCCGGCGGCATGCAGCGGCGGCTGGACATCGCAACCGCGCTCGTCCACCGGCCCGAGGTGCTCTTCATGGACGAGCCCACCACCGGCCTCGATCCCGAGGTGCGAGCCGGGATGTGGATCGAGATCGCGCGGCTCGCGAAGGAGGAGGGCATCACGGTGCTCCTCACCACGCACTACCTCGAGGAGGCCGACAACCTGGCCGCGAACCTCGCGATCGTTGACAAGGGCCGGGTCGTGATCGAGGGCACGCCCGAGCAGCTGAAGGGCGAGCTGCACGGCGACGCGATCCACGCCGAGCTGACCGAGCCGGCCGATCCCGCCGCGATCGACGCCGCGCTCGCGGGGGTCGCGGGCGTGCAGGAGGTGAGCCTCGAGGGCCGGCGCGTGCGCGCCCGGGTCGCCAACGGCGCGACCGCGGTGCCGGCGGTGCTGGCGGCACTCGAATCGGCCGGGATGGTGGTGGCCTCGGTCACCGTCTCGCGGCCGTCGCTCGACGACGTGTACCTGCGGCACACGGGCCGCTCGTTCGGCGACGCCGACGCGGGAGGCGAGGCGTGATCGCGCTTCGGCAGTCGTGGATCATGACCCACCGCGGGCTCCTCTCGCTCATCCGGCAGCCGTGGTGGATCGCGATCAGCCTGGTGCAGCCCATCATCTGGCTGCTGCTCTACGGCGCGCTCTTCAAGCGGGTGGTGGACATCCCCGGGTTCCACTCCACGTCGTACATCCAGTTCCTCGTGCCGGGCGTGGTGATGATGACGGCGCTGTTCGGCTCCGGCTGGGGCGGGATGGGCCTTCTGAACGACATCGAGCGCGGCGTGGTCGACCGGTTCCTGATGGCGCCGGTGCACCGTGGCTCGATCATCGCGGGGCGGATCCTGCAGAACGTGATCTCCATCGTGATCCAGTCGATCATCATCGTGGTGCTCGCGCTGATCGTCGGGGCAAGCTTCCCCAACGGCGTGCTCGGCATCGTCGTGATGATCTTCCTGGGGGCGCTCCTGGGCTCGTCGTTCGGCGCGATCTCCAACGGCATCGCCCTCCTGGCGCGGCGCGAGGAGACGCTGATCGCGGTGATGAACTTCATGCTGCTGCCGCTCACGTTCCTCTCGGCGGCGTTCATGCAGCAGGATCTGATGCCGGGCTGGATGCAGTCAACGGCGTCGTTCAACCCGGTCAACTGGGCCGTCACGGCCGGCCGCGCGGCGGTGCTGCCCAACACGGACTGGACGATGGTGGCCCAGAAGACCGGGCTCCTGCTGGTGCTGCTGGTGGTGTGCAGCGTCTTCGCGACGCGGGCGTTCCACTCGTATCAGCGCTCGGTGTGACCGGTGCAGAGAAGGTGCCACGCACCCTCTCTGCACCGGCCCGCGCTGCTCCTGCGGTGCTAGGCGGTGACCTCGCGGAGCTTGCCCGTCTCGACCTCGTAGATGAACCCGCGCACGGAGTCCTTCTTCGGGATGAACGGGCTCGACTGGATCCGCTTCAGCGACTGCCTCACGTCCAGGTCCAGGTCGGAGAACGCCTCGGCCGCCCACTCCGGCTTGATGCCGGTGTCCTCGAGGATCGACGCCTTGAACTCGTCGTCGGTGAAGGTCAGCATGCCGCAGTCGGTGTGATGGATCAGGATGATCTCCTCGGTGCCGAGCAGCCGCTGGCTGATGGCGAGCGAGCGGATCTCGTCGTCGGTGATCACGCCGCCGGCGTTTCGGATGACGTGGGCGTCACCCTCCTCGAGCCCCAGCAGGCCGTACGCGTTCAGCCGGGCATCCATGCAGGCGACGATGGCGACCTTGCGCCCAGGGGGCATCGGCAGCTCGCCCTTGTCGAACGACGCCTCGTAGGTCTTCGCGTTCTGGAGCAACTCATCTGTAACAGACATTCACGTCCCCGATCTCTTCGGAAGTAGTTGAGCTTCCGGAAAAGTACACCTAATCGGTGGGGATCTCGCGAAGTGTGCCGTTGCTCACGTCGTAGACGAACCCGCGCACCGAGTCGCGGTGCGGGATGAAGGGGCTCTTGGTGACCCGTGCGATCGAGCGGCGCACGTCGGCGTCGAGGTCGCTCAGCGAGGTGGCGTCCCAGTGCGGGCGGAAGCCCGTGTCCGCCTCGATGGCGTCCTCGAACTCGCCCTCGGAGAAGTTGATCATGCCGCAGTCGGTGTGCTTGATGACGATGATCTCCCTCGTGCCCATCAGCCGCTGGCTGATCGCAAGCGCGCGGATCTCGTCGTCGGTCACCACGCCGCCGGCGTTGCGAATCAGGTGCGCGTCGCCCTCCGCCAGCCCGAAGAGGCGGTGGGGATCGACCCGCGCATCCATGCAGGTCACGATCGCGACCTTGCGGCGCGGCGCGCGCGGCTGATCGCCGTGATCGAACTGCTCGGCGTAGCGCCGCGCGTTCACCAGGAGCTGGTCGGTGATCGACATCGCGGTCAAGATACCCCGATGCAGAGCGTGCGCGCAGTGATCATCGACCTCGACGGCGTGGTCAGGTTCTGGCCGAAGCCCGAGCCAGACGCGCTGGCGCGTGCTGCGTTCGAGCCTCAGCTGCTGCGGCTGGTGACCACCGGCGCGATCACCGACGACGAGTGGCGGCGGCGCATCGCGGCGGCGATCGGCTCGCCCGAGACCGTCGCGGCCTGGAGCGCCCAGCGCGCCTTCGCCGACCCCGCGATGGTGGCGCTGGTCACCGAGCTCCGCGCCAGGGTGCCCGTGGTGGCGCTGACCAACGCGACCGACCGGCTCGATGCCGATCTACGCGAGGCGGGCCTCGCGGAACTCTTCGACGCCGTGGTGAACTCCTCGGTGGTGGGGGCGGCCAAGCCCGATCGGGCGGCGTTCGAGGCGGCGGTCGCGCTCACCGGCGTGCCGGCCTCGGCCTGCGCCTTCATCGACGACACGCCCGGCCACGTCGATGCTGCCCGTGCCCTTGGCATGACGGGCATCGTGCACGAGAGCGCCGCGCAGACCCGGGCCCGGCTAGCGGGCGTACTGCTCTCCCCACTCGCGTAGGGCGCCGAGGATCGGCGCGAGCTGCTTGCCGGCGTCGGTCAGCAGGTACTCGTCGCGCGGAGGGTGCTCGCTGTAGCGGCGGCGCGTGATCACGCCGCCCTCCTCCAGCTTGCGCAGCCGCGCCGTGAGCGTCTCGCGCGGCGCTCCGGTGTTCTTGCGGATGTCGTTGAACCGCAGCACGCCGAAGTTCAGCTCGCGGATGACGAGGAGCGACCACCGATCGCCGATGAGCTCGAGCGCGTCGGCCACGCCGCACACCCGGGGAGCGTTCCTCACAGTAGGTTCGATGTTCGAACTCATTGTGCTATCGTAGCGCAACCAAAGTAAGTCCGAAAATCGAACCGAGGTGGTCGCCATGCGAAGAGATGGTCAGGTCAACCCCACTGCGCTCCTGCTCATCCTGTGCGCCGCCACCTTCATGAGCACCCTCGACCTGTTCATCGTGAACGTCGGCCTGCGCGCCATCGGCGAGGACGTCGGCGCCGCCGCGCTCTCCAATCTGAGCTGGGTGCTGAACGCCTACGCCATCGTCTTCGCGGCCCTCCTGGTGCCGGCCGGCCGGCTGGCCGACCGCTACGGCAACAAGTGGGGCTTCATGTTCGGGCTCGCCGCGTTCTCGCTCGCAAGCCTCGGCTGCGCCCTCTCGAGCGACCTCTGGGTGATCGTCGGCATGCGCTGCCTCCAGGCAGTCGGCGCCGCCGCGCTCGTGCCCACGAGCCTCGGCCTGATCCTCACCGCCATCCCGCTCGAGCGGCGCAAGCACTCCATCCAGATCTGGGCGGTGAGCGGCTCGCTCGGCGCCGCCGCAGGCCCCGCGCTCGGGGGCCTTCTGGTGCAGCTCTCGTGGCGATCGATCTTCCTGCTGAACGTCCCGATCGGCATCGCCGCGTTCGCCGCCGCGGCCGTGCTCGCCCCTGATCTGCGCCACAAGATGGAGGCACGCCTGCCCGACCTGCTGGGCGGCCTCCTCATGATCCTCGCCATCGGCTCGCTCTCGCTCGGCCTGGTCAAGGGCCCCGAGTGGGGCTGGACGTCCGACCGCACGCTGGCCGCCTTCGCCCTGAGCGCCGTCACTCTGGCGTGGTTCGTCTTCCGCTCGCTGCGAAGCGAGGTGCCGGTGGTCGATCCCAAGCTCTTCCACCACCCCGACTTCACGTGGGCCAACATCTCGATCACCATCTTCTCGGTGGCGTTCGGCATGCAGCTCCTCGGGCTGGTCCTCTGGCTGCAGGAGGGCTGGGGCTGGTCGGCACTCGAGACCGGCCTGGGCATCGCCCCCGGACCCGTGATGGTGTCGGTCACCGCCATCGGCCTTCGGCGCTACACCGCGAAGTTTCCCGCCGGGCGCGTGGCCGCAGCCGGAGCGCTCCTGATGGCGGCGTGCGACGTCTGGATCGCCATGTCGCTCACCGCCAGCCCCGACTACCTGCGCGAGATCCTGCCGGCCTGGCTGATGGCAGGCGCCGGGGTTGGGCTCACGCTGCCGACGATCATCGCGGCCGGCACCGCCGGGCTCGCAGCGCACCAGACCTCCACCGGCAGCGCCGTGGTGCAGATGAGCCGCCAGATCGGATCGGTGCTGGGAGTCTCGATCCTGGTCGTCATCCTGGGATCGGCCGCCGCGCCCCAGCTCTCGAGCTTCGTGGACGCGTGGTGGTGGGCTGCGGGCCTCGCCGCCGTCGCCGCGGTCTCGGCGCTCCCGCTCGCGTCACGGCGCCGGATCGCCCGCCAGGCCACGGCTACCCTGAAGAACCAGCCCACCTGAAAATCGCCAAGAGGAGCACGACCATGAGCTCGACTTCCGAACGCCCGGTGCTGACGCCGTCGGCCGATCACCCCATCACCATCACGCCGACCGAGGGCGAGGTCGTGGTGCACGCGGGCGGTGTCGAGATCGCCCGCTCCCGTAGCGCGCTCTCCCTGGCGGAGGCGGCGTATCCGGTGGTGCAGTACATCCCGGTCGCCGACCTCGACCCGGCAGTGGTGCGCAGCTCGGACACCTCCACGTACTGCCCGTACAAGGGCGACGCGTCGTACTCCAGCGTGGAGACCCCGGAAGGCACGGTCACCGACGCCGTCTGGTTCTACGAAGAGCCGTATCCCGCCGTGGGCGAGATCGCCGGGCACGTCGCGTTCTACGCCGACCGGGTGGACGTCACCGTCAGCTGAATTCAGGGCCCGTTGTAGGTCTTGCCCGTCATCGAGCTGGTGTGCCCATCGGCCTCGCGCTCTGCGAGCCGCTCGCCGGCAAGCGCCGCGTAATCGTCGTCGGCGACATCCGCCTGCACGAGGGCGAAGCGAAGGAGCGCCGCCACGCCGACCACCACGCACCCGAACCGCAGCACGCTCGACCCGAGCTGCAGCGCAACCGGCACGATGATCAGCGCCAGGCCGACGAGCAGGAAGACGAGCGCCTGAAGGCTGGGCTGATGCAGGTATCGGCGTCTCAGGGTCATGAAAGTGTCATTCGCCACTGTACCGCGAATAAAAGGTGCCTGGCACCTTTTATTCACGGCTGAGATCCCCGGCCACGGAGAGGGCGGGATTCGAACCCGCGAATGAGGAAACCCCCATTACGCGATTTCCAGTCGCGCTCCTTAAGCCAACTCGGACACCTCTCCAGGTCAGGCAAGTATGCCATCCACTTGCCACCGACCGCCCGGTTCGGCGAAACTGCAGCCTCCCACACCGAATCGAGCGAGCATGCCTGACGAACGAATCGAGATCCTCCGCAAGGTCTCCCTCTTCGAAGACCTTTCCGACAAAGAGCTGAAGGCCGTGGCCAATGCGACCAAGGAGCGCCGCTACGACACCGGCGACGTGATCGTGAGCGAGGGTGAAAGCGGCGTCGGCTTCTTCGTGATCGGCGACGGCACCGCCCGCGTCGAGGCCAAGGGCAGCCGCGTCGCGACGCTCGCGCCGGGCGCGTCATTCGGCGAGGTCGCCCTGCTCGACGACCAGGCCGGCCGCCGCACGGCATCGGTGATCGCCGAGTCGCAGCTGATCGTCTACGGGCTCACCTCGTGGCAGTTCACGCCGCTTCTGAAAGAGCACCCCGAGCTTGCGGTGAAGATCGCCAAGAGCCTTGCCCGAACGCTCCGCGAGACGCAGGAGCGCGCAGCAGCCGCCGAGTCGTGAGCGCTCCTGCTAGCATGGCCCGCGACCGTGCTAAGCGGGGGGCTAGCGGTACCCTGTAACCGGCAATCCGCTCTAGCCGGGCCGAATTCCCATCCGAGGGGTGAAGAGTTCGGGAACGGGTTTGTGCGTTCGGTGTTGATCGCCAGGTCCCGCGCAACGGAGGCTTGCGAACCGCGTCAGGTCCGGAAGGAAGCAGCGCTAAGCAATGTTCTCTGGGTGCCGCGGGTTAGCCTGGCAGGAGCCTGCGTCACGGACACCACCCGGGTTTACCGCCACAGAGATGGGTGCACGGTCACCTCTCCACCCTGCAGAACCTGTCGCCCCGCGACAGATAAGCTGCGTCTCTGATGTCAGCGCTCTACCGCACCTACCGGCCCCAGGATTTCACCCAGTTCGAGCCGGCCCAGACGCACGTCGTGCGCACCCTGCGAAACGCGATCGAGATGGATCGCGTGGCGCACGCCTACCTCTTTGCCGGGCCGCGCGGCACGGGCAAGACGTCGATGGCCAAGATCCTCGCGAAGTGCCTGAACTGCGTGAACGGCCCGACCGTCACGCCGTGCCTCGTGTGCGAGTCGTGCCGCTCCATCCACGATGCCACGTCCATCGACGTGATCGAGCTCGACGCCGCCAGCAACCGCGGCATCGACGACATCCGCGAGATCGTTGACAAGGTGGCGCAGCGCCCCGCCGCCGGCCGCCGCAAGGTCTACATCGTCGATGAGGCGCACATGCTCACGAAGGAGGCCTCGAACGCCGTCCTGAAGACGCTCGAGGAGCCGCCCGAGCACGTGGTCTTCGTGCTCTGCACCACCGAGATGCAGTCGATGCTCGCCACCATCCGCAGCCGCTGCCAGCGGTTCGTGTTCCAGCGCCCGGGCCTACCCGAGATCGGGGGCGTCCTGCATCGCATCGCCGAGTCGGAGTCGATCGACATCGACCCCGCCGCGATCGGCCTGGTGGCGCGCGCCGCGGGCGGCAGCTTCCGCGACGCCGTCTCGACGCTCGACCAGCTCTCCACCGCGTGCAACGGCCGCATCGGCGTCGCCGACGTGCGCGAGCTCCTTGGCACCACCGACGGCGAGGTGCTCTTCCAGACCCTCGACATGGTCGCCGACCAGGACGCGGCCGGATGCCTGCGCGTCATCGCCGCCCAGGTTGACGGGGGTGCCGACCTCGCCTCGCTCGTCACCGACCTGCTCGGCCACCTGCGCGCGATCTTCCTGTGCCAGCAGCTGGGCGAGCCGCCCGAGGAGGTCGCCGCGACCGACGACGAGCGCGCGCGGTTGAAGGCCCAGGCCGACAGGCTGCAGCCCGCCACCGTGCACCGGCTGGTGGATCTGCTGCGCGACGCCAACGATCAGGTGCGTGAGGGCGCCGACCCGCGTCTACCGCTGGAGCTCTCGCTGGTGCGCATCTGCCGCCCCGCCGGCGAGCTCGAGCTGCAGGCGCTCGAGCAGCGCATCGCACGGCTCGAGGCCGGTGCCGCCGCCCAGCCGGCCGCAGCGCCCGCACCCGTCGCTCAGCCCGCTCCGGCACCGTCGTTCGTGCCCGCTCCTGCGACGCCCCAGGCCGCAGCACCGCCGCCGCCTCCTCCCGCGCCCATCGCGCCGCCGGTCTCCAGCGCCGCACCCGCCGGCGGGGCCGAGCGCGTGCCCGAGCAGTGGCGCGACATGATCCTGCCCGAGCTCGCCCGCCAGTCGCCGCCGCTCGCAGCGCTCGTGAAGGACGCCTCGAAGGTGGAGGTCAAGGGCGGCCGCGTGGTGATCACCTTCCCGCAGTCGAAGTCGTTCTCCCGCACCGGGGCCAACGCGCCGAGCTTCCGGAAGATCCTCAACCAGGTGCTCGCGATGGCCGCCGGCGGCACCGTGGACGTCGCGCTCGAGATGTCGGACGAGCCCGACGCCGAGCCCGAGCGAAACGGCGAGCCAGAGCACCAGGCGACCCTGTCCGAGGACGAGTTTCTCACCCACGTGAAAGACACGTTCGATGCCCGCGAGATCGAGGAGCAGCAGCGATGACCAAGATCGATCCCCAGAAGATGATGGCCCAGCTGGGCCAGATGCAGAAGCAGATGGAAGTGGCTCAGGAGGAGCTGAAGACGCAGTACGTCGAGCACTCCGCGGGCGGCGGCGTGGTCACCGTGAAGGCCTCCGGCGCCCTCGAGATCACCGAGATCACCATCAAGCCCGAAGCGATCGACCCCGACGATGCCGAGATGCTCCAGGACCTGCTCGTGAGCGCAGTGAACGGCGCCATCACCGCGGCCCAGCAGCTGCAGCAGCAGCGGATGATGTCGGGCATGGGCGGCCTCGGCGGGCTCGGCATCCCCGGCATGTAATTCGGTGTACGCACCCTCGGTTGACAACCTCATCACGCAGCTCGCCCGCCTGCCCGGCGTGGGCCAGCGAAGCGCGCAGCGCCTTGCCTTCCACCTGCTGAAGGCGTCGCCCGAGGAGGCCGGCGCGCTCGCGGCCGCGATCGTCGAGGTCAAGGAGAAGATCGGCTTCTGCGAGCGCTGCTACAACCTGGCCGAGGGGCCGCTCTGCACGATCTGCCTCGACCCGCGCCGCGACGAGTCCCTCATCTGCGTGGTGGAGGACCCCTCCGACGTGATCGCCCTCGAGCGCACGCACGAGTACCGCGGGAGCTACCACGTGCTGGGCGGGGCGCTCTCCCCCATCGACGGGGTCGATCCCGAGCACCTGCGCATCGCCGAGCTGATGGCCCGCATCGAGTCCGGCCACGTGACCGAGGTGCTGCTGGCCACCAACCCGACGATGACGGGCGAGGCGACCGCCAACTACATCGCCGACCGGCTGCGCGACCGGCTCACCGTCACCCGCCTTGCGAGCGGCCTGCCGGTGGGCGGCGACCTGGAGTACGCCGACGAGGTCACCCTCGGCCGCGCCCTCCAGGGCCGCCGCGCCATCTGACTACGCGCCGCAGTTGGCCTTCAGATCCTGCCGGAGCAGCGTGAAGTCGCCGCGGTGCGCGGCTGCGATCTCGCGATCGGCGGCCGCCAGCGAGCCGGCGTCATATCCCCCGGCGTCCTCCGAGGCGCCCGCGGGGTGCACCGGCATGAGCGCCCGCAGCTTCAGGGCGGCAGCGTAGGACTGCGCCACCGCGGCGGAGTTTCCCGCCGAAGCCGCCGCGTCCCAGTGCCCGTACCACGCGCACTGCGCCTGGCCGATGGCCGCCATCAGGGCGAAGTGCTGCCCGTAGAGCGCATCCGCCGGCAGGCCGAGCGCCTTCCAGTGGGCCCCCGGCGGCAGGGCGATGGTCCTCGTCACTGCCGCGAACTGCTGGTTCACGGTGGGAGCACGATCGTCCCCGGCGGTGGATGAGTAGACGGCGGTGGCACCGGCGAGCGCCATCGCGCCCACGGCCACCGCGAGGGCCAGCGGCCGCCACCGGCGGCGCGCGGGCGTTCGATCCGGGGCCGAGCCCACGATGCGGTCGCGCATGGCCGCGGCCTCGATCCCGGGCAGCGGGCGAAGCGCCGCAGCCGGGTCGTGCCGCTGGAGCAGGGTGATCAGCTCGTCAGACATCAGAGTCCTCCTTGAGAGAGCAGCGTGGTCGCGCCCGCGGGCGCGTCCTCCAGTTCGAGCTCGCGCGCCAGGCGCCGGCGCGCCCGCATGAGCCGCACGGCAACGTTGGCGCGGGTGCAGCCGAGCACCACGGCGATCGCGTCGCGGTCGAGCCGGTCCCACGCCGTGAGCAGGAGCACCTCGCGATCGCGCTCGTCGAGCCGCCCGAGCGCCGCGCGGATGGCCTCGCGCTCCCCCACCGACGCCGCCGGATCGGGGGTCGAGAGCGGGCCGGACGAGAGCCGGCGCGTGAGGTGGTCGCGCCGGCGGTCGCCGCGGCGCTGGTTCAGGCGGATGTTGCGGGCAACGCCGATCAGCCACGGAAGCGGCTCGGCCGGCACGTCGTCCAGCCGCCGCCAGCACACCAGGAACGTCTCGGCGGTCACGTCGTCGGCGAGCTCGGGGTCGCGCCGCCAGAGGTAGGCGCGCACGGCCTCGCGGTGGGCATCGAAGAGCGCCTCGAAGCGCAGTTCTCGTTTGTCGGGGGGCAAGCGCCGTCCTCCAGGTTCGGGGTCAGTCTGCCACTCCATGTCCGGCACCGGCCTCGCGATTGCGCCCGACCTGCGCGATCGCGTCGCGCATCTGGGAGACTGATAGGCGTGATCGACGCGACCTCCATGCACCGCTACACCGACGTCACGGAGCGTCTGGCGCAGGCCATCCTGGAGTACACGCGCGACCGCCTGCGGCTGAATCCCGTGCCGCTCGACGGGCCGCGCTCGCCGCAGGAGCTGGCCGCTGCAGCCGGGCAGACCATCACCACCGAGGGCCTCGGCGGGCCCGAGGCGCTTCGCATCTTCGACGAGATCCTCTCCGAGGCGTGCGTCTCGGTGGACAACCCGCGCTACCTCGCATTCATCCCCGCTGCGCCCACCGAGTCGGCGACCCTGTTCGACCTCGTGGTGGGCGCGTCGTCCATCTACGGCGGCAGCTGGCTCGAGGGTGCCGGCGCGGTCTACGCCGAGAACCAGGCGCTTCGGTGGATCGCCGACCTCGCCGGCATGCCCGAGCAGGCAGGCGGCTGCTTCGTCTCGGGCGGCACCATCGGCAACCTCTCCGCCCTCGTCGCGGCCCGCTACACGTACCTGGCCGAGCGCGGCGGCGAGCGGCCGGCGCGGCTGAAGATCGCCGCCACGGGCGAGGCGCACTCCTCCATCGTCTCGGCCGCTCAGGTGATGGATGTGGACGTGCTGCAGGTCGCGCCCGACGAGCGCGGCCGGCTCACCGGAAAGGCGCTCGAGGCGGCCATCGCCGAGCAGGGCGACGAGGGCCTCTTCGCGGTGGTCGCGACGTCGGGCACCACCAACCTCGGCATCATCGACGACCTCGCCGGCGTCGCCGAGGTGTGCGACCGGCGCGACCTCTGGATGCACGTGGACGGCGCCTACGGCGGCGCCGGCCTCGCGGCTCCCTCCGTGCGCCCCAGGTTCCAGGGCATCGAGCACGCCGACAGCTTCATCGTGGACCCGCACAAGTGGCTCTTCGCGCCGTTCGACTGCTGCGCGCTCCTCTACAAGCGCCCGCAGCTGGCGCGCGCCGCCCACACCCAGCACGCCGGCTACCTCGACGCGATCCAGTCCGAGAGCGAGTGGAACCCGTCCGACTACGCCGTGCACCTCTCGCGGCGCGCCCGCGGCCTGCCGTTCTGGTTCTCGCTCGCGGTGCACGGCACCGCCGCCTACTCCTACGCCGTCGAGTCCACGCTCGCGGTCGCCCAGGAGGGCGCCGAGGAGATCCGCTCGCGTCCCGACCTCGAGCTCCTGAGCGAGCCCGAGCTCTCGGTGCTCTGCTTCCGGCGCATCGGCTGGGGCCCCGAGAACTACGCGGCCTGGAGCGCGGAGATGCTCGAGCGCGGCTTTGCGTTCGTCACGCCGACCGTCCTGAACGGCGAGATCGTGACGCGGTTTGCCATAGTCAACCCGCTCACCACCCTCACCGATATCAAAGCGATCCTGGATACCATGAGGTGAATGGCGGTCTCATCCCCCTCTACTGAGCCGTCACCCCAGCGGGTGATGGTGATGAAATTTGGCGGCTCCTCGGTCGCCGACGCCGACAAGATCCGGCGCGTGGCCGAGCGCATGGTCGCTGCCCACGAGGCCGGCCGAAGCGTCGTCGGCGTGGTCTCGGCGATGGGCAAGACCACCGACCAGCTCGTGTCGCTGGCCGCCGACGTCTCGCGGCACCCGCACCCGCGCGAGATGGACATGCTGCTCTCCACCGGCGAGCGCATCTCCGCCGCGCTCTGCGCCATGGCGATCGAGGATCTGGGCCACCGCGCCGTCTCGCTCACCGGCTCGCAGGCGGGCATCGTCACCGACACGGTGCACACCAAGGCCAAGATCGTCGAGATCCGCCCGCGCCGCATCGAGGAGGCCCTCGCCCGCGGCGAGATCGTGCTCGTCGCCGGCTTCCAGGGCGTCTCCACGGAGTACGACGTGACCACCCTCGGCCGCGGCGGGTCGGACACCACCGCCGTCGCCCTGGCCGCCGCGCTCGGCGGCGACTGCGAGATCTACACCGACGTCGACGGCGTGTTCAGCGCCGATCCGCGCATCGTGCCAAACGCGATGAAGCTGCCCGAGGTCTCGGCCACCGAGATGCTCGAGATGGCCGGCTCCGGTGCCCGGGTGCTGCAGCTGCGCTCGGTCGAGTTCGCCCGTAACCACGGGGTAGCCATCCATGTACGCTCAACGTTCTCCGATTCCGAGGGAACGTGGATTCGAGAGGACGGAACGATGGAAGACGCCATCATCTCCGGGATCACCCACACCACGGATGAGGTGTATGTCACCCTCACCGACGTGCCCGACAAGCCCGGTACCGCCGCCAGCATCTTCAACGCCGTGGCGGCCGCCCACATCAACGTGGACACCATCATCCAAAACGCCGTGGTGCACGGCGACGCGGACGTGACGTTCTCGATCCCCACCGACGACCTGCCGCTGATGCGCGACACCATCGACGGCCTGTGCCGCGACCTGGGCCTGCACTGGCGGGTGGACGAGACCGCCGCCAAGGTGAGCCTCATCGGCGCCGGCATGAAGAGCCACCCGGGCGTCGCGGCCAAGATGTTCCAGACCCTCGCCTCGAACGAGATCAACGTGCGCATGATCGCCACCTCACCCATCAAGGTGTCGTGCGTGATCCCGCGCGACCACGTGACCGACGCCGTCTCGGCGCTGCACACGGCGTTCGAGTCCGAGATCGAGCTGAGCCACCGAGGCCCCAATGAGTAGCGTCAAGCTGGCGGTCGTCGGCGCAACCGGCGCGGTCGGGCCCGAGGTGCTGAAGGTGCTCGAGGAGCGCAGCTTCCCGGCCTCGGAGGTGGTGCCGTTCGCATCGGCGCGCTCGGCGGGCAAGCGGGTGGCCTTCGCCGGCGAGCAGCTGGAGGTGCGCGAGCTCACCAACGATGCCCTCGAGGGCTTCGACCTCGCGCTCTTCTCGGCCGGCGGCAGCACGTCGAAGCAGTACGCGCCCGAGGCGGTTGCCCGCGGCTGCGTGGTGATCGACAAGTCGAGCGCCTACCGCATGGATCCCGACGTGCCGCTCATCGTCCCGGAGGTCAACCCCGAGACGGCCGACGCGCACCGCGGCATCATCGCGAACCCCAACTGCTCCACCATCCAGTTCGTGGCGGTGCTGAAGCCCCTGCTCGACGCCGCCGGGCTCCAGCACGTGACGGTCTCCACCTACCAGGCCGTGAGCGGCACGGGCACCAAGGCCATGGACGAGCTCGCCGCTCAGAGCCGCGCAGTGCTGGCCGACGAGCCCGTCGTGAGCAGCGTCTACCCGCAGCAGATCGCGTTCAACGCGCTGCCGCACTGCGACGTGTTCGACGCCGAGGGCAACACGCAGGAAGAGACCAAGCTCATCCACGAGAGCCGCAAGATCCTCGGCCTCCCGCAGCTCGGCATCTCGGCCACCGCCGTGCGGGTGCCGGTGTGGCGCGGGCACTCCGAGGCCGTGTGGATCGAGACCACCGACCCGCTCTCAGCCGACCAGGCGCGCGAGCTGCTCGGACGGGCCCCCGGCGTGGTCGTGCTCGATGACCCGGCCGCCAACAGCTATCCCACCCCCATCGCGGCCTCCGGCCGGGATGAGGTGTTCGTGGGGCGCATCCGCCGCGATCCGTCGCGGCGAAACGGGCTTGCGCTCTGGATCGTCGCCGACAACCTGCGCAAGGGCGCAGCCACCAACGGCGTGCAGATCGCAGAGACGCTCGTTGCCCGTGACCTCGTCCGCGTACCGGGAGCTGCTGCCGCCTAGTGCAATCCCGGCGCGGAAATCTCTGCCCCGTGTGCCTCGGGGATGTGCGGCTGGGTGTATGCGATCACCACGGGCTGTGGGCTCCCAATCAGCTCTCCACCGCGCTCGACATGCGAAACGCCACGCGGCACACGTGGTTTCCGTTCACGCCCATCCTGCACGCCTGCCCGCGGTGCCTCGGCGAGGTCGCCGAGAGCCGGTCGGGCTACGAGTGCGTCGATCACCATTCGCACGGCCCGTATCAGCTCGACGAGCTGCTCGGCCCCAGCGCCCAGCGCGAGGCGGCGGCCGAGCGCGAGCGCCTGGCACGCGCCCACGAGCGAAAGCGCGAGGCCCCGGCGGCGATCTCGCTGCCGCGGGTGCAGCTGCCCGACATGGCGCACGTCGCCGGCATCACGGCGGGCGGCGCGCTCATCATCACCACGCTCGTCTACCTCAGCAAGTAGGGGTCACGCCACGGTCGAAGCCGAGATCGGCTTCGTGGTGGGCTGCGCCGAGCCGCCTGCCGGCTCGACCGTGACCGCCACCGTGTCGCCGGCCTGGGCCGTGACCGGGAGGTCGAAGCTGGTGCGCCCGCCGCTGAACGTGCCGGCAGAGACCGGCTTGGAGTTCGGGGCGATCACCCACGCCTGGTAGGTCTTCCCGCTGGGCGGAGCGGATGCGTCGGCGATCATCGTCGCCTTGCCGCTCGAGTCCACGAACACGGTGCCGACCTTCGGCAGCGCGACGCTCGTGGCGCTGCCGTAGATGGTGTCGTTGGTGTTCGTGAGGTCGTGGCGCAGCGAGATGTTCCACGCAAAGAGGCCGACGACCGCGACCGCCAGCACCGGCACGGCGATCCGCGCGAAGCGCGGCCACCAGCCGGGCATGTCACGCGACTGGCGCGCCTTCCGATCCTGGTCTGCGACCTCGGGATCCGGCAGCTCGGCAGAGAACGCCGGCGGCGCGTCGATCGCGGCCATCAGCCGGTCGCGCAGCTCGGGCGGCGGCGTCATCCGCGGGGCGGTGAGGGCGAGCATCGCGACGGTCTGCTCGGACTCGCGCAGGTCGGCGGCGCACTCCTCGCATTCGGCCAGATGTTTCTCGACGCGCACGGTCTCCTCCGGGTCAAGCGCTCCCAGGACGTGCGACGGGATCAGCTCGTGGACGTGTTCCACTGATCCTCCATCCGCCATCCGGTGTCTTCCAATGCCTTGCGCAGCGCCTTCAGCGCCGCGAACGTCCTGCTCTTGATGGTGCCCATGGGCACCGAGAGCATCTCGGCGAGCTCCGACTGCGTGTAGCCGCCGAAGTACGCCAGCTCGATCACCTCGCGGTGGGCTGCGGGCAACGTCGCCATCGCCTCGCGGATCTGACCGCGGGCAGAGGACAGCCAGGCCAGCTGATCGGGAGCGGGCTCGGTGCTGGGCACCTCGGTGCGCTCCTCGTCCAGCTGATCTGCCCGGCGGCGCTGCTCGCGCCGCACCAGATCCACTGCCTTGTTATGCGTCATTGTCAAAATCCACGTCGATGACTGTCCCCTTGTGGGATCGAACGAGGCCGCATTCTTCCAAACGGCAAGGAATGCGTCCTGAACCACATCCGCTGCGAGATCCCTGTCTCGCACGATCCGAACTGCCAGCGAATACGCCGCCTCGCTGTAGCGGTCGTACAATTTCGCAAACGCCTCCCGGTCTCCATCGCGTACCTTCGCGAGGAGCTCGTGATCCGGAGGGAGCTCTGGCTTGACTCCTGTGTGAGGCTCGTTGTCTGGCATTCGGCGGAGAGACCTTTTCGGTTCAGCGTACAGGTGAGGGGGCCGGCTGGAGCACGGCGAGCTTGGCCTTGAGCCGCTCCAGCGCGCTCAGCTCGGGGGATTTCTCGAGCGCGCGCAACTCCAGCCGCATCAGCTGGATCTTGCCCATTGTGCGCCGGGTGGTAAACCCGAAGTCGGCGAGGAACTCCTGCGGGAAGATGGTGCGGTGCTGCAGGAACCGGGTGGGGAACGTCTCGCCCTGGGCGTAGCGGTAGCCGAATGCCTCGAGCGCGTCGCAGTCACGGTCGCGGCACTCGCCGATGGCCGCGAGCATCAGGCTCTGGAGCACCCACGGGCTCTGCACATCCGTCAGGTACGCGCAGGTGACCACCACGGCGTCGCGGGACGGCGGGCCGGCGGGCATCGTCGCCGCCCGCGGAAAGGCGCTCGCGGGGCCGTACTGGATCAGCCCGAGCACCCGGTCGTCCTGGCGGTACAGGTTGCCCCACGGCCCGAAGTCGTCCTCCACGCCCGTGACGAACCGCTCCTTCGGCTCGGGCTCACGGCCCGGGCGGGTCTGCCACCACATGCACTCCCGGCACGGAACCGGCGCATCGCCCACGGTCGCACCGGTGAGGTGGTCAACGCCGGACACTGGCGATCACGCCCCCGGCGGCAGCGACGTCGTCGATCACGACCACGACCTCGCCGACGTCGAGCTCGGTCATCGCCACCAGGTTGGAGCGCACGGCGTGCCGCACCTGGTCGGCGAGCGCGGGTAGAAGCGCGCCCCACTCCGCAATCAGGCGAAGCTCGATCCTGATCCGCTCGCCGTCCGAGCTCACCTTCAAGCCGCGTGGCGGGCGCTCCTCATCGGTGCGGCGCTCGAGGCCGCCGAGCAGCCCGTCCGAGATGCCGGCGACGCCGTCCACCTCACGTGCGGCAGCCGCGGCGTAGGTGGCGATGACCGCGTGTGAGATGTGGGCCGACGCCGACGGCGAGTGAACCGACTCGACGGGCCCTGCCGATGTGTCTGCCATCCCCCGAGTATAGGGGTCGCTCACACCGGCCGAAGGCGTAACAGACACACTTCCGGGCGTGCCAGAAAGCGGATGGGAAGCAGCGTGGTACCGGTGCCGCGCGAGACCACCACGGTGATCGACCCGTGCTGGATGACGCCTTCCTGAAACCGCCATTTGTTGTGCGAGAGCCGCCGCTTCCCGCGCCCCGTGGGAATGCAGATCTGGCCGCCGTGGAGGTGCCCGGCCAGCACCAGCGAGCACGCGCCGTCGGGGATCTCCGCCGCCACGTCGGGGAAGTGGGCGAGCAGGATCCGGAAGGCGCCCGGGTCGTGGAAGAGCGACTCGGCGGGCGGCCCCTGCTCCGAGAGCCACGCCTCGGCATCGGATCCCGCGACCTCGATGGTGTCCCCCGCGCCGTTCACCACCACCGACCGGTCACGCAGGAGCTGGGCCGGGGCCGGGCTCCAGTCCTCGATGATCACCGACCGCGAGAAGGGATCGTTGGTGGCGGCAACCTCGTGGTTTCCGGTGATCGCGTACATGCCCAGCGGCGGGTGCAGCCGGGCGAGCTCGGCGCGCACCGTGTGCTCGGCGCGCGGATGGCTGACCACGTCGCCGGTGATCGCAACCAGATCGGGCCGCGCCGCCACGCCGAACGACACCGCCTTTCGCATCGCCCGCGTGTTGAACGAGGGCGTGCCGGCGTGGAAGTCGGAGAGGTGCAGGATGCTCAGCCCGTCGAGCGCCGGCGGCAGGCCCACGACGGGCACCTCCAGCACGCGCTCGCGCACCCACTGCGACTCGAAGAGGCCCCACGCTCCGAGGCCCGCCGCAGCGGCGGCCCCGGCCGAGGCGAGCCGGCCGGCCCTACGCGCCACGCACGCTCTGGATCACGTCGCGAAGCCGCTTGCGGGCGGCATCGCCGGAGATGACCCGTTCGGCCGACGCCGGTACGGCCTCGTCACGGTCGTAGATGTAGTGCGCAACCGCGGCGGCGGCAGCGGCCAGCACTGCAATTTTCACCAAGCGCGACATGATTGCCAGTCTAGCGAGCACTCATTGGCAGGCACTCCAAAGCCCCTTGCCAGCCACTGCCGCCTGCTGCTCGAGCCTGGCGTACGCCGCCGCGTTGGCGGTGTTGGGCGGGATCGAGAGCGTCCGGGCGAGGCCCAGCGCCAGCAGCCGCTCCTCGACCGACACGCGGGGCGTGCCGTCGACGTAGACGTAGGCCAGCGTGCGGCCGTACTTGTCGTGGGTCTCGCGGTCGTAGACGAGCGTGACCGCGCGGCCGGTGAGCCAGTGCTTCATGTACGACGAGGCCTCGGGCCCGTAGCACTGCACCGGCTTGTCCGGATCGACGGTCTCGGGCGTATCGACCCCGATGATCCGCACGTCCTGTGAGTGACCGCCGGAGGAGACGTAGTAGGTGTCGCCGTCAACCACCCGCGTGACGGTGCCGCGGGTGATCAGTGCCGACCCGGAGCCACGCAGATGCCACACCGCGACCAGGGCGAGCACCAGCACGAGGGTGATGAGGGGAAGGACTCGTTTCATGGCGGGGACGGTATCCGCGGTGCCCGTCACGTGTCTGTCGCGAGCCGTGTCAGATCTGCGCCGGAACGCCGGGACACCCGGAGTACGACCGACGCCCCGAATACAATTGCTGGCCCGATGAAACTCCTCCACATCGCAGACATCCACCTCGACCGCGTCTTTCGCAACTCCGACACGCGGCACGCCTCCGACACCCGCCGGGCAGAGCTCCGCGACGCCCTCCGCAGGGCCTTCGCGATCGGCGAGAGCCGGGGCGTCGAGGCCGTCTGCATCGCGGGCGACATGTACGAGCACGACTACGTGCGCGAGGACACGGTCGCCTTCCTGCGCGACCTCCTGGGGGCGGCCGGCGTCCCCGTGCTGATCACCCCGGGAAACCACGATCCGTACATGCCGGGATCGGTCTGGCAGCGCACCCAGTGGCCGGCAAACGTCCACATCTTCGGGCAGGATCGCATCGAGGCCTACCCGCTCAGCCTCACCACCACGGTGTGGGGCGCAGGCTTCACCGCGAAGCACTGCTCCACCAACGTCGTGGCCGGCTGGCAAGCCCCCGCAGACGGCGGCACCCACCTGCTCCTCATCCACGGCGCGCTCACCGGCGAGCAGTGGGCCGACGACCCCGGCCACCGGCCGTTCACCCGCGCGCAGCTCACCGCAACCGGCGTCAGCTTCGTGATGCTCGGCCACTTCCACGACGGCCGCGGCGACGAGTTCCTCGTGCTATCCCGGCTCGCTCGAGCCGCTGGGCTGGGGCGAGCGCTTCGGCACCCACGGAGCCGCCATCGTCGATGTCGCCGACGACGGCAGCGTGTCGTGGGAGTTCCACGAGGTGGCACGCCGCCGCTACGCCGAGGCGGCGGTCGATGTGTCCGGCGCAGCGACATCCAGCCAGGTCGAGACCGCCCTCATTGCCGCCGCGGCCGATCATGTCGGCAGCTCGCTGCGGGTAACGCTCACCGGCGAGGTCGAGCCCAGCTGCGAGATCGATCCGCGGCTCCTCGGCGAGCGCTGCGCCGGCGGCCTGATGGAGCTTGTCGTCGTCGATCACACCCGGCCGGCCTACGACCTGCCCGCGATCGCGAGCGAGGGCTCGGTGCGCGGCCGGTTCGTCGCGCGCATGCTGGCATCCGACGATCCACTCGCCGAGGATGCAGCCATCGCCGGCCTGCGCGCCATGGACGGCCACGCGGAGCTCGCAGCATGAAGATCACCGCCCTGCGGGTCAAGGGATTCGGCCGGCTACGCGACCGGGAGTTCGCGTTCGGGCCGGGCCTCACCATCGTCCACGGGCCCAACGAGGCCGGGAAGTCCACCCTGCACGCAGCCCTCTCGGCATCGGCGTTCGGGCTCACGCCCGGCGGCCGGCGAAAGCCTGCGCACACGGCCGTCATCGAGCGCCACCGCCCATGGCAGGCCGACCGCTACGCGAGCTCGCTCGAGCTGGAGCGCGGCGACGGCCGCCGCGTGCGGCTCGACTGGGACTTCGACCGCCAGTCGTTTGCGGTCATCGATGCTGCCACCGGCGCCGACCTCACCTCCGATCACGGCGCGGGCACCAGCCCCGAGGTGCTCACCCAGACGCTCCACGGCGTGGCGCGCGACGCCTATCTGCGCGTGGGCTGCGTCGGCCAGGACGAGCTCGCCCGCATCGACGGCGATGCCTCCGACGTGTGCGAGGCCATCGAGCGCGCCGCGGGCCAGTCGCAGGCGCAGTCCGGCAGCCAGGCAGCTGTAGACCGGTTGCGCGCCCGGCGAAAGCTCGTGGCCGGGCTCAACCGAAACCAGGCCAATCCGCTGCCGCGGGCCGAGGCCCAGGTCGCCCACCTGCGCGCCGAGCTCGGCGATGCGATCGCGGCCCGCGCCGAGGCCGAGCATCTCTCCGCCGAGCGCGACCAGGCCGCCGAGCAGACCACCGCGCTCGACCGGCGCATCCGCGGCCTCGAGTTCGCGCTCGAAGGCGCGCGCTGGCGCTGGATGCGGGCGCGCGTCGAGAAGGCCGAGACCGTCGAGCAGCAGCTCGTCGCCGCGTCTGCGGTGGCGCAGACAAGCGCCACGCTCTCGGCGGGGTTCCGCCCCGTTCCAGGCGTCGAGGGTGCCCGCGAGCACTACGAGCACCTGCTGCCGAGCCGCACTCAGCTAGAGCGTGATCGCGAGGAGGCCCAGCGGGCGCTGGATCAGCTGCGGGCACCGCTGCCCGAGAGCCCGGATCCCATTGCGGGCCCGTCGCCGGCGGGATGGATCGTCGCCGGCGCCGGTGCAATCGCGGTTGTTGCCGGGCTGGTCGTCTCGCTCATCCTCGTGCTGGCCGGCGCGGTGGCCGTTGCGGCCGGAGCCGCCGTCGCGATGTCGGCCCGAAAGGCCCATGCCCGGCGCATCGACGAGGCCCGCGCCCAGCGCGAGCGCGCCGTTGCCGAGCGCCGCGAGCAGGCGATGGGGTACGAGGTCGAGCTGGGGAAGATCGCAGCAGCCCAGGCCGAGTTCGACTCGGCGCGGGCGCGCCTTGCGACGCTGCTCGATGCGGGCTCGTCCGATCCCGAAGCGCTCGCCCAGTCGCTCGCCAACTACGCCGCCCGGGCCGAGGCGCACGTGACGCAGACCGAGGCCGAGCGGCGGCGCGAGCTGGCCCGCAACGAGCTCGCGACGCTCCTGGGTGAGAAGAGCCTGGAGCAGGCGCGCAGCGAGTGCCTCAACCTGGAGCGCACGCTGAACGGCCACCGAAACGCCCCCGGCGCCGATCGCGACCCCGCCGACATCGAGTCAGAGCTGAAGAACCTCCGCGGCCGGCGCGAGCAGACGGCGGTCAACCAGAGCGGCCTCGCGGCCACAGCGATCGAGCGCCTCAGGCTGGTGCCCGATGCCGGGGCGCTCCAGGAGCAGCTCGACGCCGCCGAGGAGGAGGTGCGCCGCCTCCAGCGCGCCGAGGCGGTGCTGAAGCTGGCCGAGTCCGAGCTCGAGCAGACCATGGCCGAGACCTACCGCGACTTCGCACCACGGCTGAACGCCGCGCTCGAGCGAAACCTCCTGCGCGCGACGAGCGGGCGCTATCGCACGGCCTACGTCGCCGACGACCTCTCGGTACGCCTGGAGGCGCCCGAGACGGGCGCGGTGATCGACGTCGGCCAGCTCTCGACGGGCACCCAGCGGCTGGTCTACCTGGTGCAGCGGCTCGAGCTGGTGCAGCTGATCGCGCCCTCGGCGGAGCCGCTGCCGGTGCTGCTGGACGAGCCATTCGCGCACCTCGATCCCGAGCGGATGCGCGCCGCCCTCGAGGTGCTGGCGGATCTCGCCGGGGAGCGCCAGATCGTGGTCTTCACGACGCAGAGCGAGGCGGCCGAGATGGCCCCGCCGGGCACCGTAGTCATCACGCTCTGAGCTGGAGCGGTACCCGCACCGGCGTGGGTCTGGAGATGCGTTACCGGATCGAGCTAGGCGCGAGCTACGCCGGGGGCGTCAGCTTCACCACGAACCCGCCCGTGCTGCTCGCATAGGCGTCGATGATCTGCGGCTGGGTCACCAGCCGCGCTCCGATGACGCCGTCGGGCGCAGGTGCGGGCCAGTCGGCCCCCGGGCGCAGCTCCTCCACAGCGAGGATCGTGCGCCCGACGATGTCGGCGAAGCCCGGCTCGGCGCTCACGTCGAATGAGACCCACCGGCCGTTCTTCGCGACAAACTCCTGGTTCTCGGGGGAGAGCGGCTCGGCGAGCGGGTCGTGCCAGGGGCCGACCACCCACCGCACCGAGGCGAGGTCGGAGCCGATGTCGAGGAGCGCCGTCACATGCCCCTCGGTGGTGACCTCGAGCGGCCCGTAGTGCTCATCGCGCACTCCATCGGGCCGGACGAAGAGCACGCGCCGAAACCCGGTCACCCTCCGTCCGGACAGAAGCGACGAGAGGCCCTGGAAGCTCACGTCAGCGCCGTTGCACGAGAGGGTACGGGCCGGCGGTCTTCTCGAGGGTGCCGTCGCCGATCAGCTGGTCGATGGCGCCCATGACGTCGTCCTGGCTCAGGTCTGCAAGCGCCGCGTAGCTCCCGAGCTGGTCGTGCCCGGCCGAGGTGAGCGCCTTTGCGCCCGAGCCGCGCAGGATGGCGGCCAGGCGCGAGCGGCCCACCGAGCCGCCGGTCTCGTCCACCGCCTGCAGGATCGAGCCGGTGACATCTCCCCTCGGCGGCTCCGGGGCTGCGTGCGCCGCAGGGGCGCCGACCTCACCTGAGCCGCGCTGGATGAGCGGAAACGGCCCGCGCGTCTTTCGTAGCACGCCCTGGGCGACCAGCCGGTCAACGGCCGCCGTGACGTCGTCCTGGGTGAGGTGCACGAGCGCCCCGTAGCTGGCGTACTTGTCGTGGCCCGCCTCGCGCAACGCCTTTGCCTCGGAGCCGCGCAGGATGGCCACGAGCCGCGTGCGGCCCGCCTTGCCGTTGCCCTCGTCGACCGCCTGCAGGATCGAAGCCGTTGCATCCACCCCGGGGATCGCAGTTGCCGTCACGTCGCCATGGCCGTCGCAGCACTCCGTCGAGGGGCGATCCGACACCGTGTCGCCGAAGTAGCTCAGCAGCACCTTCCGCCGGCAGCCGGTGGTGGTCGCGTACTCATCGATCGCCTTGAGCCTGTCCCACCGCATCCGCTCGAGGCGCTTGCCCGCGACCATGGCCGCCGCCAGGTGCTTGGGCGAGAGCTTGCGATCGGCGAGGCGGCCGGTGACGTGCCCCATCGGGGCGGGAAAGAGCGTGAGGGCGCCCGCGCGCTCGAGCACCGCAAGCGCAACACGCGGCTCATCGCCCGGCAGCTCCCGGTCGGCGGCCGAGAATACCCCCTCGGGCGACGCCACCGCAGCGAGCGACCGGTGGATGGCCGTGAGGTCGCCGGTCGAGAGCTTGGCCCGGTTGATGAAGAACACGGTGAGACCCTTGTCGGCGGGGCTGTAGAGCAGCGTGCAGCGCGCCGGCAGCCCGTCGCGACCGGCACGACCGGCCTGCTGGTAGTACTCCTCGGGCGATGCCGGAAGCGTCCAGTGCACCACCGAGCGCACGTCGGCCTTGTCGATACCCATCCCAAACGCGGTGGTCGCGGCGATCACCTCGACATCGCCGTCGAGGTAGCGGCGAAGCGTGGAGGAGCGCGCCTCCTGGCTGAGGCCCGCGTGGTAGGGCTCGGCATCCACCCCGGCCGCCTGCAGGCGGTCGGCGACCTCCACGCAGGTGTTGCGGCGACCGCAGTACACCACCGCCGGCAGCCGGTCCTCCTGGCGCAGGAGCGCGCCCAGCACCTTGGCCTTCCCGGCCTCGCCGGCCACGCGGATGACCTCGAAGAAGAGGTTCGCGCGATCGAAGCCGGTGCTCGGCGTGGCGGGATCCTGCAGCCCGAGCGCCTCGATGATGTCCTTCGCCACCTTCGCCGTGGCGGTGGCGGTGAGCGCGATGGTGGGCGGCGATCCCAGGCGCTCGCGCACGTCAGCGAGCCGCCGGTAGTCGGGCCGGAAGTCGTGGCCCCACTCCGACAGGCAGTGGGCCTCGTCCACCGCCAGCCGCGAGACGTTGGTGGCCGCCAGCGCATCGAGGAAACGGCGGCTGGTGAACCGCTCGGGAGCGACGTAGACCAGCCTCGCGTGGCCCTCCTGGATGCGCATGAGCGTGGCCGAGACCTGCTCGGCCGACATGCCCGAGTTGAGCATCTCGATGCCCTCGAAGCCGCGCGCCACGAGCGCTGCGTGCTGATCCTGCATGAGCGCGATGAGCGGCGAGACGACCACCGTGAGCCCCGCGCCGAGCACGGCCGGAAGCTGATAGCAGAGCGACTTGCCAGACCCCGTGGGCATGATCGCGAGCACGTCACGGCCCTCGAGCACGGCCTCAACCGCCTCGCGCTGTCCGGCGCGAAACTCGGCGAAGCCGAACCGCTCGTGCAGCTCGCGGTCGATGTCCAGGGCGGTGGTGCTCACACCTTCAGTGTGGCAGACGGGGTGGATACCCGCCTGATCAGCGCTGCCAGGACTCGGCACTTCGCGGCGACGACGCCGAGAAGCTCGCAGACTACCTCGAGGCAGCGCTCGACTCGATCGCGGCGGCCAGCTCCTCGCGCGAGTGAATGCCGAGCTTGCGGTAGGTGTTTCGCAGGTGGTACTCCACGGTCTTGGGGCTCAGGAACACTGCGGCGGCAACCTCGCGCGTCGTCATCCCGCGCGCGAGCATCCCGGCCAGCTGGAACTCCTGGGGCGTGAGGTCGTCGAGCGTGCTCGGATCCCGTCGCCGGGCCCGTTCACCCGTCGCGGCCAGCTCCGCCCTGGACTGATCGGCCCACGGCACGCTTCCCAGCCGCTCGAACGCATCGAGGGCCGCCCGAAGCTGCTCGCGGCTTCGCGCCCGCTGCTGCTCGCGGCGTAGTCGAGCGCCGTAGGCGAGCAGCGTGCGCGCCCGCTCGAACACGTCGAAGGTGCGGTCGTGACACGCGACGGCCTCCTCGAACGCCGCGTCCCAGCCCAGGGTCTCGGGAAGCATGCCGCGGCAGCGTGCCGCTCGCGCGAGCCCCCACGGCTGCCCCTTGGCCTCTGCCGCTTCCCGGTATGCAGCCGCCTGCGCCGAGGCGTCGTTCCCCCTTCCGAGGCGGAGGTAGGCATCGACCAGCTCGGGCGCCGGCGAGAGATCGACGTCGGCGAGGCCATGCTCACGAAGCAGCGCGGCCTGCGCCTCGTGGAGCGCGGCGGACTCGGCGACGCGCCCGAGTCCCAGCTCGAGGTCGCCCAGGGCCTGCACCGCCCACACGGCGTAGGTGCCCATGCCCAGCTCGTCACAGAGCGCCTTCGCCAGCTCCGCATGCGCGCGGCAGTCCGCCGCGCGGCCCTGGCGTGCCTCGAGCCAGGCGAGCCCCGCCATGGAGGCAGCCTGGTCGGAGCGCAGCCCCATCTCCTCGGCCAGCCGGATCGCCTCGTCGAAGTTGGCGTGGGCCGCGGGCCACTGGTCGGTCGTGGCCTGGTCGCGCGCGAGGTAGTGGAGGATCACCGAGAGCGTTCCGGCGGCACCTCTCGCACGCACCTGGTCGGTCGCCCGCTCGATCAGCGCGCGGCCCTCGTTGGCACGCAGGTAGAGCGGCCCGAGCATCGCCCAGGCGACCAGCCGGGGATCGTCGCGCAGCTCGCCGGTCTCCTCGAGGATCGCGACCGCCCGGCGGGCGTGCGCCGCGCCCTCCTGGCCCTCGCCGGCGGCAACCAGCGCGATGGCGCCGGCCATCTCGGCGAAGAACCGCGCCCGCGCCGAGCCGGCGGCATCCACCAGCTCCGCGGCGCGAGCGGCAGCTGCGGCCATCCCCGCGGGATTGCCTCCCATGAACGCTCCCTGCGTTGACTCGGCGAGCATCACCACCGCGAGCTCGGGGTCGATGCCGGCGACCTGCTCGGCGGTCTCGGCGAGCAGTGCCGCGCCATCGGCGACCGGCCCGCGCCGCAGCAAGAGGCGCCCGCGGAGGTGCGAGATCTGCGCCACCACGAGCGGCTCGGGAGCCTGCGCCCGCGCCGCGTCGAGCAGTGCCGCCGTGCGCGTCGCGTCGCCTGAGAGCCACGCGGCGTCGGCAGCGGCGTAGAGCAGCGGGGCGCCCTCACCGTCGCCGGGCAGGAGCTGAGCAGCGCGCTCGTACGTGCCTGTGGCCACCGCGTAGGCGCTTCGGCCCATCGCCCTGCCGGCGGCGCGCTCGAGCTCGGCGGATGCCGCAGCGTCGGGGCCGACTGCCGCCGCAGACAGGTGCCAGGCACGGCGATCCAGATCTCCCGCGGACACCGCACCGGCAAGGGCCGCATGCGCCTCGCGACGCTCCTTCGGCGATGCCGCCGCATAGACCGCCGAGCGAACTAGCGGGTGGCTGAACTCGAGCCCCGTCTCGGAGAGCGTGACGAGCCGGGCCTCCTCAGCCGGAGCCAGATCGCGCAGGTCGCCGCCGGCGCGCGCGAGCACCGCCAGATCGTAGGCCCCGCCCGCCGCGGCGAGCAGCAGCAGGTGTCTGGTGCCGGCCGCGAGCGGATCGAGGCGCCGTGCGAACGCGTCGGTGAGGCTGGTCGAGAGCAGGACCGGCGCATCGCCCGGCACGGCCGCGAGGCGGGGCGCCGCAGAGGCCAGCTCGAGCAGCGCCAGCGGGTTGCCGCCCGTCGCATGGAACACGCGATCGACCGCCTCGGGCGCGACCCCCGAAAGCAGCTGCCCGGCATCGGCGCGGCGGAGCCCGGCCAGCCGCAGCACGCGTAGGTCGGCGCCGTCGAGGAGCGATGCCTCGCCCTCGCGCACCGCGATGACCATCGCCACGGGATCGTCCACCAGCCGGCGGGCGGCGAAGAGGATCGCAGCGGCGCTCGACCGATCCATCAGGTGGGCATCGTCGATCAGGAGCAGGAGCGGCCCGTCGTCGGCGTAGGCGGAGAGCAGGCTGAGCGTGGCCGCCCCGATCGCGAACCGCTCGACCGAGCCCGAGGGGCCAAGGGCGAGCGCCCCCGAGAGCGCGCCGGCCTGCGGCGCCGGCAGCTGCTCGACGGCGGCAAGCGCCGGGCGGATGAGGTCGGCGAGCGCCGCGAACGGCACCTCTGCCTCGGACTCGACCCCGCGCGTCCGCAGCAACCGCATCCCGTCCGCCTGCTCGAGGGCGTAGCCGAGCAGCTCGGTCTTCCCGATGCCCGCCTCACCGGCCAGCGCGAGCACGCCGCTTCGCCCCGCCCGGGCCTCAGCGAGGACGCGGTCGATCGCGAGGCGCTCCTGTTGGCGTCCGAGCAGCACGGGAACCATTGTCGCGGACCAGGGGGCCCCCTGAGGCGAAGGGACCGACCCGTGCCTATGGTCGGCACTCGGTCAACGATCAAGGAGCCACCATGGCAACCACCACCCAGCCGGTCGAGGTCGACGGCGACAAGCTCATGCAGTTCGTGTTCAGTGCCGTCGGCGAGGTCGGAGCAACGCTCAACACGGCCCTCGTCGTGATGGGCGATAAGCTCGGCCTCTACAAGGCGATGGCGGGTGCAGGCGGCCTCACGCCGGTGGAGCTCGGCCGGCGCGCAGGGGTCGCCGAGCGCTACGTCCGCGAGTGGCTGAACGCCCAGGCCGCCGGCGGCTACGTCGAGTACGACGCCGCGTCGGGCACGTACACCCTGCCCCCCGAGCAGACGGTCGCGCTCACCGACGAGAGCAGCCCCGCGTTTCTGCCCGGGTTCTTCCAGATCGCGCTCGGCTCGGTCATCGACTCACCCAACATCGTCGAGGCTGCGCGTAGCGGCGACGGCGTGGGCTGGCACGAGCACAACCACGACGTCTTCGACGGCACCGAGCGGTTCTTCCGCCCGGGCTACAACGCCAACCTCGTCCCGGCGTGGCTGCCGGCGCTCGAGGGCGTCGTCGCCAAGCTCGAGCGCGGCGCGAAGGTCGCCGACGTCGGCTGCGGGCACGGCTCGTCCACCATCCTGATGGCCGAGGCGTATCCCAGCTCCACGTTCGTGGGCTCCGACTACCACGCCGGCTCCATCGAGACCGCGCGCGAACGCGCAGCCGCCGCAGGCGTCGCGGATCGCGTGAGCTTCGAGGCGGTCGCCGCGGCCGACATCCCGGGCAGCGGCTACGACCTCATCACCATGTTCGACTGCCTCCACGACATGGGCGATCCGGTCGGCGCCGCCAAGCAGATGCGAAAGCTGATCGCCGCCGATGGCACGTGGATGATCGTCGAGCCGAAGGCCGGCGACCGGGTCGAGGACAACCTGAACCCGGTGGGCCGCGCCTACTACGGCTTCTCCACGCTCCTCTGCACACCGGCGTCACTGTCGCAGGAGGTCGGGCTCGCGCTGGGCGCACAGGCCGGTCCCGCCCGCATCCGCGACGTGGTCTCCGCCGCAGGCTTCACGCAGTTCCGCATCGCGGCCGAGACGCCCTTCAACCTGGTGTTCGAGGCTCGTCCGTGACGGATACCATCAGCCACGTGGATCGGACGGCCTTGCCCGAGCAGTCCCGCGCTCTCTACCCCGGCGAGACCGGCTACGTCGAGCGCGACGGCGTGCGGGTGTTCTGGGAGCGATACGGCGAGGGCGAGCAGACAGTCCTCCTGATCCCGACCTGGGAGATCTTCCCGGCGCGGGTCTGGAAGTGCCAGATCCCGTTTCTGGCGCAGCGCTTCCAGGTGATCACGTTCGATCCGCGTGGCAATGGACGGTCAGACCGGCCGCGCGCCGCCGCGGGCTACAACCGCCGGGAGTACGTGGAGGATGCGGTGGCGGTGCTCGATGCGACCGGCGTGGATCGGGCGCTGGTGGCCGCAATCTGCTCCGGCACCGGGATCGGCCTCGCGGCGCACCACCCCGAGCGGGTGGCGGCCCTCGTCGAGTTCGCCACCGACCTGCCGGTGTCGAGCGAGCCGGCCGAGCTGGCGGGCCACTCGTTCACGGACGAGCTCGACACCGACGCGGGCTGGGCGAAGTGGAACCAGCCCTACTGGCTGCGCGACTGGCCCGGTTTCATCGAGTTCTTCGTCGGTGAGATGCTGTCCGAGCCGCACTCCGAGAAGCAGCTCGAGGACGGCATCGGGTGGGGGCTGTCCGCCGATCCCGAGCTCATCGTGGCCGGCACGAACGCTGAGTGGCCCGATCGCGAGGAGTCGCTCGCGCTCTGTGCGCGCGTGCAGTGCCCCACCCTGGTTGTGCAGGGCACGGCGGACGGCATCGTCGGGCCGGAGCGGGGCCCGGCGATCGCCGCCGCGATCCCCGGTGCGCGTCTCCTCCAGATCGCCGGCGGCGGCCACTGCCCGTTCCTGCGCGATCCCGTGCGAGTGAACCTCGAGCTGGCGGCGTTCTTCTCCGCGCCGCAGCCACCGGCTACCACCTGGCGACGGGCCGAGAGCCGCACGAAGCGCGCGCTCTACGTCTCGTCTCCCATCGGCCTGGGTCACGCACAGCGCGACCTCGCGATCGCCCGTGAGCTTCGGAAGCTGCACCCGGATCTCCAGATCGACTGGCTCGCCCAGGATCCCGTGACGCGGGTCCTCGAGGCTGCCGGAGAGCGCATCCATCCCTCAAGCAGCGAGCTCGCGAGCGAGTCGGCCCACATGCAGTCGGAGGCGACGGGGCACCGGCTGAACGCGTTTGAGGCCATCCGGCGCATGGACGAGATCCTGCTCGCGAACTTCATGGTGTTCCACGAGGCCGCAGCGGCGGGCAGCTACGACCTGTGGATCGGCGACGAGGCGTGGGACGTCGACTACCACCTGCACGAGAACCCCGAGCTGAAGACCGCGCCGTACGTGTGGCTGACCGACTTCGTTGGCTGGCTGCCGATGCCGGCAGGAGGCGAGCGCGAGCGGTTTCTCACGAGCGATCTGAACGCCGAGATGATCCAGCACATCGCCCGGTTCCCGCACGTGCGCGACAGGTCGATCTTCGTCGGTGATCCCGACGACATCGTGCCCGGCACCTTCGGCCCCGGGCTGCCGTCGATCCGCGAGTGGACCGAGGATCACTACCAGTTCTCAGGCTACGTAACCGGCTTCGAGCCGGGCGAGCCGCACCGCCGCACCGGCGACCCGGTCTGCATCGTGACCGTGGGGGGTTCGGGTGTCGGCAGCGATCTGCTGCGACGCGTGATCGCCGCCCTCCCTGCTGCCCGCCAGCGCGTGCCCGGGCTCCAGATGATCGCCGTGACGGGCCCGCGGATCGACCCCGCGACGCTGCCGGCCGCCGAGGGGCTCACAATCGAGCCGTACGTGCACGACCTCTACCGCCGCCTGGCGACGTGCGACGTCGCTGTGGTGCAGGGCGGCCTCACGACGTGCATGGAGCTCGCTGCGGCAAAGCGGCCGTTCCTCTACTTCCCGCTGCAGGATCACTTCGAGCAGAACCTCCACGTGCGGCACCGGCTCGAGCGGTACGGGGCGGGGCGATGCATGGACTACGACACCTCCACTCCCGAGGTCATTGCCGATGCGATCGCGCAGCAGCTCGGAGCGCCGGCCGCCTACCGCGACGTCGGGACCGACGGCGCAGCCCGCGCAGCCTCACTGATCAGCGAGCTTCTGGGTGCATGAACGGTGCCTGGCACCGTGTATTCACACCGATCGGGTACCGGCTGACTCCCAGTAGCGGTTGAGCGCTCCCTGAACCTTCACGAACCAGACAATCGCCGGGATGATGAAGATCCCGAACGGAAACAGCCAGAGCCCCGTCCACCCTGTGATCGGTGGCTGAAGGCTGTCACCCTCATACATCTTGCCGACCTCGGACGGGATCGTGAACGCCGTCACCGGCGAGATCAGAATCCAGATCACGAGGCCGAGCACACCGCCCAGGCCTTCGCCGGTGCGCAGCTTCATCTCCTCCTGGGTCTTGAACGCCCAGTACCAGCCGTAAAATCCCAGCGTCACGATATCGAGCAGAATCGCGAAGCCAATGCCGCGGCGCTGGCCGAGCGGTCCCGTATTCCCTGAGGTAGCCATCGCGGCCAACCGTACCAGAGGGGTCAGACAGGCACGTGGTCGGCTTCGAACTCGACCTCGATGCCCTCGCGCCCCTTGCCGTCGTCGTAGAGCCAGCGCGTGGCGATCACGCCGATCACGCCCACGGCGGCCACCGCCACGTAGGTGAGCCGCGCCGCGTGCACCACCTCGGGGACATAGGCCCCCGTGTGCTCGGAGGCGGAGATCTGATGTGAGGTGAGCGTTGCAGCAAAGACGATGCCCGCCACTGCAGCCCCCACGCCGGATCCGATCTGGCGGGTGAGCGGGATCGTCGAGGTCGCCTGACCCTCGCGCCCCTCAACCTTGTCGGCCAGCACGGCAGCGAAGAGCGCCGGGCTCGCGATGCCCATCCCGAGGCCCGAGAACGCGTAGGCGATGATCACCAGCGGCGCCCCGCCGAACGGCAGCGACATCACGACCGTCGCGATCACGACCATCGCGGTGCCCAGCAGTACCTGCGACTTGGTGCCCATGCTGAGCCGCGCCGCGCTCATCGAGCCGGTGGTCCAGCCGAACGTGCACAGGAGCAGCGCCAGGCCGACGATCGCCACGCCGTGGTGAAACCCCACCTGCAGCTGCAGCGGCAGGTACGTCTCGGCACCGAGGAACACCACGCCCGCGCCAAACGCCGCGACATTGGCGGCGATCGCGTTGGCCGAGTGCGTGAACACCGGGTTCGGGGTGCGGCGCTCGTACCAGACGAACCCGAAGGCGGCCGCGACCGCCACCGCGACGAGGAGCGCCACGGGAATCGAGTTGTGCGAGGCGCCGAGCATGGCGGCCACGATCACGCCGAGCAGCACCGGCCCGATGAGGTTGATCGGCCGCCGCTCCACCGTGCGCTCCATCGGGGCCTGCTGCTTGATCGCAAGCCGCGCCGCCCACGCGATGATCGCGATCATCGGCAGGTTGATCCAGAACACCCAGCGCCAGCCCACCGTCGAGGTCAGAATCGAGCCCAGCAGCGGCCCAACCAGTGCCGCGACGCCCCACATCGCGGCGTTAATGCCAAACGCGCGCGGCCGGAGCTCATCCGGCACCCGCGTCGCAAAGAGCCCCAGCGGCACCGCGAACATGAACCCGGCGCCGAGCCCCAGGATTGCCCGCGAGAGCAGGATCACCGGCATCGACGGCGCGAGCCCTCCCACCACGTTTGCGAGCGTGAAGAGCACGCACGCGATGGCAAAGCTCCAGCCGGCGCCCGAACGGTCGATCACCGCCCCCGCGATCGGAAACGTGACGGCCACCGTCACGCTGACCGCGCCGACCGTGGCTGCGATCAGGCCGACGCCGCCGATCTGCTCGGCCGCTGTCGGCAGCGCCGTGGTCACCATCAGGGCGTCGAGCGCCCCGAGGAACGTCGCGCCGAGCGCAGCCACCATCAGCGCAAGGTAGGGAGACCGAAACAGCGCGGCATAGCTCGGACTCGGGGCTGTCATCTCACGCGACCCTGATCTACTGCGTGGCGTAGATCTTGTCGGTTGCCGGATACGCCTTGGTGATGTGCCGCTTGAACTGCAGCTCGTCGTAGCTGAGCCCGGCCGCTGCGCCCACCAGCTGCGCGAGGTGGAAGATGGGCATGTTGAACTCGATGTCGGCTTCCTTCGAGGCCTTGCCCTGCCACGCATCCAGCGAGAGGTGGCACAGCGGGCACGGCGTGACCATCGCGTCGGCTCCAGCCGCCTTGGCCTCGGCCAGCGGCTGGATCAGCTCGCCCAGCGCGACCTCCTCGCGGGCCAGCACGATGGGGAAGCCGCAGCACTTGATCTTGGACGGGTAGTCCACCGGCTCGGCGCCGCAGGCGATGATGATGCGCTCGAGCGACTGCGGGTTGTCGGGATCCTCGAAGCCCAGGATCTTGGACGGCCGAAGGATCTGGCAGCCGTAGAACGGCGCGATCTTGACCCCGGTCAGCGGCTTCTGCGCGATCTCCTTCAGCCGCTCGTAGCCCTCGCCCTCGGCGATCTCCCACAGCAAGTGGCGCACCTCGACCGTGCCGTTGTACGGCGCGGCGCCGACCTCGCGCAGGTTCTTGTTGATGCGCTCGCGGAGCTCCGGGTCGGCCTTGAGCTTCTTGTCGGCCTGGCGCAGGTTGAGCGTGCAGACGTTGCAGATGGTCATGAGCGTCTTCTGCTCGAGCTGCTCGGCCTGGCCCAGGATGCGGGCGTTCAGGTGCAGGTAGTACTCGGGCCGGGCCTCGTGGATGTCGCCGGCGCCGCAGCACGTGAACCCCGGGATATCAACCAGCGCGAAGCCCAGCTTCTCGGCGATCGCCCGCGTGGAGGTGTCGAGCTCCTTCTGCGACAGGCTGGCGAGGCAACCCGGGTAGTAGGCGTAACTGTCGTTCACGAGGACTGCTCCCTGTCGATGGTGACTCCGGTTCGCTTCGCGTCGCGCTCGGCGGCCTCGATGGGCTGCAGCAGCTTGTGCAGCTTGCGTACCTCGTCAAGCTTCTTCGCCCGGTGGGGCTTGAACGGATTGGGCACCTTGCCCGACTTGGCCATCTGCATGGCGAACTTGATGTCCATCGCCTGCTTCGGCGAGGTGTACGGCACCAGAGCGGTCTCCAGCAGGTAGCCGGTCATGCGCGTCGAGACGTCGAACACCTGCGCATGGCGGGCACCGCCGTCGGAGAGCATGCCCTCGGAGTAGATCTCGGCGCCCACCTTGGCGATGGCATCGCGCGGATCGACGCCCTTGGGGCAGCGCTGGTTGCAGAAGTAGCAGCGGGTGCAGTCCCACACGCCGTGCGGCCCGTTGAGCGTCTTCAGCCGCTCCTTGCGGCCGCGGTCGCGGACGTCGCCGACGAACCGGGCGGCCTTCGCGAGCGCCGCAGGGCCGAGGAAGTCGGGATCGACCTCCATCGAGTTGCACTCAGAGACGCAGCAGCCACACTGGATGCAGAGCGCCTCCTTGAAGATGCGGTCGAGCTCCTCCTGCTGGATGCGCCACTCCTTCACCGGCGGATCGTCGTCCTCCACCAGATACGGCTTCACCGCGCGGAACTTCTCCCAGAACGGCCCCATGTCCACCACGAGATCCTTGATGACCGGGAGGTTTCCCATCGGCGAGATCTCGGGGATCTCGCCCGCCTCGACCACCGGCAGCATGGGCGTCTTGCAGGCCAGCACTGCGGCGCCGTTCATGCGCATGCCGCACGATCCGCACACCGCCATCCGGCAGCTCTTGCGATACGTCAGCGAGCCGTCCTGATCGTCCTTGATCAGGTCGAGGCAGTCGAGCAGCGTCGCGGTCTCGGGGGCCTCGACGGTGAACTGGTCGATGCCGGTCTCGCCGGTGTCGGGGTTGCTGCGGTGGATCTTGAGAGTGACTTGCATGAGGCTCCTAGTAGCTGCGGACAGCCGGCTGGTGCTCGGTGATGGTGACGTCCTTGTAGTCGAGCTTGACCTGGCCGTCGTCGTGCCACGCCAGGGTGTGGCGCAGCCAGTTCTCGTCGTCGCGCTCGGGGAAGTCGAGGCGGCTGTGCGCGCCGCGGCTCTCGGTGCGGGCGATGGCGCCGGTGACCAGGCAGTCGGCCATCTGGAGCATCGCGCCCAGCTCGATGGCCTGGATCAGGTCGGAGTTGAACGTGGTGCCCTTGTCCTGCACGATGATGCCGCGTGCGTAGCGCTCGCGGAGCGCATCGACCCCGGCCTTGCAGGCCTCGAGCTTCTCGGCCGTGCGAAAGATGCCGGCGTTGTCGTACATGGTGTCGGCAAGCTCCTGGCGGATGGCGCGCGGGCGCTCGCCGTCGAAGTTGTAGAGCATCTCGCGGATGCGCTGCTCGCCCTCGCGCACGGCGGTGGGCGAGTACACGGAGGCGACGCTCAGCTCGCGCACGTCCTGCGCTGCGGTGGCGCCGGAGCGGCGGCCGAAGACGATGGTCTCGAGCAGCGAGTTGCCGCCGAGCCGGTTGGCGCCGTGTACCGAGACGCACGCGCACTCGCCCGCGGCGTAGAGGCCGGGCATGATGGTGCGGCCGTCGAGGTCGGTGTCGATGCCGCCCATGTGGTAGTGGCTTCCGGGGCGCACCGGGATGGGCTCCTCGATGGGATCCACGCCGGCGTAGTCCATCGCCAGCTCGCGGGAGCCGTGCAGCCGCTCGTTGATGCGCTTGGCGCCGAGGTGGGTGAGATCCAGAAGGACGCAGCCGTCAACGCCGCGGCCCTCGTCGATCTCGGTCTGCTCGGAGCGCGACACCACGTCGCGGGAGGCGAGCTCCACCGCGTTGGGCGCGTAGTTGAACATGAACCGCTCGCCCTCAGCGTTTCGCAGATACCCGCCCTCACCGCGGCAGCCCTCGGTGATGAGCACGCCGTTTGCCTTCAGCGTGGTGGGGTGGAACTGCATGAACTCCATGTCCTTCAGCGGCACGCCGGCCCGCCAGGCCATCGACATGCCGTCGCCCGTGCAGGCGTAGGCGTTGGTGGTGCCGCGGTAGATGCGCCCGAGGCCGCCGGTGGCCAGGATGACCGCCTTGGCCTCGACGCCCTGCACGCCGCCGCGCACGAGATCCCATGCGGTGAGCCCGACGCAGCGCTCGCCGTCGGTCACCAGGTCGAGCGCGAACCACTCCTCGTAGACGGTGACGCCGCTCTTGACCAGCTGCTCGTAGAGCACGTGCAGGAGGACGTGGCCGGTGATGTCGGCGGCGTAGCAGGTGCGCGGCGCACCGCCCGCGCCGAACGGCCGCTGGGCGATCTTGCCGTCGTCGGTGCGCGAGAAGATGGCGCCCATGTGCTCGAGCTCGTAGATGTCGCCCGGGCCCTCCTCGCACATGACCGCGATCGCGTCCTGGTCACCGAGGTAGTCGGAGCCCTTGACGGTGAAGAAGGTGTGGTTCTCGGGCGAGTCCTCGCCGGCGTTTCCGAGGGCCGCGTTGATGCCGCCCTCGGCGGCTCCGGAATGGCTGCGGGTGGGATGCAGCTTCGAGACGACGCCGACGTCAGCTCCGTACCGGGCTGCCTCGATCGCGGCCCGCATGCCTGCGAGCCCGGCGCCTACAACCACCACGTCGTGACGAACCATTCCACCTCCGTGAAGTACAGCGCACACGCGCCCGAACGGAGCCTACCAAGGAGGGTTGGACGTCGCCGCAGACGGGACTTTGTAACACCCGCGAACCGGCGCCCGCCGGTACATTGTGGAGTAGACTCGCAATCGGTTGTGGGTCCGCACAAATCGTTGAACGGGGGAGTTCCCTTGGCGAAGATGGTGTTTGCTCTGCCGGAGGCACGCAGCGTTGCGAGCAGCCTCCCGCAATCAGAGCTTCATGCGCTGACCGCGGAGCAGGAGACCGCACGGGTCACCGAGTACGGCGCGGTCAACATCCAGACGCAGGTGCTGGCGCGCTCCAAGGGCTCGACGTACATCGTCTCGGACGATCCCGAGAGCGAGCCGCACCAGGCCATCGACCGCGCGGAGTGGGATCGCGTGTCCGCCGCGCAGGACGCATTCATCGCCGAGCAGGACATGGTGCAGGTCGACGGCTACATCGGCAATGACCCCGACCGGCGCGTGCCCGCGCGGCTCTACATCGAGCGGCGCAACGTGAACATCGCCGGGATGCAGGACGTCCTCTACTTCCACGACGACGCCGACACCGCCTTCGAGCCCGAGCTGGTCGTGATCTACACGCCAAACCTCGCAGTGCCCGGATACCCGGACGACCGGCTGATCGCCGTCAACCTCGATCTCAACGTCACGCGCGTGTTCAACTCCGACTACTTCGGTGAGTCGAAGAAGGGCGGGCTGCGGATGTGGAACAAGCTCGTGTACGACCGCGGCGGCCTCGCACTGCATGCGGGCTGCAAGGTGATCCCCACCGACTCGGGGACGAAGACCGGCCTCATCGTCGGCCTCTCCGGCACCGGGAAGACCACCACCACGTTCACGCGCCAGAACGGCTCGCTGCCGGTGCAGGACGACTTCGTGGCGTGGTGGCCCGACGGCCGCGTGTCGGCCACCGAGGCCGGCTGCTTCGCCAAGACGTTTGCGCTCAGCACCAAGGATGAGCCCACCATCCACGGCGCGGTCACCAAGCCCGAGGCCTACCTCGAGAACGTGTCCATGGACGAGTCCGGCAAGGTCGACTTCTTCGACGAGAGCTACACGAAGAACGGCCGGGCGGTGTTCTCGTTCGACGTGATCGAGGCCGCCGACGCCAATGCCATCGACGCGGCCGACTTCCTGCTGGTGCTCAACAAGAACGAGAACGTGATTCCCGCGGTCGCCAAGATGGAGGGCCCGCAGGCTGCGGCGTTCTTCATGCTCGGCGAGACCACGGGCACCGCGGCCGGCGGCAGCGACGAGGAGGGCAAGTTCCTGCGGGTGCCGGGCACCAACCCGTTCTTCCCGATGCACCACGACAACCAGGGCAACCGGTTCCTCGAGCTGCTCGAGAAGAACCCCATCGACGTCTACGTGATGAACACCGGCCGCGTGGGCGGCGGGCCTGACGTAGATGGGTCGAAGAAGGTCAAGATCCCGCACTCCTCCGCCATCGTGAAGGCGATCGCCGAGGGCACCATCGAGTGGGAGACCGACCCCGACTTCGGCTACAAGGTGGCGGCGAGCATCCCCGGGATCGACGCGTCCGACATCGACCTCCTGCAGCCGCGCCGGCTGTACGAGGCCACGGGACGGGCGGATGAGTACGCCGAGCGCGTGCAGAAGCTCAAGTCCGAGCGGGCCGAGTTCCTGTCGCAGTTCCCGAGCCTGTCCAAAGAGATCGTGGACTCGGTGAAGTAGGTGCCGCCGAGCGAGACCAAGGTCGAGGTACAGCGCACCGCGCGCAAGTTCGAGGGCGTGGTGAACGCGCACGATCTCGCACGGGCGCGGGACAACTTCTCCGAGGAGTTCGCCGAGCGCGACAACGACCTGGGGCCGCGGCTCGAGAAGACCGACCGTGCCGAGCTGATCGGCACGGTTGCGACGCGCACGCTCTTCCAGCTGCACTTCACCGACGGCGAGATGAACGTGGTCGAGCTGCTCTGGCGCGACTACGAGGGCACGTACCAGATCCACGACTGCCGGGTCTTCACGCTGCTTCCCGGCATCTGAGAAAATAACCGGGAAACCCGCACCAGAAGAGGATTTTCCCGAGTTTCGGGGTATCGTTAAGCCCTACTAGCGGCAAGGCGAGGAATACACGCGATGGCACCCCCACGAGCGATCTGGACCGGCAGCATCTCCTTCGGGCTGGTGAATGCGCCCGTGCGCATGTACACGGCGACGAGCGAGAAGACGCTTCGGTTCAACCAGCTGCACCAGGCCGACGGCGGCCGGATCGGCTACCAGAAGGTCTGCAAGATCGACGACAAGGTCGTCTCCAACGACGAGATCGTGCGCGCGTTCGACGTGGGCGGCGGCCAGTTCGTGGAGGTCACCGAGGAGGACTTCGCCTCGGCTGCCGAGACGGCCAACCGGGTGATCACCATCCACGACTTCGTCCCGTCCGACCAGATCGACCCCATCTACTTCGAGAAGACCTACTACCTCGGGCCGCAGGAGGGTGCCGGCGAGACCATCTACGCGCTGCTCGCCCAGGCGATGGAGAAGTCGGGACTCTCGGCGGTCGCGACCTACGTGCATCACGATCGGGAGCATCTCGGCTGCCTGCGCATCCGCGACGGCGTGATCACGCTCGAGCGCATGTACTTCGCCGACGAGATCCGCGCCCCCGACGGCATCGCCCCGGCCGGTGCGAAGGTCGATGAGAAGCAGCTGGCGATGGCCAACGATCTGATCGGCGCCTACACCGGAGACTTCGATCCGTCGCAGTACAAGGACACCTACCGCGAGAAGCTGATGGCGGTGATCGAGGCCAAGAAGAACGGCGAGACCGTCACGGCCAAGGAGGGCGAGAAGCAGGCTGCACCGCCCGACCTGATGGCGGCGCTCAGTGCTTCGCTCGATCAGGCGCGCGACACGCGCGCAGCCCGGCCAAAGGCGGCGGCAAAGCCGAAGGCCGCGCCGAAGCGCGCCAAGGCGGCAGCGGGAGCCACGGCCACGAAGACCAAGCCCCCCGCCCGTAAGGCCCGTCCGAAAGCGGACGGATAAGCACCTCGCACGCTCGCCGGTGAATCAACGGTGCCAGGCACCGTTGATTCACCGTTGATTCACGCCCCTCCGGCGGCCTGGCAGTCCGATCCTGCCGATTTCGCTCCCCATCAGCGTTTGCGGGCCGTCCGTGAATCGCTGGTGCCTGGCACCGTTGATTCACGCCCCGCGAGCACGGCTAGATCCGGGGTAGCCGCTGCCGCGACGAGAGCACCGGCCCATATGTGTCGCCTCGCGTGCGCAACCGCTCGGCCACCACGTCCATCGTGAAGTCGGCAAGCCGCAGATCGGGCCCCACCTCATCCCACGAGAGCGGCGCGGAGACCGTCGCTCCCGGCACCGGCCGCACCGAGTAGACCGTGGCGGTCGTGCGGCCGTACCCGTTCTGGTTGGCGTCGATCAGCACGCCGTGGCGGCGTGAGCGCTGCCACTCGGTGGTGACCAGCTCGGGCGCGACCTGCGCCAGGGCACGAGCGACGGCGTGGGCAAAGTCGCGCACCAGCTCCTGGTCGTAGCGCCGCGCGATCGGCACCAGCACGTGCAGACCGCGGGAGCCAGACGTCTTGGGCCAGCCTTCCAGATCGAGCGACTGCAGCGCCTGGCGCAGCAGCAGCGCGACCTGCACGACGGTCTCGAACTCCGTGCCCTCGGCCGGGTCGAGGTCGAACACCACCCAGTCGGGCCGGTCGGGCCGGTCGGCGCGCGCACTCCACGCGTTCATGTCGATGCAGCCCATGTTCACCATCCACGCGAGCGCCTCGGCCGAGTCCACCAGCGGGAAGAGGATGTCCTCCTGCTGCGACCTGCCGATCCACTCCGGCATGTGCGACGGCGCCTGCTTCTGGAAGAACGGCTGCGCGTGGATGCCGTCGGGGAACCGCTTCATCGTGAACGGCCGGTCTCGCAAGTGCTCCACCAGCGCGGGCGCGACCGCCAGGTAATAGTCGATCAATGCCGACTTGGTGATGCCGAGCTCGGGAAAGAAGACCTTGTCGGGGTTGGTGGGCTTGAAGCGAGTGAGCGTGGCGGGGGGCGGCTGCGGCGCAGCGTCCTCGAGGCGCACGTAGACCGGCGCGCGCAGCCGTCCGGCAGCGGTGCGCTCGGCGTACTCCACCTCGCAGCTCAGCACGGGCGTGACCCACGTCACCCTGCCGGGCCTCGTGCGAACGACGTTCTTCGCAGCCTGAGCCAGCGGCTCCAGCCGGGCGAGCAGCCGCTCCACCTCGTCACCCGAGAAGCCGGTGCCCACGTCGCCGCGCCACTCGAGACCGCCGGCCGTCCGCTCGGCCAGCACCAGCGCCCCGAACGACGATCGCGATCCCGTGCCCGCGGTGTAGCCGGCGATCACGAAGCTGTCGCGCTGCTTCAGCTTCAGCTTGAGCCACTCCTTGCTGCGCTGGCCCGGCCGGTACACCGATCGCGGGCGCTTCATCATCACGCCCTCGAGGCCCATCTGCTTCGCCTGCTCGAGCAGGGCCGCCCCATCGTCGTAGGAGTGCGAGACCCGCACGACCGGGCCTGCAGTCACCACCTCGGACAGAAGCGCGCGCCGCTCCGAGAGCGGGAGCCCCGTCACATCGCGCCCTTCCAGCTCGAGCAGGTCGAAGCAGAAGAACACGAGCGTGCCCTCCCCCGACTGCAGCAGCGAGAACCGCGAGCGGCCCTGGTCGTCGAGCGCACACACCTCGCCGTCGAGCACGCACGGCGCCTCCACGGCCGCCGGGAGCGCAGCCGCCACCTCACCGAAGCGCTCGGAGTAGTCCTGGCCGCGCCGGCTCCAGAGGTGCACGGGCGGCTCACGCAGGTCGGCGATGATCCGGTAGCCGTCGAGCTTCAGCTCATACGTCCAGCCGTCGCCGCCGGGCAGCCGGTCGGTGGCCGAGGCGAGCATTGGTTTGATGGGTGACGGGTCTGCCATGGTTTCCTGCGATGCTAACCCCTCGCAGATGACCATCCGCGACCGCATCATCGGAGAGCTCGTGGCTCTGGCCCCCCTGAACGTGGCGGATGCCCCTGCGTGGGAGGGCTGGCTGAGCGACCCCGAGACCACTCGGTACCTCTACGGGCGCCGCGGCGCGCCCGAGGTGCCACCGACGCTCACCGAGATGATCGAGTGGGGCCGGCGGATGCTCGCCGACCCGTGGCGGATGGCGGTGGGGCTCGAGGCGCGCGACGGCACCGTCATCGGAAACGCCCGGCTCACGCCGCACGGGCCGCGCCGCGCGCGGTTCTCGATCGTGATCGGGAGCGCCGCGCACCGCGGGAGGGGCCTCGGCACCGAGGCGACGAGGCTGGTGTCCCAGCTCGGATTCGAGCGGATGGATCTGCGCGAGATCGTGCTCGACGTGGATCCGCGCAACGAGCCGGCCCGCCGGGCCTACCTTACCGCGGGCTTCACTCCCGGCCGCGGCGACTCGATGACCCTGCGCCGTGAATAACCGGTGCCTGGCACCGTCTATTCACTCGGTGTCGGCGGGGGGAGGCTGGGCTGCCGGCGCGTCCGCCCCGTAGTCGGCCTCGAGCTCTTCCGAGAGCCGGCCCGAGCCGGTCTCGGGAGACGTATCGTTCGGGGCGTGGCCCGAGCCCACCATCTTGGCATTACGCCTGGTGAGGGTGTCCATCCACCGCTCGAGAAATCCCATCAGGCCATCGCCGGCTGATCGCGCTGCTCGATGGGCGTGTACGGCCGCACCGGCGGGCCGACGTACTCCGAGCTCGGGCGGATGAGGCGGTTGTCGGCGTGCTGCTCCATCACGTGGGCGGCCCAGCCGACCACCCGGCTCATCGCGAAGATCGGCGTGAAGAGGCCGGTCTCGATGCCCAGGTAGTGATACGTCGAAGCGGAGTAGAAGTCGACGTTGGGATAGAGGCCCTTCTGCTCGAGCACGACGTCCTCGATATGGTTGGACATCGTGTACCACTGCGGCTCATCCGACTCCTCGGAGAGCTGCTCGGAGAACCGCTTGAGGATGACGGCCCGCGGATCGAACGTCTTGTACACGCGGTGGCCGAAGCCCATGATCCGCTCCTTGCGGTCGAGCCGCGCGCGGATCTCATCGTCCACCCGGTCGTAGTCGCCGATGGCCTGCAGCAGCTTCATGACCTGCTCGTTGGCACCACCGTGCAGCGGCCCCTTCAGCGCGCCGATGGCGCCGGTCACCGCCGAGTGCATATCGGAGAGCGTCGAGGCGATCACCCGAGCGGTGAACGTCGAGGCATTCATCTCGTGGTCGGCGTGCAGGATGAGCGCGACGTCGAACGTCTTCACGGCCGTCGGGCTGCCCTGCTCGCCGTTCAGCACGTAGAGGAAGTTGGCCGCGTGACCCAGCTCGGGATCCGACGCGATGGGCTCGAGGCCGCGGCGGCGCCGGTCGTAGCGCGCAACCATGATCGGCATCTTCGCGATGAGCCGCGTGGCCTTCGCGAAGTTGGCGTCCTCGGTATTGGAGTTCTTGTCAGGGTCGTCGAACGAGTCGGCCGACACCGCGGTGCGCAGCATCTCCATCGGCTCGGCGTGATCGGCGAGCATGTCGATGACCGACTCGGCCTCGGGAGAGAGCTCGCGCGCCTCGGTGAGCGCGGCGGTGAACTGCTGCAGCTCCGCCTCGGTCGGCAGGTGCCCCTTCAGCGTGAGGAAGCACACTTCCTCGTAGGTCGAGTGCTCGGCGAGGTCGCCGACGTCGTACCCGCCGTAGATGAGGACGCCCTTCTGGCCGTCGATCGAGCACAGCCGGCTGCGTGCGACCACAACCCCTTCAAGTCCACCTTTGTCGGCCATCTGTCGCCCTCCAACCCGTCCGTTCATCCTGTCTCGACTTCGACCGAATCCTAGCGTTCGTGCGAGAATCGCCCGGCCAGCCCCTCACCACCCAGGAGTTTTCTTGTGAGTCATCGTGTCACCCTGATACCCGGTGATGGAACCGGGCCCGAGATCGCGGAAGCCACGCGCCGAGTGATCGACGCGACCGGCGTGCAGATTGAATGGGACGTCCAGGACGCGGGCGCCGACGTGATGGACAGGTTTGGCGGGAACCCCCTGCCGGATCACGTGCTCGACTCGATCCGCCAGAACGGCACCGCCATCAAGGGGCCCATCACGACCCCGGTCGGTACCGGCTTCCGGTCGGTCAACGTGGCTCTGCGCAAGGAGCTCGACATGTATGCGCAGGTGCGGCCGTGCAAGATCTACCCCGGCGTCCGCACGCGCTACGCCGACACGCCGGTCGACATCGTGATCGTCCGCGAGAACACCGAGGACCTCTACGCCGGCATCGAGTTCGAGCGCGGCTCCGACGGCGCCCGCGCCGTGGCAGCAGCCATCGAGCAGGCCTCCGGCGCGCACATCGCCGAGGACGCCGGCATCTCGATCAAGCCCATCTCCGACGCCGGCACCCGCCGGGTGGTGAAGTTCGCCTTCGAGTACGCCCGCGCGAACGGCCGCAAGAAGGTCACCTCGGTGCACAAGGCGAACATCATGAAGCACACCGACGGCCTCTGGCTCGAGGTGTCGCGCCAGGTCGCGGAGGAGTATCCCGACATCGAGTTCGAAGACCGCATCGTGGACAACATGTGCATGCAGCTCGTGCAGAAGCCCGAGCTCTACGACGTGCTGGTGCTGCCCAACCTCTACGGCGACATCGTCTCGGATCTGGGCGCCGGCCTCATCGGCGGCCTCGGAGTGGCTCCGGGCGCGAACTTCGGCACGAAGGCCGCCGTGTTCGAGCCCACCCACGGGTCGGCGCCGAAGTACGCCGGCCAGAACAAGGTGAATCCGATTGCGATGATGCTCTCGGGTGTATTGATGCTCCGCCATCTCGAGGAGCGAGACGCTGCCGGCCGGCTCGAGGCCGCCATCGCCGCGGTCATCGCCGATGGGAGCAGCGTGACGTACGACATGAAGCCCCTGGGATTCACCGGCGAGGCTGCCGGCACCTCCCAGGTAGCGGACGCAATCATCGAGCAGTTGGGGGATGTGGCATGAGGCGAGAGAAGATCACCGTCGTCGGCGCGGGTAACGTCGGCGCGACCACCGCGCAGCGGCTGGCCGAGCGCGACTATGCCGACGTGGTGCTGGTCGACATCGTCGAGGGCCTGCCGCAGGGCAAGGCGCTCGACATGAACGAGGCCGGCCCGGTGGTGGGCTACGAGCCCAACGTCGTCGGCTCCAACGCCTACGACGAGACGGCGGGCTCCGCCATCTGCGTCATCACCAGCGGCCGGGCGCGCACGCCGGGGATGAGCCGCGACGACCTGCTGAAGACCAACCAGGCCATCGTCGCCGACGTCACCCGAAACCTGGTCGAGCGCTCGCCCGACACCATCATCATCGTGGTCACCAACCCGCTCGACGCGATGTGCCAGGTGGCCTTCGACGTCGCCGGGCTGCCCCGCGAGCGCGTGATCGGCATGGCCGGCGTGCTCGATACGGCCCGCTTCCGCACGTTCCTGGCCTGGGAGCTGGGCGTGTCGGTGGCCGACGTCACCGGCTTCGTGCTCGGCGGCCACGGCGACCAGATGGTGCCCGTCGTCTCGAACACCAACATCGCGGGCATCCCCGTGACCGACCTGATCGCAGCCGACCGGCTCGCCGAGATCGTGCAGCGCACCCGCGACGGCGGCGCCGAGGTGGTCAAGCTGCTGAAGTCGGGCTCGGCGTACTACGCCCCGTCGGCGGCCATCTGCCAGATGGTCGACTCCATCGTGCTCGACCAGAAGCGCGTGCTTCCCGCGGCGGCGCTCCTGCGCGGCGAGTACGGGCTCGACGGCCTCTACATGGGCGTGCCCTGCCGGCTGGGAGCAAGCGGCCTGGAGCACGTGTTCGAGGTCGAGCTCACGTCCGAGGAGCAGAGTCAGCTCAACACGTCGGCTGACGCAGTGCGTGAGCTCATCGACGTGATGGGTCTCTGAGCACGACCACGGTATGAACCGATCGGCCCGACTGAAGCAGCTTGCGGGCCAGTCGTTCGTCTACGGCCTGGGGGGCCTCGTCTCCCGGGCCGTGGGCATCGTGCTGCTTCCCGTGTACTTCAGACACGTCTCGCGGGTCCAGTTCGGCGATGTCGAGCTGATCATGTCGACCATCACGCTGGCAGCCATCCTGTTCCGGCTTGGTCTGACCAATGCGATGTTCCGGTTCTCGTTCGACCGCGCTGGGGATGAGGCGCGCCGGGAGACCATCCAGACCACCTTCACCGCGACGCTCGTGCTCTCCACGCTGGCGGTCGTCCTCGGGCTGATCTTCCTCAATCCGCTCGCAAGTGTGCTCGGCGGAAAGACGCTCACCATCATTGGCCTGACCGGTCTCTGGGTGTCGATGAACTTCGACATCGTCACGGGCATCTACCGCATCGAGCGCCGGCCGTCGGCGTTCGTCGTCTACTCGCTCATCAACGTCGCGATCACGGTGGTCATGACCATCCTGCTGGTGGTGTACACCCACCACGAGGCGGCCGGCCTGATGATCGGCAACTTCTCGGGCACCTACATCACCTACGTGCTGATGGTGATCGCGCGCCGCGACATGGTGGGCTTCCGGCTGTTCGACCGCGAGCTGCTCAAACGCATGCTGCACTTCTCGGTGCCGCTGATCCCGGCGGGGCTCGCGCTCTGGGCGCTGAACGTGGCCGACCGGTTCCAGGTGAAGTACCTGGGCTCTCCCGAGCTCCTCGGCTCGTACTCCGCCGCATCGAAGATCGCGCTCTCCATCATGCTGCTGATCGCGGCGTTCCAGACCGCGTGGCCGGCGTTTGCGAACTCGATGCCCACCGAGGACGAGACGCGCAAGGTGTACGCCGTCGTGCTGACGTACTGGTCGATGGTCATGGCCTGGGCGGTGGTCGCGATCAGCCTCGTGACGCCGCCCTACATCCACATCTCGCTGCCAAAGACGGTCTGGGACGCGGCGCCCGTGGTGCCGCTCCTGATGTTCGGGTCGGTGCTCTTCGGTGCCTACCTGATCCTGAACGCCGGCGTGAACCGCTCCAAGAAGACCCGCTTCACGCCGGTGGTCACGGCGGTGGCGGCCGTCGTCAACATCGGCGCGAACTTCCTGTTCATCCCGTGGCTGGGAATCGTCGGCGCCGGCATCACGACGGTGCTCGGCTACATCGTGCTCGTCTACCTCGGCTGGCGAAACGCCCAGCACTCCTACCCGGTGGACTACGAGTGGAGCCGGGTGATCCGCACCGCGCTTGCGGCGGCGTTCTTCATCGCGATCTCGGTGTGGGTCGTGCCGCCCGCCGGACTCCTCGCAATCGCCCTGCGCGCCGTGCTGATCCTGCTCTTCCCGGTGTCCCTCGTACTGATCAGGGTGGTGCAGCCCGGCGAGCTTCGCAGGGTGCGCTCGACCCTCAAGACGATGGGTCGCAAGCGCTCGAAGGAAGCCGTGATCGAGGCCGAGGAGGAAGAGGCGATCGAGGAGGAGCCCGTGGCGTGAACGAACGGAGCCAGGCACCGTTCACTCACCAGGCGTCCGTGCGCCGCGCCTTGCTCATCGCCACCCAGTGGCGGCGCTCCTCCGAGCGGGCCCCCTTGTCATCACGCGTGGCCTGGAAGTGCAGCTCGCGCTGCAGCTTCCGGTAGGCGTCCAGCCGCTCGCGCGGCAGCGTGCCTGCCCTGATCGCCGCCTGCACCGCACAGCCCGGCTCGGTCTCGTGCGCGCAGTCGCGGAACTTGCACTCGGCGGCGAGCGACTCCACGTCGTCGAACGTCTGCGCCACGCCCTCATCGGCCTCCCAGAGCTGCATCACGCGCATCCCGGGCGTGTCGATGATGCAGCCGCCGCCGGGCAGCACGATGAGCTCGCGATGGGTGGTGGTGTGCCGGCCGCGGCCGTCCTCGCGGATCTCGCTGGTGGCCATGCGCTCCTCGTCCAGGAGCCGGTTGATGAGCGTTGACTTGCCGACGCCCGAGGAGCCCACCGCCGCCGCGGTGCCGCTCGACCGGATCACCTCGCGCAGCGCCTCGATGCCCCGGCCCGTCACCGACGAGATCACGTGGATCGGCACGCCGGCCGCCACCGCGTCCACCGCCTGCACGGCCGCAGGGATGTCGGAGCCCAGATCGGCCTTCGTCAGCACGATCACCGGGCTCGCCCCGCTCTCCCACGCCACCGCCAGGTAGCGCTCGATCCGCCGCGGATTGAACTCCTGGTTGAGCGAGGAGATCAGCAGAGCGACATCGACGTTCGCGGCCACCACCTGCTCGGTGGTGACCTCGCCGGCGGCATTGCGGACGAACGCCGAGCGCCGCGGCAGGATCGCCGAGACCTTCACCCGGTCGGCGCTCGCGTCGGCGTCATGGGCCACCCAGTCGCCCACCGCCGGGCGGTCGATGGCCGACCTGGTGGCGTTTCGCATGGGGCCGGTCATCTCGGCCCAGCGGTCGCCGCTATCGATCGCGAGCACGTAGGCGCCGCGATGCTGGATGATCACGCGGCCGGGCTCGAGGCCCTCCGCCGCGAATGGTGCGAAGGCGGACGCCCAGTCGGCGTTCCACCCATAGCGTTCAAGGTTCACGTGTGACTCCTGAGTCATGGGAAACGACGTCGCCGGCTCTCAGGCGGCGTCGGGCTCAGGAGATGGACGTGCGAGCTCAGACAGGCGGCCTGGAGGCGGGTGTACGAGCATCTGTTGTCATTTCCGCCTCCTTTCGTGCGCAAGCTGGTCCGGTTGGTCGGCCCCAGACTAGTCGACCGAGGCGGCCTTTGCCAGGGCTTTGAGCGAGAGCATCTCGTGGCACGCGCTCGCCGCGAGCCACGACGTGATGCCGGCCGGGTCATACGCCGGCGCCACCTCGACGCAGTCGAACCCGCGGAAGTCGATGCCGGTGAGCGACCGCAGGTGGGCCATCGCCTGGGCGCTGGTGGGCCCGCCGACCTCGGGAGTGCCCGTGCCGGGCGCAAACGCCGGATCGACGAAGTCGATGTCGAAGCTGAGGAACGCCGGCCGGTCGCCCACCCGGTCGCGCACGCGGTCGCCGTACTCCTGCGGGGTGAGATCGGCCATCTCCATCCACGGGATGGCGTCGTAGCCGAGCTCCTGCGACGCGGTCTCATCCGACGCGCCGTAGAGCGTGCCGCGCATCCCCGCCTGCACCGATGCAGACGTCTCGACGAGCCCTTCCTCGGCCGCGCGCTTGAACACCGTGCCGTGGAAGTAGCGCGCGCCGTAGTACTGCTCCCACACGTCGGCGTGGGCGTCGAGGTGTACCAGCGCGAGCGGCCCGTGCACCGCCGCCGCAGCCCGCAGCTCGGCCAGCACCATCGAGTGGTCGCCGCCCAGGCAGAGCGGCGTCACGCCGGCCGCATGCACCGGAGCGAGAAACTCCTGGATCCGCTCGAGGGTCTGCTCGTGGTAGCCGGGCACGGTGGGCGAATCGCCGTAGTCCACCATCGAGAGCACCTCGTGCACATCGACGTGAAGGTTGGGGTTGTACGGGCGCAGGAGCGCCGAGGCCGAGCGGATGCCCTCCGGCCCGAAGCGCGCACCCGAGCGAAACGACACGGCGTCGTCGGTCGGGATCCCGATCACCACCACATCGACATCCTCGAGCGTCTGTACGTGCGGCAGCCGCATGAAGGTGCGCGGGCCCGCTGAAGCGCGGCATCACGGAGGCATCGATCGGGCGGTAGTGCACAGCGCCATCGTATAGCCTGCGGCGATGGAGCTGGGCTTGAACGGCACCGCCGCGATCGTCGGCGGAGCCTCGTCGGGAATGGGGCTTGCAATCGCGCGGGCGCTCGCCGCCGAAGGCACCGCGGTGACCATGCTGGCGCGGGATCCCGCGAAGCTCGCCGACGCCGCCCAGAGCGTGCCCGGGGCGCTCACCGTGGCCGGCGACGTGCGCGACCGCGCGGTGCTGGCAGAGGCCGTCGAGCGCACCGCAGGCGAGCGCGGCCGGCTCGACATCGTGATCAATAACGCCGGCGGGCCGCCTGCAGGCACATTCGAGTCGGTCGCCGACGACGCCTGGCTCGACGCCTTCGAGCTCTCGCTGCACGCCACCATCCGGCTCACCAAGCTGGCGCTCCCGCACCTGCGCGCGAGCGGGCGCGGGCGCGTGGTGAACATCACCTCGTGGTCGGTGCGCGAGCCCATCCCCAACCTCATCCTCTCCAACGCCATCCGCCCGGGCGTGATCGGCTGGGCCAAGACCATCGCCCACGAGCTCGGCCCCGACGGCATCACGGTCAACACCGTCGCCCCCGGCAAGATCGACACTCCGCGCACCGCAGCGCTCGGCGGCCAGAACGACGACATGAGCTCGATCCCGGCTCGTCGCAGAGGCACTGCCGATGAGGTCGCAGCCGCCGTCGTCTTCCTCTGCTCCGTGCCGGCGGCGTACATCTCGGGCACCGTGCTGCCGGTCGATGGCGGAGCTCTTCGCGGCGTCTGGTGAGCCGGGCTTCGGCTCAACCGGATCGCAATAGCGCGCACGTACCATTGTCCTGATGGCCACAGAACCCGCCACGTGTTACCGGCATCCCCACCGCCAGACCGCCCTCAGCTGCTCCAACTGCGGCCGCAACGTGTGCCCCGAGTGCATGACGCACGCCGCCGTGGGAATCCGATGCCCCGAGTGCTCGGGTAAACCACGTGTGATGCGCCGCGCCGCCTTCACCCAGCCCAACGAGCCCTGGGTGACCCGCTTCCTGATCGCCGCGAACGTCGTGGTGTTCCTGCTGACCAACAGCATCAACGGCGGCCTCGGATTCGGATCGGCCGACCTCAACTCGCTGGGCGTGAAGCTCTCGCTCGCCGGCCCGTTCATCGCCCACGGCGACTACTGGCGGCTGGTGACGTCCGGGTTCGTCCACTTCGGCATCCTGCACATCGCCTTCAACATGTATTTCCTCTGGATCATCGGCCAGCCGCTGGAGCGCTATCTCGGCTCGGTGCGGTTCGGGGTGGTGTACATGGTGTCGCTCCTCGGTGGCAGCTTCGGCGCGCTGCTCCTGAGCCCCAACTCGCTCACCGCCGGCGCGTCCGGCGCGCTCTTCGGCCTGATGGGCGCCATGTTCGTGCTCGAGCGCCAGCGCGGCATCGCCCTGCTCGGCGGCTCCATCGGCGGCCTGATCGTGATCAACCTGGCGTTCGGCTTCATCCCCGGCTCCAACATCTCCATCGGCGGGCACATCGGCGGCCTGATCGCGGGCGGCCTCTGCGCCTTCGTGCTCTCGGGCTTCGGCCGCGGCCACATGGCCTCCACCAAGCTCTCGGTGGCGTCCTACGCGGGCCTGGTCGCGATCGGCGCCGTCGCAGTCATCGGCTCCCTGGTCTCGGTGTGGTGACCGAGCTGCGCAAGCCACGGTGGTCGTGGATCGCGGCGATCATCGCGGTGCTCGTGCTGGCGGGCGTGGTCTGGGGCTGGACGACGCAGTCCGGCTACTACGCGATCTGGCCCGACAAGGCCCATCCAGCAGCCCAGTACGTGCACGTGCCCGGCGGCACCTCGCCTGCGGGCAGCTCGGGCTTCTACTTCGTCGACGTGCACCTGCTCGAGGCCAACCGCATCGAGGCCCAGTACTTCAAGCACCTCGTCACCGGCGCGCAGCTCATCCCCGTCCAGTCGGAGCGGCCCCCGGGACAGTCCCAGGCCCAGTTCGAGGCCGCCGACCTGCAGGCGATGGATAGCTCCCAGCGCATCGCCCAGGCAGTCGCCGAGCGCGCGCTGGGGATGCCCGTGACCATCAAGCGGCTCGGGCTCACGGTCACCGCCGTCCAGCCCAAGTACCCAGCGGCGAAGGCGGGGGTGCAGCCGGGCGAGGTGCTGACTAGGATCAACGGCACGCCCGTGATGTCGGAGGCCGACCTGGCGAAGGCCAGCGCGGGCGTGGACGCCGGCGACGTCGCGAGCTACACGTTCACGAGCCTCGGCACCAAGAAGATCCGCACCGTGGCGATCCCCGGGAGCAAGAGCTCGCGCGGCATCATCGGCATCGGCATCGCCGACGCAGCCCGGATCACGCATCTGCCTGTTCACGTGAAGTTCTCCACACAGGGCATCGGCGGCCCCTCTGCGGGCCTCGCGTTCACGCTCGAGATCTATGACAGCCTCAGCCACCGCCACCTGCTGGACGGGCACCGGATCGCCGTGACCGGCGAGATCGGCCTCGACGGGAGCGTCGAGGAGATCGGCGGCGCCACGCAGAAGACGCTTGGCGCAATTTCCGCCGGTGCAGACACGTTCATCGTCCCTGCCGGCGCCAATTTCCGCGACGCGAAGAAGGCCGCGAAGGGCCGCATCCGGGTCATCGGAGTGACGTCGTTCGACCAGGCGCTCAAGGTCATCCGCGGTCTGCCGCCGGTCTCCTCAAGCAGCTGAAAAAGGAACTCCCGCTCTTAGCGGGTTTTCCTTTTCTTCACCCCTGGCTTCACCGGCCGGACACTCGTACACTTCGCCCTCGCTCTTCCTCGCCGTCTATCCCGGAGTCTCCCACGTGGCATCAAAAGCACGCAGCGTAACCTGCAACGATTGCTATTTCCATCAGAGCAACCTGTGCGCGCTGCGGCTCGCGGAGCCCTGTCCCACCTTCCGGCCGGTGATGAAGGGCGCGATGGTCGCGCCCCGGCAGGCACAGCTCGTCGTGCCCCAGCCGATCAGGCTCGAGCCGGTCGCCGTCGCCTAGCGAGCGAGGTCGGCGGAAGCTCTACGCCGTCGGCGCGATGCGCGCGAGGATGTCGCCGAGCCGGCGCACGCCCTCGTCGATCTCGGCCGGGCTCACGGCGCTGAACGCCAGGCGCAGCGAGCGGGCGCCCACCGGCCGGGACGTGAAGTCGGTGCCGGGGACGAACGGTACCCCGGCCTCGGTGGCCGCCTCCAGGAGCGGGGCCGTCGCGTAGCCCTCGGGCAGCTCGATCCAGTAGAAGTAGCCGCCGGCGGGCGTGTTCCAGATCGTGCCCTCGGGGAACGACTCGCTCAGAGCGAGCTCCATGGCGTCGCGCCGCGTCCGCAGGCCGACGATGGACGACTCCACGTTGGGCTCGAACCGGCCGGCACGGCAGTACACGTTGAGCGTGGCCTCGGCGAATGCATTGGGACCGATGTAGGTGTTGGTCGCCAGCTTGGCGATCGGCGCCACCAGCTGCTCGGGGAGCACCAGGTAGCCGGTGCGAAGCCCCGGCGCCACGGTCTTGGTGAACGACGACGAGTACACCACGTTGGCGCCGCCGTCGATCTCGAAGAGCGTCCTGTCGGACTCGCCCTCGAACCGCAGCAGGCCGTACGGGTCGTCCTCCATCAGGAGCACGTCGTGCTCGCCGGCCAGGGCCACCAGCGCCTCGCGCTTCCCCGCAGAGAGCGTGACGCCCGCCGGGTTCTGGAAGGTGGGGATGGTGTAGATCACGCTGGGCTTGGGGTCGCTCTGGAGCGCCGCGCGCAGGGCGTCGATGTCGATGCCGTCGGCCTCGACCGGCACCGGCACGATCGTTGCGCCATGGCGCTGGCAGAGGAGCAGCGTGCGGTCGTACGTGGGATCCTCGACCACCACCGAGCCGCCCTTGCCGGCGTAGAAGTGCTGCAGCAGCATCCCCACGCCTTCGAGCGATCCGTTGAAGAGGATCACGCGCTGGGCGGCCACGCCGTGGCGCTCGCCGATCCACTCGCGCAGGCCCAGGTACCCGCTGGGGGCGTAGGCCAGAGCTCCGGCGGGATCCAGCTCGAGCGCCTCCTCGGCGGCGCGCTTCAGATCCTCGACCGGCAGCAGGTCGGCCGACGGCACTCCACGGGTGAACGAGATCGAGCTCATGCCTTCTTCAACTCCTCGTATGCCTCGACAGCGAGCTGGGCGGCCTCGGTCGGGCTGGAGCCGACCCGCACGCCGCGGCTCTCGAGGGCGTCCTTCTTTGCCTGTGCGGTTCCGGCCGAGCCGGAGATGATGGCGCCGGCGTGACCCATCGTCTTGCCGGGCGGCGCCTGGAACCCTGCGATGTAGGCGACCACCGGCGTGGACATGTGCTGGGCGATGTACTCGGCCGCCTTCTCCTCCTCGTCGCCGCCGATCTCACCGACCATCACCACGAGCTCGGTGTCGCGATCGGCCTCGAACCGCTCGAGCACGTCGATGAACGACATGCCGACGATCGGGTCGCCGCCGATGCCCACGATGGTGGAGTTGCCCAGTCCCGCGTCGGCCAGCTCCTTGCCGATCTGGTAGGTGAGCGTGCCGGAGCGCGACACCAGGCCGATGGACCCCGCCGCGAACACCTGGGCGGGGATGATCCCGACGTTGGCGATGCCGGGCGAGAGCGCGCCGGGGCAGTTGGGCCCGAGCAGCGTCACGCCGTGGGAGCGCACGTGGTGGTAGACGCGGAGCATGTCGTGGGCAGGAATGCCCTCGGTGATGCAGATGACGGTATCGACGCCCGCATCGGCGGCCTCGTAGATGGCGTCGGCGGCAAAGCGCGGCGGCACGAACACCATGGCGGTGTTTGCGGCCTGCTGGCGAACGGCGTCGGCGACCGTGTCGTAGACGGGCACGCCGTCAACCGACTGGCCACCCTTGCCCGGCGTGACGCCGGCCACCACGGCGGTGCCGTAGTCGCGGTTTCGCCCGGCATGGAAGCTGCCCTCGCGCCCGGTGATGCCCTGCACCACCAGGCGGGTGTCGGCGTTCACGAGGATCGCCATCAGGCGGCGCTCCCGGCCAGCTCGACCACGCGGTTGGCGGCGCCGAGCATGGTGCTCTCGACGAAGACGTTGGGCGGTGCGGCGTCGCTCAGGATCTTGCGGCCCTCCACATCGTTGGTGCCGTCGAGGCGCACCACGATGGGCACCTTCACGTCGAGCCGCTCGAGCGCCGCGAGCACGCCGTTTGCAACCTCGTCGCAGCGCGTGATGCCGCCGAAGACGTTGAAGAGCACCGCCCGCACCTTGTCGTCGGAGAGCAGCACCTCGAGGGCGGTGACGATCTCGTCTGCCTGCGCTCCGCCGCCGACGTCCAGGAAGTTGGCGGGGGTGCCGCCGGCCCCGGCGACCACATCCAGCGTGGACATGACCAGGCCCGCGCCGTTTCCGAGGATGCCCACGGTGCCGTCGAGCTTGACGTAGGTGACGCCGCGCTCGCGCGCCATGCGCTCCTGCGGATCGAGCGCGGCCAGGTCGCGCATCTCGGCGATGTCGGGGTGCCGGTAGAGCGCGTTGTCATCGACCGTGTACTTGGAGTCGAGCGCGTGGAGGTTGCCCTCGGGCGTGACGATGAGCGGATTGATCTCGACCAGCATCGCGTCGGTCTCGACGAAGGCCTTGTACGCGCGCGCCATGATGTCGGAGGCCTGCTTCATCTGCTCGGGCGGGATGGAGGCCGCGAAGCAGAGCTCGCGCGCGTGGTGCGGCTGGAAGCCTTCCAGCGGATCGACGTGCAGCCGTGCGAGCTTCTCGGGCGTCTCGGCTGCGACCTGCTCGATGTCGATGCCGCCCTCGGTGGTGAGCATGAAGAGCGGCTTCTTGGCGCCGCGGTCGAACGTGATGGAGAAGTAGTACTCGCGCTCGATGTCGGAGCTGCGCTCGACCCAGAGGGTGCGCACGACGTGGCCGCGGATGTCCATCCCCAGGATGTTCCGGGCATGCTCCTCGGCCTCGGCGGGGGTCTTCGCGAGCTTGATGCCGCCCGCCTTACCGCGGCCGCCGACCAGCACCTGGGCCTTGATCGTCACCATCGCGCCGATGCGCTCGGCGATGGCGCGGGCCTGCTCGGGGGTGGTCGCAACGTCGCCCTCGGAGACGGGAATTCCGAACCTCGCGAACAGCTGCTTGCCCTGGTACTCGTAGAGATCCACTGGGAGCAGACTCTAATCGGGAGCGGGTGCGCACGCGCCGGTCGAACGTCGCTCTCAGGGCCGAAGCCTGACTGGTTAGTCAAAATCGATTTGTGTTTACAAACGTCTAACGTTTGCCCCACACCGTGTTTACGGGATCGGCAGAAACTCGTCTCCGGACGCTGCGACTGAACGTGCCCACACTTCGCAGCTACCTGCCTCCTCCGACGGCCCGCCCAGCGGGTCGTCGGGCTTTAAGCAGCCGCTCCGCCGAAACCGGCCCCTGGACTCAGCCGGGGACGGTGGTGACGTTGTTCTGCTGCTTCTCCTGCTGGGCGAGCTTCACGCCGGCAACAGAGGCGACGTAGGCCGAGACGTCCCGCGCATCGTCGCCTGTGACGATGTCCTTGGGCATCTGGCCGTACGGGTCGGGCTCGGAGATCTGGTTGCGGACGAGCGCCTCGAAGGAGCTCTCCTTGAAGTCGTCCAGGCGGGCGCCGACGGCGGCGTAGTCGAGGTTGGGCCCGATGGTGCCCTTCGTCCCCGCGTCGTCCAGCGTGTGGCAGGCGCCGCAGCTGGTGGTGAAGACCTTCTTGCCGTTCGCGAGGTCGGCCGCGCCCGGGGCCGAGACATCACTCGCCGGTCCGCAGCCGGAGGCGAAAATTGCCAGCGCCAGAACTGCTATTGCCGTCACACTGCGGATCACGCCGCAGACATTAGCAAGATCACCCACCCGCACTCGTGGGGTACCCCCCACGCCACGTCAGCGCCTCGGCGGCACGGGCCGCCGCAAACGACAATGTGTCGGGCATCGGCCAGCCCGATGCCATGCCGAACAGCACCCCGGCGACAAATGTGTCGCCCGCTCCATAGGTGTCCACGACCGGGCCGGGAGGCGGCACCGCGGCGTACCCGGTCCCGCCGCGCGCGCCGTCGGTGACGATCACGTGATCGGGCTGCACCTCGAGCTGGGTGAGCTCGAACTGCTCGCCTCGGTCGGTGCCGCTGCCCACCAGCGCGTCGGCCCTGATCCCGCTCGTGCGAAGCGCCTCGAACCGGCGCGCGGTCACCACCACCACGGGCGCGGCGCGCGCGAGCTGCAGGGTGCGTGGATCCTGGCCCGTGAAGTAGACGCCGTCCATCTCGCTCAGCTCGTCCCACGGCAGCGGGTCATCGGCCGTGGGGTGATCGTTCTCGCCGATCACGAAGAGCGTGCGGTCGCGGCTCTGGTCGGTCACCGAGAGCACGCGCGTCTGCTTGTGATCGCGGTCGGCTGCGTGCACCCGCACGCCCTGGCGCTCGAGCACCGCCTTCGAGTCGGTGTCGTTGCCAAGCGCCGTGAAGAACGTCACGTCGGCCCCGAACCGCGCAAGCGCCATCGCCGAAACCCCGCCGCCGGCCCCCGGCCCCTCGACCACGTCGGAGAGGTGCACGATCTCACCCGGCTTCGGGAAGAACGGCGCGTGGGTGTAGATCACCCACTCCACGTGGCCGATGACGGCGAGTCGCATCGGTCAAGTATCTCCCAGATCGAGGTCGCGCAGCCAGCGAGCCGTCTGCACCATCCGCCGGTCCACCCCCGTCTCGTCCAGCCCCCAGGCGAGCGTCTGGGCCAGGCACCACCCGCGGGCCCGTCCGCGGTCGATCGAGAGGTCGGCCGTGAGCCGGTCGAAGCGGTGCAGGAGGTTCTTGCGGCCTCGGCCCAGCTCGTCACCGCGCACGAGCGCCGCGATACCGAAGGCACGCTCTCCCACCAGCGGCTTGGGATCGATCACGAGCCACGGCTCGCGCTGCGAGCGCAGGATGTTGAGGGCGTGCATGTCCTGGTGCACGAGCACAGCCTCGGGCTGCGATGCCGAGAGGGTACGGATGGCGTCGAGCGCGGCATCCAGGAGCGACCGCGAGAACGGCTGGCCCAGCAGGCTCCAGTCGGCCTCGAGCGACTCGGCCCACCAGGCGGCCTCGTCGGCGAGGGCCGTGAACGGAGCCCCGGCCGGCTTCCAGAGCCGCGGGAAGAGGTCGCAGGCCACGTCGAGCGCGGCATCCAGCTCCAGCTCCGAGAGCGGGGAGCCCGGCCGGCAGCGCTCGATCACCAGCGCCGAGCGGCGGGCGTCGTGGGCCAGCAGGCGAACGGCGCCGTCGCCGTCCCACAGATCCAGCGCGGCAGCCTCGTGCCGGCTCTCGCGATCGGGGAACTGCACCTTCAGCACCGCGTCGGCGTCGCCGAACCGCACCGGCATGGCGATCGAGGCGAACGCATACGGAAATGGCTCGCCCACCCGTGTGAGCGACCATTCCCGTATGCACGTACCGACGATCCCGGGGAGCCGGCTGAGCCATTCACGGCCCTTCGGCGAGTCCTCCAGCCACACCAGCCCCTCGGGAATCGCAAGCACTAGGGCACGTACACCAGCTTGCCCTGAACCTTGAGGTCCTCCATCAGCTGCTGGGCCTTGCCGACCTCGCTCAGCGAGAAGACATGGTCGATCACCGGCTTGATCTTGCCGGCCTCGACCGCCTTCAGCGCCGCGGCCAGCTCGGCCTTGGTGGAGAGGTGCGAGCCCATCAGGTTCTGCTGCTTGTTCCAGAGGAACCGCAGGTCGGTGACCGCCGCAAACCCGGTGGATGCACCGCACACCACGATCCTGCCGCCCCAGCGAAGCGCGGCCATCGACGTCGGCCACGTCTCCTCACCGGAGTGCTCGAAGACCACGTCAACGCCCACCTTGCCCGTGAGCTCCTTGACCCGCTTGACCACATCCTCGGTCTTGCGATCGATCACGTGCTCGGCTCCCAGCTCCTGGGCGCGCGCCACCTTCTCGGCACCGCCCACCACCGGGATCGGGTTGGCCCCGAACATCCGGCAGATCTGGATGGCCATCACGCCGAGACCGCCGACGCCGCCCCAGATCAGGACGTTCTCGCCGGCCTGGATCTGGGCCCGCGTGACCAGCATGCGCCACGCGGTCTCGAGCACCAGCGGCATCGAGGCCGCCTCCTCGTGCGTGAGGTTCGACGGCTTGGGCAGGACGTTTGCCGCCGGCATGGTGACCAGCTCGGAGTGGCCGCCGTCGTTGGGGCCCGACTGGAATCCCCAGATCATGAACTGACGGCAGAAGAACTCCTGACCGGACGTGCACATGTCGCAGATGCGGCACGAGAGGCCGGGGTGGACGACAACCTCGTCGCCCACCTTGACCGCCGACGAGCCGAACCCCTTGCCCTGCACCTCGGAGCCAACCTCCCGCACGATGCCCGAGACGTCAGACCCGGCCACGTGGGGGAAGATCACCTTCATCCCGGGCATGCCGCGGCGCGCCCAGATGTCGTTGAAGTTGGCACCGGCAGCCTTGACCTCGATCAGCACCTCGAACGGGCGCGGCTCGGGATCGGGGATGTCGGTGTAGCTCAGGACCTCGGGTCCGCCGTGCTCCTCGAAGACAACAGCCTTCATGCGCCGAGCGCCTTCCCGACAACGTCGAAGTTGTCGATGTAGCGCTGGATGTCCTCATCGGAGTGCTGCACGGTGAGCGTCCAGTTCTCCGACTTGCCCCACGGCGCCATGAACACGCCGCGGTTGAGCTGCACCAGCCAGTTGACGTAGCCGAGGGTCTCGGACACCTCGAGGTAGTCGCGGTAGTTCCGCACCCGCTCGCCGCGGTAGGTCACCGCGCCGCGGGCCGACATCACCGTGGTGTAGCCCTCCAGCCCGGAGCGCTCGATGACGCCGTCGCAGCCCTCCTGGAGGATGACGGCCTGGCGATCGAAGGTGTCGTAGGCGTCGTGGGTGAGGATCTCGGTCAGGGTCGCGTGCATCGCCGCCATCGTGAGCGGGTTGCCGTTGAACGTGCCGACCTGATCGATCTTGCCCTCGGCGATCCAGCCCATGACCTCTTCGCTGCCGCCGATCGCGCCGCACGGAACGCCGCCGCCGACCGACTTGGCCAGTGCCAGCAGGTCGGGCACCACGTTGAACGCCTTGGTGGCGCCGCCGTAGTTGATGGTCGCGCCGGTCTTCACCTCATCGAAGGTGAGGAGCGCGCCGTGGGCGTGGAGCAGATCCTTCACGCCCTGGAGGTAGCCGTCCTCGGGAAGCACGAAGCCGGCGTTCATCATGCACGGCTCGACGATCATGCCCGCGACCTGGCCCTTGTAGCGCTCGAGCGTGCGCTCGAGAGCATCCAGGTCGTTGAACGGCACGACCCGCGTGAGCTCGACGTAGCTCTTCGGCAGGCCCAGGGTCTGCGGCACGCTGACCGGGTCGTCGTAGGAGCCGATCTTGTCGCCAGGAGGCGCGACCGAGACCATCACGGCGTCGTGGTGGCCGTGGTAGGAGCCCTCGATCTTGAGGATGATGTCGCGGCCCGTGTAGGCGCGCATCAGGCGCACGCACTCGAGCGTGGACTCGGTGCCCGAGTTGCCGAACCGCCACAGCGGCAGGCCGAAGCGCTGCTGCAGGTGCTCGGCGTTGGCGACGCCCATCTCGGTGGGCTGGGCGAAGTGGCTGCCCGAGCTGATCGCGTCGTTGACCGCCGCGATGATCTTCGGGTGGGCGTGGCCGACGGCAACCGCGCCGTAGCCGTTGTGGAAGTCCACGTACTCGTTGCCGTCCACATCGACGACCTTCGAGCCGTGGCCCTCGGCGAGGTAGATGGGATGCGGGCTCGTGTCCTGCCAGCTCGAGGCGACGCCGCCGGCGAGCGATGCGCGGGCCCGCTCGGTCATGGCGCGGGAGTTGTGATGGCGGCCGTTGAACTCGGCCTCCTCGACCTCGATCAGCTTCGCCAGCTTGACGGGATCGATGCTTGACTCTGTCGTGCTCATTGCGATGCACCTCCTAGAACCTCGCCGTAGCGATTGTCGCGCCAGGCGAGGGCGGCCTTCAGGCCCTGTGTCCGAACGATCTCCATGAACTCGAGCTGCTCCGGCGTGTCCGCGGAGTTGAGCATGGCAGAGAGATCCATGTTCATGTTCACTGCGTCTCGCAGGCCCATCGCCTCGTAGGCGCGGACGAGCGCGATCTTTGTCAGCCGCAACACCGGAAGCGGCGTCGGAGCAATCTTACGCACAAGCTCCTCGACGGTGGATTCGAGGTCCTCGGCCGGCACGACGCGATTGATCATCCCCACGCGCTCGGCCGTCTCGGCATCGATCATATCGCCGGTGAAGAGCAGCTCGTTGGTTTTCTTCTGCCCGATGATGAACGGCATGAGGAGCGTCACCGGGCCCGATCCATAGCGGATCTCGGGCTCGCCGAAGCGCCCCGACTCGGTCGAGATGATGATGTCCGCCGCCATCGCGAGCTCGCAGCCGCCGGCCAGGCAGTAGCCGTTGACCGCGGCGATGGTGGGCTTGGCGAGCGACCAGAACCGCATGGTGGCGTCGATGTCCACTCCCAGCACCTTGTGCCAGTCGTGCGCCCGGCCGTACGAGCCGGTGGCCTCGGCGCCCAGGTCGTACCCGGCCGAGAACGCCCGGTCGCCCGCGCCGGTGAGCACGACGACCTTCACCTCGTCGTCCTCGACCGCGCGGTCGAAGTACTCGTTCAGCAGCACGAGGATGTCGCCGTTGAGCGCGTTCAGCTTGTCGGGCCGGTTGAGGGTGATCCACGCGGCGGGGCCGCGCTTCTCGTACAGACACACGGGTTCGGTCATTAGCTCTCCTCGGTCGGGTCGATCACGATCAGGCAGTCGAGGGCGACTGCCCGCTCGGCGGATACCAGCAACGGGTTGACGTCGATCTCGGCGATCTCCGGGTGCTCGGCGGCCAGCCGCGAGACGGCCACGACGGCGTCGAGCAGGCCCTGCGGCAGCGGGTCGGGCAGCAGGCGCCGGAGCACCGGCAGGCTCTCGATCAGCCGCACCGCGGCCGCCTCGTCGAGCGGCGCGAGGCTGGCGGTGACCAGGTCGAGCGCCTCGGCGAGCCCGCCGCCGAGCCCGACCACCACGGTCGCGCCGTAGTCGGGGTCGCGTACGGCTCCCACCAGCACCTCGACGCCGCCGGAGGCCTGCTCGGCCACGATCACGCGGCCGCCCATGCGGTCGGCAGCCTCGCGCACGGTGGCAGCATCGATCAGGTTGAGGGCGACGCCGCCGACGCGGGCCTTGTGGGCCACGTTGTCGACCTTGACCACCACGGGGTAGCCGATGCGCTCGGCTGCCGCGGCGGCCTCGTCGGAGGTGGCACAGCGCTCCGCCTTCACGTACGGCAGGCCGTACTCGCGGGCGATCTCTGCTGAGTCGAGCTCAGCGAGGGCGCCCGACTGCGTGTAGGGCGCCGCCGGATCACCGGTGCGCGCGGCCGGCGTGAACTGCGCGCGGTCGATGCGCGCGGCCAGCGCACGCAGGCCGGGCAGCGTGCCCTTGAGCATCGGGATGTCGTGCTCTCGCGCCCAGTGCAGATCCTCGACCGGGGGGTCGGAGCTTGTCACCGTCACCACGCAGGGGAAGATGTCGCCGTCGGTGCACGCCGCGCGCAGGTCGTTTGCGATGTTGGTCGCGAGCTCGCGCTCGCCGCCGCGCAGCCAGACGCTGTGGTCGATCGCGCTCACGAGGATGTCGAACTCGCCGGACTCGGCCATCAGCTCGAACATGCGGGGGAAGACGATGCGGTCGTCGTCGATCGCCCAGCAGTCGGCGGGGTTGCCGACGTGCGAGAAGTTGGGGAACTCCGCCTTGATCCGCGCGGTGAGATCGTCGGAGAAGAGCTCGAGCGGGATCCCCGCCTGCTCGGCCTTGTCGGCGAAGTACTCGCCCTCGCCGCCCGAGTTGGTCACCGCGCCGATGCGGCGGCCGCGGGGCGGCTTCACGCGCGAGAACACCTCGAGGTGCTCGATCCACTCGCTGAAGTCGTCCACGCGGATCGCGTTGTAGTACCGCAGCATCGCCGAGAACGAGCGGTCGGAGCCCACCAGCGCGCCGGTGTGCGCGAGCGCCGCCTGGGCGCCGAGATCGGAGGTGCCCACCTTCAGGACGATCGCCGTCTTGCCGGCCTCCGCCAGCAGCCGCAGCGACTCCTCGAACGCGGCCGGCCGGCGCACGCCTTCGATGAAGAGGCCCACCACGCGCGTGGCCTCGTCCTGGGCGAAGTACGACACGAAGTCGGCGACGTCGGTGACAGTCTCGTTGCCCGCCGAGATGACGGTGCGAAAGCCCACGCGCGGACCGAGCGACACGAGGATCTCGCCGATCGAGCCGGAGTGCGCCAGGGTCGCAACGGGGCCGCCCACGAACTCGGGATGCAGGCTGCCGATCCACGGCGACGGGAAGCCCGGCGTGGCGATGCCCATGCAGTTGGGGCCGAGCATCGGGATGCCGGCCGCCGCGACCTTCGCGCTGATCCGCTCGCTCACAACCGGCCCCTCGGCGCCGGCCTCGTTCCCGAGCCCCGGCGTGATGATGGCCTTCACGCCGTCAACGCTCAGCACGTCGTCGATGGCCGCCTCGATCCGGCCGTGGCCGACGCCCATGACCACCATCTCGGGCACCGTGGGGCAGTCGCCGATGGAGGGGTAGCAGCGCACGCCGCAGGCCTCGTCGCGGGTCGGGTTGATGCCGTAGAACGGCACGCCCTCGACCGTCATGTTCTCGGCGATGCGGCCCGAGGTGCGATCGGAGATGCCGTAGATGGCAACCGACTGCGGGTTGAAGATGCCGTCGAGGCCGGTGTCGACGAGGGGGCGGGTGGCGCTCATGCGTTGCGGTCTCCTTGTTCGACGAAGAACCGCCCGCTCTCCCCCGAGGAGAAGTAGCGCGTGGTGATCGTCTTCTTGCGCGTATAGAAATCGACGGCGTCGGTGCCGTGGGCGTGAAGATCGCCGAAGAACGAGCCCTTCCAGCCCGAGAACGGGAAGAACGCGACGGGCGCGGCGACGCCGATGTTGACGCCGATCATGCCGACCTCGACGTCGTGGCGGTAGTGGCGGACGGCTGCACCGGACTCGGTGAAGATCGATGTGCCGTTGCCGTAGCGGCTCGCGTTCACGATCTCGATGGCCTCCTCCAGCGAGTCGGCATGGATCACCGCGAGGACCGGCCCGAAGACCTCCTCCTGGGCGATCTCCATGTCGGGGGTGACGCCGGTGAAGATGGTGGGTCCGACGTAGGACGAGCCTTCCGGGCGGCCGTCGCCGCTCTCGCGGCCGTCCACCAGCAGCGTGGCACCGTCGGCCAGGCCCTTGTCGATCCAGCCGGTGATGCGCTGGCACGAGGCCTCGCTGATGACCGGCCCCATGTCGCTGGAGCTCTCGAGGCCGTCACCGACGTTCAGATCGCGGGTGCGGCGCACGAGCTCGTCCATCAGCGGCGCCTCGGCATCGCCGACGGCGATGACCACGGAGCCCGCCATGCAGCGCTGGCCGGCGGCGCCGAAGGCCGATCCGATGATGTTGCCCACGGTCTTCGGGATCACGGCGTCGGGCATGACCACCATGAAGTTCTTGGCGCCGCCCAGGGCCTGAACGCGCTTGCCGTTGGCCGCTGCGCGCTGGTAGACGTACTGGGCCACCTTGGCCGAGCCGACGAACGAGACGGCATCCACCTCGGGATGGTCGAGCAGGCCGTTGACCACGTCGGCGCCGCCGTTCACCAGGTTGAGGACGCCGTCGGGCAGGCCGCCGTGCTCGTGGATGAGGTTGAACACCAGCTCCTGGGTGAGCGGCACCTGCTCGGATGGCTTCAGGACGAAGGTGTTGCCGCAGGCGATCGCAAACGGCAGGAACCAGAACGGCACCATCGCCGGGAAGTTGAACGGGCAGATGGCTGCGCACACGCCCACGGGCTGGCGGATGGTCTCGGTGTCAACCGCGGTGGCCACGTTCTCGAGGATTCGGCCCTGCATGGTCTGCGGGACGGCGCTCGCGGCCTCGATCATCTCGATCGCGCGGCCCACCTCCGCCCGGGCGTCTGCAAAGGTCTTTCCCATCTCGCGGGTCACCGAGCGGGCGACCTCGTCCTGATGGGCCTCCAGCACCTGCCGGAAGCCGAAGAGCCAGCGGCCGCGCTCGATCACCGAGCGCTTGCGCCAGCCCGGGAACGCGGCCCGGGCGGCGGCAACTGCGGCATCCACGTCGGCGCTGTTGGAGAGCGGCACGCGCGCGAGGACCTCACCTGTGGCGGGGTTCCGCACGTCGAGCTGCTCCTCGGACAGGGCCGGGATCCACGCCCCGTGGACGTAGTTTCCCAGCAGCCGGGTTTCGATGGTCGTCGCCATGGACTCTTCCCTTTGGTCGCTGCCATGTATTGAAGCCCGTCCCCAGACCGGCCGCCACCGTACACTGTGTCTCGAATGGCTATCGATTCCGGACACTCTGTATTCACGATCCAGGATCTGCTGCGACTCGAGCCCCTGCGCGATGCCGAGGTCACCGTTGCGGCCGGCGTGCACCGGCTCGGCAACGAGGTCGATTGGGTGCACGTGTTCGAGACACCGTACATCTCGGACGTGCTCCGCGGCGGGGAGTTTCTGCTGACCACCGGGATTGGTCTGACCGGTATGAGCCCACCCGAGATCGACGCTCTCGTGGCGGCTCTGGCGCGCTCCGGAGCGGCCGGGATCGGCTTCGAGCCGAGCCACGCCGGGGCCGGGCTCCTGACGGCGCCGTGCCGCCACCACGACCTCCCGCTGGTGATCTTCGGCCACGACGTGCGGTTCGTGGACGTCACCCACGCGGTGCACGAGCGGCTGGTGTCGCGCGAGCTGGGGACGCTTCGCCGGGCGGTGGCGCTGCAGACGCAGCTGCGCGACGCCGCGCGCGAGGGGCTCGGCCCCAGCGGCCTGGTGTCGGCGCTGAGCGACGTGCTCGGCGCCCAGGTGCTCCTCGAGCGAAGCGACCGCACGCCCATCGCAAGCGCGCCAGAGGGCGGTCTCGACGTGGCGTTCATGGATGCGCTCGACCGCTCGCGCCAGCGGCTGCCGACGCCGCTTCACTCACGCGTGGTGGCAACGGGCGCGCGCCTGCACCTGCTCGCGCGCACGCAGGACGAGCTGGATGTGCTCGCGGTGGATGAGGCGTCGCTCCTGCTCTCGGTCGCGCTCGCGGCGCAGCCTCCCGCCGATGAGGTGCCGTCGGCCGAGCGCGCCCGGCTCCTCGCGCGCCTGGCCGAGGGCAGGGCGGGAAGCGCCGGCGACGTGGTGCGGCGGGCGCGCTCGGTGGGCGTCGATCTGAGCCGTGCCACCCTCTGGGCCGTCCACGGCCGGGGCTCGCTGAGCCGCCTCGAGCAGCTCGAGATCGATGCGATCGTCGACGGCGAGCGGGCCCTCATCGCCGTGCGCGGCGACCTGGATCCGGCGGCGCTCATGCGCGACCTGGTGCGGCGCGGCGCGATCACGGCCGCCGGGATCGACAGCCGCGGTGGCGAGCCGTGGCAGATCAAGGAGTCGCTGGCCGCCGCCGAGCGGGCGTGCCTGGTCGCGGGCGCGGCCGGGCCGGTGGTGCGCGACGGCTCGGGCCTGGGGCCGCTCGGCGCGCTCGCCCGCGACGTCCTCGCAGGCGATCGCATCGAGTCGAGGTTCGACGACGCCGGCCGGCGCACCGTCGATGCGCTGGTCGCGACCGGCTGGTCGAAGGCCGCGGCCGCCCGCCGCCTGGGCATCGCGCGCCAGCGGGTGTACGAGCGGCTGGCGGCGCTCTCGGTGCGGCACGGCCTGGACTTCGACCTCCCGCAGACCCGCATCGAGCTCGCCCTCGAGGCGTGGGCCGTGCGGATGTCCGAGCTCGCCGGCGGGCAGTCCTAGCCTGCCCGCCCGAACCCGTAGAGGTGGCCGAAGCCGACGATGAGCAGCCCGTCGCGGCTGGGGACAGCGGGGGCGTAGCGGCCGTCGTTGAACATGAACGCGCGCTTCATCGACCCAGTCTGGAAGCCGACGATCGAGCCGTGCTGGTTCGAGCACTTGCCGTGGACGCCGAAGAACACCCGGTGGCCGACGATCGTGGGCGAGCTGATCAGCCGCGATGCGGCCCGGCGCCGCCACGTGACGCGGCCCGAGGCCGTCGAGAGGCGCCAGAACGTGCCGTCGATGGACGTGGTGTAGAGCGAGCCGCCGCCGACCGCCGGTGATCCGTAGGTCATGCGCCCGGTGCGGGTGATCCAGCGCGTCTGACCGGTCGCGGCGTTCAGGCTGTACGTCCAGCCGAGGCGCGAGGTGATGTAGAGCTTTCCATCCACCAGCGCGGGAGACGCGTAGGCGCTGCTCTGGACGATCTGCCGGTGCCACCGCACGACCCCGCGCCACGTGACGGCGTAGACGTCACCGCCGTAGTTCGCGGCATAGATCGTCCCGCTGCTGTATGCCGGCGAGCCGGTGTACTTGTCGCGGTAGACCACCGGAAGCGGGTTGGTGCTGCCTCCGCCGCCGGCCGGGGGCAGACCGGGGCAGCTCAATGCGGGATCGGTATTCGCGACGGGAGCCACCGCCGACGTGAGCGACGCGACGGAGCTCGTGCCGCCTCCGGGCTGGCCGATCCAGCGCTGCCAGACCTTGCGGCCCGTGCCGGCGGCCCACGAGGCCATCCAGCCCGCGGAGTTGACGGCGACGACCCGGGTGCCCGACGGCGTCGAGATCACGATCGGCGTCGCCTCACCGCCGCCCCACGTCTCGTCGCGCCAGGCAACCGAGCCGTCGCGCAGGCGCAGCGCGAAGAGGCCGCGGGCGGGCTGGGCAGCTCCCTGCCAGCGGGACTCCACGAACATCAGCCCGCCGGCCTGCCACACGCCCGGGGAGTCGGTGAACATCGTGTGGAAGTTCCGGCGCCAGAGCACCGTGCCGTCAGAGACGCGCAGAGCGCTCACGCGGCCGTTGTCCTGAGCGGTGTAGGCGACGCCGCCCGAGACGGAGGGCGGCATCTCGAGGACGCCGCCCATGTTGGTCGTCCAGCGCCTGCGGAGAGTTCCGTCGAAGCGGGTGGCGCACGATGCATCGCGCGAGTGCGAGGCGGTGCCGCCGTAGGCGAGCCAGTTCTGGAAACACGGCGCCACCGGCCGGGCAGAGGCCGGGCCGGCGAGCGCGAGGAAGGCAAGGCAGCAGAGCGCTGCCCCGAGGAGGCGTGAAGGCATGTGGAGCTCCAGAGAGGGGGGACTGAGGCTCCACAAGCGTGCGCGCCGCGAGTGTCACAGATCAACACCCAACCTGTAACAAAACTGCACCAGATAGCTCGCTACGCGGTGAGGAGCAACATCACGCAGATGGAGGTCAGAGCCGACAGAGCGATGAACCGCGTGTAGACGCGGCGCGCCGGCGCGTCGGCTCCCAGAGACTTCCCGGCCAGCCAGAGGAGCCCGAGCGCCGGGACGAAGACCGAGATGAGGGCCCCCCGGCGATCGTTCGGGCTCAGCTGGTGAGCCGGGTCGATGAAGTCAGCCGGGGACGAGTACTGATGATCCATGGCGATCCTTTCAGACGAGGAGTGTGAAGACGATGAGGAGTGCGATCAGACCGGTGAAGATCCCGATCCAGGACAGCTGAGCGCGTCGTCGGGCGGGGTCGCTCGTACGGCGCAGGATCACCGCCATCGCGATGATGCCCACGATCGGGGAGAGCACGAAGCCCGCGACGATGGCCTGGAATTCGCGTTTCACAGGAAGCATCTCGGGCTGGTCCCAAGCAAGTTTCACAGGAGCTCCGTTCGTTCTGGGATTGACTCCCCCACCATCCGGGCGCCGCGGCGCGCAGGACAACACCCGACGTGTCACGACTTCGTCAGAGAAGAACCTCGCACCGTCCATGCATTACCGTTCCGGGCATGAGTGGACTGATCGATTCGGGGTGGGCGGCCTGGCTGCCCGTCGAGCTCGTCGCGGCCTATGACAGCCAGAACACCAATGCCGCGGGCCGGCGGGCCTTTGCCAGGCAGCTCGCGGCCGGCCCGGATGACGCCGCGCGCGAGCGCTGGGAGCGCTTCCGGCTGGTCGTCCCGTCGCGCATCGACATCCCCCAGACGGCCGATGGTCTGACCGCCGAGGAGTGCTACGAGATGCTCGATCAGCTCGGCCTGCGCGACGGTGACCCGGAGCCGGTCGAGCTCGTCCTCACGCTGGACAACGAGCAGGTGCGCGAGCTCGAGGCAGTGCGCAGCGCCCGCAGCATCGGTGAGCCGGGTGCCACACCGGTGGATGCCCTTCCCTCGCTCGATGCGGCGTTTGGCGGCGGCGACGTCGGCCGAAACGACCCGTGCCCGTGCGGCTCGGGCAAGAAGTTCAAGCGCTGTCACGGCCGCTGAGCGGCCAGAGCATATTGGTCAGACCAGCTTGACGAGCGCCTGACCGGCCGAGACCGCGTCCCCTGCGCTGACCTCGACAGCCTCCACCGTGCCGGCGTGATGGGCGACGATCTCGTTCTCCATCTTCATCGCCTCGACCACCACGAGCACGTCGCCGGGCGACACCTCGCCCCCCGCCTCGACTGCAACCTTCAGCACGGTGCCCTGCATGGGGCTCGTGATGACGTCCATCGCCCCGTGGGCGGCCTTCTCGCGCTCGGCCATCTCCGCGCGGCGCTGCCGAAGCCGCGTGCGGCCGGGGTGCTCGGTCTGGGTGATGCCCACGGTGAACCGCTTCCCATCGACCTCGGCGACCACGGTGCGGACGAGGCTCTCGGCCGCCACCTCGACGGGGCCGGAGCCAACCGCATCGCCCGGCTCGAGCGAGGCGGCGTACCCGCCGCCCTCCACGAACTCGTGCAGCGAGCCGCCCGCGATGAACGCCGGATGCTCGAGGATCGCCTTGTGGATGGGGATGAGCGTCTCGACGCCCCCCACCTCGAACTCGCTCAGCGCCCGCAGCATCCGCCGCCGCGCCGTCTCGCGGGTCTGATCCCACACCACGAGCTTCGCCACCATGGGGTCGTAGAGCCCCGAGATGGTCGCGCCCTCGACCACGCCCGAATCGACGCGCACACCGGGGCCGGACGGCTCCTGGTAGCGCGTGATCAGCCCCGGCGTGGGCATGAAGCCACGTGCGGGATCCTCGGCGTTGATCCGGCACTGGATCGAGTGCCCGGTGAGCCGCACGTCATCCTGGCCGTAGCCCAGCGGCTCACCCGAGGCGATGCGCAGCTGCTCGCGCACCAGATCGAGGCCGGTGACCTCCTCGGTGATGGTGTGCTCCACCTGGAGCCGCGTGTTCATCTCGAGGAAGTAGTAGGTGTCGCCCACCAGCAGGCCCTCGACGGTGCCGGCGTTGGTGTAGCCAACCGCGCGGGCTGCATCGACGCCGATCTTCCCGATTGCGGCGCGCAGCTCGGGCGTGACGATCGGCGAGGGCGTCTCCTCGACGATCTTCTGGTGCCGGCGCTGGATGGAGCAGTCGCGCTCGCCGAGGTGGATCACCGTGCCGTGCTGATCGGCCAGCACCTGCACCTCGATGTGGCGCGGGTCGTCCAGGTACCGCTCGATGTACACGGTGTCATCGGCGAAGTACGCCTGCCCCTCGCGCCGGGCCGACTCGTAGCCGGCCGCCAGCTCGCCGGGCTCGCGCACCACCTTGATGCCCTTGCCGCCGCCGCCCGCCGCCGCCTTGATCGCGATCGGATACCCGACCTCCGTGGCGATGCGCTCGGCGTCCTCCAGCGTCTCGACTGGATCGGTCACGCCCGGGACGATCGGCACTCCCGCGGCCGCCATCACCTGGCGCGCGCTGGTCTTGGACGCCATCGCGTCCATCGCGTCGGGCGGAGGCCCGATGAAGGTGAGCCCCGCCGCCGCGCACGCGCGCGCGAAGTCGGAGTTCTCGGCGAGGAAGCCGAAGCCCGGATGCACCGCCTCGGCTCCCGACCGCACGGCGACGTCCACGATCGTGTCGCCCTTCAGATAGCTCTCGGCCGCCGGCCCCGGCCCGATCAGATAGGCCTCGTCCGCATAGGCCACGAACGGCGACTCGCGATCGGCCTCGCTGTACACCGCGACCGAGGCGATCCCCATCTCGCGCAGCGTGCGGAAGATGCGAATCGCGATCTCACCGCGGTTGGCTACCAGGACCTTGGTGAACATCTAGGAGTCGGAGGGCTCCCGCGCGGGCGGCTCGGGGGCGATCAGCCCGGCCGTCTCCAGCGCTCTGCGGATGGCCTCGGCCTCCTCGGCAGTCGGCGCGGGGGTGATGTCGAGCGTGGTCACAGGGGGATGTTGCCGTGCTTGCGCTTGGGGGTCTCGACCCGCTTGCCGCGGCACGCCTCGAGCGCGGTGATCAGCATGGGCCGGGTGCGGCTCGGCGCGATCACGTCGTCCACGTAGCCGCGCTCGGCCGCGGTGAACGGGTTGGCGAACCGCTCGCGGTACTCCTCCACCAGCTCGGCGCGGCGCGCCACCGGGTCTTCGGCGGCCTGCAGCTCCTTGCGAAAGACGATGTTCACGGCGCCGTCGGAGCCCATCACGGCCACCTCGGCCGTGGGCCACGCGAAGTTGAAGTCGGCGCCGACGTGCTTGGAGCTCATCACGTCGTAGGCGCCGCCGTAGGCCTTGCGCGTGATCACCGCGAGCTTGGGCACGGTCGCCTCGCAGTAGGCGTAGAGCAGCTTCGCGCCGTGGCGGATGATGCCGTTCCACTCCTGCTCGGTGCCCGGCAGGAAGCCCGGCACGTCCACGAACGTCACGACGGGAATGCCGAAGGCGTCGCACGTGCGCACGAACCGCGCGCCCTTCGTGGAGCTCGCGATGTCCAGCACGCCGGCGAGCGCCCGCGGCTGGTTTGCGACGACCCCGACCGGCGAGCCGCCCAGGCGGGCGAAGCCGCAGATCAGATTCTCGGCCCAGCGCGGCTGCACCTCGAGGAACTCGCCATCGTCCATCACCCGGCGGATGACCTCGTGCATGTCGTAGGGGCGCGTGGCCTCGTCGGGGATCAGCCGGTCGAGCTCGGGATCCTGCCGGTCGGCCGGGTCGGACGGCGGCTCCCACGGCGGCGGCACGTCGTTTGACTGCGGCAGGAACGAGAGCAGGTAGCGGCAGTCGGCGATGAGCGCCTGCTCGTCGGGAGCGGTGAAGTGCGCCACGCCCGAGCGCGTCGCATGCGTGGTGGCACCGCCAAGCTCCTCGAAGCTCACGTCCTCGCCCGTGACCGTCTTCACCACCTCGGGCCCGGTGATGAACATGTGCGACGTCTCCTCCACCATCATCACGAAGTCGGTGATGGCCGGCGAGTACACCGCACCGCCGGCGCACGGGCCCATCACCAGCGAGATCTGGGGGATCACGCCCGAGGCCTGCACGTTTCGCGTGAAGATGTCGGCGTACCCGGCGAGCGACACGACGCCCTCCTGGATGCGCGCGCCGCCGGAGTCGTTGATCCCGACGATCGGGCAGCCGTACTTCAGGGCCATGTCCATGACCTTCACGATCTTCTCGGCAAAGGCCTCGCCGAGGGATCCGCCGAAGACGGTGAAGTCCTGCGAGAACACGAAGATCCTGCGGCCCTCGACCGTTCCGTGCCCCGTCACGACGCCGTCACCGTAAGGTCTCGAGTCCATCATGCCGAAGTTGGGATTGCGATGGCGGACAAACGCATCCAGCTCAACGAACGATCCCGGATCGAGCAGCGCCTCGATGCGCTCGCGCGCGAGCAGCTTGCCCTTGGAGCGCTGCCGCTCGACGGCGGCCGGGGAAGCGGCGTGGGTGGCCTGCTCCCGGAGTTTCTCGAGCGCCTCGAGACGTTCCTGAGTTGTGTGCTCGCTCACGGCGTGGGAGCGTACTCCAACACGTCTCCTGGAAGCTGTAGGATGCTGTCCTCAGCGCGGGCGTTTCGCCGATTCTGGCAGGTCGGCATTGCGGCAGACGGGAGAAAGGGGGCGGGAGCAGCGTATATGCGGCTTGACGAGACCCTTTGCCGCAAGTACGTTCGGGACTGCCAAGCAGTGAACAGAAGGTGGCGGAGAAGGTGGCAGAGCAGCCAAGTGCAGAGCACGCTGCGGCGGACAGGAGCCTGTC
>CAWCDI010000005.1:0-361559 GCA_963794415.1 uncultured Actinomycetes bacterium
CCCTCGAACCTCCCGCGCCGGGCGACACGCTCATCTGCTGCGCGGTGCCTACCGGCGACCTCGTCGTCGACCTGTGACGCGTCGCTCAACGCGGGAGGACGAGTTCCTCGAGCATCGGTGTGGTGTCGGTCGTGGCGCGGACGACGCGGACTGCGACGAACCCGGCCTGCTGCGGCGCGAACGACAAGGTGTCGGTGCCGCGCGTGGTCGTCGTCCGCACGCGCGCGACGGTGTGCCAGGTCGTGCCGTCCGTGCTGACGAGCAGGTCGTAGGACGACGGCCGCAACGTCGTCACCGGGCCAGGGGGCGGCGGCACGTTCGGCGCCGGCGCGGGCGGCCACATCCGTCCCCAGTCGAGGGTCGCGTGGACGCTCTTCGCGGCCCCGAGCGGCACCGTCAGAGTCGCCGGCAGCGCGCCGGGCTGCCAGTCGGTGCCGGACTGCCGTCGACGGCGGCCAGCGGGTCGGCGCCGGCGGCGGCACTCGACGCCGTAGCGGGACGGCACCGGACGACGTCGTTGGTGGGCGTCAGGTCGGGCCGCCGGGTCGGGATGGTCAGCGAGTGGCCCGCTGCGACGGTCGCCGCCGCGCCCCGCACGGTCACCGGCATCGCGGATCCGCTCGTCAGCGAAACGGTGGTGGTGCTGGAGCCGACGTCGACCGTGAACGTGCGGCCCTGCCAGTGCAGGTTGCGCAGCACGACCCCGCCGATTCCGGCGTTGAGGCTCGGGTCGAGTTGCACGGCCGAGCCGTTCCAGCGCAGGCCCGAGTAGCCGTAGAGGAACTCCTGCAGGAAGCCGCCGATGCCGGTGGTGAAGGTGAACGCCCCACCGGTGCGGGTCTCGGAGAACTGATCGAACGCGTCGCGCATGAACGGCTCGATGCTGCGCTGGGTGAAGACGTACGACGCGCATCCGGGCGTGCCGAGCGCCGCGGTGTCGATCTGGTTGATCGCGTCGTCCATCGACGGGCCGCCGGGGTCGCTACGCGGCACGTAGTAGTCCAGGTCGTGCTGCGCGACAGTGGCTGACATCGGCTGCTGCCACGGGTACTGCAGCATCGTGACGTCGGCCTGCTTGACGAGCTGGCCCTGGTAGCCGGCGAACTCGGGGTGCGTCTGCGTCGCCGGATCGACCGGAACGACGAGCCCGTTCGCGATCTGCAGCCATGACGCGGGTGCCGAGCGGCCCAGGGCCTGTGCGGCCTGCGTCGCGACGCGCAGCGTGGTGGCCGCGGCGACGTTGGTGTACGCCTCGTCGCCCACGTCCGGGTTCTCCTCGTCCGGCCCCGTGACGCCGTTGATGTGGAAGTGCCCGCTCGCGTCCGGGGTGACGCGCGAAGCCCAGAACGTCGCCGCTTGCGAGATGACGGGCCAGCCTCGTGACGCGAGCCAGCTGCGGTCGGCGGTCGCCAGGTAGTACTGCCACTGCGCCAGCGCGATGTCTGCGGTGATGTGCTGCTCGAAGAGCCCTTCGCTGTTCACCGACACCGGCGGCGGGATCTGCTCGGTGCCGTCGAGCGCGCTCTCCCACGGGAAGCGGGCGCCCGCGTAACCGGTCGCCTGGGCGTGCTGCTGCGCCGCACCGAGCCGCTCGAAGCGGTAGTTGTTCATGCCCGCGGCGAGCTCCGGATGCTGGGCCAGCAGCGTCGGGTACATCCACGTCTCGGCGTCCCAGAAGATGTGGCCGTCGTAGCCGTTGGACGACAGGCCCGCGGGCGAGATGCTCCAGTTCACCCCGGCGCGCGTGCTCGACCAGAGGTAGAACTGGCTCGCGTTCACCTCGGTCGCGAGGGTCGGATTGCCGAGCACGTCGACGCGCCCGCTCCACAGCTGCGACCACGCGCTCGTGTTCTCGGCGAGCAGGCTCGGGTAGCCGCCGGCCGTCGCCGCGTTCGCCGCCTGCAACGCCGCCGCGGTGGGTTCGCCGCGTCCTGCGAGCTGGTCACGCCGACGTACTTGGTGACGGTGTAGGTGCCCGGCCGTGACGGGAAGGCTGGCCCGCTGGCCGACGACTGGCTGCCCGGATTGGCGGCGGCGGCCCGGTGGCTGCGGCGCCGGTGATCTGCAAGCGGCTGGCAAGCGCGGCGGTGATGCCGGTTCCGACCGTCCGCACGCTCTCCCAGATGGCCTTCCCCGCGGCGTTGCGCCCGCCGCCGACGCCCGTCGTCAGGGCGGCGGGCGTGCCGTCGATCAGGTCGGTGACGGCAGCGGTGCCGGTCCACTGCGGAGTCAGTTGCAGGCGCACGGCGGCGACGTGCGGGCGGGCCCGGTCGGTGAAGACGTCGTAGCGCAGGCCGGTGCGGTGCCCGTTCGGAGCCGTCCAGAGCGCCGAGGTGGTGATGACGCCGGTGTGCAGATCGAGCTGCTGGCGCCAGTTGGTCAGGGTGCCGGTGCCCGGCGCGAACGTCGCGGCGCCGTCGCTGAAGGTGAGGGTCGACCAGGTCGGCAGGTTGGCGCGCTGCTGCACATCCCCCGGCGGCTGGGCGTAGAAGCCGGCGAGCTCCGCCTGTGCCGGCACAGTGCCGGCGGCATAGCCCTGTCCCGCGGCCGGCACCCGGATGGCGAGGTAGCCGTTGCCGGTGTACGTCGGCGCGTACGTGGCGCCCTGGTCCGTGGCGGTCAGCACGTATGAACCGAGTGCCGCTGCAGGCGCCGGGGCGGCCGCAGCGGTCGGCACCGCCACCACGAAGGTGGCGAGCAGTGCGGTTGTCGCGAGGACGACGGGAACGAGCGACCGAGGGTTCATGATCCGCCTCCGAGGGGAACGCCGGACGCTAGCGTTCCCATGCCGATACCAGTACAAACCGGCGCCGGAACTGTCGGTGCCCCGGCCTAGCGTGCGGCTCATGGCATTGTCTGCACACGAGCGCGAACAGTTCCTCGCCGAGCCGCACATCGCAGCGCTCGCCGTGTCGGCGGGGCCCGAACGCGGGCCGGTGACCGTCCCGATCTGGTACCAGTACACGCCGGGTGGCGAGATCTGGGTGTTGACCTCGCCCAACTACCGGAAGGCGCGCCTGATCGAGCGTGCCGGGCGGTTCAGCCTGATGGTCGAACGAGTCGAGCCGACCGTCCGGTACGTGTCCGTCGAGGGCCCGGTCACGCGGATGACCCTGCGTACGGACGAGCTGCTCCTGGAGCTGAGCCGGCGCTACGTACCTGCCGACAAGCTCCAGGCCTATCTCGACTTCGCCAAGATCGAGTCGCCGACGAGGTGGCGATCTACCTCAAACCGGAGCATTGGCTGTCCGCCGACCTCGGCGCGTGGTGATCGACCGGTGTTGCGCGGCGACCACCCGTGAGACCATGCGCACGAGCACGACCTCGTCGGGCGGGAGGGTCTGCCAGTGGTGGGTCCGCTCCTGACCAGTGAATTCCGGCTACCCGCCGAGCGTCCCGGTGCCGTCGCGCGCCGCAGGCTCGCCGAGCGCCTCGACGCCCGGTCGCCCGCGTCGCTGACGGTCCTGTCCGCGCCGGCCGGCTTCGGCAAGACGACGCTGCTCACCGCATGGCTGGCAGCAGCGTCGGCGCGCGGGACAGCGGTCGCGTGGCTGTCGCTGGACCGGGAGCGACAGCGACCCCGCGCAGTTCTGGACCTACGTCGTGAGCGCTGTGCGGGCCGCCCTGCCGGACGTCGGCAACACGGCGGTGCAGCTGCTCGCGTCGTCCGCACCGACCGAGACCGTCCTCGCCGCGCTGCTCAACGACATCGAGGCCGTGCCGGTCGATGTCGTGCTCGCCCTGGACGACTACCACCTCGTCGACTCGCCGCTCGTCCACGACGGCATCACGTACCTGCTCGGGCACCGACCGGCCCGGTTGCAGGTGGTGCTCGCGACGCGCGCCGACCCGCCGCTCCCGCTGCCGCAGCTGCGCGCACGCGGAGAGCTGGTGGAGATCCGGGCCGGCGACCTGCGGTTCACCTCGGCCGAGGCAGGCGCGTACCTCACCGACTCGATGGGCCTCGACCTGAGCGAGGACGACGTCCTCGCGCTCGAGGCCCGCACCGAGGGCTGGATCGCCGCACTGCAACTGGCCGCCTTGTCGTTGCAGGGTCGCCACGATGCCAGCGCGTTCATCGCGGGCTTCGCCCGGCGACGATCGCTACATCGTGGACTACCTCGCCGAGGAGGTCCTCGCCCGCCAGTCGACGGACGTCCGCGAATTCCTCCTCCGCACCTCGATCCTCGAGCGACTCACCGGCGCGCTGTGCGACGCGGTGACCGGACAGGACGACGGCCGGGCCACGCTGGTGGCGTCGGAGCGGGCCAACCTCTTCCTCGTCCCGCGAGAGCCTGTTCTTGACCAAGTACACCCATTTCCGTCTGAGTGTAGTCGATTGGCGTACCCGATCCAACTGTTTCGGTCACCGGGTCCTGGCTGATGCCATCGTAGATGAACCCAGTGGTCACGCCTGATGTCGTCGAGGACTGTGCTCTCCCGAGAGCGTCGTACAGGTATGTGGCGGTGGTCGATCCCACCGTCGCCGAGGTCATCCGGCCCCATGCATCGTACTGATAGCTACGGGATGAACCGACCGCTCGAAGGCGGTTCTGGTCGTCCCAGGTGTATGCCGTGCCGCCGACTGTCGCTGGGCGGTCGGCCTGATCGTAGGAAGTGACCGTCGGTGATCCGCTTCCGACCTGTACGCTGGTTCGGTTACCCGCCCCGTCGTACCCATAGCTGGTCGTCGGCTGGGCGGAGCCGCCGCTCGGGGTATAGGTGCTGGAGGTCAACTCCCCACCGGGCGCATACGTGTATGCCCAAGCGCCGGTGGCGTTGCCGCCAGCCCCACTAACGGCGGGAAACGCCTGGGTCAGCGCGGTCTCTCGACCGAGCAAATTGTAGGACACGCCGAATGAGAGCACGGCGGCCCCGCCGGCGGTAGGAGCCGATGACTGCGTGATGAGCCTGTTGGCCGAGTCATAGCCATACGATGTGGTGAGTCCGGCGGGATCCGACATCGAGGTGACTTGACCGTCATTGTTGTAGCCGTAGCTGGTCGACCCGGCGGAGAATGGATCACTCACCGCATTGATCCACCCCGTTGACGCGTCGTATCCGTAACCGACGGTCGAACTGGACGCCCCCCGCGTGTGCGTCACCGACGACAGCCGCTCAGACGCGGCAGTGTACGAATAGCTCGTTGACACGCCACTACCCTCCGAGACGGTATCAACGAGGGTGGGGTCGTCGGTGCGGTAGGCGATTGCGACCGCAGCCCCGCTGCCGCCCTCGACTGCGCCTGTAAGGCCCGAGATCGGACTGTACGTGAAACTCTCCTTGTCGGACTGGGTCCCGGAGCTACAGGATGATCCGGAAGGTACGGTGAATCGGGCCGTGCGGTCACCGAACGCGTCATAGAGGTAGCAGTCGACTGCCGCGCCAGACCCGGCCGGGGTTGAGCTGATCAACTGATCGTCGTCGTCGTAAGTCAACGTCGTCTGCTTCGCGGGGTTCGCGGTGCCGGACGGATACTCGTATGAGTAACCGAGCTGGCCCAGCCCATTGTAACGGAAGTCGAACACGTTCCCGTTCGGTTCCACCATCTCAACGGTCTGTCCAGCGTTGTCGTAAACGTAGTTCCAATCCACGGTGGAAGACGGTGTCGGTCCGGGTGCGGCTACCTGCGTTATCCGGTTCGCACCATCGATCGAGTACGTGGTGACCTGTCCGCTAGGATCGGTCGAAGTGTCGAGCGCGCCCGTCCGGAAGTACGTCATGCTCGTGGTCTCTGCCGCCCCAGACATGCTGGTAGGGCTCGTCGGGCCGGTCGGCGTCGTCACCGTCGCTTGCTCATCCCAAGCATCGTACGTAGAAGTCGTCGTCGAGCCATTGGGATCGACTGTGGACGTAAGGCGGTCGGACAAGTCGTAACCATTTACAGAAGGAGACCGTGGCGTTGCTCCCGACTGCGTACCGACTTGCGTGTACACGACCTGGCCGCGAAGATTATCCGTAACGGTGGTCTGCACGCCGGTCGGATCCTTAATGCTGGTAGTCAGGAACCCGGCGTCAGTCATCAACGTCGCCGGTTGGTCGTAGGTGTAGGTCGTCGGTAGTCGACCTGCTCCCGGCGCGAGCGTCGCGCTCACCCGATCTTGGTTGTCGTAAGACGTCCCCCACGTCGCTGACGTGCCATTCCAAGCTTTGGTTACCGAGATGCGGTTGCCGGTGGCGTCGTATCCGTAGGTCAGGGTTTCTGGCAGAGCACCGGTAGCATCCCTTACGTTCGTCGCGATATCGCCTGCAGGAGTGTACGTGGTATCGGTACGGTGACCGAGAGGATCCGTTACGCGGGAAATCTGATTGGTCGGAGTGTAACTCGTGATCGTGGCGGCTGCTTGCCCGAGGCGTGTGCTTGTGAGAAGTTGACCGAGACTGTCGTACGTGTTGTCGGTCTGCTGATCGGCGGCGACCTGCTGAGTCGCCGGACTGGTCACGGCAGGCACTTTTACGACCTGGCGAGTGATATCGCCAAATCCGTTGCAGGTGTAGTCGGTCTCGTCACCCGCGCCATCCACGGTCTCGGACACGCACGGCTTGGTGGCGTCGTAGAACGTTTGGCTGTGCTCCGCGTGGGCTGTCCCAGCGGCGACGGTGTCGTCTGTTCTACGTCCCCAGCCATCGTAGCTACGATCTTCCTCTCGGCTGGTCGAACCGTCGGACGTGGTGATGGTGGTGGGCAGCTGTCGCGCGGCGGCACCGGAGTAGTCGTAGGTGGTCGTGAGACCGCTAGGCTTCGTCGCGGACGTCAGCAGGTTAAGATCCGGGTTAAACCCGCTCGCCGGAATGTCAGCGAAGCTGCCAGATGAATCCCACTGAACATCCAGCGATCCGGAGTTGCCCGTGAACCGATGGTACTCGACAATAATCCTCGGGTTTGAGGGCCAAAGCTGGATCGCTCGATTCGACCCTGAGCCACAGTTGTAGGAACTGGTGTGGTTCACGCCGAGGCAGTCCACTAGCACGTGGCCTGAAACGATCACCCGAACGCCACCGGTCGCGTACACCCTGAAGTTGTACGTCTTCTGCGTCGCGATGGCCAGGCGGCCGGTGAATCTGATCGACCAGTCTGAGCTGTCTGATAGCCCTACTGGAGGGCCTGCGCTCCAGTTGCCGTTCAGCGGCGAGGACCCAGCCACGGCACGGTGGGCGGGCACGCCCGAGGGCACAGGCAGCTGGTAGTTCTCCTGGAGCAGGCCCTGTATCCCTTGGTCGTACGCGTACGTGGTGACCGGTCCGGAGCCGCTACCCGTCGGGAACTGCACAGGAGGGGACTTGGAAACGAGGGCGAACGGACTGGCGGTCTGATACGTGAAATCGGTCTGGAGCGCATCTGGCGCATGATGGGTGGCGGTGCAGCGGACGTACCCCAAAGTGGCGAGGCTATACGCGTTTGCGGCCGGCCCTCGCTCGCACATGAGATTCCCGTTGGTGTCCCAAAGTGTGGTTTTCACCGGGACGAATCCGGACGTGGATCCGACCGTCTCCGAGGGATATTGGACAACAACCGGCAGTCCGAGGGTATCGAAGTAGGTTTTGGTAGCATTCCCGTCTGGGTCGCTCGTGATGCTGTATGAGGCAATCGATCCGGTAAGTTGTGGACCGTAGCTGAATGTGGTTGGAGGGATCGCTGCCGTTCCCCCAGCCGCGACATTATACGTGCCCGGATCTGTGACTGCGGTCACCTGCATCATCGGAGCTGCGGCGCCGGCGAACGTCGATGCGGTGTAGCCGATATGCCATTTGTCAGCCGTCCCACCGGCGTCCTGCACACCCGTGAGATAGTAGTCACCGTCACTTTCCGAGGTATATGTGAAGCTCACAACGTTGCCGTTTGGGTCGGTAGCGGAGTTTACTTCGTTGCTGGTCGAGCCCCAGCCCAGCGCCCACGTCCGCGTGCCCGTGCTTGTCTGCAAGGCGACCGCCGACACATCCGTCGCGGGGGTGCTCCCTCCTCCGTATGACACCAGGACCTTGGCGCCTTGAGGGTCGTCGACCTCGGTGAGAAGATGACTCGTCGGGTCGTAAACATAGTTGAATCCGACATGGCCATCGTCGCTCGTTTGGGGATTCGCCAACAGAAGATGCCCGTTGCTGTCGAACACATAACGACCACCGTCGTTGGGCTCGTATGTGTAGGTCACCGGATTTGTGCCATCGTTACTTTCCGTAATTGTGCCAGCACCCTCGCCACCCGCTGTCCACGCATGGATCTGCGACGACGTCGATGCCGGATCCGCGTCCGTGAACGCGATCTGGCCACCGTCGGCCGTACGCACCAACAATGCCTCAAGCCCCGCCGTCGCTCCTAGCCCTGTCGGCTGCTTCAGTGGATCGACGGATGTTCCTGTGGAAAGCACCCACCCGCGCCCCTCCCCGTGATCACCGGAACCATCCAACGAGTTGTACACCAGCTGCAGGCTCAATGCCCCGGCCGGCGAATCCAGCGTCGTGAGCGGGTAGGCTAGTAGTGCATTACCGGTCGCCTGGTTTACCTTGAGATCCATGCTATTTCCTAGTGCATCTTTCCACATCGACGATCGCTCGTCGTCTCCCAGGTGCGGCACACTTACTGTAAATGTGTTGGCACACGCCGAGGTGCACGAATACGTGTGCTCCTCCCCGTCAAACGATGCCGCTCTCCAATAATAGGTTTGCCCGTCGTCCAAAATCCCAGACGGCACCGTGGCGCTATCGCCGTTGCCGACCGTCACGTCATAGACCGTCGGGGAGAAGCTTGCAGACTGTGACACCTGGTATTCTGTCTGCACCGTATCCCCTGCTTGCGCGTCAGTAGCGGGCCCCGTCACGGCCAGAGTCGGTGAGTCGTAGGCGATCGTCTCGCCCATAGGGTTGGGCGCCTGGAGCGTGGGCTTCGACGGCGGGTCGTCGTACTCGAGCGTCAGCACCGGGATCGAGTTTGGTGACGTCAGAGCTCCTCCTTCCTTTGAGGCGAACCGCACCTGATTTGACGAGCCCGACGAACTCACCACAAAGCCCACGCCGAAATTCGTCCCCGTGCTGAACACCTGTTGATACAGTGACGTCGCGGGGAATCGTATCCAGTTGCCGGCTGTCGCTGTGGGAGAGGAGTACACCGTCGCCGCCATCGACGGTTGCGTGTTCCAGTTTGTCGAGCTGTTGAACCCCGAGGTGAGCCGGCGGAGGTTTACAGTGGTGGCTGCGGCGCTCTGCGAGATGTCCCACAATTGGATTTCGGCGCTCTCAACGACGCGCCCGGAGTTGAACAGCGCCCCGACGTCGAAGTTGACGAATGCATGCTCGGCGTTTCCGCCGGACAGCGCCTTGACGTACAGCGAGTGATCCGTCCAGTAGGACGTGGTCGGCGATCCATCGTCGACGTAGGTGTCGGCGGAGTCATTGGGCGTCGTCACGACAGGGTCGAGCCGCACTGGGTAGGAAGCCTGCGCGAGCCACGCTGGGTCGATTGAGGTCGAGATCTGGTACGTGCCATTTCCACCAGACAACTTTCGGGTTACTGGTCCAAGGTCCGGCGCGCCAGTCGCCGGGTCGATTGCCGCGCTGGTGACCGTGGGAGCCGGAATTGCTCCGATTTGCTCGCCCCGCGCGTCATCGATCACGATCTCACCATTGTCACCGAGCGCGAGCACGGCACCAGCGCTTGTCGTCACCGTCTCGCTGATTGTCGCTGGAGCCGACTTGTCTCGGAGAACGAGCGTCTCCTCTGATCCTTCGTTGGTTGAATCGAGCTCAGCGTCGGTGGCCTGCAACACGTTGGCGTATAAGACCGCCTGGTCGCTGAGCTGCTTGCCAACCACTGGCGACTGCCCATCGAGCGTCTCCCCGATGGTCGTCCCGTTGAAAGCCAGCGTGACCGGGCTGGAGTCCGTCCATGTCGACGGGAACGCCAACGAGAACTCGGCACTCGCGTTTGCCCAGCCGGCATCCTTCGTTTGGCGTAGCGTCGGATCGATGGGCGCCCACTGGCCATCGCTCGCTCGATAATTCACCGGCTCGGCAAAGACCTGAGCGACCTGCGAACCATCGGCGCGGGCGTATACGTTCATCGTCGCAGTAGTCAACTTCGGAACAATCGCCAGACCGTTCACAACCTCAGCGGGGTTGTCACCCTCGAGCGGCGGCAGCTTCTCGGCAGGCTTAAGCCCCGTCGGCCCCGTCACTGCCGGCACCGGCACCTGGTCGGCTGCTGTGACGTAGTCGACTCCGTTGGACGCTGCACCTGCAGCGTTGAGCGCGCCAGCTCCGCCACACACAGCTACCGCTACGAACACGGTCGCCCGCGCTCCCCACCGCTTTGTCGAGTCCGAGATTCGACGCGCCGCGAGATTAGCCATGGTGGCCCCCTGGTTTCGACCCTGTTAACCGGAAGCCGATGGTTGTCACGACACGTGTCGGAGGCTTTCCGCGAACCCTTGCTTGATTTAGCTGCTACAAGCCCACAGTGTGCCCCCGAAACCACATTCCAGCCTCACGCAACGGAGTGATCGTGTATCCCCTTGTTGTGTATTCGGTATAGTCGGAAACGACACGGGCAGAGGGCAGATATCTCTTACGTAGAAAGACTATTGCTAAATATCAAGTACTGGTGGCTTGGCCGATCACGCCGGTACCCATGGCAGTAGCGGAGCCGTTGTAACAACCGTTGTGAGCTCGTCCCCGCGCATCTAGCCGCTCTCGAGAGGGCTTCGGGGCGGCCATGCTTGAGCCCCACACGCGGCTCGGTCATTCAGGTGATCCTTCGCGGACACAGGCTTCGGAGACCAAACTTTCGCGGATCGGACTTGCGCCGATCGGGCTCCAGATCGCCCCGCTTTCTCCAGCCGAGGCTTTCGCATCCGCTTCAACCGCAAAACGGCCGACCACACCGGCTCACCACCCGAGCCCCGACCGGCGAGCCGCTTATGCCAGTTCACCGACACGAGCTGAGCATTTACTTCCCGACGCCACGCCCAATACCCCGTGCCGGACGGGAAGTCATCCGCAGACGCCGACTCCGAGAGGAAGCCGCGTGCCCCTGGACGAGCGCCCGCAAACCCGGAGCCAGGTGACTCAACGCCCGTGGCCTGGCCCACGCTCCTCGACAAGTGTCGCCCAGATCGCGACCTCCCAACGCAAACACGCGCTTCCCACAACGTCGGGAGCTCCCCGTGCGTGACACGCTCGACGTGCGGCGGAACCAGCGCCGAACCGCCGCCACGGCCCGTACCACCAGGAGCCACTCGGTCTGACCGCGCAGAGCCCGAGGATCACGCGGCTGCACCAGCCGCTACGGTTTGACGACCGTGACACAGACAGATCACGCTCACTCCCTCCCAGACCGCCGGCGAGATGCTCTCGATCTGGCGACTGAGCTTCTGGCGGATATCGAGCTAGGTAGGCTCACTCCGACCCTCATCGTCCGGAAGACGAGCCGTCTCGCCCGAATTCTTGACGACCAGGATGCCATGCGCTGGCTCGCTTATGAAGTGCAGGGTTACACCCTAGACGCCAGCGGCAACTTTTCGACCGAATCCTGGGACGCAGCGCTGCGATCAAATCGACCGTACTGGAGCGCGGCCGCCGCTGAAGGGCAGGGCGCATGGAACGCGTCGCCCGTCTCGGTCGGCCAGGCGCAGACCTGGATCGAATCTGCCCGTGTCGCGCTCAACGCTGCCACTGATGCACCCTCATCAGTGGCATCGGCCAACCCCTCGCAGATGGTGTTCGCGGGAGCGGGAAACTCCAAGGAGCGCCGGGAGTTGCTTCAAGGCATCGAGCGCTACTCGACCGTCATCGAGCACGTGACAGGGGCGGTTCACAGCTACGTGTCGTCGATCTACCAGGAGCTGCGATTCGGGAACGCGATCGAGTCGGCTTTCGCCACCGTCAGAGCGAGCGTAGACGAACGAATCGCGTCCCTCGTGCCAGACGGCTTACCCAAGCTGAGCGCGGCGCTGGAAAGCGCGAGTTCCTCGAACCCCGAGCACTGGGCGAGCGCGGCGGCCGGATGCCGCCGACTGATCGTCGCCGCCGCAGATGCCCTGCAGCCGCCGGGGCCGCCCATCGACGGTCGCCCGATGACCGAGCGATACTACATCAATCGACTCGTCCACTGGATCGAAGCACACCAACTGTCCGGCACCGCTCGCGACGTTACGACAGCCGAACTCGCGCACTTCGGCGAGCGGATCGACGCGGCCAGCGACGCTGGAAACAAGGGGGCCCACGCCGAGGTAACGAGGTACGAGGCAGCCCGGTACATCACCGGGACGTATCTTCTGCTAGGAGATATCTTGAGTCTCTATCACCCCCCACACGCCGAAGAGACCGCCAGCGTGACGAACGCCGCCGAGTTCTCCGCTGGGTCGGCGCCGGCCGAAACGGACTAGCTCGGAAGGCATCCTCAGCACGCCACGCCGAACCCGCGCTGCACGGACCAGCGCTCCAAACTGACCCGTTGGCCAGACCAACATGGGCCTGCCCCGAGCGACTGCCGCAACCGAGCCAGGCCACTCAACGCCCGTTCGCCTAACTCACGTTCTCGACCAGCGTCGCCCAGATCGCCACCTCCAACGCGACACGCGCATCCCAAAGCGTCGCGAACACCTCACGCGTGACCCGCTCAACGTGCAGTGGAACCAACGGCGTCGGAACCACCGCGCTGCCGCCTCGCGTGACGCGTTTGCCCACACCAGCCGCTGGATCCCCAACCCCACCTACCCGCCCCCCCAGCCCCAGCCGCTTCCAGCGGCGAACGGTATCCGCTCGACAGCGCCGGCCAAGCCCGACACGAAACCCGCCAACCACACCCACTCCGATCAGCCCACAGATCAAGCCCAAGCCCCCGATAACACGGCCAACACCAACCAAACCTCCGACCCACCCCCACACCCACGTACTCCCGCACCACCAACGGCAACTCACCCGACCCCGACCGCTCCGACCCCACCCACGAAATCGACTCGACACCGGACGACGAATCACCAGCCACAACCGAGGACACCGGCGCGAGCACGTCAATCAACCGCACTCGATCCATCCACCCCGCCAAACCCACCCCGCCACCAAGAATCCCGGATCGCGCCCCTGACGGCGCATCCACCCCCGATGACCCAACGAACCCCGCTCCCGCAGCTGAAAAACCTCCGTGGGCTGCAGCTCCGGCACTCCCTGAAACAAACTCCATACCGACTTGTCCGGTAGCCCCAACAAGCTGATGGAGGATGACCACACGGAGACCGCCGAACCCTGCGCGGCGGCGCTACCCGGCGCCGCTACCCTCTGGGCGTGAACGTCACCAACGCAACGTTCCTGCTCGCTCTAGTCACTCTCGGACTGGTGCTCGCGACCGTCCGGCAACTCCGCATCAGCGGCCGTGCACTCCAACTGTCCATCCGACCCCTCCTCGGCGACCCCCAACCCCTCGACCCCGCCGACACCGAAACCATCCAGTTCGGCGCACCGGGCCGAAACAGCGTCGAGATCGCCGTCGGAGACTTCTACTGCCACGCCGCCAACGACATCTTCCAGCTCTCCGTGGCCTTCCGCAACATCGGTGCCGGCGTCGCAGCTATCCAATCCGCCACCACCGACCCACAGATCCCCGGCGACGTGCTCGTCAGCCGCAAGTTCGTACCCGTCGGCGAACACGTCCGCGCCAACATCTCGATCCTCACCGCCACCGAGACCGGCACCCGATTCGCCGACCAGTTCTGGGCCCTCGACGGCTTCACCGTCAGCATCAACTACTCCGACACCCAAGGAACACAAGCCCTCACCAGCCGCGCCCACATCAAACAGACCGCCACCCACACCCCATGGATCGCCGAAATCTCGATCCACAAAGCCGGCAAATCAAAAGCCCTTGTCATCGGACGGTCATCGGTCTGACCGGGTCTCGAGACCGCGCAGCACGAAGACAGCGTGACCACCGCATCTGACGCTGAGTCGTTTCGCAGCCGATGTCTGAGCGGGGAGACCCGACTTCCTTCGGACGCTGATCGAGCTCAGTCAGATCCCGGACTCCGCCGGAGTTGGCTCATCAGCTGCAGCCGACGGTGGCTCGATTGAAATCCAGCGGGCTGCTCGAACACCACCTGACCACTCGACATCTCGATCGTCGCCCGCCACCCCGCACGCCAAGGCGATACTCCCCCGCGCTCCATTCCCAACGCCGCCCGGCCCCTCAACAATCGCCTGGACAAACCGCCAGCGCACATCAGCCGGCAACGCCAACAATGCCGCCCACGCCACCGGTGACTCCGACCCTGGACGATCAACCTCGTCAAGGCCGTCTACCGTCGAGGGACGGGTCACTCCACCACGACCCCAGCCAGCGCCAGTCGGCGCACTCAAAGCGTGGATCACAGCGATCCACCTCGAGTTCAGCCCGACTGCCGGCTGGTGTCGCGGCTTCCCCGGCGAACGCGGCAGGGTTTCCCCTGTAGTCGGCACACGAATCACTCTCCGACATCCACGCCTGATAAGCCGCCCGCACATACTCGCAGCGTTCCGCTACCGACCCCTCCCACCCGATGACGAGCGCCTCACCCGCGCCATCACCTCGACGCCGACCGTCGTTCATCACCCGATTCTACTCACCGCCACTCCCGCTGCACGATTTCAGATCCGAGAGCATCAAAGCCATATGATCAGACCCGGTGCGCCCTCACTAGGTGACGCCCAGCGCTTCCGATCCCAATTTCCGAATTGGCTCTCGGCACGCGCCAGGTAGCTTTTCCGGTCCGGGTCTACCGCTAGCGTGAATCGGCCAGGTGATGAGGAGAGGTTCATCGGTGGCGACGCCACTTCGATCGTTTAAAGGGACAGTACCCCGGGGTTCATAGGTCGGCGCATGCGCGGGGATGTAGCTCACGTAAATACTAATGGCAGTTGCCGGCCTCGCCATCCAGGGGAAGCGTTAGCTGGGCATGCGTAGGTTTACTTGATAGGTGCCGCAGGCGCACCGAATACAATCATCACTGACACCTTGATGAACAACCTCGATCCGCGAGGTGCACGCTGGGTTGGTACATTCGAACAACGCGAGGAACTGACGCCAGGCACGCACAACAGGCTCGAAGTCCGCCTTCGAGAGGTCGGCCCATTCATTGAAATGCACGGACGGGTTGACCGCCCAGTTCTCGGCCTCAATGGCAGCTAGGGCGTTGGTGCGGTCGAGTTTGAGCTGCCGGACCAAGGTTCGTTCAGCCTCGTTGTTCCACGCGTTCGCGGATTCCGCCGCTCTCGCTAGCACCCTCTTGAGCCTGGAGTCCACAGCGGCGAACAGCTCTCCCAGCTCGTAGTTCCCGTCTGGTCGAAAGGTGACTTGCGCCCCAAGGCTAGCGGCCACGTCGGTCATAATCGATTCAAGATTTCGCCGAAGCCGCGCTGCAGCAGCGGGTACGTCGTCAACCGCGAGTTCAGCGTCGATCTTGTCCCAGAAGTCGGTATCCTCGTGGATCGGCCCGTCGAGAACCGTCCATCCGTAGAAGCGGGCGACGTTACCCCTCGGAATCAGCCCGGACTTCTGGAGCTGCGTCGCCCAAACTCGGTCGTGGGTGGTGACGATGAACTGGACGCTTGGGAAGGCGGAGCGCAGCAGCGCGCAGAACTGCTTTCGATGATTGACATCGACCGACATCACGACATCATCGAGCACGGCGAATTGGAACTCCTCACCGAGGAGGCGTTGGACTAGTGCGAGATACAGGCAGACTCCCATCCCGTCCTGGTGACCCTCGCTGTGGTAAGCGCCGGGTGGGAACATCCCAAGACCATAGAAATCGACATCCAAGTCAAGCCTTCCGGCTGCGGGTCGCAATTCGGCTTTGAACCCTGATTCATCGTCACCGTTGATCCGTCGGTAGAACCCGCTAAACTCCGACTCGACGGCCCTGTACAGCTCGGTCAAGTTCTGATCCTGAACTGCGCAGTATTCGTCGTAGACAAGCTTTCCCAACTTGAAGGCCCCCTCCGCCGATGCCTGCTTCAGGCGATCCTGACGCAACGTTTGCAACCGATCGTGCGCCACCGAGAGGAACTGCTGCGCTGCCGCAGTCGAACTCGGCTCAGGCAACCCAGCAAGCCGATCGAGCAAATCATCCAGGGATTGATCCAAGTTCTGAGGCTTTCCCGCTGGATCGGTCGCCAATCGATCTCGTATGTCTATTGCTCCTCGCGTGCTCTTCAGCTGCGCCTCGAGACCGATTAGGTCTTCTATCCATGACTGGAGTTCTGCGGCGAGGCCGTCTGGGCCTTGGCTGGATGCGTACGGCTTAGCAGCAGTAATCACTCCCCGCATTCGATGGTAGCTCTGCGCTACATCAGCAGAGTTGTTGGCGATCTCGTCCGCGAGTTTCTGTGCTCCGTCCGAGTGGGCTAGTTCTTCCCGCACGTGGGTGACCAGACTTTCGATATCGGCCCAGTCCGTCCCGCACAGCGGGCAACGCTCGTCGACGACAAGATCTAAACCGGACGTGAGCAGACTCCTTCGAGCAATAGCGATTTCAAGCGTTGGATCTGCGGCGAACGTAGCGAGTTTTTCAATGAGTTCTGTCGCCGAAGATTCGATGTCCGAGAGGTCAAGATTTCTTAGCGCGGAGACTTCTCGAATCGCGGTGAGCTTGTCGATGGTTGCGGGTGGTGAATCACTCACCACCCCCTCCACAAGTCGCTCGATATCCTCAATCTGGGCGAGCCCGAGCGCAGTCCGACGATCGTTGGCGATCCGCAGCAGCTCGGCTTCATCTAGCGTCGGGAGGTCGAACTGACGGCGAACCGCGTCGCTCGCGGCCGCAACCGATCTGGTTGCGGTATCCCTTTCGGAGTTTAGCTTTCCGACCGCCGTCTTCAGGCGCTTGCGAATCTCGCCGAGACGACCGAGTTTGAGCAGGGCCTGCACCTCTTCTGACCGCTTTCCCGGTTCGGTGATGATGAACTTGATGATTTCTCTCCGGGACAGGATCAGCTCCGGGTGACTCTCGGCGTGGGTAACCGCCTCCCGCATGGCCTGCGTGTCGGGAGTGAGCGTGAACTCGCCGGGCCGGCGGACATTTCGGGTGAGCACCGCAGTCGCGCCTGTCCGGGTGTCGCGGATCGTCGCCGACACCTCGGCAGCCCCGGGGTCGTCCCGACGATCGACGTGAGGGCCATGCTTAGCGATGGACAGCCCACCCGATCCGTGGCCGGACAGTCGAGCAATGTTGCCGGTGAATACGAAGTCAAGCGCGTCGACCACGCCACTCTTGCCAGAACCGTTCGGCCCGCATACCAGGAACGGCTTGCAGCCCATGTTCAGGCGAAGGTCTCTGATGCCCCGGAACTCCTGGATGTGAATCTGCTCGACTTGGATCACATTCCGCCTCTGGCGCTGGCTGTCTCTATGAGTTCAGCCAGCCGTTGTCCTGAGGGGAGTGGATCTGCCTGCAATTCCTCCCTCAGCGCACCGATAAGGCCCGCTGGCAGCGCTTCGAGAGCATTAGCGCGCTCGAAAAACTTATCTAGCACCTCTTGCTGGTAACTATTTGCCATCTCAGCCTCTCTATCCAGGGGCTTGCAGCCTCGAGTATCTAAACGGAGCCGAGTCACGAGACTCCTCCCCCTGACAGTGTCGACTAGCTTGTCGGTATCGGCACGGCGTCTCCGGTTGGAATCGGGGCGACGCCGCTTGAGCCGTGAGTGTCCAGATTGGGGCGGATCCAACGGGTGACTTCACCGATCCGGGGAGCGATGCCGAGGACGATGACCGGGTTACCCTGCTCGTCGTTCACCTGGACGTACACTCCCTCGTAGCTGTTCACGTCTCCGAAGATGCTCTTCAAGTCATAGTCAGAGTTGATGAACGCCTGGGGATCACTGGTGGTCGCGACGACGACTGGTGCCAGTTGGTTGGGTCGAACGAAGGAGATCGAGTTGATCACCAGTTGATGAGTGGGAAAGTGGGCAGAGATCTTCTGAACGATCTGATCTGCGGTGTAGGCCGTGGCTGGCGTGGACATCTGCGGCCCGAGGATCGAGTCGCCGCCGGCCAGATCGGCCGATGAGCCGTCCGGCATGACGCTGCGGATGCTAAAACCGATGTTGGCCGGTAAACCAGCGTCGGTGCTTCGATCACGATAGGCGCCAGCGACCAGCATCGCTTCCCACGCCGGCTTCACAATGTCAGCGCCGCGCTGGGCCCCAGCTGGGGTGGTGAAGTAGAGCCACGGGCCATCCTGTCCGGTTCCCGCCGGGGCTGAGCCGATGCTGGCCGAGAGGAACTGGTCGCTATCCATCCCTGAGAGGATGCTCGTCAGAAGCTGCTGTTCAGCCGCAGTTCCGCCCGAGACGCGCTCGGTTACGGCCTGAGCCTTCGGCGCCACGACAGCCGGATTGAACTGGCCAGCAGAGGCGCTGTTCGAATGGCCGAGCGTGATCGCCCCACCGGCCGCACCGACAGCGAGCACGGCGACGCTGACCGCTCCAATGCGGACGAGTCTTGAGTTTCGCTGCCGCGTGTGTCGCAGCGTCGAGGCCTCAGCCGCTGCTTCGGCGTAGCCCCGCGCGGCCTGCTCCGGGCTGAGCTGGCGTTCAAACAGTTCCGTATCCATGGTCTTTCTCCCAATTTTGAAGATTCGTGTTGGCGGCCAGAGCCTTGAACGCTCGGGCTAAAAGGCTGCGTACGGTGGCCGGCTTGATACCGACCGCCGCCGCGATCTGCTCGCTGTCAAGGTCCTCGACGATCCGCAGGTACACGCATACGCGTTGGCGCGGCGGCAGTTCGTGAAGCGCGGCAGCGAGGTCTGCCCGCGAGATCCAGTCCTCGGCTGCCGAGTCGGCCTCGGATGCGTTCAACGTCTCCAGGCCAAGCGGCTCCTCGGTGATCCGTCGCCGCTTGCGGCTGCGATGCACGCGGCGGATCATCACCACCTTGGCGTAGGCCAGCGGTAGCTGCAACCCGGCGAAGCGCGGGTAGCGCGACAGGACTTCTACGATCGTCTGTTGAACCAGATCCTCAGCATCGGGCGGTCGAACGAGTGAAAGTGCCAATCGCCAAAGCGCCGGATAGAGCTCCTGGTACACCACCGCAGGATCAAGGGACCGAGCAGGCGGCCCGGGCTTGCCTTGAGGCCCCATCCCCACCTCCCGATCAGATTTCTGGATCATGGTCATACTCCTAAAGAGGCCAACAAGCTCGCACGATGTTGCACTGCGACCGAAATTCGCTTCCAGGCTTACGACGAGTGCACGCAGCGCCTGGTTCCATCATCGGCGAGTCTCGGCCCTTCGCGGCTCCCCGGGCCCGGATTTAGCCACAGCGATCACGCGCGGAGATCTAGGACGCCCTCCGATGAGCGCTTCCCAGTTTGCCGCGCGAGCGCTGCAGCTGCTTCCGCACCGAGAACTCTGAGCAGCCCAGTAACTCGCCGATCTCCTGGGAATGGAAGCCGTGCAGATAGTAGAGCACGAGGATCTCGCGCTCGCCCGGCGAGAGCGTCCGAGCGATCAGATCACGGATTGCATAGCCGTCGATTTCGTTGATCGGTGCGCTGGTGCGAGACGCCCGACGAAAGCGCTCCTGAGCCACTTCGCGACGTCGACTACCACGCGAGTACATCAAAACCCGGTTGTGGGCGATCCCGAAAAGCCACGCTCGGAAGTCATGCACACCCGGCAGATCGGCGCGCGACACCCAGGCAGCGAGAAAAGTCTCTTGCAGAATGTCATCGGCGAGCTGCGGGCTATGGACGCTGCGGCTGATGTAGCGCTCGAGCTCCGAGTGGTGCTGCTTGAACAGCTCCTCGACAAATTCTCCATCGTCCGGTCGATGCTCCCAAGACTCTCGATCATCAAACCGATCCCCCATAGATGATCATGGTGCCGTAGACCGGGGGCTCGTGACAAGTTTCTCGTCGACAGGGCATCTTCTCGACCGGCTCGCGCATCCACCGTGAGGCCGACGCCCAGGCGAGCGCGACGAGAACGAGGGTCTGGTGGCAGAGGCAGACGCTACCTGGCCGCAGTGCTGTGGAGAAATCTGCGGCGGCCCGCCCCAGACCGGGGCGGGCCGCGAGGCCGGCACGAACCGAGCTACTTGCCGCCGCTCGGATTCGGATCTCCATCGCCGGCGGTGGCCGGCGCGAGATCCGAGCGGATCCAGCGGGTGGTCTCGCCGATCCGGTTCGACACGCCGATGATCACGGCCGGATCTCCGGCCGAGTCGTCGACCTCAACATAAACACCCTCGTACTTACCGACATCGCCAAACACGCGATTCAGGGAGTAGTCGGCCTTCACGAATCCAGCCGGATCGTCCGTGGTCAGCACAACCAGCGGGGCGTACTGGTTCGGCTGCACATAGTTGATCGACGTCAACGTGACGCCGAGCTTGGCGACGTTCTGGGTGATCAGCTGCGTCATCTGATCCTGGGAATAGTCGGCCGGCGCCTCATCCGGCGTCGGTCCGAGCACGAACTGATTACCGCCGTAATCCGACGGTGACCCGTCTGGATTGACAAACGCCGTCGAGAATCCAGCGTCGGGCGTCACGCCCTGTCCAGCGCTCAGATCTCGGTAGGCGCCGGCGACAAGCATCGATTCCCACAGCGGCTTGACAGCCTCCGGGCCCTGCTCGGTGCTTGCTGGGCCAGTGAGCGTGATCCAGCTCACTGCGCCATTCTTGAACTGGTCGAACCCGGCCGGCGGATCCGCCACTGTCGCACCAGCGAACGCGCCACTGTCCACGCGAGCCATGATCTGTTGCAGCAATGTGTCGGAAGCTGCGTTCGGCGCGCTCACCCTGGCTGACACCGGGTGGTTGGCTGACTTGATGACGTTGGGCGCGGATGTCGCCGCGACGGCCACCCCGATGGCGGCGACTGACGCCACCACTGCGAGTGCCAGCCCGGCGGAAATAGGAATGTTCCATCGTTTCATTTCTCTCCTCCTTCGCTAGCAGCTCGAACCGCAGAAGTGAATCTGGAAATCACCAGGGGGCCCCGGGACGACCCACTGGTGCGGTGAGTTCTCCGCGCCGGTAGCGCTGGAGATGGTTGTCCAGGTGCCCGACCCGGCCACGTCGTCAACCCGCTGCCAGACCTGGCCGCCGTTGTAGGCGTAATGCCCGGAAATCGCCGTGCTCCCGTTGAAGTTCGTCGCGTCGGCGATCTCCCCGCCGGCCGCGACGTAGGTGGCCTCGTCGAAGTTGATGTCCGAATTCGTGTACCGATTGCTGCCGATGTAGGCACCCCACATCTGAACGCCGGTGCCGCTGCGCTGAACCCGGTAGGTGTCTTCCTCAGCGCCGATATTGCCGATGATGCCGCACGTGTAGTTGGTCCCGCTTGTCGAAAGGGGCTTGATCTCCCAGTACTGCTTCAACTGCCCGGGATCACCAAAGGTGCAGCCCTGGTCGAACTGGATGTCGTTGAACTGGCCGAAGCCGACCTGGATCAGCCCGGAACCGCTCGAGGTGGTGTCCTTCTCGGCAACCACGCGCATCAAGCCGAAGTTTCCCGGAAGGATGTTGAAGCTGCTCGGGGAAGCAATTGCCGACCGAGTGCCTTCAAGCGTCAAGCTCGAGTTCTGCACGTAAGCGAAGCCAAAGCCGTTCGCGAGTGCCGTAGCCGGAGCGAGCGCCCCCAGACCCAAAGCGATGCTCACCACCAGGGCTACGCGACGCGGACTCTGCACGAATCTCATGCGATCCTCCCCTTCCGTTAGATGACCTAGTGGCAAAGGAAGGTGCCGAGCACGGCAGAATCGTGACGACCAACATTGCGAAGGATCGCTTCGCAACCCATAGACAGGGCGTGTGAGCGGGTTAGCTCGCTTGTGGTTTCTGGCGAGAGAACGTGAACACGGGATTCCGGCTCTGCTCGGAAGTCGGCGTGATGGTGAGTCTGATCGTTCCAGTTTCGCGGTCAATGGCCTGACTGCTGATTTCCCAGTCGACGATTTCGCCGCTGAGATACCCGGCCAGGATGCGCTGGCCGAACATCTCGGCCACCACCGCAGTCGCGAGGCGAACCGGGCCGGTGGCCTTTAGGAACGCGGCGTTGGCCTCCGGGGATTGCACGAGCTCGATTGAGGTGAACGTCATTCGGCTCTCACCGCTGCGAAGGATCGCCGCCAGTTGGTAGACGGCACCGATGTCGTCATTGGCCAGGTCATCTGGGACGGCGATTCGAGCTCCGATCACTTCTTCGATCAAGGCGAGTTCCCCAAGCAGGCGATGCCAGCCATCTAACCCGTACGGCAGCTCGCGGCGGGAGAGCTTGACTGGCAGCGGCGGCCGCTGGCCCGACCGGTCACGCACCTGAAGCTCGCCGTCCTGATGAACAGCCAGTAGCAGTCCGGTGACTGCGAAGTTCTCCGCCGCGTTCGCTGCTGGGTCGCTGTCGTACTGCCATTGCATCTGCCCTCGCAGCTCGCCGTCGGTCTCGGCCAGGCGGATCGAGATCCGCAGGCCCGACCTGAGCCCGGAAAACTCGTGCAACCAACCCGGTGTTGGCGTTATCGGAACAAGATCGATGTCGAATCGCTGCTCGCCGGCGCTGCTCGTCGTGAGAAGGGTCGCCGGCCACGGTAGCGGCTCGATCACTGCCGGAGTAATCGTGACTCGCACCTCGCCGGTGGTACGGTCCCCGGCGAACCGCTCAACGGCTTCGGGTAGGTTCGTGAATTCGACCTCTACACCCTCGCCGACGTTGAGAGACTCGTGCCTCGTCAACGCCTCGCGCACCCGGCGAAACGCTTCGGCTCCAGCTTCCGTCTGCTGAAATCGCATCACAGCGCCAGGTGTGCGACCCTCGATCGCCTCGACATTTCGCGGGATCACCTCGATCCGTTCAACGATCGTTCCGTCTCCACGTTCGACAGCCATGATCGCCCGAGGATTCAGCGGGGTCGCACCGATGTCCGACTCACGTTGGGTGGTGAGATACGAGTAAAACGGATCATGCTTGGCGAGCCACGACGCGGCAGCACCCAAGCGCACCACAGCATCACCGGCGGTCTGAAACGGCCCGCCGGCCCGGATCGCCTCCACGAGCGCGGCGCCATTGTGTTGCGGTGAGCCGTAGAAATGCTCGGCGATGCGCTGTCCAGGCGCGGACGAGACCAGCGCGGCGATCAGCCGTGACTGGCCCCACCAGTCGATAGTCACCCCAGGGTAGGCGTCGACCAGGTACCGCTTGAAGGCAGCTTCTTGACTCCCGGTCAAGTCGGCGGCAAAGCAGAACGTGTACCTCTCCGGGGCATAGTTCGCCATTCCCCGCGCCAACGAGTCCACACACTGCCGCCACGCAATCCTCGCACCAAACCGCTTGCACTGCCAGCATCGCTCATAGCGCCGATCCCGGCCAACGGGCAGCGCTGCGTCAGCACCGCGATCAGGGGCCCGCAACCGAATCGCATCAGGTTGTTCCAGCGCGATGGCAAGAAAGCACAACAGCTCAAAGTCGTCCGCGCTGAGGCCATGGAAATCGAACCGTTGCGGGCCAAGGGGTCGCAGACCGAGGGGCTGCGGGGGGACCGAGGCGTCGGGCATCGGCTCTCAGTATGACGGCAGTTTCGGCCGGAGAAATACGCAGGCGCAGCCCCATTTATGCGGGGTCTTGCGCGGGCAGTGTTCCGCGCCGTCCGCCGTGTCGATCGGTCAGCCCCTCACCTCTGCGAACAATCCATCAGCCGAGAGACGAGAGGCTCACCACTCGGCGGTGCGGCGCAATTCGCTGCGCGCCTCAACCTACGGTGGATCCGAACGCCGCTCAGCAAGAGGGCGACCGCGACCGACTGCTTCGAAGGCGCTCTCCAGCACCGGCGCAACCGAGATGTTTGGCGAAGATCGCCGGTTGCCTATCGTGGCAAAAGTTGCTAGGGTGCAAGACAAATTGATGAGTGGGCCCACCCTGAGATTCTCCCATCCCGGATGAACGACTTCTTCCTCACGTACGACCAGACCGCGAACGCCGGCAGCCCAAACGGTCGGCTCTACATTGCGTCGTATATGATCGTTCGAACCGCCGTCGGGATCCTCGGTCTGCTCCTCCCCGTAGTTCTCATAGCCGCCGAGTTCCTCTTCATCAGGGGCCCAGTCAGCATCAGAGGCTCACTGAGCGCCTACTACTTCAGCAGCGCTCGCGACCTCTTCATCGGCTTCCTCTGGGTCATCGGCTTTCTTCTCATCACCTACATGGCTGCTCAGTGGAAGCAGTTCGACTTCATCTTCAGCACAGTCGCCGGCGTCCTGCTGATCGGCGTTGCCACGTTCCCAACCAGTCGGCCCGATCTCGTTCCCGGCGCCCCGAACTGCGGAACAACTCCCGAACCGGCGAATTGCTCACCGATGCAACAGCTGCTCACAGAGAGCACCTGCGCCCACGTCCACTACCTCTGTGCCGTCACGGCGCTGGCGACGCTCGCACTGATCGCCGTCATCTTCGGATGGCGAGAGTTCCAGCCTGGAAACGCGGCTTGGTTGCCTTGGTTCCATTTTGCCTGTGCAGCGGTGATCGTCCTCGGACTCGCAATCGGTGGTTTTGGGGCCATACACTCATTCCAGCTCTGGCTCCTGAAGCCCACGTACATAGCGGAAGTAATGGCGATCTGCGGCTTTGCAGCGGGCTGGCTCGTCAAGGGATGGGCTCTTTGGCAAGTGATCGGTGCACCAGCACCTCCGCCGGCTAATTTCTAGACTCCGACCGCTGTCGCGGATCCGTCAATGATCTCCACTGTCGGGTCACCTCCCCCGAGAAACTCGGCCAGAGCTTCCCTCATCGCTGCCTCCGCTTCGCCAGTCGAGTCCGCCTCGACCACGCCACCGACAACGATCTGGTAGGCGAGGTCCTCCTTGCCGGTCTCATCGACTCTCACTCTGTTGGTGTGCTGATCTACGACGAATTCCCGCACCACGGCACCCAGCACGTTCACGGAGCGAAACCGCTCACTCAACTGATCGCGACCCTGGTCTCCAGCCCAAACGGCGACGCTCACTCGATACTTCGGCATCCACGAACGATAGCAACAATGTCCACAACTAACGTAGAGCCTGACCACCCCCACAATCACCTCGGGGAGGGCCAAGCCGACGATCGTGAACGTCAACCGCACCATGCTCCCTGGCGCTCACGCAGCGTCGCCCAAACCGCGACCTCAACCGCGATCCGAGCCTCGCGCAGCGTCCGAAACTCGGTGCTCGTCAGCTTCTCGATCGGCTCCGGCAATCTCGAAGCCGAACTCCCCGATCGCCGGCGCCCCACGGACGAGGGCCCCAAGGACGAGGGCCCCAAGGACACTAGCCCCGCCTCCGCCGAGGGCCAGATCGCTACGGGCACCCAACGCCAGCAACCCACCTGCCAACCCGAACCGCGCCAAGACACTTTCAGATCACATCCCAACGCCCGGTAGCACGGCCAATACCACTCAGCACTCCGCGCCGGCCATACCCTCGGCATCCGCTCCCGCAACGCCGGCTACCGCCCCGAACCCGCCAAACCCATCCCCGGCCAACTCAGGCGCGACGTGGGAACGGCTACCGGGTCGCTCAGCGCATCGACAAGGCCGAACGGCCCGCCCTGCGACGCGTGCGACTCATATGGGTCGTTCGGCTTCTGTGCCCCACTCATTTCGACGATCCCATCGCGGAAGGAGTCTTTGCCGCTCCGGCCCCAGACGATCGAGCCCCGGAACGTCCCACGCTCTTCACCCGAGCCCCACGCACCCGCTTCAACCGCAACACCACCGACCACGCCGGCTCACCACCCGCACCCCGCCCCACGAGCCGCTTATGCCAATTCACCGACAAGATCTGCGCATTCGCTTCCCGACGCCGCGCCCGATACCCCAGGCCCGAAAAGAAGTCATCAGGCGACGCATCCGACCATGAGACTGGCTCTGGGACTGGGCTGACGGGGGTTATGGGGATCGGAGTGACGCGGGAGGGGCGATCCACTCCTGCTGAACCTCGAGCACAAACTGACTTGTTGCCGTTCGGAGGCAAGTCAGTTTGTGCTGCAGCATTCTCGTCCCCGTTTGCGTCCGTTTCGGTCGTGAGAACCGCGCTAGCCCCGCCGCTTCCGGCCCCACCAGTTCTAATCCCAGCGACACTCCCGCTCTTTCCAGCCCCCGCCCCACCCAGATGCTGATCCAGCAGGCCGCGACAGCTGGCGATCGGATCGACGGCGCGATTGCTCCCTGCTGAACCGGGAACCAGCGGCCCGTACACCTCGAGCACGTCCTTGCTCTTCTTGTCGTGCCTGAGGACGACCTTGGAGACGCAGCACTGGAACAACCGAGCCCTGAGGGCCTTGCGATACGGGTCATCGGGGGGATCAGGGGTCATCAAGTCGAGGAAGGCCTGAACCCGGTCGGCGTGCACTGACGACTCAGTCGAATCGGCGCGCTCCCGTTCGCGGATCTCATCGTCGGCCTTCAGCCGGCGCTCGAGATGATCGCGGCGGCGCTGCGTCGCCTCGATCAGTCGCTGGAATGTTTCCACCGGGGTAGCGCAGCCGCTGACTTTAGTGGCGAAATCATCGGTGATCGCCTGGATCTTGACCTCGAGCTGTTCGAGCTCGCGGTTTATCTCGAGCCGCTGCGGTTCGGTGAGCCGATCACCGCCGGTCGTCGGCGAGTGCCCGTCGATGCTTGCGAACCGTTCTAGGAGCAGCGGATCGGTGACCAGTTCGCGGATCATGGCCACGATCGGATGCTCGATCTCCGCGCGATCCCAGGTGTGCCCTCGGCACTGCTCCGGGGTGTGGTAGTTGTGGCGGTAAGTGCGGGTCGGGTCGCCCTCTTTTTGCCGGTTGAGGACGTAGCCCTTGATCGACGGCTTGCGGCCTTGGTTATCGGTCGCATCGCCGCAAAGTTCGTGCTGGGTCTCGACGTAGTTCAGCAGGTACTCGCCGATCGGGGTGCGCTTGGAGCCGCCGCGACGGAGATCGAGCAGGATCTGCACTTTCTGGAACGTGGCCAGCGGAACCGGATCGACCAGCTCGATCGGCTTCTGCTGGATTTCCTGGCCTTTGACGTTGCAGGTATGCTCGCCGGTGACGTAGATCGGGTCGCGGAGAATCACGCGGAGCCGATCATGGTCGATTGGGAAGCCTTCGGCCGTGAGCGCCTCCTCGAGCTGGCGGATACTCAGGCCCTCGTCGCGGAGGTAATGCCCGGTAGCGGCGAGTTCGAACGCTTTGCGGATGTAGGCGAACTGCACCGGGTCTTGGCGCAGCAGGTTCTTCTTGCCTTCACGGTAGAAACCGAGCCGTTTCGAGCTCGTCCAGCCGTTCCCGGCGAGCGGCCCGGAGTTGAGCAGCCCGCGAAACAGGCGCTCTACGACCGAGTCCTTCTCCTCGGCCGAGAGCATGTTCCCGGCTCGCAGCGCGAGACGATCCTTGCGATAGTCGACTTTGCCGAACTTCTCGCTCAGCCACAGGTTCACCTTGCCGTGTTTCAGGTGAGCGATGATCATCTCAGCCGGAAGGACGTCGCGGGCAACGCGATCGGCGCCGCGAAAAACGACATCGACCAACCAGCCAGCAGCGATGGCATCGAGAACGACGTTGATGTCTTCTCGCTCGCCGCCCCTTCCGGTGTCTGGTGGGGGCACCAACCGATCCTGGCGGACATCGCGGGTCCCGGACATGTGCAGGGCAAACACCGCGAGGCGCGGCTTGATCTCCGGGTAATGCTCGACCAGCGCCAGATTCGGTTGCAGTTGATTTCTGAACGTCTCACCCTCGCGGATATCCCGGCCGGAGAGTCGATGCATCAGGATTCCGGTGCCTTCTGGATCCATCAGCATGATCCCGAGATCGGCGCGGTTTCCGACTCGATGCCAGGTGATCTCGCCGTACTCCTCGAGTCCCTTGATCGCTTCGGCCGCTTCCCCGTTCAGGTTTGGCTGTCGGCCGCCGATCCCGGGGCGAACGTGGATCGTTGCCGGCTTGCGGCCTTTGCGAAGCTGTTCTTCCATCCCAGCCAGAGTGACCGGCGGACTATCCGCACGGCGGTTTTTCGCTTCTCCCCGGTCGGGGTTGATCAGTGCTGTGGCGTCGCCGTGCAGCTCGCTCAGGAACGCTTTGGTTGTCGCCGGGGCCGCGTCGGTCGATCCAATCGGCTGAGCGACCTGAGAGAGGCCGCCGACTCGGGAACGAGAGTCGACGAATGGAGCTGGAATCGTCGGTCGGTCACCGGGCAGCGGAGTCTGGGGTAGACCACTGATCAGCTCCGCGATGGCGTGAGCGGCGCGCAGGGCGTCGGCCGGCGACGTCGCTGTACCGATCCAGCGCACCGGGAGCGCCCGCTTGGGGTTGCGGGTGGAAGCGCTCGCACTCGGCTCGCCGGTCGGGGTCGGGCGACCACTCGAAGCGGCGGTGCGTCTCGATGAACCCGATCTCGACTTGCCCGAGGGAGCCCTCGGGCTGAGTGGCAGGGCCGTGGACTCCTGCGTCGCCGGATCGGATGGGCGGCAATCGCGAACATCCGCATCGCTCGCCTGAGCGTCGTCGGCGGTGGTCATGACCGACTCCCTTGATCATTGCGACCGTTCGCCGGTCTGCGATTACGGCTCTCCCCCGCCCGGACGCTCGCAGCGTTGCCGTGGAGTTGAACCCCGAGCTGCTTGCGCAGCCGGGCCAACGCCAGAGAGTGGACGTAGTCCAACTGGCTGATCGTCCAACCATACCGAGCGACGAACGCGGCGCGCGTAAGGGCTGGTCGGTCGAATCCGTACAGCTCCTCGAGCACCAAGCGCTGGTCGGGTTCGAGCGAGCCGAGCACCTGGCGAAGCACGACGCGATCACACGGCGGGAGCGATTTCGCCAGGTAGTGATGCCAGGGAATGGCACCGCACACGTCCGGCCAAAGCCGCTGGCCCTTCGACGAATGGAACGCTCGTCGGGTGGTTTTGGATACTTCATTCATGTCCATGTGGACATGATATTACACTGGGAGGACCGCAAGCCGTGCGCGCCGATCAAGCCAGGTAGCTGACTGCTGACGATCGTGCAGTCCCGCTAACGAAACGCACCGACACGCGGCGCCGAGAACCACTCGACGAGCGCCTCGCCAAAATACGGCCCCGATTACACGCGATTCGGCACATAGCCAAGAGATTTCGAGACAACTTTCGAAATTAGTTTCAGACCCCTGTGAATCCTCGGCTACTTTAGATTCACAGGCAACAACCATTGTCAATTGAAAGGAGGTTCCCGAGTGACCCATCGTCACGCTGCAGTCTCACTACAGCGCTCGCAGCCGCTACTCAAACGACAGTGACGCCCTCGTTGAGGGCGCGTCTGAGTTGATCAGCTACTGCCAACTCCCACTACCAAGGCATCAACAATCAAACACAAGGAGCGAGAATGACCACAACTAAGAGCTTCGCTTGGGATCCCGATGAGGTCGCAGACGTCGCTGAAGCGCTCGATGAGTACCGCCAGGCGATCGCCAGTGGATACGCCGTTTACAAGGTCACCGACGGCGGCAAGCGCAAGCAGGTGCACCGGTTCACGAACAGCGGAGAACTGCTGTTCGTCCCGGCCTTGCAGGGCGGATGAACCAGCCATCAGGGTGCGGCCAGGAATTGGCCGCACCCTGAGACCAAAACTACTCGTCGATCGCGACTCGTCAGCTCAGCCCACCACCCGAGCCAGATTCATTGCCCGATCACCACCCGAGCCAGATCATGGCCCAGCCACCACCGGACATTCATGGCCCGATCGGGATCTCCACCTCCAGTCCCGCCATGCGCTCCCACCAGCCCTACCCCATCGTTCTCCGGTCGTACCATCGTCGAAATTCCGCAGCCCACCCGTCCCCACCGAAAGGAGAAAACCCATGCCGCCCACACCTCTCACTTCCCTGGAAGCCTGGACGCATCTAAAGCACCACCAGGAGCTGGCAGTGGCCGAGCGCCGTCTAACCCTGCGCCGCCTGCTTCAGGCCGAACTCGGTGATATCCGGGTCTGCCAGACACTGCGCGGCTGGGTCACCGTCGATGGCGCCAACGGCTGCTGCTACTGGATCGGCTCCCGGTGTGTCGCGCGGATCGCCGCCGACGGCGCGGTTCGGGGCTACTGCATCCATCCTGGTCATGACTGCGACCTCATCGAGAAGCTCCTGGCATTCGTCGTCCTGTTGCAGAGCCCCGGCGGCGAAACCCGGTTTCACCGGATCGCCAACCTCGAAGTCCTCCGCGCCGAGCAGATCGGGGAGATGGCCTACGAACTCGGCCTCTATTGGCAGCTGCTGACGGCGCTCGAAAGCGTGTGCGATTCGTCGATCCTGGATCCCAACACCACGATTCCCCGCCTTATGAAGATCTATCTCGATTCCCCGCCATACGAGTGGAAGGAAACCTCATGATTAGCGAACTTCGCTTTACCGATGTCCTGCCGCACAGCGGCCCACCGCTTCGGCTGACTATTAGCGAGCTGCTGGGAGCCTGCGTCCTGACGATCGCGCCTGATCCTGGCCCAATCGTGTCCGATGCTGACACTGCGAACCACCACGACCATTCGTCGGGCGAAGAACACCCCGCCGTCACAGTTGCAGTCGAGCTCAACGACTTGCGCGACGCTCTGGTCATGCTCGGCAACTCGGTTGATCACCGCGAGCATCGTCAGGCCCTTCATGAGGAGCTCGAGGAGCAGCGCCGGCAGCAGGTGGTGACCGAAAACCAGCGGATCACCGCCCAGCGGGCCACTGTTCGGGCCCTTGAACTGGTGCGCGAGCTTGAGCTGGCCGAAGCAAAGCTTGCTGAGATGCAGCTGGCGGCCGAGATCGAGCGCGCCGACATCCAGTCCATCGACCCACCCGAGAACCAGTCCGATGACCAGCGGGCGCTGACCACCGCGAACAACCGGGACGTATCCACCGGCCCGATCGAGCAGGAGACCGCCGGCGATCGCGTTAGGGGCGGCGACCGCGACGGTGAGCATGAGCCCGCGCGCGAAAGCACTGCCGGGCCGGCGAACTCGAGCGCCCTGATGCCATTCTCGGGGGATGAGGCTTACGAAATTCTCTCCGACGAATCAGAAGATGATCACGATTCGAACTACCCTGATCCGTCCATCGACGACCGCATCACAGTCGTGAATGGCATGGCCGAGTTGCACGACGCCATTTCTAACCTGGTCGCTCCGGAGGACGACAATGGATGACCTTAACGATCTGCCTGATCCCGACGGCAACGGGACCGACCAGGCCAAAGCCGATGCGGCTCAGCACGAGTCGGCTTCCTTCAAGCACATCGAGCTGTCGGGCCCGACGCTGCCGGTTGATGCCGAGTTCAAGCGCCACGATCAGGCTTCGACCATGGCCGAAGGTCGGCTCGGTCCAATGGGACGGATGGTTGGACTCTCCAAGCACGCCTATGTCGCCGCGCATCCGGGTCACGCCGTGGTGTTCAACGGCAATGTGTTCGCCCGTAGCCTCGGCAAGGTGTGGTTCGGCGACATCGACGTCACTGACTCGTTGATCGACCTGGCCGCCCTCGCCGGTGACCTCAAGGAGGCGGTGTACGTCCTGCCCGAGATGGCCGGCCGCTTCAACCACGCCGACGACCCCGCATGGGAGGACTGCGTCGCAATCTTCGTCCCCGGTCGGCCCCACTACTTGACCCGCGTCACGCTTCCCGATCGCTCCCAGTCCCCCGTGCCGGCGTCATCTGATCCGGCGCCCGGAGATGCGACGGCGCGGACGAATGCAGCACCACGACGGGCTGCCGTCACCAACGCGGACACCGAGTCCGACTCGGGCTCCGATCTCACGGGGGATGGCGACCGTGGCCCGGCGTGAGATCGAGAGCCTGACCGGACAGTTCAGTGACGCTATCACGGCGAAACCTGCTCGCTCTGCTCCACAAGGTCGATCTCGAGGGTTCCGCCCGCAAGATCGTCAACGATCACGTCGCGAACTCGTCTCGCTATCGGCCGGATTGCTGCTACTGCCGTTGAGCGTCATGCCGGCACAAGGCACCAAGAAACGGAATCGACAGTCATCGATGCTGAGGAGTCGCCTCCCACGAGTCGTAGCGGGCACCTAGCGTGTCGAGGCTGTGCCCGCCCGCGCAGCATCAAACTCATCGGCCGCACGTAGCCTGGCCACCGTAGTCGGCTGACCATACGCGAGAACATAGAAGAGTTTAGGCGCAGGCCGAGCATGAGGATGGATTGGGCTAGTCCGACGAACATGGGCCCGTAACGCATCTCCAGATCCGACCGTCGCCATCATCAGTTCGTCGATTTTACGCTCGTCGTGCCGCAGCCAAAGCAGGATCAACGGGCCGATCAGCGCTCGCGTCAGCATAATGCCGAAACACGCGGCTGCATAACACGCCGAAAACGAAGCATCGCGCACCGGTGATTCCAGGATACCGGGGTGACCGGTCAAAGCAAAAATCATTAATACTCCCCCAAGCCCGGTAATCAGGATTGAACTCGACGAGGACGCGGCAGATCGCCATAGCCCGAGCTTGAGCCTGGCCAGTTCGTAGGCCAATACCGCCTCGAGCGTGGCGGGGTCACCGGACCAGACAGATTCGACGACGAACACCGCCTGAGACGCACGATAGCTGGTGTCTGAAAGCGCCGACCGCCGTAGCACGGCATCGGACACGGAGTAGAACCGGATTTCAGGTTCGGCCGCCACCCCAGCTTGTATCGATGCGGGCAACGCAGCCCGCATCACCTCGGTAGACGCCCTACCAAAGGGCCTACTGCGCAGCATAAACCCCCCGATCGCGAGCGTGCTCACCATTACACCGACGACTCCAAAGAGCGTGATAATCAACGCGTAGCAGGCGACATAATAGAGATGCGGCGTCGCATGATCTCGGAAGCTCGAGCCGATACGCCGTCGGACCACGGGATCAGTCTGCAGTTGACGGCCGATTCGATCGATCGCCGCATGCGCGAAGTACAAGACCACGACGGGGACTCCGATTACACCAAAGAGAGTTAACCAGCCGGGCAAGTCAGTCGCCTTCCATGCCAAGAGGCCTACTATCAACATTGGAACGTACGCCGAAATGTACCAAAGTCGAGCTTGTTGTCGGCCGGCACGCTGCACGTCTTGGCGGGATAGATCGGACATGTCAGGTTCTGGCATCGTCTGCAACTACTCGCGGCAGATGTTTAGCCAAATTGGGCGGCAAGCGTCTTCTCCAGCGCCCGCAAGGGATGCACGGCGGACTGCTCGACAGCAGTCATCTGAACGACGAGCGGCCCGTAGCTTGTATGAAGTTCAAGAGGGACAGCGACGCCGTTGTCGGTGGTGTGGACAGCTACTCGAGCTGCCAGCTTCGCTTCCTGCGCCGACGACAGTTTCCAGATGAGTACGCTGCCGATAGCCTGCTTAGGGCCGGCCAGCACGAAATACGAAGGCGAAAAATGGTGTCCAGGTTGCCTGAGCAGTGCGTCTTCGACATGGGTCGGAGGGCCGGCGAGCGTGACGTCGAAGCCTGCCTTGTGCAAAACGGCGACTACGGCGGACATGGAGGTAGCCACGCCAGGATCAGATCCGGTGGCTGCCACGGAGGAGGATGCGACGCTGCTCCCGCAAGCGCTCGCAATCGACATCAATGCAAGGACGACAACCAAGCAACCGGCCCGCAGCCGCAGCCGATGTATCCCAATCTCGCGGCGCGGCGGGCCGTCTGAGCGCTGCATTGTTCTTTCCTCCGGATCGTCTGTGGAACGCGGGCGTGCTCGTGGCGCATGTGCCGACATCACTGGAATACCGAAACTACCCTATTCACAAAATAGCTTATCACTGGTGGGGCAGCCGTCGGAATGGTAGCAGCCCCGGCCTCGCTGATCGCGATGGGACCTGCAACGCCGACGGTCACGACCGCAGTGGTGCCGAGGTCGACGTCTTCACTATTTTCCAGCCGTGGCCCATGCGGTTCAAACGTCGCATCAATGCTGTACGTCGCGTCGCTCTTGGCTGTCACGACCTCGGCGGTGACCTCTACCGTCCCCGTGGGGATTCCCGATCGATCAGAACCTAACTGAGTTGACACCGTGAGAGTCACCTGCTTGCCGTTGATGTGCCCTCGGGCGAGTTCTGCAGCGATGTTCACCTCGAAGTCCCCATTGCTGCTAAGTGTGCCTCCTTGGCTGTACCCGGCGGCCAGAGCCTCCTCATACTCGGCCGCAAACACCCCGTCGCTGTCGGCCTTCAACTCAACGGCGTTGGGATCATCTTCCGCGAACGAGAGTGTCTGCGTCAGCACAACGTCCATGTCGGCGTACTCGTGTGTAGAAGTCAGGGTAGGACTGACCACGATCGGCGCGGGCGGCGGCGGCGGTGACGGATGGTGCGCCCAGTAGTCAGCCTGGTTACGAAGAACACTGGCAGCTGCCGCGTCGCCCTGACTCGCGGCGTACCCAGCGGCCCACGTGTAGGTCAGGTGATTGGTTTTCGACACGGAGCATCCCACGCAGATGGGTCGCTGGCCGTCGGGGTCAGTGAAGTCGAGGGGGGAGTCGTCTGCATATGCGTACTGATTCATGCTAACCGGATTCAGCGGATCGCCAGTGAGCGTGTCTTCGGTTGTAAATCTCCCTTGACTCGGGTCGTAGAGTCGCGTGCCCATATCTACCAGTCCGCTAGTGGGATCGGTGGGCTGTGACTGATACCCGAACAGAGAACTCGTGGCATCGGCTCCCACGCTGGAAGAGTTCCCGCCGTTCTGCGTTCCGAACGGGTCGAAGCTCAACGTACCGGTCGGTGAGCCCGAAGCGTTGGTAATCAGAGCGAGGTTGGTGTGGACGTCTTGGAAGTAGAACTTTGTGCCGCCACTGTCCTTTTGTGCGATCGGTACGCCGTCACCCCATGCATAGTAGGTCGGCGTTGCGCTTCCTATCTGTTGCGACACTACATCCTGGCTCACGCCTGAATATCTGAATGCAGTCGTTGCGCCGGAGACCACTGCGCGCGTCAGCTCGCGATCCAGAGCATCGTAAGAGTCGTTCACCGTAGTTGATCCGGCTGACACTTGGGTCTGTCTACCCCACGGGTCGTACTGATAAGAGGTGCCTCCCACGCCCGTAAGCTCATTCAACGCGTTCCAGGAGTAGGCCGTTGATCCGACCGATGTCAGTCGGCCGGCGGAATCGTAGCTCCATGTTACCGGAGTACCGGAGCCCACCTGGACCGACGCGCGGTTATTCGCGCCATCGTACGTGTATGTTGTCACGGGATCTGAGTTGAACTGGCTCGTTTTCAATTCATCACGAACGGTATATCCGTAGTTCCATGTCCCCGAGCCCGGATTGCTGGCGCCGCCGACGGTTGGGAAGTTTTGGATCAGCGAGGTCAGCCGTGAGGCTTTGTCGTAGCCAGCGGTAAATGCCATCACTGTCGTCCCGCCTCCGGTGGGGGCGGTTACCTGAGTCGACACGCGACCGTCGAGGTCGTAGCCAATCGATGTCGTAAGACCTGCCGGCACGGAACGAGCCGTCAGCTGGCCAGCGCTGTTGTAGAGATACGTGGTCGCCGCCCCGGTGAACGGGTCGGTGATGCTTGAGAGCAGGCCCGACACGGGGTTATAGCCGTACGTGGCCGTGTTCGTAACCGTCCCGTCGGCTTCGGCGGTTGATGCGACCTGCCCGGACGACGGGCTGTATGAATATGTGGTCTGCGTCGATCCTTCCGTAACCTGGTGGACACGAGTTGGATTAGTTGAGTCATATGAGATGGTCGCCAAGGGCCCAGACGTGCCCTCCTGCGCGCTTGTCATCCCGCTGAGGGGATTGTACGTATACGTATCAATGTTGCTTTTGGTGCCGGTCTGGCATGACCCACTTGCGGTGACGGTGAATCGCGATGTCCTGTTACCATAGTCGTCGTAGGCGTAGCAGAGCGTCGGCCCCGTCGGCGGATCCTCCTCGATCATCTCGTTGTCCGCGTCATACCCGTAGGTGGTAGCGTGGGTAACGCCGGTGGACGGGTAGTCATAGGTGGTCTGCGGCTGACCGAGAGAGTTGTACAGCGTGTCTTTGATTCGCCCCGTTGGGTCGGTGGACTCGATCAGCTGGCCGGCACCGTCATAGGTAAACTGCCAGGAATTCGAGGCGCTCGGTTGTGTGGCGGTGATTTCGTGTCCATCGCCGTCGTAGCCGAAGGTGTAGGTATACCCGAACGCGTTCGCGCGGGACGCGAGATTGCCGGCAGCGTCGTAGGTCTTCGTGGTGGTCTCGGTTGCCCCTCCCACCCCTGCGGGCTCGGTCGAGGTCACCTGGTCCCGCCAGCCATCGTACGTGTACGACCGCGTAATGCCGGTTGGCGTCGTCGTGCTCAACAGAAGGCCCGCCGCGCTTCGGGTTTCGCTGGAGGGCGTCAGGCTGCCGATCTGGGAGTCGATCTCGTTCCCGTCCAGATCTAGCGTAGAGGTCTTTGTCACGCCGGCGGGATCTGTGACCGCCGTCGTCAGGAACCCCTGGTCTCCGGCCACCAACGCTCCCGGCTGGTCGTACACGTAGCTCGTCGGATTCGCCACCCCGGGAGCGGCGGATGTCAAAACGCGATTTTCAGCGTCGAACGTGGATGACCAGGTTGATCCTGCGCCGCCCCCATAGGTCTTTGTGACCGTGGTCTGGTTGCCATTTGCGTCATACCCGTAGGTCTTTACTTCCTGGTTGGCGAGCGGATCCTGGGCGTTGTCGGTTTCGCTCAGCGTGCGACCATCCTGGTTGTAGGCGTAGACCGTCTCCCGCCCCAGGGGATCCGTGTAGGTGTGGATGTCCCCCGTTGGGTAGTATGTCGTCGCGGTCGCTGGCTGTCCGACGATCTGAGTGCTCGTGATTTGGCCGTCACCGTTGTACCCCGTGAGCCGCACCTGACTCTGTGAGGTTTGTTGAGTACCTGCGATCGCCGGAACAACGCGCGTCGCACTGGTCGTCTCCCCCGCCGCGTTGCATAGGTAATTCGTGGTCTCGCCCGCCCCGTCGACGGTTTGCGACAGGCAGCCATACGTCGGGCTATACGTGTTTTGAATCGTCGTCGCGGCGGCTGTGCCACTGGCGTGCGTATCCTGGGTTACGCGGCCATCAGCGTCATAGGTCAGCGTCTCGGTTCGAGACGATGTCCCGTCGGACTGGACAATCGTTGTGGGCTCCTCCCGCTGCTCGTGGGCGCCGGCATAGGAATAGGTGGTCGTGAGCCCTGCTGGGTCAGTCTCTGAAGTCAACAGATGAAGGCCGGGATCGAACGCGCCTCCAGGCATGGACACGAAGCTTCCGCCGGTGCCGTTGTCCCACTGAAGATCGATATTTCCCGGGTCGCCAGACCAGTGACGGTACTCGACCTCGAAATTTGTCACGGTGTTCCCGCCGAGCTCAATCGAGCCGGCGCCAGCGCCGTTGCAGTTGTACGTAGAGCTGGAGTAGTCGTTGTTCCAGCAATCGTCCATTACTTTGTGATTGATGACCAACCGCGCGCCGCCTTGGGCATAGAGCCTAAACCGGTACGTTGCAGTTGAGCTCTGACTAGCGTGCAGCCGTCCCGTGAACCGCACCGCCCATCCGCCGGTGGACGTGATCCCAGCCGGCTGGCCGCTTCCCCAAGCGTTAGTTAGTGGCGTCGTGGTCTGTATCACTCTAGCCAGCGGCATGCCGGCAAGGGCGGTCGAGTTATAGTTCTCCTGCAATACGGCGGTTAGACCTTGGTCATAGTTGTAAGTTGACGTCGGTCGGGTACCGGTGCCATCAGGCTTGGGGGCGGCACCGACCTCGCTCACGAGCTTGAACGGAGTCGTCGTCGCATAGGTGTAGTCTGTCTCGAGCTTGTCCGAGCTCTGGCCTCCGACACATCCAAGCGCGATCGCATTTTCTGCCGGAGTTCGCATGCAGAGCATATTGCCATTGGAGTCCCAAGACATCGTCGTCTGCGGAACGTAGGAGCTATTGGTACCAACCGTCTCGGGCGGCCCCTGAACGTCGATCGGAAATCCCTCGACGTCCATTTCAACAGCGGTGGTATTCCCGTTGGGGTCTTCAATATGCGTCTCGGTATCGATATGACCAGTGTACGGCCCAGTATACGTGAAGTTTGTTGGTGGGATTGCCGGCGTGCTCCCTCCAGACCCGTTGTATGTTCCCGGATCGTTGACCGACCCGACCTGCATTTCCGGCGCCGAAATCGGCGCTACGAGATGCGGATCGATGTAGCCGATCTGCGTCGTGTGGAGCCCGCCGTCAGTGACGCTAGTCACATACGAGTCGCCGTCTGATTGTGTTCCATACCCGAACTGTACCGCTCGGGTCTCGGGGTCGGTGACCTGGGTTATCTCTCCCGACGTCGGATCCGCTGTGACAGTCCAGACGTGGGTCTCACCGAGTCCCGTTACCGTAATGGTATGGAGCCAGTTGTTTGAGTCCCAGCCGAAATTCACCGTGACCGCCTGAGGTTCGGTGATCGAGTTGAGCCGCAGCGGCGTTCCCGAAAAGTTGTAGGTGAACCCGGGCTGCCCATCGTCGGTTGTGACAGGGCTGGCGTCGATCAGATGTCCGTCTGCGCTGAATTCGTATCGCCCGCCGTTCGTTGTCTTATAGGTATACGTCGTGGTAGACCCGTCGGTGTTTTCAAATATTTGTCCAGAGTCGGCGCCCGTGGCGGCCCAAACATGGAGGGAGTTTCCTGTCCAAGCTTTCGAGAACGCCGATCGGGAACCGTCCCGATTTCGGATCTCGAGGGCGTTTGGGTAGTCAATGGACGCCAATCCCGAAGGCAGCGTCGAACTGGTGATCCCGGACCCGGCCGTGAGTGTCCATCCCCGCCCCACACCTCCGGGAGAGTTGTCGGGGTTCTGAGAGTTGTAGGACAGGGAGATGTCGAGTGGGCCTACCGGCGTTTGAACCGTATCCAGTGGGTAGTTGAGAAACAGATTCCCGCTTGCCTCGTTTACCGCCACCGACAGCCCATTCTCGATCTTGTCCGACCACATCGGCCACCGCTGATCGGTTCCGTAGTGCGGAAGCACCACGGTCAACGTACGCCCAGATGTCTCACTGGTTACCATGTTGCCGCTGGAGTCGGTGAAGCCGTCGGATACCATTGATCGCCAGCAATACGTCTGACCGTCGAGCAGCACGCCCGCCGGCACCGTCGCGCTGTCTCCGTTCTCAAGCCACCCAGAGTCCCAGTGGATACCCGAGGTAAAGTCGCACGACGATCCAGACTTCACGACGATCTGGTACTTGATCTCCAGGGTATCGCCGTTTGGATCCGTCGCAGGGCTCGCGAGACTGAGCGTCGGCGATGCGTAGGTGATGGTGTCAGCTACACCTGGGGATCCGAGCGATGGGACGTTCGGCGGATCATCGTATTCCAAGACCAACTGCGGTCGATCGGCCGCAGTGGTGTAATCCGCAGAGAGGTATTTCGTTTGGTTGTTGGTCGCGGACGAGTTGACCCCGAAATATACTCCGTCATCGGTTGTCGCGTCGAAAATTTGTTGGTAGAGACTTGCGACGTACCAGTAATGCCAGCCCACGGCACCGCCAACTGAGTCAAACACGGTCGATCCGGTGGATGGCTGGGTGTTCCACGTCATGCCGCCACCCCATCCGCCCGTGACCTTCTTTACGTTGACTAAGGCGCTCGAGTTGGCCACGCTGTCGGCGTACATCTCGATCCTCGTTCCGGCCGATCCAGTTCCGATTATGACGCGGTTTGGCTGAAAAAGGCTCCCTACGGGGAACAACTCGTAAGTGTGCTGAGCGTTGGAGCCGCTCACGGCCTTGACGTAGTTGTACTGGGATCCGCCATAGGACGACGTCGGAAATGCGTCGTCGACATACGTGTCCGTCACAGCAGTCAGCGTGGTTGTCGGATCTACCGTGACCGGAAGTGTCGCCGACGCCATCCACACAGGGTCGACGGTGAGTGTGAGCGTGTATTCGCCTGGTCCGTCGTTCGACAGTTGGTAGGACACTTGGCCTTCGTCGAGTCCGCCCGTCAGCTTGTTTGTCGCCGAGTCCGAGGCCGTCGGAGCTGGCATCGCTCCGATGAGCTTCCCGCCAGCGTCCAGTAGTCCGATGCTCCCGTCCTTTTGCAAGCTCAGGCTCAGGCCACCTCCGACCGTGACATCGAACGCGAACACCCCATTCTGTCGGTCGTCGTTGAAGATGATCGAGTCTTCATAACCGATATCGGTGGATTGGAATTTGACATCAACTCCTGGCATCGCGTCAGGGTAGGTGAGGAACGCCCCGGTGGAGTCGAGCTTGGGCGGCTCTGCGCTTGATGGGCCGGCAGGCGCCATAGAGATCGAGTATCCGTGCTGGCTGAACGCAACCGGGGACGTGTCCGACCAGTTTGTCGGAAACGTGAGAGTGAATGGCCCCGCCTTATTCACGAAGCCATCGTCGCTCTGGATCAGGGTCGGATCGATCGCGGCCCACGAACCGTCGTCAGTGAGGTAGTTCACCGGCGTGGAAAAGACCTGGGCGACGTGAGGTGAACCATCGAGGTCGTAGATGTTCATCATCGATGAGCTCAGGTGCTCGTCCTGCTTGAGGCCCGACAAAGTATCTGCAGGAGATTTCCCTGTCTGCAGCGGCGTCACGGTGGGAGCTGGGAGCGATGAGGACTGCATCACGGCTGGCACCATCTGCTGGGCCGACGCGGGCAGCGGCGCCGCCCCGTTAGTGGCCGCCGATCCGGTGCCGACGGTCAGCCCACCCGCGAGGGCGATCGCGGTCACGATGACCGTGGCCTGAAGAACCCGCACGGCGTGGGCTTCATTCAAGGTCCGCTTCAAGTTGCCCATCCTGATCGACCACCCCTCAGTGTCGTAGCCGCGCAAGGATTCTTGGGCGGATGTCTCGCTTCCCGTTAATCTGCCGCGCGAAGATTGCGCTCGCCTCACCTAAACGGGTAAAGCTCGTCACCATTTCGGTTGTCTGGATCCACTCGAGCACCCAGACCGGCACGAAGGCTGGTCCAAACCCGCCAACATGGCTGATCCGCTTGGCCTCGGCACACGCTACTATGTCCACATGGACAAGGCGAACGACGACGGTGGGCCCGCACCTCTGCGCTCGCGATGCCACGGTGTGCTCGGCGACCTGCGCTCAACCGCCGACAACTCTCTTCTTGCGGCCGACAGCTCGTTGTTAGAACCGTTAGAAACTGAGCGCGAATTCGGCTTAACCATGCGGTGCCCATCCGGTCTTCAAAACCGGCAGGCCGGTGCAACCCACCGGTTGGTAGGTTCGACTCCTGCGCCGCTTCGTCGCTGTTATTCACGGAGAACACGTGCTTTGCGGTGGATCACCACTGCCGAGCTGCGTCGCGGCGACGCTGATCGGCGGGCCGAAGTTTGTTAGAACGGCCGCCGAGTTCGTTAGAACGGCCGCCGAGTTCGTTAGAACGGCCTGACAGCCAAGACGCTGCTTCACCACCGGCGCAGGAAAGTCACGGGCGGTCCAAGCGAAAAGCCGGTTCTGGTCAGCCTCGGTCCCTGCAGTCTCGAGGCGTGAACGAGCTACCCGCAGTGCTGAAGCCTGACCAGGTGCGCCAAGTTCTCGACGTCTCCGACGCCGAGTTCACAGCGATCCAGTCTGGGCATGACCCGATTCCGACCTTCCCAGTCGGGGCTCAGGCGAGACGCGTTCGAGCAGTGGATCTGTCGCCGCGAGACCAACGGGCTGCAAACCGATTCGCCAGTGCCAGGCACCCCGGGCACTCCCGAGGGGATCCGTGCCAAACCGCCGCGCCGACGGGACTTCCGGCTTTCGTGGCAACCCGAATGACAACCCATCAATCAGAAGGAGCTTCAAATGAAGTCAGCTACGCAGCGTCGCAAGCGAGGAACAGGCAGCATCCAAGAAAAGAGCGCAGGTTCTACGCCGTCTGGCAGGGGGCATGGCATTCGGCCGGCGCGACCCCGGAGTCGGCCGAGGCGCTGCTTGACGAACTTCGAGGCGGTTCCGCCTGCGGTCAGGAGCATCCCGATACAGATCATGCCAACATCAGCTATCGAGCTGGCCGGTAGCGACACCCCGACATTCGAGCGGTTCGCGTTGGACTATCTGGCGAGCGTGGACCCGCGCGTGGACGCGGGTCAGCGTAAGGACTCCTGGGGCGGAGATCAGCGCCAGAAGGTGCTCAACACGCTGATCCCGGCCTTCGGTCTGCTCCCGATCGGCGCGCTTGCGCGCCGAGACGTTTACGACTACATCGAAGCCCGGCTCACCGGCACGTGTCCGGTTCGCCCCGGCAGTCGAACGCAAACCGTGGTCTCACCGAAAGCGGTTCTCAACGAGCTGACCGTGCTCAATCAGATCTGCTTTGCGGCTTGGGAAGTCGAGTACCTGATCGCCAACCCGTGTGAGACCGCCCGGCACTGGTTGAAGAAGAAGTACCCACACGTCGCCCGTACGAGGGTGTTTCTCGAAGAACTCCAACTCCGAGCCTTGCTTCGTGCCGCCGAACGTGAGGAAGCGGCATTGTTTGAGCTCATGGGGCGCCCCGGCCTGCGTATTGGCGAGGTGTTCGGATTGAAGATCGCCTCATTCAACCCGCTGACCGATCGGCTTGACGTTGACATGGCTTGGTCTCACGCTCGCGAAGTCACGCCGAAGAGCACAAGCGGCCGCCGGTCGCTGAAGATCGGAGGGGACGTCAAAACGGCCGTCGAGGCCGCGATTTCCCGCGCCCAAGGGATGGAAAACCCGCTCGGGTTGATGTTCCCGGGCGCCGGTGGAGGTCACCGCGACCCTGGCCATTGGCGCGAATCGGTTTTCCACCCGACGTCGCCAAAGTCAGCGACCTCGTGATCCCTGACGACATAAAGCGGCTGCTGGTCCCTCATTCCCTCCGTCACACCGCGATTCACCACATGCTGACGATTGGTGGCATGTCCCCCCAACACGTCAAGGCGATCGTCGGGCACGCAAACATCGGCATCACGGTGGACGGGTACGGGCACGTCCACGCGACCGACTTCCCAGGACTCTCACATATCTGAGCCAGGGCTCGGTGGCGGGAACCGGTCACCTGGTAGCGACTGGTAGACGGCGAACACGCCGAACGCCATGTGGGCCGTCCGCTTGATAGTGGAGCATGGGCGTCGAGCCCGGCTAGAGTCACCGCGTGAAGATCGCTGGCATGACCTGGATTCCGGGGGGCGCGGTTGAGTTTTCGGCACGCGTAAGATCACCGGTTTGCCACAGGGTGTGCGGTGAGCGCTGGTGACCCGGTGACGGCGAAGAAGCGGCCCGCCGCAGCATCGCAGCGCTCGCTACGACCATTTGCCGACGAGTTGCCGGAGATGCTGAGCGAACGTGGACTCACGGTTCGCCCGAGACGTCGGGATCACCCAGCCGCACCTGTGGCGGGTGCTTCATCGTCAGAACTACAAGACCGCAAGCGCCGACTTGGCGGGAAAAGTCGCCGTGGCGCTTGGCTTGCCTCGCGACTACTGGCCGGAGTATCGATCCGGATGGCGATCGAGCGAATCAAGGCCGATGGCGGCTTCCGCGACGCGGTATTCGACCAGATGGAGAACTAACCCGCCGTGTGAGGCGCGGTCGCTCGCCTGTTTCAGGACATCCCTTGATGGCAGTTGCGATGAACCGATCGTGACGGTTCGCCTCGAGTTGAATCTGGCGAACACCGCGCCAAGATCAGCGGTCCGGCTGAGGTCCTAGGCTCGGGGATTGAAGATATTGCTCGCAGGCGACTGGCACGGTGATCTCGCCCTGGCCCGAGACGTGGCGGAGCTCGCCGCACGTCGCGATTGTTCGGTGGTGATCCAGCTCGGTGATTTCGGCTGGTGGCCGCATGGTGGCCCCAGCGACGCTGCCTATCCGGGCCAGGCTGACGCTCTCGCCGGCGCAAACCGAATCGACGTTTTATGGCTGGATGGAAATCACGAAAACTTTGCTGACCTCTTCAATCGGCTCGAAGGCGGCGAGCTCGCTGACGATGGCTTCTCATGGATGCTCGCCGACCCGCTCTCCAAGGGGCGGCGACCTCGGCCGCTCCGCCACCTGCGCTACTTGCCACGCGGCACGCGCTTCAACCTTGACGGCTGTGCGTTTCTGGCCTTTGGTGGCGTGGTCTTGGTCGGCCTGGCCGATGGGAGCCTGATCTCAGATCAGCAACTAAACGGCGCCAGCCTCTCCGACACGCTGATCGTCGCCACTCGCAACGTCGGACTGATCCCGCAGCCTCGGGGTCGGCGCCACCCGCGATGGCACCGACGGCGTGCATCTGAAAGGAGGCCCGGCCCATTCGGCCGACACGGTGACGATCACCCTGGGACGGCGTGGATATTTGGTAGTCGAAAGCGACGTGCAAGGGCCGGGAGCATTCGGCACGTCGCTGATCGACCCTGACCGCCTAGCCGACCTCGTCGAGAACGCCGGACGCTTCGCCCAACAAGCGTGGAACGAGATCGACTCCAGCCAGCAAATCACCCACTGCTGCACGACCATCGGCATCCCCAACGCCCACCAGCGCTTCTCGAGCTCACCCCGCCCACCCAGCGTCGCAGCCTTTTCGTCGGGAGCGGCAAGATCCTCATTCACGCCAGCACGCGCACTGTCCTCAGAGATCCACGCCAAGTACGCCACCCGCATATTCGCAGCGCTCCGCCACCGACCTCTCCCACCCGATCACGAACGCCTCACCTGCGCCATCACTCGACCTCGAGCATCGTTCATCACCCCGATTCTGCTCACCGCCAATCCCGCTGCACGACTTCCGATCGGAGAATCTCGGCACGAATCTCCATGCTCGGCCCACGACGGTACTCGTGGACGAACAAAAACAGATCCTCGTGGCACTGGCACAGATCGTCGGAGTCGGAATCGTGGCACGCCTCATCCCGATCCCTCGGGATTCAGATAAGTGTGGGGCGTCGGGCGTTGCTCGGCGTCTCGCTAGGTGCTCGATTTGCGTATGAACGAATCTCACGCAATCTGATGCGGAAGCAGATCGCAGGTCAGCACAGCGAGCGCCAACGGGACAGTGACCAGTAGAACGTAGGGGACGACTACCCAAACAAACGCCCTTGATCCCGCATAGCCGACCTGATCAATCGGGTACGACAACCACCTGCCCATCCTCGTTAGATTTGGCCCCGTCGGCGGCGATGTATGACTCTTCGCACGTAGTTCCGTGCCAAACCAAAACCCAGCGAGCACCTGAAACGTAGAACAGCGCCCAGATCGCTACCGCGCCAGCCGCCAGCACTCCGGCAATCGTGAGTCGATCACCCGTGCATCCTCGACCATTCCAACATCCAAACCTCGGGACGATGACAGCGGGAGCACTTGCGCCTTCACACCGCTAACCCGCTGAACCGTTCATGGCTTGGCCGGGAAGGCGGGTGGTTTGCAAGGGGCGCTCACGCACATCGCCAACGAATATGGAACAACCGTAGAGTAGGCCTGCCCCCCGCTTGTGTAGTGAATCACGAAGCCCTTGATGACGGCACGCGAGCCGTCGGAATGCAGTAAGCCGACAAGTATCTGCGCGCCGACAGTAGGTGGCTTGCCGCCTAACAGCCGAAATCCGACAAGATGAGTGACATTGGTGTAGTACCGCTTGGCCGCCCTCGAGGTTGGTGGAAAAAAGTCGTCTCCCGATAGTACGAACGTATGCACCGTCGCCGGGCGAGCCAGCTGACCGACAACGCGAACGTTCCCGGTCGGCCGAACCAAGGTCACGCGAGTGAAGGTGATAGTGGCGTTCCCTTTGTTGGTGACAAAGATGTCGCCAAAAGTGAACGGATGCGCAGTCGTGGTATGAAACTCAGCCCGCTGCGGTACCGACTGGACGGCTAGCTTGCCGGGTTGTGTGCCGCCACAGCCTGCGGCAATGACACACAACCCGGCAAGCGTCGTCAGACACATGCCGGCTGAGACTTTTCTTGTCACCTCAGAACTCTAACACTCAGTCACCTACGAACACTCGATGTGCGGTATCGATCGCGGCGTCACTTCCGCAGAACACGTGGCCGGCACCGACTGGGAAATCCCAGTCGCTGGCTACGTCGGTTGAGTAGCCGCTGGTCGCTTCGGCCTCAAGCGGACCGAGATCGAATGCTGCCGAGAATTGGATAGCGTTGTTGCTGTTTCGACCCCAGCCTGTTTCCGAGGCTGGAAACGCATGTCGGTACGGACTCGAGGAACAGTTTCCATCTTTCCCGGTGATGGCATCACCAAGGCGGATATCCAACCCATCCCATGATGTCACTTTCCGCATGTGGTCGTTGTCGCAGCCGCGTAGATAAGAATGGCGATCGAACCGACCTTCAACCCGATTCGCGCCTCTTGGACCTTTGACGTCAGTCTTGGCAGCGGTTGAGCTGCTGGTCGAATTTCCGACGTGCGCGCTCCCTGAGATTCCCCAGCTAGTGCCGGTTTCCAACCCGACCTGCACGTCGGAGTCGGCAGACGTCCCGTAGTGGAACGTGTCGGTTTGGCCGTCCCAGGCGTGCAACTCTCCGATCACACCCCACGTGTAACCGAGATCGCCAGTGTCCACCCAGACACACGGTGCCAGATTCGGATCATCCGCCGGCGCCACCTGTGCCCGGGCGAACTCGGCCCTCGAGAATTTCAGCTTCGATACGCCGACTGCGCCTCGCTTCAAAACGAACGTATGGGCGATCGCAATGCTCCCGGTCGCCGGGTTCAGCCACCGCCCCAATGTCGCAGCGTGCAGCCCGCGAGCCGCCATCGTGTCGTCGGTGACCTGTCCAGCGTCGAAGAAGAACAGCCCATCAAGCCCGGCGGCGTCGTACGCGTCGAGCTCGAAATTTGCCACCCCTCCGTTGCCAATCTCCGCCTGGTCGATCGGCTGAGAGTTGGACACGTCCAGCGAATATCCGCCTTGGCTGTCCGTGACAGCCTGGGAAACTACCTTGGGAGTGAAGTCGCCTGAGGTGGTGTCCGGCCACACGCTCGCGACGACCGTGGCTCCGGCGACAGGGTTCCCATTTCCATCAATGACGCGTCCAGTGATCAGCGGCGACGCGGTGGCTCCAGACGCCCGTGGAACAGCGTGCGCGCCTCCTATAGCCAAACAGCTGACAACCACCGCTATCCCTAGTAACCATCGGGTTGGGGTCATGCCTGTCCTCGTTTTCTGTGGATTGGACTCGGTGGGAGCGCGCCCGAGGGCATCTTGGCAGATCGTGACGGTAAGCGCAAGAAGTTTCTTCTTTTGGTCGACACCTGCCGTCCGACGACTTGACAGATTCGGCCCGACGAACCGCAGTTTCTGTGTTGGCGTGGCCCCGCCCATTTGATCCGGTTTTGGTGTTGTGGCTGGGCTCCGATTTCTGGTCCAGGTTGAGTGTCGGTCTTGCTAGTTGGTGTCTCCTTTCTGGGGGTTTTCTTGTGTTTTGCTCTTTATGAATTTATCTGAAGGCCGACGGTGGGCGGGGGCGATCGAGTGGGTGCGGCGGGCTTTCAGGTACTCTCGGTAGTACTCGTTGGGGGTGAGGTCTGCGAGGTTTCCGTGGTAGTGCTCGCGATTGTATTGCTTGCACCAGGCGGTAATTAGGGTGCGGGCTTCGAGCATCGTGTCGAGTTTTCCCAGTCCAGCAGCTCTCGGCCCATGGTGCGATGAAACGTCTCGATGTACCCGTTTTGTTGTGGCCGGCCTTTCTCGACTGGGCGGGGATCGACGCCTTGGGCGGTGAGCCATGCAGCCAGCGATCCGGCGACAAACTCGCGGCCGTTGTCGGTGCGAATCACGCGCGGCCTTCCGTGGCCGCGAAACGCCCGCTCGAGCGCTTCTTGCACGCGGCGGGTGGTGATGTGGCGCTCGACCAGGCAGGTGATCGAGCGGCGCGTGTACTCGTCAAGCACATTCAAGATCCGATACGGCCGCCCGTCAGAGGTGCGATCGTGCTTGAAATCAAGCGCCCACACGTCGTTTGGCCGCTCGCCCGGCAGATTCCAGATCGAGCTTTCCGCACAGCCAAGCGCCCTGGCCTCCACCCTCCGCCTCACCGGAGCGGCCCGAAGCTCACACTCACGCCACACCCGATGCACCCGCTTGCGATTCACCACCCACCCCTTTCGCCGCAGATGCTTGTAGGCCATCTTGTAACCCCACGCACGATGATCCCGCGACAAGCGACGAAGCTCCGCCGCCAACGCCGCGTCCAAATCCGCGCGTTTCGGCTCATAACGCTGGGTCGAGCGGTGCTGACCAAGGATCCGACACGCCCGCCGCTCAGACAGCTTGTAGCGACGCTCCACATGCGCCACCGCCGCTCGCCTGCGCGCCGGGCTCAGAAGTTTCCCCAGCCACATCCTTCATGATCATCAGCTCAAGCTCCTTCTCAGCCACCAACCGCTTCAACTGCCGATTCTCAGTCTCCAACACCCGCAACCTGGCCGCCTCATCCTGCTTCATCGCGCCATACTTGACCCGCCAGCGATGCAGCGTCACATCACTAATCCGCAGCCGCTTACACACCGCCGCCACCGTCAACCCCTGAGCCTGCAACCGCTCAGCCTCACGCAGCTTCATCACAATCTGCTCAGGCGAATACCGCTTCTGTCCATCCCGATCCTCCATTAGATCCGACACCAAAACCGGACCAAATGGGCGGGGCCACGCCACCACGATGGCGGCTCGCAGCCTCGTTGGGCACTGTCGGCTCCAACCCCGACCACCAGCCGGCGCAGTCAAAGACCGAGGGCGGGAGCGATGATCGAGGCCCATCTAGCATGGCTAATAGTTTATCCATTGATAAATTATCTGCTATGCTCTGGCCATGGCGGCTGCCCCTCCACGCGCGCAGATCATCGAGTTCTTCCACCTAGCCTTCGTGCAGGTGCTCGCCTCGCGGATCGACCCTGACACGGTCGCCCTGAAGGGCGGCGCCAACCTTCGCTACTTCTTCGGGAGCCACCGCTACTCCGAGGACATCGACTTCGATGTGGTTCGAGGAGAGGCCCGGAAGCTGGAGGAGCAGATCAACGCCGTGCTTCGCTCGGATGCGCTCAAACTGCTACTCCGGACGGGACGTATCGAGTTGACCAACATCGGCGCCGGCAAGCAGACAGAGACGACACAGAAGTGGAACCTGCTCCTAGTCGCGCCGAACGAAGGCACACCGATCTCGACCAAGATCGAGTTCAGCAGGTGTAACGGCGACGCGCGCTGGCTGGTTGAGCCGGTACCTGATCGAGTCGTGCAGCCCTATGGTCTGAGACCTGCTCGTGTCCTCCACTACCTCGGGCCCGCCGCGACCGAGCAGAAGGTCGCGGCGCTGGCGCTCCGCCGAGAGACGCAGGCCCGCGACGTCTTCGATCTTGATCTGCTTTTCCGGAAAGAGTCGCCGGGCCCGGCCCCTGACGCTCTCGAAAAAGAGATCATCGACCGGGCCCACCACAACTGTTTGGATTTGCCATTCGAGGCGTTCGACAGCCAACTGCTGCCGTTCCTCGAGCCCGGCATCGTCGAGCTCTACGACAGGCGGGAGGTCTGGGAACAGATGCAGATCTTCGTCGCCGACAAGATCGCGGCGGTCTTCGGATGAACGCAACAGAAGCCTTCGCAGAGCTCCGGCAACTGGGAGGTCCGGTCGTCGAAACCCGAGAAGCGATGGCGCGGTTGAACGTCTCTCGTTCACGAACCACGCAGCTGCTCCGCGAGTTGGAAGCGGCGAACCTGGCGGCTCAGCTACATCGGGGGCTGTGGCTGCTCGACCGGAGCGCTCCCCCGTTCAGCATTGCGCCGTATCTGACCGCTCCATTCCCCGCCTACGTCTCCCTCTACAGCGCGCTATCTCTGCACCGGTTGATCGAGCAGATCCCTCATCAGATCTCTGTCGTTTCGCTTGATCGACCGCGCAAGGTGGACACTCCCGTGGCCACCTACTCGATTCACCACATTGCCCCCGAACTATTCGGTGGCTTCACTGGTACGCCCGAATCCGGCTATGTCGCCTCGCCGGAGAAGGCTCTGTTCGACACGGTCTATCTACCGGCATCGAAGAATCGGCGTGTCTACTTGCCGGAGATCGAGTTGCCGGCCGACTTCGATGAAGCTGGTCTCCATCGATGGACAGCCACCATTGGAACGAAGCGGCAGCGCACCTTCGTCGCGCGAGCTCTCGCCGACGTGCTCAATGCAGCCGATCGCGCCTGACCGTCGACGCTAAACGCTTGTATCCTTCAAAAACCGCGTTGGTGCGCCGCAACTCCGCATTCTCAGCACCCCCCTGCCGCCCCGCGCATCCGGCCGTAGCGGAATGCAACAGATCACGCGCGCCGAGCGCGCAGATGTTCGGACTGTGCCTGGCACCGCGCGAATGGCACCGCGCGAACAGACGCGACCGCGGGATCGAGGGTTCGGAGCCGCCCGCCCGCGGCTCGTGATCGGGCGTTCCGCCAGCGTGACAGGCCCGTTAGCGCGCACGGGGCTGCGGTTACACTGCTCCCCGGAGAAACCCGTTCCGAGGGGAGTGCTGTGCGCGCCTTGCCGTCGATCGATGCGCTGCTCCGCCGCGACGACGCGGCTGGGCTGATCGCCGCCCACGGGCGGATCGCGACACGCGACGCGCTGCGAGCCGCTGTGCAGGGTGCGCGCGGCGACGGTGCATCGGCAGACGCCGGCGAGCTGGTCGCAACCGCCGCAGCCGCCCTCGAGGCGACCCACGGCGCGCGGCGCGTGATCAACGCCACGGGCGTGGTCATCCACACCAATCTCGGTCGCGCTCCCCTGGCCGCGGCGGCGCTCGAGCGCATCGTGGCGGTGGCCGGCGGCTATAGCTCGCTCGAGTTCGATCTGCGAAGCGGGCGCCGTGGCTCTCGCCGTGAGTACGCCGGCGCGCTGATCGCGGAGCTGACCGGCGCCGAGGCCGGGCTCGCCGTGAACAACAACGCCGCGGCACTCCTGCTCTCGCTCGCGGCCCTCGCCGGCCGGGGTGAGGTGCTCATCAGCCGTGGCGAGCTGATCGAGATCGGCGACGGCTACCGCATCCCCGACGTGCTCGCGCAGTCCGGCGCGCGCCTGGTCGAGCTCGGCACCACCAACCGCACCAGCGCCGACGACTACGCCCGCGCGATCGGCCCTGAGACCACGGCGATCCTCCGCGTCCACCAGAGCAACTTCCGCATCGTCGGCTTCACGCACCGGCCCAGCCTGGCCGAGCTGTGCGCGCTTGCGTCCGAGCACGATCTGCCGCTCATCGACGACCTCGGCTCGGGGCAGCTCATCGACTTCGGCACGATGGACGACGAGCCCACCGCCCGGTCGAGCATCGAGGCTGGCGCGACGCTGGTGTGCTTCTCGGGCGACAAGCTGCTCGGCGGCCCGCAGGCCGGTGTGATCGCGGGCCGGCGCGAAGCCGTCGAGACCGCCGCGCGCCATCCGCTTGCGCGCGCCGTGCGCATCGACAAGCTGTCGCTCGCCGCGCTCGAGGCCACCTTCGAGCTCTACCGTGACCCGCAACGGGCGGTGCGCGAGATCCCGGTGCTCCGCGCGATCGCCGAGCCGATCGAGGCGGTGCGGGACCGCGCCGAGCGGCTCGCTGCGCAGCTGGGCGGCGAGGTGGTCGCGAGCGAGGCGGCCGTGGGAGGCGGCGCAGCCCCGCTCCTCGTGCTGCCGAGCTTTGCCTGCGCGCTCGACGGCGGTGCCGAGACCGCGGCTCGCCTGCGGGCCGGCGATCCGCCCGTGATTGCGCGCGTGCACGAAGGGTGCGTGCTGCTGGATTGCCGCACCATCCGCGACGACGAGCTGTGTCAGATCCCGTCCTGACCGTCGGCACCGCCGGCCACATCGACCACGGCAAGACCACCCTCGTCCGCGCGCTCACCGGCATCGAAACCGACCGGCTGCCGCAGGAGCAGCAGCGCGGCATGACCATCGAGCTCGGGTTTGCACCCCTCGGCCTGCCGTCGGGCCGGCGCGTGTCGGTGGTGGACGTGCCCGGGCACGAGCGCTTCGTGCGCACGATGGTCGCGGGCGCCGTCGGGATCGACGTGTTCCTGCTGGTGATCGCCGCCGACGACGGCGTGATGCCCCAGACGCTGGAGCACGCCGCCATCCTCGGCCTGCTCGGCGTCGAGACCGGCGTGATCGCCGTGACCAAGGCCGATGCCGTCGAGCCTGCCCGGCTCGCGTCGGTGGTGGAGGCCGCCCGGGAGCTGGTAGACGCCGAGGCAGTAGCCGTCTCGGCCCGCTCGGGCGAGGGGCTGGACGAGCTGCGTGCAGCGCTCGATCGCGCCGTCGGGAAGGCCGAGCGCCGTTATCGAGGCGGCCCGCTGCGCATGCCCATCGACCGGGCGTTCACGCTCAAGGGCATCGGCACCGTGGTGACCGGCACGCTCTGGTCGGGCACGGTCGCGCCCGGCGACCCGGTGGCGATCGAGCCGGGCGGGCTGACCGCGCGCGTGCGAAGCGTGCACGTGCACGACGAGCCGCGCGAGCGGGTCTCGGGCGGCCATCGCGTGGCGGTCGCCCTCCCCGGGATCGCCAGAGCCGACGCCGGCCCCGGGCGCTGGCTGATGGCGCCGGGATCGATCGAGCCGACCTACCGCGTCGCGTGTGAGCTCCGCGTGCTGCCCGGCCACGCGCTCCCTCACGGCGCCCTGGTGACCGTGCACCACGGCACGATGCACTCCTCCGCCCGGGTCTCGGCGCTCCCCGGCCGGCCGCTAGAGCTCCGCCTGAAGCGGCCGCTCCTGGCAGCGCAGGGTGATCCCGTCATCATCCGGCTCACGTCACCCCCCGCCACGGTCGCCGGCGGACGGATCCTCGACCCCCACCCGCGTAGGAAGCATGTGTGGGCACCCGAGCCGGCACCTCTCGCCGCGCGCCCCGGCCGGCCGCCCGCAGACGAGGAGCTCTCGGCCCATCTCGCGCGGCGCCCCGAGCTGACCGACCTTGCCTACACCCCCGCGCAGTTCGACGCCGCCGCCGACACGGTGCTCGCGCTGGCCGCCCGCGAGGCGGGCGTCACGCTCGCTGAAGCTCGCGACGCCCTGGGATGCTCACGCCGCCACGCCGAGGCCATCCTCACCACGCTCGACGCCCACGGGCTCACGCGGCGCCGGGGCGAGCACCGCGTACTGCGCCAAAGAGGGCGCGCACGGCTCGGCGCGGCCTAGCGAGCCTGCCCGGAGGGTCTGAGCCATCCGGGAGGCCGATGTCGAGCTGCTTCAGCGAGGACGCCACCCGGGCGTCGTGGTCGAGGCGTCAACAGTGTGAGGAGATGTACGTCGGGCCGTGCATGTCCTCAGGGTACGCCGCGGGGCATACTACGGATTGTGCGCAGGTTCATATCGATCGGCCTGATCGTCACGGCCGCCACTCTCGCAGGAGCAACCGCGGCGGCTGCAGCGGTGCCGACGATCGTGTTCGACAGCAGCACCTCGCGCTACCAGATCTACGGCCAGTCAGCCGGCGGCTCGCCTGCCCTGTTCGTGAAGGACGGCCCGGGATCCGACTTCGGCGCGGCCCGCTCGCCGGGCGGCCGCTCGATCGCGCTCTCGCGCCGCGCCAACGGCAACTACGACATCTTCACCGCGCCCGTCGCCGGCGGCCCGCTGGTGCGCGAGACCACCAACCCCGGCATCGACGCGTTCCCGGCGTGGTCGTCCCAGGGCATCGCCTTCGAGAGCAACCGCGACGCCGGCAACTACGACATCTACGTCACCAACGGCGGCCACGTCACGCGGCTCACCACCAACAGGGCCGTCGATGCGCTGCCCACCTGGGCGCCCGACACCAAGCACATCGCCTTCGACTCGAACCGCAACGGCAAGTACCAGATCTTCCGCATCCCGACGACCGGCACGGGCGTCGCGACCGCACTCACGCCCGCCACCTCGAACAGCGTGCAGCCCGCCTGGTCGCCCGACGGCACGTCGATCGCGTTTGCCGCCGACACGAGCGGCCACTACCAGATCTACGTCGTGAACACGGCGAGCCTCGCCATAACCCAGCTCACGAGCGGGACGGCCAACAGCTACCAGCCGGCGTGGTCGCCCGACGGGAGCCACATCGCCTACGCAAGCGACGCCGGCGGGCACCAGCGGATCTGGACGATGCAGGCAGACGGCTCGGGCGCGGCGCAGTACTCGTCGCAGGGCGGCGAGCAGCCCGAGTACCTCGCTAACCCGTAGCCTCGGGCAGCTCGAGCGACGCCACCAGCCCTGACGCCGCGGTCGCGAGCTTCGGCGCCTGCGCGGCGCTCCCCAGAACCACGTAGAGGCAGAACGCGCGCCCGTTGCTCGAGAAGAACCGCTGCGCGCCGACCTGGTTGGGCATGCGCCGAAGGAGCGTCGCGGAGCTGAAGTCGGCGGCCGTGAACGGGCCGGGCAGGCCCTCGGGTGCGAAGAGCCCCGTGCCCGCGAGCGCCGGCTCGTACTCCACCAGAGTCACCACCACGCCGTCGGGCGGCATCACCGACGTCGCCGTGGTGGCGAAGTCGCCGTCCACGGCAGGCAGCGGAAACGACGCCGCGTGGAGCACGGGGAGCGCGCCGTCGCGCCGGGTGATGGCGCCGTCCCAGCCGGGCTGGAGCGTCGCGGCGACGCCGTGGGCCTCGAGCTTCACCGGCCGGCTCCGCTCACGAGACCGCCACCGCCAGTGAGACAACCACGACGACGACGGTCGCGGCGAGCGCCGCCTTCCGCGCGACTGGCTCGCGCCGGCGCAGCATGCCGTCGATCGCTACGAGGCCCGCTGGGGTGCGGATCGAGCGAGCCGCCAGGAGCGTCGAGGCCCGGGCCGCGCCGAAGAGCGCCCCGATCGCGATCGCCGCGGGAATGCTTGCCGAGAGGCCGGCCGCCGCGGTGGTGAGGTACACCGTCGATGTGGTGACGATCGTCAGCAGGCCGAACCCCAGCTGGAACCCGAAGCCGATCCCGTAGACCCAGCCGCGATAGCGGTGCAGCCACCGCTCGTCCACCTGCCGCCGCGGGCCGGGGAGCCGCAGGCCGCCGACGTGCAGGTCGGCAGCCAGGCCGAGGGCCGCCAGCACCGCGAGGATGGCAAGTGCCTGCGGCTGGGAGAGCCGGCCCAGCGCCAGCACGCCGATCGCGCCCGCGATCGCGCCCATCGCGGCGCCACCGAGGATCGACCCGATCGCATAGGCCGTCACCGTGGCACCCCATCGCCGTCCGCGGCTCCGCTCCCCGAGCGGAGTGATGCTGCCCAGCATCGACTCGCCTCAAGGCGACCACGCCGAGCGCAGGCCCGCGGTGATCGCAAGCACCGCCCCCATGACGACCACTGCATCGCGCACCTGGCTCACTCCCTTCCGTAGAGGCTGGGATGGCCCGGGGTGATGCCCGCGGCGGTGAGCTCGTCAACCGCCTGCTGGGAGCGATGCGAGAGCTCGGCGTCACCGCGCGCGTCGCGAAAGAGCGAGATCACCTGCGACCACTGCTGGGCCGCGCCCTCGCCCGCAACCGTCCCGCCCGCATCGACGAACACGAAGTACGGAGCGCCGGGCACCCGGTAGTCCTCCCACGCTGCGGTTGACATCAGCGTCTGGACGTTCTTCGGCGCGAGCTCGCCGATGCGGCTGGGACTCTCCTGCTCGCCGCCCTTCGTCACCACCAGCAGGCGCGTGTCGGCGGGGAGTCCCGTGGAGGTGCCGATCGTGTCCCAGAACCCCTGGCACACGCCGCAGCCGCTGGTGAGAAACGCGAGGAGCGTGGGACGGCCCGGCCGCGTGACGGCCACGTGCAGCGCGTCGCCCGCGGGCGTGGTGCCGGCGACGTCGGCCGCCATGGCGGCGGTCGCGCGGGGCTGCGCGAGGCCGGGCTCGAACTCGCTCGGGCGGTGCGACGGCGCGGGGGCGGTCTCGTCGAGCCGCCGCAGGATCTCGGCGTGGCTACGTAGAAGCCCCGCCACGAGCAGCGCCAGGAGCAGGAGGATGACGGTCTCGGCGACCACCAGCGCGGTCACAGCTTGCCTCCGCCCGTGTTGAGCCCGTGGTAGGCCGGGGACGGCGGCGCGCTCACTCCCAGACACGGCGACTGGTGCGTGCAGGTGGCGTCATCGACGAGCTCGGTGCACGAGCACTGGTTGGGGTAGAGCTTGCACGGGTTGACGCACGTGATCACGCGGCAGACGATGGCGGTCACCTTCGTCACCTGGGTGTTGCACTGGCCGTAGCGAAAGACGTTGCAGCACGTCGAGCGCCCGTCGCAGCTCGCGCCTGAGCACGAGCAGCCGTGCGCGCACGACGAGCCCGGGTGCAGGTTGCAGTCCATGTAGTAGCGCACGCCCTCGGCGTCGCAGAGGCCGCCACCCTTGTAGTCGGTGCACTTCCACCAGCCGCCGATGAAGGCGTTGGGCGGGCAGGTGTTCTGGCCGCTGATGGTGCAGCAGAAGGTGGTCCAGCCGTCGCAGCAGCCGGCGTGCGGGCCGCAGTCGCCGCAGCGGATCACGGCCTGGGCCGAGAGCGGCTGCAGCAGGTAGCGGAGCGGGCCAACCGTGACGGCGCTCGCCACGACCGCGACCTTCACCAGGAAGCCGCGGCGCGAGCTGGAGCGCGCGAGCCGGCCGGCCGCCGATCGCATCAGCCGCTCGCTCATGCGCCCTGCTCCGGCCGGTAGGCAGAGAGCGCGCTGCCGAGGTAGGCGGCCACGAGGCCGATGCAGTAGACCGCGGTGCCGATGGCGAGCACCAGCGGAAGTGCAAGGACAGGGTCGTCGGCGGCGATGCTGACCAGCGACGGGGGCGGGTCGGTGATGCTCGCAGCGGCGATCACCGCGGCGATGAGCACGATCGCGACGTGCAGCCAGTCGGGCGCGCCGTCGTCCCAGAGGCAGCCGCAGGACTCGGCGTCACCACGCATGCGCCGCCGCGCGGTGACCACGCCGAAGGTGAGGTAGAGGAGTGCCATCGCCGTGAGCGAGACGGCGTCGGGGTGGACGAGGCATGCGATGCCGACGGCCACCTCGAGCAGGGCGAGCGGCCGCGCGAGCTTGCGCGAGACACCCACCGCATCGAGCGCCGAGCGCAGCTGCGCCGCACCAACGCCGGCGAGCTTCGCGGCTCCTGCAGCGACGAGCAGCGCTGCGGGAATTGCCACCAACGTCGCCTGCACCTGTGAGGACACCCCGAGCACCCGCCCATCCTACCCGCCGCAGCTGGGCGTGACCCAGGTGCCGGGCTCTACCCCACGTTCAGCAGCAACGCCTCCGTCGGCGGCGTCGAGCTGGACGGGCAGAGCAGCTGCACCCCGCCGGCGGGCTTGATCACCTCGCTGCGATGGATCAGCCCGCGCGCGACGTCATAGCTCACCGTGATCGCGGTCACCGCCGACACCGACGGCCCGCGTGGCGAGGCGCACGTCCCGAGCGACATCCGCACTGCAACCGTCGTCTGCTCCCCCACGCTGAGGTGCGAGTCGGCGACGGCGACCGCGCGCAGCCGCAGGATGTGTCCCGACACGTGCGCGGCAAGGCCGGTGATGACGATCGGCAGGCCGCCGTTGTTCTCGAGCGGCATCCTGTAGGTGAGCACACGGGGAGCCGTCTTCCCGCTGTAGGACGAGAGCGGCGCCACCCCTTGCGCGTACTGCGCGGTGGAGAGCGGCACCCCCGTGCGCGGCCCCCACGAGAGCGATCCGCCCAGTGCAGGGACGTTCAGCACCGGGGCCCGCGCGACGACCACGAACGCCACCCCGCCCGCGATCGCTGCGCCCACGAGCAGCAGAACCCGCCACCGCACCAGGCCGGCGCGAGTGCCGCCGTGCCAGATCGCAACCCCCGGCGCCGACGAGCGCCAGCGCAGGAAGACCGGCCCGACGACGAGCGAGAACACCAGCACCGATCTATTGCCGTTCAAAAGCCAGGCGCCGGGCGTGATCAACGCGGAGACGACGCACGCCCAGAGCGTGACGTCGGCGTCGGCGATGGTGCCGAACACCCGCTGGCGCACCGCGGCATCAACCAGCCAGATGCCGAAGAGGAGGAGCACCCCGAGCACCGGCCAGAGCCCCGCGCGCGGCCATGCGCCGAACACGTCCACGGGCCCGGCATTCGACACGGGCGCGGGCACAAGCAACGCCCGCACGACCAGGCCGAACGCGATGGCCACGAGCGGGCCGATCGTCACCGCCGCCACGCCCGCGATGATCGAGCGCCCCCACGCCGGCCGCCTGACCGGGGTGGAGTCGCCTACTCGGGGTGCTGCGGCCGCCTCCATGCTCCGCCAGGATACGCGTGGCACGGGGCACCCACAAGGCGCGCTACCCCGCAGCGAGCGTGAGGTCGCGCTCGTACAGCCACCCGTTCGCCCCACCGATATCTGCGGGATCGGCCGGCCCTACAAGCAGGAAGCCGTTCTTCTCGAGCACCCGGCGGGAGGCGATGTTCCCGTCCGCGACGCCCGCGCGGAGCACGCGCACGCCGTGACGCCGGCTCGCGAGCACGCAGACCTCGGCGACGCTCGCAGTCGCGACGCCCCTGCCCGCGACGTCCTGGGCGACGCGGTAGCCGAGGTTGGCAGCGCCCTCCCCGGTGAAGTAGAGGTTGAACCGGCCGAGCACTTCCCCGCCGTCGGTGACGAGGACGTAGTAGGCGCCGGCGCCGGCATCCTGCTCTGCCAGCAGCGCGCGATGCGCCTCGGCGAACCCATCGAAGTAGTCATCGCCGCGATCGGAGATGGAGGCGGCGAAGTACTCACGGTTCGCGCGCTCGAACCCGAGCACCGCGGAGGCGTGGCCGGCCCGGAGCAGTTGAAGGGCAGGCATCCGCTCAGCGGTTGTGGTTGACGACCTCGACGTTATGGCCGTCGGGGTCGAGGACGAACGCGCCGTAGTAGCCCGGGTGGTACACCGCGCGCTCGCCTGGAGCGCCGTGATCCTCGTAGCCCGCGGCGACGGCCGCGGCGTGGAACGCCTGCACCGTGGCGTTCTCGATCGCGGGGAAGGCGAGGTGGACGTGCTGGGTCAGAAGGCCCCCGTCGCGGGCCAGCGTGAAGAAGAAGTCCGGGCCGGAGAACTGCACGCGATCCGGCTCGTCGCGGGTGAGGCGGAGACCGGCGTGCGGCGCGATCGTCGCGTAGAACTGCCGCGACGCCTGCGGATCGCGCACGCGGAGCACGAGATGGTGGATGTAGCCGGCGCCGGCGGGGATCGCCCCGGCGTCGTGGATCGCCTCGACGCTGTTGCCGTCGGGATCCAGCACGACGCCGCCGTGCCCGGCATCGGGCGCCCGAAGGCCGATCTGAAGGCCGCGCGTCACCGGGTGCTCGGCGTCGGTGGGGCCGATCGCCAGATCCTCCCACTCGACCAGACCGGGGTCGGCGTGGGTCGGCTCCACTCCCATGGCCGAGAGCACGGAGCGGTAGAACGCCTCGGACGCGGCAAGGTCGGACACTGCGATCCCCACATGGTCGAACATCGCCCGAGGCTAGCGCACCGCGGCCCTCTAGTGCGGGTAGTCGCCGCCCTTGATGCCGAACACCTGCTCGAGCGTGGCGACCCCGGCCTTCCGCATCGCGGCGGCAAGCGGGCGGCCGACGTAGCGGATGTGCCACGGCTCCGGGGAGTATCCGGTGATGGCTCTGTTGCCCGGCGTGTAGCGCACGATGAACCCGTACCGCCAGGCCTGCCGCGCCAGCCAGCGGCCCGCGCGCGTGCTCGCAAAGCACGCCTCGAGGTCGCACCCGGAGTGCGCCGGGGTCACCAGATCGACCGCGAGCCCGGTCTGGTGCTCGCTGTACCCGGGCCGCGCCGAGACCCGGTCGGCGGCGCTGCTTCCCTTGCTCTCGACATCGGCATCGTGGACGGACACCTGGTACCCGTACGACCGGTAGGCGCTCACGATCGCGAGGCCCAGCCCGGTGGCGTTGCCCGACTCGAGCAGATCCTCGAGGTCGTGGGCCATCGGCCGGGCCACCTGGTAGCCGCGCACCACCGCGAGGCTGGGAACGAAGTCGAGCGGGTGGATGGGGTGGCGCTTGTTGACCACCACCCAGATGCTGCGGGGATCAGTGGTCGAGTGGGCGTGCAGGTTCAGGGTGATGCCGTGGTGGTGGGTGGTCGTCGGGGCCGTCTGGGTGCTGGAGGGAGCAGCCGACGTTGCACCACCGGTCGCGCCGGGAGCGTCCTTGGTCGCGGCCGCGGACTGCCCCAGCGAGCGAACCGTGGCGCCCACGCCGAGCACCAGCAGGATCACGATCCCGAGCGCGACCGCCCGCCGCCGCCTCACCGCCGCCGCCCGGGACTCCCGCACGGCCACGCTAGCCGCGCAGCGTGTCGATGACGCGCGCCTGCGCCGCCGCGGCGTCCGGGTGAGCGAACAGCGAGAGATGGGTGCCGTGCTCCATCACGAGCTCAACTGCGCCGGGAATCACAGCGGCGGCGTGGTGGCTGTGCTCGGGCGGAACGTCGGCGTCGGCGTCGCCCACCACCACCAGCGCCGGAGCAGTGATCTGCTCGAGCCCCAGATCGTCGATGGCGGCGAACCGTGCAAGGTCGTTGGTGATCCCCTCGCGGCGGTGCGGGTAGTCGGCCACGACCTCGGCCATGGTGAGCACGACGTCGCGCTGGCCGGGGTCGCTCATGACCTCGGCCACGAGCGCTTTCAGCTGGTCCCGGGACAGATCGCCCTCGGCCTTGAGGGTCGCCGCGACGGTGGACTTCGGCGCGTGGGCGGTCATGAACCGCAGCGCCCAGTTGCCGAGCGAGGTGTGCTCCATCAGGCGCTCGTCAACGGATGTCCGGGGCGGCTCGTAGCGCTTGCTCACCGCCGCGAACGCCACCAGCGCCGAGACGCGCTGGGGGTGGCGCACCGCCAGCCGGTACCCGCTGGGGCCGCCGCCCGACCACGTCACGACGCCCGCCCGATCGATGCCGAGCGAGTCCAGGAGCGCGGCGAGCAGGTCGGCCTGCGTATCGATCTCCCCCCGGCCGTCGAGCGGCGTGCCGAGGTACCCCGGCCGCGACGGCGCGATCACCTCGAACCCCGCGTCCACCAGGAACTGGCCCATGACGGCCGACGAGTCGGCGCCGCCCGGCGTCCCGTGGACGAACAGCACGGGCGGGCCGGAGCCCGCCCGTGCGATCTGGATCGCGCCGCCTGTGGTCTGAACAGTCTCCACGTGTACGGCTAGTTGGGCGCCGTGAAGTAGGAGACGGTGTCGTCCTGGTAGTTGGTGGCGAACACCTCGTTGGTGAGCGGGTTGATCGCCATCGACGTCGGCTCGGTGCCGAGCGTGGTGGTCGATGTCAGCTTGTAGGTCGTGGCGTTGATGGCGGCCACGGCCCCCGCGCCGGGGTTGCCGGGATCGGTCGCGTTCAGCACCAGCGCCTGGGAGCCGCTCGAGTTGAACACGATGTCCGAGGCCTGAGGAGCGTTGGGGAAGATGGTCAGGATCGGGATGAACTTGACCAGCTTGCCGGTGCTGCGGTTGATCACCGAGACGCCGGCGATTCCCGACACCCACGCCTGCGTGCCGTCGGGGCTGAGCGCGATGCCGCCGATCGGGCCGCTCATCGAGGCGTTCAGGCGCCGCACGATGGTGTTCGTGCGCGTGTCGAGCACCCAGATCTGGCCGGAGTTGACGCTGCCGGCCCAGATGTTCTTGTTGCCCGGGGCGGTGGTCACGGAGACGACGCCCTGCTTGAGCGTGATGGTCTTCGTGAGGGCGTCGGTGCTCGTGTTGACGATCTGGATGCGCCCCACGGCGCCGCCCTTGCCGAACTCGCTGATGTAGGCGAGCCCGTTGCTCGCGCCGGCCATGTCGGTCGCGCCCAGGCCGATCCGGATGCCGGGCTTCACCGCCAGGGTGCTCGGGTTGAACGAGACCATCGTGTTCAGGGCGAAGTCGCCGACGTAGACCTTGGAGCCGGTGCGAAACACGCCGATCGCCGTCTGGCCGTGGTTGACCGTCGTGCTGGTCTCCGAGAGCTGCGTGTGGGTGTTGGTGTTGATCACCGACACGCTGCCGTCGTTCGCCACGTAGGCGCGCGACTGGTTGGCAGCGATCGCCACCGCATTCGGATTGCTGCCGACGCCGATCGTCGGCGCAGGTGCCGGAGCCGCCATCGCGGTTGCCGGCAAAACGATCGCTGCAACTCCCACTGCGGCGACGGTACCCCGTTTGATGAACATGCTTTCACGCCCCCCTTGAGATGGTTCGGCCCACACCATAAAACAGAATGCGCGAGCTCGGCCACGCCTTGACGGCAATCGCAGTTCTGCTATATAGTCCACACGCTATGGAAACGTCGCGCTACGACTCGCTGGGCACCACCTACACCGAGACCCGCCGTGAGGATCTCGACCTTGCGCGCCAGATCCACGCAGCGGTCGGCGAGGGCCGCACCCTGCTGAACGTCGGTGCCGGCGCGGGCGCGTACGAGCCGCGCGACCGCACGGTGGTGGCCGTGGAGCCGTCGCCGGTGATGATCGCCCAGCGGCCCGCAGGCGCGGCACCGGCGGTCATGGCCGAGGCCGAGCGGCTGCCGTTCGCCGACCGCAGCTTCGATGCGGCCATGGCGCTGCACACCGTGCATCACTGGAGCGATCCGGCCGCCGGCCTCGGCGAGCTGCGCCGCGTCGCGCGCCGCGTGGTGGTGCTCGTCGGCGACGCATCGGTCATGGACGCGCTCTGGCTGACCGCCGGCTACTTCCCCGGGCTGGCGTTCGGCGGCCGCCGCGAGCTGCGGCCCGAGGCGATCGCCCTGCGGCTGGGCGGCGACGTGCAGATCCTGAAGCTGCGGGTGCCCGCGGCGTGCACCGACGGATTCACCGAAGCGTTCATCGGCCGGCCCGAGGCCTATCTCGACCCGCGGGTGCGGCGAAACATGTCGCCGTTTCGGCTGCTCCCCGAGGATCAGGTCGCCGAGGGCGTGGCCCGGCTCCGCACCGATCTCGCATCGGGTGCATGGGATGCCCGCCACGGCGAGCTCCGCCGGCTGGCGTATCTCGATGTCGGGCTGCGGCTGGTGGTGTCGGCCCCCGGGCCGTAGCAATCTCGGGCTACGAGCTCCACCAGCCGCGCTCGCCCTCGACATCGTCGCGCGGGTTGTCGCCCAGGCTGGGAGCGCCGATCACGAGCAGCTCGAGACCGTCCGGGCCCGCCTCGTAGCCGCGCCAGGCGCCGGGCGGCACGCGCACCGCGTCCCACCGCGCGAGCTCGATGATCTCGTCGTCGATCTTCATCCGCCCGCTGCCGCCCACCACCACGTACACCTCTTCCTGCGTCCTGTGCGTGTGGCCGTACGGAAACCGGTAGCCCGGCGGGACGCGCTGGTAGGTCAGCCCGGAGTGCTCCAGGTCGAGGGCCCGCGTCGCGGCGCGGAACTCCAGGTCGGGCGGGCCGTCGAAGTTCGATCCGATGTCCTCCAGATCGGCCTTGATGTTCGTGCGCGAGAACGACACGCGGAGGATCCTATGGCATCCGCCCGCGCCGCACTCAGGCGTTGAAGAGCCTCCAGTGGCCCTCGGTGATGACCTCGACCGACCCGTCTACCACCTGGATCGCGGTGTCGTCGTTGATCGCGTACGCCGGGCCGTCGATGGTCGCGGCCCACCGCTCCGCGCCGGCCATGCAGTTGTCCGGCAGGTTCGGGTGGTCGAGGTGCGGGCAGATCGAGAAGTCCACCACCCCGAGCGTCCGGTGCCCGCCGCCCGGCGGCTTCCAGTTGACGAAGTCCTCGCCGATGTCCGGCGTCAGCACCATGCTCCCGGCGCTCACGCCGACCCACACGATCTCGGGCCGAAGCGACGGCAGGAGGTCGGCCAGCCCGGACTCGCGCATCCAGTGGTGGAGGTACATGGGATCGCCGCCCGCCACCAGGATCGCGTCGGTCTCCTCGACCAGCGGCACCCAGATCTCGTGGTCGAACGAGGGCAGCGCCGTCAGCTCGAGCACGCCCAGCGTCTTCCAGCCCAGCTCACAGATGGGCGTCGAGCTCTCGCCCCGGATCACCTGCGTGATCATGTGCGGACGCCCCATCGGGTGCATCGCCGTGGGGATGACGAGGGCGCTCGACTCGGAGATCGGCTTTCCGAGGAGGTTGACCAGCGCGTCCTCGATGCTCCTGTTCTTGACGCCCGCGGAGGTGAGCAGCAGCTTCATGAGACCGCAGGCTATCGAACGCGCCCGCTACCCGCCGGTGCGCCGCCCCAGATCGACCACCACCGCGCCGTCCTCGATCCGCGCCGGGTACGTGCGCACCCGCATCCGCGAGCCCGGTGCGAGCGCACGGCCGTCGCGGGCGTCGAACTCCCAGCCGTGCCAGGCGCACGTGAGCGTCGGGCAGCTCTCGTCGAGCGCCGGCTGCATCGGGTCGCCGGCCTCGGTGATGATCCGCGGGCCAAGACGACCCGCGCACACCGGCCCGCCGGCGTGCGGGCACACGTTTCGCAGCGCATAGACCTCGTCGCCGTCCCAGCGGACGATGCCGAGCTCGAGCCCTGCGGCGTGCACCACGGTGACGCTCCGCGGCGGGAACCGCGACGCGTCACCGACCGGCGTCAGCCCGCGTTCCATCCGAAGAGCTCCGCGGCGTTGTCGTGGAACACCTTGCCGTGCCACGCCTGGGGGATGCTCCTGCTGATGTCGGGGATCGCGTCGGTGTCCCAGTGCGGGTAGTCCGACGAGAAGCAGAGAAGATCCTCGGCGCCGATCAGCTCGAGCAGCTCGATCATGTGCCGGTGGCTGGGCGCGACCTCGAGCGGCTGCGTGGTCACCCGCACGTGATCGTGGAAGTACTCGCTGGGCGCGCGCCGCAGCCACGGAGTCTCGCGCCGCAGTCCGCGGTAGTCCATGTCGAAGCGCCAGAGGACGGCCGGGATCCAGGCGACGCCGCCCTCCATCAGCACCACCTTCAGGCCCGGGTACTTCTCGAACACGCCGTGCACGATCATGCTGACGATGTGGGTCATGATGCCCTGCGGCACCAGGGTGTGGTGCTCGAGGTAGAGGCTCGGCACGCCGCTCCCGGCCGGCGACACGCGCATCGATCCGAAGGACTCGCCCGCCGCGTGGATCGCGATCGGGATCCCGACCTCCTCGGCCGCCTCGTAGATGGGGTGGAAGAGCGGGTGCCCGAACGGCTTGCCGATGCCGTTGGTGGCCATGAGCCCCGCCGCCATGCGCGGGTGGCCGCCGATGCGCCGAAGCTCGCGCGCGGCCTCGTCGGGCAGCTGGTTTGCGAGCAGCACCGTGCCGTAGAGGCGCTCGTCGCGATCGCCGAGCCAGTGGTCGGCCGACCAGTCGTTCGCAGCCCGCGCGAGCTCGGCGGCGAAGTACGGGTTGGGGTTCGCGGCCACGTAGGTACCGGCCCCGAACGTCAGCAGCCCGCGCTCGATGCGGTAGGGGTCCAGCAGCTGCTCTCGCATCAGCTCATAGCTCGATCCGGGCGGACCGGGCTGGTCGGGCCACGCGTCGTCGCGAAAGACGCCGCCGGGGTTGGTGTGGATCTCGCTCGGCATGAAGGGCATGGGCCCCAGGCGGCTCCCCGACCGGCTCATGTACTCCCGCCAGCCGGCGGAGAGGTACGGCAGGAGCACGTCCTGGGACGGCCAGTCATGGTGGATATCGCAATCGATGACCGGGCCCGCATACACGCGCGCCAGTGTACAGGGCGCTTAACGCCGTCGGGCTCCCGGTCGCCCCTTGCGGAGAGACCGGGAGCCCGGCGCGGATGGATCAGACGACCAGCTGCGGGCCGTCGTCGCCGATCAGGCGGGCGAGCTCTGCCCGCACGCGATCGGCCTCGCGGACGTGCTCGTCGACCTCGGCCGGCGAGGCGCCGCGCTGCTCGAGCAGCTTGCCGACCAGCACGAGGCCGCGGAGCCGCAGGAGCAGGTCGTCGATGGAGTGGTCGAGCAGCGCGCTCTGGCGCTGGAACCGGCCGGGGGTCTGGAGTGTCATGGTCATCAGGCAACCTCCTCGAGGCGAGTGGTGGACGGAGATGGGAGCGGCTCGACCTCGGCGCCCTCGGCGAGGGGCCGGAGCATCACGGCGGCGATCACTGCGCCGACGAGCGCGAAGCCCGTGAGCACGGCGAACCCGACCCGGAAGCCGTCGGTGAGACCGCCGTCGATGGCCGCCACGCGGGCGAGCCCGGTGGTACCTGCGCCGGTGGACGAGTAGGACGCTGCGATCGTGGTGACCGCTGCGAGGCCCACGGCGCCGCCAACCTGGCGGGTGGTGTTGATGAGGCCCGACGCGATGCCGGCGTCAGATCGCTGGACTCCTGCGAGGCCGGCGATGGTCATCGGCACGAACGAGAACGCGAGGCCGACGCCGCCGACGAGGAACGCCGGGAACAGATCCCAGAAGTACGTCCCGTGCACCGGCAGCTGCGTGAACCACGCCAGCACGACCGCATCGATGGTGAGCCCTGCGGTGAGTGCCGAGCGCACGCCGAAGCGGGTCACGGCAGTCTGTGCCACGTTCGAGAACACGATGATCGTGCCCGTCATCGCGGCGAAGCCGACGCCGGTCTCGACCGCCGAGTAGCCCAGCACCTGCTGCATGTAGAGGGTCAGCAGGAAGAACTCCGAGAACGCGATCGCGCCGATCATGGCGGCCGTGGCATTCGCCGCGGAGAGCATCCGGTTGCGGAAGATCCGCATTGGCAGAAGCGGCGCGGGAGAGCGCAGCTCGATGCCGACGAATGCGATGAGCAGCACGGCCGAGGCGATCAGGAGCGACACCGTGGTGGTGCTACCCCAGCCCTCCTGCGTGGCGCGCGTCATCGCGTAGACGAGGAGCATCACGCCCGACGTGACCGAGGCCGCGCCTGCGAGATCGAAGTGGCGATGCGCCTGGCCGCGGCTCTCTGCGAGCACGATCGGCGCGGCGGCGATGACGCCGATGCCGACGGGGACGTTGATGAAGAACACCCACTCCCAGCCGAGGTACGAGGTGAGGAAGCCGCCGAGCAGCACGCCTGCCGCGCCGCCGGATCCCGACGCCGCGCCCCAGATGCCCAGCGCGCGGTTGCGCTCGGGGCCTTCGGCGAAGGTGGTCATGAGGATCGAGAGGCCGGCCGGGGCAAAGAGCGCGCCGCCGAGGCCCTGAAGCGCGCGGAACCCGATCAGCGAGCCCTCCGACCACGAGAGGCCGCAGAGCAGCGAGCTGATTGCAAAGAGCGCGACGCCCGCCATGAACACGCGGCGCCGGCCGAACACGTCGGCCAGCCGCCCGCCCAGGAGCAGGACACCGCCGAACAGAATTGCGTACGCGCTGATGACCCACTGCAGGTCTTCCTGCGCGAAGTGGAGATCGCCCTTGATCGCGGGCAACGCGACATTCACGATGGCGATATCCAGCACAACCATGAACTGCGCCGCCACGATCACTGCCAGGGCAAGGCCCTTGCGGCCCGGCTCAGCGCGTGAAATCGATGACTGCAACATTCATTTTCTCCAAAGATCGTTGACGTCGCCCACGATATCACACACAAACAATCGGATGCGCTACACTTTGGTGGAGATGAGCGTCACCGACACCCAGAATTCGGCTTCAACACTGCTCCCAGGCCCGCCAAAAGAACTTTTGACGAGCAACGTGTTCCTGCTCAAGCGGCTCGGGTTTGCGGCAAAAGACCGGTCGCACGCCGCCTTCGAGGGCACCGGCCTCTCGGCGTTCCACTACGCCGTGCTGGCCCTGCTCGACGAGGATCCGCGCGAGACGCAGGCCCAGATCGCCGACGCCCTCAACTACGACCGCAGCCTCATCGTGCGGCTGCTGGACGAGCTGGAGGATCGCGAGCTGGTGGTGCGCAAGCGCGACCCCGAGGACCGGCGGCGGCACGTGGTCAAGATGACGGCCGAGGGCCGAAAGATGCTCGGCGAGCTGCGGGCCATCGTGCAGGGCCTCGAGGACGACTTCCTCTCGCCGCTCGACCCCGCAGAGCAGGAGACCCTCCACGCGCTGCTGGCCAAGCTGACCGTGCATCACGACCCGCGCTGCTCGTTCCGCCCGCCGCCCAGCTGAGCACGTACGTCGTTTGACCACGCCCCGCGGGCGTGTCTACGCTCGCCGTGATGCCAGCCGAACGCTTCCATGACCGCGTCGCCGTCGTGACCGGCTCGTCCTCGGGCAACGGCCGGGCCATCGCGCTTCGGCTGGCCCGCGAGGGCGCGAGCGTGGTGTGCTCGGATCTGATGCCCGAGCCGCGCGCGGGCGGGTTCGACGAGGGCGGCGAGACCGCCACCCACGAGCTGATCGCGAGCGAGGGCGGCACGGCCGTCTTCCAGCGCTGCGACGCATCCAGCAAGGACGAGGTGCAGGCGCTCATCGCCCGGGCCGAGAGCGAGTTCGGGGGGCTGCACGCCGCCGTCCTCAATGCCGGCATCTTCCTGCGGGAGGCGTCGGTCCTCGACGAGACCGACGATGAGCACGACCGGGTCATGGCGGTGAACGAGCGCGGCGTCTGGCTGGGCATCCGCGCCGCGGCGGGCAGCTTCGTGCGCCGCGGCACCGGCGGCCGGATCGTGTGCGTGGCGTCGATGTACGGCCTCATCGGCGCGCCCAACTCGGCCAGCTACTGCAGCTCGAAGGGCGCGGTGGTGAACCTCGTGAAGGGTGCGGCGATCGACCTGGCCCGGCACCGGATCTCGATCAACGCCGTGTGCCCCGGGTTCATCGAGACGGCGATGCTGAGCAACGAGATGCGCGACCCCGAGATCCGCGCGGCGATGCAGGCGCAGACGCCGTGGCCGCGCATGGGCACCCCCGACGACGTGGCCGCTGCGTGCGCGTTCTTCGCGTCAGACGACGCCGAGTGGATCACCGGCACGTCGCTCGCCGTGGACGGCGGCTCGACGGCGATCTGAGCGCCTACGGCCGGGCGGGGTCGTGCGCCGTGTCGCCCGCAGCGACGCCGATGCCCTGCCGGTCGGGCGTCGAGAAGTAGGCGAGCTCGTGCTCGGGAGCCTCTGCGGCAACCGCGAGGTCGAGCAGGTGCAGCTGGCTGCGGATCACATCCTGACGGTCGGCCGGCGCGTACTCGAGCAGATCCAGAAGCGACGCGCGCAGCCGGCGGGCGACCTGCGGAGAGCCGGCTCCGGCCTGCCTGATCTCGTCATAGGCGAGGTGCACGTATGCGTCCCACGTCATGACCGGAGCGACCAGGCGCACGGTCCCGGCCCCGTCGCGATGGACGCCGTCGGGAAACCTGCGGCCGGCGAGCGAGCGGAGGCAGTCGTGCAGCCGGTCGAGCGCCTGCACCGCGGTCGTTGGGTCGAGAAACGGGGAGTCGGCGAGCGAGCGCTCGGCGATGTCAACGAGCATCCGAAGGCCGTAGGCGACGTCCTGGGCGAGCGTGCGCTCCAGGCCCAGCACGATCGCGGCCAGCACCTCATCGGCGACCGGGGCGCCGTCACCCTCCACCATGACCAGCGGTGCGCCGGCGGCGACGAACTCACCGATCGCAGGCACGAGCGTCAGGCGGGTGTCGGCGCGCTCCGCGGCCTCGACGAGCTTCTCGAAGTCAACGTGGCACACCACTCCCGATTTCGGCGCGGGGATGCAGCCGGGCGAATCGTCGGCTCGCACGATCCCCGTGACGCTCTCGGGATACGAGTCGTCCAGCAGCTTGCGCGTGTCGCTGCCAACCAGCTCGATCAGCGCAGACACGCGCAGTGACCGGCCGATGTGGTTGACGTAGATCACGAGCACGACGATCGAGATCAGCACGAGCAGGAATGCGAACACCACAGCGAGCCCGGGAACCGTCCCCTGGCCGTTCGGGCCGCCGGTGATCGCGACGTCGCGCATCGCGAGCATGGCGTAGGCAAACGTGCCGACGAAGATCCCGATCGCGAGCTGGCTCGGCTTGTCCTTGAGGATGGTCTGCACGATCCGGGGCGAGAACTGCCCCATGGCGAGCTGCACCACCACCATCGTGATGGTGAGCACCAGCGCCGCGAGGCTCACCATCGACGTGGCCACCGACGCGAGGATCGAGAGGGCGGCGCTCGGGCCGCCGGTGAACGTCCGCGGGATCAGGTCGTAGCCGGACTGCGCATCGACCCAGTGGGTCGCAAACGACAGCCCGACTGCGGCGAGCACGCAGACCACCGGCACGAACCACAGGCTCTCACGGATGTTGTCGCGGACCAGGAACGCCGTGTTCCGGGGCAGCTTCTTTGAAACCGAGATGGGCTGGTACCGCCGATCTGAATGGCTGACGCGAGACGTCCCGCGGGTTGCGCGTACCCTCACCACCCGGGTGGCAAACGGGCTCTGGTAGCATCGAGCGATGGCGACCGACTACCGATCACGGCTCGAGAGCGGCGTGACGCTGCCGTTCTCGTGGTTCGCCGATCCGCAGGTGTTCGCCGAGGAGCAGTCACGCATCTTCGGCCGCTACTGGCAGTACGTCGGCGTGACGCAGTCGGTGGCCGAGCCGGGCCAGTTCTTCACCGCGAAGGCCGGCCTCGTGCCGGTCGTGATCGTGCGAGACCACGACGGCGAGCTGAACGGCTTCGTCAACATCTGCCGGCATCGCGCGACCCAGGTGGCCGAGGGCTGCGGCAAGCGCGAGACGCTGCAGTGCCCGTATCACGCCTGGACGTACGGCCTCGACGGGCGGCTGCGAAACGCGCCGCGGTCGGAGCTCGAGCCGCACTTCGACAAGTCGCGGCTGGGGCTCAAGCGCGTCGCCGTGGACACCTGGGGGCCGCTGGTGTTCGTCAACCGCGACCTCGACGCGCCGCCGCTCTCGGAGTTTCTCGGCACCCTCCCCCAGGTGGTCGAGGAGGCCGGCATCGACCTCGGTGCGCTGCGCTACCGCGGCCGCGAGGAGCAGGAGATCGCCGCCAACTGGAAGGCCGTCGTCGAGAACTACCTCGAGTGCTACCACTGCAGCACCTCGCACCCCGGCTTCTCGAAGGTGATCAACGTCGATCCCGGTGCGTATGAGCTCTCGTCCCAGCGCTGGCTCTCGAGCCAGGTCGCCCCGGTGCGCGAGACGGTGCGAAACGGTGCCGAGTACTTCCCGTCAGGCGCGATCGAGCAGAGCCAGTTCCACTACATGTGGCCGATGTTCACCGCCAACATCATGCCGGGCCCCACCAACTTCGTCACGTTCTCGTTCGTGCCGCTCTCCCCCGGCCGGACGCTCGCGATCTCCGACTCGTTCTACGGGGATGACGCCACCGAGCAGCAGATCGAGGAGATCCGCGCGTTCGGCAACCAGGTGTTCGAGGAGGATCAGGCGCTGGTCGAGTCGATCCAGGTCGCGGCCGAGTCCGGCGGGCTCGACGAGGGCCAGCTGCTGCTCTCGAGCGAGCATCTGATCCAGCACTTCCAGCGCCTCGTGGACGACGCGCTCACGGCCTGAGCCGGATCACTCACCGGCCCGGCAGGTACTCGCCGAGCTCGGCCCAGGCCGCCCGCGTGTCGTCGCTCGACCCGTGCGCCCGGCGAAACTCGCTGATGTACTCGCAGATCTCGGCCAGCGCCCACCGCTCGCGGTAGAACGACGGGCCCTCGGCGCGCACCATCCAGAGGTCGCGCTCGGGCGGTGCGATCCGCACCGTGTCCCAGTCCACCAGCAGCAGCCGGCCGCGGGCATCGCGAAGCACGTTGGCGCTGTGGGGCTCGCCGTGGGTGACCACCCACGAGGACTGATCGGCGAGCAGGGCGGCGGCCGCAGCATCGTGGGCTGCGAGGCGCTCGCGGACATCCCCGGCGGACTGTCGCAGAAGCTCACGGGCCGGCTCGCCGAAAGGCCCGGACTCCCACCGGATGCCGAGCTCGTCCAGCGCTCGCTCGAGCTCCGCCCGGGCCGGGAGCGTGAAGTCCTCGTGCGCCGGGAGCGCGGCGGGCACGCGCGTCGTGGCGGCGTGCAGGCGGCCGATCATCTGCGCCACGGCAGAGCGATCCGCGGTGGTCTCGAAGTCGCCGTCGCCGATCGCGGCGGCCTCGGCGAACGGCTCGACTCGCACGGCGTAGTGCCCCGCCACCCGGAGCAGGACGACGCCGCCCGCGCCCTGCTCGGGCGCCACCACGAACTCCAGTCCAGCATCGCCGCGGAGCGCCTGGGCAGTGCGAAACGCGCGGTCGAGCTGGGAAAACGACGCCTGCGACGGCTGCCCGCCGAACTTCGGCGAGCGCAGGTCATCGGCGCTCACGAACCACTGCGATCCGTCGCTGCCGAGCGCTTCCCAGTGGTGGGTACCGAAGCCCGCCGGCACGTACTCGAGCCGCTGTGGCGCGATCGCCCAATGGCGCTCGAGGGCGTCCGCGAGGGATGCGCGGTCGAGGTCTCGCGGCTCGGTGTGCACGCGGTCACGATATCGTCGCGGACGCCTCGCGCTGCTAGCCGCTGAAGATCGCATCGAGATCGCGCACGACGATCCCCAGCTGGAGCGTCTCGGTGAATACCGGCGGGCGGTCAGCCATCGCCGCCCATCCTAAGCGCCAGCGGCGTCACCCGCGCAGGCCGCCACGCCACCACCTCGAGCTGCTCGGCGTAGTGCACCAGCGGCGGCCCGGCGGGAAGGGCGACTCCCAGCGGCCCGGTCATCGTGTTCGTCTCGATCTCGGCGTCTGCCGGCTGGAGCGGCCACGGCGGGTGATCCACCTCGGTGCGGAACACTCCCCGCCGGCGTTGGCCGCATAGAGGCAGTAGCGCTCGGTGAGGAAGTGTTCGAGCGTCCCCGGCTCGCCCGGCTGGGCCGGCCCCGTGGGTGCGTACCGCACGGCGAGCTCGGCCTCGCCTCGCCCTGGCTCGGTGCGCACGCTGCGGTAGGTGATCGAATCGCCCGAGCGCGTGAGCGCGATGCGCGCGTCCACGTACGGCAGGTGGAACACCTTGCGCGCGATGCGCACCGCGAGCGGCTGGGTGGCGTCGAGCGAGAAGAACCAGACGCCCGGCTTCTGGCCGGCCGTGACGTACGTGCGTACGTTCAGCTCGGCGAAGTCGGAGAGCTGCCGCACGCGCGGCATGGCCCTCGCCGCCACCCCGGTCATCCGGAAGGGCACGACGCCGATCCACGCCGATCCGTCGAACGTGTCCAGCGTGAGCCCCCGCGGGATGAGCGGCGCGAGCGCCTCGGCGTCCACCCGCCAGTGCAGGAAGCAGAGCTCGAGCCAGCGCATCTGCATGAACCACGACCCGGCAGGTGCCGGCCAGGGGCGCCGCTCGGAGCGGGCCGGACGGATGCGGGCCATGCCGGGCACCCTACCGGAGGCTTGCGATGAATCAACGGTGCCTGGCACCGGTGATTCATCCGAAAGGGGGATATTGGCTCTGGGACTGGCGAAACGCCCCATGCCGGTGGGACACTCCGGCGATGCGCACGTCCCGTATCGCCATCGCCGCCGTCTCGCTCGCCGCGAGCTTTGCCCTCACCGGCACGGCCCTCGCCGACACGCCCAACGTGCTCGTGAACCCCGGCTTCGAGCAGGGCCTCACCGGCTGGCACCCCACCGGCGGCACGCTCACCCTCGCCGCCCCGCACACCGGCGCGAGCTCGGCTCGGATCACGCGCGGCAGCCAGACCGGCAACATGACGATCCAGCCCTCGGTGATTCCGCTCGTCACGACGAAGACCGACGAGCTCTACTCCGCCGGCGCCTGGGTCTACGCCCCGCGCGCCGGCATGAAGCTCTGCGTGGTCATCACGGAGCGCGACCAGACCGGCACCTTCGTCCAGCAGACCGCGTCGTGCCGCGTCAGCGCCGCCCGCACCTGGGAGCACGTCCACGGCCAGTGGGCGAGCCGCACCGCGGGCCACTCGCTCTCGATCGGCGTGCAGGAGTGGTATCCGCTCGCGGGCGACTGGTTCGACGCCGACGACGTGGAGCTCACCGGCCGCTCGCTGCCCCACAACGTGGTCGCCCCCACGCTCAGCGGCGACGCGGTCATCGGCGCGACCCTCACGGCGAGCCCCGGCGCATGGCAGGACGAGACCTCCATCATCTACCGCTGGCAGCTCTGCTGGATGGAGTTCTGCGGCACCGTCCACTCCTCATCGGAGAACACGTGGGTGATCCCCGACGACGACTTCGGCCGCAGCGTCCGCGTCGTGGTCGAGGCGCAGAACGCCGCCGGCATCACCCAGGTCGCCACCGCCGAGACCGCCACCATTCCCGAGCCGCCGGCCTGAAGGGTGCCCCCGCCCTCGTGCGGGCGGGGGCACCGGGGCCTTGCTAGTTCAGCGTGACGGTGGCGTCAGTTGACCCGGTGATGGGCTGACTGGTGCCAGAGTCGGTTGCCGAGAACGTGGCGTGGACAGCCGCAGTTCCGTTCTGGAACAGCGGGCCGCTGCCGGCGCGGGCCAGCGTCTGCCACATCGTCGCCGTGGTGTTGTTGGGGCACGGCTCGGTCACCGAGAAGGTGCCCGATGCGCCGGTCGAGGACTGGGTCACCGTGCCGCTGATGACCACAGAGCTCGCGCCGTTGCACGTGTAGGTGCCCTTGATGGTGGCGTTCCCGCCGGTGCCGGCCGTCCCTGTCTGGGAGACGTGCAGGGTGACCGTGCCGGTGCCGCCGCCGCCGCCGCCACCCGACTGGATGGTGACGGTGTCGGTGACCCAGTTGCTGCTGTTGCCGCCGGAGTCGAACGCCTGGAACCGCACCAGCGTGGTACCCACCGCCGAGATGGTCACAGACGTGCCGGTGGTTGCCGCGCTCCAGCTCGAGCCGCCGTTGGTGGACGTCTCGTACCGGTAGCTCACCGACCCGCCCTGGCTCGAGGTCGAGCCCGAAGCGGTCACGGTCACCGGGCCGGTGGCCGGCTGGGTGGCGTGGTCGTCGGTCACGGTGGGATCGGAGATCGTCACCGTGATGCCGCCCTCCTGGAAGCGCGCGAAGTGCGAGACGTTGACGCCTGCGACCTTCGTGAACTCACCACCGATGGCGACGCGGTTGTTGTCGGCCGAGACCGCCTCGATCCCGAGCGCGGTGTTCACCGTCGGCGCCCACGGCTGGAGCGCTCCGGTGGCCTCGTCGAACGCGGCGAGCTTCGAGCGGGCAGCGGAGCCCGGACGTCCCTCGCAGACGAAGTTGTTCCCCGGGACAGGCCCGCAGTACGTGCTGTAGTGACCGCCGGTGTAGACCACGCCGTCGGTCACGCCGATGCCAACGACGTTTCCGTTGAAGCCGGCCTGCCAGTTGAGCGTGCCGTCGTCGATGTTGAGGCTGAGCGCCGTGCCGCCGTTACCGGTGCCCGCAGCGAACAGCACTCCGGGGTTGGCCGGATCCTGCGTGAACCCGATCACCTGGAACGGCCGGTACGGGAAGCCCGGCGGCGGGACGAACGTCGGGGGGCCGGTGTAGGCGAACGGCACGAAGGCGCCGTCCGTCGTGTTCACCGCGCCGATCCCGATGCGGCCGTCGCAGCCCGAACCGGTTGCGCACTGCTGGAAGCCGCCCTCCACGATCCGGCTCTGGCTCGCGTCGGTGGCAAGCGCGCGTACCTGCGCGTCCACGACCGGCTGCCACGACGGGATATACGTGTTGGTCGCGGGGTTCAGCTCCGCGAGGTAGGAGCGCGGCGTGGTGAACGCCCCGCCGATGTACAGATTGCCGTTTGCAATCACGAGCGCACGCACCGCGCCGTTGGGCTTCGAGCTATTCGTAAATGCAGTCACCACTGCACCCGAGCCGGCATTTACCTCTGCGATGTTCTTGTGCGTCGAGCCGCCGACTGATGTGAACGAACCGCCGAGGTACACGTTGCTCCCGCTGGGGAGGATCGAGTACACCACCCCGTTCACGTTCGGGTTCCACGGCAGCAGATTGCCTGTGGTCATATCGATCGCGGCAACATGATTTCGCGTGACCGCGCTGCCGCTGCCGGCCGGCCGCAACGAGGTGAACTCCCCGCCGAGATAGGCGGTATTCCCAACCACGATGATGTCGCGAACAGTCCCGTTCGGCTGATAGCCGGCCAATGGAGTCTGTTGCACAACCGCCGCATCAGCGACGGCAGCGCCCATCACGCCTGCCACAACGACCGCGGCAACCGCAAGGCGCATCCTGCCAAGACGTCTCACAACCCCTCCCCCTTACACGAGTTACCGCCAGTGCGCAGCCGTAAAACCGCCTGGAGCGAACCGGCATACTCCACATGTTATCCACCCAAGTGCCAAGAAATGCAAACGATTCTTTCCATGTGAAACATCATGCGCTCTTTCCGAGACGGGGTGTGCCTTGACGTCTCGCGGGTCGCGTGTACATTTGTCGCGCTGGGGTCGGAACATGGTCTGGGGGGACTCGAATGCCGAAGAGGCTTGGTGTGTCCATGCTGGTGCTTTGCATCAGCGGAGTAGCGTTCGTCGGATCAGCATCCGCAGCGACCGTCGGCGACTGGGAGATGAACGAGGCGCCCGGCGCCCACACCGCAGTCGATAGCGGCCCGAACCACCTCGACGGTGTGATCGGGACAGGCATCCAGACCGGGGCAACCACCTCGGGGGCGACCGGGTACCGGTGGCTCTTCCGCAGCCCGACCGCGCCGCCCGCCGATCCCGAGCGGCTGGTGCAGGTGGCCAACAACCCGCTGCTCAGCCCCGGGACGAGCGACTTCTCCGTGACGGTGCGCTACCGCACCAACCAGCACTTCGGCAACATGGTGCAGAAGGGCCAGGCCGGATCCACCGGCGGCTACTGGAAGCTCGAGAACCCCAACGGCCAGCTCAACTGCGTGGTGCGCGGGGTGGTGAACGGGACGCTCGTGCGCAAGGACGTGCAGTCGCCGACCGTCCTCAGCGACAACAACTGGCACATCGTCACCTGCGCGCGCGCCGGCAGCAAGGTGACCCTCACGGTGGATGGCGTCGTGGTCGCCACCGCGAGCGGCAACACCGGATCGATCACCAACAACGTGCCGCTGACCATCGGCGGGAAGCTCGACTGCGATCAGATCGTGACGACGTGTGATTACTACACGGGCGACATCGACTACGTGAAGATCGACGACTCGGCCGCCCAGACGGGCGGCGGCGGCGACACCACTGCGCCGAAGATCACCCAGACGCCTCAGATGATCGTGCCGCTCGGCGCGGCCCTCGGCACCTCGGCGGTCCCGATGCGCGTGGGCTTCGCGGCGACCGACGCGAGCGGCATCTGCTCCTACGCACTCCAGCAGAGCGACGGCGGGGATCCGTTCCAGCCGGTGCAGCTTGCGACTCCCACCACAACGTTCGGGAGCCCGCTGATCACGCCGAGCGCCGTCACGCACCAGTTCCAGGTGTCGGCCACCGACTGCGCCAAGAACCAGTCTCCCTTCACGAAGGGGCCGTCCTCGACCCTGACCGCCTACCAGAACACGAACTCGGCCATCAAGTACACGGGCACGTGGGTCACCAATAGCGTGGCCGATGCCTACGGCGGAAGCATCGGCGCGAGCAGCACCGCAAACTCGGCTGCGAGCCTCACGTTCACGGGCCGCGAGGTGACGTGGGTGACGTCGCGCGCATCCAACCGCGGCGTCGCGAATGTCTTCATCGACGGCACGCAGGTGAAGTCGGTCAACACCTACTCCACGAGCACCGCAAGGCGCCGCGTGGTGTTCACGAAGGCGTTTCCGACGAGCGGGCAGCACACCATCAAGATCGTCTGCGCCGGCACCGCGGGCCATGCCCTGGTTGACGTCGATGCGTTCCTGGTGGTGCGCTAACCGGCACCGCAAAACCCCCGGCGGTCGCAACCAGCGTGGGATACTCCGGCCATGCCGGACCGCCGTGGAACATCGTTGCCGCTGGCCGGCTCGTCGATCGGCACTCCGCTGGCCTCCGGCTGGATGACCGACTTCCTGAACGCGGTCTACTACGCCCACAGGGTGCCCGGCCGGCGAATCGACGATCTGCGCCTCGGCCACGGCGTGCTCACCACGTACTGGAGCCGGCGGCCTCACCACCGCCGGCTCGGCGCCCGCGACGTGGCGGCGTTTCACCGCGCCTTCGGGCGGCACCGGTTCGCCTCGGGGCTGCTCGATGGCGACAAGCTGCGCGAGGGCGCGGCGGCGCTTCTGGGAGCGTGGTTCCCCGAGGCCTGGGACGACCCCGCCCGGCGCGCGCACGGCATCGCCTTCGAGACGGCGGAGGAACGCGCCGCGTTCTCCCCGGACGCGCGCAGCCACGCGCGCCCGGGCCGGTTGACGCCGCCCCGGCTGCCCGTCGAGCGCCAGCACTTCCTCACGTACGAGGCGGTGCCGCTCCCAAACCCTGACGCCGCGCTCGAGCTGCTGCAGGATCCGGCGCGCTGGCCCGACATGGCGAGCGACCGCGGCCGGTTCACGGCGCTGCGGCCCGGCGGCCTCCTGGGCCAGACGTTCGAGATCGAGCTGAACGTCGGCCCGGCCCAGCGGCTGCCGGCGTTCCTGCGCGCCTACGTCACGTGCACCGGGCTCCTCACGCCCGGGCCGGGCCTGGACGAGCGGATGGCGATGCTCACCCAGCGCGAGCCCGTGCTCGCCGATGCCGGCAGCCCGCTGGCCCTCGTCGAGCTCACCACCCACGCGCGCCACCCGCTGGGAGCCGCCATCAGCCGCCTCCTCATCGCCGCGGGCGACGACGGCGCGACCGTGCGCGACATCGGCTGCTGGGATCCGCTGCCCTTCGCCCTGAAGCGCGCCTACGAGCACGGGGGCCACGAGGCGCAGGTCGAGTTCTGGAGCCCGCAGCCCGTCGCGTCGAGCATGCTGGCGCAGCTCGCCGCGATCACCGCCTGAGTCAGTGGATGCGCTCGGTCAGGCCGAAGCGGGCGGCGTAAAATGCAGCCGACCGATCGCGGTCTGCGACCACCAGCGAGACGTGGTTCAGCATGCGTACCTCACTCCTGCACCTCCCGGCGAAAGGGGACGGCGATGATCGATGTCGAGCACGTGGATTTTCTCGGGGTGGCGACCCAGGATCTGGAGCGGGCCAAGGCGTTCTACGGCGAGACCCTGGGACTGCCGCTCGAGAAGGACTACGGCGACAACGGCGCCGAGTACCGCGCCGGGCAGGTCACCGTCGGCGTCTGGGATCACGAGGTGATCGGCATGGAGTTCACGCCCAACCTGATGGCGTTCGCGCTGCGCGTGCCCGACGTGGCCGAGGCCCGCAAAGCGCTCGAGGCAGACGGCGTCCAGTTCAACGGCGAGACGTTCGACACCGGCGTCTGCCACATCGCGTCGTTCAACGATCCCGACGGCAACCACATCAGCCTGCACCGCCGCTACGCCCCCTGACTCCTCAAGGCGTTACGCGTCGAGATCCTCGGCCGCGCCGGCCAGCTCGAGCAGCCGCTGGTCGGCGGTGGACCGCACCACCGACGACGTGATCGGCTGGCCGCCGACGGCGCTCAGGAAGTCGCGGCCGTCCAGCACGTAGAGCCGCAGGGCCGACCGGGCGACCACCGTGGCCGTGCGCGGCGAGGCCTCGAGCAGCGCGATCTCGCCGAAGTAGTCACCGGCTGCAAGGCTCGCCACCGAGTGCCCATCGGCCACCACCTCGACCGTGCCGGCGGCGATCACGTAGACGGCCTGGCCGACCTCGCCCTGGCGGACGACCTCGGTGCCGGCCGGCACCTCGGTCTCCTGCATGCGCGCGGCCAGCCGCTCGAGCGGCACCGACTGGAGCCGTGCGAAGAGCGGCGAGTGGCGCAACAGGCCCAGCCGCTCCTCGGGGGCGGCCGTCTCGCGATCGACCGTGGTCAGCCCGCGCGCGAGCAGGGCGACGCACACAGCCACCACGCAGCCGCCGGCCACCAGCGCCGTGCGCGTGCCGAACCGGTCAACGGCGAGCGCCGTGACGATGGCGCCGGCCGAGATCCCCACCGCCCGCACCGACTCGTGCAGCCCGTAGACGCGGGCCATCACGTCGCCCGCGGCGTTTCGGGCGATCAGCGTGTAGCCGGCCGCGTCGCACGCCGTGTTCCCGAGGCCGACCGCCGCCAGCCCGGCCACCGCGAAGAGCACCGTGGGCCGGCCGGCGATCACGAACATCGCGACGCCTGCGAGCGCGATGCCGCCGAGCATCAGAAGGCCCAGGCGCCGGCCGTGGAGGAGCGCCGCGCCGCCCAGGATCCCCGCGAGCAGCCCGCCCGCGCCGATGGCGGCGGAGAGGTACCCCACCGCAGCGCTCTGCAGGTTCAGGAGCTCGAGCGGGATGGTCACCACGAGCACCATGAACGCGCCGCGCGCCAGGTTCTTGACGCAAAACGCGATCAGCACCGCCCGCAGGTGCCGCTCGGATCGCATCAGCCCGAAGGCGGTGCGGTTGCTGCCGGGCTCCGAGCCGGCGGGCAGCCACACGCGGCTCGTGTTCTGGATGCGAAGGAGCCCCGCCGCCGAGGCGACGAACGCCACGGCGGCGATGCCAAACACGGGCCACACGTCCGAGCCGTTGGCAGCGAGCACCGCCCCGGCGAGCAGCGGCCCGATCAGGAGCCCTGCGCTCTGCAGGGTGGAGGAGACGACGTTTGCCGAGGTCAGCTCACGCACCGACCCCACCAGCAGCGGCACCAGCGAGCGACGCGCGGGGTAGAAGGTGGCGCTCGCGATGGAGAGCACCCCGGCGAGCACGCCGACGACCAGCACGGGCGCGCTCCAGTACGCACAGGCCGCCATGCCCGCCACCGCAAGGGCGCGGCAGACCTCACACACGCAGAGCACGCGCTCGCGGCGAAACCGGTCGCCCGTGACCGAGAGCCACGGCGCGGTGAACGCGCCCGGCAGCATCTGCACGGCCACGAGCAGGGCAACCGCGATCGCGCCGCTTCGGGTGAACGCGTAGACGCCGAGGGCGACCGCTGCAGTCGCCTCGGCGGTGACCGAGGAGATCCGGCCCAGCTCGAGCCGGCGCAGATCCCGATTGCGGAAGACGTCGCTCCAGACCGTGGCCGACGCGCGCGTCGCGCTGGAGAGCACCGCTACGGCAGCTCCCAGTGCCGCGAGAGGTACGTGCGCATCAGCGCCACGTCGGCGTCGCCGCGGCCGGCATCGTCGGGCACGTAGCCGATCGGGATCGGCGAGCTGCCCGGCCACGTCGCCCAGCACGCCCTCGAGCGTCGCGTGCAGGCAGTAGGCCGCATAGGTGCGGGCGTACCCGCCCTCCTGCACGAGCACCAGCTTGCCGTCGGTGTACCGCGCGGCCGCGCCGGCGATGAGCTCGCCGATGGTGCGGAAGTCGGCCATGAGCAGGTTCTGGCGGCCGTTGGGGTCGAACCCGCTGGCGTCCTGGCCGCACGCGCCGATGAGGAAGTCGGGCTCGAACTGGTCGAGGATCGGCAGGATCACACGCTCGAGCGCCGCCGCGTAGGCGTCGATGCCGCTGCCGAGCCCGAGCTCTGCGTTCACGTTGAAGCCCATGCCGGGGCCGACGCCGATCTCGGCCGCCGAGCCGGTCTGCGGATGCGCCGTGCCCCAGCTCCCATGGCGCATGTGGAGCGAGACGGTGAGCACGTCGCTGCGGTCGTAGAAGCACGCCTGCGTGCCGTTTCCGTGGTGCACGTCCCAGTCGATGATGGCGATGCGCTGGTATCCCGCCGCGCGCGCCCGCTCGGCCACGAGCGCGACGTTGTTGAAGAAGCAGTAGCCGTCGGCGCTGGCCGGCCCGGCGTGATGTCCCGGCGGCCGCACGAGCGCATAGCTCACCTGCGCGCTTCCGTCGATCACGGCATCCCCGGCGGCGATGGCCGTGCCCGCAGCGGCGAGGATGGGCGTCCACGACCCGGCCGAGAGCACCGTGGTGGTGGTCAGCGCGCGGCCGCCCTGCTCGCACGCCTCGCGGATGGAGGCGATGTAGCCGCGATCGTGCACGGCGGCGAGCTCGTCCTCGGTCGCGAGCCGGCCGTCGTGCCACCGCAGCCGGCCGGCGATGGGCCCGCGCTGGAGCACCGAGACCATGTTTCGCACCCGCTCGTGGCTCTCGGGATGCAGCTCGGGAACGTCGAGCAGATCGGACGGACCGCCCTCGAAGGCCCCCATCCCCGTGTCGTGATCGAGCACCGCGGGGTGGTAGTACACGTCGATCTTCGGGTCACTCATGGCGTCATCCATTGCTCAAGCGCGAGCCTACACCGTGAATAAACGGTGCCAGGCACTTAATATTCACGCGTTCACATACGGCCGTGCGGCAGCGTGAAGTCGATCACCGCCGGCTGCACCGCCACGAGGCCGCTCGGGTTGATCGAGGGGTGGGTGCGGTAGTAGTGGGCGCGGCACTCGTCCAGGCGCACCGTGTCGGCTATCCCGTAGCCCTGGTAGAGATCGCGCGCGTACGGCCAGAGGTTGGGGTAGTCGGCGATCCGCCTGAGCGAGCACTTGAAGTGGATGTAGTAGACGGCGTCGAAGCGGGCGAGCGTCGTGAAGAGCCGCCAGTCGGTCTCGACCGGCTGGTCGCCGAAGAGGTAGCGGCTGCCGGCCAGGCGCGCGTCCAGCTCGTCCAGGGTCTGGAACATCCGCTGCACGGTCTGCTCGTAGTCGGCCTGGTTACGCGAGAATCCCGCTCGGTAGACCGCGTTGTTCACGGTCTCGTAGATGTGGCGGTTGAGCTCGTCGATCTCCGGCACGAGCGCATCGGGCGCCAGGTCGTAGGTGTCGCTCGCGAGGTCGCCGAAGCCGGTGCTCATCATGCGCAGGATGTCGGCCGACTCGTTGTTCACGATCCGCTCGGTCTTCCTGTCCCAAAGCACCGGCACGCTGAAGCGGCCCTCATAGCTCGGGTCGGTCGCGTCGTACGCCTGGCTCAGAAACTCCCAGCCGTGCAGCGGATCGACGTGATCGGCGCCCGTGAACGCCCACCCGCGATCGTCGCGGATCGCATCCACCAAGGACATACTGATGACGTCCTCCAGGCCCTTCAGCCGCCGCCCGATGATGGTGCGGTGCGCCCACGGGCACGCCCACTGGACGTAGAGGTGGTAGCGGCCGGGCTCGGCGGGATAGTCGGTGGAGCCGTCGCTCGAGATCCAGTCGCGAAACACCGACGGCGGGCGCTCGAACGTCCCGCTCGAGGTGCCGATGGTGGTGAGCGCGTGATCGATCTTGAACGGCGTCATGCAGCGACCTTTCCGGCGAGCCACTCGAGCGAGGCCGGCGCCGATCGGAGAACGGAGATGTGCCCGTCGCCGGGCGAGATGCGCAGCTCTGCGCCGGGGATGCGGCTCGCGAGCCACTCGCTGTGGGAGCTCGGCACGATGCCGTCGTCGCTGCCGTGGCCGAGCAGCACCGGCACCGCGATCTGCGCGGGATCGAACCCCCACGCGGTGACGTAGGCGATGTCGTCGTCGACCAGGCCGCCGGGGCCGTTGTCCATCGCAGGGCCCACCACCTCGCCCAGCCACGACCACTCGCCCTCGAGCGTCTCGAGGTCGGCCGGGGTGAACTCGGGGTCGTACTCCGCGCCGGAGGTCTCGTAGGAGAGCTTGGCGGCACGGCCCTGGGTGGCCGCCCGAAGCGACGCGACCCCGCTCGGCACCATGCCCGAGAACCAGTCGAGGCCCTCTGCGCCAAACGGCGCCAGCCCCGACGTGCTGACCGCTGCCACCACGCGACCCGGCAGCAGGGCAGCGCACGCGAGCCCGTGCGGGCTTCCGCCCGAGTGGCCCATCACGGCAAAGCGATCGATGCCGAGCGCGTCGGCGACCGCCGCCGCGTCGCCTGCAGCCGACCCGATGGTGCGACCCTCGTTGGGAGTCGATCCGCCGTAGCTCGGCCGGTCGTACCCCACCCACCGCAGCCCCAGCCGCTCGGCGACGCCGAAGAGCGGCCGCGGCGGCGCGCCGATGTTGGGAGTGCCGTGGTGCCAGATGACCGGGAATCCGTCGCCGCCGGTGTCGTAGGAGTGCAGCGTCCTGCCATCACCGAGGTTCACATCACGTTCCAGCACGCCGCGAGAGTACCACGCGCCGGGAAACGTCTAACCTGCACCCACCCCACGTGAAGGAAAGGTGGCGACCGCCATGACGTTGTCCAAGCGCGAACAGAAGAGGCGTCAGATGACCAGGGCCGGGTACGGCGGAGTCGCCGTGGGAGTCGTACTTCTGGCCATCGCGCTCTCCGCCGGATCCATCATCCTGGGCGTCATCGGCCTGATCGTGCTCGCCGCCGCCGGCTGGGCGACCCGCACCATCCGCTCGCTCTAGAGGCCATCGCCGAGCTCCTCTCCCTCGCGCTGCTGATCGCCACGCTGGGGTTCGCGGTGGCACGGCCGCGCGGGCTGCCCGAGGCAGTGATGGCGGTGCCGGCAGCCCTGATCCTCATGCTGACCGGCGTGCTCCCGCTGGATGCCGCGAAGACCGAGGCGCGCGACCTCGCCTCGACCATCGCGTTTCTGGCCGCCGTCCTGGTGCTCGCCGATCTCTGCGACCGCTACGGCCTGTTCGACGCCGCCGGCAGCTGGATCGCCCAGGGCTCGCACGGCCGGCCGGTCACGCTCTTCGCGCTGGTGTTCGGCCTCGCGAGCGTCGTGACCGCCGTCCTCAGCCTGGACGCGACCGTGGTGCTGCTCACGCCGGTGGTGTTCACGACGGTGACGCGCCTTCGGCTGCGGCCGAAGCCGCACGTCTACGCCTGCACGCACCTGGCGAACTCGGCGTCGCTCCTGCTCCCCGTCTCGAACCTCACCAACCTGCTCGCGTTCACGGCCAGCGGGCTCTCGTTCGCGCGCTTCGGCGCGGTCATGGCGCTGCCGTGGATCGCGGCGATCGCGGTGGAGTGGGTGGTGCTGCGGCGGTTCTTCTCGTCCGATCTGGTGGGGCGGGGCGATCCGCCGGCCGCCCCCGCCGCACCGATCCCGGTGTACGCCGTGGCCGTCGTGGGGCTGACGCTCGCCGGGTTCTTCGTCACGTCGGTCCTGCAGATCAGCCCCGCCTACGCGGCGCTGGCCGGGGCGGTGGCGCTGGCCGTGCCCGCCCTCGCCCGCCGGCGGCTCTCGGTGCCCGACATCGCCGGCTCGCTCGACATCCCCTTCCTGGCCTTCGTGCTGGCGCTCGGGCTGGTGGTGCAGGCGGTCTCGATCCACGGGCTGGGCACGGCCGTGACGCACCTCATCCCGGGCGGCAGCTCGCTCTGGGCCCTCCTCGTGATCGCCGTGGTAGCCGCGGTGCTCGCGAACCTCGTGAACAACCTGCCGGCCGTGCTGCTGCTGATCCCGGCGGTCGCGATGGGCGGCCCGGGGCCGGTGCTCGCGGTGCTGATCGGGGTCAACTGCGGCCCGAACCTGACCTACGTGGGGTCGCTCGCGACGCTCCTCTGGCGCCGCTCGCTGCGGCAGCGCGGCCACGACCCGTCCACCGTCGAGTTCCTGCGGCTCGGGGCGATCACCGTGCCGCCCGTGCTGCTGGCCTCGACATGTGCCCTGTGGCTCTCGCTGAAAGTGGTGACATGATGGTGAACATGCGCGCGCTGATCTGGATCGTCGAGGGCACCTGGCGAGGCTGCGTGGACGCCGCCGGCGGCATGCTCCCCGCCGATGCCGAGGTGACGCTGCTGCACGTGACGTCCGCCGACACCGCGCGCGTTGCCGAGGAGGCATCACGGGGGTTGCTCGGCCGGGGCCGGCCGGGCCACCGGCCTGCGCGGCCGATGGAGGAGGTCGCGGGCGAGGCCGCCGAGGAGCTGCTCGCCGCGGCCGCCGAGCGGCTCGGTCGAGGCGACCTACGCCTGGTCGCGCGGCAGGGCCGCATCGAGCGCGAGGTGGTGGACGCCGCCGCGGGTGCCGACCTGCTGATCGCAGCGCGCGACGGCGACCGCTCGCGGCTGGGCCCGCACAGCCTGGGCCCGCCCACCCGCTTTGTGGTGGATCACGCGCCGTGCTCGGTGCTGCTGGTGTGGCCGGACGAGCCGCCCGGCGTCGAGTCGATCCCCCCGCCCCCCCACCCCCGCCGGCATGAGCGAGCCGGTCGCACCTCGCCACCGGCTGACCGCCGTCGTTGCCCTCGCCGCGCTCGCGGGGGCGGTCGTCGCAGGCGCGCTCTCCCTGAGCCAGGGCTCCGCATGGCGGCTGGTGGTGATGGCGCTCGCCGTTGCCGCTGCGGTGGTCGGCGGCTGGTACGTGGTCGCAAGCCGCGGCGCGATGCGCATCGCCGGTGCCCTGATCACGGCTGCAGGGGTGATCGTGCTGGTCGTCCTGGTCATCACCGAGCCGCTCAACGGCTACTGGCTGGAGCTCGCCGTCGTGCTCGCCGTGGTCTCCGCCGCCTGCGCCCGCGCGGCGCTGCACGCCCAGGCCCCGGCGCTGGTGGCGGCTGCCGAGACCCGCACGCCGGTGGGCGCAGCGAAGCACCCGGTGCTCATCATGAACCGGTGGTCGGGCGGCGGCAAGGTGGAGAAGTTCAGGCTGGAGGACGAGTGCAAGGCGCGCGGGATCGAGCCCGTGGTGCTGCAGCGCGGCGACGACCTGCTCGAGCTGGCGCGTGCTGCCATCGCCCGCGGCGCCGACGTGATCGGGATGGCGGGAGGCGACGGCTCGCAAGCGCTGGTGGCGTCGGTCGCGGCCGATCACGACGTGCCCCACGTCTGCATCCCCGCCGGCACGCGCAACCACTTCGCGCTCGATCTAGGGCTCGACCGCACCGACGTGGTGGGCGCGCTGGATGCCTTCGGCGACGCGCTCGAGCGGCGCATCGATCTGGCCACGGTGAACGGGCGGGTGTTCGTCAACAACGCGTCGATGGGGATCTACGCGAAGATCGTGCAGTCGCCCGAGTACCGCGACGCGAAGCTGCAGACCGCCGCGGCCATGCTGCCCGACCTGCTGGGCGACGGCGCCGAGCCGTTCGACCTCAAGTTCATGGGGCCGGCCCACGAGCGGCTCACGACGGCGCACATGATCCTCGTCTCCAACAATGCCTACGAGCTGGACCACCTCGACGGGCGCGGCACGCGGGCGCGGCTCGATGCCGGCGTGCTGGGGATCGTGGCGGCCCGCATCCAGAACGCGCGCGAGGCGGTGGAGTTCACGGGGCTCGAGGCGATCGGCAAGGTACGGTCGTTCCGCGGCTGGATGGAGTGGACGGCGCCGGGCTTCCGCATCGATTCGGACAGCCCGATCGAGATCGGGATCGACGGGGAGGCCACGGCCATCGAGCCGCCGCTCCAGTTCGAGACGCGGCCGGGCGCGCTTCGCGTGAGAATCCCCCGCGGCGCCGCGGGCGTCTCCCCCGCCGCGCTCAGCGTGCCGGAGCCGCGAACGGCAGTTGCAGAGCTCGTCGCGCTTGCCGCCGGTCGGCCACCGCGAACGTCGCGAGGCTGACTCCCGCGCCCAGGGCGGCGCCGGCGATGACGTCGGAGAGCCAGTGGGCCTGCAGGTGGGTGCGGCTCCAGGCCATGCCGGTGATGACCGCCGCAGCGGCCGCCCACGCCGCAGGCGAGACGGGCCGGTCGTCGGCGGCCAGGAGCACGACGGCGACGGCGGTGGCCGCGGCGTAGGACGTGTGGCCCGAGGGAAACGAGGTGCCGAACGGGTCCACCCGCGGGCTGACGGGCCGCTCGCGGGCGATCACGAGCTTGATCGCGTTGCCGGCGATGGGCGTGAGCGCCTCGGTGGCAGCGAACGCGGCGAGGCCGTGCCAGCGCCGCTTGCCCGCGAGCGTCAGCCCGATGCCGCCGAGCGTGGCGGCGCGAACCCAGCCGCGGCCGCTTCGGTCGAAGCCCAGCGCGACCGCCTCGGCCGCCTCCGACGTGACCTTCGCCATCGCATCCGACCAGCGCCGGTCGATGCTGGTCACAGGGCGGATGCGTCGGGCGTCGCGGCGTTCATCGGCGGAGCGTATCGCGGCGCCGGGCGCCGTTCCCCGCCTCTACGGCCAGATCGCGGCGGCCGTCGTCGTCATCCAGCCCGTGGAGGTGGTGGTGTGCTTCCCGTGCCAGGTGAACGAGACCGAGCGGATGTCGCACTGCGAGATGGACGCCGCGCTGCCGTGATGCAGCACGTAGCTGTAGGTGGTGCCGATGTGGCTCAGCTGCCAGCTGCTTCCCAGGCACGGCCTCGAGGCCGGCGCCATCGTGTGGCTTGCCCCCACGAACGTCGCGCCCGCCGGCAGGAAGAACTTGTACTTGATGCTGATGCTCGCGTGCGTGCACGTGCTGAGGGCGCCGTGGCTGCCGTCGCCCATCCAGGTGCACTTGCCGCCGAGCGCGAGCGCTTCCTGGGTGCGATACGTCCTGTCGCCACCGGGCCACGCCGCGACGACGTTCGATGACGTGGTGGTCGTGATCACGTAGTCGCGCCGCATGTGGCACGTCGCCGAGATGGCCGACGCCGAGTCGATGGTGGACGCCCGGGCCGGGTCGGTGAGCTTCAGCTTTACGGGGTTGTGGTTCACCATCGTGCTGGCGCTCACGGAGTTGGTGATGGTCGCCGGCACCGGGATGCTGGGCGGGGCAAACGGCGTCTCGACCACGCTTGCGGTCACGGTGCACCCCGGGCCGCCCGGCGCGGCCCAGGCCCAGCCGGTGCCGTGATCGAGCTCGTACGAGGCGCCCGAGACGTTCACGATCGAGATCGTCGCGGTGGGCACGTGCACCGCAGGCGCGCGCACGGCCAGCGCCGACGCGGGAACGACGACGAGACCCGTGACCAGGGCGAGCAATGCCAGAGTGACCCTCACGCATTACAGAGTACGACGAACTTGGAATTCGTCTAGCGCAATTGCGAATTAATGGTGAGCGCGGGGGACGATCGGCAGCGTCGCGTACGACGGGTGCGCCGCGGAGTGGAAGATCTCCTGGTGCGCAACCACTGTCGCGCGCGCGTGCGCGAAGTCGTCCCCGGTGTTGGGATTGCGGTCGTACCGGTTGAAGCAGCTGCTCGTGACCTCCAGCCGCAGCCGATGCCCGGCCGGCACCACGTAGCTGGTCGAGAACATGTCGATGACGTAGGTGTAGATGCGGCCCGGCTCGATCAGCGACGGCTCGGCGTGGATGTCGCGCCGCCGCGCACGCACGATGCCGTCGGCGATGAGGTTCACGCGATGGTCGGCGAGCACCTCGCAGAGCGAGACGACGAAGTCGGTATCCACGGCGCTCGACGCGGCGTTCAGCGTGGCCGAGACGCGGCCCGTGATCTCGAGGGGCTGCTCCAGCACCGGCGTCGTGTACACCAGCACGTCGGCACGATCCTCCACCGGGCCGCGGTCGCCCATGTCGTTGCAGATCGCCCAGCAGTTCATCGCCAGCGTGTCGGCCACGGGATCCTGCGGGTCGTAGTCGTAGGTGTCGGCGGGCTCGCCGGCGGGCGGGATCTCGGACAGGCCGCCGTCCCCAGCGCGGGTCGCGGCGCCCCCGCCGGAGTGCAGGTAGAAGCGCGTCGGCGCCGCAGCGCTCGGCGGCCACTCCCCCAGGGTGCGCCAGCGGTTCTCGCCGATGGTGAAGATCTCGACCCGGCCGTCGTCGCCGTAGCCGTTGGGAAGCTCCATCAGGTACCGGTCGAAGAACGCCTGGTAGGTGTCCCAGCGCTTCACGGCCGTCTCGCCGACGTGCACGAGGCCGACCCTGTCGGTGGTGTCGCCCGAGCCGTAGTGATCCCACGGGCCGACGAGGAGGTGGGTGTGACGGGCGCTCGCTTGACGCTCGCTGATGAGCTGCCACTCCTCGATGGACGGCCCGGAGTACACGTCGTACCAGCCGCCCCAGACCAGCGTGGGGATGCGCACCTTATCGACGGCGAGCTCGCGGATCGAGCGGAGCTTCCAGAACTCGTCGCGCACGGGATGGCTCAGCACCTCGCGGAGGTAGGGCACGTCGAGGCCGGCTGCCTCAGCGATCTCGATGAGCGGCAGGTGCCAGGGATCCACCACCGAGGCATCGACCCATCCCTGGTCGGTCATCGCGATCGCCCAGTTGCCGACCGTGTTGAACGCAAACGCGCCGCCGCGGTAGGCGTGGCTGTAGCGGTCGAGCGCGATGTCGCCCGGCGCGATCGCCCGCAGCGCGGCGTGCCCGCCGACCGCGCCGCAGTACGACGTCCAGCCGTAGTACGACTCGCCCCACATGCCGACGCGGCCGTCCGACCACTCCTGGCTCGCGACCCAGCCGATCGCGTCGTAGGTGTCGTCGATCTCGTTCACGAGCGGCTCGAACTCGCCCTCCGACGAGAACTTCCCGCGCACGTCCTGCACCACGCACGCATACCCCTTGCGGGCAAACCAGGCGGCCGTGACCGCCATGCCGGCGTAGTCCTCGGTCTTGCCGTAGGGCAGCCGGATCATCACTGCGGGCACCGGTGTGACGCCCCGCGGCAGGTAGATGTCGCTGCCCAGGCGCACGCCGTCGCGCATCGGCACCATGACGTCGGAGATCAGCTCGTGCCCGTCCGCGCGGTCGGGCGTGCTCGAGGCCGGGGCCCAGTCGGCCTGCGCGATCAGCTCGACCGGGTGCGGCCCGTGGCCCCCGTGTCGATCGGGTGTGGTCATGCCGTTCCGCTCGGGTTGGCCGCGACCCCGGTCACATCGGAAAGACGGTGTAGGTCGTCGAGTCCTCGCCGGCCGCGATCTGGCGGATGGCCGTCCCCAGCGCATGGACGGTAAAGCGCGCGCCCATCAGCACCTCGCTGTCGCCGCCCCCGTAGCCGCGGGGATCCTGGCCGATGCTCGACTCGGTGCCGTCGGTGGCCGCGCTCCACGTGACGCCGACGATGCCGTCGGCCCCCAGGGCGTTTGCCTGCTGCTTCATCCGCAGGAGCACCTTGTCGCGCGCCTCATACCACGCCTGCGCCAGCTCGGTGAACTCGAAGTTGACCATGTTGCGGCCCCAGCCGACCAGGTTGAGCCGGGTCTGGTAGTCGAGCTGGCCCCAGTACACGGAGCTCGAACCCACCAGCCCGAGCGGCTGGTAGCCCGACCGCAGGAGCAGCGAGACCTCCTGGCCGGAGAGGTTGGTGAGCGCCGGGCCGGCGTCGTTCTTCAGCCGCCCGGCCCGGACGGCGGTGCCGATGGTGATGTACTCGATGAGGTTTCGGCCCCAGTCATAGCCGGCCCGCTTGATGTGGACGCCGGCCACGGCATCGGCACGGGCCAGCTCGGCCTCCTGCCGGAGCCGCGAGACGGCCAGGTCGCGCGCGTCGTTCCAGGCGGCGGTGAGCAGCTTGAGCTCGCCCGAGATCGCGTTGTACCACTGCGCCGTCTGGTACTGGTTGTTGTACCCGATGTGGTAGATCGAGGAGCCCATGACCTGCGTGATGGGCTCGATCTGCTGCTCGCGCAGCATCAGGAACTCCTTCACCGTGAGGTCGGAGGTGAAGGCGAGGTTGCCGGCCGCAAGCTCGTTCAGCCGCTCGGTGGCCTTGATCGGGATGCCGCCGGACTCGAGCTGGGAGATCTCGGCCTTCGCAAGCTCCTCGGCGGCCTGCCTGGCCGCCTTCTCCTCGGGGCTCGATCGGTGGAAGAAGCTCACGTGACGGAGTATCGCTCGGTGGCGTCCACGAGCCGGCCGGCGATGCCCGGAGCGTTTGCGGAATGCCCGGCGCCGGGCACCACGATCAGCTCGGCCGCCGGCCACGCCTTCGTCAGATCCCAGGCGGTGCCGAGCGGCGCCTGCACGTCGTGGCGGCCGTTGATGAGCGTGCCGGGCGTGTCTGCCAGAGCGCCGATGTTGGCGAAGAGCACGCCGTCGGCGAGGAACTCGTCGTGGTGGACGTAGTGGGTCACGATGCGCGCGAAGCCAAGCGCGAACGCCGGGTCGCGGTAGCGCTTCGCAAGCCCGCTCGCCGGCGGCCAGTCGGGCGTCGCGGACTCCCACAGGCACCATTCGTAGGCGGCGTGGGCGCGCACGGCCGGATCGGGGTCGTGCAGGAGCCGGCGGTAGCCCGCCACCACATCGCCCTCGCGCAGCTCGGGCGGCAGCGCCAGCCGGCGGCGCTCCCACTCTGCGGGAAACAGCGGCTCGAGCCCGTCGCGAAAGAGCCAGTCGGCCTCCTTGCGCCGGCCCGCGGACACTCCGTGGAGGATCAGCTCGGTGACGCGCACCGGGTGCTGCTCTGCATAGGCGAGCGCGAGGGTGCTGCCCCACGAGCCGCCGAGCACCAGCCAGCGGTCGATGTCCAGGAGCTCGCGCAGGAGCTCGATGTCGGCGATGAGGTGCGCGGTGGTGTTCGCGGTGAGATCCACCTCGGGCTCGCCCGCGTGCGGCGTTGACCGCCCCGCGTTTCGCTGGTCGAACAGCACCACGCGGTAGCGGGCGGGATCGAAGAGCCGCCGCTGCCACGCCGAGCAGCCCGAGCCGGGGCCGCCGTGCAGGACGAGCGCGGGCTTCCCGGCGGGGTTGCCGCAGCTCTCCCAGTAGAGGCGATGGCCGTCGCCGGCTGCGAGCATGCCGTGGTCGTGCGGCTCGATCTCGGGGTGGAGGCTCGCCATCGCGGCTCCATCCTACGGCGTACACTGGGCGGCGCATGGCCGACGTCGATGTGATCGTGGTGGGAGCGGGGCTCGCGGGGCTGCGTGCCGCGCGCGACCTGGCCGAGGCGGGCCGAAGCGTGCTGGTGCTGGAGGCGCGCGACCGGGTGGGCGGCCGGGGGTACTCGGCCGAGCTCGGCGGCCGCCTGGTGGAGCTCGGCGGCTCGTGGTTCACGCCCGATCAGCTCGAGGCGCCGGCCGAGCTCGCGCGCTACGGCATCGCGGTGCGCGACTCGCCCGAGATGGTGCACGCGCGGTGGCTCACGGGAGGCGAGCTGCGCCGCGGCCTGCCGGTGCCGTGGGCGGAGGCCGGGCGCCTGGAGCACGCCCTCCGCACGATCACCGCCGATGCCGAGGCACAGGATCCCGCGGTGGGGAACCTCTCGGCGGCCGAGTACGTCGAGCGGTTCGATCCCAGCCCGGCGCTGCGGGATTTCCTGCTCGGCTGGTACCAGCTGATGGGCGGCACCCAGCCGGAGCGCGGCGCGATCGCCGATGCGCTCGCCACCGTCCACGACCACGGCGGGCTGACCGGGATCCTGGCGGGCCTGGCGCACGGGCCGGCGGCCGGCTGGAGCGCGCTGGCCGAAGCGTTCGCCGGCAACGCCCGGCGTGGAGGTGCGGCTCTCGACGCCGGTGACCGGGATCCGCCACGGGGAGGCGAGCGTGATCTGCATGACCGCCGCGCACGACCACATCAAGGCCGAGGCGCTGGTGCTCGCGGTGCCGCTCAACTGCCTGGGCGACATCCAGTTCAAGCCGGGGCTCCCGCCCCGCATCTCCGAGGCCGCGGGAGCGAATGCTGGCTCGGCGGTGAAGGTGCTGATGCTGGCCCAAGGCGTGGCGCCCCACGGGGTCGCCGTCGGGGCCGGGCCCGGGCTGAGCGTGCTCATCGCCGATGACGAGCGCGACGGCGCGACGCTCGTGATCGGCTTCGGCTGCGAGGATGCGGCGTTCGATCCGGCCGATCCGGCCGACGTCGCGCGGGCGCTCGCGGCCTTCTACCCCGAGGCCGAGCTGGTCGCCTCGGTCACGCACGACTGGAACGCCGATCCGGCGGCGCGCGGCACCTGGCTCACCGCCGAGGCGGGCAAGGCCGAGCTGCTCGACCCCACCCGCTTCGCACCCGTCGGCCGGTTGGTGCTCGCAGGCTCGGATATGGCGCTCGACCAGGCGGGCTGGTTCGAGGGGGCGCTGCTCAGCGGCCGGACGGCCGCCGAGCACATCCTGGAGCGTGAATCGCCGGTGCCAGGCACCGGTTATGCACGGCGCAGCGAGGCCTCCGAGACCGACGGCGGCACGTAGCCGCGATCGAAGTCCGAGATGGTGGTGCCGGGCGGGACGATCTCGTCGATCCGGTCGAGCACGTCCGAGCTGAGCGTGACCTCGGCCGCCCCCACCTGGCTCTCGAGCTGCTCCATCGTGCGCGGGCCGATGATCGGCGCCGTCACCGCGCGGTGGCTCAGCACGAAGGCGATGGCCAGATGCACCATGCTGAGGCCCGCGCCCTCGGCCAGCTCGGCCAGCTGATCGGCGGCCTCCAGCTTGGTCTGGTTGACCGGCAGCGAGAGGTCATACCGCGTCGGCATCCGCTCGGCCCGCGACGTCTCGGGCGCGTCCTGGCCCTTGCGGTAGCGACCGGTCAGCCAGCCACCCGCGAGCGGGCTCCACGAGATGACGCCCATGCCGTAGCGCTCGGTCACCGGCAGCACGTCTCGCTCGATGCCGCGCACCAGGATCGAGTACGGTGGCTGCTCGGTGGAGAACCGCGCAAGGCCGCGCCGCTCGGCCGCCCAGTGGGCCTCGACGATGCTCTCGGCGGGGTACGTCGAGCAGCCGAACGCGCGGATCTTGCCCGCGCGCTGCAGGTCGGTCAGCGCCGAGAGCGTCTCGGTGATGTCGGTATCCGGATCGGGCCGGTGCACCTGGTAGAGGTCGATCCAGTCGGTCTGGAGCCGCCGGAGGCTGTTCTCGACCTCCTGCACGATCCAGCGGCGCGAGTTGCCCTGCTGGTTTGCATCGTCGCCCATCGAGCCGTGGAACTTGGTCGCGAGGATGACGTTGTCGCGCTTCCCGCCGGCCAGCGCCTTGCCGACGATGGTCTCGGACTCGCCGCGCGAGTACACGTCGGCGGTGTCGATGAAGTTGATGTCCGCATCGAGGGCGGCGTGGATGATCGCGACGCTCTTCTCGTGGTCGGGCTCACCCCAGGCGCCGAACATCATCGCGCCGAGACAGAGGGGGCTGACCTGCATTCCTGTGGTACCCAGTGATCGTCTATTCATGGGGTGAAACGTACCCCTCGAGGCTCGGGGGCGAGCCCGCTCGCGGCACCGGCTCGATGGAGAGCGTGGTGCCGGCGCTCGCCACGATCACCGCCACCATCCCGGCCACCTGGCCGAGGCTCAGGTGCTGGCCGAGCGCCACCAGCCCGACGACGGCCGCGATGGCCGGATCCACGCTGTAGACCACCGCCACCGTCCGCGGCTCGAGCCGCCGCAGCGCGGCCAGCTCCAGGCCGTAGGGCACCAGCAGGCCGCCCACGGCAACCACCAGGCAGAGCCCCAGCGCGCGGCCGTCGATGTCGCCGACATGGCTCACGCCGAAGGGGAGGCAGATGAGCGCCGAGATCGGAAGCGCCAGCGCGAGCCCCTCGAACCCCCGGGTACGCCGCCCGACCTGGCGCGCGGCGTAGGCAACGCCCACCCAGGCTGTGCCGGCCAGCAGGGCGAGCACCACGCCCCCGGCCGAGTCCGGCCGGTCGATGCCGCCCAGCACCGCCACGCCGGCTGCCGCCAGCAGCGCGAACCCGATGTCGGCGCGCCGCCGCGACGCAGCGATCGCCGAGATCACGGGCGCGACGAACGCAAACGTCACGGCGATGCCCAGCGGCAGGCGGTCGATGGCGCCGAAGAACGAGAGGTTGAGCACCGCGAGGCTCGCGCCGTAGGCGGCGATGCCGGCCCACGTGGCGCGATCGCGGCCGCGCACGCTGGGCCGGATGACCGCGACGATGATCACCGCGGCGAGCGTGAACCGAAACGACGAGGTGCCGTAGGGGCCGAGCTGATCGAAGAGGCTGCTCGCGATGGCCGCCGCGATCTGGATGGTCGCGCTCGTGGCCAGGATCATCGCGATCCCCTCCACCACGCTTCGGCCGGGCCTTCGGCTGAGCGTCACCCGCGCCGCTCGCCGAGGATCCGCGTGGGCGTCGCCTCGATCACGGCATCGGCGACGCCGGAGCCCAGCCCCTGCAGGCAGCCGGCCGCCGCGCAGTGGCCCAGCACGGGGGCGTCGCTGCCGTGCACCAGCTGATCGGTGCCGTGCATCGCGATGAACTGGCCGATGGCGTGCGGGCCGTACGACGCGGTATCGACCACGGTGTTCGGGTGCTCACCGAGCCGGATGCCGGCGCCGCGCACCTCGAACCGCTCGGCCAGAAGCGGCGCGCCGCCGCCGAGGATCGCGAACACCGCGGGGAGCGCCGGGTACCGCGCGGCGTCGCGCGCGAGCCAGGCCGTGAACGCCCGCTGCATCTGCATGCAGTAGTCGAGCGCGCCCAGCCACCAGGCGGGCACGCCCGGGGGCGCAGGGGCGGGCGGCCCGGGATGCACGAAGAGCATCTGCCCGGCGGCCTCGAGATCCCATGCGAGGCTGCGCGGAAGGCCGGCCGTGACGGCGTCGGCCGCCACCGACACCCCGCCGAAGCCGGTACGCGGGGCGCCGTCTGCGAGCGGCACGGATCCGGCCGCCCGACGCCGCGGCGACCGCAGCGATCCCGGTGTGCCAGAGCTCGCGCAGCTCCGCATCGAACCCGTCGGTGGGCGAGAGCGACACCACCGCGATGTCGAGGCCCGCCTCGCCGAGCCACGCCAGCCGCTGCTCCAGGTCGTGGTCGCTCTCACGCACCGGCGCCGGCGGCAGCCCCGGGGCCTGGAACATGCCGTCGCGGATGAACGGCGGCGCGCTTCGGCCCCGCAGGTGGGCGAGCACCTCAGGCGGCCACATGTGCTGGTGCACGTCGTAGCGCGGCACTAGACGGCGATCGAGCCGGCCAGCCGGGTGGCGGCGTGGCGCACCCGCGTGACCGCCGCGGCCGACATCCCTGCGGCGCGCGAATCGCCGGAGCCCGCCAGGCCGATGGCGCCCACGACCGTGCCCGTGGGCGCGACCACCGGGGCGGCCAGGCCCCAGACGCCCGGATCGGTCTCCTCGTACGACGCTGCCCAGCCGGCGCTTCGGATGCGTGCCAGGTGCGCCTGCAGGCGCCGCCGGTCGGTGATGGTGCCGCGGCAGAGGCGCTCGAGCGAGTCGGAGGTGATTGCCGTCTGCTCGCGCTCGCCGAGGAACGCCAGCAGCACCTTCTTCGACGCGCCGGCGTGCAGCGGGCCGGTGACGCCCGGCCGGCTCGAGAGCGGCACCACGTGCCCGCCCTCCACGCGCTCGATGCACGTGCCGCCGTGGCGATCCTCCGAGACGACGGTCATGAGCGCCGTCTGACCCGTGGCCCGCGCCAGCCAGTCGAGCGCCGCGCGGGCGTTCGTGAGCAGCCCCGGGGTGATCTGCGATCGCCGGCCGAGGGCCATGGCGGCGGGGCCCAGCCCGTAGCGCCTCGTCTCGGGGTCACGCTCGAGGTAGCCGTTGGCCGCGAGCGAGGCCACGATCCGGAAGCTGGTGGTGACCGGCAGGCCCGTGGCGGCCGCAATCTCGGTCAGCGTCCACTCCGGGTCGGCCGGCGTGAACAGCTCGAGGATCTCGAATGCGCGATCGAGCGCTTGCATGCACCGACCGTAGCACCTCAGCTGCCGAGCAACTGGGCACCGACGATCTCCGAGCGGGCGCCCGCGATGCACTGCTCGAGCACCGTCTCGCCCTGGTAGAAGTACGGATCGAACCAGCCCGGGAGCGCCGCCTTGAGGTCGGCCACGAGCTTTCGCCGCTCGTCCTGGGTGAGCGCGTCGATGTTCTCGGGATCCTCGCCCGGTGGGAGCGCCGCAGCCATGAGGCCGAGGTACACCGAGATCCAGCGCTTGGTCTCGTTCAGGATCCCGGGCCCGGCGATGCCCTGGTGGCCCGTCAGCACGTGCTGCGGCTCGAGCTCCTCGAAGTCCTCGAGGATGGTGTACCAGCTCGCCAGCGTGCGATCGGAGAAGTAGAGGTGCTGCATGTTCTGCACCACGTCGGCGGTGATGAGCGCGCCGTGCTCGGGAATCCAGCCGATGACCTGCACGGGCGCCTCGGCGGGGCCGTACTCGCCCAGCTCCAGCGTGATCTGCTCGAACCTGAGCGTGAGCGTCCCGTCGAACACCACCGATGGCAGCACGATGCGGCCGGGGTCGGAGAACACCTCGTCGGCGGGCCACTCGTTGCTGGTCTTCGCGACGCGCGCTGCGACGGTGGCGAGCATGTCGTCGTAGGTGTCGCTGCCGGTGATGAACACGGCCTTCGGCGCGACCTTGCTGAGGTAGGTGTTGCCCCAGTAGTGGTCGGGATGGGCGTGGGTGTTCACCACGTAGCGCAGGTCGCCCGACGTGTTTTCCTGGATCTGCTCCCAGAGCTCCTTCACCGAGCTGTAGAAGAGCTGGCTATCCACCAGCACCACGCCGCGCTCGGTCTCGAAGTAGTACGACGAGGTGAAGTACGGGTCGTGGCTGGACTGGTAGGTGAAGACGTCCACGTCCCCGCGCAGCGTCTGCGAGGGGGCGGACGCCTTCGCCAGGATGGCCTTCCACTCGGGATCCTGCTGCCATTCGCGTTCGGTGTTCTCTGCCATTGGGTGCTCCCTGTCTGGTGCTATCTCGCGGTGGTGCCGCCGTCGGCCGAGACGATCGAGCCGGTGGCATAGGCGGCCTCGGATGACGCAAGCCAGGCGATGCCGATGGCGATCTCCCAGGCGCTTGCGAGGCGCTTCAGCGGCACGTGGTCGAGCGCCTCCGCGCGTGCGGCGGCCGGGTCGTCGTACTGCTCGAAGTCGTCGTCGGTCATGGGGGTGTCGATGCCGCCCGGGGCAAAGCAGTTGACGCGCACGGCCGGCGCCAGCTCGAGCGCGAGCGCCTTGGTGAGCAGCACCACGCCGCCCTTCGACGCGCAGTACGCCGCGTATCCGGCGGCGCCGTGCAGGCCCATCCCGGATGCGACCGTGACGATCACACCCGAGCCCTGCGTGCGCATGTGGAGGCCCGCCGAGCGGCAGACGTTGAACGTGCCTGTGAGGTTCACGTCGATGTACTCGCTCCAGCGCCCGGCGTCGAGATCCTCGAGCCGGCAGACGCGGCCGACGCCCGCGCTCGGCACCGCCACGTCGAGCCGCCCGAAGCGCTCGAGCGTCTGGCTCACGGCGAAGTCCACCTCGGCGGCGTCACGCACGTCGGCTGCGACCGCGAGCGCCTGCCCGCCGGAGGCCTCGATCCCGGCCGCCAGCTCGTCGAGCGCCGCCTGCTTGCGCGCCACGAGCGTGACGGCCGCGCCCTCGGCGCTCAGCACGCGCGCGAGCTCGGCGCCCACCCCCGACGAGGCGCCGGTGATGAGTGCCACCTGGCCGGTGAAGCGCGCCCTAGAGCTCATAGGCCGATGCGTACTGGGTGAGCTTCGTGCCGATCCCCGCCGCCAGCGCGCGCTGGTAGATGAGGTGGCCGAGCATGACGTCGGAGATCGCAAAGCCGCGGTGCCAGAAGACGATGGTCTCGTCGTCGCGCTCGCGCGCGGGCTTCAGCCCCGCGACGACCTCGCCGATCTCGGCGTAGAGGTGCTCCTCGCGCAGGTCGCCGGCGCGGATCAGCTCGGTGTACTGGCCCCACTCCCCGCGCGAGGCCTGAGCCCAGTCGTCCACGATGAACTTGTCGGCCTCCACCGGCAGGCCGGGCTCGGTGGACATGATCGCCCCGTAGGGCATCACCAGGGCGCCGGGCTCGATGGCGGCTGTGCGGATGAGCACCCTGGGCTCGGTGAGGCGCGATGCATCGACGATGATCCCGGCACCCTCCACCACCTCGTCGCTGGTGGCGACGGGCGTCACCTCGCGGCCGATCTCCTCGGAGATGAGCCGCGCGAACTGCTCGCGCGACTCGGGCCGGCGGCTGGTGACGCGGATCTCCTCGAGGCCGAAGAGGCCCGAGATGTAGCGGATGTTGTAGCGGGCCGTCCCCCGCGCGCCGATGTGCCCGAGCACCGTCGTTCGGGGCCGCGCGAGGTACCGCGCGCCGATGGCGGTCACCGCGCCCGTGCGCATCCAGGTGAGGAGGGTCGCGTCCATGATCGCAAACGGCACGCCGGTCTCTGCGTGGTAGAGCGTGAGCAGCGCGAACTCCGACGGCAGCGAGTGGCGGTAGTTGTTGGCGTAGTCGCCGATGACCTTCACGCCGGCGACGTCGAGCGGCTCGACGTAGCCCGGCAAGATGTTGAAGTGGCCCTGGTAGCGCTCCTCCAGCGAGAGGTGGCTCTTGGGCGGCATCACCACCTGCCCGTTTCCGTGCGCCCGCAGGCCGTCCTCGACGGCGCCGAGGATCTCGGCGTCGGCCAGCTCGAGCCGGTCGATGTCGTCCTTCGAGAGGAACAGCAGCTCGATGCGCTTGCCCTCGGGCACGTCAGGCCTTCCGGGGGATGAACGGCAGCGCGGCGGTCTGCATCTCGGCCTCGCCGCCGTGGTGGTGCACGGTGACGGTGGTGCCCGGCCCGGCGTGCTCGGTATCGATCAGCGCGACCGCGATGACCCGCTCGAGCTGCGGTGAGAACGAGCACCAGCGAAGCTGGCCCACCCGCTCGCCGTCGCGCGTGACGTCCCACGCCCACTGCAGGCGCGGCAGCCGGTCGGGGCCGCCGAGCAGGCCGATGGTCTGGCGCTTCACGCCCTCGGCGTCGATCCGGCGGAGGGCGTCGCGGCCGACGTAGTCGGACTTCTCGAGATCGACCAGCCGGCGGCTGAACTCCAGGGCGTTCACGGCGAAGTTGGTGTAGTACTGGCAGTCGGTGATGCCGCACTCGAGGGCGTGCGGGACGTTGGGCCCGGTGATGAGCAGGCCGCTCGGCTCGCCTGCGGCGACGATGGCGTCCCAGATCCCGAGCGCCCCGGCCGAGCCCAGCGGGAACACCTCGTAGCCCAGCTCACCGCTCCAGCCGGTGCGCGAGAGGATCACCGCATGGCCGGCGATCGAGGTCTCGATGCAGTCGTAGTAGGCCATCGTGTCGATGACGTCGCCCACCAGCCGGCGCAGCACGTCGCCCGAGTTCGGGCCCTGCACCTGCAGCGGCGGCACGTCGGCCTCGGTCACGGCGACGTCCAGCTGCGAGCCCAGCGCGATGCCCTTCACCCAGAGCAGCAGATCGACGCTTCCGTGCGAGAGCCAGATGGTGTCGTCGTAGGGCCGCAGCAGCACGGGGTCGCAGATCACGCGGCCGTCCTCGTCGGTGACCAGCACGTAGCGGCAGTGGCCGGCGGGGAGGTCGGAGATGTCGCGCGTGACCAGCCCGTTTGCGAACTCGAGCGCGTCGGGGCCCTTGATCTGCACCTGGCGCTCGCCGCCCACGTCCCACAGCGTTACGGCCTCGCGAAGCGCCCGGTAGTCCTCGATCTGGGGCCGGCCGTAGTCGAGCGGCAGGTACATGTGGTTGTAGGTCATGTGCTCGGTGACGCCCGCGGCCTGCGTGCGCTCGTGGTAGGGCGAGAGGCGCGTGTTGGGCAGAAAGATCTGGCTCATGAGGGTCGCTTCCGGTAGTTCAGTGATCTGGTGGGGAATCGTACCGAGCGGCCGTCAGGACGCGGCAGCTTCTTCCACGATGCGGAATTCCCGGAAGTGATCCAGCGAGCTCTCGGGCGTGAGCGGCAGCGGCAGGCTCGAGAGCTTGGCGATCACCACGTCGGCGACCGGGTCGAGCCACAGGTACTGGCCGAAGATGCCCACGGCGTAGAACGATCCGCGGGCGTTTCGGGTAGTCCACCACTGGTTGTGGTAGACGCCGTCGGGAAAGATGCCGGCGGTGATCTCGTACTCCGGCGCCGAGGCGATGCGGGATCCCGCGCCGTGGCGGGTCGCCTCGATCCAGCCGGCGTTCCAGCCGCCGTCCAGCACGAGCCGGCCGAAGCGGGCCAGGTCGCGCAGCGTCGCGCACATGCCGGCGCACGCGTACGGGAAGCCGGCGGAGTCGAGCGTGACGAACGCGTCGTGCTCGGCGCCGACCTGCGACCACACGAGCTCGCCGACCAGCTCGGGGTACGGCCGGCCGCTGACGCGCTCCATGAGCCAGGCCATCACGTCGGTGGTGGCCGAGCAGTACTGGAACCGTGATCCGTGCGCCCCCGACGGCTGGAGCGTCGCCAGAAACGCCTTGGTGTGCGGCGGATCGCCGGGCAGCTTCGGCCGCCAGCCGCTGGCGCGGTCCTCGGTCTGCACGTCGGAGCGCGGATCAACGTAGGTCTGGTCGAACCGAAGCGCGACGGCCATGTCGAGCACCTGCTGCACGGTGGCGCCGGCGTAGGCGCTCCCGGCGAGCTCGGGGATGACGGCCTCCACGCGTGCCTGCAGGTCGAGCGCGCCGCTCGCCACCAGGCAGCCCGCGGCCATGGCGCCGATCGACTTCGACACCGACATGAGCGAGTGCCGGGTGGCGGGTGTGAGGCCGTTTCGGTAGTGCTCGGCCACGATGGTTTCGCCCCGCAGCACCAGCAGCCCGTCGGTGGAGGTGCGCTCCAGGAACGCCTCGTCGATGAGGCCCTCCTGGAGCACGGTCTTCAGCTCGCGCGCCGGCCCCGCCCCGCGGCCGATCGGGGCCACGGGAAGGAGCTGGTCAACGCGCTGGAACGCGGCCCGGTTGAACGGCGGGTTGAGCCAGTTCCCCAGCGTGACTGCATCCGGCATGCGGCGCAGTCTATGGCGTGTACTTCACCCCCAGCGCCTTGCACTGCGCGGCGATGTCGGCGTGATCCACCGCGTAGAGGTGGCAGATGTTGGCCGCCCCGGCAGCGCCGCAGCCCTTGACGGTGCCGCCGCCCATCAGCCCGGCGACGCTCCCCGTGACGCAGCCCCTGGTGCCGGTGTGGGCCTGTGAGGTCTCGTGCTGATCGATCACGATCGCGGCGGCCACCGCCAGCAGGGCGACGGCAAACGCGATGGCGACGAGCCGCAGGAGGTTTCGGTCACGCTGGGCGATGGGATGGTGCAGCCGCTGCACTTCGGCAGGCATCAGAACTCCAGCTCGCGGCCGCGGGGAAGGACGATCACGGGACACCGCGAGAGCTCGACCACGTACTCGGCTGCCGCGCTGATGGTGACCCGGCCGTCCACGGTGCCCGGCCGGGAGCCCACGATCACGAAGTCGGCGGCGCCGGCCGCCGGCGGCACCACCTCGGCCTCGAGCTGGCCCGCGAGCGACTCGGCGGTCTCGAACGGCGTGGGATCGCCCTCCTCGCCGAGGGCGGCGATGGTCTTCACGAGGTAGCTCGTCATGTCGGCGAACCCGGCGGGCGCGATGCCGATTGCGACCGGCCCGCCCTCCAGCAGCCGGCGCGCCGACGGCTGGGGATCCACGTGGCCGCGGGCGGTGCGGTACTCCGACCCGAAGACGATCAGGTCGGCGCCCTCCACCACTGCCAGATCCCGCAGGCCGATGGGCGTCGAGCCGCTCACCACCACGTGCTGGTGGACGTCGTCCAGCCCCAGCGTCTCGGCCCCCCTCTGCAGGAGCGCCTGGGCGTCCTGGGCGGCGATGCGCTCGCGCCCGCTCTGCACCTCCTGCGCATGGCGGACGTAGGCGAGCGCCACCGACGCTCCCGCCCTGGCCAGAAGTCCGGCCAGGGCGAGCGCGTCGCGGTCGTTGTCCGTGCCGTCGTACGACACGATGACCTTGGTTGCCACGTTAGGTCGCCGGCGCCGGGGCGGGCGGAGGCGTCGTCGGCGGCGCACCCGACGGGTACGCGAGCGACGGGATATCCGACGGGTAGACCTCGTGACCGTGCATCGCAAGGTCGCCGAGCTCGAGCTCCTCGTCGGTCATCCGAAGCGGCGTGACGAGCGTGACCAGCTTGATCAGCACGTACGTCCCCACTGCGGAGTAGACGATCACCCACGCCCCGGCGAGCGCCTGCCACTTGAGCAGGTCGAGGCTGCCGGTGACCGAGAACCCGGGCACGACCTCCATCTTGGAGTCGGCCAGGACGCCCACGAGCAGGCCGCCGAAGAGGCCGGCGATGCCGTGGGTGTAGATCACGCCGAGCGTGTCGTCAACGCGGTTGAAGGGCTTCACGAGCGCGAGGTAGTTGTAGGCGACGTAGACCACGACCGAGGCGACCGCGCCGATGATGATGGCGCCGTAACCGTTCACGAAGCCTGCGCCTGGGGTGATGGCCACGAGGCCCACGATCATGCCGTTGACGCTACCGATGAGCGACGGCTTGCGCTTGGTCGCGTAGTCGCAGATGACCCACACGAGGAACGCCACGGCGGTCGCCAGGTTGGTGTTCAGCACGGCGGCCGACGCGTCGGTGCCGACGTTGTAGGGATCGCCGCCGTTGAAGCCGTTCCAGCCGAGCCAGAGGAGCCCGGCGCCGAGGGCGACCATCGCGAGGTTGTTCGGGGCGTCGATCTCACGGTCGCGGGCAAGCCGCGGGCCGATCTGCCAGGCCAGGACGAAGCCCGAGACGCCGGCGGCGAGATGGATCACGAAGCCGCCGGAGAAGTCCACCGCGCCCTGCTGGGCGAACCAGCCGCCGCCCCAGATCAGGAAGGCGTTGACGGTGTAGACGAACGTGATCCAGAGGATCACGAACGGGATCCACGCCTTGAACCGCACCCGGCCGAGCACTGCGCCGAGCATCAGGATGGGCGTGATCGCCGCGAACACGAACTGGAAGTAGACGAGCGACGACTTGGGTATGTCGAGTACGCCGGCAGCGCCCAGGGCGGGGATCTTCGCCTGCCCCTGCTCCTGCGTGTGATCCAGCACGGGGCCGGGGTGCCCGATGAAGTTACTGAAGAAGCTCGAGTCCCCGCCGGCGACGTGCACCGGGTTTCCGAACCCCATCTTGAAGCCGTAGAGCACCCAGACGACGAGCACGACGGCGAACGCGACGAACGCGAGCATCATGCTGTTCACCGACCACCGTTTCTGCATGACGCCGCCGTAGAGCACGACGAGACCGGGGATGCTCATCAGCCCGACCAGGGTGGCGGCTGTGAGCTGCCAGGCGTTGTCGCCCGCGCCGAGCCAGTGTGGATACAGCATGATTCCTCCTTGCTCTTTAAACAGAAAAAGGCCCCAGGACATGAAAGTCCTGAGGCCTCATTGCCTCCGCCGGCGGCATCGATGCCGCAAACGATGTGGGAACGATAAACGGCGCGGCGGCCGGGAGTCAAACGAGAAGCGTCGCCTACGTCACGAGCGGGATGACCTCATCGGCCACGAGCTGCGTCGTTTGGCGCTCCATCTCCTCGTCGGGAAAGAAGATGGTGATGGTGTCGACGCCGCCGTCCAGCCAGCGCTTCATCTTGGCGGCGACCTCCCTGGGCGTGCCCACCAGCGTGAGGTCTTCCAGCCACTCGTCCGGCATGGCAGCCTCGACGCCGCCGGGGCCGTGCTCGGCGAGGATCGCGGCGAGCTGGTCGGAGATGCCGTAGGCGTCGGTCATCGTGTTCACCCCGAACTCGCTGAGGAAGCCGGCGAGGATCGGGCGGGCGTCGGCGCGGGCCTTCGCGCCGTCGCGATCGACGTGGGTGAGGGCGATGGTGGAGTAGCTCATCTCACCAGGATCGCGGCCGGCCTTGCGCATGCCCTTCTCGACGCGCTCACGGCCGAACCGGAAGTACTCGAGGCCACCGGACGCGGCGAAGAGCGTGGTGTCGGCGAGCTCGCCTGCGAGGCTCAGGAGCATGGGGCCGCTGACGCCCATCATGATGGGCACGTGCTCGAGGGCCGGGTGGGTGATGGCGATGTTCTCGAGGGTGAACTGCTTGCCCTCGAGCGTCACCGTCTCGCCGGCGAGCAGGCGCTGGATGGTGGAGATGCTCTCGCGGAGGGCGGCGACGGGCTTCTCGGGGTAGATGCCCATCTGCCGCAGCCACTCGGGCAGGCCCAGGCCGATGCCGGGCTTGAAGCGGCCGGGGAAGGCGCGGCTGATGCCGGCGATCTCCATGGCGAGCACGGCGGGGCTGCGGACGAGCCCCGAGACGATGCTGGTGCCGATGGGGATCGACTCGGTGGCGGCCAGCGCGAGCGTGACGCAGATGAGCGCCGGCTCGTAGAAGTAGTCCTCGGGGATGGTGAGGTGCGAGTAGCCGAGCTGCTCGAGCCGGCGCGCCTTCGCGCCGATCTGCTCGGGCGGCGTCATATCTCCGAGCGAGATCCCGATGGGATGCTCATACGTGCGGGTGCCTGCGCTCATGACGGCGCAGAGTAGCGTGAATAAACGGTGCCAGGCACTTAATATTCACGAGGCCTCGACGTCGCCCAGCAGACCTCTGCGGCGCGGGTCGAGCGGCCACCAGTACCTCCACGTCACCGCGAGGCCGGCCAGCACCGGCACGGTGGCGGGCAGCTCGTCGGTGACCTCGAGCAGGAGCCCCCAGGCAAGCGCGGCGATCGTGACCACGATCGCGGCCAGGAGCCGGGGCCGCGTGCGGCGGCCCACCACGGCGCCGAGGAGCGCCGGCGCGAGGAAGTCGAGCCAGCCCATGCTCGAGTTGCCCAGATCCACCTGCTGCAGCCCCGGCAGCGAGCTCGCGTGGCCGGCCACCACCGTCACCGTCGGAAGCGTCGTTCCCTGCAGGGTGAGCGAGGTGCTCGTCACCTGCGTGGTGGCGAACACCAGATAGGTGTCGAGCAGCACCAGGCCGATCAGCCCGAGCGCGAGGTAGCGCGGCGGCGTGAGGGGGCCGACGATCCCGGCGATCGCAAGGCAGGCGCCGCCGATCAGGAGCATCGCGGCCACCTGCGCAGTGCGGCCGTCGGCCTGCCAGGCCACGACGTAGAGCACGAGCGCGGCGATCGCGGTGAGAAACGGCAGCCGCCACCGCGCCGTCCACCCCAGCGACCCGGCCAGCACGGGCGTCGCCACCGTGCCGAGCCAGGTGAGGAAGCTCGCCCCGGCGCCGCCGAGGAGCCCGACGATGCCGACGCCCACCACCATGGCCGCGGCGGGGCCGGCCACGCCGAGCACCGCGTGGCGGCGATCGACGGAGTCGCGGCCGAGCGCGGGGATCGCGACGAGCACGCCCTGGGCGATGCACAGCGTCACGTACCACGGGATCAGGAACACGCCGAGAGCCTAGTGAACGACTCCTGCGGAACGATTAATGGCTGTTGTTGCCGTCGAAGAGGATGCCGCGCGCGGCCATCCCCGCGAGCGCCGCGACGGCCTGGTTGGTGCTCTGGAGGCCGTACACGCGCCGGTTCCAGGGCTGCCCGCACTTCAGATCGCCGGACTCGACGTCGGCGGCGGCCTGCGCGATCGCGTCGGACGACGTGGTCGCCGCGTCCACGAACTGATCCTGCAGCTGCGCGACGTCCGCTGGAGGGCTCAGCCGGCCGGCCTGGTCGATCACGCGGGCGACGTCGTCGGAGAACTGACGGGCGCCCGCCGTGCACTGCGCGGGCGTCACCTGGCCGGCAGCGAGCTTGAAGAAGAGCCGTTCGGCCTGCTTCGCGGCAGGGCTCACGTCGAGGCGCTGGAGCGCCAGGGAGTACTGATGGTGTGACAGCGGCGGGCCCGCGCTCCCGCCGTCGCCGGGCCGGCTGCATGCGGCAGCCATCAGGACGATCGCGACGAGCGCCGTACATCGCAATAGCATGCACGCGATACTATCAGAGTTTCGATTGTCACGAAAGCCAGCCCTTGCGGGTGGCGATCTCCACCGCCTCGCGGCGGTTGCGCGCGCCGACCTTCTGGATCGCCGAGCTCAGGTAGTTGCGCACCGTGCCCTCCGACAGGTGGAACCGCAGCGCGATGTCGCCTGCCGTGGCGTGTCCCGCGGCCGCCTCCAGCACCTGCTGCTCGCGCTCGGTGAGCGGGCTCCGGCCGTCCACGATCGCGTCGGCCGCAAGCGCCGGATCGATCCGCCGGCGCCCGGCCGCCACGTCGCGGATCGCGGTGGCAAGCTCGCGGGACGGCGCGTCCTTCATCATGAACCCCAGCGCGCCGGCCTCGAGCGCCCGGCGCAGATAGCCCGGCCGCCCGAACGTCGTCAGGATCAGCACCCGCGTCGCGGGCAGCGCCGCGGTGAGGAGCGCCGTTGCCTCGATGCCGTCGATGCCCGGCATCTCGATGTCGAGCACGGCCACGTCGGGCGCCGCCGCCTGCGCCGCGGCCACCACCTCGTCGCCGCGCTCGACCTGCGCGACCACCTCGATGTCGGGCTCGAGCCCCATCAGGCTCACCAATGCGCCGCGCACCATCGCCTGATCCTCGGCGATGAGAACCCGGATCACTGCGCCACGCGCGGGACGCTCAGCCGCAACCGGTAGCCGCCGTCGCGCAGCGCCCCGGCCTCGAGCGTGCCCCGTACCCGGGCGGCGCGCTCGGCGAGCCCTGCAAGGCCGCTGCCGGCGGCGGCGCCGAGGCTGCCCCGGCCGTCGTCCTCGATCTCGACCGACACCACGTCGGGCTCGGCGATCACGCGTATCGCGCACCGCTGCGCGTCGCTGTGGCGGATCACGTTGGTCGCCCCCTCGCGCACGGCCCACGCGAGCGCCGACTCCACCTCGGCCGGGAGCGGCTCCTCGGTGCGGTCAAGGCTGCAGTCGATGCCGGCTGTCGTCAGCGCCGAGCGGGCGCCGTCGAGTGCCTCGGAGAGCGCCAGCCGCCGGTACCCCGTCACCGCCTCGCGCACCTCCGAGAGCGAGGTGCGGCTGATGTCCTGGATCTCCTCCAGCTCGCGCGTGGCGGCCGCCGGGTCGGCGTCGATCAGCCGCGCGGCCAGCTCGGCCTTCAGCGTGATCACCGAGAGGCTGTGGCCCAGCAGGTCGTGCAGGTCGCGTGCGATCCGCAGGCGCTCCTCCGAGACCGCCAGCTGCGCGAGCTCCTCGCGCGCCAGCTCGAGCTCACGGTTGGCGGCGATCTTGCGGCCGAACGCGGCCATCATGAACCCGATCGCGAGGATCGTGAGCCCGGTGGCAACGGCACCGCTCGAGCTGCCGCCCGCGACGATGATGCCCACGCCGACGCCCACCGCCGTCACGACCACCATCGGCACCGACTGGCGCGGGACGAGCAGGATGCCGGCCGCCGCGACGCAGTAGACGTAGAGCGCCACGAACGAGCCCGGCGCGCCCAGCGCGAGGATCAGCGCGGGCACCACCCACATCGCCGCGAGCGCTCCCAGCACCGCGTTTCGGCCGCGGCAGAGCAGCCAGTCCTGCGGCGGCAGGACGATCAGATAGAGCGCCAGGAACACGCCGAAGAGCACCGTGACCAGCGCTGTGCGACCGGGCGCAAGCGACGAGCGCGCCAGGTCGGCGGCAGGCCCGATGAGGAAGAGCATGCCGAGCACCTGCCCGGCCCTGATGCGCACCTGATGCGGAATCGTCACGATTTAACTCTAGGGCTAGACACGCTTCGTGTCACGGCGATAGACCTTGCCGGCGAGCACGCCGGCGACCACCGACCACGCGGCGACCACCAGCCAGCCGGTGCCGTTCCAGCCGTGGCCGCCGACGCCGATGTGGCTCGCCTGCACCAGCCAGTAGCTCGGCAGCCCCTCGGCGATGGTCTTGAGCGTGCCCGAGACCGGGAACCACACGCCGCCGAGCAGCGCCAGGAACGCCGTGATGCCACCCATCGCGGGGCCGATCGAGTCGACCGAGACGAGGTGCCCGATGAGGATCCCGAGCGCCGCGAACGGGATGAGCCCGATCAGCATGAGGAGCGTCATCCGGGCCCAGTCGCCGGCCGGCAGGTGCACGCCCATCGCCCGGCCGCACGCGAAGAGGATCACGATGGTGAGAAGCGCCAGCGCGTAGGACGTGATCACCTTCGCCCGGAAGTACGCCTTGGTGCTGAGCGGCGTGAGCCGCAGCTGCCGGTTCCAGCCCACCGAGCGCTCGCCTGCGATGCGCGCGCCGCTCGAGAGCATCGCGTTCATCGCCCCGAACGTCGCGAGGCCCACCATGTAGAAGAGCGGGGCGCTGATCCCGGTGCCCTGGAAGTTGGTCTCGTGCCGGTTCGGGCCGGCGATCACGAAGAAGAGCACCAGCGGAAACCCCAGCGAGAACAGGAAGAACCGGCGGTTTCGAAACGTCCGGATCAGCTCGAAGCGCGTGTAGGTCAGACCGTTCATGAGACCGCCTCCCGGGTGGTTGTGAGCTGCAGGAACGCCTGCTCCAGCCCGGCGCCCGCGATCTCGATGTCGCGCGCGTCCGGGTACTCGGCGAGGAGGGCGCGGATCGCCGCGTCGGAGTCGCTGCAGTGAAGGACGACCGTCGCGCCGTGGGTCTCGGCCTCGCTCACGCCGGCGAGGTTTCGCAGATCGCCGGCGAGCGCCGTTGGGAGCGTCGCGCGGATGGTGCGCGAGCCGACGAGGCTCTTGATCTCGCCGGTCGGGCCGTCGGCCACGATCTCGCCGGCGGCCATCAGCACCACGCGGTCGGCGTACTGATCCGCCTCCTCCAGGTAGTGCGTGGCGAAGACCACCGTGCAGCCGCGATCGGTGAGGCCGCGCATCGTCTGCCAGAACGCATGGCGGCTCTCGACGTCCATCGCCGCGGTCGGCTCGTCCAGCACCAGCAGCCGGGGGTTCGAGACGAGGGCCACGCCGAAGCGCACGCGCTGGGTCTGGCCGCCCGAGAGCTTCTCGGTGCGCCGCTCGGCAATGTCTGCGATCTCGGCCAGGGCGATCACCTCGTCCACGCCCATCGGGGCGGGATAGAGCGATGCCATCATCGTCAGGAGCTCGCGCACGGTGAGGTCGCGCAGCACCGAGCCCGTCTGGAGCATCGCGCCGACCATGCCGCGATCGACGGCCTCCGACGGCGTGCGGCCAAAGAGCGAGACGGTGCCGCCGTCGGGCGGGAGCAGCCCGAGCAGCATGTCCACGGTGGTTGACTTGCCGGCGCCGTTGGGGCCGAGGAGCGCCACGGTCTCGCCCGCTCCGACGGCCACGCTCACGCCGCGGACGGCCTCGACCGGGCCGCTCGGGGTGTTGAAGGTCTTCTGCAGCTCATCGAGCTGGATTGCCATTGCTGTGCCCTGTGAATCTTCCATGACCCGGATGCTAGGTCCGGCGGGCGGATCGCGGTAGGCCCCGGCGTCACGACCTTGGCATGACGAACGTCATGGGAAGAAGGCGTTTGACTCCAGCACCCGCGTTCCGCGCAGCAGCTGGACGCGCCGCAGGCTCGCCGTGCCGAGGTCGGTCAGATCGAGGATCACCGCCTGCCGGCGCGGCGCGACCCGCACGGCCACGTGCGGCAGGGCGTACTCGAAGGTGGCTCCGCGGCTGGTGGTGAGGCGCATGGTGGTGGCGCTCATCGGCGCCGTCCCGAACAGCACGAGCGGGCCGGCGATGTGGGCCACGCCGAGGCTGAGCGACCGCGGCAGCGACGAGGTCACCGGCAGGCAGTTGGCAAGCGCGCCCGATCCGTCGCGCGGCACCGGCGCGAGCGTGCCGCGCTCCGCGGCATAGGTCATCTCGCACTGCTTGCCGTTCACGCGGTAGAGCGTGTAGACGTAGACCTCGCCGTTCTCGAGCGGGCCGTAGGCATCGAGGAGCGCGCTGGGAGGCACGCCGAACGGCGGCTGGGCCTGCAGCGCGATGCGGGTGCGCACCGTCACGGGCACGGGCAGGTCGGTGGGCGTCACGTCGAGCATCGGCAGCCGGTGCTCGCCCCGGCCGAGCACCACCACCGCACCGGCGACGACGAGCAGGAAGCCGGCGGTCAACCATCCTGCGCGCGCCATCCGCATACCGCAATGGTACGCGCGCCCTCCCGGCTATCGTGACGCGTCGTGGCTGCTCTGAAGGACGTGATCCGCACCGTCGATCTGACCAAGATCTACACCGGTGACGTGGCCGCGGTCGATCAGCTGAACCTTACGGTGGGCCACGGCGAGATCTTCGGACTGCTCGGGCCAAACGGCGCCGGCAAGACCACCACCGCAAGCATGCTCACCACGCGCGTGATCCCCACCTCGGGGCAGGCGTTCGTCGGTGAGATCGACGTGGTGCGCTACCCGGCGGTGGCCAAGCAGCTGATCGGCGTGGTGCCGCAGACCAACACGCTCGACCGGTCGCTCACCGTGTGGGAGAACCTCTACTTCCACGGGCGGTTCTTCGGCATGAACGCTGCCGCCGCGCGGGCCGCGGCCGACGATCTGCTGGAGATGTTCCACCTCAGCGAGCGGGCCAAGGCGCCGGTGATGGCGCTCTCCGGCGGCCTCGCCCAGCGGCTGATGGTGGCGCGCGCAGTGCTGCACAGGCCGGCGATCCTCTTTCTCGACGAGCCCACCGCGGGCCTCGATCCGCAGAGCCGCATCGGCCTCTGGGAGATCGTCGAGCGCCTGCACGAGCAGGGCCAGACGGTGGTGCTCACCACGCACAACATGGAGGAGGCAGACCAGCTCTGCGACCGCATCGGCATCATGGATCGCGGCAAGATCCTCTCGCTGGGGACGCCCGAGGAGCTGAAGCAGTCGGTGGGCGCCGACACGATCGTCACGGTGACGGCCGACGGCGACCTCGAGACGCTCGGCGCGCGGCTCAGCGAGACGGTTGAGGGCGTGGACTCCTCGACGGTGCGCGACGGGTCGGTGCAGCTGGCCGTGCGCGGCGCCGACCGGGTGCTGATCCGCGTGATCTCGGCGGCGGAGGAGGCGGGCTATGAGGTGCGCGACGTGCAGGTGACGCCGCCGACGCTCGAGACCGTGTTCATCCAGCTGACCGGCAAGGAGCTTCGCGACTGATGTTCGAGACCCGCTCGACGGTGGCCTCCAGCCGCATCGCGTTCAGTGCGCTTCTGCTGCGCGACCTGACCGTGCTCCGGAAGAACATGAAGCAGTTCATCCCGCGCACCATCGTGCAGCCGCTGCTCCTCTGCTTCGTGTTCCTCTACGTGTTCCCGACCATCGGCACGGGCATCGGCGGGAGCGGCAGCCCCGAGGCCGAGTCGGAGTTCGCGACCATCCTCGTGGCCGGCGTGGTGGGGCTCTCGATCATGTTCCAGGGGATCCAGGCGGTGGCGCTGCCGATGGTGCAGGAGTTCGGCTACACGAAGGAGATCGAGGATCGCGTGCTGGCGCCGATGCCGGTGTCGTTCGTGGCGCTCGAGAAGGTGCTGTTCGGGTCGATCCAGGGCCTTCTGGCGGCGGCCATCGTCTTCCCGATCGCCGCGGTGGTGCACGCGTCGGCGATCCACATCAACCTCGATGTGCACTGGGTGATCCTCATCACGATGCTGCCGCTGGCGTGCATCACCACCTCGGCGCTGGGGCTCACGTTCGGGACCATCTTCGACCCGCGGTCCGTGCCGCTGCTCTTCGGCATCATCATCCTGCCGCTGACGTTCCTGGGCGGGACGTACTACTCGTGGAACTCGCTCTCGCCGGTGACGTTCGACGGCGTGCACTGGCTACAGATCGTGGTGCTGATCAACCCGCTGATCTACATCAACGAGGGCTTCCGGGCGGCGCTCACCACGTCGCCGCACATGTCGCTCTGGGCGGTGTACCCGGCGCTCCTGGGCTTCAGCGCGCTCTTCCTGTGGCTGGGCACGACCAACTTCAAGCGGCGCGTGGTCAGCTAGAGCCGCGTCGGAGCGTCCCCGCCGGGGGCGTGAATATTAAGTGCCTGGCACCGTGTATTCAGGCGTGAGGAGGGCGGCGCCCAGGCGGGCCGTCAGCGCCTCTGCGTCCAGCGGCGACCGGGCGCGCTCGCCCGTGAGCACGTCGCGCCAGCTCGAGGGGGCGTCCGGCGGGAGCTGGAGCGCGCCCAGCGGGCCCTCACCGGTGCGCGCCACGCAGATCACCCAGCGCTCGCCCAGCGTCCGCGCAAAGGCGATCGCCGGGCCCTCCACCGCAATGGGCCGGTAGCCGCCATCGCGGAAGAGCTCCGGCTCTGCCCGCCGCAGCCGAAGCCCCGCCCGGGTCACGTGCAGCTTGACGCCGCCGTCGCGCCAGCTCCCGGCCATGTCCTCCGGCGACCGCCCGGCCAGCTCGGCCAGCATCCGCGCGCGCAGGTCGAAGTCCACCGGCCGGCGGTTGTCGGGATCCACCAGCGAGAGATCCCAGAGCTCGTTCGCCCAGTAGATGTCGGGCACGCCCGGCGCCGCCAGCTTCAGCACCAGCAGGCCGATCGCCCGGCGCCATCCGCGCTCGGCCACCCGGTCGGCAAACGCCTGGAGCTCGGAGAGAAACGCCGTGTTCGCCGGATCCAGGATCCGCCGCACGAACTCGTCCAGGTCGCGCTCGTAGCGCTCGTCGGGATCCGTCCACGACGTGCGGAGCTTCGCCTCGCGCGCCGCCTTCAGCATGTAGGCCGAGAGCCGGTCGGCGTCGATCGGCCACGCCCCCACCAGCGTCTGGTAGACGAGCCACTCGTCGCGCTCGTTCAGCCGGCCGTTCAGATCGCGCCAGCGATCGACCGCCGCGATCCACTCGCCGGCGAGCTCCGACAGCACCGCGATCCGCGCCCGCACGTCCTCCCCGCGCTTGGTGTCGTGCGTTGACGACGGGTTGAGCGAGTGCCACGCCAGCTGCTCCTGCATGCGGCCGTGGAAGTCGTCCGCCGAGGTGCTCAGCCACTCCGGCTCGAGCCCCGGCTCGTTTCGCGCCACCAGCCGCACGTCGCGGTAGAGCCCCGTGTCCTCCACGCCCTTCGCGGCAACCGGCCCCGAGAGCTGCTGCCACGCGGTGACGAACGGATCGCCCGTCTCGTAGGTGCGATACACCGGCAGCGCGACCGTGCGCTCGGCCACCTCCGCACGCGAGACGCCCGCCGGGGCGCGCCGCATCACGCGGTCGAGATCGGTCGCAAAGAGCGTCTCGAGCGCGCGGCGCTTCTGCGCGAGCCCGACGGCCGGGAACATCTCGTCGCCGCCCACCCGCCGCACGTACTCGGCGGTGATCCGCTCGGCGCCCTCTGGGTCGACGATCAGCCCGCCCGAGGCCGCGATCCACTCATAGCCGGTGGTCCCGGCCACCGGCCAGTCCGCGGGCAGCCGCTCGTCGCGCGCCACGATCTTCTCGACCACCAGGTACGCATCGCCCAGCTCCGACCGCAGGCGCGTGAGGTAGGCGAGCGGGTCGGCCAGGCCGTCGATGTGGTCGATCCGCACGCCCTGGATCACGCCGGCGCCCACCAGGTCGAGCAGGTGGCGGTGCGTGAGCTCGAACGTCTGCTCGCGCTCGGCACGGAGGGCGACCAGATCGGCGATGTCGAAGAACCGCCGGTAGTTGCCCCGCGTCGCCGCGTCGCGCCAGTGGGCCAGCTCGTAGTGCTGGTGCTCGAGCGAGCCGTCACCCGACAGCGGGAACCGGCGGTCGTAGTAGCGCAGCTCGCCGTCCTCCTCCACCAGCTCGCCGGCGCCCACCACGTCGGCAAGCGGCGCACCGAGCACGGGCAGAAGCACCTTGCCCTCGAGCCCCGGCGCCTCCCAGTCGATGTCGAACACCTCGGCGTACTGCGACTCGCGGCCGTGGGCCAGCACGTCCCACCAGAGCCGGTTGTGGTGTGAGGCGGCCATGTGGTTGGGCACCGTGTCCACCAGGAGCCCCATCCCGAGCTCGCGCGCCACCGCCGCCAGATCGCAGAGCGCGCGGTCGCCGCCCAGCTCCGGGTTCACGCGCGCGGGATCAGTCACGTCGTAGCCGTGCAGGCTCCCCGGCACCGCCGCCATGATCGGCGAGAGGTAGAGGTCGCCGATGCCCAGCTCGCGCAGGTGCGGCGCGACGCGCGCGGCATGCTCCAGCGTGAACTGCGGCGTGAGCTGCAGCCGGAAGACCGATGCCGGGATGCGCACGGCTAGCGCGAGCCCGAGGGATCGGTGGTGAGCTCGGCCAGGATCATCGAGTGGGCAACCAGGTTCACGGCATCGCGGTTGATCACCCGCCGGCCGGTGCGAGCGGTGTTGATCTGCTCCTCCCACACGCCGGAGCGCTGCAGCTGGGGCACCATGAACCGGCGCGACGTCTCGCCGCCGTTGAAGAGCAGCAGCACCGTGCGGCCCGAGACCGGCCGGCCGCGCTCGTCCACCTCGTCGGTCGCGTCACCGTCGATCAGCATGCCCAGGACGTGCTGGTCGGGGGCGTTCCAGTCGTCGCTCGTCATCTCGCGGCCCTCCGGGTGCAGCCACGTCAGATCCTTGATGGGGCCGCCCTTCACGGGCCGGCCGGTGAAGAACCCGCGCCGGCGGAACACCGGGTTCTCGCCGAAGATGCGAAGCACCCGCCGGGTGAAGCCCAGCAGCTCGCGCTCGCGGTGATCCAGATCCCAGTCCACCCACGAGATGTCGTTGTCCTGGCCGTAGGCGTTGTTGTTGCCGAGCTGCGTGCGGCCCAGCTCGTCGCCGCCCAGCAGCATGCGCACGCCCTGCGAGAACACGAGCGTGGCGATGAAGTTGCGCTGCATGCGCCGGCGCAGCTCGCGGATGCCGGGGTTGTCGCTCGGCCCCTCGACGCCCCAGTTGCGGCTCAGGTTGTCGTTGGTGCCGTCCTGGTTGTTCTCGCCGTTGGCGTCGTTGTGCTTCTGCTCGTACGACACCAGGTCGTTCAGGGTGAAGCCGTCGTGCGCGGTGATGAAGTTGACCGTGGCATAGGTGCGCCGGCCGCCCGCCTGGTAGAGGTCGCTCGAGCCGGAGAGCCGCGAGGCGAACTCCGCGAGCCGGCCGCCGTCGCCGCGCCAGAACGCGCGCACGCAGTCGCGGTACTCGCCGTTCCACTCGGCCCAGCCCACCGGGAAGTTGCCGATCTGGTAGCCGCCCTCGCCCAGATCCCACGGCTCGGCGATGAGCTTCACCTGCGAGAGCACCGGATCCTGCTGCATGATGTCGAAGAACGAGCTGAGCCGGTCGACCTCGAACAGCTCGCGGGCGAGCACCGGCGCGAGGTCGAACCTGAAGCCGTCCACGTGCATGTCGCCCACCCAGTAGCGCAGGCTGTCGAAGATGAGCTGGATGGTGCGCGGATGGCGCATGTTCAGGCTGTTGCCGGTGCCCGTGAAGTCGAAGTAGTGGCGCTCGTCGTCGGGCGCGAGCCGGTAGTAGGCGGCGTTGTCCACGCCACGCAGCGCCACGGTGGGGCCGTTCTGGTTGCCCTCTCCGGTGTGGTTGTAGACCACGTCGAGGATCACCTCGATGCCGGCCCGGTGAAACGCCTTCACCATCGTCTTGAACTCGCTCACCTGCGCGCCGGGCAGCCGCGAGACGGCGTACTCGGAGTCGGGCGCGAGGAACGCCGAGCGAGTTGTAGCCCCAGTAGTTGGTGAGCCCCTTGTCCACCAGGTGGCGGTCGCGCATGAACTGGTGCACGGGCATCAGCTCGACCGCGGTGACGCCCAGCGAGAGGAGGTGGTCGATGATGGCGTCCGACGCCATGCCGAGGTAGGTGCCGCGCAGCGGCTCGGGCACGCCGGGATGCTTCATCGTGAGGCCGCGCACGTGGCACTCGTAGATCACCGAGCGGTTGAACGGGACGCGCGGCGGGCGGTCGTCGCCCCACGTGAACGCCGGGTCCACCACGGCGCACTTGGGCATGAACGCGGCGCTGTCGCGCTTGTCGAACGAGAGATCCTCCTGGGGATCGCCCACCGTGTAGCCGAACAGGCTGTCGTCCCACTTCACGTCGCCCGAGACCGCCTTGGCGTAGGGATCCATCACCAGCTTGCTGGGGTTGAACCGGTGGCCCTCCTCCGGCTCGTAGGGGCCGTGCACCCGGTAGCCGTAGAGCTGGCCGGGCCGCACGTCGGGCAGGTAGGCGTGCCAGATCAGGTCGGTACGCTCGCCGAGATCGATGGTGTGGCTCGCCTCGCCGTCATCCACGTGGTCGAACAGGCAGAGCTCCACCGACGTCGCATGCTCGGAGAAGATCGAGAAGTTGGTGCCCTCCCCGTCCCAGGTCGCGCCCAGCGGATACGGCGTCCCCGGCCACACGCGTTGGTGTCCGCTCACGAGCTCCCCCTCAGTTGCATGACGACGAATGATTGCGCACGTACCCCGAGCCGCTCATCGAGCACCCCCGCACCCGGGCCGCCGAAGCGGGCGTCAGCCGAGTCGAGCACCACGTCCCACCGGCCGGCGTACGGCAGCTCGAGGGTGGCGTCACCGGCGCCGAAGTGCAGGCAGACCAGCAGCTCGTGGGTGCGCCGCAGCCAGACGACGGGCGGATCGTCAGCTCACCGAGACCGAGAGCGACTCGCGGTCGAGCGGCAGCCCGCGCCGCAGCCGCAGGAGCTCGCGGTAGAGCTCCAGCATCGGCGCGCCGTTTCGCGCATCCCAGTCGAGCGTGGAGCGGCGAAACGTGTCCTCCGACTGCGGGTCGGGCACCTCGCCCTGCCACGAGAAGGCCGCGAACTCCGACGCCCGCCCGGTGCGCACGGCCTCCACCAGCCCGGGATCGCCGTGGCTCACGAAGTACTGAAACGGCGCGGTCTCGCCGTACTCCTCGCCCATGAAGAGCAGCGGCACCGACGGCGCCAGCAGCACGGCGCCCGCGGCGAGGCGCGCGGCGGCGGGCCCGGCGATCTCGATCAGCCGGTCGCCGCGGGCGCGGTTGCCGATCTGGTCGTGGTTCTGCGAGCAGATCACGAACCGCTCGCCGGCAGCCCCGCGGGCGAGGCGCCGTGCCGGCGACCGCGGTAGCGCGATCGGCGCCCGCGGTACACGAACCCCTTCGCGGTCGGCATCGGCCAGGTCGGTCGACGGTGCCGAAGTCGCCGTAGTAGCCAAAGTCCTCGCCGGTGAGAAGCGCGTGCAACGAGTGGTGGAAGTCGTCGGCCCACTGGGCGTCCATCCCGAGGCCGCCGGCGGCGCGCCCGGTGATGGTGCGCGGGGAGTTCAGATCGCTCTCGGCGATGAGCCGCAACGTGCGGCCCAGGCGATCGCGACTGCGCCTGGGCGCGGTCGTGCAGCTCGGCCAGGAACGGGCGCGCCGACTGGTGTCGGCGATGCTGATGCGACGGCGTCCAGCCGCAGCCCGTCGAGGTGGAACTCCGCGTGGAACCGACAGCGCAGCGCTCGATCAGGTAGTCGCGCACCCCGTCGCTCCCGGGCCGTCCACGTTGACCGCCGTCGCCCCACGGCGTGCGGTAGCGATCGGTGAAGTACGGCCCGTAGCCGTGCAGCACGTTGCCCTCGGGCCCGAGGTGGTTGTAGACCACGTCGAGGTACACCGCCGAGGCCCGCCTGGTGGGCGGCGTCCACCAGCCGCTTGAGCCCGTCGGGGCCGCCGTAGGTGGACTGCGCCGCGTACGGGAAGACGCCGTCGTAGCCCCAGTTCCGGCCCCCGGGGAACTCCGCCACCGGCATGAGCTCGAGCGCCGTGATCCCCAGCGCGGCCAGCTCGCCGAGCCGCGGGATGATCGCATCGAAGGTGCCCTCCGGCGTGAACGTGCCGACGTGCAGCTCGTAGAGCACCAGGTCGTCCATCGCCACTCCGGGCCAGCCGGCATCGCTCCACGGGAAGCGCACGGCTCGACCACGGCCGACGGGCCGTGCACGCCCTCGGGCTGCCAGGCCGACGCGGGATCGGGCAGCGGGTCGCCGCCGTCCAGCGAGTAGCGGTACCTGCGGCCCGCAGCGACGTCGTCGGCGACCGTCTCGAACACGCCGTCGCCCACCGCCTCGAGCGCGACCGTGCGGCCGGGATCGAGCAGGCAGAGCGTCACCTGCTCACTGCCCGGCGCCCACACGCGAAACCGGCACCCCCCTCCGTCGACGAGGGTGGCGCCGGGCCGATGCCTCAGTCGTCACCCGGCGTAGCCTCCAGCTCCAGGAGCACGCACGAGAGCGGCGGCAGCATCAGGCTGAGCGAGTGCGGCCGGCCGTGCGCGGGGTGATCCGAGGCGGTCACGCCGCCCATGTTGCCGGCACCGCTGCCGCCGTAGATCTCGGCGTCGCTATTGAGCAGCTCGCGCCAGTGGCCGGGCTCGGTCACGCCGATCCGGTAGCTCGGCCGCGGGATCGGCGTGAGGTTGAACACCGCAAGCACCGGCGGCGCCGCGGTGCCGCGGCGCAGGAAGGCCAGCACGCTCGACTCGGCGTCGGAGGTGTGCACCCACTCGAACCCCGCCGGATCGACGTCGAGCTGATGCAGCGCCGGATGCTCGCGGTAGGCGGCGTTCAGATCGGCGAGCCAGCGGCGGATGCCGTCGTGCTCGGGAATCGCCGCGAGGTCCCAGTCGAGGCTCGACGTCGTGGTCCCACTCGCCCCACTGCCCGAACTCGCCGCCCATGAAGAGCAGCTTCTTGCCGGGCTGGGCGTACATGTAGCCGTAGAGCGCGCGCAGGTTGGCGCGCTTCTGCCAGTCGTTTCCCGGCATGCGGCCGATCAGCGAGCCCTTGCCGTGCACCACCTCGTCGTGGGAGAGCGGCAGCACGTAGTTCTCGGTGAAGGCGTAGAGGCCGCGGAACGTGAGCTCGCCCTGGTGGTAGCGGCGGTGGATGGGGTCCTGCTTGAAGTACTCGAGCGTGTCGTGCATCCAGCCCATGTCCCACTTCATGCCGAACCCGAGCCCGCCCAGGTAGGTCGGGCGCGACACCATCGGCCAGGCGGTTGACTCCTCGGCGTAGGTCTGCGTGTCGGGCTGCTCGCTGTAGGCGGCGGTGTTCAGCTCGCGCAGGAGCTCGATCGCGCCGAGGTTCTCGCGGCCGCCGTACTCGTTGGGGATCCACTCGCCGGCCTTGCGCGAGTAGTCCAGGTAGAGCATCGAGGCGACGCCGTCCACGCGGATGCCGTCTGCGTGGTAGCGGTCGAGCCAGAGCATGGCGCTCGAGATGAGGAAGCTCCGCACCTCGTTTCGGCCGTAGTTGAAGATGTAGCTGCCCCAGTCGGGATGGAACCCCTGGCGGGGGTCGGCGTGCTCGTAGAGGTGCGTCCCGTCGAACAGCGAGAGGCCGTGCGGGTCGGTCGCGAAGTGCGACGGCACCCAGTCGAGGATCACGCCGATCCCGGCGTTGTGCAGGGCATCGACGAGGCCCATGAACTGCTGCGGCGTGCCGAAGCGGCTGGTCGGGGCGAAGTACCCGGTGGTCTGGTACCCCCACGAGCCGGTGTACGGATGCTCCATGACCGGCATGAGCTCGACGTGGGTGAAGCCACCCTCGGCGACGTAGGCGGGCAGCTGCTGGGCGAGCTCGTCGTAGCTGAGCGGCCTGTTCTCCTCGATGTTCCGGCGCCACGAGCCCAGGTGCAGCTCGTAGATGGAGATCGGGCGACTGCAGCGTGTTTCGCGCGGCGCGTCCGGCCATCCACCCGGCATCGCCCCACTCGTAGGCGAGATCCCACACCCGCGAGGCGGTGCGCGGGGGCTGCTCGGCGTAGGCGGCGTAGGGGTCCGCCTTCTGCAGCCGGCGGCCGTCGTGCAGCTCGATCACGTACTTGTAGAGCGCGTCATGGCCGATGCCGGGCAGGAAGCCCTCCCAGATGCCGGAGCTCCCGCGCGGGGCGAGCTCGTAGCCGGTGGGCTGCCAGTGGTTGAAGTCGCCGGTGACCGAGACGCTCTTCGCGCTGGGCGCCCACACCGCGAAGCAGGTGCCGGAGGTGCCGCCGGCGGTGGTCACGTGCGCGCCCAGGTGGTCGCCGAGGCGGCGGTGGGTGCCCTCGTTGAAGAGGTGCAGGTCCTCGTCGCCGATCATGCTCACGTCGTGCCGCACGCTCGGGGTCTGGCGCACGTCGGTCATGCGGCCGCCTCCCGTCGCCCGGCGATGGCCCGCACCTGGCGGTCGAGGCCGGGAGCGGCGTCCAGCTGCGACACCGGGTAGCGGGCGCGCCGCTGCCAGTTGGGGTTCTGATCGGTGGTGCCCGGCACGTTCTGGGGCTCGGCCTCGCCCCACAGATCCTCGAGGTTCAGGAGCATGAGCTCGGCGTCGGAGGACGCGATCTGGTCGTGGCAGCTCTCGAGGATCCGGGCCGTGTCGCCGGTGGGGGCGCCGCGCGCCTCGAGCACGCGCACGAGGGCGGCCCTCTGCGAAGCCCGATCGGCCCGCTCACGGGTCGCGTCTGCCTCGGTGATCAGTCCCAGTGCGAGTCGCCGCTCGATGTCCTCCCCCTCCCAGAACCCCGTGAACGTGGGCATGTCGTGCGTGTTCATACCCGCAACTACCCGCTCGGGCACCGCATCGAACGGATCGCCTTTTCCGCCCAGCTCGAACTCGAGCACCCACGTGCGGAGAAGGCCCCTGGAGCGCATGGTACGGCGGACCTCGCCCGGGACGGTGCCCAGATCCTCGCCGATCACGGCCGAGCGGTGCCGCTGCGACTCGATCGCGACCACCGCGTAGAGCTCGTCCTTCGGATACTTCACGTACACCCCATCGGCAGCCGCGAACCCGTGCGGGACCCAGAAGAGGCGGTGCAGGCTCATCACGTGGTCGATGCGGATCGCCCCGGCGTGGCGCAGCACCTCGCGCATGCAGCGGCGCCAGTACTCGTGGCCCGAGCGGCGGATGGCGACCGGGTCGAGCGGCGGGAAGCCCCAGTCCTGGCCGCCCGGGAAGAAGGTGTCGGGCGGCGAGCCAACCGAGACGCCCGCGGCGAACTGATCGGGAAACCGCCACACGTCGTACCCGGCGCCGTGCACGCCCAGCGGCATGTCCATGTAGAGCGGCGAGCCGAACCCCGAGCCGTCGCGGCGGCCCTTCGCCGCCGCGGCCTGGAGCTGCTCGGAGCAGAGCCACTGCACGTAGGCGTGGTACCCGGCCGCCGCGCCGGCGTCGCGGCCCGAGCGCTCGTGCTCGAGGCGGGCGCGGAAGCCGGCGTAGGTCTCCAGGTCGGGGTGCTCGGCCCGGTAGGCGCGAAACTGCTCCAGGCGCTTGCCGCCAAGCGAGCCGAGCATCGCCTCGAGCACCTGCCGCTTGGCCGCCATCGCGCTGCGGTGATCGACCGTCTCCGCCTCGTTCAGGCGCTTCAGCTCGGCGACGTGCGGAGCCGACTCGGCAAGCGCCCGGGCCGGGCCGCTGGCGGCGAGATCAGGCGAGGCGGCGGGATCCAGGTAGAGCTCGTTCCAGTAGAGCCGGCTCACGGGGGCATACGGGCTGGGCTCGAAGGGCTCGTCCAGGAACGCCGCGAAGAGCGGCGTGCTCCCGGCCAGCTCGCCGCCGCGGTCGGCACCCCACGACGCCAGCTCGCCGAGCGCGGTGAAATCCCCCACGCCGTACTCACCGCCCGCCGCGTAGAGCGGCAGGAAGAGCCCGAACCGGCGGCCCTCGGCGCGATGGGCCGCGCCCGGCGTGGCGAGCACCTGGATCTCGGCCCGGGCCGGCGGCGAGCTCACCACCAGCGTGTGGTAGCCCATCGGGATGCCCTCCGGCAGCCGCACGGCGGCCGACGCCGAGGCGCCCTGCCACTCGCGCCCGTCCTCCAGCCGAAGCGTCCACCAGACGCCCCCCGCCATCTGCGACGGCACCTCGAGCGCGGTGGCGCCGGCGCTCACGACCACCACCGGATCGCCCGCGTGGGCGGCCGATCTCCACTCGCGCAGCGCCTCGGCAGCGCGCTCCCCCTCGGCGCCCGCATCGACGCCCATCGACCGCAGCACCGCCGCCACCGCGGCGTCGGGCGAGCGGCGCCGCTCGCCAGAGGCGGCCACGTAGCCCCGCTGGACGCCCAGGGTGGCCGCCAGCTCGGTGAGCGCGGCCGCGCCGCTCACCCCAGGAGCTCCTGGATGCCGAGCGCGGGGATCTCGGCCCACTCCGGGCGGTTGGCCAGCTCGTAGCCCAGCTCGTACACGGCCTTCTCGAGCAGGAACAGATCCAGCATGTGGCAGAACTCGACCTCGTCCTGGGGCACGATCGCGGCGCCCTCGACGGCCTCGCGGTAGGCGGTGACGAATGCCCGCGACACCCATCCGCGCCAGAAGAGCACCCACTGCTCGGCGTGGCTGTCGGGCGCCTCCTCGCGGCCCAGCTCCTGGAAGAGCCCGGCGTAGGCGGCGTAGTGGAACGACCGCAGCATGCCGGCAACGTCCTGCAGCGGCGATCGCTTCAGCCGCCGCTGGCCCAGGGGCCGCGCCGGCTCGCCCTCGAAGTCGATGATCACCACGTCGCGGCCCGTCCAGAGCACCTGGCCCAGGTGGTAGTCGCCGTGCGTGCGGATGCGGCGTCCGCCGAGGCGGTTCTCGAGCAGGTTGGAGACGGCCGCGAGCGCCCGCTCCTCCATCTCGACGTCGGCAAGCGGCGTGCCCTCGCTCGCGGGTGAGCGCCGCGCGGCCCGGAAGGTGGTGCGCACCAGCGTTCGCATCGACTGGTACACCGCCCGCTGCTGCAGCGCCGAGTAGGCCTCGGGGTTGTACTCGGTGCCGGTGGCGGAGGCCAGCGCGCGATGCATCTCGCCGGTGCGGGTGCCCAGGGTGCGCGCGAACTCGAGGTAGCTGCCGATGGTGTCCATCGCCTCGGCCGGCGGCTCGGCGGGCTTTGCCTCCATCAGCTTCGGCGCCGGCGGCGGAGCGCCCTCGCGGGCCAGCGCGTCCTCCAGGAACCGGCCGAGCACGTCGAGCGTGTAGGCCCAGGCGTCGCCCTCGTTTGGCACCAGCTCCTGCAGCACCGCGACGGTGGAGGGCTCGCGCTTGCCGCCGGGCTGGTACTCGGCGGTGCCGGCCATCGGCGCGATGTGGGCAAAGCCCATCTCGGAGAGCACGTCGCCCAGCTCGGCCTCGGGGTTGACCCCGGGCTCGAGGCGCCGCAGGAGCTTCATCACGAGCTGGTTTCCGAACCGGACCGAGCTGTTGGACTGCTCGGCGCCGAGGAGCGCCGGCTCGAGGCCGCCGTCGCCGGCCGCCGCGGCCATCATCCCGCGCAGCCGCCGCCGGCCCGTGCCGTGCAGCACGCCGCGCTTGCCGGTGATCTTGCCGCCGCGGCGCATGGTCTGCAAAAGGCCGGTGGCGAGGGCAGCGTCGGAAGGATCGTCGTAGATCCGCAGATCGCCCTCCTCGGCGCGCACCACCGCGAGGCAGCCGTCACCCTCCTCCGGCGGGTCGTCCTGCGTCGAGCGGGCAACCAGCGCCAGCACGTAGCGCTCGGGATCGCCGTCGGCATACTCGACGTGCGCGACCACCAGGTAGCCGGCCGGGGCGCGCCTCGCGCCGCCGTTGCCGATGCGGATCCACTCGTCGATGCCGACCTTACGGATGCGCCGCGCCTTGCCCGAGAACCAGCGCCGTGAGGGCAGAAACCGCATGATCGCGTCCTCGAGCTGCGCCCGCGTGCGGCGGTTGTCGAGCATGCCGGCCCAGCTCCCGTTGAGGCGCATCGACGGCGTCGGGCCCTTCAGCTCGGCGCCTCCGCCGCGCGGCGGGGTGAGCGAGAAGATGAAGAAGTCGTGCGGCCCGAGGGTGAGCGGGTAGTCGCGGTCGCCCGGCAGCGCGGGGAACTCGCTGTGGCCCATGAGCTCCTCGGGGATGAGGCCCTCGAACCGCCGCAGGTCGAGGTCGGCGTGCTGCGCGCGGCGCGAGAGGTTTGCCACCACCAGGATGCGCTCGTCCTCGTACTCGCGTACGTAGGCGAGCACCTTGCGGTTCTCGGGCAGCAGGAACTCGAGCGAGCCGCGCCCGAACGCCTGGTAGCGGCGGCGCAGCGCGATGAGCCGGCGCGTCCACCAGAGCAGCGAGTTGGGGTTGTTGAGCTGGGCCTCGACGTTCACGGCGCTGTACTCGGGGTCGCTCACCACCGGCAGGTAGAGCTGCTGCGGGTTGCCGCGCGAGAAGCCCGCGTTTCGGTCGGTGCTCCACTGCATGGGCGTGCGCACGCCGTGGCGGTCGCCGAGGTAGATGTTGTCGCCCATCCCCAGCTCGTCGCCGTAGTAGACGATGGGCGTGCCGGGCAGCGAGAAGAGCAGGGCGTTCACCAGCTCGATCACCCGCCGGTCGTTGCCGAGGAGCGGCGCGAGCCGCCGGCGGATGCCCAGGTTGATGCGCGCCTGCGGATCCTCGGCGTAGGCGCGGTACATGTAGTCGCGCTCCTCGTCGGTGACCATCTCGAGGGTCAGCTCGTCGTGGTTTCGCAGGAAGATGGCCCACTGGCAGCCGTCGGGGATCGCCGGGGTCTGGGCGAGGATGTCGAGCAGCGGGAAGCGATCCTCCATCCGCACGCCCATGAACATCCGCGGCATGAGCGGGAAGTGGTAGGCCATCTGGCACTCGTCGCCGTCGCCGAAGTAGGCGACGGCGTCCTCGGGCCACTGGTTGGCCTCGGCGAGCAGCATGCGGTCGGTGAACTTCTCGTCGATGTGGGCGCGCAGGGCCCTCAGCTCGGCGTGGGTCTCGGGCAGGTTCTCGCAGTTGGTGCCCTCGCGCTCGAAGAGGTAGGGCACGGCGTCCAGGCGCAGCCCGTCAACGCCCATCTCCAGCCAGAAGTCGACGTTTGCGAACATCGCCTTGCGCACCTCGGGGTTGTCCCAGTTGAGGTCGGGCTGGTGGGAGTAGAAGCGGTGCCAGAAGTAGGCGCCGGCCTCGGCGTCCCACGACCAGTTGGAGGTCTCGAAGTCCTGGAAGATGATGCGCGCGTCGGGGTACTTCTCGGGCGTGTCGCTCCACACGTAGAAGTCGCGCTCGGGGCTGCCGGCGGGGGCGCGGCGGGCGCGCTGGAACCACTCGTGCTGGTCGGAGGTGTGGTTCAGCACCAGCTCGGTGATCACCTTGAGTCCGCGGTCGTGGGCGGCGCGCAGGAACGCCCGGAAGTCGCGCATGGTGCCGTAGTCGGGGTGCACCGCGCGGTAGTTGGCGATGTCGTAGCCGTCGTCGCGCAGCGGCGAGGGGTAGAACGGCAGGATCCAGAGGGCCGTCACGCCCAGGTCCTGCAGGTAGTCGAGGTGCGAGGTGAGCCCGCGGAAGTCGCCGATGCCGTCGGCGTTCGAGTCGGCGAACGAGCGCACGTGGAGCTGGTAGATGATGGCGTTCTGGTACCAGCGGGCACTGGTCTCGCCGAGCGTCGGCGGCAGCACCGGCCGCATTGCTGCGAGGCTCATCCGGCGTACTCGAAGTCGTGGGGGTCGCCCTGGCCGCGGCGCAGGTGGAACACGTGGGCGGGCATGACGGCGGGATCGAGCTCGACGTAGTTGTGGGCGCCGTGCCACACGTACGCCTCACCGCTCAGCAGATCCTGCACCTGGTAGGGAGCCTGATCGGCGAGGCCCAGATCCCAGATGGGCACCTCGATCCAGCCGGCCTGGACGTGGTCCGGGTCGAGGTTCACGACCGTGAGGATCACGTCGGCGCCGTCGGCCGAGCGGCGGAGGTAGCCAATCAGCTGGTCGTTCTCGATCGCGCAGAACGTGGTGGTGCCGTGCTCTGCGAGCGCCGGATGCTCGCGCCGGGCGGTGTTGATGGTGGTCATGAGCGGCTCCAGCGACTGCTTGTCGGCGAGCTTCCACTTCCGCAGCTGGTACTTCTCGGAGTCGAGGTACTCCTCGCTCCCGGGCCTGGCGGGGCGCTGCTCGATGAGCTCGAACGCCGGTCCGTAGACGCCGTAGTTCGGGCTGAGCGTGGCGGCGAGCACGAGGCGCGAGATGAACGCCGGCCGGCCGCCTTCCTGCAGCTGCTCGGTGAGGATGTCGGGAGTGTTGGGCCAGAAGTTCGGGCGGAAGTAGTCACGCATGGGAGTGTCGTTCAGCTCCCCGACGTACCGGGTCAGGTCGTGCTTCGACTGGCGCCACGTGAAGTACGTGTAGGACTGGCTGAACCCGAGCTTCGCGAGCCGCTCCATCACCCGCGGGCGCGTGAATGCCTCGGCCAGGAAGATGAGCTCGGGGTGGTGGCGGCGAGCCTTCTCGATGAGCCACTCCCAGAACGCGAACGGCTTGGTGTGCGGGTTGTCAACGCGAAAGACCGTGACGCCCTGCCGCACCCAGAACCGCACCACCTCGAGGCAGCCGTTCCAGAGGTCGCGCCAGTCCTCGGTCTCGAAGTCCAGCGGATAGATGTCCTGGTAGAGCTTCGGCGGGTTCTCGGCATAGCGGATGGAGCCGTCGGGCAGGTGCCGGAACCACGACGGGTGCTCGGTCACCCACGGGTGGTCGGGCGAGCACTGGAAGGCGAGGTCGAGCGCCAGATGCATGCCGCGCCGGCGGCAGCCCTCGGCGAGGTCGGCGACGTCCGAGATGGTGCCGAGGTCGGGCAGCACCGCGGTGTGGCCGCCCTCCTTGGCGCCGATGGCCCAGGGGCTCCCGACGTCTCCCGGTTTTGCGGCGGTGGTGTTGTTGCGGCCCTTGCGGCCGCTGACGCCGATCGGGTGGATGGGCGGCAGGTAGACCACGTCGAAGCCCATCTTCTGGATGCGAAGGAGCTGGCCGGCGACGTCCTTCAGCGTGCCGTGGGCGCCGGCCTTCCCGAGCGAGCGCGGGAAGAGCTCATACCAGGCGCTGCAGCCGGCGAGCGGCGGCTCGACGAGCACGCTGCCCTCGACCGGGGAGTCGGTGGCAAAAGGGCGCGGATCCAGGCCGGCGGCGAGCGCCTCCAGCTCGGGATCGAGCGCGGCGCGGCCGGCGGCGACGGTGTCTGCGTCGCGGAGGCGGGCGGCCCACCCGGCGGCATCGCGGCCGGCGTCGTCGATGATGCGCGCGCCGACCTCGAGCTCGACCGAGACGTCCTGGCCCGCGGTGAGGCGCTTCTCCATCTGATCGCGCCACGTCTGGAACCGATCGACCCAGCCGCGGACGGCAAACCGGTAGCCGCCCAGGCGCTCGGCGGGGAAGCTGCCGCTCCAGCGGTCGTTTCCGAGCGAGACCATGGGCGCCTCGCTCCAGCGCTTGTCGTCGGCGTGGCGGTAGCGAAGGACGGCGGCGGCCCGGTCGTGGCCGTCAACGAACACATCGGCCACCACCTCGACCTGGCTGCCAAGGGTGCGCTTGGCGGGAAAGCGCCCGCAATCGACCATCGGCGAGACGAGCTGAACCACCGCCCTGCCTCTCCCGTTCTTCGGCTTTGCCATAGGCGCACGATGCTACCCGCTGGCGAGGCCCGCCAAACGACCAACCTCCGCTGAATACACGGTGCCAGGCACTTAATATTCACGGCCCGGCGTGACCCGTCAGTCGCCGTGCGCCGCAGCCGGCTCCACCGCCGCCCCGGCCTCTGCCGCGGCGCCTGCCGCCGTGTCCGCGGGGCCGCGCAGCGGGATCTCCTGCAGCAGGAACGTGAGCGCGAACGCCACCACGGTGACGAACGTCGCCACCACGAACACCGGCTGGAGCGCCGATGAGAACGCGTTGATCACCACCGAGTGGAGCGCCGCCGGCAGGTGGTGCAGGATCGCCGGGTTCGCCGACGCCGGGACGTGCGCGCCCGGGGGCAGGAGCTTGCGGTACTGGTCGGCCAGCTGGTTGGTGAAGATCGCGCCGAACGCCGCCACGCCGATCGAGCCGCCGATCTGCCGGAAGAGCGTCGAGCCCGACGTCGCCACCCCCAGATACTTGTAGTCCACCGAGTTCTGGGCGGCCAGCACCAGCACCTGCATCGTCATGCCGAGCCCCAGCCCCAGGATGAGCATCACTCCGGCGGCGTGCTCCGTCGATGTCCGCACGCCGAGGCCGCTCAGCAGGTACATCGCGACCACCATCAGCGCCGTGCCCGCGATCGGGAACGGCTTGTAGCGCCCGAACCTCGAGATGAGCTGCCCGCTGATGATGGACGTCACCAGAAGCCCCGCCATCATCGGCGTGAGCATCAGCCCCGACGCGGTGGGGCTGTGCCCCTTCACCACCTGCAGGTAGAGCGGCAGGTACGTGATCGCGCCGAAGAGCGCGAGGCCCACGACGAAGCCGATCGCGCTCGTCACCGCGAAGATGCGGTTCTGGAAGAGCTCGAGCGGCAGGATCGGCTCCTTCGCCCGGTGCTCGAGCAGCACGAACGCCGCCATCAGCACCACTCCGCCCACCATCATCGCGATGATCTGCGGCGAGCCCCAGCCATACGTGTTGCCGCCGAGGCTCGTGAAGAGCACGATCAGCGAGAGCGAGCCGGCCAGCGTGATCGCACCCGCGTAGTCCACCGCGTGGCGGATGTGCCGCACCGGCACGTGGAAGGCCGCGCCGATCACTCCGAGCGCGATCAGCCCGAGCGGGATGTTGACGTAGAAAATCCACCTCCACGTCAGGTTGTCGACGAAGAACCCGCCCAGCAGCGGCCCGATGATTGTCGAGACCCCGAACACCGCGCCGAAGAGCCCCTGATACCTGCCCCGCTCCCGCGGCGGCACGATGTCGCCGAGCACCGCAAGGGTCGTCACGATGAGGCCGCCGCCGCCCAGCCCCTGGATCGCGCGAAACGCGATCAGCTCGGTCATGTTCTGGCTGAGACCGCACAGCGCCGAGCCGATCAGGAAGATGACGATGGCGAGCTGCAGCAGGCGCTTTCGGCCGTACTGGTCGCCAAGCTTGCCGTAGAGCGGGCCCACCACGGTGGACGACAGCAGGTACGCCGTCACCACCCACGAGAGGTGCGTGAGGCCGCCCAGGTCGCCGACGATGGTGGGCAGCGCGGTCGAGACGATGGTCTGGTCGAGCGACGCCAGCAGGAGCACCAGCATGAGCGCGCTGAAGATCAGTCGGACGCGGGGTGCTTCGGCTGCGGGTGCGGCGGGTGAGCTCACGTTTCGACGAGGCACTCTAGCGAGTGCTCATTCCACAGAAGCTACCGGACACGTTCCTTTCATCGGCCGCCGCCCACGATCTGTGAGAAGCGGGGATCCGAGCTGATGGGCTCCAGGTCGTGGTCGTCCCGCGCCGCCGCGGCCAGGTCGGGCCGCTCGCGCACGCCCTCGCGCAGGTGCTCGAGCGCCGCGTCGGTCTCGCCCAGCTGCGCCTCGGCGCACGCCAGGTTGAAGTGGAGGATGCCGTGGCCCGGGTACTCCTCCAGCGCCGCCTCGAGGAGCGCCCTGGCGTCGGCGAACCGGCCCTCGTCGAAGAGCGCGAAGACGTCGGCGTTCACCTCCCACGCCTGCGGCTCGTACGCCTCGCCGGGCTTCCCGCCCATCGACACGACCGTGGTGCCCGCCTCCTTCGCGACTGCCGCCCGCGTGCTCGCCGGATCGGCCACCAGCACGAGCGCGCCGGCCGGGGCGTCGATCTCCTCGCCGTCCACCGTGAACGCCGCATGGCCCGCGGTCACCAGGTAGAGCTCCTCGTGCCCCGTCGGCACCTCGTCGTGCCCGGGGATGAGCCGTCCGCCGGCCTCGGCAGCCGTCCACGCATTGATCCCGAACGACTGCACGCCCATCGCCCGGCGGATCGGCGCCCAGCCGTCGTCGCGCGTGATGTCCGAGAGCAGCACGGCCTTCACACGCACGACCCTAGCCCGCCTGCAGGGCGATGTCGAGGAACCGCCCGACGTCGCGCACCTCGGCGTCGAGCGCCCGCTTCGGGCCCGGCCGGCCGAACCACTCCACCTCCACGCGCCGCTTCTCGATCCGCCAGAACCCTGCCGCCTGCCCGCGCACCAGCACCACCGGCCGCAGGATCCCGCCACCGTGGATGAGCTCGCCGTCGCGCGCCGGATCGAGGATCCAGCCGCGGCGGCGGTGCCCGAGCATCGTGGTGTCGAACGCCGCCAGGAGCTGCAGCGGCGCGGGTGCCGGAAGCTCTGCGGCGTCCATGGCCGGCTGCGGCCCGATGAGTCCGAGCGCCCGCCGCGCCATCCCCAGCGAGAGCCCCGACCAGCCCGCCAGATCCTCCGCATCGGCCGGCCCGTACCCCGCCAGGTACCGCGCCGCGAGCGTCGCCAGCGCCTCGTCCTCGGCTACCTCGGCGGGAGGATCCACTGCGCACAGCCGCCCGTCGGGGAGCGTCACGATCCGCCCCTCGGTCGCCGCCCAGGGCACCAGCACGTTCACGGCCGGGCCGAGATCGCCGTGGCCCGTGCCGACCTCGGCCAGGAGCGAGGCCCGGTCGCGCGGGCCGTCGGCGAGCACCGCAAGCATCTCGGGCAGCATCGCCTGGGCGATCCCGAGCGCCTCCCGCCGCCGCATGATGGCGTCGAAGGTGCGGTGGTTTCGCGCGCCGAGCGCCGCGTGCAGCCAGTCGCGGTCGTCGGCATCGATCAGGTGCACGGTGCCGCGCACCGTCCAGGTGCGCACCAGCCCGGGGCCGTCCATCGCCGGGCGCTCCATCGCGGGCACGCGGCTTCGCAGCGCGAGCCCCGCCGCCCGCAGGTTCTGGGCCTGGATGCCCACCACCGCGCGGGCGGCCGCGCGCACATCCGCGGCCGCGGATCCCGGCAGCAGGCACTGCTTCGCGAGCCTGCTTCGCCGCAGCTCCTCGGCGGCGGTCACGGCGCCGGCAGGGTCAGCACGGCACCCGCCGTGGTGACGGTGGCGAGCGCCCGCGACTGCGAGAAGCTCACCGCGAACACGCGGTTGAAGCCCGTCACCCTGACCGTGGCGCTCACCCGGCCCGAGGCGATCGTCCACACCCCGTGGCCCGAGACCCCGGCGTCGGACACGAACCGCGCGCCGCGCAGGGTGAGGTTCACGTCGGGTCCGTGCTCGGTGCCGGTGAACCGGCCGCCGTAGAGCCCCGCGCCGCCGCTACCGGTCTCGGCCCACCACGTCTGCACCGCGTCGCCCAGCGCCTGGGTTGCCACCGTGGCCGCCCGCCGCACCGCCACCGACGCAGAGCCCGACGAGACCGTCGCCGGCGCCGCGCCTGACAGCCGCAGCGGGAACGAGCCGGGCGTGTGGATGGGCGGCACCTTCGCCGCGCACGAGGTGTCGAGCGTCGCGAGATGCTGCGGCGCCGACACGAACGAGCGCACCAGGCTGCGGCCGCAGCGCGTCGCGTTGGTGGTGAGCACGTCGCCTTCGGTCGCCGTGTGCACGGCGTTTCGCAGCACCACCAGCCGCGCAGAGGGCCCGATCTGCCTGAGCACCGCAGGCGCATCGGACACCGGCGTCCACGAGTCCAGGTCACCGCCGATCACGAGCACGGGAAGCGACGCCGGGATCAGCGGCGGGGCACGTCCCGCAGCCGGCGCCGGGTGACCGATCTCCGGCCACTTCAGGCACGACGTGAAGGCCTCGGAGTAGGCGTTCATCGTGAGCCACTCGTGCGGCGTGAACGGCGCGAGGTCCGCGGCCGGGGCGCCGGCCATCGCCGCCTCGAGCTGCGCGGGCCGCTGCGCGATGGGCGAGCTCACGTCGAAGAGCTGCGGATAGTCGGTGCACGCGACGGCGAAGTACTGCCCGTCGGAGTAGTCGGTAGCGGCAGGGAGCGTCGAGTTGTCGTCCTGCGCGGCGTCGGCTGCCAGGCGCAGGAGCGGCTGGTTCACGCCTGCGAGCGCCGCGCGGTCGGCGGCGTCGAGGTCGCGGTACATCAGCGGATCGAAGCCCGCGTCGGACGTGAGATCCACCATCGTCCGCACGCTCACCGTGGCCCGCACCCGCGTGCCCTGGGGGTTCCGCGTCCAGCCGCTGATGGGGTGCGTGCGAAGCCGCGCGACGAGGGCGCCCACCCGCGCCCACGGGTCGCCGCCGGCCGCCTGCGTGCACGCCAGATCGCGCTCGCACACCAGCCGCAACGCGCTCCTCGCCGTGGTGGCGGTCGATGCGTACCAGGGGTCGATGCTGGTGAGCGAGTACGTCGAGTCGAGCACCACCGAGCGCAGCAGGCCGGGGTAGCGCGAGGCGAACGACTGCACGAACCACGACCCGTAGGAGTCGCCGTACATGTCCACCTTGCCCGTGTGGAGCGCCCGGATGATGTCGGCCAGGTCGTGGGTGGCATACGCCGTCGCGTAGAGGCTCGAGTTCTGGCCGAGCGAGCGGCCGCACGCGCCCACGATGTTGTTGAACGCCGCCGTGGCCGTGTTGCCGGCGAAGTGCTGGAGCGCCTTGCAGCGGATCACCGCAGAGCTGCCCGTGCCGCGGCTATCCACCAGCAGCAGGTTGTGATCGGCCAGCAGCGGCTTGAAGAGCGCGCGGTACTCGGGGCCGCTGCCGGTGGTCGCAAAGCCGGGGCCGCCCTCCTCGGCCACGACGGTGCCCACCGCGGGCTTCGCGGGGGTGAACAGCACGAAGAAGATCGAGAAGCGGCCGCGCGCCGGGTGAGCGGGATCGATCGGCTCGCTGCGGGTGCCGCACCAGGCCGGGATCGCGCGCTGGCAGGCGTGCAGCGTCACGGAGCCCATCCGCAGCGTGGCCGGCGCCGACGCCGCTGCCGGCGCAGCGACGAGCACCGCGCCCAGCACGATGGCGGTACCCGTCAGAAGCTTGCGAAAAGACACCCCGTCAATGTGTACCTCACTTTCACTGCACGCTGCGTTGGTGTCAGAGTGAAGCCGCCGGCCTACCCGTCCTCAAGCGCGGCCCGGTGGATGAGCCCGGGAACGTCCGTCCGCGAGAGCGCGAAGTACACCGCCACTGCCCCGTCCAGCACGAACGACGCCGTGGGGCTCAGGAGCGCGAGCAGGATCGCGACCACGTAGATGCCCCCGCCCAGCGCGGCGCGGCGGGTGCCTGCGGGAAAGGCCTCGCGGGCCGGCTCCGCCACCAGCTCCGGATGCTGCGAGAGGTACTGCCAGCTGGCCGCGAACGCCAGGCCCATGAGCATCATGGTGGTGGCGTAGAGGATGGCCGCGGGCCGCGCCTGGCCGGTGTCGGCGTAGTCGGCGGCGATGGCCGTCGGCCACGGCACGATCGAGATGAAGAGCAGGAAGACGAGGGTGCGCTCCACGAACCGGCGGGTGATGAACCGCACCCCGCTCATCATGCCGTGGTGCTCGATCCACAGCAGGCCGATGGTCACAAACGAGACCAGGTAGGCAAGATAGGTCGGCCACTCGCGGGCCAGATCGCGCACCAGCTCGTGCGAGCCCTCGGGCCGCGGCAGGTCGAGCACGAGCAGCGTCACGGCGATGGCGAAGATGCCGTCGATCAGCGCTTCAAGACGTCCCGGTGTCACGCACCGATGTTCGGCGCGGGCGCGGGCGCCCCTGCGGAGGGCGTGATCTGCGGCCACCCGCCGCGGTAGGTGATGCGGTCGATCAGCATCACCCGGCGCACCTGATCCGGCGCCTCCCACGGGTTCTGCGAGTCGATGGCGTGGTAGACGATCCAGTCGTCGCCGGCGTCGTCGCGCACCACCGAGTTGTGGCCGGGCCCGAGCCACCGATCGCCGTCGCCCAGCACGATCCCGCCGCGCTCGAACGGCCCCTCGGGCGAGCGGCTGCGCGCCACCATCACGGCGTAGTGGGGCGGATACGTCCACGTGCGGTCGCCCGAGTACCACAGGTACCACCAGCCGTCGCGCTCCGTGAGATACGGCCCCTCGATGCCCTCCTCGTACGGCAGCTTCGGCTCGGCCGACCACCCGCGCAGCAGCAGCCGCTGCTCGCTCCCGGGCGCGAGCGACACGAGATCTGCGGCGAGCTCGCGCAGCACGATGTCGCCGCCGCTTCCCCACGCGAGGTGCCAGCGGCCGGTGGCCGGATCGCAGAAGACGTCGGCGTCGATGTCCGAGGTGGTGGGCCCGGCGTGAAGCGGCGCGCCGATGTCGGTGAACGGCCCCTCGGGCGAGGCCGACGTCGCGACGCCGAGGCACACCGTGGGGTCGTCGGGCGGGCCGGGGAACTGCGGATCATCCGGCGAGGCGGTGAAGTACATGAAGAACGTGCCGCCGTGCTCCACCACGTGCGGGGCCCAGAACATCTGGGTGGTCTGCGCCCACGCCGGCTTCTGCGGCATCGCGTCGCCGAGGTGCTCCCACCGCACCATGTCGCGCGAGCGCGCGAGCTGGACGTTCACCGGCGGCGCCTGGGTCGCGTAGGCGTAGCACCAGCCGTCGGAGGCACGGATCACGTTGGGATCGGGAAACTCACGATCCAGCACGGGGTTTCGGTACTCGCTCAGAGGGCCGCCAGCGTAGTACATTGCGGCGATGTCACACGAACGAGAGCATCCGGTGCTGACGGTCTCCCAGGCGGTGCGGGAGGCAGCCGGGGCCGTTGATCCCACAGATACGGACGGCCTCGTGGGCGACTTCGAGCAGTGGTTCGAGGACGACGACGAGCCCGTGAACACGGTGCCGAGCCTCGACCGGCGGATAGGCGGCGCAGTCGATCAGCTCGACCCCGACGGCACCAGCCCGGCGCTGGCAGTGGCCGCGGCGATCGTGCTCTACCGCGGCTCGCAGCCCCACCACCCGCCGCACGATGCCGACCACCTCATCGAGCAGGCGGTACGGCTGCAGTTCGGCCGCGACGTGCCCGGCGACGTCGCCGCCTGGCTCGCCGGCGAGCGCTGACCCGGCCTCAGCGCTGGGGCCGAAGCCCGTCCGTCACCAGATCGAGGATGCGCGAGACCTGGCTCTTGTGGTCGGGCCCCTCGCGCACCATCCACACCGCGCCGAGCAGGCTGAGCACGTCGAGCCCGGTGGCATCCGCGCGGATGGTCCCGGCGGCGATGCCCGCGGCCACCAGCTGATCGATCGCGCCGATCAGCTTGTCGCGCGTGTCGGCGAAGAGCTCTGATTCCGACGCCATCACCTCGCGCAGCGCCTCGCCCATGCCTCGCTTGGTGGCGGCGTAGCGGACGAAGCCGTCCATCCACGAGCGCAGCGCCACGTCGGGATCTGCCGTCTCCAGCAGCTCGCCGGCCAGCGCGCAGAGCTGATCCACCTCGCGCACGTAGGTTGCAGCGATCAGCGCGTCGCGGGTGGGGAAGTGGCGGTAGAGCGTGCCGACGCCCACGCCGGCCTCCCGCGCGATCGCCTCGAGCGACGAGTCGACGCCCGAGGTCGCGAAGGCGTCCGCGGCTGCGACGAGCAGCTTCTCACGGTTTCGGCGCGCATCGGAGCGCAGGGTTTCGGTCTCGGTCACGCTGATCAATCCACCAGAAAGGTTGCGAAACGGAGGGTGCCTCCGCTACTGTGCATGAAAGCGGAGGGAACCTCCGCATATCTCATCTTAGCGGTCCTCACGAGGAGGCACCATGATTCGTACCAATATGTACGGCCGCCGGGCAATCGTCACGGGCGGCTCGTCCGATCTCAGCATCAAGACCGCCCGCGCTCTGGCAGCCGCCGGCGCCGACGTGACCCTCGCGGTGGACGACATCGCAGCCGGGCACGACGCCGCCCGCGCGATCGCCCAGGCGACCGGCAACCAGCAGGTGCGCGTCGCCTATCTCGATCTGGCCGACCAAAGCTCGATCGCCGACTTCGCCGACAGCTGGTGGGGCCCGCTGAACACGCTGGCCGTGCTCGATCCCGACGACGGCGATCAGGGCCAGCTCACGCTCGCCCTGGCGCTGGAGGAGGCGATGGCCGTGGACGGCGACGCCCGCATCCTGACGCCCGATCCCAGCACCGACGCGTTCTTCGCAGACGCGCTCGCGGGTGCCGTCGCCGCCTGAGCCGGCTGTTTCCTGTGGCTCCCGGCCGGGTACCCGGCCGGGAGCCATGCCTCACGACCACGCTTCCTACACCGCGGTGCGGCTCGATGACTCCGAGCGGGTCCCGTGGCGGGGCTCCGGGCTGATCTGGCACCCGATCCGGGCGGAGCTCGGCACCACCGTCGCCGGCATCTCGGCCTACACGGCCGAGGCGGCGGGCCAGGAGGTGGTCGAGGATCACGTCGAGGTGCGCGACGGCCGGTCGCACGAGGAGGTCTACGTGGTGCTCGCCGGCCGGGCAACGTTCACGATCGACGGCGAGACCATCGACGCGCCGCAGGGCACGTTCCTGAAGGTGGCCCCGCAGGCGCGCCGAAGCGCCGTCGCGGCCGAGGCCGGCACCGCGGTGCTGGTGGTGGGCGGCCCGCCGGTGTTCCAGCCTGCCGAGTCCGAGTGGATCGATCGCGCGCGGCCGCTCTTCACCACCGATCCCGCCCGCGCCCGGGAGCTGATCGACGCGCTTCGCGACACCTACCCCGGCTCGGCAGCCGTGCCGCTCGGCGAGGCGCTGTTCGCGGCTGCGCAGGGCGACGAGGACGCCGCCCGCCGCTGGATCGATCAGGGGCTTCTCATCACGCCCGGCATGCGGGCGGCCGTGCAGCTCGAGCCGACGCTTCGCCCGTTGCTGCCTGCGGGCTAGCGGCTGCCGGCGATCCGCAGGAGCACGGTCGTCCAGGTGCGAAACGGCCGCCAGGCCTCGGCCATGGCCGTGAGCTCGGCGAGTGTCGGGGGCTCGTCCAGGCCGTAGAACCGCGCCGCGCTTCGCAGGAGCTTCGGCTCCGGCGCCGCCACCATCGCGTCGCTGAACCCCGTTGCCCGCACGACGATGAGGGTGGCGGAGAACGGCCCGATCCCCTTCAGCTCCTGGACGGCGTCGATCGCACCTTCGGGGCCGAGCGCCTGCAGCCGGCCGACGTCGAGAAACCCCTCCTCGGCGGCCTCGGCGACCGCGCGCAGCCGCTCCTGCTTCTGCTCGTTCAGGCCGGGCACGGCGAGGGTCGGTGCGGCAACCAGCCGGCCGGGCTGCGGGAATGCAAGCTCCCTGCGGCCGGCGAGCTCGAACGGCTCGCCGAACTCCTCCCCGAGGCTGCGCCACACGTCCGCCGCCGGGATGCCGCGCTGGCGGGCCGAGACGACGGCCCACGCGGCCGCCTCGTAGGGCGAGTAGAAGAGCACCGGGCGGTGCCCCGGGTAGGCCGCCTGCAGCTGCCCGATGACGGGGTCGCGCTCGCCCACCCGCAGGAACTCGTCGCCGTCGTGGTCGAGCGAGAGCACCCGCGCCACCTGCCGCTCGACGGCAGCAGGATCGCCGTCGCCGTGCACCACTGCCTCGACTGCGCCGTCGGCAGCCGGCTGGCGCAGCTCGACCCCCGCGAAGCCTGCGCCGCCGTCAACCGGGAACGCGTAGGTCAGCACCCCGCCTGCGAACGGCCGCGCCTGCCCCTCGTCGGGCCCGAACCCGAAGCCGGCCGCGGCCTCGAGCGAGAACGGGCCGCGCGGATGCATCACGAAGCCGGCGATGCCCGCTCCTCGCGCAGCTGCGCGCGCCGGATCTTGCCGCTGGCGGTCTTCGGCAGCTCGTCGCGGAACTCGATCACCCGCGGGTACTTGTACGGCGCGGTCTGGGCCTTGACGTGGTCCTGCAGCTCGCGCGCGAGGGCATCAGAGGCGGCGCCGGAGTCGCGCAGCACGATCACCCCGCACACCACGTTGCCGCGCTCGTCGTCGGGCACCGCCACCACGGCGGCCTCGGCCACCGCGGGATGCGTCTGGAGCGCCGACTCCACCTCGAACGGGCCGATCCGGTACCCGGCGCTGATGATCACGTCGTCGGTGCGCCCCTCGAAGGAGAGGTATCCGTCGTCCTCCTGGCGCACGCGGTCGCCGGTGCGCCAGGGCGTCGTTCGGTCGTGCGGCGCGTCGCCCAGGTACCCGAGGAAGAACGTGGGCACGGTGGCCGGGTCGATCACCAGCTCGCCGTCGTCGATCCACACTCGCACGCCGGGCAGCGGCAGGCCCATCGAGCCCGGCCGGGCTGGGCGGCCGGGCGGGTTGGCGGTGATCTGGCCGGTCTCGGTCTGGCCGTAGCCGTCGCGCACGTCGAGGCCGGTGCCCTCGCTCCAGGCCGCGAGCGCGTCGGCATCGAGCGCCTCGCCCGCGGCCACCAGCCCGCGCGTTTCCCCGAGCGGGCCCAGGGTGGCGCGCTTGGCGATGATGCGGTACTCGGTGGGCGCCATGCAGAGCAGATCGACCCGCTCGCGCCGGATCAGCTCCAGGCGCTCGGCCGGGTCGAAGCGCGCATCGTGCAGGAGCCCTGCGGCGCCCCGGATCCACGGCGCGACGAAGACGTTTCGGGCCGACTTCGACCAGCCGCTGGTGGCCGTGCACCACACCAGATCGCCGGGCTCCGCGGCCAGCCAGTGGGCGGCCTGCACGTGCTGGCCGGTGAGGTAGCGCTGGGCGTGGAGCACCGCCTTGGGCTCGCCGGCCGAGCCGCTGGTGAAGGTGATGAGGCACGGGTCGGCGGGCTCCAGCTCGGCGGCCGGCGGCGCGGCGTGGTCGTAGAGCGAGGGGTCGGGCACCGCGATGACGGTCACGTCCTGCCCGGCGGCGGCGAGCGCCTCGCCGACGAGGCCGAGGTTCCGCTCGTCGGCGACGATGACGCGCGGCCGCGTGGTGGTGATGCGAAGCGCGAGGTCCTTTGCGCGAAGCTGCTCGGTGCACGGCAGCACCACCGCGCCGAGATGGAAGCACGCGACCATCGTGAGCACCCATTCGGGCCGGTTGCCGATCACGGTCATCACCGTGTCGCCGCGCCCCGCGCCGCGGGCAGCAAGCGCGCCGGCGAGACCCTGGCTCGCCGCAGTCACCTGGCCGAACGTCCACGTCCGGCGGCCGCCGCCGCGGGCGAGCTCCACGAGGGCGCGGTCATCCGGCGGCGCCGCGGCCACCACATCACGGGCGAAGTTCATGTGGACGCGGAGCCTAGCGTCGTAGGCAAGAAGTTTCTCGTTTGCAATCCGGTGCGCCTGTTAGCGTGCCCCGGATGCGAAGGTATCTCGGTCTAGGAATGCTCGTCATCGTTCTGGTGGCGTTGCAGAGCGCATCGGCAGGGGCGGCCGACCGCGCGTTCTCCATCCGGTTCTCCGCCAACGACACCGGCAACATCACCATCGCGGCCAACACGCTGCTCACGTGCCCGGCCGCTGCGTCGGGGTGCGCAGCCGCGCAGGCCGGCGGCGCGACCAACAACAACTCCTTCACGATGGCCTACGTCGATGTGGACTCCGACTCCACCACGTTTGACTCGAGCCAGTCCGACCTCGTCCTGCCCACCGGGGCGACGGTGCTCTTCGCAGGCCTCTACTGGGGCGGCGACACCAGCGCGGGCGCGGCGGGCGGCGTCGCAGCCCCTGCGGCGGCCAGCCGCGGCAGCGTCAAGTTCGCTCCGCCCGGCGCCGCCTACAGCACGGTCACCGCGAGCACGCTCGACGCCTCGAGCGCCAACGCCACCCGCTACCAGGGGTTTGCGAACGTCACCTCGATGGTGCAGGCCGCGGGCGCAGGCACCTACACGGTGGCCAACGTCCAGGCCGGCACCGGCCAGGACAGGTATGCGGGATGGGGGCTGGTCGTGGCCTACCACGATCCCACGCAGCCGCCGCGCAACCTCACGGTGTTCGACGGGCTCACGACGGTCAGCTCGGCCAACCCCACCGTGGACATCCCCGTGTCGGGATTCGTCACGCCGGCGAGCGGGCCGGTCAACACCAGCCTCGGCTTCATCGGCTGGGAGGGCGACCGCGGCAGCACGGGTGACTCGGCCTCGCTCAACAGCACCAAGCTCACCGACGCGGCCAACCCCACGTCCAACTTCTTCAACAGCTCCATCGCGAACTTCGGCGTGAACGTCTCCACGCGCAACCCGAACTACGTGAACCAGCTCGGCTACGACGCCGACCTCGTCAACGCCAACGGCATCCTGGGAAACAGCGCCACGTCGGCCACCATCCACCTCACCACCGGCGGTGAGACGTATCTGCCGGGCGTCGTCACGTTCGCGACCGAGCTCTTCGCACCCCACCTCACGCCGGCCAAGACCGCCACCGACGTGAACGGCGGCGCCGTCGAGCAGGGCGACACCATCGAGTACGACATCTCGGCGACCAACACCGGCCAGGACAGCGCGACGGGCGTCAAGGTCACCGATCCCATCCCCGATCACACCACCTACGTGCCCGGCAGCCTCCAGATCGTCTCGAGCCCGGGCGGCATCGCGGGCGCCAAGACCGACGCGACGGGCGACGACCAGGCCGACGGGTCGTCGGCCGGCGTCACCTTCCGGGTCGGCACCGGCGCGAACGCCACCAGCGGCGGCACCATCGCGCCCGGGCAGTCGTACGAGGTGCGGTTCCGGGTCACCATCGACTCGCCCACGGCCGACGGCACGCTCATCCAGAACACGGCCTCCAACACGTATGCCGCGCTCTCGAACCCGGGCTTCGACCTGGCCGATGCCAGCTCACCGCCCGACGCAGCTCACGCTCGCCTCGCCCGACCTGGTGATCGCGAAGACCGACGCCGGCGGGTTCGTGAACGGCGGCTCGTCGTCGTTCACGCTCGCGGTCTCGAACACCGGCTCGAGCGCGAGCGCGGGCCTGGTGACGGTCACCGACACCGTGCCGGCGACGCTCCCGGTCAGCGGCCGCCGCCGGCCCGGGCTGGACGTGCGGCGTTGTGTCCCAGACCGTCACGTGCACCCGCTCGGATGCTCTCGCAGCGGGCTCGTCGTTCCCCGGCATCGTGATCAGCGTGGACGTCTCCTCAACTGCCACCGGCGCCATCACCAACACGGCGAGCGTGGCGGGCGGTAACGACGGCGATACGACCAACAACGACGGCAGCGACACCATCAACGTCTCCGCCCAGGCGGATGTCGGCATCACGAAGACCCTCACGCCGGCCGCGCCCGTCGCGGGCGACCAGGCCACCTACCGGCTGGTGGTGACCAACCACGGGCCCTCGACTGCGACCGGGGTGATCGTGAGCGATCCGCTCCCGGCCGGCCTGATCGACCCGACGGTGACCACCAGCGGCGGCACGTGTGACATCACCGCCGGCACGCTCAACTGCACCATCCCCTCCATCGCAAACGCGGGCTTCGAGGTGATCACGGTCGCGGGCACCATCGATCCGGCGGCCTCCGGCCAGACGCTCTCGAACACCGCGCAGGTGAGCGCCAACGAGCCCGACCCGAACTCCGCTAACAACACCGACACGGCAACGGGCACGGTCACCGGCGAGGCCGACCTGAGCCTCGAGAAGACGATGACGCCGGTGCAGCCGCTGTCGGGCCAGCCGGTGAGCTTCGAGATCACGGTCACCAACCACGGGCCCAGCGACGCCACCGGCGTCACGGTCACCGACCCGCTGCCCGCGCAGCTCACCGGGGCGACGCCCACCCCCAGCCAGGGCACCTGCACCATCTCGGGCAGCACCGTGACGTGTGACCTCGGCACGATGGCGGTGAACGCCACGGCGACGGTCACTGTCGATGCGACCATCGCCCAGGGCACCAGCGGTCAGGTGCTCTCGAACACCGCCTCGGTCTCGGGCAACGAGACCGACCACGTCGTCCAGAACGACCTGGGCAACGTGACCGGAAAGATCGAGGCGACGGTGCTCGCCGCGACGAAGACGACGTCAACCCAGACGGTGAAGGCCGGCTCGGACGCGCGGTATCAGGTCGCGATCGCCGTGACGGGGCCGGCCGACGCCACCGACGTGACGGCGTGCGACGTACCTCCGCCGCACACCACGTACGTGAGCGTCGACGGCGCGAGCATCGTCAACGGCCAGGCGTGCTGGCACTTCGCCACCCTGGCCGCCGGGAGCACCACCACGCGCGACATCGTCCTGCGCGTGGATGCAAACGCGCCGGCGGGCCTCATCAACAACCTGCTCGTGGTGCACGGCGCCGACGCTGCACCCGCGCACGACGGCGCCGGCGTCACCGCGAAGCCCGGGCCCGGCACCACCAACCCGACCATCCCCATCGTCACCGGATGATCCGGCGCGGCCTCGCCTGCGTGGTGCTGGCGGCGCTGGCTGCGGGCTGCGGCGGCGGGCACTCGAGCCCGCCGACCCCCACGCCGACTGCCACCGTTGCGAAGGTGGCGCTCCAGCAGGCGGCGGTCAAGACCGTGCGGCCGAACAGCGTGGCGAAGCTGATGGTGCCTGCGGCGGCGCTCAGCTCCCCCGGCGGGGCAGTCGTCGATCAGCTCGGCACCAGCGTGCGCCCCGGGGGCGGCCCGACACGGCTCCTGGTGCTCGGCCGGCGCACGCAGGGCGGCAAGACGTGGCTCAAGGTGCTGCTCCCCATCCGCCCGAACGGCACCAGCGGATGGATCCCGCGCACCGACACCATCGTCTCGACCACCCCGTGGGCCGTCGTGGTCTCGCTGGCCGACCGGCGCGCCTACGTGATCAGGGCGGGCAAGCTCCAGCGCAGCTTTGCCGTGGTGATCGGCGCCCCGAAGACGCCGACGCCCACCGGCCGGTTTGCGATCTCCGAGGCGATCAAGCTGCCCGACCCCACGCAGTTCTACGGCTCGTGGATGCTCACCCTCACCGCGCACTCAAACGTGCTCGACACGTTCGAGGGCGGCGACGGCCAGGTGGCGCTGCACGGCCGCGGTGGCAACAGCCTCACCGTTCCGGTCGGCACCGCGGGATCCAACGGCTGCGTGCGGATGCGAAACGGCGACATCGCCTGGCTCGCAGGCCGCGCCGGGGCCGGCACGCCGGTGGTCGTGATGGCCCGCTCGCTCAGGAGCTAGCCGTGCCGGCCGGCGTGTCGCCAAGCCAGTAGCGCGCGCCCTGGCCGAGACCCGCTGCGCGATCGCCGGGGTTCGAGAGCTTGCAGCGATCAAGCGAGAGACATCCGCAGCCAATGCACTCGGTGAGCCCCAGCTTCAGCCGCTCGAGCTCTGCGATGCGCTGGTCGATGCGCTGCGACCAGCTGCTCGAGAGCCGGGCCCAGTCGCGCTTGGACGGCACCCGGTCGGGCGGCAGCTTGCCCAGCTCGGCGGCGATCTCGTCCAGCGTGAGGCCAACCCGCTGGGCAAAGACGATGAACGCGACGCGGCGCAGCACCGCGCGGGGATACCGGCGATGCCCGGCCCCTGACCGCGTGGAGGTGATGAGCCCGCGCTCCTCGTAGAAGCGAAGCGCCGAGGCGGCGACCCCGCTTCGCCGGGAGACCTCGCTGATGGGGATCAGCTGGCTGGGATTTGCGTTCAAGTTCACTTGAACTTGTAGTCTACCCCGCATGACGAAGACACTCACACCAAGCAGCCAGATCACGGCCGAGGTCACCTCGTGGCCCGGCGTCGAGGCGGGCCCCGGGAGCCGCGGTGAGTTCGGCTTCACGGTCGGCCGCCGCCAGATCGGGCACCTGCACGGCGACCGCTCGGCGCACTTCTCGTTTCCGAAGGACACGTGGCGCGAGCTCTACGCCGAGGGCCGCATCACGCACCATCCCGTGTTCCCCGGCAAGGAGGGCCCGGCCGCCCGGCGCATCGAGACGCCCGCCGACGTGGCCGACGTGATCGCACTCCTTCGCCTCAACTACGACCGGGCGATCGCGCGAGATGCTGCTCGCAGAGATTGACGCCTACGTGGTGAGCACGTTCGTGACGTGGTGCGCCACCTGCGAGACGTGCAGGCCCGACGCGCGGGCGCACCTGCTCTGCCCGGGAGTGGTCCGCCCTGCAGGCACCAAGCGCGCGGAGCCGTCCAGAACATCAGCTTGACGCATATATCGGGTGGCGGTATATTGGGTGACATGACCCATGCACCCAGCAGCCGGCCCATGAGCGAGTCCACCTACTTCGTGCTGGCGTCGCTCATCAACGGCCCGCTGCATGGCTACGGCATCATCAAGCAGGCCGCCGACATCTCGGGAAGCCGGGTGCGGCTCACCGCCGGGACGCTCTACGGAGCGCTCGAGCGGCTCACCGAGCAGGGCATGGTCGCGGTGGACGGCGAGGAGGTCGTGGACGGCCGCGCGCGCCGCTACTACCGCCTCACCCAAAACGGCGCGGCCGCGCTGACCGCCGAGGCCGAGCGCCTCGAACAGGCCGCGGCTGTCGTCGGCAGCCGGCTCACCACGCTGCGGAGCCAGCTCGCATGAGCCTCGCCGAGCGCATCTACCGGGCCGCGCTGCTCGCCTATCCGCCCAGCTACCGCGAGGTTCGCGGCGACGAGATCCTCGGCACGCTCGCCGAAGCAGGCGGCCTCCGGGTGGCCGAGGTCGCGGCGCTCGTCACCGGCGGCCTTCGCCGGCGCGGCATCGCATCGGGTGCGACCACGCGGCGCAGCACGTGGGCGGCGAGCAGCCACCTGGCCGCATTCGTGCTGCTGATCCTCGCCGCCACGTCGTACCTCTACCCACTGGTCAACGACCTCTGGTACGCCCGCCTCGGGATGCACTGGCCGCGCGACTTCACCTCGTTTCCGATGGCCGCGACCGTGCTGCTGCGCGGATGGGTCGCGGTGCTCCTGGCGCTGATCCCGGCCGCAGCGCTCTGCCGCGGCCGGCTTCGGATCGCCTTCGCCGGCACCGTCGCGCTGACCGCATGGGTGCTGCTCTCCGGGCTCTCGCCGGGACTCCTCTCGGCGCTCGCGGTGGTACCGCTGATCCTGCTGTGGCCGCGGGCCGAGCACGTCGCTCCCCCGAGGCACTCGCCGGCATGGCTTGCAGTGCCGTTCGCGGTGAGCGTCCTCTCGATCGGGTTCTACATCAGCTCGCTGACGTTCTGGCCGGTCATCGCCCTCCTGCTCGCCTGGTGCGTCCTTGCCAGATGGGATCCCCGCCTGGGGTTCGCGGCGGCCCTCGTGGCCGCATCCGCCGCCCTCTACCTGATCGGGTTTCAGGCAAGGATCCCGTACTACGAGCACGCGCCCGAGGTTGCTCTCGGGTGCTTCGCGCTCGCCCTGGCCGCGCTCGCGGCCGGCATGCGGGGCGTGGCCCGCTAGGGAATCAGGTGCACCGTGCGGGCGATGAGCGTCATGTCGAGGATGCGGCGCACCGGCGCCGAGGCGTTCATGAGCTCGAGCCGGCTCCCGCGCGCCTCCAGCCGCTGAGCCGAGGCGAGGATCACCCCGAGCGCGGTCGAATCGAGGAAATCGACGTCGGCGGCATCGATCCGTACCACGGTCGTGCTCGCGGCCTCGGCCGCGTCGAGCGCATCGCGCAGCGCGTCTGCCGAGCCGATGTCAAGCTCGCCCTTCACCGTGAGCACCGCCACGCTCTCGGCCACCGAGCGGTGCTCGAACTGCGGGGTCCGGTCGTCCATCTGGAGAGCACATACCCACGCACGCTAGTGTTGACGCCCATGGATGACATCACCCGAAAGATCGCCGACCTGCGCGCCGAGGGCATCAGCGCCGATGAGATCTCCAGGCGCCTCGGCGTCACCCTCGAGCAGGTTGCCCAGGCCGACTACGACGAGACTGACGCCGAGTCGTTCCCGGCCTCCGACCCGCCTCCCGGCCCGGGAGTCTGAGCCCTACCCCACCACCAGGAACGCGTCCACGTCCACCATCGGATGGTTCTTCGTCGCGGTGCAGACGACCTTGATGGTGTGGGTGCCGCTGCTGGTGAACGCCCGCGTGAAGACCACGCGGCGGTGGATGGTGGTGGCCGAGTAGGTGTTGGCCGACGAGATGAGCGCGCCGTCGATGTACACCTTCGCGACCCCGCGGTTGGACGCCTTCGACGCGACCCAGGCAACCTCGCGCCCGGTGAAGGTCAGGCTGGCCGAGGCGTTGGCGGCGGTCGTCGATCTGACGCTCCCGCCGTAGCTCCCGCCGACGTTGGAGGTCTTCCAGGCACCCGCGTACTTCACCGCGGCGTTGCCGTTCTGGAGCGCGGTGAGCGTCGCCGCATCGCCCTTCGCGTAGGCCGAGGTGTTGAGCGCGCAGTCGGTGGCGCGCACCTCGAACTGGTGGGTGTTGGGCCCGGGCGTGGCGGTGAAGCTCGCATACGGGGTGGTGGGTGACGGGAGGGTCACCGGCTGGTATGCGCCGCCGGCGACGCTCTGCTGCAGCGCGTAGCCGCAGACGCCGCTCGGGTCGGAGGCCGCGAAGCTGGTGCGCACCGGCACCTTCACCGCCTGCAGCGTCGCGCCGAGCTGGACGATCATCTTCGGCAGCGAGGTGATCACCGGCGGCGTGTTGTCGGGCGATGCCTCCTCGAACTGGGCGAACCCCTGCTGGTCGGTGCCCGAGACCTTCGTGAAGTCGCCGCCGGCGGCGAGCGTGATGCCGCTGCCGTCGAGCGAGAAGATCCCGAGCACGCTGTTTGCATCCGGATCCCACGACTGCAGCGTGCCGGTGGCGGCATCCACGGCCAGCAGCTTCGAGCGCGAGGTGAACGTGGCGCAGCGATCGGCGCCGGTGGCCCCGCAGTACTGGGTGTAGTGGCCGCCCACGTAGACGGTGCCGTTCAGCACTGCGATCGCCTGGATGTTGCCGTTCGTCCCGCCCTGCCACTGCAGCTGCCCCGTGGTGGGGCTGAACCGGGCGAAGTTGCCGCCCGCGCCGGCACCCGCGACGTAGACGCCGTTTGCATCGGCGTCCATGTCGATCACCTGGTAGGCCTCGTGGCTCGCCCACGGGAGCGAGGCCCCGCTCGACGTGTTCACGGCGCCGATGTGGTTGGAGGCCACCCCGTTCAGCGTGCTGAAGTCACCGCCGACCACCACCCGCGAGCCGTCGGTGGTGAGCACCAGCGCCTTCACCTCGAGGTTGGTCTTCGGCGTCCAGCTCGCGCTCAGGGCGCCGGTGGTCTGGTTGAACGCGGCGAGATAGCTCCGCGCCGATCCGTTGGCGGTGGTGAAGTACCCGCCCGCATACACCAGGCCATGGCCGAGGGTCAGGGTCATCACCTCCTTGTCCATGTTTGCCTTCCAGATGATCGCCCCGGTCGAGGCGTTCACCGCCACCAGCCGCTGGGCGGACTTGCCGCCGACGGTCGTGAACGTCCCGCCCATGAAGACGGTGTTGCCGCTGACGGCGATCGTCTGCACGGTGCCGTTGACGTTGGGGTTCCAGGGGGTGACGTCACCCGTGGCCAGGTCGATGGCAGCCGCGCGGTTTCGCGCGACCCCGGTGCCGGCCGCCGCGCCGGCACCGCGCACCGCGGTGAACATGCCGCCGATGTAGGCGACGTTGCCCGCGACGTCCACCGCGCTCACGCGGCCGTTGGTCTGCGAGGACGGCGTGGGGCTGTCCTCGACCTGCGCCGCCTGGGCCATGGGGACGGCCAGCAACACCACAGCGGCACACGCCGCGAACACGATTCGCGCTCTCGAAGACACCCAGTTCCCCCATTGCCCGCAGTTTGCCGTCGTACGAGGCTACGAGCGAGGGGGCCGGATGTAAACCCCCGGTGAACTACTCGGGCGGATGCTCCCTGGCGAGCCGCTCCTGCTCCTGGATGTACTCGGACTTCTCGTTCAGCTCCTTGCTCACGCGCTCGCTGAACTCGTCACGATTGTCGCCGTGTCCCTCGACGCCCTCGTGGCCGGCCATCGCGTCGGTCGCCTGGTGGCTGCTGGGCTTGTCGCTCACCTGGTAGTGCTCCTGGGCCTTGCGTCGTTTGTCCGTCATGGCCGGACCATGCCCAGGGCCACCTGTGCCGAAACGTGGTGGCGGCCGATAGGCTGACGCGATGGGAGTGCGGGCCACGGTCGAGACGTACGGGCAGCGGGCCGATCGCGTGCCGGCGCCGGCGCTCCTGATCGCCGCGATCACATCGTTTCAGGTGGGCGCAGCCCTCGCGACCCACATGTTCGGCTCGACGGGCATCCAGGGGGCGGTGTTCCTGCGAAGCGGCATCGGCGCGCTCCTCCTGCTCGCGGTGACCAGGCCGAGGCTGCGGGGCCGCTCGCGCAGCGATCTGCTGCTGCTGGTGCTGCTGGGGGCGCTGCTTGCGATGATGAACAGCTGCTTCTACCAGGCCATCGACCGGCTTCCGCTGGGCATCGCGGTGACCGTGGAGTTCCTCGGGCCGCTGGGTGTTGCTGTGGCCGCGTCGCGCCGCCGGCTCGACGTGCTCTGGGTGGTGATGGCGGGCATCGGCATCGTGCTCTTCGCCGGGGCGCCGTCGGACAGCTCGGTGAGCGCAGCGGGCTTTGCCTTCGCGCTCGGCGCCGCGTCGGCCTGGGCGGGGTACATCCTGGCCGCCAAGCGCGTGGGGGTGCGCTGGCCGGGGTTCGAGGGGCTCGCGGTGAGCCTGGCGTTCTCGGCCATCCTGCTTGCGCCGCTCGGCGGGGCCGAGGGCATCGAGGGCCTCGCGAGCGGCCGCATCGTCCTGCTGGCGCTCGCGGTCGCGACGTTCTCCACCGCGCTTCCGTACTCGCTGGAGCTCGCGGCGCTGCGGCAGATGCCCGCGCGGGTCTACGGCGTGCTGGCGAGCCTCGAGCCGCTGATCGGCGCCGTGATCGGGCTGATCGTGCTCGGCCAGACGCTGAGCGGCTGGGAGGCGCTGGCGGCGACGCTCGTGGTGGCGGCGTCGATCGGGGCGAGCCGTTCGAGCTCGGCGACGCCGGAGATCGCGCCGAACTAGCCCGTCAGACCGAGACGGCCACGAACCAGTGGCCGTCGTGCAGCACCTGCCCGCCGCCGAGCTCATCCGCGAGCCCCGGGCCGGTGAAGTAGCGCTTGTAGACCTTGTGCGCAGAGCCGTCGTTCAGCACGCGCTCCTGCCACTGCTCCGGCTCGACGCCGTCGCGAAGCGCCGAGTCGACCACCACCAGCGACGGCGCCACGCGGCGCGCCTCCGCCACGAATGCCGTGCGCTCATCGGGCAGCAGGTGGCCGTAGAAGTGGCCGGTGAAGACGCGGCCGAACTCGCCGTCGCCGAAGGGCAGCGGCACCGCGTCGCCCTGGACGATGGTCGCGTGCGGCAAGCGCTCGCGGGAGACCTCGACCATCGCCTGGCTCTGATCGAGGCCCACCACCTCGCCGCGCAGGTGCTGGGTGAGGAACCCCGTGCCGCAGGCGACGTCCAGCACGTGGGCGGGCTCGAGCGCGCCGATGACATCGATCAGCGCGTGCACCTCCTCGCGCCAGCCTGGCCGGTCGCGATCGCTGAAGAGCCCGTCGCCGAACCACCAGTCGTCGTACTCCTGGGCGCGTCGGTCGTAGTACGACCGCATGCCGTCGTCGATCACGTGCCGCTCCGCCATGCCCCAGACTCTACCCACAGACCGTGGCCAAATCGTCAATTAACTGCCACACCCCTCGTGATCATGTCGCCGGCGGTGAAGGTGAATAGCCGGTGCCTGGCACCGGCTATTCACGCCACCCGACGTAGTTTTCCGCCAGCGACGTTGCTGCCGCCTTCGAGCTCACCACGTAGCGCAGCTGCGCGCGCTGCAGCTGCGCATCGAACGGGTCGCCGCCCGGTAGCCGGTGCAGCATCGACGTCATCCACCACGAGAAGTGCTCCGCCCGCCACACCCGCCGCAGGCACGTTGCCGAGTACGCATCCAGCCCCGACCGGTCGCCGCCGCCATACCAGCGCGCCAGCGCCTCGCCCAGCACGGCCACGTCCGCGATCGCCAGGTTGAGCCCTTTCGCGCCCGTCGGCGGCACGATGTGCGCCGCGTCGCCTGCCAGGAACAGGTTGCCGTGCCGCATCGGCTCGGCCACGAAGCTCCGCATCCCCGTCACGCCCTTCTCGAGGATCGGCCCCTCGGCAAGCGTCCAGCCGGGAACCCCCAGCCGCGTCTGCAGCCCGGCCCAGATTCGCTCGTCGGGCCACGCCGCGATGTCCTCGTCGTGGGCCACCTGCAGGTAGAGCCGGCTGAGGGTGGGCGACCGCAGGCTGAGCAACGCGAACCCGTCGGGATGGTTCGCGTACACCAGCTCGTCGGACGACGGCGCGACGTCGGCCAGGATCCCGAGCCAGCCGAACGGGTACTCGCGCTCGGCCACCCGCAGCACGCCCGCGGGAATCGACTGCCGCGACACCCCGTGGAACCCGTCGCAGCCGGCGATCACGTCGCACTCGAGCGCATGCTGCTCGCCCGCCAGCGAGTACGTGATGCGCGGCCGGTCGCTCGCGATCTCGTGCAGCGCGACGTCATCCACCTCGAAGTGCAGGGCGTCGCAGAGCGGGATGAGATCCTTCGACCACCTCGGTCTGCCCGTAGATCACGATGGCCGCCCCGCCGGTGAGATCCGAGAGCGCGATGCGGTGCCGCTCGCCGTCGAACTGCAGCCCCACCCCGGTGTGCACGATCCCCTCGCGGTGCATCCGCTCGCCGGCCCCGATCCGCGTCAGCAGATCGACCGTGCCCTGCTCGAGCACCCCCGCGCGGATGCGCTGCTCGCAGTACTCGCGGCTGCGGCTCTCGAGCACGACCGACTCGATCCCGTGGGTCTTCAGGATCTGCGCCAGCGTGAGCCCCGCCGGCCCCGCGCCGACGATCCCCACCTGGGTGCGCGTGACCTTCAGCCGGCAACCCTCTCGAAGAGCGCCGCCTGGCCCTGCCCCACGCCGACGCACAGCGTGGCCAGGCCGTAGCGCCCCTGCCGCCGCCGCAGCTCGTGCACGAGCGAGACCACCAGGCGCGCGCCGCTCATCCCCAGCGGGTGGCCGAGCGCGATGGCCCCGCCGTTCACGTTCACGCGCTCGGGATCGATGCCCGAGCTCGCGCACCACCGCGACGCTCTGCGACGCGAACGCCTCGTTCAGCTCCACCAGGTCGATGTCGCCGACCGCCACGCCCGTGCGCCCCAGGAGCTTCTGCACCGCGGGGATCGGGCCGATGCCCATGATCCGCGGATCCACGCCCGCAGCCGCGCTCCCGCGGAACACCGCAAGCGGCGTCGCGCCCAGCTCCGCCGCCCGCTCCTCGCTCGCGATCACGAGGGCAGCGGCGCCGTCGTTCATGCCGCTCGAGTTGCCCGCCGTGACGCTTCCGCCCTTGCGAAACGCGGCCTTCAGCGTGCCGAGCTTCGCGGCCGTCGTGTCGGGCCGGGGATGCTCGTCTCGGTCGAGCTCCTCCAGCTCGATCAGCTCGTCCGCGAACCGGCCGGCCTCCTGCGCCGCCGCCCAGTTCTGCTGCGAGCGAAGCGCGAAGGCGTCCTGATCCTCACGCGAGACGTGGTACTGCTCGGCCACGTTCTCGCCGGTCTCGCCCATGCTCTCGAGCGGGAACATCGCCTCGAGCCGGGGGTTGGGGTACCGCCAGCCGAGCGTCGTGTCGTACACGGTGCGATGCCCGCGCTCGAACGCCCTGGCCGGCTTCGGCATCGAGAGCGGCGCGCGGGTCATCGACTCGACGCCGCCCGCCACGAAGAGGTCGCCGTCGCCTGCGATCACCGCATGGCACGCCGAGACGACCGCGGCGAGGCCCGAGGCGCACAGGCGGTTGAGCGTCACGCCGGGCACCGACTGCGGCAGCCCGGCCAGCAGCACCGCCATCCGGGCGACGTCGCGGTTGTCCTCGCCCGCCTGGTTCGCGCAGCCGAGGTAGACGTCGTCGATGCCCGCAGGATCCACGCCCGCCCGCTCGACCGCAGCCTTCACCGCGACTGCCGCGAGGTCGTCCGGGCGCACGCCGCTGAGCGCTCCGCCATACCGCCCGATGGGCGTTCGCACCGCCGAGAGAATTACCGCCCTGGTCATGCTGCTCCCTCTTCCTGATACACCTGTTGCGCGACCCGGAATGCCGTGTTCGCCGAAGGCACGCCGCAGTAGATCGCGGTCTGCAGCAGCACCTCCTTGATCTCGTCCCAGCTGAGCCCGTTTCGCCGCGCGCCGCGCAGATGCAGCGCCAGCTCCTGCTCGTGGCCGCCGGCGACCAGCGCCGTCAGCGTGATGCAGCTGCGCGTGCGGCGGTCGAGCCCCGGGCGCATCCAGATGTCGCCCCACGCATAGCGCGTGATCAGCTCCTGGAACTCCTGGTGAGATCCGTCGCGCCCGCCATGGAGGCATCCACGTGCGCGTCGCCCAGCACCGCGCGGCGCACCTCCGACCCCTGGGCCAGCCGATCGTCGTCGTTCATACCTGCTCCTTGCCGAGGTGTCCGAGCATCAGCCGCGTGAACTCGGCGGGCTGATCGATGTTCGCGAGGTGCGCGGCGCCCTCGATGACCGCGAGCTGCGCGCCGCCGATCCCCGCCGCCATCGAGCTGCACCTCGCCAGGGGGCGTGCGCGTGTCGTCGCCGCCTGCGATCACCAGGGCCGGCGCGGTGATGCGCGCGAGGTCGGCGGTCAGATCGAGCTCCGCGAGCGCCTCGCAGCAGCCCGCGTACGACTCGTGGTCAACGGCGACCAGCGCCTCGCGGAAGCTGCTCGACGGTCGCCGGCTGCTCGATGCGCGTCTGGGCCGTGAACCACCGCTCGAGGCTGGCCTCGGCGATCGGCTCGATCCCCGATTGCCGGACGACGGCGGCGCGCTCGCGCCAGCCCTCCGGCTCGCCGAACGTCGGCGAGGTGCACGCCAGCACCAGCCGATCGACCCGATCGGGCGCATGCGCACCCAGCCAGGCGGCGACGCTCGCGCCGATCGAGATGCCGGCAATCGACGCGCGGGCCACCTCCAGATCGTCGAGCAGCTCCAGCACGTCTCCCGCCAGATCGGCCACCGACGAGACGCTCCCGGCCGGCGACTCGCCGTGGCCGCGCATGTCGTAGCGGACCACCCGAAACGCCCGCCCGAGGGCGTCGGCCTGGCGGTCCCAGAGCGCCGTCGTGGTGCCCAGCGCGTTACACAAAACGAGCGTCGCGGCCGCCCCGGCCCGACGACTCGCGGTGGAGCTCACGGCTCGTCCTTCAGCACCCGGTCGACCAGCGCCGCGGCGGGCTCGAGGCCCACCGGTGGGATCGAGCGCGCGTCGATCTGCTCCGGCGAGAGCCCCAGCTGCGGGATGTCGGCCAGCGCCTGGCGGAAGCTCACGCCGTCCTCCTCCTCGCTTCGCTCGGCCGCGACGGGCCACCAGCCGGTGGGCCTCGCTCCAGGCCGACGTTCTCGGCGGCGGCAAACGCGACCCGCTCGGCCATGATCAGCCCGCCGGTCAGGTCGAGGTTCGCGCGCATGCGATCGGTGTTGACCTGCAAGGCCGGCCAGCGCCTCGGCGACGGCGGCGACCGCGCCGCCCGCGTTGGCCAGCGCCTCCGAGAGCGCGTCCCACTCGGCGTGCCACGGCCCGGCGGCGCGCTCGTGCTCGTGCGGCTCGGCGGCCACCAGCGCGGCGCAGTGGGCGCGGGCGCGGCCGGCGCAGGCGCGAGCGCCAGCACCGAGGCCGCGGGGTTGCGCTTGTGCGGCATGGTCGAGGAGCCGCCGCCGCGAGCCCTCGCGCACCTCGCCCACCTCGGTCTGGGCGAGCAGCACGATGTCGGCGGCGATCTTGGCGCGCGCCGCGGCGGCCGCCGCGAGCGCGGCGCCGATCTCGATCAGCACGATCCGGTTGGTGTGCCACGGCATCGACCGGCTCGGCGCAGGTCGAGCTCGCGCGGCGTACAGCCGCGCGACCTCGGGCCCCTGCGCTCCCCGAGCGCCGACAGCGAGCCGACCGCGCCGCCGAGCTGGGCGCGGAGCCGGTCCTCGCGCACGCGCGCGAGCAGCGCGCGCGCCTCGCGCGACGCCCTGAGCCAGCCGGCCGACCTTCAGCCCGAACGTCGTCGGCACCGCCTGCTGCATCAGCGTGCGGCCGGCGATCGGCGTCGGCGCGGTGCTCGCTCGGCCAGGGCAGCGCAGGCTGGACTCTGCGTACCCGAGCCAGCGTCGATCAGCCGCAGCGACCGGCTGCGCGACCAGCATCGCGGCGCGTGTCGACGATGTCCTGGCTGGTCGCGCCCCAGTGGACGACGCCGGCCGCCTCGGGGCCGACCGCCGCGCGGATCGCGCGCACCAGCGGCTCGGCCGGGTTGCCGGCCGCGCGCGCCGTCGCGGCAGAGCTGCTCGATGTCGTAGAGGTCGGGCCGGCAGAACTCGGCGACCCGCTCGGCGCCGTGCGTCGGGGATGACGCCGGCGCTTCGCCTCGGCCTGACCAGCGCCCGCTCGGCGTCGAGCATGGCGCGTCAGCCAGGCCTGGTCGGACACGGCGAACACCAGCTCGTGCGGGACGAACAGCGGGGCGAAGGTGGTCACAGCGCGAAGAACGGGGTCTGGCGGTCGCCCTGCAGGTGGATGTCGAAGCGCAGGGCGCGCTCGCCCAGCCGCTGGGCCGATCAGCGCGCCCGCGCTCGTCGGCGGGAAGCGCGCTCAAGCAGCGGATCGGCGGCGTTTCGGTCAGCTCGCCGGGAAAGTAGACCGCGTGAGGACCGGCTTCAGCAGTCCGCGCGCGAACACCAGCATGGCGAGAAACGGCGCGCCGCGCCGGGACCGTCACGAAGCCGTACCCGCCGGCCGGCGTCGGTGCCCGACCGGCCCCAGCCCGCGTGCGGATGCCAGATCTCGACCATCGCGTCGGGCACGGGCTGCTGCTCGCCGTCGAGCACGCGGCCGCCGAGGCGGATCGCCGCCGGCTCGTCCGGGCCGGCCAGCGGCTCTGCGCCCTGGTCGCAGGCCGAACGAGAAGAACGGCCCCACGGTCTGCGACGGCGTCGCGCCCGCACCGTCAGGGCTCCATCGGCGTGGCGTCGCGGCCGCCGAGCACGATGTCGAAGCGGTAGCCGAGCGCCCACTCCGGCGTGGTCGTCTCCCAGTCGAGCGCCGAGACCAGCCGCTCGCGCGCGCTCGGGGTCGCGGATCGACTGGAAGATCGGGTCGCTCGCAAACAGCGGATCGCCGGGGAAGTACATCTGCGTCACCAGCCGGTCGGTGAACGCCCGGCCGAACAGCGAGAAGTGGATGTGCGCCGGCCGCCAGGCGTTCGGGTGGTTCTTCCACGGGTAGGCGCCCGGCTTGATCGTCGTGAACCGGTAGGTGCCGTCGGCGTCGGTGAGGCAGCGGCCCGCGCCGGTGAAGTTGGGGTCGAGCGGCGCCGGGTGCTGGTCGCTCTGGTGGACGTAGCGGCCGGCGGCGTTTGCCTGCCAGAGCTCGATCAGCGCGTTGGGCACCGGCCGGCCGTCGGACGTCCAGCACGCGGCCGGTGACGATGATCCGCTCGCCCAGCGGCTCGCCGTCGTGCTGGCGCGTGAGATCGCCGTCGGTCTCGGCCAGCGGGCCGTCGCCGTACACCGGCCCGGTGGGGTCGTGCAGCTCCTCGGGCAGCACGATCAGCGGCCGGCGGGGCGCGCGCAGCAGCGACGAGCGGTAGTCGGGCACGAGATAGGGCGGGTGGACGCTCCCGTCCTCGCCGTCGGCGACCCGCTCGAGCCGCAGGCCGGTCACGCCGCCTCCTCCGACCGTGCGAAGCGCGCGCAGCGCCGCGAGCTCGCGTCGGTGGGCGGCTCGCTGGGCGCGGCGTCGGGCGCGACCTTCAGCGGCCAGCCCGTGGCCGCGACCACCTGCTCCTCGGTCACGCCGGGGTGGATCCGCGTCAGCGTGAGCTCGCAGCTCTGCGGATCGGGCTCGAGCTCGCCGAGGTCGGTGATGACGGCGCGTCACGCCGCCGCCGGTCAACCCGAAGCGCCTCGCGCGAGCCGGGGCCGTCGCCGAAGCCCACCGACGTGCGGAAGTCGAGCTGCTCCACGAACGTGCGCGCCGACTGCTTGAGGATCACCAGCGTCTCCTTGCACGAGGCCGCGATCTCGGGCGCGCCGCCGCCGCCGGGCAGCCGCACCTTCGGGTGGTCGTAGGGGCCGATCACCGTGCTGTTGAGGTTGGCGTAGCGGTCGATCTGGGCGGCGCCGAGGAAGCCGACGTCGATGCGCCCGCCCTGCAGCCAGTAGCTGAAGATCTCGGGCACGCCGACGACCGAGTCGGCGGTCTCGGCCAGCTCGCCGTCGCCGATCGAGAGCGGCAGGTTGCAGCGGCTTCGCGCCGATCGTGCCGCTCTCGTAGATGAGCACGCAGTCGGGCGCGTGCGTCGCGCGCGCGAGGTTGGCGGCCTTGCTGGGCAGCGCCGATGCCGACGAAGCAGACGATGCCGTCGCGCAGCCGCCGCGCGGCGGCCACCGCCATCATCTCCTCGGAGGTGTAACTCGCTCACGCCACCGCCTCCAGCACGTTCTCGCGCATCCACTCGGTGAACGCCTCGCGGTCGCGGCTGATCGCGTCCCAGCGCCGGTAGAAGCCGTTGTCGCGGTCGTAGTAGCCGTGCGCGTAGGACGGGTGGGCGCCGCGCGGGGCGACCGCAACCGCGGTCACCACCCACGCCGGGAGGATCACCGCGCCCGGCACCGGCTCGAGCTCGTCCACGATCTCCTCGACCGTGACGATCGAGCGGGCCGAGGCCAGCACGGCCTCCTTCTGCACGCCGCTGATCCCCCACAGCTGGACGTTTCCCTTGCGGTCTGCCCGCTGGGCGTGGATGATGCCGACGTCGGGCCGGATCGCGCGCACGGCGGCCAGCTGCTCGCCGGTGAACGGGCACTCGACACCGCTGCACCGAGGTGTGCTGCGGCAGGTCGGTGCCGGCGTAGCCGCGCAGCACGCCGAACGGCAGGTTCGACGCGCCCGCCGCGTAGGCCGCGGCCATGCCGGCGTGGGAGTGCTCCTCCAGCTCGAGCGGCTCGGGCCAGGCGTGCTCGACCGCGTCGCGCAGCCGGTGCAGCGAGCCCACGCCCGGGTTTCCGCCCCACGAGAACACGAGCTTCGAGGCGCAGCCCATGCCGATCATCTGGTCGTAGACGATGTCGGGCGTGAGCCGGATGCAGCGTCAGGCCGCGGCGCCGCTGGCGGATCATCTCGTGGCCCGCCGCGTGCGGGATCAGGTGCGTGAACCCCTCGAGCGCCACCGAGTCGCCGTCGCCCACGAGCTCGGCCACGGCCTCCTGCAGGCTGCAGATCTCCGCCATCAGAAGGGGAACGGCCGCGTGCCGCTCTGCACCGTCACCCACTGCAGCTCGGTGAACTCGTCCATCGCGAACGTGCCGCCGAAGCGGCCCCAGCCGCTGTCCTTCACGCCGCCGAACGGCATCTGCGGCTCGTCGTGCACGGGCTGGTCGTTGACGTGCACGATGCCCGCCTGGAGCCGCGCGGCGACCTGCATGCCCTTGTCGGGATCGGTGGTGATCACGCCGGAGGCCAGGCCGTAGCTGGTGGCGTTGGCGGTGTCGATGGCCTCGTCGAGCGTCTCGACCACCTGGATCTCGGCGACGGGGCCGAACGTCTCGTTGCGGGCGAGCTCGCTGTCGCGCGGCACGTCGGTGAGGAGCGTCGCCTGGTAGCAGGCGCCCTCGGCCTGCCCGCCGGCCAGCACCTTCGCGCCCGCCGCGACGGCCTCGTCGACCCGCCGGCTCACCGTCTCGAGCGCGGCCGGGATTGATGAGCGGGCCGATGATGGTGGTGTGCTCGCGCGGGTCGCCGGTGCCCCAAGCGCCGCACCTTCGCGGCCAGCTTCTGCGAGAACTCGTCGGCCACGCCGCGCTCGACGATGATCTTTCGCGCCGACATGCAGATCTGGCCCTGGTGCAGGTAGGCGCCGAACGCCGCCGCGTTCACGGCGTACTCGAGGTCGGCGTCCGCCAGCACGATCAGCGGGTTCTGGCCGCCCAGCTCGAGCACGACGCGCTTGAGGTTGCGGCCGGCGGCCTCGGCGAGCTTGCGGCCGGTGGCGGTCGAGCCGGTGAAGTTGATGCGGCGCACGAGCGGGTTTGCGACCAGCTCGTCGCCGATCTCCTCGGCGCCCGCGCGGTCGTGGGTGACATGTTCAGCACGCCGTCGGGCAGCCCGGCCTCGGCGAAGATCTCGCCCCAGATGAGACCGCCGACGTAGGGCGACTCCTCCGACGGCTTCAGCACCACCGTGTTGCCGAACACCAGCGGCGCCGCGATCGACCGGGCCGAGAGGATCAGCGCGGCGTTCCACGGCGCGATCGCCGCGACCACGCCCGACCGGGCGGCGCAGGCCCATCGCAAACGCGCCGGGGAGGTCGGACGGGATCACGGTGCCGGTCGGCGAGTACGCAGCGCCCGCGGCCTGGCGGAAGAGCCCGGGCACGAAGCCCATCTGGAACATGCCGAAGCCGAAGCTGCAGCCGGTCTCCTGCGCGAGCCAGCCCGACCACCTCGTCCATGCGCGACTCGAGGATGTCGGCGGCCTTCAGGAACACGGCCTGGCGCTGGCCCGGGCCGGCCTGCGACCAGGCGGCGAACGCCTCGTGCGCCGCGGCGATCGCGCGGCGGGCATCCTCGCGCCCGCCGGCGGCGACACGGTCGCGACCACATCGCCGGTGAACGGATCGAGGTCGTCGAAGCGCGCGCCCGAGGCTGCATCTGTCCACTCCCCGCCGATCCACTGGCGGCACGCTCTGGGGTTGGAAGTCATGGCCGCGAATCGTCGCAGGGAGCGTTCCTCATGTCAAGACGCTATTCCACTCTGCGGAACGGTGTGGTTCAATAGGTCATGTGAAGACCGCCGACCGGGGATCACAGACGCAGTCGCTCGAGCGCGGGCTCGGCGATCCTCTCGGCCTTCCGGCCCGAGCGGCCGCTGCTCGGCATCAGCGAGCTTGCGCGCGCCCTCGGCCTCAGCCGCAGCACCGTGCACCGCTACGTCGCGACCCTCACGCGCCTCGGGTACCTCCAGCAGGACGTGCCCACGCGCAAGTACCGGCTCGGCACCCGGGTGCTCGACCTGGGCTTCTCGGCCATCAACTCGATGGAGCTCCGCGAGGTCGCCGCGCCGCACCTGCAGGAGCTGAGCGACTCCACCGGCCACACGGTGAACATGGCGATCCTCGACGACACCGACATCGTCTACATCGACCGGGTGCGGAGCCCGCAGCCGGGGCAGAGCCAGATCGACCTGAACCTGCATATCGGTTCGCGCCTGCCCGCCTACTGCACCTCGATGGGCAAGGTGATGCTGGCCCACCTGCCCGATCCCGAGCTGAGCGACGTGCTGGAGCGCACCGAGCTGGTCAGGCGCGGCCCGAACACCCACACGCGCCGGGCCGGCCTGCGCACCGAGCTGCGGCGCATCCGCTCGAGCGGCTTTGCGGTGAACAACGAGGAGCTGGCCTACGGGCTTCGGTCGGTGGCGGTGGAGGTCAGCACGCCGGCCGGCGACCCGCCCGCCGCCATCAACATCGCCGTGCACCGCTCGATGGTGCCCGTCGCCGAGCTGACCGCGCGGCTCGGCCCGTCGCTCCTGCGCACGGCCGGGGAGATCTCGAGGCGCATCGGCCGTGCATAACGGTGCCTGGCACCGAGCATGCACTGCTGGGGTGCTCGCCTGACGTTCGCTGATATCGTCGCCGCGATGGCAGCCGAATCGCGACCGCCCACCGCATGACCTCGGTCGCAGTCGCCCTCGATGTCGGGGGCACGAAGGTCGCGGCAGGGCTCATCGCCGCCGACGGGCGCATCGTGCACGAGCAGGCCCGCCCGTCGCTCGCGCCGGCCGGCACCGCCGAGGTGGTCGAGCGGCTCGCGACCACCATGCTCGAGCGGGCCGAGCGATCTGGGCTGACGGTGGCCGGAATCGGAGCCGGCTACCCCGAGTACGTGAGCCTCGCCGGCCAGCTCACCAGCCACGGAGTGCTCGAGTGGGACGCCCAGCCGGCGGCCCAGCTCGGGGCGCTCGTGCCCGGCGGCGTCTGCGTGATCGACTCCGGCGTGCGCTGCGCCGCCCGCGCAGAGGCGCGCCACGGCGCCGGCCGCGGCTCCGGGAGCTTCCTGTTCGTGTCGCTCGGCACCGGGCTCTCGTCCACGCTGGTGATCGACGGCGAGGCCGTCCCGGGCACGCGCGGCGAGGCGATCGGCCTCGGCGAGCTGCCGGTGCCCGCATCGGTCGATCCGGCATGGGAGGGCACGCTGGAGCAGTTCGTCTCGGGCGCCGGCGTGGCGAAGCGCTTCGGCGGGGCCGCCGACCTGGGCGCAAAGCTCGTGGAGCAGCGCGCCCGCGAGGCCGACCTCAACGCCCGCGCCGTGCTCGAGTCGGCCGGCCGCGCGCTGGGGATCGCGCTCGCCGGGCTGGTGGCCGTGCTCGATCCCGAGCTGGTGATCCTGAGCGGCGGGGTGGGCAGCAACAGCGGCGTGCTGACGAGCAGTGCCGACCGCGCCTACGCGGCCGAGGTGCGGCGGCGGCCCGAGGCGCCGGCGCTTCTTCGCAGCACGCTGGGTGCGCAGGCGGGCCTCATCGGCGCCGGCCTGCTGGTACACGCCGACTAGCCGGCCCAGTGACGGCGCAGCCGCTCGACGTCGGCGGCGCCGAGCCTTCGCAGCGGGAACCCCTGCGCCTCGGCGACCAGCATCTGGCACAGGAACTCGAGCGCCTCGGCACGGTTCACCACCTCGTCGAGCGTCGGCGCCACGCAGAGGCAGCCGTGGTGATCCAGGAGCAGCACGTCAACCGGGCCGATCGCGGCCCCCACCGCCGCGGCGAGCTCGGGCGTGCCGGGCAGCTCGAAGCCGACGCGCGCGATCTCGCCCACGTAGAACACACCGTCGGTGACGGCGTACGGATCGACGGCGATCTGCGAGGACGCGACCAGCGTGGCGTAGACGGGTGAGCAGTGCAGCACGGCGCCGACGTCGGGGCGCGCCGCGTAGACCGCGCGGTGCATGCCGGTCTCGACCGACGGCTTCACCGCCCCCACCCACTCGTCGGAGGCCACCGCGCAGCTCACGAGCCCCGCGTCGGTGATCTCCTCCAGCCGCACGCCGGTGCCCGAGATCTGGAACCGGTCCGGGCCGGACCGCCTGCTGAGGTTGCCGGAGGTGCCCCAGGTGAGGTTTCGCTCGACCACCCGGGATCCGGCGTCGGCCAGGGTCATTGCCATGGCGCGTACGCTAGTGGAGCGGGTTGGTGCGACGCCGAGGCCATGCTGAATGTATATTCAGTTTCTCGTTGGGGGAGGTCAGAGAGATGGGCACGGAACAGAGCGGCGAGTTGAGCGCACGGCCGCGCGGCGGGCGGCGCTCGGGGGCTGCGAGGGCAGTCAGGGAGCAGTCCCTGGCCGCTCTCGGGGTGCCCACGGCGATGGCAGGCGACGGGCTCACGCTCTCGCGCCGCCAGCTTCTGGCCGCGGGCGGCGCGCTGGGAGCTGCGGTGATGCTCTCCGGCTACGGCCGCGCGCAGGCCGCAGCGAAACCGGCGAGCGATGCCCGCGTGGTGATCGTCGGCGCAGGGCTCGCGGGCGTCTCGGCCGCCTACCAGCTGCACAGGGTGGGCGTGACCGCGCACGTCTACGAGGCGCGCGACCGGCTGGGCGGCCGCTGCTGGACGTCGATGGGCTGGGCAGACGGCCAGATCGCCGAGCACGGCGGCGAGTTCATCGACAGCCGCCACGTGCACATCCGCCGGCTCGCACACCAGCTCGGGCTCGAGCTGGACGACCTCTTCGCCGCGCATTACGGCGACTACTCGCCGAACTGGGTGAACGGCCGAAACCTCACCCAGCACGAGATCAACCAGGGCATGAAGCCCATCCAGGCCGCGGTCACGAAGTTCGCGCGGCAGGTGGGCGTCATCAAGCCCGGCGGTGCGATCGATGAGCTCGCCATCACGTATCCCACCGCGACTGCGGCGGCGAAGGTGGCCGATCAGGAGACCATGGCAGAGTGGCTCGAGCGGCACCTGCCGGGCGTGATCGGCTCCGACCTCGGCCAGTGGCTGGATCAGACGTTCACCGGCTGGTACGGGCTCAACATGGACCGGCTCTCGGCGCTCAACTGGATCGACTACCTCATCATCCCCGTGCACGGCGCCGACGAGCGCTGGCACGTGCGCGGCGGAAACGACCAGATCATCCACCGCGCCGTGAACACGCTGCCTGCGGGGTCGGTGCACACCCAGACCGTGCTGCGGTCCATCCGGCGCCGCCCAGGCGGCTCCTACCAGCTCGACTTCGACGGCGTGGCGCGGCCGGTGATCGCCGACCTCGTGATCCTGACGCTGCCCTTCACCACGCTTCGCGACGTCGAGTTCGGCGCCGCCGGGTTCAGCGCCCACAAGCGCAACGCCATCAACCAGCTCGCGATGGGCCAGGACTCCAAGCTGATGCTGCAGTACGACGTGCGGCCGTGGAAGATGCACGACTGGAGCGCCACGATGACGGCGGCCGATCCCGATTTCGACACGTGGGAGAGCTCCGCGATGGAGGCCGGCAAGGCCGGGCTCATCACCGTCTATGCGGGCGGCGACACGAGCGTCAGCTGGCACGGCCCGTCGCCGCACACCGAGGCCACGCCGGCGCTGCGAAACCAGATCCTCGACGTGATCGACGCAGCGGTGCCCGGCAGCAAGGCGCACTTCAACGGCCGCGCGGTGGCCGATCTCTGGTCGCACGACCCCTGGACGCAGGGCTCCTACGCGGCGTTCGGGCCCAACCAGTACACCCGGTACTGGGGCCATCTCGGCAAGGCGGAGGGCGGCGTGCACTTCGCGGGCGAGGCCACCTCGACGTTCAGCCAGGGGTTCCTGAACGGCGGCGTCGAGAGCGGCGACCGCACCGCGATCGAGGTCATGCGGAAGCTGGGGATCAAGGTGCCGAAGGGCCTCGCCGCGCTGCCGTACTCACCGGCGTAGACTCCCGCGGCACATGGCCACCGACCGCATCGCACTGGTCACGGGCGCCTCGAGCGGCATCGGCCGCGAGACGGCGCTCGAGCTGCGCCGGCACGGGTTCGCAGTGATGGCGGTCGCGCGCCGCGCCGACCGGCTCGCCGAGCTCGCAGCCGACGGCATCCAGCACGTCGTGGCCGACCTCGCGACCGAGGACGGCTGCCGCGACGCCGTGGAGCAGACCGAGCGCCGGCTGGGCCGGGTCGATGTGCTGGTGCACGCGGCGGGCGTGGGATCGGCGAAGGAGCGGCCCGTCTGGAAGAGCGATCCGGCGGTGTGGCGCGAGACGATGGCCGTGAACCTCGACGCGACCTTCCACCTCATGCGGTTCGCGACGGCCGGCATGGTCGAGCGGAACTGGGGACGGGTGGTGGTGGTGAGCTCCACCGCCGGCATCCACGGCGGGCCGTCGGAGCCGGCATACGACGCGTCCAAGCACGGCGTGGTCGGGCTGGTGCGCGCCTCGGCGCTCGACCTGGCGCCGTACGCGGTGACGTGCAACGCGGTGCTCCCCGGGTGGGTGCGCACCGAGATGGCCGATCGCTCGGCCGAGGCGACGGCCCGTCACCGCGGCATCACCGCCGACGAGGTCTGGGCGGAGCGCGCCGCGTCGTACGCCGCCGGCCGGGTGCCCACGGTCGAGGAGATGTCCGGCACCATCGCCTTCCTCTGCTCGGACGCCGCAAGCGGGATCAGCGGCGAGGCGATCTCGGTGGCGCTCGGCGACCTCTGGTGAGGGCGGACACCGGTGCCGGGCACCGGCATCCACCCTCGCAGCTGCGTGCCTAGAGGCGCGCCTCGTACATCCACTGCAGGAACTCCGAGAGGCTGTCGGTGAAGTCCTCGAGCGCCTCCGAGACCGTCGCGACGGACGAGAGCAGGCCGGGATCATTCGCATCCTGGCAGCCCTGGTGCAGGTCGTTGTCGTTCACGACCGTCGTGCGCTTCGACAGGAAGTCGTAGTCGATGGTCGAGCTCGAATAGCACACCGAGCCGTAGAAGTTGAACGTGAGGTTCACGTACTTCCCCGCGACCGTGTACACGCCGACGAGGTCGTCGTTGGCGAGGCCCTCGGTGATCCACTCATGGCCCTGGTTCAGCCCGCCGTTGTTGGGCCAGTAGCGCCAGCCGTACTGCCCGAAGTACATCCCGCTGAACTCGTGCATCTCGACATCGGCCTCGAGCCACTCGCCCTTCGGAAACGTCATGCTCTTGCACTGGCCCGCCGGGATCACCGGGGTCGAGAGATCGCTTTGCGTGCCGCCGTCGCCGGTGCGCGCGAAGCTGACGACGCCCTCGGCCAGGTAGGCCGCGTGGTTGCAGAACGTGATCTGGCTGGCCAGGTTGAGCGCGCGCACCTGGTCGCCGAGGTTCTGCTCGGTCTCGCTCGCGAGCGTGTAGGGCAGCGGCGACTTGGCGATCGGCGGCCCCTGGCTCGAGTTCTGCTGCGTCTTGCCGGAGTAGTCGGCGACGTGCCACTGCTGGTTCGAGCTGCCCTTGTCCCCGTTGCAGTCCCACGCGCCCACCTGGGCGCCGTCGCTGCCGTCACCGTTGAGGATGTCCAGGCATTTGCCGTCGTAGAGCGACCGGAGTGAGTAGTCGCCGCCCGTGCCCTGCACCAGGAACCAGCTCTGCTTGCGCGCGTCGTCGCTGTTGTCCACCGCGGCGCACTGGACGACCCGCGCCTGGTTGCGCCCAGGGAGGCTCTCGGTGAGGCACGAGTTGGGGCGCGCGAGCGAGCGCAGGCGGAACACGCCGTTGCCCTCGCCGCCGAACTGGTTCCAGTCATCCCCCGTCCAGTACGGATAGGACTCGAGCGAGATGCCCCAGAGGCCGTTCTTCGAGGTCGCATTCATCACGGCCTGCTGCTGCGTCTCGTCGTGATAGAAGATTCCGTCGAGCACCTTGTTGTTCATCTGCGAGCGAAACTCGAGACAGTACTTGTAATCGACGCACGAGCCGGTCGCAGCGCTCGCGGCCACCGGGTGCGCCACTCCCGAAATCCAGACAAACGCCGCCGCAGCGGCTGCCACCAAGGCCGCCAGCCTGATGGGTGATCTCATGGGATCTCCAATCTGTTCGTTGACCCCAGGAGCATGCACCAGTGTTACGTCACAGCACTGTCACGAAACGTCACAACTCTGTAACTAATGAGCTATGGCGGCGCGCGCCGCGTGATACCCGCACATGCCGTGCACGCCGCCCCCCGGTGGGGTCGATGACGAGCACAGGAAGATCCGCGGGTTGGGCGTCGCGTACGGCGAGCGCCGGAGCACCGGCCGGGCCAGCACCTGGCGCAGGTCGCCCAGGCCACCGTTGATGTCGCCGCCGACGTAGTTGGGGTTCTCGGCCTCCATCTGCGCCGGCCCGCGTACCGAGCGCGCCAGCACCAGGTCGCCGAACCCCGGCGCGAACCGCTCGATCTGCCGCTCGATCCCGCCGGTCATGTCCACGTCGCTCCCGTTCGGCACGTGGCAGTAGGCCCAGAGCGTGTGCTTCCCCGCGGGCGCGCGCGACGGGTCGATGAGGCTCTGCTGGGCCACCAGCACGTAGGGCCGCGGCGAGCTGCCGCCGCGGGCCACCACCCGCTCGGCCGCCGCCACCTGCTCGAACCTCCCGCCCAGGTGCACCGTGGTCGCGCGGCGGCACTCCTCGGCCAGCCACGGCACCGGCCCGTCCAGCGCGTAGTCGATCTTGAACACCCCCGGCCCGTAGCGGTAGCGGCCCAGCGCGCGCCGGTAGCGGCCCGGCAGACGGTCGCCCGCGATCCGCACGAGCTGGCGCGGCGTCACGTCGAACAGCATCTGCCGCGCCGCGGGCAGGTCATCCAGCGAGCGCACCTCGCGGTTCAGCTCGATGGTGCCGCCCAGCGACTCGAGGTAGGCCGCCATCGCCGTCGTGATCGCCGCCGAGCCGCCGCGCGGCACCGGCCAGCCCACGGTGTGGCCCAGGCTCAGGAGCACGAGCGCGAACGCCGCAGTCCCCGGCGCCTGGAGGGGCAGCATCGAGTGCGCCGCCATGCCCGCGAGCAGCCCGCGCGCGTGATCGCCATGGAACCGGCGGGCCAGGAACGACGCGCTGATCAGCCCGGAGCGCGCGAACCGCGCAGCAGACACCGGGTGCCGCGGCAGCCCGATGGGCGGCCCGAGCACCAGCTCTGCGATCTCGTCCCAGTCGCGCACCAGCGGCTGCATCAGCGACTCGTAGGCGCCGGCGTCGGGCCCGAGCCCCGCCGCCGTCTCGGCCACCGACCGGCGCAGCACCGCGGCGCTGCCATCGTCAAAAGGGTGCGCCGCCTGGATCTCGGGCTCCAGGTACTCCAGCCCGAACTGCCCCAGCGGGAGCGTCGCGAGGTAGGGCGACCCCAGCCCCAGCGGGTGGATGGCCGAGCACAGGTCGTGCAGGTACCCCGGGCAGGGTCAGCGCGGCGGTGCGGGTGCCGCCGCCCACCTCGCCGGCCCGCTCCACCACGCGCACGGACCGGCCCGCCCGGGCCAGCTCGATGGCGGCCGCCAGGCCGTTGGGACCGGCCCCGACGACGACCGCATCGAGCTGCGGCTCAGGCACCCTTGCGGAACGGGCGCGCGATGAGGCGGACAGGGGCAGTGGACATGTACATGCCAGACCGTATCCCAGCGTTGTGCCAGACGTTGGCCGCCTTCGACCACTGCCGCCCGCGATCCACGCACACCGCCTGCGCCGAGACGTGCGGCGTCGCGCCCATGTGCTCGGCCAGCCGCGTGAGGGTGTGCACCCAGTGGGCGTCCTCCTTGCGCGCGCCCGCCCATCGTCATGCCCATCTCATAGAGCGGGTCGCTCGCGCGCATGAGCACCTGTGCCTGGGCCCACGTCACGCCGTCGCTCACGAACGAGCTGAACGTGATCCAGCCCGCGAACATGTGGCCCTGCGGCGTCATCAGCGTGAACGACTCGTCGTCGGCATAGAGCACCAGCACGCCGGTCGAGAGCTTCATCCCGCCGGGCATGCCCAGCTCGAGCGACGCCACCTCGCCGGGGTTGATCCCCGCGAGCGGCGCGAAGAAGCTGTTGCCCCGGGGCCAGAACTCCGGGAAGTGCTCCTTCCACTCGGCGATCACCTGCTGCGGGCTCGCGGTGGAGCCCTCGAGCGAGGTCTTGTAGGTCTTCTGCCACATCCGGCCGAAGCCCTGCAGCGGCGAGGTCTGGCGCTTTCCCGAGACGTTGATGCCGCGCTTGCCGCGCGCTGCCTCGGTCACTTCCAGCCGCTCGACGGGGTGGGCCCATGCGGCGGCGTCCCGATGCTCGGGAGGTGTGCTCATGTCAGGGTTCCTTCCTGGGAATCAGGCGGCGGAGATCGCCGCGGCTTCTGTCTCGTGGATCGAGATGGCCTCGTCCAGGCGGGTCAGCTCGAGGATCTGGCGGTAGTGCTCCGAGAGGCCGCAGGCCATCATCTGCTGGTGCATGCGGTTGGCGCGCACGAGCAGCGTGACCAGCAGGCCGATGCCGCTCGAGTTCATGTACTCGAGGCCCTCGAAGTTCAGGATGATCGCTCTGGCGTCGCCGCCGGCAGCCCTGTCCCACGCGTCGGTCAGGGCCGTCTCGCTCGCGCCGGTGACGTCTCCCACCAGCTCGATCACCGCGATGCCCGGCGCCGCGGCGCGCACCACGATCGGAGTCACGGTCTCGGTCATTGGTCTCCCCCATGGTCGGCGGCGACCGGCTCGGGGTCGTCCGCAAGGATGGTCATGAAATCGGATAGGCGCGTGATCTCGAAGATCTCGCGGTAGTGCCGCGAGAGCCCCCGTGCCGTCACGGGCCGGCCCTCGGCACGCGCCCGGGCGAGCAGGCTCACGATGAGCGCGATGCCCGTCGAGTTGATGTAGTCGACTCCCGCGAACCCCAGGATCAGGGGCCCGCTCCCGGCCGCCCGCGCGGCCGCTTCCTCCAGCACCTGGCGGGCGGATCCATCGATCTCGCCGGTCAGCTCGATCACCTGGCCGGCATCCGAGCCCGCCACCCGGGCCTCAAGCTTGGACGTCATCGTCGTCTCCTCTCAGACGCAGGATCAGCTCCAGCGAGTGGTGGTGGCCGTCATGCGAGTTTCTGGCCTCGTCCACCATGTTCTGGATGAGGAACATGCCCCAGCCGCGCGGCGACTGGAGGCCGTCGAGCTTGGCCTCGAGATCGGGCGCGCCGGGGGCTTCGAACTGGTGGTCGCCGCCCTGGTCGGTGATCCGCACGCAGAGCGCTGCCTCGGAGGCCGAGACGACGATCTCCACCGGGCGGCCGGGGTCGTAGCGGTTGCCGTGCTCCATCGCGTTCATCGTGGCCTCGCCCGTGGCGGTCTTCAGCCGCTCGAGGCGCGCCGGCGAGATCGGCATGCCCTCCACCGCGGCGACCACCTGGTCGATGGCGGCGCGCTCGTTGCCCGGGGCGCTCTGCACGCTGAACTCGCTGAGCACCACGAACCGCCCGGCGTCGGGGCTGCGCGCCGAGCGCGACCAGGGTGATGTCGTCCTCCTGCTCGTGCTCGTCGCCGGTGAACCGGTCGAGCTGGGTCACGAGGTCGTCGATCAGATCCTGGGCCACGGCCCCGGTCGCCAGGCGCGCGATCACGCGGTCGTTGCCGAACATGTCGCGGTCGGGCGCGTGGGCCTCCACCAGGCCGTCGCTGTAGAGCAGCACGCTCGCGCCGGCCTCGAGCACGGTCTCGCGCTCCTCGTAGTCCATCCCGGGCATCAGCCCGAGCGGCATGCCGGTGGCGCGGAGCTCCGACGGCGTCGCCGGCGGTGTCCACGAACGGCAGGTTGTGCCCGGCGTTGGCGTAGCGCAGGTGGCCGCTCGAGGGATCGAGCACGCCGTAGAAGCAGGTCACGAACATGTTGGGCGGGATCTCGGGGCAGAGGTGGTCGTTCACGCGCTGCAGCACCGCGCCGGGCGAGAGCATCCGCTGCGCCGCTGCGCGAAGCACGCTCCGGGTAGCCGCCATCACCATCGCGGCGGGGATGCCCTTGTCGGTCACGTCGCCCACGACCAGGCCGATCAGCCCGTCGGGGAGGTCGATGAAGTCGTAGAAGTCGCCGCCCACGGTGCGCGCCGGGCGGTAGTAGGCCGCCACCTGCCAGCCGGGCAGATCGGGAAGCACCCGCGGCAGGAAGTTCTGCTGGATGAGCTGGGCGACGTGGAGCTCCTGCTCGATGCGCTCACGCTCGCGGATCTCGGTCTCCTGCTCGCGCACGAGCTGGCCCACCTTCACCGCCGGCGCGGCCTGCGCGGCGAGGCTCTCGAGCAGCCGCCGGTCGTCCGGCGAGTACTCCTGATCCGAGAGGCGGGGGCCCAGGTTCAGCATCCCGATCAGCTCGCCCTGGGTCACGAGCGGCACGACCATGGTGATGCCCTGCGCGCGCATCTGCTCGAGCGCCGGCGACTCCAGCTCGAGGTGCTTCAGCTCGACGGCGCCGGGTGCGCTCTGCAGGTATCCCAGGATGGGATCGTTGGCGGCGATGTCCAGCTCGGGGGTGGCCACTGCGGGCTCGGCCGCGGTCTCGTCGGCCGCGATCACCTCGGCGCGGGTGGGGACGGCGGGCTTTCGCAGGACGACCCGGCGAATTCTGTGGGTGAGCACTGTCATGCCTCCTTTGTACCGGCCGGGCGCTCCGGGATCGTTACGGAGCGAAGCCAGATCGATACGGTGCGCGGCTGCACCGTCTCCTGGACGGTCGAGACCAGCTCCTGCGAGAGCGCGTCGAGCTCGATCTGCTCGCGCAGGCGGCTGCTGAAGCCCTGCACCGCCACGTCCGCGTCATAGGTCTTTCGGTAGAAGCGGTGCTCCACCGCCCGCTGGATGCGCGCGCGCAGCGGCTGGAACGCGGCGGCCACCACGAGGGTGGAGACCGTCACCGCCAGGGCGCTCGACTGCCCGGTGAGCGCGCGCGTCGCGGCTCCCAGCAGCGCTATCCCCCCGAGGTAGAGGATCGCGAGCACTGCAATCAGGACGGCGTACACGATCGTGCGCCGCACGATCACATCGATGTCGTAGAGCCGGTAGCGCAGCACGCCGAAGCCGATGGCCAGCGGGATGAGCGCGAAGGTGCAGATCGAGAGGTTCTCGAGCACCGAGACCCACCCGGGCGCGGGCCCGCCCTGGAGGCTGGTGATGGCCGAGATCACCATGACGGCGCCGTAGACGAGGGCAACCCCGCCGGCGGCCGCCGCGAGCCACTTCATCTGCAGCCGCTCGATGCCCTCGCGAGCGGCGGTAGCGCAGGATGAGGCTCGCGGCGGAGAGCAGGATCGTGACGGGCACGAGCACCAGGACCGCCTGCAGGACGGATGCGTCGCCGCCCGCGGCCGCGATCCCGAAGGGGTTCTGCGTGTGCGGATAGCCGACGTCTCCCATGCGCCCGGGATGCACGAGCAGCACGATCGTGCAGGCGACGATCATGAAGCCGCTCAGCCGCGCCACCCACCGCCAGCGCGGCGTCAGCAGGTGCCCGGTCGGGAAGAGCAGGAAGAGGAACGTGCCCATGAGCCCGATCGGCGGCACCCAGAACGACGAGGTGAGGCCCCCTACCCAGTTTGCCGCGGGAACGGCGCCGGGGTGGTACTTGAGGCCGTAGTCCGCGTAGGTGGTGCCCAGGGCGACGCCCCAGCAGATGGAGATCGCGAGCAGGAGCCAGCCGATGGGATTCCCCGGCACGCGCCGCGCGAGCACGAGCCCGACGACCGGGAATGCGAGCAGCGTGAGCACGAAGATGAGGCCGCCGATGAAGCTCGTGCTCCACGCGCTGCCTGCATCCTCCACGGTCGAGCCCAGCACCCCGAACGTCGCGTCGAAGGCCACCATTGCGAGCGCCAGGCCGAACAGGCCCCATGCGAGTGCCCGCGACGCGCGCGGGCTCAGTCTGCGAGCTTCGCTCATTCCCGCAGCCTCGCTCCGCGGGTGTTCCGAAAACGTTACGGCCTCCTGCATGGCCTTCCCTCCCGTTGCGACACGTGTCATGCTCCCGGCATCGCCACTCTCAGGATCTCACTTCTCGGCTCCCCGGTCGTGGAATTCGACGGGCAGCCCCTTGCGGTGGATACCCGCAAGGCCACGGCCATCCTCGCCTATCTGGCCGTCTCGGGCAACGTGCAGAGCCGCGACATCATCGCCACGCTGCTCTGGCCGGAGTACGACGGCGAGCGGGCGCGGGCGGCGCTTCGGCGCACGCTCTCGACGCTTCGCACCTCGCTCGGCGGCGAGCGCCTGGTCACCGACCGCGGCGCCGTCTCGCTGGATCTCTCCGACGCCTGGTTCGATCTGGCCGAGTTCCGGCGGGTGACGGCCGACCCCACCGCCACCCCGGCCGCGCTGGCCGATGCGGTGGATCTGCACCGCGGCGACCTGCTCGCGGGCTTCGCGGTGAGGGATAGCGCCGCGTTCGACGACTGGCAGCGGGCGGCCGCAGACACCGCGCGCCGCGAGCTCGCAACCGCGCTTGACCGGCTCATCGGCGAGCTCGCGGCGTCGGGCCGGCTGGACGAGGCGGTGGCACGGGCCGAGCAGCGCCTCGCGCTCGATCCGCTGCACGAGCCGGCCCACCGGCGGCTGATCGAGCTCTACGCGGCGTCCGGCCGCAGGGCCGACGCGCTGGCCCAGTACCGCGAGTGCGTGCGCGCCCTCGACCGCGAGCTCGGGGTGCGCCCGCTCAGCGAGACCACCGAGCTCTACAACGCCGTGAACGAGGGCCGCACGCCCCAGCGGCCGGCGGCCCCGGCACCGGCTCCTGCGACCGCGCAGCGGCTGGTGGGGCGAGACCACTCGTTCCGGCGGCTCTCGGGCGCCCACGCCGCGATGGCCGGCGACGGCGGCGTGGTCGTGATCGAGGGCGAGTCGGGAGTGGGCAAGACGCGCCTGGCGGAGGAGTTCCTCGCCGCGCGCGCGGGCACGCGCGCGCGGGTGATCTCGGCCCGCGCACACCCCGGGGAGCGCGGGCTCGCCTACGGCGTGCTCGCCCAGCTGCTGGCCGGGGCCGCCGAGCTGGCCGGCGACGAGATGCCCGAGCACTGCCGCTCGGAGGCCGCACGGCTCCTGCCCGAGCTGGGCCAGCCGCCGCTCACGGGCCTCGCCGAGCCGGGGGCGCGGCAGCGGTTTCTGGATGCCGCGAGCCGGCTCCTCACCGTGGCGGTCGCCGGGCGGAGCGCGGGCATCGTCTTCGTGGACGACCTGCACGCGAGCGACCCGGCATCGATCGACGCGCTCACCTACATCGGCCGGCGGCTGAAGGGCCGGCCGATGCTGCTCCTGGCCGCGCTTCGCACCGACGAGCCCGACCCCGAGCACGCCTACCGGGGCTTCGCCGCGCTCGGCGAGCGAGTCACGCTGCAGCGGCTCACGGCGGACGACGTCGCGGAGCTGGCCCGCGAGGCGGGCCTCGACAACGCCGCCGGCGACCGCCTGTATGCCGAGAGCGAGGGCCTGCCGCTCTACCTCGCCGAGCTGCTGGCGGGCGACGCGGGGGCGGCCGAGGGGGCGAGCGAGGTGTTCGCGCGCGCGGCTCGACGCCGTCTCGGAGACCGCGTCCCAGGTGCTCGCCGCGGCGGCGGTGATCGGCCGCACGTTCGACGTCGATACCGTGCGGCGGGCCAGCGGCCGGTCGGACGACGAGGTGGTGGGCGCGCTCGACGAGCTGGCGACGCGCGGGCTCATCGTCGAGCGCGACCCCGGGTACGACTTCGCGCACGAGCGCCTGCGAAGCCTGCAGGAGGAGCGGGCTGGGCTCGCGCGCCGGCGGCTCCTGCACGGCCGGGTGGCCGAGGCCCTCACCCACTCGCGCGGCGCGCCTGCGCTCATCGCGCGCCACCTGGAGCTCGCGGGCGACACCGAGGCTGCCGCCGAGGCCTACGTGGAGGCCGGCGACCGGGCCCGCCGGCTCGCCGCCACGGCCGAGGCGCTTGAGCACTACGGCACCGCGATGGCGCTCGGATCGCCCCAGCCGGGCCGGCTGCACGAGCTGCTGGGCGACGTCCACACGCTGCGCGGCGAGTACCGCGCGGCGATCGCGTCCTACGAGGCCGCGGCTGCGCTCGCCGGCCCCGGCGGCCTGGCGGGCATCGAGCACAAGCTGGGCTCGGTGCACGAGCGCCGCGGGGACTGGGAGCTGGCCGAGCTGCACTACCTGGAGGCGCTGCGGCTGGGTGGCGAGGCGGCGCGGATCCAGGCCGATCGCAGCCTGGTGGCGCGCCGCCGCGGCGACGACGCCGAGGCCCAGCGGCTGGGCGAGGAGGCGCTGCAGCTGGCCGAGGACGCGCAGGACGCGACGGCCACCGCCCAGGCGCACAACATCCTGGGCCTGCTCGGATCGGGGCGCCGGCACCTGGAGCTGAGCGTGGAGCTCTCGGCCGGCCTGAGCGATCCCGACATCCACATCGCTGCGCTCAACAACCTCGCGCTCGACTGCGCCGCGGCGGGCGACACCGGCCGGGCGGGCGCCCTCATCGCCGAGGCGCTCGGCGCGGTGCGCGGAGCTGGGCGACCGCCACCGCGAGGCCGCGCTTCGCAATAACCTCGCCGACATGCTGCACCAGGCGGGCGACGAGGATCAGGCGATGGAGGAGCTCAAGCGCGCCGTTTCGATCTTCGCCGAGATCGGCGAGGACGAGGGCGGGCTGCAGCCCGGGGTGTGGCGGCTGGTCGAGTGGTGAGGGCGGCCGAGCGCCTGCGCGACGAGGTGCTGGTGGGCGACGGCGGGCTGGGCTCGCTGCTCTCGGTCGAGCTGCCCGATCTGCGGTGCCCCGAGGAGGCGAACCTCGCAGCGCCCGAGGTCGTGCTGGCGGCGCACGTCGGCTTCATCCGCGCGGGCGCCGACGTGATCCAGACCAACACGTACGGCGCGAACGCCGTGAAGCTGGGCGCCCACCGGCTCGAGCGGCAGGTGGACGAGATCAACCAGGCCGGCGCGAAGATCGCCCGGGATGCCCGTGAGGTCTCCGGCCGCGACGTGCTGATTGCGGGCTCGATCGGGCCGCTGGGCACGTCGGCCGAGCTGCTGGGCGGCACCACCTCGAGCGGCGCGGCGCTCTACGGGCACCAGGCGGCGATCCTGCAGGGCCGCGGCGCCGACCTGATCGTGCTCGAGACGTTCACGTCGCTGGAGGAGCTGGTCGTCGCCGTCGAGGCGGTGAGGGCGCAGACCGATCTGCCGGTGATCGCCCAGATCACGGTGCAGGAGGACGGCGCCACGGTGACCGGCGCGGGCGGCTTCGAGGTGGCTGCCGTGCTGGCCGGGCTCGGGGTGGCGGCGGCGGGCATCAACTGCAGCCTCGGGCCGCAGTCGGCGCTTGCGGGCCTCCGCGAGATGCGCCGGGCGGGGCCGCTGCCGCTCACCGTCCAGCCGAACGCCGGGCTGCCGATGTATAGCGGCGGCCGGGTGCTCTACCCTGACTCGTCGGATGCCTACGCGACCGAGTTCGCTGCGCAGGCGGTGGCGCTTGGCGCGTGCCTGATCGGCGGCTGCTGCGGCACCCAGCCGCATCACATCGCGGCGATCCGGCGGGCGGTGGACGAGCATCGCCCGGCCCGGTACACGTTCGCGCCGCGGGAGGTGCCGGCGCCACCGCCGGTGGCGGAGCCTGCGGCCGAGAGCCTCCTCGCGCAGAGGCTTGCGGCGGGGGAGTGGGTGGTCTCGGTTGAGCTCGATCCGCCCAAGGGCGCGAGCCTCGAGCGGCTGCTCACCACGGCACGCGAGATTCAGGCGGCCGGGGGTGGAGTTCTTCGACATCAACGACAACCCGATGGCGCGCGCCCGGATGAGCTCGCTGATGACCTCGGCGCTCGTCCAGCAGCACCTCGGCGCCGAGACCATTCCGCACCTGACGCCGCGCGATACGACTGCCCGAGGGCTCGAGTCACAGCTTCTGGGGGCGCAGGCGAGCGGCATCCGAAACGTGCTGGCGGTGACGGGCGACTACCCGCCGCCGGGTGATAGCGGCGGCTCGGATGCCGCCTACCAGGTCGATTCCATCGGCCTGGTCGAGATCATCGCGGCGCTCAATGCGGGTACCGACCGGGCGGGGAAGACGCTTGATGCGCCGACGGCGTTCTTCCCCGGGGTGGCCGTGAACCCGACGGCGGAGGACATGCCGGTCGAGCTCGAGCGGTTTGCCCGCAAGGTCGCGGCGGGCGCGCGGTTTGCGATGACGCAGGTGCTGTTCGACCTCGATCCGCTGCGGCGTCTGCTCGATCACCTCGGCGGCAGCTCCCCGGTGCCGGTGCTGGTGGGCCTCTGGCCCGTGACGAGCCACGCGCTGGCGCTACGGCTGCATAACGAGGTGCCGGGGATCACGCTGCCCGACGCGGTGCTCGACCGGTTCGCCCGCGCCGACGCGCAGGCCGCGCGCGAGGGAGTCGCCATCGCACGCGAGCTGCTGGCAGAGGCCCGCGAGCTCGCCGCCGGCGTCTACCTGGTGGCCCCGTTTGGCCAGCCCGAGCGCGTGCTGGACGTCCTCGCCGACGGGGAGTAACGGTGCGGAGGATGATTCACGGGCCGGCGCGCGCGATCCAGCGACGCTCCGTGCGCCACCGCTGGATGGTGCGGGCGCTGGGGGCTTCGGTGGGCTCGTATCGGATTCCATGGATCTGCTCGATCACCGTCTGCCCAGGTACCCCCGCGGCGAAGAGACGCTCGGCGTGGATGCGAAGCTTCGGCCACGCGTACGACCCGGGGCGCGCTCTGGACGGCTTGGGCTGGCGCACGGCGAGGTAGGTGTGGAGCGCCTTGCGACGGCTGTTGGTGAGACACCCATGTGCCTGCCAGAGGCGCAACATCGTGTTCACGAAATCCCTCCCGCCGCGCTTCGTCAGGAAGTCCACGCTCGAGTGGTCGCCGCAGAGCCACACGGACACGCCGTACCCGACGGTGACCTCAGTCGTTTTCCCCCGGGTGCGATCCGCGCAGATCGCGCAAACCGGCTGCTTGACGGACATTCCACGGGCCTTGTAAAGCGTGTAGGCAGGCATGCCGAGCAGTCTTGCCGACATCCTGTGCCGCGTGGGTAACGACGTGTCGAGAGTCCGTGGAGAACGTGGGGCGGCGGGTGCGGCTGGGATGGCGGGTCGGTCGGGGGGGACGGGGATGGCGGGTGGGGCCGGGGATGGCGGGTGGGGCCGAGGACGCTCACATGACCAAATGACATCCGTTCGCTGCGCCAAGTGGCGCGAACGACGGATCAACGCCCGGCCCTGTCCTGCGACGTCGGCGAGGTCGGCGGCGCCTGCAAATCCCAAATGGCATCGACGGGCGACGCCAAGTGGCGTGCACCGATGCCGGCAGCTGACCGAGCCGGCGATCCCAAATGGCATCGACGCGCCGCGCCGAGTGGCGCATTCCCGCAGCAAGCGGCTGACGGAGCCCGGCACCGAGCGAAACGCCGAAGAGCTCCAAATGGCATCGACGCGCAGCGCCAAGTGGCGTTCACCGATGCGGGCAGCCAACGAGGACGCGATCCCAAATGGCACGCACGAGCCGCGCCAAATGGCGCCCTCTCGCAGCCAGCCGCTCTGACGGAGCCCGCACCGAGCGAAACGCCGAGGAACTCCAAATGGCATCGACGGGCAACGCCAAGTGGCGTCCATCGATCCAGGCAGCCGACCGAGCCGGCAACCCCAAATGGCATCGACGGGCGACGCCAAGTGGCGCTCACCAACGCCCGCCGCCAACCGAGACCCGAACCCCAACTGGCATCGACACGCGACGCCAAGTGGCGCATTCCCGAAGTAGCGCCTCCGAACGTAGGGGCCGCCACGCGAAACGCCGACAAATCCCAAATGACATCGACGCGCGGCGCCAACTGGCACGTCCCCATCCCCTGAGGTGCGGAAGCCTCGTCCCGTCGCCTACCCCGCCGTCCCAGCCCTTCACCGTGAGCCCAGCCCACCGCCCCGACTCAGCCCCTCGCCGCGACCCGCCGAACTCCGGCAGGCGTCACTGAAGCAGCACAACCGCGCCCCGGCCGGACGAAACCCCACCCGCCCGACGCTCGTCGTTGCCGGGTTTCAACAGCACATCCAACAACGAGGGCCCCGACGCCACCACGAACGCCGCGACCGGATCATCCGGTAGACATACCGCCGGATCTGCGCAACTGGCAGCACAACCCGCGCCCCGGCCGGGCGACACCCCACCCGCCCGGCGCTCGTCGTTGCCGGGTTTCAACAGCACATCCAACAGCGCGGCCTCACACGCCACCACCAACGCTGAGGCCGGATCAGCTACCAGACATCGCAGGCGAACCTGAAGCAGCATCAACCCACCCCGGCCCGACGACACCCCACCGGCCCGTGGGGCCGTCGTTGCCGGGGTTCTACCTCACGTCCACTGCGAGCTCACGCGCCCCTCAGAGCGGGTGGTTCGACTGGAACAGGTTGTCGGGGTCGACCTCGGCCTTGATCTGCTGCAGCCTGCCGAGCGACGTGCCGTAGAGCGCCTCGGCCGGCGTCTGCGTCTCGCGGAATCCCAGCATCTGCCGCGGCCCGCTCCATGGCTCGAGCCCGCCCATCGTCACCTCGAGGCTCTTCTCCACGGCCGGGGCCAGCGGAGGCGGGGCCATGCCCACCGCGAACGACACGAACTCGCCCTGGATCGCCGCCACAGCGCCGCACTCGATCGTGCTCGCGACCAAACGCGCCACCGGCGTGCCGCACCTCGATCGAGAGCAGCGCCGTGCCAGATCCGGCGCCGGCAGTGGTCACGATCACGTCGATGGCCTCCGGCGTGAGATCGGTCAGCACCAGCCCCTGACCGAGGCCCGGCACGGGCTGCGGCGGATCCATGTGCAGATGCTCGAGCGCCGGCACGGGGATCACCGCAAACGTGTCCATCTCGGGCCCGAGCGCGCGCAGCGGCGCGATGAGCTCGGTGCCCTCAGCCTCCGACAGCAGGCACGTCGCCTCGATCCCCACGAACTCACGGCCGCGGAACGGCTCGGGGATGTCGGGGATCGGCGGCAGGTGCAGGATGCGCCCGACCGAGGTGACCTCGTCCGGCACAGTGCCAACCCACTCGCGCCACGCGGTGAGCACCTCGCGGTCGCGCTCGATCGGCCAGAGCAGCATCCCCGCGAACACCTCGGCCACCGGGAAGAGGTCGAGCTCGATGGCGGTGATCACGCCGAACGATCCCCGCCGCCGCGCACCGCCCAGAACAGGTCGGGATTGTGCTCGGCATCGGTGCGCACCAGCTCGCCGTCGGCGGTCACGACCTCGATCGCATGCACGTTGTTGCAGGCCAGGCCGTACTTCCGCCCGAGCCAGCTGAAGCCGCCGCCGACCGTGTACCCGGCGACGCCGACGTCGGCCGCCGAGCCCATCAGGCCGGCCAGCCCATGGGCGGCAGCGGCGCCGTTCACGTCGCCCCACTGCGCGCCGCCCTCGACCCGCGCGATCCGCGCGCCGGGGTCGATCTCGACGCCGCGCATGTTCTGCATCTTCACCAGCAGCGTGCCCTCGCCGGCGGCGAGCGCGTTGGCGCCGTGGCCCGTCGACTGCGCCGCGACGCGCAGGCCGTGCTCGCGGGCGTAGTTGACGGCCGCGATCACGTCGTCGGCGGTCTCGGGCAGCGCGATTGCGGTGGGGTGCTGGTAGGCGGCCAGATTCCATGCGGGGCGGATGGTCTCCCACTCGGCATGGTCGGGTCCAAGAACTCGATCAAGGGTACTCATTGGAGCGATCTCCTCGGCAGGGGAATTGCTGGAGCGCAGATTCCTGCGCGATCCTACCAAACAGTTTCCGCGCTACGAGAACCGCGCGAAGTGCGCCTGCTTCACGTTTCCGGGCTGCCATTCGGTGAAATCGCCGCCCACGTAGAGCACGAGATTGTTCCAGGCAAACGCCGAGAACACGCCCAGCGAGCTGTCAGCCGAGGGCGCCCACGAGAGGTCGACCTTGCCCGTCTTCTTGTCGATCGCGCCCAGGTGCCGCCGCGTCTGCGCGCCCATCTTGTTGAAGTGGCCACCGGCGATCAGATCGTTGTTCATCTGGGTGAGGCCCTCGACGTTGCCGTCGGTGGTGTTCGTCCAGAGGAGCTTGCCGGAGACGAGCGAGTAGGCGCGCACGTGGCCGCCGCCGCCCGAATCGGCCGCGAACAGCCGCTCGGTGCTCACGCTGAGCACGTTCACCATGCCGCCGGGATGCGAGGCGGCGGGCCACGGCTCGAGGCCGCCCAGGTTGGTGCCCACGGGAGTGAGATGCGCCTGGGCGCTCCCGTTCACCGTGGTGAAATCGCCGCCGATGAAGATCCGCGTGCCGGCGGGCGACACGATGATCGCGCGCACCGCGCCGTTCGTCCGCGGCGCCCAGCCCTGCAGCCCGCCGCCGCTCACCGCGATCGCCGCTGCGTGCGCCCGGGCCTTGCCCTCGGCCTTGGTGAAGTCGCCGCCCACGTAGAGCTTGCTGTTGAAGGCGATCATCGAGCGGACAGTGTCGTTCACCGAGCCCGGCCACTTCAGGCGGAGCGCCGGAGCCGCCCGGCGGGAGCTCCGCCACATGGCCGCGGGAGGTGCCGCCGACGTGCGTGAAGTCGCCGCCCGCGAAGATGATGCTGCCGTTTGCCGTAGCGGCCAGGGCGCGGACGTTGCCGTCGGCTCCGGGGTTCCACGGGAGCACCGCGCCGGTGGTCGCGCTGAAGGCCGCGAGATGGTTTCGCGCGGTCACCGAGCCGCCGGAGTGGCTCATCACCGCGGTGAACTCACCGCCGATGTAGACGGTGTTTCCGACCCGCAGGATCGCAAGCACGCGGCCGTTGGCCTGCCACGTCGCATCGGGTGTCTGCTTGATGGGCAGAGCGCCAGCCGTGCCCGCCAGGACGGCGAACAGGGCGGCGGCGGACATGGACAGGATCAGCGCGCGGATGCGGTGGGTCAAGGGGGCCTCCAGCTCGAAGTTCCACGATAACTCGTAAAACAAACGGCCCAGACTATCAGCCGCCCTGGATCCGACCCACCGCTACGCCCCCGGCGTTACACCGCCTCGGGCTCGGCCGGCTCGCTCTTGTAGGCCACTCGCACCGGCGCGGTCTCGAACACCGCAGCCGCTGCCCGCACGCAGGTTCCCACCTCGGAAAACAGATCCTCGATGGTGATTCCGAAGGCCGTGGCGAGATTCCAGGCCGTGCGTGAGCGCGGCTCGGATCGCCCGTGCAGAATGTTCCAAAGTCCTTGCGTCGAGAGGTCGAGGTACTCCGCAAGTTCAACCTGGTGCAAGTCGTGCATACCCAGGAGGTGCCTCACATTTGAACCGACACGACCGCGCTCGACAGGGGCCGATTGCCGGTTGGGAGTTGACAGATCCATGCAACCATCCTACCGTAAAGTCAAGTTCATCGATAGGGTAGGAGGGTAACTTGAATCGAGTCAAAGTTCTGTCACTTACAGTTGCGTTGGTGGCAGTCACAGCCGGGTTGGCAGCTTGTGGAAGCTCCAGCTCCTCCGGCAGCGACAGCAGTGGAGGCAGCGGGACCACGCCGCCTTCGGTCGGTGGAAAGGTCAACCTGGTTGCGTACTCGACGCCAGAGGCCTCTTACACCAAGCTCATCCCGGCGTTCAATGACACGCCGCAGGGCAAGGACGTGACGTTCAGCCAGTCCTACGGCGCATCCGGCGATCAGAGCCGGGCTGTGGACGCTGGCCAGCCGGCCGACTACGTGCACTTCGCACTGAGCACGGACATCGAGCGGCTCGTCGAGGACGGCAAGGTTGCCGCCAGCTGGGATCAGGGCGCCAACAAGGGCATCGTCGCCGATAGCGTCGTGGTCTTTGTCGTCCGCAAGGGCAACCCGAAGAACATCACCACGTGGGACGACCTGGTCAAGCCGGGCGTTCAGGTGATCACGCCCAACCCGTTCACCTCGGGCAGCGCGCGCTGGAACATCATGGCCGCGTACGGTGCCGAGCTCAAGGAGGGCAAGACGCCCGCCGAGGCCCAGGCATACCTGAACACGCTGTTCCACAACGTCCCGGTCCAGGACGACAAGGGCAGCGCTGCACTGCAGACGTTCATCGGCGGCAAGGGTGACGTGCTGCTCGCCTATGAGCAGGACGCCAAGCTGGCCGAACAGGCCGGAGAGCCGATCCAGATCGTCTATCCGCCCTCGACCATCCTGATCCAGACCGTGGCTGCGCAGCTCAAGAGCTCATCTGCCGCTGGTGTTGCGTTCACCAAGTGGATGTGGACGGAGCCTGCCCAGACCATTCTGGCGCAGACCGGATACCGCTCGGTTGACCCGACCGTCGCTCAGAAGTACGCGTCGGATTACCCGGACGTCCCGACCTTCACGATCGACAGCCTCGGTGGCTGGGACAAGATCGCAGACACGTTCTTCGATCCCGACACCGGCATCATGGCCAAGATCGAGAAGTCACTCGGAGTGTCGACCAGCAAGTGAGCACGGTCGTCGCAGAACCACCCCGGTCTTCCGGATCAGGACGTGGCTCTCTCAGCCTCGGCGGGGCACCTTCGGGTGTCGCGCCGGGGCTGGCGATCACCTACCTGAGCCTGATCGTCCTGCTGCCGCTGGCAGCGCTCGCATGGGTGACCGGCAAGGGCGGGTGGGAGCAGTTCCACACCGCCGTCACCGCACCCGACGCCCAGGCAGCAATCAAGCTGACCCTCGTGGTCTCGCTGCTCGTGGTGCTCATCAACGGAGTCTTCGGCACGCTCGTCGCATGGGTCATGGTGCGCGACGAGTTCCGCGGCAAGGCTTTTCTGAACTCACTGATCGACCTGCCGTTTGCCCTGCCCACGATCGTCGCCGGCCTCACGCTGCTGACGCTCTACGGGCCCAACTCGCCTATTGGCGTGAACGTTTCGTACACCCGCACGGCGGTGCTCCTGGCGCTGCTGTTCGAGACGCTGCCCTTCGTCATCCGAAGCGTGCAGCCGGTGCTCCTGGAGATGGACCGAGAGGTCGAGGACGCCGCCGCATCGCTCGGCGCGACCCGCTTCACCGTCTTTCGCCGGGTCATCTTCCCGACCATCATGCCCGCCGCGATCTCCGGCTGCGCGCTTGCCTTTGCGCGCGCCATCGGCGAGTTCGGGTCGGTGGTGCTGCTCTCCGGCAACGTGCCGTTCCACACTGAGGTCGCCTCGGTGCACATCTACGCCCAGATCGAGAGCGACAACCCGAGCGGCGCCGCGGCACTCGCGACGCTGATGCTGCTGATCGCCCTGCTGATCCTGCTCGCCATGGGCGCACTCGAACGCTGGGGGGCCAGGCATGATCGCTAAGTACGGACTGCGCATCGTTGCGCTCTTCTATCTCGCGGCGCTGCTGCTCGTGCCGGTGGCGATCATCCTCTACCACACGCTCGAGCACGGGATCGGCCCGGTCTGGTCGGCGTGGAACGAGACCGACGCGAAGAAGGCGCTCTTCCTGAGCCTCAAGATCGCGCTGATCGCCGTACCGCTCAACACCGTCTTCGGCGTCGTCTTCGCCCTGATGATCGTGCGCTCGAACATCAAGGGCAAGGCCTTCATGGAGGCGATGCTGAACATCCCGTTCGCCGTCTCCCCCGTGGTTGTCGGCCTCACGCTGATCCTCGTGTACGGCCAGTCTGGCTGGTTCGGCAGCTGGTTCATCGACCACGGCCACCCGATCATCTTCGCCGTCCCCGGCATGGTGATCGCCACCATCTTCGTCTCGCTGCCGTTCGTGGCGCGCGAGGTGATCCCGGTGCTGCGCGAGATCGGCACCGACCAGGAGCAGGCGGCATCCACTCTGGGCGCCACCAGCCGGCAGGTGTTCTGGCGCGTCACGCTCCCGGCCATCCGCTGGGGCGTCATCTACGGCGTGGTGCTCACCACCGCCCGGGCCATCGGCGAGTACGGAGCGGTGGCCGTCGTTAGCGGTAACGTCATCGGGGGTACCCAGACGCTCCCGCTTCGTGTAGAAACTGAATACCAGAACTTCGATAGGGTAGGGGCGTATTCCGCGGGCCTGGAGCTGGCCCTGATCGCACTCTTCACTCTGTTCGTGATGAATCTGATCAAGCCCCGCAAGGAGAGCACACATGGCAATCGTCGCGTCTAACGTCTCGAAGCGGTTCGGTGACTTTGCCGCGCTGGACAACGTCACGGTGGAGGTGCCCGACGGATCGCTGACGGCACTGCTCGGCCCTTCCGGTAGCGGCAAGTCCACGCTGCTGCGCGCAATCGGCGGCCTCGATCAGCCCGATAGCGGCGAGATCTGGATCGGCGGCGTGAACGTGACCAAGATGCCCGCCCACAAGCGCGGCATCGGCTTCGTGTTCCAGCACTACGCGGCGTTCAAGCACATGACTGTGCGAAAGAACGTGGCGTTCGGCCTCGACATCCGCAAGCGGCCCAAGGCCGAGACGCGGAAGCGCGTGGACGATCTGCTCGAGCTGGTGCAGCTTTCAGGCTTCGCCGACCGCTACCCCGCCCAGCTCTCCGGCGGCCAGCGGCAGCGCATGGCGCTCGCCCGCGCGCTCGCCATCGAGCCCGAGGTGCTGCTGCTGGACGAGCCGTTCGGCGCCCTCGACGCCAACGTCCGCAAGGACCTCCGCGCGTGGCTTCGCCGGCTGCACGACGAGATGCACGTCACCACCGTGTTCGTCACCCATGACCAGGAAGAGGCCATGGAGGTGTCCGACCGCATCGTGATCGTGAACCACGGCCAGATCGAGCAGGTGGGCGATCCGTACGAGCTCTACGACCACCCGGTCAACGACTTCGTGATGGGCTTCGTCGGCCCGGTCACGCGGCTCGGCGACACGCTGATCCGCCCGCACGACATCGAGATCCGGCTGCAGCCCAACGGCACCACGCACGCCGCCCGCATCGAGCACATCGCGCGGCTCGGCTTCGAGGTGCGCATCGACATGAAGCTCGAGGACGGCCAGGAGACCTCGGTGCAGGTCACCCGCGAGGAGTCCCGCGTGCTCGACCTGGAGCAGGGCAAGTCGGTGTACGTCCGGCCGCGGCCCGAAGCGCATGTGGCCCCGGTCACAGAGACGCTCACAGAGCCTGAACCTGTCTGAGCCATACTGTGCGGATGGACGGATCGCCGACCATCCGCACACGGCGAGCCGAGTTCCTGCGCACGGTGGGCATCGCGCTGGTGCTCACGGTGGCGGTCGTCGCCGCCTTCTACGTCCTGCGCCCCAAGGCACCCGCCCCGCCGCCGGCGGCAAAGCCCACCGCAGCTGATCTGGCGGCGCCCGCGTCGCTGAAGGCTGCGGCCGCGGCGAGCGGATGGAAGCCCAACACCGAGCCGGGTGTCGGCTCCGTCGAGAACAAGCCCGCGTCGGACGAGGGCTCGCCGTCCAACGACGCGCTCCTGCCGGTGGGGACGCAGGCGCCGCAGTTCACGCTGAAGACCCCGCAGGGCGAGTCAGTGTCGCTCAGCTCGATGCGCGGCAAGGCTGTGCTGCTCGAGTTCTTCGCGTCGTGGTGCCCGCACTGTGTGGCCGAGGCGCCGCACCTGGCGGCGCTCGCGCGGAGCTTCGCCGGGCAACCGGTCGCGTTTGCGTCCATCAACGCCGACTCGGAGGACGCCGGCAGCGTCTACGCCTACCACCGGTACTTCGGCCTGCCGTTCCCGGCGCTGGTGGATCCGGGCCAGCACGCCGGCAGCTACAGCCACCCGGGCAGCGTGGGCAAGGTCTCGGCGGCCTACAAGATCGCCGACTTCCCCACGTTCTACGTGCTCGACAAGAACGGCATCGTCCGCTGGCGAAACGACCGCGAGCAGCCGGACGCCGCGATCAAGCAGGCGATCCAGCGCGCGCTCGGTGAATAACCGGTGCCTGGCACCGGCGATTCACGCGTAGTGCTCGATGCCCTGGTAGCGCATCGCGTCGGCCTCGGCCTGGATGCGCTCGTGCGACGTCGGGGTGTGGGCGAGCGGCCGCACGGCGAGCACCATCTGGCTCACAGGTGAGGACGGCGGCGGCCCGGTGAAGGTCTGCGAGAGCAGGGCGCTCGTGGGATCGATGCTGGGCATCTGATCTCGTTCTAGCGCAGCGCCGGGCCGATTTCTAGCTGCGCACCTCTGCCCCGGCACCGTTGGTGAGCACCTTCTCGCGCGCCGTGACCAGGTGGTAGAGCACCAGGAGCTGCACCAGCGCGAGCGAGTCGGAGCGATGCAGGAGGGTGCCCACCGTGAACTCGCCGAGCCGCTCGGAGCGCAGGTGGCTCGCGAAGTGCATGTGGCTCCAGATGCGCTCCTCCAGCTCGAGCGCGACGCTCGGCTCAAGCGTGCCGGGGACGAACAGATCCTGCGCGCCGCCGGTGCCGATCTGGGTGAGCTTCTCGTCGGCGTCGCCGATCACGTCCTCCAGATCGGGGTGCGGCAGGCCGGGGCGAAGCAGCAGGTGGGCGTCGAGGTGGGCCGAGTCGGCGTCGCCCGCCGGCTCCGAGAACCGCACCACCATGTCGGCCTGGTTCTGCTGCGGCCGGATGTACATGTCGGCGTCGGGCTCCCGCCGGTCGATCTCGGCCAGCACCTGATCGGTGGTGTAGCCGCGGCGCGAGCAGTCGCGCGCGACCTTCCACTGCCGGCGCAGGTGGTCGGGCGGGTCGAGGAAGACGCGGATGTCGTAGCACTCGCTCATCTCGGGCGTGTGGTAGCCGAGCAGGCCCTCGACGATCACGAAGCGGCGCGGCGCGAGGTACACCGGCGGCCCGAACGTGCCGTCGGAGTGGCGGTAGACGGGCTTCAGGATCGGCTCGCCCTGGCGCAGCAGCCGGAGGTGCTGATCCATCACGTCGAGGTAGTTGCACGCGGGGTCGAGCGGGGTGATCTGACGGCCGGCGCGCTGGGCCCGGTCGAACCGGTGGTAGTCGTCCAGGCAGACGTGCGAGACGGCGTCGGCGCCGAGCACGCGGACGAGGCCGCGGGTGAGCGTCGTCTTCCCGCTGGCGGAGTCACCCACCACTCCAAGCAAGATCGGTCTGGGCATGCTGAGCCGAGTCTATCCGGAGGTGTGTCAACAGCTTGACAGCGTCCCCCGAACGGGTAGTCTTGCCTCATACTCTTCACGCGGGGGGCCGGTGGGCGGTTGACCCTGCGTGGGATTCGAGGCGGCAATGACACGGATTCGCACAATCCCGATCGTGATCCTGGCTGTGGTGGCGCTGAGCGCCGTCACGAGCAGCGGCATGGCGTTCGGCGGGACGGTCACGCCCCCCGCGCCAACGACGGGAGGGAGCGGCGGCGGAGGCGGCGTCACACCCCCCTCGACCAACACCGGCGGCGGCTCATCCTCCGGCGGAACATCTTCGGGCGGCACCTCGTCATCGGGCGGCACGACCTCCTCCGGCGGCACGACGTCCTCCGGTGGCGGCTCGACCTCGACGGGCACGACAGGCACCGGCGGCGGTACCACCACGGTGCACCACTCTGCCCCGCCCGCCCCGACGTCGGTGCACGCCGCCGCGATCGGCCCGGCAGCGATCAAGGTGAAGTGGCTCCTGCCGAGCAGCTCGCTGATCCACGACGTGGTCGTCCGCCGCGGCGCAGAGGGCAGCTGCCCCCGGTCGCCGAGCGAGGGCAAGGCGATCGGCGGGAACGCCGTGCGCCAGAGCCAGCCCGATACCTCGGTGGCTGCCGGCACCAAGTACTGCTACAGCGTGTTCACGGTCGGAAGCTACGGCCACGGTCGCAGCAGCGCGAATGCGCTCAGCGCCGCCGGGGCAGTGACCGGCGTGAAGGCCGTCGCCTCGCCCGGCAAGGTCAACATCACGTGGGCGCCCGCCAAGGGCGCGGCCGACTACATCGTGGTTGCCAGCTCCAAGGGCTGCCCCACCCGTCCGGCCGGCGCTCGGCAGATCCCCATCGTCAGTAGCCGCCACGCCGTCGATACCAAGGGCACCGGCGGCGACAAGGTCTGCTATTCGGTGTTCGCGACCAACGGCGCGGCCTTCTCACACTCGGCCGCAACGACGTCGTCGGTGGACTACGTCGCGCCGGCATCGGCGTCGAACGCCACGCCCAGCACCGGCGCGGCGACCACGACGCCGCCCGCCACCGCAGCCTCCAGCTCGTCGTCGTCGGCGTTCAGCTCGAGCCTGGTGAAGATCGTCGGCGCCGTCGCCGTTGCAGTGCTCGTCCTGGCGGCGATCGCCTTCCTGATCATCCGGTTCGTGGGCCGCTCGCGGGACGATGACTGGCAGTACACCTCGCGCGGCGGTGGCGGCAGCAGCCGGAGCATCGCGCTCGGCAGCTACGACGGCGCAGCACTCGTCATCCCCGCAGTCATCGTGGTGATCGGCGTCGGACTCCTCGTCGCGGCAGCGCTGACGCTGTGAGCCGCGTGCGCCTCACTCTCGCCGTCGTCGTGCTCGCCGCGCTGGCATTCGTGCCGAGCGCGTTCGCCGGGCCGGGCCTGCCGTTCTCGGGCCAGGACGACATCGGATTCAACGCCGACATCGGCAGCACCGACACCGCGACGCTCTCGATCACCAACTCCGACACCGTTCCGCACCTCATCAACACCATCACGGTGTCGGGTGACCTCGCGTTCTCGAACGGCACGGCTGCGACAACACGACGCTCAACCCCGGCGACCAGTGCCTGGTGGGCGTGACGTTCCAGCCGGGATCGGTCGGCATCAAGACCGCCCAGCTGATCGCCACGTACGACGGCGGCAGCACCCAGGGCGGCGTCTCCGAGCTGAGCGGCGTTGGCACCAATCCCCCGGCAACGTTGCCCCCCACGTTCTCGCCCGGTTCGCACGATTTCGGCAGCCAGACCATCGGCCAGGCCGGCGCGTCAGTCCAGTACACGGTGCACAACCCGAACCTCGGATCGATCAACATGACGTCGATCACGATGGCGGGAGCCAACCCCGGCGCCTTCAAGAAGCCGGGCGACAGCTGCTCCGGAAGCTCGCTCGCGGGCGGCTCGGACTGTACCTTCACGATCCGGTATTACCCGAGCGGCGCCGGCGGCCAGAGCGCGATCATCCAGATCGCGGACTCCATCGGCACGCAGCAGATCAACGTCAGCGGCACCGGCAGTCGCCCCGCGGCGTTCACGGGCTTCCTCGGCTCGGTCGGGTGCACCGCCTCGACCCTCACCTGGAACGTCGCCAACGGCACCTTCGGCAGCTGGATCGTGCGAAACGCGAGCCACGCGCCTACGGGCCCGCTCGACGGCGCCCGCCAGCTGCGCACGTCAACCGGCGTGCTGCTCGACGGCAACCTGAAGCAGTTCCACACCTACTACTACGCCATCTACGCGCAGTACAAGACCGACATGCCCAACGGCAACGGCCAGGTCGTGTACTCGGATCCGAAGCGCATCGCGCTGAAGACCGGCCGCATCTGCAAGCCGCAGCACTACGCGCACATCTCGTCCACCACGCCGCTGATCAACTGGACAGCCGTGTCGGGCTCGACGGCCTACGGCATCAAGATCCAGAACCACGGCGTGTTCATCCAGTCCAAGTTCCTGGCCTCGACGAAGCCGCGCTACCAGGTGCCGGCGAGCTGGACGCTGAACGGCGTCAAGCGCAGCCTCAAGCACGGCCAGCAGTACGCGGTGTTCGTGTTCTCGTACTCGAAGAAGCACCCCAACGGTGTGGGCATCGGGTCGACCACGTTCACCATCAAGTAGCCCGGCCGGGCCTCACGGCGGCCGGTAGCCAAGCGCCGCCGCGGCCATCAGCAGGAACTGGAGCGTCGGCGCGAACACCACGAACGCGCGGTGCACGGTGACGCGCCGCAGCCCCACGTCGGCCAGCGCGAACATCAGCGGGAACGCCACCAGCCCGAACCGTCCCACCGAGTAGAGCACGCTCGAGAGCAGCGGCATGATGAAGATGCCCGCGACGAAGAGCACGTCCTCCATGCGGTTCTCGCGGAAGGTGCGCCGCTTCCAGATGGGGATCAGGAGCAGCAGGTAGGCGATCACCGTCACGCCGCGCGCGAGGTAGAAGACGTCGTGGGTGGTGCCGAACCGCCAGAACTGGTCGATCAGCGGCCAGAGCGGGATCGCGAGGTGCCCGCCCCACTCGCTCTGGATCTTCACCATCGCCAGCGGATCGCCCACGGCGTGCCAGAGCCACGCGGCGTGGCTCATCAGCCCCACCGCCGGCGCGGCCGCCAGGAGCCACGATGAGACCGTCCTTCGGTGCCAGGCCCTCCAGGCAAGCGCCGGCACCAGCGCGGCCCCTGTGATGCGCGTGAGGCCCGTCAGGAACGCCAGCGGGATCGCCCAGCCGTCCTTCTCGCGATCCGACAGCACGAACATCCACACGGTGAGCGCCAGGAAGATCCCCTCCGAGTAGGCGAAGACCAGCGCGAAGGCGTACGGCGAGAGCACCAGGTAGAGGAGCGCCCGGCGGGCGTGTGCCTCCGAGAGCCGCTCGCGGGCCAGCGTGTACATGCCCACCATCGCCGCCAGCGTCGCGAGGTTCGAGACGGCCATCGCCGTGATCGCGTCGCCGGTGGGGATCACCTCGCGCCACAGCCACATCAGCATCGGGAAGAGCGGGAAGAACGCCACCGAGAGGCCCTTCTGATACCCGTGGTGGCTGATCTGGACGTAGTAGACGGTGTCCCAGCCGGTGACCGCCGTCCACGGCTGCACCTGCCAGTGGGCGAGCGCGCGGTGCCACCCCAGCTGGTGCGTGAGAGCCACGCCGGCAACGATCACGGCCACCCGGCTTCCGACCCAAAGCCCGACGACCCACCGCCACATTCTCCGCACGTCGGGTTTGGTGATCACGGGCGCCCACGCTACCGCTTGTGCGATTCCCGCGCGGAGCCGATATCCTCCCAGACCTGGAGAGGTGGCCGAGTGGCTGAAGGCGCCCGCCTGCTAAGTGGGTCTGGGGGGTAAACCTCCAGCGAGGGTTCGAATCCCTCCCTCTCCGTTCGTCCGCCGCCGCTGGAGGCAGCATGTCCGAGTCGGTTCTGTACATGTCCATGTCCGTCGATGGATTCATCGCAGCGCCCAACGACGGGCCGGGGAATCCCGGCGGCGACGAGTTCATGCGCCTGCACGAGTGGATCGGGTTCCCGGCCGAGGGGCCGGACTCCACCGACCTGCGCTCGGCCGACCAGACCGGCGTGGGCCAGCACTTCCTGGACGAGATCAACGCCACCGGCGCGGTGCTCGCGGGGCGGCGCACCGTCGAGCAGGTCGACCACTGGGAGGGCAACCATCACGGCGTCCCCATCTTCGTGCCCAGCCACCGCGCGCCGGGGCCGTCGGTCGCGGGCTATCCGCTGGTCACCTACGTCAGCGACGGCATCGAGAGCGCGATGGCGCAGGCCAAGGCCGCTGCGGGTGAGCGAAACGTGATGGTGCACGGCGCCTACACCGCGCAGCGCGCGCTCGAGGCCGGCGTGCTCGACCAGCTCTCGATCCACCTTGTCCCGGTGCTCTTCGCGAAGGGGCTTCGGCTCTTCGACGTGCTGCCGCAGCGGATCGAGCTCGAGGTGATGCAGGTGATCGACACGCCGGATGGCGACCCACCTGCGCTACCGCGTGCGTCGCTGATGGACGTCGTCCACCTGAAAGAGGCCGGCCCGGCGCTCGGCCTCGCCGAGCCGCAGCTGCGCGCCTCGGGCGCCGAGGGCGAGCTGGTCTACGGCATCCTGCGGCGGCTCGTCGATGAGCCCAACGCCTGGGGCGAGACCACCATCATGATCGGAAGCGGCGATGACGGCCCGCAGGCCATCACGCAGATGACCGGATCACACCCGGTGCTGATCGTGGGCTTCACCGATCCCCGCACGCTCGACCACGGCGCCCTGGTCGCCGCGATGAAGGACGCCGGCCGGCTCCCGCCCGGCGTGAACGGCGCCGAGCGCTGGGCGGAGCCCTACGCCGAGGCCTGGCGCGCGACGGGCGCCACCACGGAGGTCGGCCGGCGCTCGCGGGCGTTCGAGCTGCGCACCGTGCGGCCGCCGCGCATGCCCGCCGGGCGCATGCGCACCGCCACCGACCACGACCATCCGCTGATGGTCGAGTGGGTCATGGCGTTCGGTGACGACATCGGCGAGACCATCGACCGCACCTCCGCCGAGCACTGGGTCACGACGATGACCGCAGCACACGATCTGGCCGTGTGGGAGCGAGGCGGCGAGCCGGTCTCGATTGCCGCAGTGAACCGGCGCACGCCCGCGTCGTCGTGCATCGCCTACGTCTACACCCCGCCTGCGCTTCGCGGCAACGGGTATGCGAGCGCCGTGGTCGCGGAGCTCTCACAGCGCGAGCTCGACGCCGGCCAGGAGTGGTGCTCGCTCTTCACCGACCTCGCCAACCCCACCACCAACCACATCTACGCCGAGATCGGGTACGAGCCGAAGACCGACTTCGTGCACTACCTCCTCACGCACCCAGGTACCTGACCTCCAGGGGCGTCTCCGTGTCTGCCTCCACCCGGTAGGCGCGGGCGGCCGGCAGCGAGGTGACCACCTCGCGCAGCTCGGTGCCGGCGAAGTGGAGCGCAGCACCGTCATCGGCCGCGTACCCGGCGGGAAACCCGCCGGCCACCAGGCGCCGGTAGAGCGGGCGGCGCTCGGCCTCGCCGTCGTAGTGCGGGCAGAACGTCCCTGCCAGAAAGCCCCAGGCCGTCGCTCAGCCCGGCGAGGGTGCCGTAGCTATCGGTGGTGCCGCCCTCGAACCAGCAGAGGCCACCGGCGGATGGCCCGCAGAGGACGACTCCGGCCGCCCACGCCTCGCGCAGCGCGGCATCCACCCCGAACGCCCGCCAGGCGGCCAGCATCAGCACCGTGTTGCCTCCGGCCACGTAGATCACGTCCTGGGCGAGCAGGTGGGCGCGCACGTCGGCGATCTCGCGCTGCACGAGTGCGAGGTGCGAGGCATCGGCGCGATCGCCGGGAAACGCGGCGTAGAAGCGCTCGATGACGCTCTCGGCGTCGCCGGTCGCCGTGGGGATGAAGCACACGCGCGGCGTTGCCGTGCCGGAGAGCCCCAGGATGTAGTCGTCCAGCAGGGGGTTCTCGGGCTCGGTCAGGAAGCCTCCGCCCCCCATCGCTACGATGGTGCGATCCATTGCCTACCTCCTTTCATCCAATAACTGGTTGGCCTGACCGGATTATGCGTGTACCGTTACAAGGCTGGGGTAGGTGGTGACGACGAGACTCGGGGGCTCCAAATTGATGCGTAGAGGTGTTGTGCGAACGTGCGGCGTGCTGGCCGCAGTGGGGATTTCGGCGCTGGCGGTATCGGCAGCGCAGGCGGCGGTCGGGACGAAGCCTTCTGGGCCGTACCAGACCAACGGGCGTGTCGAGCAGATCGTCATCTCCGGCAACACGGCGTACGTCGCCGGGCAGTTCACGTCGGTGCGGCCGGCCGGAAGCGCCGCGGGCACCGGCGAGGTGACGCGAAACCACGTCGCGGCGTTCAACGTCCAGACGGGTGCGCTCCTGCCCTGGGACCCCAACGCCAACAACACCGTGCAGTCGCTGGTCGTGAGCGGCTCCAACGTCTACATGGGCGGCCTCTTCACCACGGTCGGCGGCCACAACGACCAGCGCCTCGCCGAGGTGGACGCAACCAGCGGCGCGGCCAACACCACCTTCAAGGGCTCCACCAACGCCCAGGTGATGGACATCGCGCTCTCGGGCGGCGTGCTCTACGCCGGCGGCGAGTTCACGCAGGCCGGCTCGGCCAACGCGGTGCGCTCCCACCTGGCGGCGTTCGACCCCACCACCGGCGCGGTCACCGCGTGGGCGCCCACGGCCGACAACACCGTGAACCAGGTCGTGGCATCCCCCGACGGCTCCAAGATCTACGTGGCCGGCGCGTTCGGCCGCATCAACAACCTCATCAACTCGCGGCTCGCAGCGCTCAACCCCTCGACCGGGCGCGCCGCTGCCGTGGGTGAACCACCCCAACGCGGCGGTCTCCTCGATGGTGGCCGACTCGCAGGGCGTCTACGTCGCAGCCACCGGGAACGGCGGCAACGTGACGGCGTTCAATCCCTCCACGGGCCAGCAGCAGTGGATCGCGGGCACCGACGGAAACACCCAGGCGCTCGCGCTGATGGGCGGCCTCGTCTACGTCGGCGGCCACTTCGCCAACTACTGCGGCGCCAACGCGGGCTCCAACCACTGCCCGACCCAGGGCGCCCGCGCCCACGTGATGGCGCTCAACCAGACCACCGGCGCGCTCGACGCGTGGAAGACCAGCGCCAACGGCACGCTCGGCGTGTTCGCGGTCACCGGCGCCAACGGCAACATCTTCTGGGGCGGCGACTTCACCAAGTTCGGGAGCATCACCCAGCAGGGCCTCGCCGAGGTCACGACCATCAACGATCCGACGGTCACCGACTCGGCCCACGGCCAGCCGTCCAACACGAGCGTCACCGTGACGGCGTCGGGCTCGACCGACAGCGGCCCCGGGTTCGTGGGCTACCGCTACCAGACCTCCACCAACGGCGGCACGACGTGGAGCGCCAACCACACCGGCGCCACGGTCACCATCACCGCGGTGGGCACCACGCAGGTGCGCTTCCAGGCCTATGACTCGGCCGGCAACACCACCAACTGGGTGACCGATTCCGTCACGATCCAGGCCGGTGGCGGCGGGGGCGGCGCGGTCGTCACCTTCAAGGCCTCGGGCTCGGGCTCGGTCGGCACCGGCGGCAACGCCACCATCAAGGGCACCTACACCTGCAACGGAGCGAGCTCGATCACCATCAGCGGCACGCTGACGGAGGCGTCGAACGGCGCGACCGGCAGCTTCTCCGTGGTGGAGCCGTGCCCGAACAACACCACCTCGACGAAGTGGCAGACGGTGGCCAAGGCAGGCGCGACGAAGTTCACGTCAGGCGGATCGGCCAGCGAGCAGGTGTCGTGGGCAGCAACCGATCTCTCGAACAACCAGCCGATCGGCGGCTCGCAGACGGTGACCGTCACGCTCTCGTAGCGGGTCACTCACCGAGGTGAGCGGCGAGCCGCTCGATCAGCTCGAGCTGGGCGGGGATGATGGCGCGGCGCACCCCGTCCAGATCGAACCACGCGGCCCGGTCGACCTCCGGTATCTGGATGCGCTCGCCCGAGCGCGGCGGCCACTCGATCTCGACGAGGTTGCTGCTGACCGTCGCGGGGTCGAGCTCGCCCTCGATCGCAAACCCGTGCACGCGCTTGCCGCTGCGCTGGCGGATCTGGCCGAGCTCGATCAGCTCGCCCTGCGGCAGCTCCGAGCCCAGCTCCTCGGCGAACTCGCGGCGCGCGGCCGCCCGCGGATCCTCGCCCTCGTCGATCTCGCCCTTGGGGATCGACCACACGCCGTCGTCCTTCTTCGCCCAGAACGGCCCGCCGGGATGCACCAGCAGCACCTCGAGCGCCGCGCCCGACCCGCGGTAGAGCGCGACCCCGGCGCTGGTCTTCGGCGGCATCAGCCCGCCGCCCGCACGAGCTTCGGCCGCACGTAGGCAACCTTGAACCCCTGGCGCAGCATGTTGCGGTACGACGCCGAGGGCTGGTTGGGCAGCACCTCGCCCGTCTCGGTCACCACCAGCTCGGCGCCGAGCTCCTCGGCCCGCTCGAGCCGCGCCGCGGTGATGGCGCTCTGGCCGCCGCGGCCGCGGTACTGCGCCACCGTGCCGGAGAGGCCGAGCCAGCCACCGGCCGGGCCCACGTGCAGCGCGCCTGCTGCCACGGGCCGCTCGCCGTCGAAGCCCAGATAGCACGACCAGCCCGGCAGGCCGGGAAGCGCGGCCAGGTGCGAGGCGAGCTCGGACGAGATGCCGAAGGCCTGATCCACCACGGTTGCGTACGACGGGCCCAGCTCCGGCCCGATCAGCTCGATGCGCAGGTCGGTCTCGACCTGCTCGCGGCCGCCCGAAGCCCGCAGGAGCTTCACGTCGGGCGCGCCGTGCTCGTAGCCGCGCTCCTCGAGCCACGACTGCAGGTTGCGCGGCTCGGCCGACGGCGCGAGGGTGATCGCGTGCTCGACGTTCTCGTAGAGCCCCGCGATGTCGTCGAGGTCGTCCTGCGTCGCGCCGCGGGCGATGCCCAGGCCGCGCACCGTGTTCAGGATGAGCTCCCGCGACTGCGGGAAGTACGCCGCGATGGCGGTGCCGACGGCGTGGACGTCGTCTCCCAGCAGGCTCGCCCAGGCATCGGCCTCGGCCAGCTCGAGCATCGACGGGGTCGTGCGGCGGCTCACTGCGACTTGCCGAGGGCCGGCATGTAACCGTCCTTCTCGAGCCAATGACCCCCGTCGATGGTGAAGTTCTCGCCGGTCACGTACGACGCGAAGTCCGAGCAGAGCGCCGTTGTCCACCAGCCGATCTCCTCGACGCTCGCGAGCCGGTTGAGCGGCACGGTGGAGGCCACGCGGGCCTCGTCCTCGGCGGTGGGCCAGAGGGCGGCACCGGCGCCCTCGGTGGCAGTCGGGCCGGGACAGATGGTGTTCACGCGGATGCGGTGCGGCGCCCACTCGACGGCCAGCGTGCGCGTCATCGCGACGAGGCCCGCCTTGGCCGCGGCGGAGTGCACGGTGCCCGGGCCGCCGGTCCAGGCGTAGCTTGCGATCACGCTGAGGATGGCGCCGCCCTCACCCTGGGCGATCATCTGGCGGCCCGCCGCGCGGGCGCAGAGGAAGCCGCCGTCCAGCACGATGGAGGTCACGGCGCGCCACCCGTTGGGCGAGAGATCCTCGGCCTTCACCACGAAGTTCCCGGCGGCATCGTTCACCAGCACATCGACCCGGCCGTATGCAGAGACGGCCGCGGCCACCATCGCATCGACCTGATCGGGGTCGCGCACGTCGGTGGACTGGGCGATGGCCGCACCGCCCGCACCCTCGATGAGCGCGACGGTCTGGGCCAGCGGCTCGGGCCGGCGGCCGGCTACCACCACGCGCGCGCCCAGCCGGGCAAACTCCTGGGCCATCGCGCGCCCCATGCCGCTGCCACCACCGGTGACGATCGCGACCTTGCCGTCGAAGCTTCCGTCAACCAGCATCTGCAGCCCCTTCCTCGGCGATGATGCGCGCGTCGAGCCCCAGCGCGCCCGTGGGTGTCACCAGCAACGGGTTGATCTCGATCTCGGCGATGTCGGGGCGCGCGGCGGCGAGGCGCGAGAGCGCCACGGCGGCGTCGGCCGCCGCCGAGATGTCCATCGGCGGGCGCCCGCGAGCGCCCTTCAGAAGCGCCACGCCGCGCAGGCTCTCGATGAGCTCGACCGCGCCCGCGTGGTCGAGCGGCGCAAGGCCGATGGCCACGTCCTCGAGCACCTCGGCGAACACGCCGCCCAGGCCCACCAGCGCGATCGGGCCCGAAGCGCGAATCACGGCGCGCACCGATGATGAGCTCCACGCCGTCGCGAAGCGGCGCCATCGCCTCGACCGAGAGCGACTCGGGCGCGAGCCGCTCCTGCATGTCGGAGACGACGGTGGCGAGCTCTGCGGCATCCTTGATGCCCACGGCCACACCGCCGGCGTCCGACTTGTGCAGGAGGCCCATCGCCTTGACCACCACGGGGTACCCCAACGTCTCGGCGGCGGCCTGCGCGGCGGCGCCGTCACGCACCTCGACGGCCTCGACGAACGGCACGCCGGCGGCTGCCAGCATGCGGCGCGACCCGAAGTAGTCGGTCTCGAGCGGCGTGGTCTCGGCCGGGGGCATCTCGGGCGGCCCGGCGGCCGCGTGCGTGTCGGAGATGCCGGCAAGCGCCTTGCAGGCGGCCTCGATGGTGCGGTAGGTGGGCACGCCGCCGCTTCGCATCGCGTGGGACGTCGCCTCATCCGGGTACATCGTCTGGGAGATGAGCGGGCGGCCGCTCTCGCGCACCGCGGCGGTGATGGCGTCGGCGACCGACACCTCGGCCTCGAGGAACTCCTGCGAGTAGAGGCTGTAGCCGCCGAAGAAGCCGGTCATCAGCACCGCATCGACCTCGCCTGACTCGAGCAGCGCCCGGGTCACGTTCGCGTACGAGAAGAAGTCCTGCTCGCCGCCGCCCGCCAGATCGACCGGGTTGGCCGTGGCGGCGGTGGACGGGAGCGTCGCAGCCATGGCGGCGCGCAGCTGCGGGCTCAGCACGGGCAGCTCGAGGCCCACGGCGTCGATCTGGTCGCACGCGATGGCGCCGTGCCCGCCGCCGTCGCCGACCACCGCGATGCGCGTTCCCGCCCGCCTGCGGGGCTGGAGAAGCGCCTGTGCGAGATCGATCAGCTCGGTGGGCGAGTGCACCAGGTGCGCTCCGGCGGCCCGGCAGGCCGCCTCGACCACGGCCGTGCCGCTCACCATCGCGCCGGTGTGCGACGCCGCGGCGCGCGCGCTCGCAACGCTCGCCCCGACCGTCATCACGACCACGGGCTTCCCGCAGGCGGCAGCCGCCTCGACGAATGCCCGGCCGTCGCGGAAGTCCTCGATGTAGACAGCGATGATCTGCGTCGCCTCGTGCTCGCCCATGGAGGTGATCAGCTCGGCCAGATCGACGTCGGACTGGTTTCCGAGCGATGCGAAGCGCGAGAAGCCGAGGCTGTACTCGCGGGCCTTGATGCCCATCTCGAGTGCCAGATTACCGCTCTGGGAGATGAGCCCGATGCCGCCCGGCGGGAAGTCGTTGGAGCAGATGCCGAGCTCGGCCGACTGGTCGTAGACGCCCAGGCAGTTGGGGCCGAGCAGGATGGCGCCGTGGGCGCGCACGCGCTCGACCAGCAGCCGCTCGCGCTTGAGCTCCTCGCCGCCGGACTCACCCAGCCCCGCCGTGATGCCCACGAAGGCCTGCGAGCCGATGGAGAGCGCGTCGTCCACCGTCTGCTCGAAGGCGCCGGCCGGCACCGACACCACCACCAGCTCGGGAGCGACCGGCAGATCGAGGATCGAGCGGTAGGTCTCGCGGCCCAGCACGGGCGCGCCCTTGTGGTTGATCAGGTACACCGGGCGGCGGTGCTCACCCGCGAGGGCGCCCTTGGCGAGCCAGTTGCCCCACTTGGCGGGATCGTCGGACGCACCGACGATGGCGACGCTCTTGGGATCGAAGAGTGCGGTCAGGTCTCGTTGCATTGCGCGGCATATGCTGACACGCCGGGCCCGCAGAGCGCGCCGTACCCCGGCGAGCCGGCTCCCGATGGCTACGATGAGCCGCATGGACACCGCCATTGGCAGCGTATGCGCACTGGCCGCAGCGCTGCTGTTCGGCACCGGCGTGGTGATCCAGGCCTCCGCGGCTCCGCAGATGCCCTCGCGCGACAGCCTGAGGGTCTCGCTGCTGGGGCCGATGCTTCGCTCGGTGCGCTGGCTCTGGGGCGCCGCGATCGCGCTCGTGGGCTGGGCGCTTCACGCCGTGGCGCTCAGCCTCGCGCCGCTCACGCTGGTGCAGCCCATCCTCGCGCTGATGCTGGTCGTGGTGCTCGTGCTGGCGCGCGTGACCCTGAAGGAGCACGTCGGCCACCGCGAGATCCTGGGCGCCGCCGCGCTCATCGCGGGCATCGCGACCATCGCGGTCACGGCGCCGTCGCGGTCGAGCCAACACGCGTCGTCGTGGGCGATCGGCACCGTGTTGGTGGTGCTGGCGGTCATCGCGCTGACGCCGCTTCTCCGGCGCCGCCGGCTGACGGGGCACCCGTCGGTGGTGGCGCTCTGCGCCGGCATCGGGTTCGCGCTCTCGGGCGTGGCGACCAAGCTCCTCACCGACTCGTCGGCGCGCCACCATCCCGTCGAGGATCTGCTGCTGCTGGTGCTGGTCGGCTCCGCGGCCGTCGTCGCGGGCATCACGCAGATGAGCGCGCTCCAGGCCCGGCGGGCGACGGTGGTCATCCCCATCGCGTTTGCGACCGAGGTGCTGGTGCCCGTCGCCCTGGCGCCGGTGATCTTCAACGAGCGGCTGACCGACGTGGGCACGGCCTCGGCGATCGCCCTCTCGGCGGCGCTGATCGCGGTGGCGCTCGGGGTGTGGCTGCTGGCGTCCTCGCCGGCGGTGAGCGACGTGATCGCGGCTGGCGAGGCCGAGGCGGTCGTGCTCGAGCCCTCGTAATTCACTGTCGGCTCTGCTATATTCAACCGATATGGTTGAACGACTCGAGATGGACGACGTGTTCCACGCGCTCGCGCACGGTGCGCGGCGCGACATGCTGGGACGGCTGACCGCCGGCGAGCTCACGGTGAGCGAGCTGGCCGAGCCGCTCGAGATGTCGCTGGCGGCTGCTTCGAAGCACATCAAGGTGCTCGAGCGCGCGGGACTCGTGGAGCGCACCATCGAGGGGAGGCGCCATGTCTGCCGGCTCGATCCCGGGCCGCTGCATTCCGCGTCCGAGTGGCTGCAGTTCTACGAGCGCTTCTGGAACGAGCACCTCGACGCGCTGGTGACCATGTTCGAGAAGGAGGACGACCAATGACCGAAGTACGGACGACCCGAACGATCCCCGCCTCGCCCGACCGCGTCTACCGCGCCTGGCTCGATCCCGAGCTCCTGGAGCGCTGGATGACGGCCGGCAACCGCAACGTCACGCGGGTGGAGGTGGACGAGCGCATCGGCGGCCGCCACAGCGTGTGGCACGCCGATTCGACCGGCGACGTCGGCGGGTTCGAGAGCGAGCTGCTCGAGCTGGAGCCGGGCCGCCGGATCGTGTTCCTCTGGCGGTTCGTGGGGCCCGGGCGCGCGTATGACCCCACCCACGACTCTCGCCTCACCGTGACGCTCGCGGAGGCATCGGGCAACTCGACCGAGCTGACGCTCCTCCACGAGCGGCTGGAGGCGTTCGCCACGGCGATGCCGGAGGTGGCGGCGATGGTCGAGACGGGCTGGGCAACGGCGCTCGACAACCTCGTAGCACTCGAGGTTGAGGAGCCGGCAGCAGCCCGCTAGCTCAGTCGAGCACCCACAGGCGGCTCGCGCTGACCCGGTAGGTACCTTCGTCGTCCACCGGGTTCAGCGCGAACCGCGTGATGAAGCGGCGCGCCGACTCGCCGTCGGCGTAGAGCACCTCCACCGTGAGGAACTCACCGTCGGTGATGGCCTGGCGCACCATCCCGTGGGCCGGGTCGTTCTCGTCGCGCAGCGTGCCCTGCCAGAAGCCCACATCGCCGTTTGGAACGTAGATATCGCGTGTAAGCATGTGAAACGTGGCCGGATCGCGATGGTCTGCCTCCCGGCCGATGATCCGCCCCACCTGCACGTCCCAGCCGTTCAGAAGCGCGAGTCCCGCGCCCACATTTCGCACCGACATCGCCATCAGGATGGCGCCGTCCTTGTGCACCAGCCTGGCGGTTCCGGGCCGAAGCGTCATTACAACTCCGTCCTGGAAGTCCACCTTGACCTCGGGATCGTCCTGCCGTGACGGCAACACGAGCGGACGAAGCCCTGCAAGTAGCGTCCTTTCGGCGACGCGCGCGGATCGGTTGGACGACCTCACGGCGCTGAACGTGGCCACTGCGAGCACCAGAGTGCCCGCCGCGGTGCCGAGGTCGGCGATTGTCGTGATATCGGCCATAGGAGCGGGATCCTAGGCGCTCAGCCGGATCTCGGCCCGATTTGCCCCACCTGTAAAGACCATGGAAATCTCTTGTGAGAATCGCTCCGCAGCCGTTGAAAATAACCGGTCAAGGACACAGGATGCGACAAGTGTTTCGTTTCCCACTTTGAGGTGATCATGCGTAGTAGGTTCAAGTTTCTCGGTGTCGCTCCGATTGCGGCGCTTGCGGCTGCCCTTGTGGTGAGCTCGACTGCCGGCGCCGCGCCGCTCCCCGCCCAGGCTGCTCCGGCTGCCTCCTCAGGCAGCTTCACCCAGACCTTCTCCGACTCGTTCGACAGTCTCAACACGAAGAACTGGTCGGTGTACCAGGGCATCCCGAGCTGCTGCCCGCAGAGCCGCTGGGCGAAGAGCCACGTCACCGCCACCGGTGGCGCGCTCGACATCGCGACGTACAAGGACGGCGGCAAGTGGACCACCGGCGGCGTCTCGATGGCCAAGTACGGCAGCCAGACCTACGGCAAGTGGGCAGTCCGCTTCCGGATGGACAAGGGTGCCGGCGTCGGCATGGACGTGGCGCTGCGCCCCAAGGGCAGCGGCACGGTGGTTGACTGGATCGAGGAGTCTTCCGACCACGGCGCACAGCGGAACTACGAGTCCGCGACGCTCCATTACGGCAACACCCGCGTGCACGCCAACGTGACGGCCGACTTCACGGTCTGGCACACGATGACGCTCACGTGGACGCCCGGCAAGATCACCGTCGATCTCGACGGCAAGGTGTGGGCCACCTACACCTCGCACGTGCCGAGCGCCCCGATGCACCTCATCATGCAGTCGAACATCGGCACCAACGGCTTCAGCGGCGTCATGCCCGGAGCCAGCACGCCGAGCAAGGTGAACCTTCAGATCGACTCGGTCACGGTCTCGAAGTACAACAAGTGATCCACTGATCTGCCCCCGCGGAACCCGGGCGCGCGCTCAGCGCGCGCCCGGCCCGTGGATCTCTCGCATCAGCTCCGCCACCCGCTCGCGCTCGGCATCTCCCACACCGCGCGCATCGGGGACGGTGAGCGCCAGCTGGTGGTGGTTGTTGATCACGTCCACCACGTGCCCCGCCCGCTCGTCGGCGCCGAACCGCACCAGGTAGCGCTCCAGCAGCTCGCGCTGCTCCACCATGTAGGCGAGCCACGCCTCGTAGGTGCCGGTCACGATGATCTCCTCGACCCGGTCGGCCTGCGCCTGGGCGCTGGGAGCCGGCTCGCCGAGCGCCACCGAGAGCCCGGCCATCGCCCGCGGCAGCTCGGCCTCGGGCTCGGGGGTGAGGAAGAGCCACCGGTCGTTGGCCGGCACGTCGTGGTGATCGTGTCCCCGCCTCACGTGACCTGCCCCAGCTCCAGGGCGACGGCTCCGGAGATCAGCTCGCGCCAGCGCTCGCGCCCGACCATGCCGAGCAGCATGAGCGGGCCGAGGCCCTCGACGAACGCCGTGAGCCGCCAGGCGACATCCTCGCCCACGACCGAGGCCGGGATCGAGCCGTCTGCCTGGCCCGCGCGGACGAGGTCGGCAAGGCCCGCGACCCAGTCACGATACGACTCCTCGAGGGTGGGCCGAAGCTGCGGATCGAAGAGCGCGTGGTTCCACATCTCGCGCCAGAGGATCCAGTTCTCGTAGACGTCGGACTCCTCGTCGAGGTACACCACGAGCAGCCGTTCGATCTTCTCCACGGGCGCGAGGCCGACCGCCATGCGCTCCTCGAAGTTGGCCGCCCGCTCGTCGGCGTAGCGAAACGCCTGGGTGAGCAGATCGGCTCTGGTAGCGCAGTAGTAGTGCACGAGCGCCGTCGAGACGCCGGCCTCGGATGCCACGTCGGACATCCTCAGCCGGTCGATGCCCACACGGCCGACGACCCGGCATGCGGCCTCGAGGATGGCCTCGCGCCGCGGCTCGCTCATTGCGGGTGGGGAAGTTTGACTGACGCCACAGTCAGCAGAGTTAACACTGCGCCGGACCCAGCGTCAAGGGTGTTACAAGTGTGACCCGAATCGTTGACTCCCACGGGCTCGCGTGATTTACTGGACAACCGACTGACTGATTGGTCAGTCAGCCCAAAGGACACTGACGTGGAAGAACCGATTCGCACACTCCCAGCTTGGACGTACCGCACCCGCGAGTTCTTCGAGGCCGAGCAACGTGAGGTTTTCCGCAAGCAGTGGCTGATGATCGGGCACGTGGGCGATCTCCAGAATCCGGGCGATTTCATCTCGCAGACCATCGCCGGCGAGCCGATCCTGGTGGTGCGCGGAGCCGACCGCGAGCTGCGCGCGTTCTCCAACGTGTGCCGCCACCGCGGATCCCGCCTGGCCGATGGCTCGGGCAACTGCGGCAAGGCGCTGCGATGCCCCTACCACGGCTGGACGTACGGCCTCGACGGCCGCCTCCTGGGCGTCCCCGAGAAGACCGGGTTCGTGGGCTTCGACAAGGACGAGAACGGGCTCTGGCCACTCAGCGTGGGAGTGGTCGCAGGGTTCGTCTTCGCGAACCTCGACCCCGACGCGCAGCCGCTGATGGATGCGATGGGCCCGTTCGCCGACTGGATCGCGCCTTACCGAACCGAAAGACTCGTCCGGTATGACTCGGGATCAACCGTGCTTCCCATCAACTGGAAGAACTCCATCGACAACTACCTCGAGGGATACCACATCCCGGTGGGCCACCCCGGCCTGCTGCGGCTGCTCGACTACAAGCAGTACCTCGTCGAGCCCTCGGACAGCAACGTGTCGATCGCCCGCAGCCCCATGCGGGACAAGGCCTCCAAGAACCGCCAGGAGCGCCTCTACCAGCGGCTGGTGCGGCCGATGCCAGGGCTGAGGTCGCCCGAGAACGCGCAGTGGAACTTCATCTACGCGTTCCCGGGGATGACCTTCAACCTCTATCCCGACCAGATGGACACGTGGGTCAACTACCCCGTCGACGAGCTCCACACGATGACGGTCTGGAGCTCGTTCCGGCCACCCGAGACGTCCGGCCGGCGTGACAAGCTTGTCCGCAAGCTGAACGTCCGGATCAACACGCTGGTGCAGGAGGAGGACAACGATCTCACCGACCGTGTCCAGGAGGGGCTCGGCTCGAGCCTCTACCGGGCGGGTGTGATCGGCAGCCGGGAGAACGGCATCAAGCACTTCCACGACCTCATCCGCGACGCGATTCCCGCCGCAAACATCGATGACGAGGTCGAGGGTCGTGCAACCCTCATCAACGAGTTGGCCGGATCGGCCAGATGACACAAGGAGACCGGGGCTGATGCACCCACTCGACGGACGCGGTAATCGCCGGCAGTTCTTACGCCGCACAGGCGGCGCAGCCGCAGGTCTCGCAAGCGCCTCACCGCTGCTCGCAGCGTGCTCCAACACCACCACCGCAGCGGCTCCCAGCGGCAGCGACGGCGGCTCCGGCGGCCCGGGCGGGTTCCCGCTCGCGCGCCCCAACCGCCCCGTGCAGCTGCCTCGCTGGCAGGATCCCATCGCGTCAGGCATGGAGCCCGAGACCGGCGGGACGTTCACCATCTTCAACTACCCCGACTACTTCTACCAGCCGCTGATGAAGAAGTTCGGCGAGAAGTACGGCGTCACCGTCCAGGTCACCCCGTTCGACGACATCAACTCGGGCATCTCCCGTCTGGCTGCCGGCTCGGTGGCCCCTGACGTGATGGAGATGACGCCCGACAACGTCAACCGCGTGGTCGCCAGCAAGCTCATCAAGCCGCTGAACCTGGACTACATCCCCAACCTGAAGAAGAACGTGTGGCCCTCGCTGGCCGATCCGTTCTACGACCAGGGCTCCCGGTACACCGTTCCCTACACGGTCTATGCCACCGGCATCCTTTGGCGTAACGACTACGTCAAGGAGAACATCTCGGAGATGACCAACCCCTGGGACATCTTCTGGCAGGCGCAGAAGTACAAGGGCAAGACGGCCCTGCTCAGCGAGGTGCGCGAGACCATCGCCCTGGCGATCCTGCGCTCCGGCAGCACCGACATCAACACCGAGAACGCGAACGTCGTCAACAAGGCCGTGAGCGACCTCAAGGAGCTCTACAACATCTGCAACGTGAAGGTCGGCGACAGCCAGTACCAGACCATCCCCGAGGGGAAGGCGTGGCTGAACCAGGCCTGGTCGGGCGACATCATGTCGGCCTACTTCTACTACCTGCCCAAGGGCACGCCGGGCTCGGTCATGTCCTACTGGCGCCCGAACAAGGGCTTCGGCCCGGTGCAGAACGACTGCTTCTCGATCTGCTCGACCACGAAGAAGCCCGTGCTGGCCCACCTCTGGCTCAACTACGTGCTGGACAACACCGTCGGCTACTCCAACTTCGTCAACTTCAACGGCTACCAGCCGCCGCTGAACGAGATCGTGCCCGACCAGCTCGTGAAGAACAAGGTGATCCTGCCGAGCATGGAGACCGCGGTGATGACCGAGAAGGATCTCGGGCCCACCTCGCTCCAGGAGTCAACGCTCACCACTTCCGGCCAGCAGCTCTGGCAAAACGGCTACTCCGAGTTCCTGGCGGGATAGGGCAGGCCCGGGCGATGTATCCCAAGTGGCTGTGGCCGGCGTCCGCCTCGATCGGCGTGATCTGGCTCATCCTGCTCTTCGTCATCCCGTTCTACGCGGTGGTGGGAGTGGCATTCGGCAACGTCGATCCCAACACGCTGCTGCCGGTGCCCACGTGGAACCCCATCGACTGGAACGTCGGCTGGGTGCTGCAGGCGCTGAAGGATCTCGCCCCGGGCGGCGTCTACTGGGAGGCCGTGAAGCGCACGCTCATCTACGTGGCGGCGTCGCTGGTGCTCTGCTTTGCCATCGGCTACCCCGTGGCCTACTACATCGCCCGCCACGCCGGCCGGTGGAAGGCGCTGCTCCTCATCCTGCTGATCCTGCCGTTCTGGATCAGCTACCTCATGCGGATGCTGGCGTGGGTCAACCTGCTGGCCCCCACCGGGCTCGGCACGCGGTTCCTGGACTGGCTTCACATCTCCAACCTCTTCGTCACGCTGGGCCTCCTGCAGACCAAGGACGGCTGGCTGAACGGCGAGTCGAGCGTCGTGATCCTCGCGCTGGTGTACGGCTACATCCCGTACTTCATCCTGCCGCTCTTCGCCTCGCTCGACCGCATCGACAAGAGCCTGCTCGAGGCCGGCCGTGATCTTGGGCGCCAGCCCCTTCCGGACGTTCCTGCACATCACGCTGCCGATGTCGAAGACCGGCGTGCTCGGCGGCGCGGTGCTGATCGCCCTGCCGATGTTCGGCGACTACTACACGCCCAACATCGTCTCGGGCGCGCCGACCACCACCATGATCGGCAACCAGATCGACCTGTTCTTCCACGGCAGCTCCGAGCCGACCCTGGGTGCAGCAATCACGCTCATCCTGTCCGCGTTCCTGGTGATCCTGATGGGCTACTACATGTACACCATCGCCAGGGCGTCGAAGGACGTGCAGACCCTATGAGCGCGACGCCTCTCGAGACCAAGCCGCCGGCCCGGGTGGAGACGCCCAAGCCCGGCGCATGGGAGCGCACCAAGGGCTGGATCATCAACCCGTGGGGCAAGCCGCGGTTCCTTCCGATCGTCACCTGGGGCTACATGCTCTGGGCCATCGTCCCGGTCATCATCGCGGTGCAGTTCTCGTTCAACAACAGCCGCTCGCTGACGACGTGGGCCGGGTTCTCGACCCGCTGGTACTACTCGGATCCGAGCTCGGTGTGGAACACGCCGGAGCTGCACCACGCGCTCATCCAGAGCCTCAAGCTGGCCGGGTTCGACGTGCTCATCGCCACGCCCATCGGCGTGGCGCTCGCCCTGGGCCTCGCGCGCTGGCGCGGCCGCGGCTCGGGCCCGTCCAACTTCCTGATGCTGTTCCCGCTGGTGACGCCCGAGATCGTGATGGGCGTGTCGCTCCTGCTGGTGTTCACGCAGCTCTTCACGTTCATCCACACGAGCACGCTCGCCCAGGTGCTGGGCCACGTCACCTTCTCCATCTCCTACGTGGTGGTCATCGTGCGCGGCCGGCTCTTCTCCATCGGCAAGTCCTACGAGGAAGCCGCGGCCGACCTCGGCGCCACTCCGCGGGCGACGCTCTGGAAGGTGCTCCTGCCGCTGCTGCTGCCCGCCATCGTCTCGAGCGCGGCCATCGTGTTCGCGATCTCGATCGACGACTTCGTGATCAGCTTCTACCTCTCGTGCGGCGCCGGCTGTGACACCGTGCCGATCCAGATCTACTCGGCGACGCGCGCAGCGCCGCAGCCGAACACCAACGCAATCGCGACCATCATGATGATCGCAACGCTGGCCGCGGTCGTGGCCGGCTTCCTGATCTACAAAATGTTCACCCGCGGTGAGGGCAATCAGGGCACCGGCATGGCCGGCGACCTGGCCGCATTCGACATCTGAGCCAAATCCGGTAGGCTGGAGGGCACGTGGCAGGCGAAGTTCAAATCATCTCTCTTGTGAAGAAGTTCGGGGACGTTGCCGCTGTTGACGGCATCAACCTCGAGATGCCCAGCGGCGAGTTCTTCTCGATGCTCGGCCCGTCCGGCTGCGGCAAGACCACCACGCTGCGCATGATCGCCGGCTTCGAGCAGCCCACCGACGGGCAGATCCTGCTCGACGGCGTCGACATGCAGTACACGCCGCCTCACAAGAGGAACGTGAACACCGTGTTCCAGAACTACGCCCTGTTCCCGCACCTGAACGTGCAGGACAACGTGGCGTTCGGGCTCAAGCGCCAGCGCACCAGCAAGGGCGAGCTGAAGTCCCGCGTGGCCGAGGCGCTCGAGCTGGTGCAGCTCACCGGCTTCGAGAAGCGCAAGCCCGGGCAGATGTCGGGCGGCCAGCAGCAGCGCGTCGCGCTTGCCCGTGCCCTGGTGCTGAAGCCTGCGGTGCTCCTCCTCGACGAGCCGCTGGGCGCCCTCGACGCCAAGCTGCGAAAGCAGCTGCAGGTCGAGCTGAAGACGCTGCAGCAGCAGGTCGGCATCACGTTCGTGTACGTGACCCACGACCAGGAAGAGGCGCTCACCATGTCCGACCGCATCGCGGTCATGAACAAGGGCAAGGTCGAGCAGGTCGCGCCGCCGCAGGAGATGTACGAGGAGCCGGCAACCACGTTCGTGGCCGACTTCCTCGGAGTGTCCAACCTCATGGATGCAGACGCCCACGGCAAGCAGGCCGACGGCAACTGCAAGCTCAACGTCGGCGACTTCGAGATGCTCGCCGCCCACGGCACCACCGAGGTCACCGGCCCCACGCGCATCGTCATCCGCCCCGAGCGGATGCGCCTCGAGGCCCACGGCACCACCGGCCCCAACAGGATCCCCGGCATGATCGAGCGCCCCGTCTACCTCGGCAACGCCGTGCAGCTGCTGGTGCGGCTCGCCAACGGCGACCTGGTGCAGGCGCTGGTGCCCAACGCCGGCGAGGAGATCCCGTTCCGGCAGGGCGACGCAGTCACCGTGTACATGCCGTCCGAGGCGCTTCGGGTGCTCACCGACACGGGCCGTGCGGTGATCGATGAAGACGCCGTCGCTGTAGCCTGACCTTGTGAGTCCAAAGCGAGTAGTGGTCTGCGATCCGACGTACCCGATGGACATCGTCCACGAGTACGCCCCGGCCGCCGAGAGCGCGAACGTCGCGAACGCGCCTGCCGACACGGCGGTGCTGATGGTCGCTCCGACGTCGCCGGTCAAGGCGGCCGACATCGAGCGGCTGCCGCAGCTCGAGCTCATCGCGACGGCCTCGACAGGCTTCGACCACATCGATCTCGCGGCAGCTGAGGCCCATGCAGTCGATGTGCGGTCGGTGGGCGACTACTGCACCGACGAGGTCGCCGACCACACTCTTGCGATGATGACCGGCCTCCTGCGAGGGATCCCTTTCGCCGTTGCCGATACGCGCAAGGGCGGCTGGGACCACAAGTCGGGCGGCGTCGCGAGGCAGCTGCGCGGCGCCCGTGTGGCGATTGTCGGCTACGGCCACATCGGGCAGGCGGTGGCCGAGCGCTGCCGCGCGCTGGGGATGGATGTCCGCTACCACGACCCGTTCGTGGAGGGTGGCGAGCCGCTGCTCGATCCGCTGCTGGAGTGGGCCGACGTGGTGACTCTGCACCTGGCGCTCAGCTCGCAGACCGCGCGCATCATCGACGGCCGCCGGCTCGATCTGATGCGGCCGGGCACGGTGCTCATCAACACGGCGCGCGGCGGCCTGGTGGATAAGCCTGCGCTGCTCGCCGCGACCCACATCCGGGCCGGGTTCGACAACGTGTGGGAGATGCCGCCGGGTGCCGACATCCTGGCCGCGCCGCACCTCATGATCACGCCGTACATGGCGTGGTACTCGGACGTCTCGGAGTTTCTGCCGTACCGCCGCGCGGCACAGCACGTGGCAGACCTGCTCAGCTCCGCTGAAGCGACCGGCTGATGATCAGCCGCTGAATGTCCGAGGTGCCTTCCTCGATCTCCTCGAGGCGGGCGTCCCGTACCCACTTCTCGACCGGGTACTCGCGCGAGTAGCCCCAGCCGCCGAGCGTCTGGAGGGCGGCCCATGTGCAGTAGCTCGCGGTCTCGGATGCAAACAGCTTGGCCATGGCGGCCTCGGCGGGCACGTGGCGGCCGGCATCCATCGAGAGCGCGGCGCGATGGGTGAGCAGGCGGGCGGCATCGACGCGCGTGGCCATGTCTGCCAGGCGGAATCCGACGGCCTGATGGTGGGCGATGGGCTTGCCGAACGCCTCGCGCGTCTTTGCGTACTCGACGGCGTACTCGAGCGCTGCGCGGGCGATGCCGACGGCGCTCGATGCGAGGTGGATGCGCGACTCGTCGAAGGTGTGCATGAGGCTGTAGAAGCCCTTGCCCTCCTCGCCCAGGCGGCGGTCCTCGGCGATCTCGACGTTCGAGAGGAAGACCTCGGTGTTGAGGATGGCGCGCTGCCCCATCTTCTTCATCGGCTCGCCGAAGCTCACGCCCTGATCCGACTTCTCGACGACGAAGGCGGTGACGCCCTTCGAGCCGGTGCCCGGTGCGACGGTGGCGAAGAAGCAGTAGTACTCGGCGAGGCCGCCGTTTGAGATCCACGTCTTCTGACCGTTGAGGCGGTAGCCGCCGTCGGTGCGCTCGGCGGTGGTGGTCATCGCGGCGGTGTCGGAGCCGACTCCCGGCTCGGTCGAGCCGAGCGCGGTGAGCGGCGGGGTCTCGGACGTGAGCGGCGCGAGCCAGCGCTGCTTCTGCTCGTCGGTGCCCACCTCGACCAGCGTGCGTGCGAAGAATCCGGCCGACGTGATGAGGTTGCCGATGCCGGCGCAACCCCAGTTCAGCTCCTCCTGGACGAGGCAGCCGGTGAAGACGTCGTCGATGCCGCCGCCTCCGACCTCCTCGGGAAGCATGAAGGAGGTGAGGCCGAGCTCGGCGGCCTTGTTGACCACATCGATGGGGCAGTACGTGTCGCGCTCATCGACCTCGGCGGCCACCGGGCGGATCTCGGTGCGCGCAAAGTCGCGGGCGAGGGATTGAATTGCACGCTGCTCATCGGTCAGCTCGATCATGGTGGAGGCGAGTTCAGTCATGCGCGCCACGCTAGCAGACCGACAAATCCCGGCGCCTCAGAAGCCGCACGCCGATACACTTGGACGCGCACCTGGAGAGGTGGCAGAGTGGTTGAATGCGGCGGTCTCGAAAACCGTTGTGCGTCTTATTGGCGTACCGGGGGTTCGAATCCCCCCCTCTCCGCTGTTGGGGGCCGAGGGCGCGGTTACTCGGGCTTGGTGCTGGAGCGCTTGTAGGTGGTGAGCACGGCTTGCGCCGCCTGCTGCGCGGTGTTGCGGAGTTCGTAGGCGACCGCGCCTCGCTTGCCTTCGACGTGCAGTGAGGCCCGCCAGTAATCCAAGCCGCCGACCGGGACGGCGAACGCGAGCTGGCCGCGCATGCCGAGGTGTGTCAGCCGCAACGTCAGGCCGAGCGATGCTGCCTCGTCGCGCAGCGCGGCCACGGCCGGGTCGCGGTAGGGCTGCTGATCGTCGAGTGACCAAACCACACTCTCCCGGTACCCGGCGCGACCGCATCGCAAGCCAGCTACCGATCTTTACTCACTCGCTCACGACAGGCTAGCCGTCACGCACCAGGACGTCACCCTCGGCACCGCCCGGCCGCTCCCCAGAGCAGTTTCCCCGTCCGAGGCCAGACCTTCCGCTTGACTGGAAAGTCTCTTGCTGATGCACCCTTCGGCCAGTACCGTTGGCGGGATGGCATCGCTCAAGCGAATCCCCAACGGCGTAGGTGTGATCTTCGGCGGCTTGGTCGTACTCGCCGTGGGTCTGGCGCTGACTCAACATCAGCCCCCGGTCTCGCACGCGAATGTCCTTGGCGCTGTGCGCCAAGCCGGGTTCGGGGTCATGATTGCGTCCAACGTGCCGCCAACCCCGAAGCTGACGGCACCCTTCCCCAATCTCGCAGTGGCCAAAGGCTTGCACGTTTCCTGGTTTACACTCGCCGCAGGGCAGACGAACCCCCGCACGTTCCACACGGTGGCGGCCCAGATCGCCGAGGTGGCCTCAAACGGCGAGGCGGCGGCGTACGCAAGCCAGACCCTGCCAGCGTCGAAGGACGGGCCGATCCACGTCGGGCACATCCGAAACCTCGTGTACACCGTCACCGGCCCGCCTGCCCTGGCCAGTGTCGGCTACCAACGACTCGCCGCCAGCCTGAAGACCGCCGTCAACTGACCCCAACCGAATGTGACACTAGGGCCCAGGAGGCGGTGTGACTTGGCGTCCGCTCACCGCCCCTTGCGGTGCCAGGCCAGCGAATGACCGCGACGCTCCCATGCGCGCAATCCGTCACGGGCGAGCGAGCAAAGACCAATCAGAGCCACAACGTCGACCGCCCACCGGGGTCCGTGCCGGAACAACACGGCGAGGCCGACGATCACGAGGATGAACCACCCAAGTCCCAGAGCCGTCTTGGTTGCTTCGCTTCCCACGACGTCGAGCGTACCGGCAGCAGAGGCGTCGCACAAGACACGATGTCAGCGACGATACTGCCATTACCGACCGGACGTTCCTGATGGCCACAGGGCGAGGTTGCTGCTCAGACTTATACCGCGAGCGGCTGCTAGGTACTGGGTTCTGGCGCGCAGCGAACTCTGGGAGCCTCGACCAAGTAGACTCGGAGCATGCGACCCACTTGGCCGGCGATGTCCGACTATTCGGAGCACACAAACTACAAGCTTCGACTGGCAATCGCGGGCACGCTTTGCGCCGTCTTTTTACTCTGGGGCGCCGCGAACCTGGTCGCTGAGGCGTGGCTGGCCGGCGGTATTGGGCTGCTGCTCGGCGTCGGCTCTGGCATCCTCGCTGACACCAGTTTTCGGATGCTTCAGATGCAGCGCAAGACTGGCGGATAACCCGCAGTTCCGACGCCGAGTTACGCCACGTTCAGGCACCATCCTGCAATCCCAGTCGGGCTCGTTCTCCAGATACACAGGGTGAGCTGACGAGCTGGAACCGCGCGCCGGCCGTCGTAGACTTGGCGGGTGGATTTGAGCGAGTGGCATATGTGGTGGAAGCGTGACGGGTTCATCGCTATACGCACCTATCTGCTGGCCGTGTGGGATCCCATCGGCGTGTCAGGAACCCCCGAAGCCGCGGACGAGTACGACGGCTACATCGCAGAGCTTGGCGAGCGATTGCGCGAGGGGGCGAAGCCCGCTCGGATCGCTGACTACCTGGCGTTCGTGCGGGTCGAGGGGATGGCGATGCCGCCGCACCGAGCGGTTGATCTGGAAGTAGCGGACAGTCTGGTCGCCTGGTATCGACGGGAGACCGCGTAGCGGCTACAGGTTCGGGCGACTGATCAGGCTCGCGGGTGTGCAGTCGTCATGCGAACCGGAGCTCCCACCCCGTCGTCCGCTCGGGCCATCTCGGTGAATGGCAAACCGCCCCGACCCCGGCACGCCGAAGTGCTAGCGTATTGCACATGTGCCTAATGGACGAGGCGCATTTTGGTCAGGAATTGGGGGTTCTTGGCAATCGGGGAGCCACGAGGTTCGGCAGGACCAGGTGCTCGATTGGGTCTCATGGCCCGCCGTGCCGCTGCATGCCTTTTGCTGGTCGCCGCTCTCAGCGGCGTGACGAGCGCTGCCGGCGCGATGTCTCCGGGCGGCCGCGCACCCGTCGCGCAGGTGCGGGCGAGCCCGACCGGCTGCGGCTTCGCGAAGCCCGGCACCGGCACGTATGCCAGCACGCTCTGCTGGTTTGATCTCTCGAGCTATGACCCGGCGGCAGCGGCGACGCCTCCGGGCGAGCCGATGACGGTCACGCTGCCGGGCGGCTACAGGATCACGTTCAACCTCCACACGGCGGGCGACCCGGTCGTCGCGCGCAGCCTCCCCACCTACCCGGCAGCGTTTCTCGGTAACAACGGCCACTACATGGACGTGCCCGGAAAGCCCGCCCTCAACCAGACGAAGGAGGGCAGCACCACCACCGCCACGCTCGACGACATCCGCGTGACCGGCCCCGGCGGAGGGCCCGAGACGGGCTACGCGTTCGTGGGCGCCGACGCCGAGTCAACCGATGCCGGCGAGTCCATCACGTGGACGTCGAACACGCCGCTCAAGCTGATCTCGCCCATCGGCAACGCCTGTAACTCGGGGACGCGCCTCACCGGCGTCGGCACGACCACCGTGAAGTGCTCCGCCACCGTGAGCAACACCAAGACCGGCACGCCGATGCTCGCCGCGGAGGCGCCCACGTCGTTTGCCCAGCAGATGGTGGGGTCGGGGCTGCAGGGCGTGGCGTTCGGGGTGCTCGTCTCGAGCGTGCAGCTGAACAAGCAGATGGTGGATCGCATCAACCCGTCCGACGCCGTGGGCATCAGCATCCGCTCGCTCTCGGGCGATCTGCTCGCCTCCGACAACACCGGCACCGCCGCGAGCGCCACCACCGGGCCGGTCACGGTGCTCACGAGCGACGTCGGCGAGAGCTTCACCTTCGCAGAGCGCGTCACCTCGGGCCTTCCCTCCAACTACACCGACTCGTGGAAGTGCACCCGAAACGGCGCCTCCGACCCGAGCCTGCCGGCGGGCCCCACCGGATCGTCGGCGACGGTCACGCTCGGCATCGGCGAGTTCGTGGACTGCACCATCACCAACACGGGTAAGCCCGTCGGGATATCGCTGAAGAAGCAGGCCGGCATCCCGGTCGACGTGAACGGCAACGGCCTCACGGACGCCGGCGACACCATCGCCTACACGTTCACGGTCACCAACACCGGCGTCCTGCCGCTCTCGGGCATCGCGGTGACCGATGCGATGGTCGGGCCGGTCACCTGCCCGGTGCCCACGCTCGACACCGGTGAGTCCGAGACGTGCACGGCCGACAGCGTCTATACCGTCACGGCGGCCGACGAGGCCGCCGGGGCCGTGACGAACACCGCAACCGCGCACGGCATCCCGCCCGGCGCCGCCGGGCCCATCGCCTCACGTCCCTCGTCCACCACCACGCCGACCCAGACCCCCACCCCGCGGGTCTCGGTCATCAAGACGGGCGACGCTTCCAACGGCAACACCCCGCCGCTCGCCCTCGGCGAGACCATCTCCTACTCCTACCTGGTGACCAACACCGGCAACGTCACGCTCACCTCGGTGGCGGTGGATGACCCGACGCTCGGCGCCGTCACCTGCCCCACCCCGCCGGCGCCGGGGCTCGGCATCGGCCAGGCGATCACGTGCACCGCCGACGCCACCCACACCGTCACCTCCGCCGACATCGCGCGCGGGTTCGTGACCGATACCGCGACGGCCACCGGCGAGGGCGACACGGGCGGCACCAGCCCGCCGTCGGCGCCCTCGACCGTCGTCATCGAGGCCGAGCCGGCGGCTCCGCGGGTGGCGATCCACAAGCTGGGGCTCGTGAACCCGCTCTCACACCAGCTGGCCGCACAGCTCGGCGATACCGTGGGCTACGCCTACCTGGTCACCAACATCGGCAACGTCGATCTCACCTCGGTGGCCGTCTCGGATCCCACAATCGGCGCCGTCACGTGCCCCACGCCGGCGGCGCCCGGGCTCGAGATCGGCAGATCGGTGATCTGCACGGCCGACGCCCCGCACACCGTCAGCCAGGCCGACATCGACGCCGGGCGCGTGACCGACACGGCCACTGCCACCGGCGTCGGCACGGCGGGCGGAACCAGCCCGCCGTCTCGGCCTGCCACGTTCACGATCCCCACGGTGCGCGCGGCCCCGGCGGTCACCATCGTCAAGAGCGGCACAGTGACGCCCAGTGCCCACCAGGGCGGGGTCGTGGTGGGCGACACCATCGCCTACTCCTACGTGGTCACAAACGCCGGCAACGTCAGCCTCCGGTCGGTCGCAGTCACCGATCCCACCATCGGCGATGTCACCTGCCCGTCGGTGGCGCCGCGGCTCGCGCCCGGGGCCTCGGTCACGTGCACGGCCAACCGCGAGCACACGGTCACGCAGGACGACGTGGACGCAGGGCAGGTGACCGACACGGCGATCGCGACCGGCGTGGGAGTCCGCGGCGGGCAGTCGGCGCCGTCGCCACCGTCCACCGTGACGATCCCTGCGACGACCGTGGTCTCGGTGGGGCTCGAGAAGCTCGCGGCCGTCGATCCGGCCGGTGACGAGGCCGGCGCGAAGCCGGGCGACGTCATCCACTACAGCTTCGTGGTGACCAACACCGGAAACGTGAGCCTCACGGTGGTCGCGGTGGACGACCCGAGCCTCGGCCCGGTGACCTGTCCCGTGCTTGCCGCGCCGCTCCCCCCGCTGAACTCGGTGGTCTGCACGGCCGACAATCCGCACACCGTCACCACCGCCGACGTCGCCGCCGGGCACGTGACCAACGTCGCCACCGCGACGGGCACCGGCACCACCGGGGGCACGTCTCCGCCGTCGGATCCGGCCACCGCGAGGGTGCCCACCGTTCCTGCAACGCCGGCCGTCACCATCGCAAAGAGCGGCCGCGTCTCACCCGCAGCCCATCAGGAGGGCGCGAAGGTGGGCGACACCATCCACTACAGCTACCTCGTCACCAACATCGGCAACGTGGCCCTGAAGTCGGTGGCGGTGAACGATCCCACCCTCGGTGCAGTCACGTGCCCGCGGCCGGCTGCCCCGGGGCTCGAGCCCGGCGAGTCGGTGACCTGCACGGCCAACCGCGTGCACACGGTCACGCAGGCCGACGTGACCGCGGGCAGGGTTGTGGACGTCGCGACGGCGACCGGTGAGGGCGTGAGCGGCGGCACGTCGCCGCGCTCGCGGCCGTCGATCGTCACCACACCGGTGGTCGCGAGCCTGATCCCCGGCCCGCACGGCGGCGGTGGAGGCGGCGGCTTCCCGTCGGGTGGCATCCAGACCGGGCTGGGGCCCATCTCGAGCGGCGGATTTCCGTGGATCATCGCGCTGGCGGTGGCAGCTGCTGTTGCTCTGATCGTCGCCGGCCTCGCGGGCGTTCCGCGGCGGCGCCGGCTGCTCGCCGGCGTGGTGGTGTGCGCCCTCGCAGGCGGATTCGCGGCTGCATCACCGTTCGATGCGGGCGCGCCGGCCGCGGCAACGGCCGCCGCCGGGCACGCCGCTGATGCGGGGTCTGCGAGCTCCGGCGCCGGCAGCGCAGCGCCGCTGCTCGACGCCGGCCTGCGGGTGCGCATCCCCGCGATCGGCGTGGACGCAAACGTCGTCAGCCTGGGCCTCAACCCCGACCGCTCGCTGCAGGTGCCGGCCGATCCGGCCGAGGCAGGCTGGTGGAACGGCGGCACCGCCCCGGGCCGGGTCGGCCCCGCGGTGATCGTCGGCCACGTCAACTGGGGTGGCCACGCGGCCGTGTTCGCGCGCCTCTCCGAGCTGCGAAGGGGCCAGATCGTGGTGGTCGGGCACACCGGCGGCGGCGTCGATCGCTACCGGGTCACCTCGACGGCGATCTACCCCAAGTCGGGCTTCCCGACCCGGCTGGTCTACGGCCGGCTCTCATACCCTGGCCTCCGCCTCGTCACCTGCGCCGGCTCGTTCGACCCGGCCACGGGTCACTACCGCGACAACCTCATCGTGTTCGCGCGCCTCGTAGGGCGTTGATCCGCCGCCGATCCTGCTTGGTCGGCCGGCCCGCGCCGGGAGCACGCGTCTCGCGGGTCTCGGCGGCGAGCTTCCGCGCAGCCGCCGACTCGGCCGTCTCGTCGTAGAGCCCGGCGGCGATGGCGGCTGAGCCGCGCTTCTCGGCAACTCCGCGCACGCGCACCGTCCACTCGGCCTCGCCGATCGCGACCTCGACGACGTCACCGCTGATCACCTTCCGCGCAGGCTTCACCCGCTCGCCGTTCACGCGCACGCGACCGCTCGTGACGGCGTCGGTGGCCTTGACGCGGGTCTTGAAGAACCGCGCCGCCCAGAGCCACTTGTCGATGCGAACGGTGTCCACGCGAGAACCGTATCGCTCCCGGAACGCTGGATGGTGGATACTTGCGCGATGGGTGTCTCAGTCAGCATCGAGCTGCTGCCCGACCCACCGGCCGCCGACATGCTGGAGGCCATCGAGGCCGCCGACGATCTGGGGCTGCACACCGTGTTCCTGGTGGACGAGATCTACCACAGGGATGCCTGGTCGATCCTCGCCGCGGCGGCGGCCAGAACCCGGCGGATCCGGCTGGCCACGGGCGTCGCCCACATCACGCTCCGCGACCCGCTGCTCGTGGCCCAGCAGCTCGCGACGCTCGATGAGCTCTCTGGCGGTCGCGCTGCTGCCGCGTTCTCGGTCGGCAACATGGCGATGCTGCAGCAGTTCGGGGTCGATATCGGCGAGCTCCACGTCGCGCCCCGGATGCGCGAGGCCCACGCCGCCATGCGCCGGCTCCTGGATACAGGCTCGGTGGATGCAGACGGGCGGTTCTACCAGTACACCAGGGTGTTCACGGGGGCGCGCCCGGCCGCCGCGCACGTCCCGCTCCTGATCGGCGCGATGGGCGGGCCGCTCACCTTCCGGCTGGCGGGGAGGCACGCGGACGGCGTCTACGCCGCGTGCTCGTTCTCCCCCGAGGCGCTCGAGTTTCTGGTTGACCAGGTCCGCCAGGGGGCCGAGAAGGCCGGGCGCGACTGGCAGTCGCTCGAGATCTGCGCCTCGCTCACCTCGGCGGTCTCCGAGGACGGGGATGCAGCCAGGGAGGCCGCCCGGATCAAGGCCGCGTTCTACATCCCGTCGATGCCGCGCAACCTGATCGAGCGCCACGGCGTGGACTACGCCGACGTGGAGCCCATCAACGCCGCGTTTGCCAGGGGCGACATCGCCGAGGCGCTCAGGCGAACGTCGCGGGAGCTCGCAGATCGGTTCTGCGTCGCGGGCACTCCCGAGGAGGTGGCCGAGCAGGTGTGCCGCGACGTGCTCCCGAGCGGCGTCAACCACGTGGTGTTCGCGCTGACCGACCCCGGGCTGCCGCTCGCGTGGGCGGGCGCCGAGGTGCCGGGGCTCCCGTCACTGCCCGACCAGATCCGGCTGATCGCCGAGCGGACGGCGCCGATCGTCAGTCGATCGGATCGCGGACGTACAGCCCGAACACGATGACGGCAACCACGAAATAGATGACGATCCAGATCACCCCGATAGGGTAGTCCGGCCGCGACCCGGCCGCGGTACGATGGTGTTGTGGGTCGCGCTGTCCTGGCAGTCATCGCGGTGCTCTCGGCGTTCGCAGTCTCCGCCGGCACGGCAAGCGCGGCGTTTCCCGGCCGAGACGGGCCCATCCTCACCACGCTCGAGCCGCCGAGCATCACGCCGTTCGCAGTCGCCTCGATGCGCCCCGACGGCACCGGCCTTCGGCTGCTCACGCACGACCCTGCCGGCACTAACTCGCTCCACGGCTCGGCCTCTCCCGGCGGGCGGCTGATCGCCTTCGTGCGATCGCCTGCCTCCGGCGTGTCCGACCTCTGGATCATGCGCGCCGACGGATCGCACCAGCGCCAGATCACCCATCTCGGCGGCACCAACGGCGACCCGTCATGGTCGCCGAACGGCCGCCTCATCGTGTTCTCGCACGAGACGGCAACGTCGCACAATCAGATCTGGGAGGTGCGCGCCGACGGCACGGATCCGCGCCGAATCATCGCCACGGCCGGCCGCGACGACCACAGCCCCGTGTTCTCACCAAGCGGCCGGTGGATTGCGTTTGCCGCCGACAGGGCGCTCAACTCCACCAACATCATGCTGGCGCGGGCAGACGGATCGGGCCAGCACCGCATCGCGTTCTCGCTGATCACGCTCTCGCAGGTGAGCTGGTCGCCCAACGGCCGCTGGATCGCCTATGCGGGAGGGCCGGCGACCACCTCCAGCATCTTCGCGATCCATCCCGACGGCACCGGGCGGCATCAGCTCTCGCATCCGCCTGCGGCGCTCGGAGGGCTCGACACCTCACCGAGCTGGAGCCCTCAGGGCGGCCGCATCGCGTTCTCGCGCACCGCCTGCACCGACCCCGCCTGCCTCACGATCACCACCACCATCTTCGTGATGCACGCCGACGGCACCGACGTGCACTCGCTGGGCCACGCTGCCCAGGGATCGTTCCTCGAGCCGGTCTGGGGGCCTGCGCCGGTCAGCTGACGGCCGAGAGCCGGCGGGTGCCGATGCCCTTCAGCTCGAACTCGCCGCGATCCTCGAACACGAGGCCCGAGCCCGCCACGAGATCGCGGGTGGTCGAGGAGACGAGCACCTCGCCGCCTCCGGCTGCGGCCGAGATCCGCGCGCCGACGTGCACGGCGATCCCCCGGGGCTTCTGTCCCTGTGGCCGCTCGACCTCGCCGGTGTGGATTCCGGAGCGCACATCGAGCCCGATGTCGGCGAGCCCAGCACGGATGGCGACGGCGCAGCGCACGGCGCGGGCAGGCCCGTCGAAGAGCGCGAGAAAGCCGTCGCCCGCGGTATCGATCTCCTCGCCGCCGAACCGTGCGATCTGGGCCCGCACGATCTCGTGGTGGCGCTCGAGGAGCTCAGCCCACCCCACGTCGCCAAGCTCCCCGGCGAGCTCGGTGGAGCCCACCAGGTCGGTGAAGAGGATGGTCGCAAGCACGCGGTCGTCGTTGTGCACCGGGCGTGCTCCCGTGAGGAACTCCTCGATCGCATCGACCACGTCATCCGGCTCCCAGAACGGGACATGGGTGTCGCCGGGGAGCTCGACGAACCGCGCACCCGGGATGTGCGCGGCCACGTAGCGGCCCTCCTCGACCCGGGCGTCCAGGTCGTCGGTGCGATGCAGCACGATCGTCGGCGCCTGCACCGCGCCGAGCACCTCGCGCACGTCGGCCTGCGAGTTCATCACGACGAGGTCGCGGGCAGATCCCGGGCTCGCCGCGGCCCGCGCACGGGTCATCCACCAGCGCTTGAACCCCTCGTCTGCGCCCGGCGCCATGCGGCTGAGGTCGGCGTCAACGCCCCACTCGCGCTCGACGGCCGCGCCGTAGGCGGCGCGCTCTTCGGCGGTCTCGCACCAGGGGTAGTCGGCATCGGGCCCGGTGCGCCTGGCATAGGTGCCGTAGAGGGCGAGCGCGCGCACGCGGGCGGGGTAGGCGGCGGCAAAGAGGATGGCGAGCGGGCCGCCCTCGGAGTAGCCGAAGATCGCCGCCTGGCTGCTGCCGACCGCGTCCATCACGGCGCGCACGTCGTCCATGCGAGCGTCGAAGTCGGGCAGGCCCACCGAGCGGTCGGAGAGGCCGGTGCCGCGCTTGTCGAAGCGGATCACGCGGGCGAACGACCCGAGCCGCTCGATGAGGTGCGCGGAGGACGGCAGATCCCAGTCGGCGTCGAGATGGGACACGAACCCCGATACGACGACGAGGTCGAACGGGCCCGACCCGGTCACCTGGTAGGCGATGTTGATATCGCCGCTTCGGGCGTAGCGAACTTCCGGCTTCATGGCCGGAATCATCGCATAGGGCTACTCGTCGTCTTCGAGCCCTGCGTCGCCTGGCTGGCTCTCACCCTCCAGGCCGGCGTGGCCCTCTCCGGGGTCTTCGCCCGGCGAGCGGGCCTCATCGGGGTGTGGCGCGGGCTTGGGATCGGTCATCGCTGCTCCTCTGACGTGTGGTAATTCGCCATGCCCGCAGCACCACTGGGGCGAAACGTGCGTTGTCACCCATTGGAGTGACATCGGCCCAATTGCGAACCGTGTTGGTTGCGAGTCCGAATGCTCCGTGTCATCCCATGCTCCACCAAGTCTGGGTCAACAGCACGGAAGGAGTTGGTCGTGACGGAACATCTCAACGTCGAAGTCGTGGACCAGGACGGCGCGATCCGCGAGGCGCTCGACGAAGCGGTCTCGAGCTCACGCGGACGACTGGCTGCGGCGGGCGGTGACCGGCGGCGGAATGCTGCTGGTCGGCGGAGTCGCCATCAAGGGGCTGCCGCTGCTCAGCGCGAACGCCGCGCCGTCCAAGTCGGGCGATGTGGCGATCCTGAACTTCGCCCTCACGCTCGAGTACCTCGAGTCGGCGTTCTACACCGAGGCGCTCAAGAAGGGCGCGCTGTCAGCGGCGAGACCAAGAAGTTCGCGGAGACCGCGGACGCCGACGAGGCCGCCCACGTGGCGTTCCTCAAGAAGGCGCTCGGGTCAAGCGCGGTGAAGAAGCCCAAGTTCGACTTCATGGGCACCACCGCCGACATGGGCAAGTTCCAGGCGACCGCGGTCGCGCTGGAGGACACCGGCGTCGCCGCCTACAACGGCCAGGGCCCGAACCTGACCAAGGCAACGCTCGGCGCCGCCGCCATGATCGTCTCGGTCGAGGCCCGCCACGCCGCCTGGATCCGCAACATCCTGAAGCAGAACCCGGCCCCGGCCGCGTTCGACGCACCCAAGACGAAGTCCCAGGTGCTGGCCGTCGTCAAATCAACCGGTTTCATCCAGTAAGGGGCTGACCAACCATGAATCCCAACCTCACGATGGGTGACGTCGATCGTCGACGGCGCCGTCTCGGATGCAGCTGCCCGGCTCGGTGGCGACACCCGTGCCGCGTTCCTGCGAAAGGGCGCCATCGCCGGCGCCGCCGCGGGCCTCCTGGCCCTCTCGGCCACCTCGGCCGATGCCGCCACGATGGGCGACATCGACATCCTGAACTACGCGCTCACCCTCGAGTACCTCGAGGCGGCGTTCTACAAGGAGGCGCTCGCCAAGGGCGCCCTCTCGGGCGCGACCAAGAAGTACGCCACCGTGGTCGCCGCCGACGAGGCCGCCCACGTCAAGGCGCTGAAGGGCGCGCTCGGCTCGAAGGCCGTGAAGACGCCCGAAGTTCGACTTCCAGGGCACGACCGCCAACCAGGCCACGTTCCAGAAGACGGCCATGGTGCTCGAGGACACGGGTGTCGCGGCCTACAAGGGCCAGGCGCCGCTGATCAAGGCGACGCCGATCCTCGAGGCGGCGCTCTCGATCCACACGGTCGAGGCGCGTCACGCCTCGTGGATCCGCGACATCCTCGGCGTCTCCGCCCGCACCGGTGTCGTTCGACCAGCCGCTGTCGATGGCACAGGTGCTGGCCGCCGTCGGCAAGACCGGCTTCATCGTCGACCCGTCAACGACCGGGAGCATGGCGCCGCAGTTCAATGGCTAGGACAGACCCCCAACGGGCACTCTCAGGGCCGCCGCCGCGGGGCCCTGAGGGTGCTCGGCCTGCTCGTCGCCGCCGATCGCGGTGGCGGTGGTGGCGCCGCAGGTGTACTCGGCGCGTCACGAGCTCGAGCGGAGACGCCGGCACCGCCGGCTCGACGACCGCAGGCCGGCGTGAACCTCGGCGTCGCCTCGAAGCTCTTCTGGCCCCACGCCAGAGCACCGCACTGCGGCGCGCCTCAGTGACCATCGACGGCGACTCGCGCTGGGCCCAGGTGCTGCGCCCGGTGCGTGCCTACCGCACGCCGGGCGGCAAGGCGTCACGAAGCTCCTCCCGACCACCCCCGAGCACACCGACGCGATCGTGCTCGCCGCTGCGGCAGAGCGCGACGCATCCGGCCAGGTCTGGACGCAGGTGCGCCTGCCGATCCTGCCCAACAACTCCACCGGGTGGGTCGACCGAAACGCGCTCGGTACCTACCACGTGGTGAACACGCATCTGGTCGTGAACCGCGAGACGTTCAAGCTCACGCTGTGGCGCGCCGGCAAGGTCGATCTTCCGCGCGCCGGTGGGCGTCGGCCGCTCGTACTGGCCCACCCCCGCCGGCCAGTACTTCATCCGCGAGAAGCTGACGAAGTACGCGAGCCCGTTCTACGGCCCGCTCGCGTTCGGCTCGAACGCCCGCTCGGCGGTGCTCACCGACTGGCCGGGCGGCGGGTTCATCGGCATCCACGGCACGGACGAGCCGCAGCTCATCCCCGGCGCGATCAGCCACGGCTGCGTGCGGCTGCGCGACCCCGACATCCTGCGCGCTCAACCGGCTGCTGCCGATCGGTACGCCGCTGACGATCGTGTAGCCGTGAGCATCAGACTGACCGGCGTGAATAAACGGTGCCAGGCACTTAATATTCTCTGTTTGAGTTTGGCCCAGCATGTGTACCGTTCGTGACATGGTCTTCGTCGAGGCTTCCGACGTGTGGTCGCAGGAGCGGTAGTGAGCTCGGGGTTTCTCCGTTCGTGGTGGGCCGGGTTCCTGGTGTTCCCGATCATGCTGGTCGCGGTCGCCGTCACCCAGGCGCTCACCCACTCGACGGTTCTCGCCATTGCCGTCGTCGCGGTGTTCCTCGTCGTCAGGGTGAAGCTGTTCCCGCGAAGGCGAAGATCGCCGCAGTAGCACTCGCCGCGCCGTGAATATTAAGTGCCTGGCACCGTTTATTCACCGCCGCCGTTAGCCGCGCAGTGCGCCTCCGTCGATGCTGTGGCGCTCCAGGGCGAGCCGCATCAGCGTGGCGTGCACGCCCTCGTGGCCGGGGTCGCCCACCGGGCCGGGCTGCAGCCGCAGGTAGCGGCCGTCCGGCTGCATCTCCCACGCTGTGCGCCGGTCGGCCAGGCAGATCTCGAGGATCTCCCAGAGGCGCGCCCGCAGCCGCCGGTCGAGCACCGGCACCGCGGCCTCCACCCGGTTTGAGAGGTTGCGGTGCATCCAGTCGGCCGAGCCGATCAGAAACGTGCCCTCCAGCGGCTCGTCGGAGCCCGATGCGAAGTGGAAGATACGCGAGTGCTCCAGGAACCGCCCGATGATCGAGCGCACGTGGAGGTTCTCGGTCACGCCCGGCACGCCCGGCGCGAGGCAGCAGAAGCCGCGCACGATGAGGTGGATCTCGACGCCTGCCTGGGACGCCCGCGACAGCAGCTCCGCCATCTCGGTGTCCTCCAGCTGGTTCATCTTGCAGATGATCCGCGCCGGGCGCCCGGCCTCGTGGTTCTCGATCTCGGCCTCGATCAGCTCGGTGAACCGGTCGCGCATGTGGATCGGCGCAGCCAGGAGCTGGCTGAACTGCGGGGTGCGCGATCGGCCTGTGAGGAAGTTGAAGAGCGTGACGACGTCGCTCGTGATCTCGGGATTTGCGGTGAGGAGGCCCAGATCCTCGTAGAGCTTCGCGGTGCCGGCGTGGTAGTTGCCGGTCGCGATGTGGGCGTAGCTTCGGATGCCGTCGTCCTCCTTGCGGACGACCAGCGCGATCTTGCTGTGCGTCTTCAGCCCCATCACCCCGAACACCACGTGGGCGCCGACATCCTCCAGCTCGCGCGACCAGTGGATGTTTCGCTTCTCGTCGAACCGCGCGTTCAGCTCGATCACGCACGCCACCTGCTTGCCCGACTCGGCAGCGCGGATGAGCGATCGCACGAACGGGGTGTCGTCGCCCACGCGGTAGGCGGTCATCTTGATCGAGATGGTCTGCGGGTCGTCGGCAGCGTCGGAGATGAACCGCTCGACGCTCGCGTTGAAGCTGTCGTAGGGGTGGTGCAGCAGCACGTCGGCCGCGCGGATCGCCGAGAAGATGTCGCTCTGGCCGGCATCGAGGCCGATCGGCGCAAGCGGCGTCCACGGCGTGTCGCGAAGCTCCGGGATGTCGAGGCCGGCGATCTGGAAGAGCGTGGTGTAGTCGAGGAGCGCGCGCATCTCATAGACGTCGCCCGGCGTGAGCGCGAACCGGTCGCTGAGCTCCCTGACCATGGCGGGATCGGCGTCAGGCTGCACCTCGAGCCGCACCACGGGCTCGAACCGCCGCTGCCGGATCTCCTCCTCCACCATCCGCCGCTTGCTGAGCGCGTCGTCCTCGCTCTCGAGCTCGACGTCGGCGTCGCGGCACACGCGAAAGAGGCTCGCGCTGAGCACGACCATGCCCGGGAAGAGCTGCTCGGCGTTTGCCCGGATCACCTCGTCGAGGCCCACGAACACGCGGTCGCCCGCGGCGACGTCGGTGCGAAGCGGCATCCACTGCGGCACCTCGGCGGGCATCTTCACCCGCACGATGACCTCCTCGCTGCTGACCGGGTCCTCGAGGTTGAACGCCCACGACGTCGAGAGGTTCGAGACGTACGGGAACGGGTGCGCGGCGTCCAGGCTGAGCGGCGTGAGCACCGGCAGGGTCTCGTGCTTGAACGCCTCGGTGGCCTCCTCGCGCTGCCCGTCGGTGAGCTCGTTCCAGCCGCGCAGGAAGATGCCGTGGTCGGCGAGCTGCGGCCGCAGCACGTCGGTGTAGCACGTCGCCTGCTGCTCGAGCATGCCGACGATCATCTCGCGCAGCTCGGCGGGGGCGGGGTTTCGGATCGCCATCCGCTTCATGAAGAACTCGTCCAGGTTGGACGAGAAGATCGCGAGGAACTTCACGCGCTCGAGCAGCGGGTTTCGCTCGTCGAAGGCCTCCTGCAACACCCGGCGGTTGAACTCCAGCCAGCTGACATCTCGATCGATCCATGCGTCGGCCAGCTGCTGCTCGATCATCAGTTCTCCCGTATCGGTTGCCAGAGCGCGTTCACGCCCGGATCTTGGCGTACCGGCCGCACGGGCGCAACTGTGACTGAAGGGTGAATCAACGGTGCCTGGCACCGTTGATTCACCCTAGGTACTGAGCGCGGGCCGGTCAGAGCCCTTCGGTCGATTCCAGACGGCCGCTCTTGACCGCAGCCTTGAGCGCGTCGTAGTCGCGCTCGTTCTGGTCGGCATAGAGCTCGGCGAAGTCGGCCAGCGACCTGTCGAGCGTCGAGCCCTTGCCCATGTAGCTCGCGATGGACGCGGCGTCGCCCGAGCGGGCGTGGGCCCGTGCGAGGGTCTCGCCGCAGAGCCGCGCGTAGAGGTGCAGCGCGTTGGGCTCCATGACCTCGATCTGGGCCGAGCCCTTCTGATCCCACAGCTGGCGGATGTAGAAGTCGCGCTCGACGCCGTCGATGCCCTCGATCTTGTCCCAGCCCAGCATGATGTCGCTGGCGGCCTGCATCAGCCGCTGGCCCTCCACCACGCGCTGGCCGTGGCTCTTGAACGCGCTCTTGCCGAGGAACGGCTCGAGCACCGAGGCCTGGGCCTCCTTCACCTGGAGGATCAGCGGATCCTCGTTGTCGCGGCCGGCCATGAGCGCGATCCACGCGCGGGTGCCGACGCTTCCCACGCCCACCACCTTGCGCGCGGCGTGCACGTAGCGGAACCGCTCCAGCAGGTGCCTGCGATCCGACGGCAGCGTGCGCCGGTAGCGGCGGATCACGCCGTGCACCTGCTCGTGGATCTGCTCGGCAGTCGCGTCGCCGGCGAGCTCCTCGATGGGCGTGATGAGCGGCGGGTCGCTGATGATGCGCGGCTGGCCGTCCACCATGTGGGTGAGCTTCGCGAAGGCGCGCAGGCTGTCCTTCGACCGCGCCTTGGCGACGTTCTTCTCGTACGTCTTCGTCTGCTTCTTGTTGGCAAGCGCGGTCGCCATCGTGGTGATGTCGTCGATGTTGAGCCGCGAGTACCAGACGTCCATGGTGTTCATGGCGGCGAGCTCGTGCATCTTCGTCCGGTAGGCCCGCGTGACCTCCTCGTTGACCTCCCGGCGCTCGGCGTCGTTGAACCCGCGGTCGCGGCCGCCCACGGCGAAGCTCGCCACGAGCCGCTTGAGATCCCACTCGAACGGGCCGGGGAGCGACTCGTCGAAGTCGTTCACGCCGAACACGAGCTCGCGGTCAGGAGCAGCGAACACGCCGAAGTTGGAGAGGTGGGCATCGCCGCAGAGCTGGGTGTGGAGCCCCGTGCGCGGCGAGCCGGCCAGGTCGGCGGCCATGAGGTAGGCGGCGCCGCGATAGAAGGTGAAGGCCGAGACCAGCATGCGGCCGTGCCGGATGGGCACGAGCTCTGCCACGCGCGTGGTGGCCTGCTCCTCGAGCATCTCGACCGGGTCGCGGCGGCCGGGAGCCGCCTCCCACTCACCCAGCGAGCTTCGGGGCACCTCCGCGCGCGCCGCCTTTCCACGGGCGACGCGCTCGGCGAGCGTCAGGTGCACGACCTTGGCGGGCGTCGCGCGCCCGCCCGCTGTCTCGGTCGTGGAGGTCATTCAGCGCCTCCGCGCAACGCGGCGGCTGGTCCTGCGGGCGACTCTTCGTGCTCCGATCATGATGTCTCCTTCGGTGGTGTTCGCGTCGTTCCGTGACTACTTGGCGGCGGAGGCGGTCTCCATCGCGTGCTGCTCTGCTGCTTCCTCGGCGGTAATCAGCCCGATCTCGACCAGATCCAGCGGGCTGATGAAGCCGTCGCTCAGGCGGAAACCGCCCGCCGCAGCGATGGCATCCCGCAAGCCTACCGCCCACTGGTGCTCAAGCAGGATGAGCGCCGCGGCGGAGTCGTTCGGAATGTCCTCGAGCACGTCCCAGGCATCGTCGTCGGAGAACACCTCGAGGCCCTCCGCGCCCAGCTCGGCACCTGCCTCGGCGCCGGCGACAGCGCCTTCCTCACCCTCGATGCCGAGGCCGATCAGCGCGCCGATGGTGCTGCCGAGCTCGATCGCCTCCTCCTTGGAGAGCGAGCTGAGGTGCAGCACCTCGATCTCACCGGCGGCGTCCTTGTGCACTGCGAGCGCATCGATCACGCGCACCGTGTCGGACTCGGTGAGCTTCTCGAGCTCGGCGATGATCTCGCCGTGAAACTCCGGATGGCTGAATCCCAGCACCAGCAGCTGTACAGGCCCAATAGCCATGTCATTCCCCCTGTGTTGTCGGTCGTACCAGCATGGCGAGTGTGCCAGAGGACTGTCACGGATTTGGCAAAATACTGCGCCTTCACCCGGGTGATTCGGGGGGATTCGCGTTTGGCCGCGGGGGCCGGGTGGCATGCTGATGCGCATGAGATCGCACCAGTACCGGGTGGTGGTCGAGGGAGAGCTCGGCCCGCGCTACGCCGCGGCGTTCGCGCCGCTCTCGCTCGAGGTGGGCGACGGCACCAGCACGCTCAGCGGCGAGATCCGCGACCAGTCCGAGCTGAAGAGCGTGATCGACTCGGTTTCGCGCCTTGGGCTCGCGCTGATCAGCGTCACTCCTGTGGAGTAGGGTCGATCAGGCCCAGCGCGTGGGCGTTCTCCACGGCCTCCGCGCGTGAGTGCGCGCCCAGCTTGGCGTAGAGGTTTCGCGAGTGGGTCTTCACGGTGTTGAGCGAGAGGAAGAGCTCATCGCCGATCTCGCGCTGCGAGAGATCGCCCGCCAGCAGCTGGAGGATCGCGAGCTCCGACGCGGTCGGCGGATCCGATACCGGCTGCTGGCGCGCGAGCGCGTCGTCCAGCTCGCGCTCGACGTCGGCGGCCATCGCGCGGAGCGTGCCCGCATCCGCGAAGGCGGTGAGGAGCTCCTGCGCGGAGGTGAGCTCCGACCGCGCAAGCGTCAGCCGGCCGCGGGCGATGCGCGCCCTGACCAGCACCAGCAGCGAGTGGATGGTGTCGAGCCGCGGCTCGAACGACGCGCGCAGCGTGCGGGCGCGCTCCAGCTCGCGCTCGGCCTCGCGCGCATCCTCATCCAGCAGGAGCACCTGGCCGAGCGCGTGGTGGGCCGATCCCGCCGACCAGCTGCCCGCGAGCCCCAGGTGGCTTCCCAGCGTGACCGCTCGGCGCGCCTCCTCCACGGCACCCGTGATGCGCCCGGCGTCGCCCTCCACCATCGCGTGCACCGCGTGGGCCATCACCAGGCCGTGCGGCCGCATCGGCGCCTCGGGACGCGCGAGCGATGCGTCGGCAGCCTCGCGCGCGAGCTGCAGATCACCTCCGAGGTAGTCGATGTAGGCGAGCGCGGCGAGCGCCGGGACGGCCAGATCGGGCACGGCAGCCTGCGCGGTGTCGGCAGCGAGCTGGGCCCGGGCGCGCGACGTCGCGAGCTCGTCGTCCAGAAGTGCGCCGCCGATCATCGCCACCGCGGTCTCGACGTACTGGCGGCCCGCCTCGGGCAGCAGCCCGTGCGAGGCCTCGGCCACCGCCAGGAACCGCCGGCGCACCTCCGCCGGCTGGCCCAGCATGCCCGACGCGAGGGCTCCCCCGGCCGCGAGGATCGGGTGGGATGCGAGCTGCTCGTCGGGTAGCCGCGCGAGCCAGTGGATCAGGCGGTCGGTGAGCCCGGCGCGGATCAGCGTTGCCTGCTGGGACTCGAGCAGGTCGGCGAGCGCGGCGGCATCGCCCGTGGCCTCGAGCTGCTCGAGCGCGTCCTCCACCAGCCCCCGCTCGCTGAACCACGCCGCTGCCCGGCGATTGAGCGCAGAGGCCTCCTCGGGGTCGGCCGCGCGGAGGTCGGCCACCAGGAGCTCGCGGAACAGGTGGTGGTAGCGGTACCACTCGCCGTTTCCGTCGAGCGGAACCAGGAACAGGTTGGAGCGCTCGATCGCCGCCAGCCGCTGGGCCGAGTCGCCGGCCTCGAGCACGGCGTCGCAGAGCCCGGCCGTGAAGCGTGTCAGCACCGAGGTGCGTAGCAGGAACGAGCGGATCTCCGGCGCCAGGATGTCGAGCACCTCGGTGGTGAGGTAGTCGGCCACGTGGCGGTTGCTGGCCGAGAACGCGCGCAGGTGCTCGCGAGGGTCGTCCATGCCCGCGAGCCACATGCCGGCGAGCCCCACGCCGGCAGGCCAGCCCTCGGTGCGCGCGGCGAGCAGCTCCACGTCCTCGCGCTCGAGCTGCACCACCCCGTGCTGGGCCATGAGCGCGGAGACCTCGTCCACGCTGAAGGCGAGGTCGGCCGCGCGCAGCTCGCCGAGGGCACCACGGGCGCGGAAGCGGCTCAGCCGGATGCCCGGATCGGCGCGGGTGAGCGCGATCAGCCGGGTGGTTCGCGGCAGCCGCTCCACTGCGTAGCCCAGCGAGCGCAGGCCGTCGTCGTCGGCGATGTTGTGGACGTCGTCCAGCACGATCACCGCCTGCCCGCCGTAGCCCGAGAGCCCGTTCAGGAGCTCATCCACCACCTGCTCGATCTGCACGCGCGGCGTCTTCAAAAGCGCGAGCGCCGGTCGCCCGATGCCGGGCCGCAGGCGATCGACCGCGGTGGCGATGGCAGTCCAGAGGCGCACGGGATCGGTGTCGGTCTCCTCGATCGTGATCCACGCCGCGGAGAGCTGCGGGCGCTCCTGCAGCCATGAGGCGACGGCGACGGTCTTGCCCGAGCCGGCGGGAGCGCTCACCAGGGTCAGCTCTGCACCCTCGAACCGGTCGAGCGCCGCCAGGATCTGCGGCCGGGGGATGACTCCTACCCGCTGGCGCGGGGGCGAGAGCTTCGCCTCGCTCAGAAGCGGCGCCGGCGTGGGTGTGTCTGAAGGCGGAATGGTGCCTGGAGTATGCCGGGTTCACCCGGGTGAACCAGGGCCCGGGCGACCGTGTGCGACCGGCCGGCGACCTACGGTTTGCCCTGTACCCACCACAAGGAGCTCTCAGTGGAACTACTCACAAGCTATCCGCCGTTTCTGGACGTGCTCTGGACGATGGCCGTGTTCTTTGCCTGGATCATCTGGTTCTGGCTTCTGGTCACGGTGTTCTCCGACGTCTTCCGGCGGCACGACATCGGCGGCTTTGCCAAGGTCGTCTGGCTGATCTTCGTCATCATCCTGCCCTACTTCGGCGTGTTCATCTATCTCATCGCCGAGCACAACGGGATGGCCGAGCGGCGAAACGCCGACGTGAAGGCGGCGCAGCAGCAGTTCGACAGCCAGATCCGCGAGGCTGCGGGCACCAACTCCGCCGACGACATCGCCAAGGCGAAGGCCCTGCTCGACAGCGGGGCGATCACGCAGGACGAGTTCGAGAAGCTGAAGGCCAAGGCGCTCGCCTAGACCGAAGGCCGGTCAAGACAGCTCGGGGGGCAGCGCTTTGGGCCCGTCGGGGTAGATGAATGCGAGAAGCTCGGGAGTCATCTCGAGCGAGTTTGCGGCCTCGGCCGGCGCGCCTGCCACCAGCCAGAGCGCGTCGGCCGCAGTGTCGTTGAACACCTGGCGCGGGGTCTCGGGATCCACCGCGAGCGCCGAGAGCGGCTCCAGCGTGAGCGCGTCCTCATCCCCCACGCGGATGCGGCCGGTGCCCTCGAGCACCACGTAGAGCTCGGTCTGGGTGACGTGGCGGTGCCGGGTGGATGACTCTCCCGGAGCCAGCCGCCAGAGCCGTGCCCCGAGGGCCGAGACCTCCAGCTGCTTGGCGAGGTCGGTGTTCTGGACGCCCATCTGGTTGGATGGGCGCCAGAACGCCTCGCCGGCTCTCAACACGCGAAATCCGGGCATTGCGGGAGCCTAGTTGGTGATCTTGATGTAGTCGATGTCGCCTGTGAAGTAGTCGCAGGTGGTGGTGATCTGGTCGCACTCGAGCTTGCCGGCGATCGTGATCGGGCGGCTGTTGGAGATGGTGCCCGAGCTGCCCTTCGAGGTCGCGACCACGCTGCCGTCAACGGTGAGCGTGAGCGACTGGGCGGTGCGCGCGCAGGTGGCCGTGTGCCACTGGTTGTTGGAGAGCACGGTGGGCGCCTGCACGTCCTTTCGCAGGAACGACCCGTTGCTCGCCGTGCCGCGGAACACGCAGTTGATGCGGCCGCCGGGATTCTCGAGCTTGAAGTAGCCGCCCGAGGAGCCTGCCTGGCCCTTCTGCACCATGTTGCCGAAGTGCTGGCTGGTGCGGTAGCGGATGGTCACTGAATAGTTACCGGCGCCCGGGTTCAGCTTGCTGTTGGCGGGCACCTGCACGAGGCGGGCGGGGTTCGCGGGCGGCTGGGTGGGGCTCACGAAGGGCCACTCATAACCTGTCGCCCCGGAGACGCTCACCCCCGTCCTCACCGCTGACCCGATGGTGCCGTTGAGGTGCAACGGCCCGCTGTCGATCATTGTGTGCGCTCCCGGGCCCTCGTTCATCTCCCAGTCGGCCAGAGTCGATGCCGACGCCGGAGCCGCCACCGCCAGCCCCACGATCAGCACCGCAAGCGCGGACGTACCGAACTTCATCATAGGAGCCCCTCTTCATAACCTGTCTACCAATCGTTACAAAGGGTATACCTGGGCGTTCGGACGAAATGTGACGTTCTGCCCAAAGTCCGGTGAAGAATCACGACGGCCGGTCGCGCATTGGAAACATTTCAGAACCGGCCTCGGAAAATGGAAAGCTGCCCGTACACTGAATCCGATGTTGTCGGCTCCTGGAGGCTCCTGAGTGAAGTTTCGCGGCGTGGTCCGGTTCGGCGTGCTCGCGTGCACGTGTGTTGCAATGGGCGTGACGGCTGCGGCCGCGCAGGCCGCGGTGGTCGGCGGGGTCCCCGTGGGGTCGTGGCAGACCAACGGCCGCGTAGAGCAGATCGTCGTCTCGGGCCACACCGCCTACCTGGCCGGCGTCTTCACATCGATGCGCCCCGCGGGCGATCCTCTCGGCACCGGTGAGGTCACCCGAAACCACGTCGCCGCCATCGACGTCTCCACCGGCCAGCTGCTGCCGTGGGATCCCAACGCCAACAACACCGTGCAGACCGTCGCGGTCAACGGCTCGACCGTCTACCTCGGCGGCCTCTTCTCCACCGTCGGCGGCCACAACAGCAAGCGGCTCGCCGCCGTCGATGCCACCTCCGGCGCGGTCATCTCCAGCTGGAAGGCCACCGCCAACGCGCAGGTCAACAGCATCGCGGTCGGAAACGGCGTGCTCTACGCGGGCGGCGCCTTCACGCAGGCCGGCAGCGTGAACCACGCCTACCTGGCTGCCTACAGCCTCACCACCGGCGCCGTTGCAGCGTGGAACCCCACTGCCGATCAGCAGGTGAAGGCCATCGTGATGTCGGCCGACGGCTCGCGGGTGATTGCGGGCGGGAACTTCGGCCACATCAACGGCCTCTCCCAGAACCACCTCGCGGCGCTCGATCCCACCACGGGCGCACCGGTCGGGTGGATCTCACACCCCGCCTCGAGCGTGGTCGCGCTGGCCGATGACGCAGGCGGCGTCTATGCGGCCATCACGGGCGCGGGCGGTGCCTTCGCCGGCTTCAACCAGACCACCGGCCAGCAGCTCTGGACGGGAGCTGTGGACGGCAACGTGCAGGGCATCGGCGTGCTCGACGGCATCGTCTACGCCGGCGGCCACTTCAACAACTACTGCGGCCAGGTGCCCCAGGCGGCGCACTGCCGCGTGCCCACGCTCCGCGACCACCTCCTCGCGGTGGACGAGCACACCGGCGCGATCCAGGCCTGGCACCCGAGCGCCAACGGCGACCTCGGCGTGTTCGCGCTCACCGGCGGCGACGGCCAGCTGGTGCTGGGCGGCGACTTCACCAAGCTCGGCGGTGCGAGCCAGCAGGGCTTCGGCGCGATGCCCGAGATCTCCGATCCGACGGTCACCGACTCGGCCGGCGGCCAGCCGACCACCACGTCGCCGGTGACGGTCACCGCTGCGGGATCGATCGACCTCGGCGCCGGCTTCGCGGGCTACCGCTGGGAGAGCTCCGCCGACGCCGGCGTCACCTGGAGCGCCAACCACAACGCGGCCACGGCCTCGATCAAGGCCGTCGGCACCACGCTCGTGCGGTTCCAGGCCTACGACGCGGCCGGCAACACCAGCAACTGGGTGACCGACACGGTAGTCATCTCCTAGATCTCGACGAAGGCGCCGACCTCGAACACGCGGTCGGGCGGGATCCCGTAGTACCGCGCGGCCGGGGCCGAGTTCTGGTGGAGGATTGCGAAGAGCCGCTTGCGCCACGGCGCGAGGCCGGTGGTGCCGGTGGGCAGGATCGAGACGTGGTTCACGTAGTACGAGACGTCGCCCGGGTCGAGGTCGAGCCCGTGCGCCCGCGCGAGCTCGAGGGCCGCCATAAGGTCGGGCTCGTCCTGATAGCCGTAGCGCACGTTCACGGTCACGAAGCCCTGCCGCAGGAACTCCACCGTGAGCCGGCGGCCGTCGGGCACGTGCGGGATGTCGGCGGTCTCGATGCGCACCAGCACGACGCGCTCGTAGACCACGTGGTTGTGCTGGGTGTTTCGCAGGAGCGCCGGCGGCACCGTCTCGAGCGACGGCGTGAGGAACACCCCGGTGCCGGGCACGCGGTTGGGCTGCTCGTCGATCATCCGGTTGATGAAGCGGCGCAGCAGCACGCGGTCCTCGCCCTGGCGCGCGGCGATGAGCTCGCGGCCGCGGTGCCACGTGGTGAGGATGGCGAAGAACACCGCGCCCACCGTGAGCGGAAGCCAGCCGCCGCTTGCCACCTTGGGCAGGTTGGCGGCAAAGAACGTGAGCTCGATCGTGATGAAGAACACGGCGCCGGGGATGACCAGCCAGAGCGGCTTGCCCCAGATCTTTCGGAACACCACGAAGGCGAGGAAGGTGTTCGAGGCAAAGATCGCGCTCAGCGCGATGCCGTAGGCGTTGGCAAGGCCCGACGGCGACCGGAACGTCAGCACGAGCACCATCACCGCCGTCAGCAGAAACCAGTTGACGGCCGGGATGTAGATCTGGCCCTTGATGCGCTGGGACGTGTGCCGGATGGAGAGCCGCGGCAGGAAGCCCAGCTGGATCGCCTGCTGGGTCACCGAGAAGGCGCCCGAGATGACCGCCTGCGACGCGATTACCGTCGCGATGGTGGCGAGCACCACCATCAGCTTCTGCCCGGTCTGGCCGCCGGGCACCAGGAAGAAGAACGGGTTCGAGATGGTGGCGGGGTGGTGCAGGATCAGCGCGCCCTGGCCCAGGTAGTTGAGCACCAGGCACGGCAGCGCGAGGAAGATCCACGCGCGGGTGATCGCCTGGCGGCCGAAGTGGCCCATGTCGGCGTAGATCGCCTCGGCGCCCGTCAGCGCGAGGAACACCGAGCCGAGGGCGAAGAACGCCATCTTCGGGTCGGCGGCGATGAAGCTGCCGGCGTAGGACGGCGACATGGCTCTGAGAATGCCGGGCTCGGCCAGCACCTCCTTCAGGCCGAGGCCGCCGATGACCACGAACCAGAGCACCATGACCGGCCCGAAGAGGCCGCCGACCTTGCCCGTGCCGAACCGCTGCACCAGAAAGAGCGCGATGAGCACGCCCAGCGAGAGCGGCACCACCTGGGCAGCGAGCGTGGGTGAGGCCACCTGCAGCCCGCTCACCGCGGAGACCACCGAGATGGCCGGGGTGAGCATGCCGTCGCCGTAGAAGAGCGAGGCGCCGAGGATCCCGACCAGCACGAAGACCGTCTTTCGGCGCGACTTCACCGACGCCTGGATGAGCGCGACCAGGGCCATGATGCCGCCCTCGCCGTGGTTGTCGGCGCGCAGGATCAGCAGCACGTACTTGAGCGTCACGATCAGCATGAGCGCCCAGAAGATGAGCGAGATCGCGCCGTAGACGTGCAGCGGCGCCGGGCCCATGGGGTGGTCGCCGTGGAAGATGAGCTGCACCGTGTAGAGCGGGCTCGTGCCGAGGTCGCCGTAGACCACGCCAAGCGCGCCAAGCGAGAGCGCGAGGCTTGCGCCGCGCGCGACGGCCGGCCGAGAGGCGGCGGTGCGCGGGATCGCGGTTGAGGCTTCAGAGACGGCCATGCTCACACTCTGCCTCGAAGGGTCTTTAAGGAGGTCTGAAGATTGCGCCTATCTGATGTACGCTCACGGCATGTACATCCTGATCGCCGGCGGCGGCAAGGTCGGCGCCACCCTCACAAAGACGCTTCTGGCGGCAGGCCACGAGGTCACGCTCATCGACAACAACCACGAGCGCTACGAGCTGCTGGAGGAGCACCTCGGCTCGGTGGTGCGCTACGGCGACGTGTGTGAGCTGCAGGTGCTGGAGCGCGCCGGCGTCGAGCGCGCCGACCTGCTGGTGGCGGTCACGGGCGATGACGAGGACAACCTCATCGTCTCGCAGCTTGCCCGCGACAAGTACGGCGTGCCGAAGGTGGTGGCACGCACCAACGACCCGCGAAACCAGCCGCACTTCGACATGCTCGGCATCAACCTGACGGTGTCTGCCACCAACACGATCCTCGCCCTGGTCGAGCACGAGCTGCCCCAGCACGAGCTGGTGACGCTCCTCGACATGCGCCGCGAAAACCTCGAGATCGTGGAGTTTGCGATCGCCCCGAACTCGGTGCTGGACGGCACCGTGGTGCGCGACCTGCAGGTGCCCGACGGCTCACGGCTCATCTCGGTGAGCCGAAACGGCACGTCGCATATCGCAAGCGGCGACACCGAGCTGCACGCCGGCGACCTGGTGATGGCGATCCTGAAGCCGGGCGTCGAGGACGAGTTCCGGGCGCTGCTCGCGTCCCACTAGCCCGCGGTCAGTCGTGGACGGCGGCGACGCCGCGCAAGAGCACTGCGACCACCAGCGCGCCGGCGATCGAGATGGCAAAGAGCGTCTGATCGCGATCGTCAACCGGCCCGACGTAGGTGGTCACGGCGTAGGCGCACGTCCACACCACCGCGGCGCCGGCGGCGGCGAAGACGATGGCCATCAGCACGCGGATCACGGGGTGCACCCGGGGCCGCCAGCAGGCGATCTTGTAGAACCAGATCGAGAGAGCGACGGTGGCCGCGCCGGCGAGCCAGAGGGTGATCCACTGCGAAGGAGTGAGCCCGTCGCGGCCAAAGCCGCTTCGCATGAAGAGCGCGACCGCTGCAGCGACGGCAACCGCCACGACCCCGATGCTGAGCGCCACCTTGCCAGTTCGCATGAGCCGAGTGTACGAGCCGGATCCCGGCATGGATAGACGCGGCGTTTTCGCAAGGCACAACGCTGCGTTAACCCGCCGCCAACGTTCGGGGCGTAGGGTCACCGCATTGGCTATCGCACCCTGTGCGATGGGAGCCGGGATCTGAAGACTTCCGGCCGGCCGGGTCGAGCGACCAACGCCCTCGAAGAGCTGTTGACGGCTCGACCCGGCTCCGCAGACATCTACCGTGCGAGGGCATGAGCTTTCTCTCGCGCATCGTGGTGGATACAAGCGCGCTGCACGACTCCAGCGACTTCCGCTGGCTCACCCTCGGCACCTTCGTCTCGAGCCTCGGCAGCCAGATCGCCCTCGTGGCACTGCCCTACCAGGTCTACATCATCACCGGCTCGTCGTTTCAGGTGGGGCTGATCGGCCTGGTCGAGCTCTTCCCGTTCGTGGCCGCCGCGCTCTTTGCCGGCACGCTCGCCGACCGCTACGACCGCCGCAAGATCCTGATGGTGGCCCAGGCGCTTCTGCTCTGCACCAGCACGGCGCTCGCCCTCCTTGCCTGGACGGGCCCGCCGCCGGTGGCCCTCCTCTACCTGATCGCCGCGATCGCCGCGGCCTTCTCGGCGCTCGACCGGCCCACCCGCTCGGCGATGGTGCCCAACATCGTGGGCATCGCGCGGCTCGAGTCGGCCATCGCCCTCACCTACGGGCTCTTCCAGGTGAGCATGGTGGTGGGCCCCGCGCTCTCGGGCATCATCATCGGCCAGACCAGCCTCACCTTCGCCTACACCGCAGACGCCGCCACGTTCGTGGCGATGTTCTTCGCCGCGGCGATGCTCCACCCCCAGCCGCCGCTCGAGGTGACCGAGCACGAGCCGGTGCTGCAGTCGATCCGCGCCGGGCTGAGCTTTGCGTGGAGCAAGGGCGAGCTGATGGGGAGCTTCGTCATCGACATCCTGGCGATGACCTTCGGCATGCCGCGTGCCCTCTTCCCCGCCCTGGCGCTCACCGTGTACCACTCCGGCCCCACCGGGGTGGGCCTGCTCTACGCCGCGCTCTCGGCCGGCGCCGTGGTGGCGGCGTTCACCACGGGCTGGCTCGCGCACGTGAGCCGCCTGGGCCGCATCGTGGTGTTCACGGTCGCGGTGTGGGGCTTCGGCATCACGGTGATGGGGCTCACGAGCCACCTTTGGGTCGCGATGGTGTGCCTGGTGGCGGCCGGCGCGGCCGACTCGATCAGTGCGGTGTGCCGCTCCACCATCCTCCAGACCGCGACGCCCGACTCGATGCGCGGCCGGATGTCGTCGATCTTCACGATGGTGGTGGCAGGAGGGCCGCGCATCGGCGACGTCGAGTCCGGGACGGTGGCAGCGGCCACCACGCTTCGCTTCTCGGTGGTCTCGGGCGGGATCCTCTGCATGCTGGGGATCCTGCCGATCGTGGCCGCGTTCCCGGCGTTCTGGCGCTACAACCAGCCCAAGTCCGAGCCGGCCGATACGTCACCGGTCGTCAGCCTTGAGACCACGCAGAGCGAGCACTGAGCCGGCGACGCAGAGCACCACGGCGAGGCCCATGCCGGCCCGGAATGCGGTAACGGTCGCGTCACGCTGAGCCGCGAGCAGGGCGTGGGTGGCGAACGGGTCGGCGTTGGGGTGCGGTGCCCGCGAGGCAAAGACGAGCGTGATGACGACGCCCACCAGCGGGGTTGCGATGAGCCCGCCGAGGCGCGAGACGGTGGTGTTCACGCCGGCGGCGAGGCCGGAAAACTCGTCGGGCGCTGCCTTCAGCGCCGTGGCGGTGATGGGCGCGACGAGGATCGCGAGGCCCAGCGCGAGGATCAGGACGCCGGGGAGGGGCAGTAGCAGGTTCGTGCTCGTCACGAGCGTCAGGAGCACCAGGCCGAGCGCCATCACGAGCGGCGCGATCATCAGGTAGCGGCGCGGCCCGTTCCTGTCGGCGAGCCGGCCGAAGCGCGCCGCGAGGAAGAACATCACGATGCTGATGGGCACGAAGATGAGCGACGCGCGCGAGGGCGAGTAGCCGACCGCAGCCGACTGCAGGTAGAGCGCGAGGTAGAAGGTGCCGCCGCCGAGGGCCGCGTACACCACCAGCGTGTAGAGGTTTGCCACCACGAACACGCGCGAGCGCAGGAGCTCCATGGGCAGGAGCGGCTGCTCGGCGCGGCGTTCGCTCCCGATCAGCAGGACGAGCCCGAAGATCGAGAGCAGAAACGCCCACCACACCGTCGCGAAGCCGGCCTGCGCGCCTTCGATGAGCGCAAACGTGAGGCCGCCGAAGGTGATGGCGATGGCCAGCGCCCCGAGGGGCTGCACGGGGCGCGGCACCTCGGGCAGGTGCTCGTCGCTTCGCCCCGCGAACGCCGCCGCGACGGCAACCAGCGCGAACGGCAGGTTGATGAAGAAGATCCAGCGCCACGACGCGTACTGCACCAGGATGCCGCCGAGGGGCGGGCCCAGCATGCTGCCGATGCCGCTCCACGCCGTCCACATGCCCACCGCCTTGCCGCTGTCGGCGCCGTAGGTCGATCGCAGGAGCGCCAGGCTGTTGGTGGTGAGAAGCGCGCCGGTGATGCCCTGCAGGATCCGTGCGGTGACCAGGAGCTCCTTGTTGGGAGCGATCCCGGCGAGCGCGGAGGCTCCGGCGAAGCCCGCGACGCCGGCGACGAACAGCACCCAGCGCCCGTAGCGGTCGCCGAGAGCACCGGAGACGATGTAGAGCGAGGCGACGGCGAGCGAGTAGCTCAGCATGATCCACTGCTGCGAGGAGAGGTTTGCGTGAAGGTCGCGGCCGATGGTGGGAAGCGCAATGTTCACGACGCTTCCGTCCACGAACGCCATCGACGACCCGATCACCGTCGCGATGAGGATGTAGCCGCGGCGCTTGTCGGTGGGCGGTGCTTCGGCGGTGGCCGGGAGAGTGGTCATCCAGAGGTCGGGCGAAACGTTTGCGTTTGCTGCTGCAAGCCGTCACCATACTCACATGAGCGTCACGTACGAGCTCCTGGATGCGCCGTACCCCTACGTGTGTGCGGTCTACCGCTGCGACTGCGGGGGCAGCCAGACGCAGTACGGCGAGGAGTCTGGTGAGGTGCCTCGCGGCTGGGTGTTGATGGCCGACAAGGCCGACCACGTGCTGTGCCCGGGCTGTGCGGCGCGGGCAGAGGGCCACGGTGAGTGACAAGGCGTTCGGGGAGATCGTCTCCCACTTCAACGGGCGTGAGGAAATCACCCTCGGAACGGGCTTCGGGGCCAATCCAGGGCTCCGCGTGGACGGCAAGATCTTTGCGATGCTGAACTCCGGTGAGCTGGTGGTGAAGCTCCCGCGCGAGCGGGTGGACGCCCTCGTGCACGACGGCTGGGGCAAGCACTTCCGGCCGCGGGCCGGGCGGGCGATGAAGGAGTGGGCCGCAGTGACACCGCAGCATCACGCCGAGTGGCCGGAGCTCGCCGACGAGGCGTTCGCGTTCGTGAGCGGTACGGAGTGACCGAGCTTCGGCCGCTGCCGCCGGAGTTCAACGCGACGACCAAAGCGCTCCACCGCCTGGCGGTCTACGTCATCTCGCCGGCCGAGCGGCTCGCCAACGACGAGATCATCCTGCGCGCGACGCCGGGCGGGTTCTCGACGTTCGAGTTCGGCGGGCACGTGGTGGGCGTCGACGGCGACCAGCTGGTGGTGGACGGTGCGGCGCAGCCGATCACGACGCTGAGCGACGCCGCCGCGGCAGTGGGAATCGCACCCGACGTCGATCAGCAGGAGCAGTTCGACGTGCCGCCGCACGGCAGCCTCGACGAGCAGCTCGCAGTCGATGCCGACGCGGCGCGCGCGTTGGGCAAGTGGTACGCGTTCGTGACCGAGGCCCTCGAGACGCTGCGCGCCGAGGCCGGCCCCGACGACGACGCATCGATCGTGCGGATCTGGCCCGAGCACTTCGATGCAGCCATCGACATGGGCGACGCCGGCCACCGCGGCACGTACGGCGGCTCACCGGGCGACGCGCACCACGCCGAGCCCTACCTCTACGTCTCGCCGTGGGCCGGCCGGATCGACGAGTTCTTCGGCGATCCGAGCTTCAAGGGCGCCACCGTGTTCTACTGGCAGCTCCAGACCGAGGACGATCCGATGGAGGCCGCGCTGGGCTTCCTGCGCGAGGCGCGCGACCGGATCCTGCGGGCCTGAACGAGCGAAAGGGCGCAACCCGGTAGACTACGCCGGCGCGAGAGCGCCCGTAGCTCAGGGGATAGAGCGCTGCCCTGCGGAGGCAGAGGTCGCACGTTCGAATCGTGCCGGGCGCATGGCTCAACCAAGCGGTTTTTGGAGGCGCGAAATCCCAAAAAGTGCACCATTCGTACTTCGTACTCTGCCTCCCAAAACGGACGAGCGGCCCACGAGCCGCGCCCAAAGAGAGCGCGAGGCGAAGGCGTACTGGGACTCGCTCACGCCCGAGCAAGAGGTGTGGGCGCTGCGGAAGATAGGGTTCTTCCAGATGGGTCAGCCGCGATCTGGCTCGTCTCGCTGATGGGGCGGCTGCCATGCGGGCGCGGCCCGTCGGGAGGTCGTGGTCGTGCCATTCGGCTGGTCGCTCGACTCGCCGGATACAGTGCGCCTGGCAGGCAAGCCGCAAAACGATCAGCTTGGGAGCAAAACGCGAATGGCAGACAAGACCGCGATTGAGTGGACTGAAGCGACTTGGAACCCAGTTACGGGGTGCTCTAAAGTGTCGCCCGGCTGCGCGCACTGTTACGCGGAAACCCTCTCACTGCGATTCAAGACGAGCACGCTCCCGTGGTTGCCGAAGAACGCGGCAGCCAACGTGCGGGTACATGAAGACCGCCTGTCGCAACCTCACCGCTGGAAGCGTCCCCGAGTGATCTTCGTGAACTCGATGAGCGACCTTTTCCACGAAATCATTCCGCTCGACTTCGTGGCTGCGGTTGTGAGCGTCATTGCCGACACACCCCGTCACACCTACCAGGTGCTGACGAAGCGGCCAGACGTTGCGCGCGACCGACTAGCGGTGCTCGCCGAGCGAGGTCTAGAGCTTCCTTCCAACTTGTGGCTTGGCGTCTCAATCGAGAATGCTCGCTACAACTGGCGTGCCGATGTTCTTCGAGATGTACCGGCGGCGATTCGGTTCATTTCAGCGGAACCGTTGTTGGGCAGTCTCTTTGCGAGTTCGGCGACGCGGCATGCACTCGACCTCCAGGGCGTTGACTGGCTCATCGCTGGTGGCGAATCTGGCTCTCGACCACGGCCAGTCGACGCTCACTGGCTGCGCGAACTGCGCGAGGCTTGCGCCCAGAACGATGTCGCGTTCTTCTTCAAGCAGTGGGGCGGCCGAACGCCGAAGGCGGGCGGACGCGAACTGGACGGGCGGACGCACGACGACATGCCACGACTCCAGCCGCTACTCGCTACGGCACAATCCTGAGCTTGGTACCCGGTGGGTATGTAAACCGCCGACGCTTGGGCTTTGGATCGACCGACTCAAGGAGCCCCTCCTGTTCAAGGGGCTTGAGTACCAGCTTACGAAGGTGCTTATCCAGATAAGGCGTTTCGAGCCACGTGAACGCAACCGCCTCGTCAAATGTGAACACGCGATTCGCGAATCGCTCCAGTATGGCCGCCCGCAACGGATCAGCATCCACCTCTTCCTGGAACAGAGGCTGGAAACCGGTGTTGGTCGAGGCACGGAAGCGATTCCCGGTGACAGGGTCAACTGACCACATGACCCGCTTCATGGTTTCGACGCCCTTAGTGCTACGCGTCCCGTAGAAGAGGTGGTATCCGGAATGGGGCTTGTTCGTGAGGATCTCGAACGACTGGACATATTTGACGCCGCTAGCGATCAGCTGATCTCTGAACAGGTCGTGCAGGAACCGTGTCCGTGCGTCACCCGTGAGCGGCAGCGCTTCCTTCCAACTGGGCTTGCCCCGTTTTGGTTGACACTTTTGGTTTAGGCGGCTGTGGCCGCCGTGGGGTTGGTTTTTTGTAGTTTCTCGTATTCGTCTGGGCTGCGCATTCCGAGGCTGGAGTGGCGGCGCAGGGGGTTGTAGAAGCTCTCGATGTAGCTGAAGACCTGGAGCCTGGCTTGGTCTCGGCTGGTCCAGGTTTGGCGATTGATCAGCTCGAGCTTGATGGTGGACATGAAGCTCTCGGCAAGCGCGTTGTCGTAGGCGTCGCCGCGACTTCCCATGCTCGCCACGATGCCGGAGTCTCTGAGCGTTTTTCCCAGTGCCAGGCTGGTGTACTGGCTGCCGCGATCGGAGTGGTGCACCACGCCTGCCGGCGGCCTTCGGCGGGTCACGGCCATCGACACGGCATCGACCACGATCGCCGCGTCGAGGTCTTGGCGCATCGACCAGCCCACCACCTTGCGCGAGCAGACATCGATCACGACCGCCAGGAAGAGCCACCCCTCGTGCGTGGGGATATAGGTGATGTCAGCCGCCCAAACCTGGTCGGGCCGATCAGCGCGGAAACGCCGCTTCACCAGGTCGGGCGCCGCCTTGGCCTCTTCCGCCTTGACAGTTGTTCGCGTCAAGCGACGCCGGCGAGAGACGCCCTGGATGCCAAGCTCTTGCATCAACCGCGCCACCCGCTTTCGTCCCACGCGCTCACCGGCCTCAAACAGGTCCTCCCAGATACGCGGCGCCCCATACGACTCACGGCTGGCCTCATACGAACTGGTGATCAACGCCTTCAGCCGCTCGTCCTCGACCCGACGCGGGCTCACAGCGCGCTTCTGCCACGCGTAAAAGCCCTGACGCGCCACGCCCACCACCTCACACAGCCGGGAGACCTTGTGCTGTGCTCTCTGCGCCGCGACAAACCGAAACTTCATCTCGGTGCCTCGCTCTCCCTGGCGAAGAAAACCGCTGCCTTACGGAGAATCTCCCTCTCCTCTCGCAACACCCGATTCTCACGGCGCAACCGACGCAACTCATCCAACTCCTCACTCGAGGAGCCCTCCCGCAGCCCAGCATCGATATCCGCCTGACGCACCCACCGCCGCAACGACTCCGGCGCGATCCCAAGCTCCTTCGCGAGCAGCTCAAACGACCGACCCTCCGACCGAAACAACCGCACCGCCTCAACCCGAAACTCCCGCGTATACCTCGGCACAAAAACACTCCTCTCCAGACGCCAAAACGCCCAATCTCAGAGTGTCAACGCTACCGGGGCAAGCCCAGGCTGAGCGGTTGCAGGCTCAGGGGTTGACGGTGGCGGCGGTGTGTAAGCGGCTGCGGATTAGTGATGTGACGCTGCATCGCTGGCGGGTCAAGTATGGCGCGATGAAGCAGGATGAGGCGGCCAGGTTGCGGGTGTTGGAGACTGAGAATCGGCAGTTGAAGCGGTTGGTGGCTGAGAAGGAGCTTGAGCTGATGATCATGAAGGATGTGGCTGGGGAAACTTCTGAGCCCGGCGCGCAGGCGAGCGGCGGTGGCGCATGTGGAGCGTCGCTACAAGCTGTCTGAGCGGCGGGCGTGTCGGATCCTTGGTCAGCACCGCTCGACCCAGCGTTATGAGCCGAAACGCGCGGATTTGGACGCGGCGTTGGCGGCGGAGCTTCGTCGCTTGTCGCGGGATCATCGTGCGTGGGGTTACAAGATGGCCTACAAGCATCTGCGGCGAAAGGGGTGGGTGGTGAATCGCAAGCGGGTGCATCGGGTGTGGCGTGAGTGTGAGCTTCGGGCCGCTCCGGTGAGGCGGAGGGTGGAGGCCAGGGCGCTTGGCTGTGCGGAAAGCTCGATCTGGAATCTGCCGGGCGAGCGGCCAAACGACGTGTGGGCGCTTGATTTCAAGCACGATCGCACCTCTGACGGGCGGCCGTATCGGATCTTGAATGTGCTTGACGAGTACACGCGCCGCTCGATCACCTGCCTGGTCGAGCGCCACATCACCACCCGCCGCGTGCAAGAAGCGCTCGAGCGGGCGTTTCGCGGCCACGGAAGGCCGCGCGTGATTCGCACCGACAACGGCCGCGAGTTTGTCGCCGGATCGCTGGCTGCATGGCTCACCGCCCAAGGCGTCGATCCCCGCCCAGTCGAGAAAGGCCGGCCACAACAAAACGGGTACATCGAGACGTTTCATCGCACCATGGGCCGAGAGCTGCTGGACTGGGAAAACTCGACACGATGCTCGAAGCCCGCACCCTAATTACCGCCTGGTGCAAGCAATACAATCGCGAGCACTACCACGGAAACCTCGCAGACCTCACCCCCAACGAGTACTACCGAGAGTACCTGAAAGCCCGCCGCACCCACTCGATCGCCCCCGCCCACCGTCGGCCTTCAGATAAATTCATAAAGAGCAAAACACAAGAAAACCCTCAGAAAGGAGACACCAACTAGCAAGACCGACACTCAACCTGGACCAGAAATCGGAGCCCAGCCAGCGGCAACTATTTCACTCCGTGCGCGTCAACACACTGCACAGCCGCACAGACTGTCAAGACCCAGGCCACAGAATACGCCGGTACTGCCGAAAACAACGGCGATTACGGACTCGCGGCGCAGTACCTGCTCCGAGCGGCGCAGCGCATTATCCAGATTGCTTCGGCGCCGCCTCCTTCGCCTGCCGCTACCAAGAGCGGCTCACGCTTCCCGTAAACATCGCTCGGCCTCGCAGCTCTCGTCGGCGGCCGGTTCGGCGCCAACGGTCGAGTCAACCCTGACGAACTCCCAACATATGAAGTGTCCACTGATCGCACTCCAAACATCGCCTCTGGGACACTCGCCGCTCTCGAGGATGGGCAGCCTTCAGTAGTGACCCGCATCCTCGACAAAAGCTGGATCCGCTCCAATCGGTACGCGGCAACAAAGGACTACGATGGCGACGACAGCCCCGACGAGTATCCGTTCGCCTCGACGGCCGAAGGCGGAGAATGCGCAACGATCACGGGTGTTCCGCTCGGCGAGCAGCGTATCCAAGGCGGTCTCCTGTCCAACTTCTACCGAGAGAACGACATTGGAGACGGTGATCCATTCCGAGTGGTGGTGACGCCTGCTACCCCGACGCTAGATCCGGAGCAAGAGCAGATCGCCCCACTTGAGGCCGAACAGATGGCTATGATGGAAGCGATGGACATGGGCGACGAGGAGTAATCCGAGACATGGCGGACTCGATCATCGCAGCAGACGTGACGCCGTACTATGCTCGAAATTGAACTTGCGAGCGCCGATGGTACGGCGTACCCTGAATGGAACTCCGGCACTGAAGCCATGGTGAGCAACTCAACGACGATAGCGGTTGCAGTACGTCCAGACACTGAGGGCGACGTCAGAGTCGAGGTCTGGCGGGGCGAGCTCCCCACGCTGCCCGAATCACACCGACTCGGACAAGTTCAGCTCAATATCGCAGGCGGGCGCGCCCACATCGGAAACACCGTGGGAGGCGAAGCATATCGAGTTCAGCGTACCGCCGAGCGGAAAGAGCGTATTGGACGTTTCGGTCAGTGAAGATGGCTCCCGAGTGTGGTTCGCGTTGATTCTCGATGGTTCCTAGTACGACGAGCCGTGTGATAACGACTCTCCGACTCTTGGTGTCTCGAATGCGTCCGGAGGCGAACTGGTCATCATGACCACACCAGTCTTGAAAGCTGGCATCGGGAGCTAACTTCGGTCGTGGGTTCGAATTCCACCCCCGCCACTGACGTGTTTCAGGTTCTGCTTCAGGAACGGAACCAAATTGTAGCGGTCCGGCTGACTCCAATTTTTCGGGTCAATTCCGCGCCAATTCGACCCGATTTTTCCGATCCAGCAACCGCCTCTCGCCGGGATCACAATGCCGGCCTGTTTTTTTGCCATCGCGAAGCCCACCTCTCTCGGTGTGAGGAGTGGGCTGCGATCGTGGTATCGCCGGCGATTAATCCGCGCTCCGTTCGGCTGGGGCTGGGCCCGGGCCAGAACGGGATGACGGCGACGCCATCGGGTTCGTGTTCGGGTGGTTGGAGTTGCCCCGTGTCGGTTGACACCTGGTGGTTAGTCCGCGTTTGCCTGTTCGTAGTGTCGCTGTCGTAGGTTTTGGTGATGTGCCGCCGAGTGCGCTGTGTCGGCGGCGGTTGTTGTAGAAGGCTTCGATGTACCAGATGATTCGCATGCGGGCGTGTTCTTAGGTTACGGGTCGTTCGCGGCGGAGGGGTTCTTTCTCGAGGCTGGCGCAAAACGTTTCGGCCACGGCGTTGTCCCCGGGGTCACCGACCGAGGCCATGCTGAGCGCGATGTGGGAGTCCTTGGCGTAGGGGCCGTAGCGCAGGCTGGTGTACTGGCTGCCGTGGTCGGAGTGGGCGATCACGCCGGCGGTTTCGGGACCACGCGCGGCGCCGGCCATGCCCAGCGCGTGCAGCAGTGGACAACGACCCGAAACACTTTGGCCCATTGATCTGCCCCGAGTCGTCACCACTTTGTGAGCGTCGGGGACGCGGTGATTGGCGGGGCGCGGCCCGAGGCTTCGTCTAGGCGGATCGAATGGATGACTCAGCCCTTCGACGCAGCCACGTTGCCTCAGCAGCGGCAGTGGCTCTCCGCCAAGGTTACCGTCCTCGTCACCTCGTTTTTGGATCTGCTTCAGCAGCGCTGATTGAGAAACCGTGCCGTTCGCTCGAACTGACTCGTCGAACCGATCGGCTGTCCGGGGGGTACGGTACAGTTATCCGGTGGTTGTCAAGTCTGCTCGTGTCGAGCGATTTCGCTGCTTCACCGACTCCGGCGAGGTGCCGTTGGATGCTGTGACTGTTCATGGCCCGAAATTCAGGCGTCGTTCACCACTCGCAGTGCCGTGCGTCGATGGATTAGGATCAGCTATTCCGCGACGATTTCGGACGGTGGCCAGGGAGCGGTGTCGGAGATTGGCGACTACTACCTACGCCTCGGCCGGTTCGGCACCACTCATTGGAGCCATCCACTTGGTGCCAGATCTCTTTATGCACCCGGCCGCAGATTCAACTCCTGCCAAGTCCAATTCTCGATCGTGAGCGGTCCGCCTACCGGCGAGGAAGGCTGATTTGGATCGTCCACGCCATAGGAGCAGCTGCGAGGGAGTGGAGACTTGATCGTAATTTGACAACATGACGGCAGGCGATAGCGTCGCTGGGTGGATGATGTAACGTAGTACGGCCGGAGCCGTCGAGCCCACTCGCCGCGAAACCGTTGCCCGGTCGAGCCGGTTCATGAGGTGGTATCGGGCATCTCCACGGCGGTCGAGTCTGGCAGTTTCGGAAGCGCCGGTAATCGGCACATACCAGTGGCCTCGACGCACATCGCCACCGAGTACGGCACGACTGCGATGAATGTGTCGCTGCCGGACCGATAGGTGATCTCGAACGACTTGATCACCCCGCGCCCTGCCTGCTTCTGCGATATCCCGACGAGGATCTGGGCACCAGGATCGCTCCCGCCCGTCGGTGCTGGGATCACGAAACCTCTCAGCGCCTGCAGGCCGGTGTAGTAGCGCTTGGCATCACTGGACGAGGGGGGCCAGTTGGCGTCTCCGGCGAGGCTAAATGTATGCATCGTCGCGTGGCGAACAGCGGTTCCGACGATGGAGACGCCCGGCGATGGCGCGACCAGCGAGACTTTCCAAAGAGTGATCGGCTTGTTGCCCGAGTTGGTGACGTAGATGTCGCCGAACGTGAATGGGTGGGCGAGCGTGGTTCGATATCCGGCCGCTTGCGACGGGAGCACAACCATCGGGCCCTTGGTCGAGTTGCCGCCCCCACAGCCGGCGACAGGCACGATGATCGAGAGCGCGAGCACGATCTTGGTGAACGTCGCCGGTCTGTGCATCTGATAATTCATAGGCTCCTACAAACACACGAAGCGCGGTGGTAATGCCGCAGAACACGTGACTCGCACCTGATGGAAAGTCCCAACCAGACTTGACGTTGGTAGAATATCCACGCTGAGCCAAGAGCCTCCGTCTGGATGCGGGCGCGGGCTCAAGACGATGCGGCAGTGCCGGAATCTCCGGGCGGCGAGTAGTTCCCCCAGTACACCACGGTGCCGCGGGCCCCAGGCGGCCCAGGGCCGATCTCCATCCGATACACCTCTGCCCGGATCAAATCCGCAGTCGCTCCGTGGTCGCGCAGAATCCCTCCCACCGCGCCGTCATCGCGACCGAGCCCGAGCAGGATGTGCTCCGGCCCGACCCAGTTCTGATCGAGAGCGCCTGCTTCCTCGTCTGCGACTGCCAGCGCGACCTCGGCTCCGCGCGACAGGCGCCAATCGTGGTACTCGGCCGCCAAGCGACCAGCGCGAGCGAGTTTGGCTAGGGACGGCACCTGTTCAGGGCCGCGAACCGATGGATATACCTGAGTCGAAACAATCCGCGAGCGCACAGAATCAAGCGTCAGACCAAAGCCCCGCACGACCCGGGCAGTCAGGTCGGAGTCCTCCCTCAGGACGCCGAGAAGGAGGTGCTCAGGGAGCATCTGCGGCATGACAGACGCCTCCGCCTCCGCTTCGGCCCAGGCAACAACCACTGCCCCACCCCGATCGAGCATCCTCATGAGGCGAGTCTAACCCGACCCACCAGATGGGCCACGGGGCGGTGCGGCTTTACGCTGGTACCGCCAGCCTGGTAGATCAATGCTGGACACGGACATGGGAGGACGCAGTCGTCATGGGAGATAGCGCGGCCGAACAGCGGCAGGATCATCACGCAGCCGTTGAGCGCATTCGCGAAACGCCATGTCGCTTTCACCGCTGATCAATGGGCGACACACTGTGTCCAGGTCATCGCGAAGGAGTTCAAACCCGGCGAGCGGATCGCCGGCCATCCCCGGCCACGCGGACCGCGCACCAAGGAACGCGACCCAGTCACGATGCCCCACGCACTCGTCGTTTACGCAGTAGTTGACGACTCCGAGCTGACGGCGACAGTGAAGTTGACCACTCGAGCGCCGAAGGCGTAGCGCACAAAGGCGAAATCTCCACCTGATCCTGTCCCTATCTCGATCGTGCCCAACTGGTAGCCGATCGGTCCCAACACCGGATCAAGCACCGTGCAGCCTTGCGCCAGCATGTCTTCGGGAACCAGTCCCACAGCCACACCGTAGCCGAGTCGATCCACCCCTGAGCTTCTGAGCCGGCAGCTCGGGTGGTAACAGACTTGCCCCCGCGTTGTGACCGGTCTCCTGCGCCGATCACGGAATCGTGAGCCATCCGAGCGGCGGCCCCGGTGACCATCACCGCCTGGATCGAGGCTTAGGAGAAGCCCAACGGCTGCCGATGAGGGGGGCATGTTGCTTTCGGCTCGTGAAGTCCGTTTCCATTGAGGCGGGTGCTAATCCTGGTCGTCGTGGTGGCCGTGGCAGTAGTCGCTGCGGCATGCGCGTCTGGCGCAAGCGCTCCCAGCGCTGGGCAGTGCGCCCAGGCGTGGAATCGAGGCACGGTCCAGCAGTCGTTCGACGATTCCCCTTCCCCGGCAAGCTCTCTGGGCTACGTCGGCCGACGGGTCTGGGTAGGAGGCTTCTCAAGCCCGCACAGCGGGGCACAACCCGAGCATGTGGAGTGCTGGGTGGCGTTCGATCTCGGCGGTAGCCGCGTGGCGGTGTTTGGCGGCGGCGGCGGTTCTACGGAAACCGACTCCGCAAAGCAGGCCGCAACGACCGGGCTCGCATTCTTTGCGAGCACCGACCAAGATCACGCAGACGGCGTGGAGCCACTCGCCTACGCCAGGATCGGACTGGTCGCCCAGGGGTACCTCCCGGGGATCGTTGATGACCCGAATGCCTGCCAGAACGACGACGGCACCATCGAGACGAACGGATGTGCACCCCACGACCCGTCAACACAGCCGTGGAGGTTTGACGCCGACGCAGCGGCGGCGGACGACAACCTGTTCAGAGCCGCCAGGGAGCAATCGCACACCAACTGGTATTGGCTGGGCAAGGAGTTTCGAGGGTTCGCCGCCCAGCCGTTTGCCGGAAACACTCCCCAGATCCCGACCAGAGCCGACTACGACACCATCGCTGACGGGCACGTCTGGCACCTGATGGTGTTCACGCTCAAACAGGCCAGCGACAGCCTGCCAGACTGCCCGTACTGGACAACGGTCGGCCCCCAGGGCGTTTGCGCCAACGGCCATCACGTCGCAAGATTGGTCGCCTCGAAGCAGGAGCCAGGAGGACTGTTCGTGGTCGTCTACGCCAAGGCGATGGATGGATCTGGCCGGGCACTACCGGCCACGGTACGCGCGCAAGCGCAAGAAGCGCTCCAACTCGCGGCTACACGACCCTCTGAAGCCGGCTGACGCACTGCCCGCCAGAGCCGAGGTCTCAGTCTCAGCTGGATGAGACGACGTCGCCGATCAGGTCGCGTAGCGCGGTGACGTGGGCTTGGAGCGCGCTGCGTCCGTGGGATGTGAGCGAGATCCAGGTGGTGCGTCGTCCGCGATGGACCCCTTTGCGGCGTCTGAGGTAGTCGTTCTGTTCAAGCGCGGCAAGATGCTTGGAGAGGACGGAGTCGCTGACGTCCAGTGCGTCGCGGACTGTGGAGAACTCTGCCTCCGAGACGCCTGTAAGCATGACCATGAGCTTCAGTCGCGCGGGTGGGGCGATATGCGCGTCGAGGTCGGCCATCAGTGGTTGAGCAAAAGCACGGCGAGCAGAGCCAGCGCAGTGACCGCGACCAGCATGATCCACTGGAGCGATTCACCGCGCGCGTGTGCGGCAGGCTCGGAGCGGTATGCGCGGAGCCATCGGCGGCCGCTCAGCCCGTAGGTTGCGCCCCCGGCGATGGACAGGAGGATCACCAGCCACCACTGCCTGGAGAAGGCCGCCAGTATCGCCGCCGTGGCAGCGACGCCATATGCGACCGACGCGAGCGTGTCGAATCCCAAGACGGCGCGGCTGAGAAGGCCGCCGAGCCAGACCCCATTGAGCTGCCGGAAGCGAGTGAGTTGCACTGCGGCTACCGCCACCAGGAACGCGATTCCGCCTACGAGGGCTGCCACCGTCGATGGAGATGGGTGTGCGACTCCAACTGCGGTGGTGCCGATCTGGGCAGCGATGGCGGCGCCGATGGAGGTGAAGAACCATGACGGCGTTTCGATGCCGAGCGCCAGTGCCGCGCGTGACGCCTCGGCGTCGTCGAGCCACGCTGCAGCTTCTGCCGCCGCGGGGTGGTTATGTCCCTGGTCATTTTCCATAGTGGAAAGTATGACACGTACTTTCCACATTGGCAAGTTAACTCCAACGAACTTCGCGCCGTTCAGGCGACGCCACCCACTCAGCAGCCCGCGGTAGACACGGGCCGGCAGGCTCGTGGATCACGATAAGAAGCCGTGCACGCCCCAGTCCCACACCCCGGCAACGGCCAGGATCACGCCCACCATGACCACGACGAACAGAACGAAGAAGAACAACGCCAACAGCGACAAGACCCACGTCGCGGACGACCGCGGGGCCTTCTCGTCGGTGATCCCAGACCAATCGCTCATGCCACGACCCTACGACTCGGACACGTCCAGCACAAGGACGCCGCTGGCGTCGGCGACGGACCCCCGCCGCCTACGCACGAATTCTGCGTTGCCCGGCGCGCCCTCCTACACAGGGGCGAACACGAAGCCCGCAGGGCCGCACATGGTCGACCACCCCGAAGCCACGAGCTGACAGCAGAGGCGTCATCAGCCGATCGTCGTCGTCGTCATCGCCTGGGCTGACGCGAAGCAGCCCTTCCCGCCAAGCCCAGCTGGGGCAGGCATCGAGGCCACGCTGATCCTCGCCACCGGCACCCTGCCCTCTAAGACTGGAGTGACCTGCCACACCTGCTGCATCGCCCCGGCGGGGCCCGGAGGGGCTGCGAGCGACTTACCGGGATTGACGATGCCGGCCCTCGTCCCGGTGCCCTGCACCTGTACGACCGTCGAGGCCACCGAACCCACGGTGAACACTGTTCGCGCCTTTCCTGAAGCCGTACACGAAACAGTCAGCGAGCCGAATCCGGGAATCTTGACGAGCGTCTGGGGCGTCGAGTGCGCGACGGTGCGCGTCGCACCCGAATAGGCTTTCGCCATCGGAGCGGGTCGCGTCGGGGTCTGCGGCGGTGGCGGCGCCGTCTGCTGACGGCTCGTAGCTGAAGCCGAGCTCGACTCGTTGTGGGTGCACCCACTCAGGAGCAGGGCCGCGCACGCAGCTGAACCGACGAGCTTCCACATGATCGCTGTATACGTCTCGGGGCGCTTATCGCGTCCCGGACGTAGATCCCGCACGGTTTGCACGAGCTTCGCTTCTCGGGACAACCGCTCAAACTACTCGGTCCGCAACCCCTCAGCCCCGATGCTCCGCCCCACCATCGGCAGCGTCGCGAGCACCACGAAGCCGGTGGCGGCAGCGGCGGCGAGCACGAGCCAGCCGATGCTGCCCCACGGGATCACGATGGCCGTGGGGTTCGAGGCGAAGTAGAAGTGGATGAAGGTGGCGCCCGTCCCGATCCCGATCGCGACGCCGAGGATGAGTGCCGCCACCATCGGAGCGGCGATCTCGAGCACCGTCGCCGATCGCAGGGTGGTGGCCGAGACGCCGGTGGCCGACATGTGGGCCAGCGTCCGTCGTCGCTCCAGCACGCCCTCGATGGCGCCGATCGCGAGGCTCGCGGCAGCGACGCCCATGACGAGCAGGGCGATCGCGGTGAGCAGCACCTCGAGCTTCTGGACGTCGGTGTCGGACTCGGGCTCGACGACGAAGGTGTTCACGGTGAAGTACCGCGGGAAGTCGCGGGCAAGGGCACCGATCACGCGGGCCTGCACCACCGGTGATCCACCGGTATCGACGGAGAGCTGTCGGTTACTCTGATCGACGCCCTTCGGTGCGAGCGACGCCGGCACGACGATCTGCACGCCGTCTCCCCCTCCCGCCAGGCGGAAGCCGGCGGGCAGGTGTCCGCCGATGTGGGTCTTGAGCGTCGGTGTCTTGTTGATCCCTGCAAACTGGACCGTGATCGGCGCGCCCACTGCACCGGCGCCCGGCGGTACCAGCACGCCCTTGTTGCAGGGCAGGTGCCGGCCGGCGAGCCGGTCGAGCGCGCCGCAGCCGGCGATGATCGCGACCGGATCGCCAAACGAGATGTTGACGAGCGCCGCCGAGCGCACTCCCCGCTGGGCGCGCACGATCGACTGGACGCGCAGGTCGGTGGCGGCGCTGTTACTGGTGGGCACCGTCAGGTCGTCGGCCGCCGTCGCAGGCCCGGGCCCGCCGATCGGCATCGGAGTGGCAGTCGCAGCGGACTGAGACGCGCCGACCACCAGCACGGCGCACGTGACAGTGAGGGCCACGGCGAGGCCGCTGATGGCTCGAAATCCGCCCGTCGAGTCGGCCTGCAGACGTCGTCCTGCGATGGTGGCGGCCGGCTGCGGCAGCGCACGCAGCATCCGCGCGCCGTAGCGCACGAGGTAGCCGCCGGTGAGCACGACGCCGAGCAGGATCAGCGACCCGAACGCCGCGAGGGCGAAGGCGCGCTGGTTGATGGGGAGCGTCTCGGGGTGCGTCAGCACCACCGCCATGCCCGCCCAGCCGATGGCGGGCAGCGCCACTCGCCAGGCCCGCGGGATGCTCGCGCCGGCCCGGCGGCGGGTCGCAAGCGGCCGGCTGATGGTGCGGGTCAGAGCGACCCATGCCGTCGCCGCGGCAAAGAGCGGCAGGCCGATCAAAACGACGGCGAGCTGCCACAGCGTGGGCACGGCATCGGCCGTGAAGATCACGTAGTGGCCCAGGCCGATGCTCGACCGCAGCCGAAGCAGCTCGATCACCGCGATGCCGCCAACCGCGCCGATGAGCGCCGCCACGGCGGTCTCGGCCGACGCCAGGAACGCGAGCTGGCGGGCGCTCGCGCCGAGCAGGCGAAGCGCCGCGGCCCGCTCGTCGCGGCGGCGCTGGCCGATGCGCGCGGCGCTGGCGACGAAGATCGCGATGGGTGTGAGGCCGAGCGCGAGCGCCATCGCAAACGGGATGAGCTGATCGGGCTTCAGGCCCGGCGTGGGCGTCGCGTCGGCGATCGCCTGCCAGCTCGCGACATGCAGCGCACCGGACGCAGCGGGCGCGAGCTGATCGTGCCGGTAGCCGGCGATGACCACCCGCTCATCGGGGTCGTGCAGCCCGGCCCGGCCGATGGTGCCGGCGATCTTCCAGGGCACGAGCGCGCGCCACTCTGCCCCGTCGCTCTTTGAGCGCATGAGGGCGGCCACGGCGGGCGAGACGTACGCGGTGCCCGGAGCCGGCATCGCGGGCGTGCCGAGCGGCACGGGCTGCGGCCCGGTGCCTGGCGCGGTGCGAAAGAGGGTGTAGGCGAAGTCGTTCTGGGGGGAGGTGATGGGGCTCGTCGCCCAGAGGATGCCCGGCCCGTGCGGCGTCGCGAGCTTGTCCGCGGCACGGGTGGCGATGCGGTGGTTCACGGCATCGCGGGCGTTCATGTACCCGAGGGCGCCGAGCAGGAACACCGCGCCCACGGCCACGCCGAGGGCGACGAGCGCGAGCCGGAGCCGCGCCGCGCGGCTCCCCACCGCGAGCCGTAGCCCGAGCTGGATCATGCGGCGACCGCCACGTCAGCGGTGGCGCCGTCGCGGACGAACACCTCGCGGTCGGCGTAGGCGGCGATGCGGGCCTCGTGAGTCACCACGATCAGCGACACGCCGTGGTCGCGGGCCGTCGCGGTCAGAAGCTCCATCACCATCTCGCCCGCGAGCGAGTCGAGCGCACCGGTGGGCTCGTCTGCGAACACCACGCGCGGCTGATGGATCAGTGCCCGGGCGACCGCCACCCGCTGGGCCTCGCCGCCGCTGAGCTCTCCGGGCAGCCGGTCGCCGAACCCCGGCAGGCCGATGCGGTCGAGCCAGGCGTCGGCCTCGACCCGGGCGGCGCGGCGGCCGGTGCCGCCGAGCACCAGCGGCAGCGTCACGTTTTCGCGCGCCGAGAGCTCCGGCACCAGCTGCCCGAACTGGAATACGAACCCGAACTGCTCGCGCCGCAGCTTCGCGCGCTCGCCGGCGCGCAGCCGATCGATGCGGCGGCCATCGAACACGACCTCACCGGAGTCGGGCTGCAGCACGGCCGCGAGGCAGTGAAGCAGGGTGGACTTGCCCGAGCCGCTGGGGCCCATGATCGCGACGATCTCGCCTGCCGCGACGCCCAGGGAGGCACCGCGCAGTGCCTCGGACGCCCCGAACCGCTTGGTCAGCCGCTCGCCGTGGATAAGTGCGTCGCCGGTCATGTGACAGCTCCCTTCAGCTGCTCGAGGCGTGCCTGGGACAGGTCGATCCAGCGCAGGTCGGCCTCGAGGTGGAACAGGGCGTGGTCGGCGAGCAGCCGGTCAACCTGGCTGCCCGTCTGCTTCATGGCGGTGAGCTCGCGCATCCGCTCCAGGTGGAGCCCGCGCTGAGCGTCGAGGATCGCAGCCGCGTCGCGGCCGCTCTGGAGGGCCAGCACCACCTTGATGAAGAGCGTGGGCTGGAGAAACGGCTCGGGCATCTCGGGCTCGGCGATCCACTGCTCGAGATCGGCGACGCCGTGCTCGGTGATCACAAATCGCTTGCGGTCGGGGCCGTGGCCGGGCTCCTCGCCGTCGGGCGCCACCAGCCCGTCGCGCTCGAGCCGGCCGAGCGTCGAGTAGAGCTGCCCGAACTTGAGCGGGCGGGCGTGGGCAAAGACGGCGTCGTACTCGCGCTTCAGCTCGTACCCGTGGCGCGGCTCGCGCTCAAGCAGGCCGAGCAGGGAGTAGGGCACGCTCACAGGGAGTACTCACTCAGTGGATAGCTCATGTGGGCCACTATACACCGAGTGAGTAGTTGGCGCCACCCGTGGTTCATTTCCTGCCGGGCGCGGTGATCTTTGGATCCAGAGCTCGCCCGGTAAACCTTTTCGACCTCCGCTCGCTCTGAGAGGATGAGTGATGGAGTTGCCTTCATCCGCGCAGGCGCCGGACACCGCCGAGGTTGAGCGGGTCTTCCGCGAATCCTCAAACCAGGTGTGGCGGGCAGTGCTCGCCGTGACGGCCGGGCGCGCGGATATCGCAGATGAGGTCACAGCCGAGGCGTTCGCGCGGGCGCTCGCTCATGCGGGAAGCATCCGGGATCCGCTCGCCTGGGTATTCCGCACCGCGTTTCGGCTTGCCTTCAGCGAGATGCGGCGCGAGCGTGCGACGTCTTCACTCAGAGACGTCGATGCGCACGAGCCGATCGCCGAGCGGCCCAGCGCGCGCCTCGTCGGCATGCTCGAGGTGCTCTCCCCGCAGCAGCGCGCAGCAGTGTTCTTGCACTACCACGCGGATCTCCCGGTGCAGGAGGTGGCGCGACGGATGGGCACGTCGACGGCGACCGTGAAGGTGCACCTGCATCGCGGCCGCCGGCGGCTCCGCGGGATGCTGGAAAACGAGGAGGGACGAGATGGATGACGAGCTGAAACTGGTGCTGGCGGAGCTCGACGAGTTCGAGCCGCCCACCGATCTCTGGGAGCGGGTGAGGCGCCGCCGGGTCGCACCCGGTCGCCGTCTGTCACGCGGCTGGATCGCAGCCGGCGCAGTGGCGGTGATCTGCCTGGTGATCGCTGTGATCGGAGTGACCGCGACGCGGGGGCACGAGTCCGCCCCGACGCTCGCGGTGGCAACGCCGAGCCATCTCGTGCCCGGCAGCATCAATTATGACGCGAGCCTCCCTGCGCCACCGCGCCCACTCGTCACCCTGAACGGTGTCTCGGCGTCGTCTCCCACGAGCGCGTGGATCGTCGGAAGGCGACCAACCCCCAAAGGCTCGGTGCCGCTCGCGTGGCGCTGGACCGGGCAGACGTGGGTCAACGTACCCGTCGATTCTCCAGATCAGCGCTCCGACTTTCAGGCCGTCACCACCCTGTCGCCCACCGATGCGTGGGCGGTCGGCATCAAGGGCGACAACACCTCCGACGAGTACGGGAGCCCGCTCGCGATGCACTGGGATGGCCGGCGCTGGAATGCCGTCGAGACCGGCGTCGCGAGCGGGATCCTCTTCGGGGTCGGGGCCACCGGGCGAGCAGATGTCTGGGCCGTCGGAGGGACGGGCGGCGTCGGCCACAGTCCACTGGCTCTGCACTGGAACGGGACACGATGGAACCGGGTGCAGCTCCCAGCGTTCACGGGCGACGTGGGGGCTCTCACCAACGTGGAGGCGGTGTCGCCGAGTGACGTGTGGATCACGAATAGCCCAGCGGGTGGCGGCACGCGGAGCGTCATCCTCCACTGGGACGGCCATCGCGTGGAGCGCATGCCCGACCCATTCGGCGCGAGCGATCCACCTGCAGCGATCGCCGCGAGCTCCGCCTCTGACGTATGGGCCGTGGGCTCGGCGTCCGATCGTCCTGCATGCGCCAACGCACACGTGCTGCCGCTCGCCGCACACTGGGACGGCTCGTCGTGGACACGAGAAGACCCCGAGCTGATCGGCACCGACACCGACCCCAGCAGCGTCAGCACCGCCCAGTCTGGAGGATCTGGATGGCTCGCGGGATCCACTGCGACGCTGCACTACTACCCCGACCGCTGCCACACCGGAAACGGCGGCTTTGGCATCCAGGGGTCACTCCCGGGGTTGATGGTGCAGCACCTCGCCGACGGCCGCTGGTCGAAGGTGGAGGTGCCCCGGAGAGAGCTTTTCACAGGACTGGCGGAGGTCGCCCCTGATCGGGCCGGCGGTGCCTGGATCATCGCATCCGATGACTGGAGCGCGACGGTGGCCCGGCTCGTGGGCGGCAGGTGGGTGAGCGTGCGTCATCCGAGCGCGGTCGCGTCGACGTCGTGACCGATGTCATCCTCTCGCTGCCGCCACCCTGGTCACCGCCACAACGTGGGATAGGCTCTCGCGAATGCCGCTGCATCACCCCAGGCCACATGCTGGCTAGCTGGTTTCGGGCTCGCTCGCGGTGGTCGCGGGCAGGAGTGGTCGTTGCCGCGATGGGCGCTCTCGTGGTCGCCTACGCCGCGTTCGCGGTCTTCGCGCTGAACTGGTCGTGGCCCTACCCCCGGGTATTGCCCCCTGCAGTCGAATACCGAGGCGTCCATATGGCAAGGGACGGCAGCGCTGGGTGCCACCCGCTCAGCTACTGGTACGGCCCGCGGAAGCCGGGCAATCTTCCGCGGGGCTCGGTGTTCGCGCTGCAACCGATGACGAGTGCGCTCGGGTTCAACCGTCCGCGGGTCTTCGGATATCGCGCTCGAGTTATCCCATGGAGCTTCGAATCCGTGTTCGTCCAAAACGGCGGGTGCTACAACGTCTACTACGACACGCAAGAGGGTTAAATCGCGGTGGGCGCCATCTACCTGATCACCGGCCCGATGGCAGCAGGGAAGTCCACCGTCTCACGCCTGCTCGCCTCGCGGTTCGAGCGCGGCGTGCATCTCGAGGGTGACGCGTTTCGCCGGAGCATCGTGAGCGGGCGGGTGGACATCACGCCCGACCTCCCGGAGGAGGCGCTCGCGCAGCTGCACCTGCGCTACCGGCTCGCCGCTGCCGCCGCAGACGGCTACTTCGAGGCCGGCTTCACCGTCGCGCTGGAGGACGTGGTCGCAGGGCCGCTGCTCGGCGATTGGCGGATGATGCTGCGCAGCCGCCCGTGCCACGTCGTCGTCCTCTTCCCGTCGATGGAAGCGATCGCCGCGCGAGAGGCCGGGCGCGCCGAAAAAGGCTACGTGGACTGGACGGTCGAGCAGCTCTACGACGGCTTCCAGCAACATACGCCGCGCGTCGGCATGTGGCTCGATACGACCAACATGACCGCGGACGAGACCGTCGATGAGATCCTTCGTCGAACGAGCTCTGCGCGTGAAGCGATCGTGATCAGCGACTACGACGCGGACTGGCCGCGGCAGTTCGAGGAGATCGCGCTGCCCGTGCGTGAAGCGATGGCCAGTCTCGGCGCCACCATTGAGCACATCGGCAGCACCTCGGTGCCCGGCCTCGCCGCCAAGCCGATCATCGATATCGATGTGGTAGTGCGCTCTACCGGCGATGTGCAGCCCGCGATCGACCGGCTCCGCGCGCTGGGCTACGAGTACCAGGGCGACAAGGGCATCCCGGGCAGGGACGCGTTCCTCGCGCCGCGCGGCTCTCGCCCCCACCACCTCTACGTGGTCGTCGGAGGCACCGAGCCTCACCGCAACCACATCGAGTTTCGCGACGAGCTTCGGGCCCATCCCGAGGTGGCGCACGACTACGCCGCTCTCAAGCTGAGGCTCGCGAACGAGCATCAGGCCGACCGGCTGGGCTACACCGACGGCAAGGATGCGTTCGTGGCCGAGGTGCTGCGCGCGGCCCGGCCCTAGATCGGTACCTCGGGAATCGGCTCGGGAGGCCGGGTTCCGACCTCGTGGCGGGGCTTCGTCACGATCCTCGCGACGCAGGCACCCAGAGCGGCGAGGATCGCAACCGCGTTTGCGAGCGTCATCGAGGCCAGTACCAGCCCGCTGCGACCGCGTTTGCCTCCAGCCCCGGACGACATCGGCCGATCGTACACCAGCGCGGCCAACCTGACTCCGCTGCATCGGCTCGACGCCCCTACGCGCGTTTTGACATCACACGCATACACATTGCGTATGCCAGGTGATTGTTTGCCGACGATCGGTGCGCAACTTCACACGTATTGCCGGCGCGCAATGCGTTTCCCAGTTTACGTCACATGAATCTCACCATTACGTAAACTGCATGCAACGGGGCGGCGAATCCCGCTCCAGCAGGCCAGATCCCGCGTTTCGTAACGAGCGCGTCAGATTACGAGCGATCGCGCTGCAGCAGGCGAGAATATATCTCTGCATCGAGCCGCCTTGTAGATTGACATGTTGCATCTGCGATGTACCCTCGGATGAAGCAATAACGCTCCAAGGCGGAGGAGGCGCGGCACGATGCGACGCGTATCGAGGTTGGGTGCAGTGGTGGTTGCGGCAAGCGTGGCTGCGCTTGTGACGGCGGCAGTGGCCGACGCAGCAGTGGTACAGAAGAAGCCCTCGTCCCAGTACGGGGCCAACGGCACAGTGCGGGTGACGCTCGTCGTCGGAAACACGACGTACCTCGGCGGGCAGTTCACGGCGATGCAGCCGAACGCGGGCGGCGCGGCGGTGACGCGAAACCACGTCGCCGCGGTCAACACGACCACCGGCGCGCTCCTGCCCTGGAACCCCAACGTGAACGGCGCGGTGTACGCGCTCACCGTGAACAACGGCCACGTCTACATCGGCGGATCGTTCACCACGGTGAACGGCGCGGCACACAAGAACGTCGCCGAGGTCAACACCTCGAACGGTACGCCCGTCGCCGGCTTCGGCAACACGCTCAAGCCGAACAAGGCCGTGCGCGGCCTGGCGGTCTCCTCGACCGGTGACCTCTTCGTCGGCGGCGCGTTCACGTCGCCGCGGCGCTTCGCGCTGAAGGCCAACGCGACCACGGGCGTGCTCAACCCCGCGTTCGCGCCGGTCATCACCAACAGCCTGGGGACGAGCCCCGAGGTGCGTGCAGTCGCGGTCAACGCCAGCGGCACCCGCGTGATCCTCGGCGGGTTCTTCAACCAGCTGAACAACGGCGCCCCCGGCGACCCCGACACGACCAACCTCGGCGTCGGCGCAGTCGATCCGAACACGGGCGCATCGCTTCCGTGGGCCTGGCACACCAGCGACCTGCAGACGTTCAGGCAGTTCCAGCTGCTCGCCTTCACACAGGACGGCTCGACGCTGTTCGGGGCCGGCACCGGTAACGGCGGCTCGGCCATGTCCTGGAACATCGAGACCGGCACCCTCAACTACATCGAGGGCTTCAACGGCAACGTCGTCGGTGTGGGTGTCGCCGACGGAGTGCTCTACATGGGCGGCCACTTCTCCGGCTACGACGGGCCAGTCCCGGGGAGCAACTTCACCACCCCGATCGCGACCCGCGACAAGCTGGCGGCCGTCGATGAGGCCACCGGCCAGGTGCTCTCGCCCTGGAATCCGTCGGTCAACACGAACCTCGGCATCGAGGCTCTGAGCGCAGGTGGCACCTCGGTTGCCATCGGCGGTGAGTTCACCTCGGTCGCCGGCGTCTCACAGCAGCACTTCACGCTGTTCCACCAGTAACCCCGGCTCCAAGTCCCCTGCCCGGCTGATGCCGGCGGCCCGAACAGGCCGTCGGCATTGGCCGTGGGCGTCTTCATGGAGTCGGGCACCGCCCACCCAGGGCCGATCAGGCGGACTTGTGGCCCTCGTCGTAGAGCGTGAGTGCGACGCTCGCCAACACGATCACCACGAACCCGGCGATCGCCAGGCCACCGCCGCCGAAGAGCGACCCCCATAGGCAGAGCGTCACTCCGGCAACGCGCATTGCGACCTGCAGCCTCCAGTGCCTCTGGGAGAGCAGGTTTCGGTAAAGCCAGGTCACCGGGAGTCCGGTGAGAGGGGAGCCATGCGTCGAGCCTACACGCCTCTCAAGCTCGCGGGCAGCTCAGGCTCAGCTCTAAGCGACCGCGCCGGCGTCCGGCGTCGTGTCGCCGACGGGCTCTGCCTGCGGCGGCGTCCAGAAGTCGGCGCGTCGCACGAGCCCGGCGCAGAGGGCGCCGAAGAGCACCACGCCGGCGCCGATGATCAGGATGGTGTTCATGCCCGAGACGAACGCCTGATGCGACACGCGGGTGATCGCAGGGTTCTGCGGGTTGAGCGCCGCCGCCGCCCGGGTGCCGCCCGAGGCGATGGTCTTGGCCAGCGTCGAGGCGGGCACGCCGAGGTTTCCGCGGTCGGCGAGATCCCCCGTGACCTGGTGCTGGAAGATGGCGCCGAGGGCCGCCACTCCCGTGGCGAGGCCGCCGATCCTGCAGGTGTTGCTGATGCCCGAGGCCATCCCGGCGCGCTGCGGCTCGACCACTCCGAGGCCGATCTTCGCGATCGCCGGGTTGACGATGCCGATGCCAAAGCCGGTGAGCAGGAGCCCCGGGATGAGGTGCGTCCACGACGACCCCGTCGAGAGGCCCGCCATCGAGGCGATGCCGATGCTGGTCACCAGCATCCCGAACCCGAGCACCGCGCCTGGCGGGAAGCGCTCCACCACAGAGCGGGTCGCGAGCGGCACGATGAAGAGGAGCACCGTGGACGGCAGCAGCCGGACGCCGCCGGCGAGCGGCGAGTAGCCGAGGTCGTTCTGCAGGTAGAGCGTGATGTAGGGGTACATCGCGAACATCCCCGCCCCGATCGCGAACGTCGCGAGCGAGACCCCCACGAACCCGCGCTTGCGAAAGAGTGAGAGATCGAGCATCGGCCGCGCCTGCCGCAGCTCGGCCACGACGAACGCGATTGCCAGGAGGGCCGCGCCGGCGAAGAGCGCGAGGATCGTCTGGCTGCCCCACCCGTCGTCGTTGCCGCGCAGAAGTCCGAGGATCAGCAGGAAGAGCGCGCCCGCGAAGGTGATGAGCCCCGCGATGTCCAGCCGCTTGGCGTCGGGATCGCCGATGTTGACCATCTTGGCCGCCGCGAGCGCCACCGCCGCCACGCCGATGGGCACGTTCACGAAGAAGATCCAGCGCCAGCCGAGCGTGTCGGTGAGAAGGCCGCCGACCAGCGGGCCGACCGCCACCGCCGCCCCGACCGTCGCTCCCCAGGCGGCGATCGCCCGGCCGCGGTCGTGGCCGTGGTAGGTCTGCCCGATCAGCGCCAGGCTGGTGGCAAACATCGCGCCGCCGCCGAGTCCCTGGAGCGCGCGCGCCCAGATCAGGACCTCGGTGGACTGCGCCAGGCCGCACGCGACCGACGCCACCGTGAACACGATCAGCCCGACGATGAACACGCGCTTTCGCCCAAATCGGTCGGCCAGCGCGCCACACGTCAGGATCACGCTTGCGAGCGAGAGCGCGTAGGCGTCGATCACCCACTCGAGATCGGTGAAGCCCGAGTGCAGATCACGTTGGATCGTGGGCAGCGCCACCTGCACCACGGTGACGTCCACGAGCAGCATGAACGTCGCCGCGCAGAGCGCCACGAGCGTCCACCATCGCCATCCGCTGGAGTCGGCCGTTTCCACGCCCGGCACGGTAGCGGTCAGCCTGTCCGGGGCACCGCCGGTAGCTGGACGGTCACGCGGAGCCCTCCGGCCGCGCGCGGCGTGAGCACGAGCATGCCGTCGTGGGCCTGGGCGATGGTCTTCACGATCGCGAGGCCGAGGCCCGCGCCGGCGTGATCTGCCCGGATGCGCTCGGTGCCGCGCAGGAACGGCTCGGCAAGCGCCGAGACCACCTGCGGGGTGAGCTTTGCGCCGGTGTTCTCGACTGTGAGCTCCACGCCGGCGGAGTCGGAGCTGGTCTCGACCCACACCGCGCCGCGCTCGGGCAGGTTGTGGACGATCGCGTTCTGTACCAGGTTGGTGGTCATCTGCAGGAGCAGCGCGTGCGAGCCCACGGTGGGAGTCACGTCGCCGGAGGTCTCGATCGTCAGGCCGCGCTGCTCGGCGAACGGCAGAAGGGTCTCGGCAGCCTCCTCGGCGATGAGCGACAGATCCACCTGCTCACGGGCGAACGACCGCTGGTCGGCGCGGCTCAGCAGGAGCAGCGCCTCGCTGAGGTCGATCGCCCGGACGTTCACGGCGTGGAGCCGGTCCACCAGCTCGCCGACGTCGCGGCCCGGGTCGTTTCGCGCTACCTCGAGGATCGACTGCGTGATGGCGAGCGGCGTGCGCAGCTCATGCGACGCGTTCGCGGCGAACCGCTGCTGCTCTGCCACGTGCGCTTCGAGCGAGGCGAGCATCGCGTCGAACGCGTCTGCGAGCTCGCGAAACTCATCGTTTCGGCCCTCCATGCGGATCCGATGGGAGAGCGATCCCCCCGCGGCCAGGCGGGTCGCGTCGCTGATGCGGGAGAGCGGCGCCAGCATGCGGCCCGCGAGGATCCACCCGCCCACGAGCCCGAACAGCAAGAGGAACAGCAACACGGCAGCGGCCCTCGGCGCGAAGGTGTGGAGGAGGTTCGAGCGGATCGGGAAGATCGCATCGTGGAACGACGTGCCGGGCTTGATGAGGAGCGCCTGGTCGGGCACGTAGCGCAGCAGGAAGAGCCAGACGGCAGCGAGCAGCAGCGCCCCGGCGACCATCAGGAACCCGGCGTAGCTGAGAGTCAGCTTCATCCGCACGCTCATCCCGGGCGCCCTATCCACGCTCGCCCCCGACGTCGATGCAGTACCCGACGCCCGCCACCGTGGCGATGATCCAGGGCTCGCCGAGGCGCTTTCGCAGCCCCGAGAGCGTGATGCGCACCGCGTTGGTGAACGGGTCGGCGTTCTCGTCCCACGCCCGCTCCAGGAGCTCCTCCGCGCTGACGACCCCGCCCTCGGCAGCGACCAGCACCTCGAGCACCGCGAACTGCTTACGCGTGAGCGCGACGTAGCGGCCGTCGCGGTAGACCTCGCGCCGGAACGGGTCCAGGCGCAGCCCCGCGATCTCACGCACGGGGGGCCGGTGGTGGGCGCGCCTCCGGTCAAGCGCCCGCAGCCGCAGCACCAGCTCCTGCAGCTCGAACGGCTTCGTGAGGTAGTCGTCGGCACCGAGCTCGAACCCGCGGGCCTTGTCATCGAGCCGGTCGGCGGCGGTGACCATGAGGATCGGCATGCCGCTCCCCGACGCCACGATGCGCTCGGCGATCTCGTCTCCGGTGGGCCCGGGCACGTCGCGATCGAGCACGGCGATGTCATACGCATTGAACCTCAGGAGCTCGAGCGCGACGTTGCCGTCGCCCGCGATGTCGGCCGCGATCGCCTCCAGGCGCAGCCCGTCGCGGATGGCCTCTGCCATGTAGGGCTCGTCCTCGAGGATCAGCACACGCATGCCCCGATGATAGGAGCTTCCGTGTTTCGCGGGCATATCGAAAACCGGAAACGTGGTGGCAACAGCCCGGGGCGTTCAATCGGGGCATGACCACCAAACGGACTCTCAGAAGCCTCGCCGCCGCCGCGCTGGTCGTCGTCGCGGTGACCGCAGCGCTCGCCTACCGGTCGGCGACATCGTCGACCTCGACCTCCGCAATGCCGCTCTCGACCACCCTCCCCAGCGTGCATCGGCACGCACTGGACGAGGTAGCTCGGCCGCGACGACGCACAGCAGCGCTGCCCGGCCGAGTGTGGCCGGCAGCGGGTCAGGCGGCGCTCGCCCTCGGCGACGGATCGCGGATACACGCCGGCCCCGGCCAGCACCCCGCTCCAATCGCGAGCGTGGCAAAGGTGATGACGGCCTACATCGTGCTGCGCGACCATCCGCTCGGCCGCGGTGGGAACGGCCCGGTGATCACGCTCACCCCCGCCGACGTCACGGACACCTTCCGGCGAAGTGCCCGCGGCGAGTCGATCGTGCCCGTGGCTGCCGGTGAGCGACTCACCGAGCGACAGGCGCTCGAGGCCCTGCTGCTGCCGTCGGCCAACAACATCGCCGCCGTACTTGCCCGGTGGGATGCGGGCGCCCAGGCTCCATTCGTCGCGCGCATGAACGCCGCGGCGCGGTCGCTCGGCATGGCCCACACCCGCTACACCGACCCCAGCGGGTTCGACGATCGCACCGTTTCGACCGCCGCCGATCAGCTGCGGATCGTCCAGCGGGCAATGCGCGTTCCGGCGTTCGCGCGCATCGTCGCCACGCCCAGCGCGACGCTGCCGGTCGCCGGCACCGTCCGCAACACCAACACCCTGCTTGGACGAGACGGATTCGTGGGCGTGAAGACGGGCTCGGACGCTGCGGCAGGTGGCTGCTTCGCGTTTCGTGCCATCCGCCCTATTCACGGCAAGCGCACCGTCATCACCGGCGTGGTGCTGGGCCAGCCCGGCGCCGACCGCCTCGCCGCCGGGCTCGAGGCCGCCGACGCCATGGTCGACCGTCTCACCGGCCGGCGCGACGCGCCAGATCACCGCCGGGGGCAGCTCCCGCCGCCGTCGATTCCACTCGAGGAGGACTCATGAGACTCGCTCTACGCCCGCTGGCCGCTCTCGCCATGCTCGCCGCGATCGCCGGAGGCTGCGGGCACGCGGCCCGCAGCACCGGCAGCGACGCAACCGCCGCCACGCGCAGCCGCGCGGTGAAGTTCTCGGAGTGCATGCGCGCCAACGGCGTCAGCGCGTTCCCCGATCCCGACGCCTCCGGTGATCTCACCATGGACGGCATCGCAAACGGCTCGTCGATCGACACGAGCTCGGCGACGTTCGAGCGGGCATTCACCGCCTGCAAGCATCTGGAGCCGCCAGGATTCACAGGCGGCAAGGTGACGTCCCAGCAGCGCACGGCGCGGCTCGCCTTCGCGGCGTGCGTTCGCAAGAACGGCGTGCCGGACTTTCCCGACCCCACGCCCAACGGGCCGCTCGTGGACACAAACCGCATTCCGTCGTCGTCAACGGCGACCGGCATGAGCAACCTGAATGCCGCGATGCAGAAGTGCAGCGCATACGCCGCGGCCGCCGGTGTGAAGGCGGGCCAGTGATGCGCACGGCGTGGGTGGCGGCCGGCGTCGTGGCGGTGGTCGCGGTGGGAGGGACGGTTGCGGTGGTTGCCACGGCCAGCGGTGGCGGGGCGGCCGCGGCGGCCCAGGAGCTCCCTGCGACCACCGCGGCCGTGGAGCGGGGTCCCCTCTCGGACACGGTCTCCCAGTACGGGACGCTCACCTACCGAGCGCGAGCGGACGGCTCGCCGTACCAGGTCATCAACCGGGCGTCGGGGACGTACACGCGGCTGCCCGCGGCAGGCGAGCGGGTGGGCTGCGGCGATGTGCTCTACCGCGTGGACAACCACCCGGTGGTGCTGCTCTGCGGCCAGGTGCCGGCGTATCGGCCGCTCTCGACCGGCGACAGCGGGCCAGACGTCGCCGAGCTCAACGCCAACCTGGTGCGTCTGGGGTATGCGACCCCGGCGCAGCTCACTCCGTCGAGCGGCTTTAGCCCGGCAACGGCGGCAGCGCTCGAGAAGCTCCAGTCCGGGCTTGGTGAGGCGCCAACCGGGTCGCTGGCTCTCGGCCGGGCGGTGTTCTTGCCCGAGGCGGTGCGAGTGGCGGGCGTCTCCAGTGAGCTGGGCGGATCGGCCGTGCCGGGGACGCGCGCGATGTCCGCCACCTCCGGCACGCTCGAGGTGCAGCTCGCCCTCGACCCGTCGCAGCAGGGAGCCGTGCGGCAGGGCGATCGAGCCCGGATCACCCTGCCGGACAACCGGACGGTGACGGGGAAGGTCGACCGGGTGGGCACCGTGGCCCAGGCTGCATCGGGCCAAAATGCGGGCGCAGCGACCATCCCGGCCTCGATCAGCCTCGATCACCCGCGACAGGCGGGTGGCCTCGATCAGGCTCCCGTGCAGGTCGCGATCACCACTGCCGGCGCCGCGAACGCGCTGAGCGTCCCGGTCACCGCGATCGCAGGCAAGCCCGGTGGCGGGTTCGCGGTGGAGGTCGTGGGCGCGGCCGGCCGGCGCGACCTGGTGCCGGTCACCCTCGGGCTGGTCGACACCGCGGCGGGGCGGGTGCAGGTCGAGGGCGATCTGCGCGCCGGTGAGCGCGTGGTGGTGGGGTCGTCGTGAGGGACGAGCCGGTACTGGAGCTCGACGGCGTGACCAAGGTGTACGGCGAGGATCCGCCGGTGCCGGCCCTGCGGGGCGTGTCGTTTGCCGTCCGGCGGGGCGAGCTGGTGGCGATCGTCGGGCCGTCCGGGTCGGGCAAATCGACGCTCCTGCACGTGATTGGAACGCTCGAGCGGCCGACGAGCGGCGTCGTTCGCATCGGCGGTGTGGATGCGGCGGCGCTGACCGACCGCGAGCTCTCGCGCCTGCGGGCCCATGAGATCGGGTTCGTGTTCCAGCAGTTCTTCCTTGCCGAGCACGCCACCGCCCGCGAGAACGTTGCCGACGGGTTGCTCTACGCCGGCGTGCCCGCCGGCGAGCGGCGCAGACGGGCGGACGAGGTGCTCGCGCAGGTAGGTCTCGCCGAGCGCGCAGGGTTCAAGCCGGCCAAGCTCTCGGGCGGGGAGCGCCAGCGGGTGGCGATCGCCCGGGCGCTGGTGGGCCGCCCGGCGATCGTGCTGGCCGACGAGCCCACCGGCAACCTCGACAGCTCCACCGGCGCATCCATCATGGAGCTGATCCGCGAGCTGAATGCCGGCGGCGCCACCATCGTCATGATCACCCACGACGCAGCGCTCGCCGGACGGCTGCCACGCCAGATCCGGGTGCTGGACGGACGGGTCGTCTCCGACGTCGCGACCGGCGAGGTGCCGTGAGCGAGCGGCTGGCACTGCGCGACGGGCTGGGAGTGGCGAGCGTCGGGCTGCGGACCCGCCCGCTTCGCGCTGCGCTCTCGGCGGTCGGGATCGCGATCGGCACGGCGGCGATCGTCGGGGTGCTCGGACTGTCGTCCTCGTCCCAGGCCGGGCTGATTGCCGAGATCAACCAGCTCGGCACCAACCTGCTCACCGTCGAGCCGGGGCAGAGCCTCACCGGCGGCCCCGCACAGCTGCCGCGCGAGGCGCCGGCGCGGATCACGCTCCTCGGCGACGTGCAGGGGGTGGCCGACACCGCGCTGATGAAGGACACCTACGTCTATCGCAGCTCGCTCGTCCCGGTGGGTCAGACCGGCGGCCTCCAGGTGCGCGCCACCAGCCTCGACCTGCTCTCCGTGTTGGGTACCGGCCTCGCACGAGGCGCCTGGCTCAACAACGGCACGGCCCGGCTGCCCGTGGCGGTGCTCGGCTCCGTCGCCGCACGCCAGCTCGGCATCGATCGGGTGGCGCCCGGCCGGCAGGTGTGGCTCGGCGGGCAGTGGTTCAGCGTGGCGGGCATCCTGCAGCCGTCGCCGCTCACGCCGGAGATCGACGTGAGCGCGCTGATCGGGTACCCCGCGGCCGCGAGGTACCTCGGGTACGCCGGCGTGGCCGGCGGAAGGCGGGCGCAGGGGCCGCCGAGCACCATCTACGTGCGTGCCGCCACCGGTCATGAGGCGGCGGTGCAGTCGCTCCTGGCGCGGACTGCCAACCCGCCGGCGCCGTACGAAGCGGCTGTGAGCCAGCCGTCCGATGTGCTCACCGCACGCGCGGCGGCGGCGGGGGCGTTCAACAGCCTCTTCCTCGGCCTGGGCGTGGTCGCGTTGATGGTCGGTGCCGTCGGAGTCGCCAACATCATGATCATCTCGGTGATGGAGCGACGATCGGAGATCGGCTTACGCCGCGCGCTCGGAGCGACCCGGAGCCAGATCCGCACGCAGTTTCTGGCCGAGTCGATCCTCCTCGCGCTGATCGGCGGCGTCGTGGGTGTGCTGGCGGGCGCAGCGGCGACAGCTGTCTATGCGAGCTCGAAGAGCTGGACGGTGGTGATCCCGCTCGAGGCCTGGGTAGGCGGCATCGCCGCGGCGATCGTGATCGGCGCCCTCGCCGGCCTGCTGCCGGCGATCCGGGCGTCGCGCATGCCGCCGACCGTGGCGCTGCGAACAGTGTGAGTAAGCTGGCGCGATGATCGACACCTCACAGGAGCGAGACGGCGTGCCGGCGATCGTCGTGGACACGGGCGCGCTCAGCGTCTCGATCATCCCCGCCGCCGGCGCCAAGATCCACGAGCTCATCCATGCGCCGAGCGGCTTCGACCTGCTGTGGAAGAACCCCCGCGTGCCGCTGCGCGCGACGCACCCCGGCCCGAACTTCGACGACGTCTGGAGCGGCGGCTGGGACGAGCTCTTCCCCACCGACCCGGCGTGTACCGTCGGCGACAACACGTTTCACGACCACGGCGACCTGTGGCACGGACCGTGGGAGTGGGACGTCGTGGAGGACGGCCCGGAGCGGGCCGAGATCCACCTCTCGCGCCACACCGTCGCGCTGCCATGCCTCATGGAGAAGTGGATCACCTTCGAGCGCGGATCGCGGGCAATCGGGTTCCGGCACCGGCTGACCAACCTCGGCCACCAGCCGATCGAGTTCGACTGGAGCCTGCACGTGGCGCACGCCATCGCAGCCGACTCGCGGATCCATCTCGCGCCCGAGGTGATGACGGCCGAGCCCGAGCAGGCGGGGAGGTTTGCCGCCTCGCCCGACGCCATCGGCTGGCCGGTGCACGGCGACATCGACATGGCCGCGGTGCTGCCGCCCGAGAGCGGCGGGCTCGAGTGGCTTCACCCGCGCGGGCTCGTGGGTGGGTGGTGCGCCGTGACCCATCCGTCGCACGACGTGGGCCTGGGGATCGAGTGGGATCCCGAGGTGTTCAAGACGGTGTGGGTGTGGGGCGTCTACGGCGGGTGGCGGGGCCACTACGTGCTGCTGACCGAGCCGTCCACCAGCCCTCCCGGCGGCCTTGCGAAGAACGTCGAGCGCGGCGCTTCGGCGCGGCTCGACGGGCTGGCGGTGCTGGAGACTCGCGTGCGCTCCGTGGTGCTTGAGGGAGTGGCCGAGCCGGTGCCGGCCGACGTGCGGCCGGGAGGCTGGTAGAGATCAGCCGGCCTCGGCGATGAGCGCGAACTTGCGCACGCGACCCGTGGCCAGCCAGTCGCACCACATCTCGTGCGCGCAGATGAGGTCATCGACGACTGGGTGGCCCAGCTCCTCTGCGATCGCTGCGCGGTCTGCCTCGAACGCCGCGGTCAGGCGCTTCGCCGCCTCGAGGTGGGCGCGGCTCACGTCCTCCTCCCAGCTCACCCGTAGCCCCTCGGCCCGAAGAAGCGTGCGCATCTCATCCAGCGGCGTCAGCCACACAGTGTCGGTCGCAGGCATCCGCTCACGCTCGGCATCGGTCAGCGGGCTCCCCTCCTCCAGCGTGAACGCGAACCGGCCGCCCGGCGCGAGCGACCGTGCAACCGCTCGCAGGAGCGGCGCCTTCTCACGAAACGCAAGCATGGTCTCGAGCAGCAGCACGACCTCGAACTCGCCCGGGGGGAGCGGCGGCACCCGGCCGGCCACGAACCGGCACGGAAGATCACCCGCGCGCGCACGCGCGATGTCCACCGCAGCCGGGCTCGCGTCGATCCCGAGGTAGTCGCAGCGCAGCTCCCGCGCGATGTACCGCCCCGGCCCCGCCACCCCGCAGCACAGATCGAGCACCGAGACGCCCGGCCCCGCGCCCGCCCGCTCTGCCAGGGCTCTGATCTCGCCCGCCAGCATGAAGCTCTCCTGCTCCACGTACTCGCCCGGCGCATAGGCGCTCTCGCGCGCGTGACGCAGCGCACGCTCGTACGCGCCACGGTCGTCCTCGAGAATCCGATCTGATGCATCCACAGTAACTACCTCCGATGATCGCTTACGGAGGGAAGCTGCGGGCGGTTCTTGACGCCCCGATGATCGTCCTGGCAGCGCAGGCGCTGCTCCTCGCCGCGCTCGCAGCCAGCGTCGGTCTGGGCGGTGCCGGCTGGGTCACCGGGCTCGCCTGCGGCGTCGTCCTCACGGTGGCCCTCGCCCGCGGGATGACGCTCTTCTCCGAGACCCGCCTGACGGCCGCGACGTGGATCACGCTGACCCGCGCGACGCTCGCGGTGGGGGTGGCGGCGCTCACCGCCGAGTCCCTCGCACGGTCGATCTCCCCGTGGCCGCTGGTCGCACTCGCCACCGTCGCGATCGGGCTGGACTGGGTCGATGGCCAGCTCGCCCGCCGCACCGAGACCGAGTCGCGGCTCGGCGCGAGGATGGACGGCGAGGTCGATGCGTTTCTGATCCTCGTCCTGAGCGTGGCTGTCGCTCCTACCGCCGGCGCCTGGGTGCTCGCGATCGGCCTTGCCCGCTACGTGTTTCTCGCCGCCGGATGGGTGCTGCCGTGGATGCGCGCCGAGCTGCCGCGGCGCGACTGGCGAAAGACCGTCACCGCGGTGCAGGGCGTCGTGCTGGTCGTGGCCGCGACGGATGAGCTGCCGCTCACCGTCACGCGGGTCGCGCTGGCCGGTGCGCTGGTGCTGCTGGCCGAGTCGTTCGGGCGCGATGTTCTCTGGCTCTGGCGCCGTCGCACCGCAGAGATCTCGGCATCCCCGCGCGTGATCCACCCCGCGCTCACCGTCGCACTCACGGTCGCCGCCGTCCTCATCGTCTGGGCCGTGCTGGTGGTGCCGAGCGAGCCGGTGCTGCTCACGCCCGACGTGTTCTTCCGGCTCCCGCTCGAGGCGCTCGTGATCGTCCTCTGCATCCTCGCGCTGCCCCGCCGGGCCAGCCGGATCCTCGCGCTGATCGTTGGCCCGCTCCTGGGCGCGCTGCTCGTCCTCAAGCTGCTCAACTACGGCTTCTTCACGGCGTTTGACCGGCCGTTCAACCCCATCGAGGACTGGTCGTACCTCTCCATCGGCAAGGAGACGCTGCGCGACACCGAGGGCCCGGCCCGCGCCAACCTCGCCGTCGCCGGCATCGCGGTAGCCGTGATCGCCGCCCTGGTGCTGCCGGCCCTCGCGCTCGTTCGCCTGAGCGGGGTCACGGCCCGCAACCGCCGCACCTCGGTGGTGACGGTGGCCGTGTTCGGCGTCGCCTGGCTCACCCTGCGGATCGCCGGCGCGCAGCTCATCGGCGGTGTGCCGGTGGCCTCGATGAGCGCCGTGGGCCTGGCCGAGCACGAGGTGCACGCCGTGCAATCGACCCTCGACGATCCCGCCAGGTTTGCGGCCATGATCCGCCACGACCGCTACCACGGGGCGCCTCCGGCCGGGCTTCTGAGCGCGCTCAAGGGCCACGACGTGCTGCTGGTGTTCGTCGAGAGCTACGGCAAGTTCGCGGTGCAGAACTCCTCCATCTCGGGCCCAGTGGACACCGAGCTGCACCAGGGCACGCAGCAGCTGAGCGCCGCCGGGTTCTCGGCCCGCAGCGGCTGGATGCAGTCGCCGACGTTCGGCGGCATCAGCTGGCTCGCGCACTCCTCCATGCAGTCGGGCCTCTGGGTGAACTCCAACAACCGCTACGACCAGCTGATGTCCACCAACCGGTTCACGCTCAGCAAGGCGTTCAAGAGCGCCGGCTACCGGGTGGTCGATGACGTGCCCGCCGACGACCGGCCGTGGGGCTCCGGCCTCTCGTTCTACCACTGGGACAAGGTCTACAACCGGCTCGACGTGGGCTACCACGGCCCGACCTATGCGTACGCCCCGCTGCCCGACCAGTTCCTGTACCTGGCCCTGCAGCGCCAGGAGCTCTCCAAGCCGCACCATCAGCCGCTCTTCGCCGAGATCGACACCGTCTCGAGCCACTGGCCGTGGACGAAGATCCCGCCGCTGATCCCGTGGAGCGAGGTTGGCAACGGGTCGGTCTACAACAGCCTCCCAGTCGATCGCATCGGCTCCCAGAACGTGGTCGAGGGCTACGGGCACTCGGTGGTGTACTCGCTGAAGGCGCTCTTCTCGTTCGTGACGCACTACGCCGACCCGAACCTCGTGATGGTGGTGCTGGGCGACCATCAGCCGGCCCACCAGGTGAGCGGCCTGGGCGTCGATCACGACGTGCCGATCTCGATCATCGCCCACGATCCGAAGGTGCTGGCGCGCACGGCCTCGTGGGGCTGGGGGCCTGGGATGCGCCCTGCGAGCACGGCGCCGGTGTGGCGGATGAGCTCGTTCCGAAACCGGTTCCTCAGCACGTTCAGCGCGAAGCAGTGACCAGGTCGCGGCTGGCGGGCCTCGACGGCGTGCGCGGCCTCGCGGCGCTCTACGTGGTGGCAAACCACATCTTCGAGCGCACGTTTCCCGGCTACCCGGCCGACCACGCCCCGTTCTGGGCGGCGTGGTTCATCTACGGGCGCTTCGCGGTGGTGGTCTTCATCGTGCTCTCCGGGTTCTCGCTGGCGCTCTCGCCCGCCCGCCACGGCTGGCACCTCGACGGGCTGAGGCCGTTTGCGATCCGGCGGGTGCGGCGGATCCTGCCGGCCTACTGGGCGGCGCTCGTCTTCAGCCTGGCGGTCGCGTGGCTGATCGTGCCGCCGCCGGGGCAGGCGGTACCGGACATCCGCTCGATCGCCGTGAACGGGCTCCTGGTACAGAACCTGGTCAGCGCGCCGAGCCCCGACAAGTCGTTCTGGTCGATCGCGGTGGAGGCGCAGCTCTACCTGCTCTTCCCGGTGCTCCTGCTGCTGCTGCGCCGCCGCGGCGCCGTGGCGCTGCTCGCCGTCGTCACCCTGGTGGTGGCGAGCCTCGGCCTGCTGGCACCCCGCATCCCGCGGCTCGACGTGCTCGTGATCCAGTCGCCACCCGACCTGGCCGTGCTCTTCGCCGCCGGGATCGTGGCCGCGGGCATCGTCACCGCCGGCCGCACGCGCAGGGCATGGCCGTGGGCGTGGATGACAGCCGCCGCGCTGGCGCCCGTCATCGCCGTGATGTGGGTGCAGGGCTCGGTGTGGACGCTCGACAACCTGGTGTGGGTGGACATGGCGCTCGCGCCTGCGCTCGGCTGCCTGATGGCCGCCCTCGCGACGGGCCGGCCGCGCCCCCTCCTCCGCGTGCTCGATGCACGGCCGGTGCGATCGCTCGGCGGGTCGTCGTACAGCCTCTACCTCACCCACGGGCCGATCGTCGTCGTGCTCTACGAGAAGGTGGTGGCAGGTCGCGTGCGTCAGGGGGCCCCGGCGTTTCTCGTGATGATGGCGCTCGCGCTCCCGGCGACGGTCGCCTTTGCCCGGGTGTTCGCGGCGGTGTTCGAGCGGCCGGAGTGGCTCAGGCAGCGTCGAACCGCGCCGAGAGCGCGTAGCGCAGGAGCACCACATCGCCGATCTGGCGGACATCTGCCAGCGTCGCCCGCCGGCCGGGGTTCCACGGAAACCGGCCGTCCTGCACGAACCTCGGCGCCTGCGGGTCGCCCACGAAGAACGGCGCGACCACCAGCTGCAGCTCATCGACCAGGTCATCCGTGAGGAACTGCGTGTGCACGTTGCCGCCGCCCTCCACCATCAGCCGGTGCACGCCGCGGGCGGCCAGATCCTCGCTCAGCCGGCGCATCTCGACGATGCCGCCGCCGTCCACCACGGTCGCGATCCGGCCGAGCCGGGAGCGCGCGTCCTTCACGGTCGGGGTCGGGCAGTAGACCACCTTCTCGGCATCGCCCTGCGTGAAGAACGCCGACTGCGCGTCGAGCTGCGCGCGGCGGGTGACCGTCACCTTCATCGGCGATGCCGCAAGGCCGCGCACCGTGCGCTCGTCGCGGCGAAGCGCCGATCGAACCAGGAGCCGGGGGTTGTCGGTGCGCACGGTCTCTGCCCCCACCATGATCGCGTCGCAGGATGCGCGCACGTCATCGACGCGGTCGAAGTCGGCGTCGTTCGAGAGCAGCAGCCGCTCGGCCGCCTGGCCGATGTAGCCGTCGATCGAGACGCTGCACGAGAGCAGGGTGTACGGCCGGTCACGCATTCGAGACCTGCTTCGCGCGATGCGGGAGCGACGCCCAGATGAGGACGATCGCGCCGGGCAGGCACGCGACCAGCACCATCACGCCGTAGACCACTGCGGTGGTCGACGCCGCGGCCGGCGCCGAGCCCCGCGGCGGCGAATGCCCAGCCCGTCGCGCCCTCGCGCGGCCCCCAGCCGGCGATGCTCGGAAGCGTCATGGCGAGCATCGCGAGAAACGCCAGCGGGACGATGTGCGAGAGCGATGCGGAGGTGCCGGCGGCGTCGGCGGCGAGCACGAACGTGACCGCGTGGCCCACCACGACCACCGTCGAGGCAGCGACGATGACCGCAACCGCCCGCGGGACGCGCAGGATGCCGCGGATATCGGTGCTGATCACCCGCGGCGCGCGGCGGATCACGAGCATGGTGACCACCACCGCACCGAGCGCGACTGCCACCAGCGGCATGTAGCCGCGCACGGGCGACGGCAGGGCGAGCAGCACCACCACGGTGAGCACGATCTGCACAACCTGGCCGCCGGTGCGCTCCCACGCAACCGCGCGGAGGCCGCGGGCGACGTCGCCCTCGCCGCGGCCGTGCGACACGCCGCGGTGCACGTCGCCGACCACTCCGCCGGGGAGCGTCACGTTCAGGAAGAGCGACCGGTAGTACGCCACCACCGCGCTTCGCAGCGAGAGCTCCACGCCGAGCCCGCGCGCCACCACCGTCCAGCGCCACGCGCAGCAGAGCGTGGTCACCACGCCGACGGCGAACGCCGCGATGAGCACGGTCGCATCCACCGCCCGCAGGCCGTTTCGAAACGGGCCGCCGCCCATCCTCCAGGCGACGACCGCGAGGATCCCGGCGGCGAGGGTCGTCGGCGCCCAGACGCGCACCAGCCCAAAGCTGGGCCGGGAGGACGGCCACGCGACGCTGGTCACGGCAGCACCAGGAAGTCGGCGTGTTCCACGGTGGCGCTCAGCGGTTCGCCCCGCGCGGCCTCCAGGGCCGGGTCGAGCTCGCATGCGGCGCCCATCCAGCCCTCGAACCACTCCCCGATCAGCGCCGCGTCCGCGGGGCCGAGCCGCCAGGGGCTGGGCTGGACGATCACCCGAGCCCCTCTCTGGCGGAAGCCGTCGATGGCGAAGGCGGCTGCATCCGGGCCGAGCAGGCCTCCGCGGCGCTGGTGGTCGTTGAAGGCAGCCTCGATGCGAGCGTCGATTGAGTGTGCAGGATCGAGCTTGACGCGGCCCACCACCGAGAGCGTGAAGAGCACCGGGCAGCCCGCCTCGCTGCAGACGGCGACGAGCCCGTCCAGCTCGTCGGCGGTGAGCAGATCGAGCAGTGCCGAGGCCGTGATGAGCGTGGCGCCGGCGAGGTCGTTGGTGCCGAGCCGGGTGATGTCCGAGCACCGCGTCTCGATGGTGACAGCGGCGGAGCGCGGAGGGCTCCCCGCTGCCACCTCGAGCAGGTCGCGGTCGCGGTCGTGCAGCACCCAGTGCTGGGCTCCGGGCAGCTGCGGGGCAAGCCACCGGCCCATCGAGCCGCTGCCGCAGGCGAGGTCGTGGATCACCCACGGGCCGGCTCCTTGCAGGTGCTGGATCAGGCCGGTCGCGCGGGCCGCAGCGTCGGCGGGCTCGCGCAGCCGCAGCCATGCGGGGCTCACGCGGATCTCCTCGACGCTCATCGCGCGGCCCCCGCGAGGACGTGCGCGACCGCCGCGGTGGTCGCCGACCAGGGCGCGAGCCGCGCGCGCCGGCCCTGGGCCGAGAGGCGCAGCCGCCGGCGCAGGGCCGCATCGCCCAGCCACATCCGAAGCGCCCGTGCGAGCGCTGCGGGGTCAGCGGGGGCGACCAGCAGCCCCGGCGCGGCACCCTCGGCATCGCGGCCAAGCGCCTCGGGCACCCCGCCGACCTCGCTTGCGATCACCGGCAGGCCGGCGGCGAGCGCCTCGGTGATCACCATCCCATAGGTCTCCCCGCGCGAGGCCAGCACCAGCAGATCGGCCGCACGGTAGGCGCGGGCAAGCTCCTCGCCGCCGAGCGCTCCCTCCAGGAACACGCGATCCCCGAGCCCGCGGTCGCGGATGCGGCCTCGCAGCTGCTCCACGAACCCCGGGTCGCGCTGGATGCTCCCCACGCAGACGCAGCGCCACTCGCCCGCGACGTCGGCAAGCGCCTCGACCAGCACATCGTGGCCCTTGCCGGGGATGACGGCCGCGACGCAGAGCAGCTCGCCCCCCGCGCGCGTGCCCGCCGCGAGCCGGGCGGGATCGGCCCCCGGCTCGGCGACGTGCACGCGCTCCCCCGGCAACCCGTACTGCTCGAGCAACGTGCGGCGGCTCCAGCCACTCGTGGTGATCACCGACGTGGCGGCCGTGAGCACGTCGCGCTCCTCCGCGCACCCCAGCGGCATGTGGACGAGCGGCACCAGCCGCAGCCGGCGCGCCTGGGGCACGAGCACCTCCGGCGCGGCCGACGAGCACCAGGCCGTCGAGCATCACCACCGCCCCGTCGGGCAGCGGCGCGAGGACGTCCTGTAGCTGGCCGGCGCCGGGCACCTCGTGCAGCGCCACGTCCCAGCCGGTGGCGGCGAGGCCGTCGCGCACACGGCGGTCGTAGGCGTTCCCGCCGCTGGGGCGGGCCGGGTCGTCGATGCCGTCGGGGACGACGAAGTGCACCTGCATCTAGAGCTCCCGCTCGTAGCTCGCCCACGCGACGTGGGACTCGTGCAGGGTCACGACGAGCGCGCTCAGGCCGCGCGCGCCGGCGCCCAGCGCTCCCGCGTGGATGCGTCCGGCCAGCCGGTCGGCGATCGCCCGGGCCACCACCTCCGTCGAGGTGTTCATGCCCGCGAAGGCCGGGTCGTCGTCCAGGTTCCGGTAGTTGAGTTCGGCGAGCACCGCGCGCAGCTCCTGCGTCGCGAGGCCGATGTCGATGAGGATGTCGTCGGCGTCGAGCGCCTCGCCCCGAAACGTGGCATCCACGACGTAGGTGGCGCCGTGCAGCCGCTGGGCCGGCCCGAACACCTCGCCCTGGAAGCTGTGGGCGATCATGACGTGATCGCGGACGGTGACGGCGAACACGGCTACTCCCCGCCGTAGGTGATCGTGTGACAGAGGGCGGGCAGGTCGCCCGAGGCGAGCCGCTGCATCACGCTGGGCAGCTCGTCGAAGGGCGATGAGCCGGTGAGGAGCACATCGAAGGCGGGATCGCGCAGCAGCTCGAGTGCGAGCGCCAGGCGATCGGCCGTGGTGCGGCGCGCGCTGCGGGCGGGCGAGACGGTGCCGACCTGGCTCGCGCGGATGGCGAGGCGGCGGGAGTGGAACGCGCCGCCGAGCGCCAGCGTGACCTCGCGGTCGCCGTACCAGCTGAGGTCGATCACGGTGCCATCGGTCGCGAGCAGCTCGAGCGAGCGCTGGAGGCCCGCGGATGTGGCGCTGGCGTGGAACACCAGGTCGCGGTTGCCCGCGGCCTCGCCCGGCAAGCGCGAACGCGACGCCGAGCGCGGCGGCGACCTCGGCGCGGTCAGGGTCGATGTCCACCAGCGTGACCTCGACGCCCGGGTAGCGGCGCAGCAGGCGCGCAACGCAGCAGCCGATCATGCCGGCGCCGACCACGGCGACGCGGTCGCCGATGAGCGGCGCGGCATCCCACAGGGCGTTCACGGCGGTCTCGACGGCACCGGCGAGCACGGCCCGCTCGGGCGGCACGCCGTCGGGCACCACCGCGACGGCGGCGGCCGGCACGACGTACCGGGTCTGGTGCGGGTAGAGGCAGAAGACCGTGCGGCCGAGCAGAGCCTGCGGCCCCCGCTCGACGATCCCGGCGCTGAGGTAGCCGTACTTCACCGGGCCGGGGAGCTCACCCTCCTGGAACGGCGCGCGCATCACGGCGCGCTGATCGGCCGGCACGCCCCCGCGGAAGACGAGCGTCTCGGTGCCGCGGCTGATGCCCGAGCAGAGCGTGCGGACGACCACATCGTCGGGGCCGGGCTCACGGAGCGCCGCCGGGCGGATCTCGCCCGCGCCGGGCGCTCGCAGCCAGAAGGCGTGCGCGACCATCGCGTCGCCGTGCGATTCGGCGACGTCGCGCGGGTGGAGCGCGTGTTGGCCAGTGTGGATCATCCCAGTCTCTGCACGATGTACGGACGGCCGGGGAGCTTGGATTCAACCGCGTGCCTACGAGGAAGCGCGGGCCACGATCACGAACCCGAACACGAGCACCGTCAGGACGAGCTGGGCGAGCCCGAGCCACACGGCAGCGGTCGCGACCGAACGCCCATCCAGCGACGGATCGGCCGCGATGCGACGCCGGCAGCGGACGCCGAGCCAGATCGCGATGACCGCACCGATCACCGGCAGGAGGAAGAACGAGAGGACGCCGAGGATCAGCGCGATGATCGCGAGCGGATCTGTGCGGGTGCGGATCTGGGCCGGCTCGGTCTGCACGGTGAGAGCGACAGTACCTGGGAGAGCGGCCCGGCGCCGGTCTCAGCCGGCGGGCAGCTCGCGTGGATGCTGCCGTCGGCTGATGAGCCACGCGGCCGCGCTGACGACCATCGCCGTCGCGAGCACCGTCAGCGAGATGAGCGCCAGGTAAACGACAGGCTCGATGGCGTAGACCGTGCGTCCCTCGTACACCCGGTCGAGCACCCACGGCACCATCACGTACCACCCGATCACGATGCCGGCGGCTCCGAGCGCCGCGACGGCAAGCCCTGCCGGCCGGCCCCGCCGGCGGTCAGCGACGGCCTGCGCGACCAGATGGTAGGAGAGCAGAGGCAGCGTGGCGACGACGGTCACATCGATCGCAAGGTTCAGGCGCAGTTGCCAGATCGACCGCTCGAGCGGCGCCGGGCCGAAGCTGACAGTGACGGTGACGAAGTGCGCTGCCGGCCGCCCGAGCCAGTGCACGATCGGCTGCCACTGCCAGAGGGACACACAGAAGACGATCGCCGCGAACCCCGCAGTCGTCACGATCTGTGGGAGCAGAGTTGAGAGGGCGGGACGACGGCTCACCGGGTCGATTGTAGCCGACGCCACGTGCACGTTACTCTTCGGCTATGAGCAACACCCGGCGCATCCTGGTGGTGGTAACGCTGGTCGTAATCGCGGTCGTTGCGGTCGGCTACGCGAGCGGGATCGGACGCGGCTCTGACCAGCGCTCCTACCACGATGCGCAGCAGCTGATGGACCGCGCCGGCGTCAACATCGACCAGGCCCAGCCGACCCTCGCAGCGAGCTGGCCCGCCAGGATCCGGAAGCGCTGCACCGGAATGCTCTCGGGCTTCACCCGCGACGGGTCTGGCACCAGCGTGCAGACCTGGGTCTGCAAGTCCAGCTCGGACGCAGACGCGTTCAAGGCGAGCATCGCGGCGGGCCCGCACCACGTCGTCACGGTCTCGGGGAAGCCCGGAGGATATCGCTACTCGACCCGCCAGAACCTGGTCTTCTTCGTGATGGGGAACTCGCAGGCAAGCGCCGACCGCCTGACCAGCGCGCTGCAGCACTCCTGACTCGCTAGGCTCAGCCGATGAACGCGAATCGCAGCCCGGTACGCACGGCCTTTGCCGTCCTTTGGCTCCTCATCGGCCTGGTGGCGCTGGTGTACGGCCTCATCTCGCCCAACTACTGGCTCGCTGCAGGCGGTGCCATCCTGCTCGTCGGCGGAATTCTGCGGGCGATTGCCGAGAGGCGTCTCAAACCCGGTGAATAGACGGTGCCTGGCACCGTTTATGCACGCTCGTCACTGGCGCACCGATCAACGTCTAACAGCGTGTGGCAATCGATTGCTCTCACTTGACGGACCCTGTACTGTCTCAATAACACAAGGGGCGGCCCCGACGTTGAGGCCGCGCGTTTCCGATGGGGGGAGCTGTATGTCAGTGGAGGATTCTGCAATCACTCGCCGGAGGTTGCTGGCGGGCGCTGCGGGCGTCGCGGCCGGCGGCCTTCTTGCCGGCGGACCGGGTCTGGCGAGCCTCGCCGAGGCCAGCACGACGACCAGGCCGCTCTGGCGAACCGCATGGGACCAGGGCATCATCTACGGCGGATCGATCTCGACGTGGATGTACCAGGGTGACCCGGGCGATCCGGCCTACGCGGCGCTCTTCCGCCGTGAGTGCGCGATGCTCTGGCCCGAGGACGACTTCCTCTGGTACCACCTGCGCCCCTCCCCGACCTCGGGACTGGACTTCACCTATCCCGACATGATCGTGGAGTTCGCCGAGAAGAACAAGCAGCTCATCATGGGCGCTCCCGGCCTGGTCTGGGACGAGGGCTTCGGCGACGGCTGGACGGACGACGACCTCTACGGCATGTCCAAGAAGCGCGCGAGCAACGTGCTCTTCTCCACCGTCCGCGCAATGGTGCACCGGTACTGCGGCCGCGTTCAGACGTGGATCGTCTGCAACGAGGTCACCGACCCCGAGGGCAAGAACGGCATCCGCACCGATGTGCCGTGGTATCAGACGATCGGCCCGGAGTACATCGCCGAGTCGTACCGCCAGGCCCACGAGCAGGATCCTCACGCCCTGCTGCTGCTGAACGAGTTCGGGTTCGACACCACCAACCAGTACGGCGACAAGCCCGTGCCGCGCCAGAAGGCAACGCTCGAGGTGCTCGACATGCTGCTGAAGAAGGACGTGCCGGTGCACGGCCTCGGCATCCAGGCACACCTGCTGGCGAACTTCTCGGACACGTTCAATCCGAAGCAGTTCGGTCAGTTCCTGGACGAGCTCTCGCATCGCGGGCTGAAGATCGCGATCACCGAGATGGACGTCCTGGACGACGGCCTCCCGAAGAACATCAAGATCCGCGACAAGGGCGTGGCCGAGGTGTACAAGCGGTTCCTCGATCCCGTGCTGCAGAACAAGGACGTGTTCAGCGTCATCCAGTACGGCCTGTCCGATCGCTGGACAGAGGAGAACGACGACAACCCGCGCGACGACGGAGTCTCTCGCCGGCCCACGCCGTTCGACGACAACCTCAAGCCGAAGCCCGCGTTCTACGCAATCCAGAACGCCCTCGCCGGTGCACCCAAGCGCAAGCCGCTCTGGGTCCCGCCGAAGCTCGCCTAGGGTCAATGGTGCTCGGGCCGGCGGGAGCGATCCCGCCGGCCCGGCTCCGTTTCTCCGCCCCCGTGCAGGGGTAGTCCGCCTTGACGAGGCGACATGGATGTACTTTGCGACATCGAGCTGGCGGCCGAGCCCAACGCAGTTGCGGCCTCGCGAAATGCAGTCTCGGACGCCACCGCAGGCCTCCCGTTCGATCACCTCGCAATCGCACTGGCAGTCTCCGAGGCGGTGGCAAACGTCGTGCGCCACGCCTATGCCGGTGAGGGCCTCGTCTTCGTGCTGGTGGAGATCGCCGACGACGACCTCGCCATCAGCGTCCAGGATCAGGGCGCAGGCTTCCTGCCCGCCGAGCAGCCGGGCATCGGCCTGGGGCTGATCCACAACCTCACGAACCGGCTCTCCATCGAGTCAGGACTCGGCGGTACGCTCGTGCACATGGTGTTTCAGCCCGTTGTCACAGACGGCTGAGGAGCGTCACCCGGCTGGGTACGGCTGCGCCTTCAGCACGCCGGCGAGATGCACCGCCTGACGCACCGCCGTTGCCACGGCTGATTTCGTCTGCTCGGGCGGATCGGGCAGATCGTTGAAGTCGACGCTGCCGTACGCCTCCCCGATCCAGTACGCCGCGCCGCTCGCGGGGATGGTGAACCCGACATCGGCGAGGCCCTGATAGACCTCGGCGTTCACGTGGTGGGCGCCGTCCTCGTTTCCGACCACGGCCGAGAGCGCGACCTTGTCGTAGGCGATCATCCGGCCGCTCTCGTCCTCCTCGCTGAGCATCGCATCGCACCGCTCGAGCACACGCTGGCAGAGGCTGGACGGATGGCCCAGCCAGATGGGAGTGCCGAGCACGAAGATGTCGGCGCGCAGGAGCTTCTCGTGCAGCGCGGGCCACTCATCACCGCCGCCCTCGTCCGTGGAGACTCCGGGCTTGATGGTGTGATCGGCGATGCGGACGATCTCGCAGGTGACGCCGGCGGTCGCGAGCTCGTCAACGAACAGTGACAGAAGTCGCCCGCAGCTGGACGGTGCGGGCGACGCCTTCAGGGTGCAGTTGAAGGCAACTGCGGTGAGCGTGCTGGGTTCAGGCATGGCCGCAGAATGCCCGTCGCCCCCTGGAGATAAACCCGCATGGCTACGCGAAATCTGATGCGTGAGTGGTTCGCGGAGCCCTGGGGTAGCGGTTGTGAGACAACGTTCATAGACAAGGGAGTGCAAAACGCATGATTTTACGCATCGATCGCCTGCAGACCGAGCTTCCACCGCCCTCCGATCCTGACCCGATCGGCGCGTCGGTGGTGCAGGAGCTGCTGGGCGGCAAGTTCGGCGAGATGTCAACGTTCATGAACTACACCTATCAGTCGTTCAACTTCCGAAACCGGGCGGGCGCACGGCCGTTCTACGACCTGGTGGCGAGCATCGCCGGCGAGGAGTTCGGGCACATCGAGCTGGTGGCAACGACGATCAACACCATGCTGACGGGGGCCGCCGACGGCGAGCCCGGCGTGAACGGATCGCTCGCCGGCGTGAAGGGCGTGCGAAACACCCAGCAGTTCATCGCGGGCGGAGCCGGCGCGCTGGTGCAGGACTCGATGGGAAAGCCGTGGACGGGTGAGAACGTCTTCTCGTCGGGCGATCTGGTCGAGGACCTGACCCACAACTTCTTCCTCGAGACCGGTGCGCGCAACAACAAGCTGAAGGTCTACGAGATGGTTGAGCACCCCGCGGCCCGCGCCCTCACCGGCTACCTGCTGGTGCGCGGCGGCGTGCATCAGGTTGCCTACGCCCGCGCGCTCGAGCGGCTCACCGGGGCCGACCTGATGAAGCTCTTCCCGTCGCCGAAGATCCCGACGGACAAGATCCCCGAGTGCCAGCCGCACATCAAGCGCGGCGAGCACCTGAAGCTCTACCGCTTCTCACCCGACGACTTCAACGAGCTCTCGGCAGTGTTCAACGGCCCGCACCCCGAGACGGGCGAGGATCTGGTCATCGCCGAGGAGACCCACCCCGAGGGCGCCCTGGCGAACGACCTGCCGCCGCAGACCGCGGTGTTCGCCCCCGGCCCCGACCCCGGCGAGATCGCCGAGATCGCAGATCAGCTGCGCAAGGCCGCCGGACTCACGAAGAAGACGACCAGGAAGAAGAAGGCTTCCTGATCGACGCCGCGACGCCGCGCTCAGAGCCTCTCGAGGGATCTGAGCGCGGCGTCGCGATCATCGTGTACCGGCAGCACCGTGAGCAGGCCCGTGATCTCGAGCACCCTGCAGGGGATGCTCCCGGGCGGGGCGACGATGCAGAGCCGCTCGCCGTCGGCGCTGCGCGCTGCGCGGTCGGCGTCCACCAGGCAGTGGACCACCGACGAGTCGATGAACGTCGCGCCCGACAGATCGACCACGACGCTCGTGCCCGGCGCAGAGACCTGGTCGAGCGCGGCCCTGATCTCCGGGGCCGTCGTGAGGTCGTGCTCACCTTCCAGCGCGATGAGCCAGCGATCCTCGTTCAGGTTGTCGACTGAGATTCTGGGGTCAGCCATGGCAGTCCTTTGCAAGCGAGTGCGATGACGAAGCGGTGATCCCGCGGTTCGCGAACTCCATTGCGCCCGCCCGCGAACCGCCTGGGAGTCTAATCCCGGCAGGCACGTTCGACAACCCTCCCGCGATGACCTACTGCGGCGTCGAACGGGCGAGGACGATCTCCTCGGCGAGGATCCTCAGGCGGATGTTTCGCTGCTGGGAGAGGTTGACCATCACGGTGAATGCCTGGTCGGCCGGGATCGTCTGCTCGGCCATCAGCATGCCCTTGGCCTGCTCGATGACGCTGCGCGACGCCATGGCCACCACCATGTCGTCCGCCAGCTTGGCCGTCGAGCGGTAGGCCTTTACGCTCAGGATCGCCGCGGCCAGCTGCTGGGCGAAGCTCTCGGCCCGGCGAATCTCATCCGCGCCCAGGCCGAGGCGGCGCTGCGCGAAGAAGTTGAGCGACGCCGCGACCTCACTGGTCTCGGTCGGGATGTGGATCGAGAGGGTCGAGTGCACGCCGAGGTGGTGCGCCGTGCGGCTGAAGTACCGCCACTGCGGATCGTCGATGCCTGCGTCGTCGATGTAGATGGGGTCGCCTGCGTCGAGCACCGAGAGACACGGCCCCTCGCCCGAGTCGTACTGCGCGTCGTCCAGGGCCACCAGCCGCTGGTCGGTCGCGGCGATGGTGGAGTACCCGCCGGGAACCCGGGTGGTGACCGTGGCAGCGTCCACCCCCAGGACGTCAACCGCCGTCTCCAGGATCAGGTTCAGCAGCCGGTTCAGCCGCGTCTCCGCAGCCGTTTCCGAGTCCTCGCGCATGGGCTGCTCCGTCCATGTTCCGCTTGGTTGCTGGGTCGAACGACGACCGGCCGCACACAAGAGCGGAGAGCTCATGCGAAGACAGAGGTTGGATCCACGGTATCACGGCCCTGCCGGGGCCCTGTCTACGGCAGGGTCGAGGAGTATGTGAAGTAGCCCTGCGCCTGCTTCCCGCCGGCCTTCGTCTGGTAGCCGCCGAAGCCCACGGTCGTCGCGTCCTGCGTCACGGTGTAGATGCCGTGGTTTGAGTCGACGCCCGGGTTCCAGGGAAGCAGCGTGTTGGTGGCGATGTCGGCAGCAGCGATGTGATGGCGGATGATGCACGGCGCCGTCGTGGTGTGCTGGCACAGGTTGCCAGCGTAATTGAAGTGACCACCGAAGGAGAACACCCCATTGTGGATGGCACAGCCCGGCGTGTCGCCGTCGTTCTGCACGGTGAACGCGGGATCGAGCTTCCCGGTGGTAGCGTCGAACGCCCCCATGTTGAACGCGCGCTTGTTGCCGTTCACCTGCCAGAAGCCACCGCACAGATACACGTCGCCGGTCGGCGCGTAGGGAATCATCGTGTACACCCGCTCGGTCTCGTTGGTCTGGCAGATCGGGCAGTTCGACGCCGCGTAGATGTTGGGGTCGAACGGCAGCACTGCGCCGGTGGAGATATCGACCGCAGCGGCCTCGTTACGAGACACCCCGTTGATGAAGCCGAAGTGCCCGCCGATGTACACCGTCGAGCCCGAGAACGCGATCGTGAACACCTGCGGCGGGCAGCGCGGCGGGCATGCGAGGCCCGTGACCTGCGTGACGGAGACCGGCCACGTGACCGCCTTCCCCGCCGGGGTGACCTCGCCGATCTTCACGGCGCTCTTGCCGCCGAGGGCCGAGAACGAGCCACCGGCAAAGATGTTGCCGTTCGGGCCGATGCGCACCACGAACACCTCACCGGCCGCGCCGGGGTTGAACGTGGTCGCCGTGCCGGCCGTGGTGAGCGCCCCGATGTCCTTGCGCGGCTGACCGGCGAGCGTCGTGAACTTCCCGCCGGCGTAGATGGTGGTCCCGTCGGTGGCGAGCGACATGACCTGTCCGTCGGCTCCCGGGTTCCAGGAGGTGAGTGCGCCGGTGGTCTCGTTGCACGCGGCGAGATGGTTTCGCGTCACGGTGCCCGCGCCGCCGATCGGCGTGCCCGCAGGCCCGGCCTGGGTGAAGTCGCCGCCGAGGTAGGCGATGCCCTTCAGAAAGAGGATCGATCGCACCACCCCGTTCGTCTGGCACGTGGCGTTCGGCGGGTAGGCGTTTGCAGCAAACGCCGAGCTCGCAAGGAACGCTGCCAGCACAACAATTCCAGCAAGCGCTGGACCCAGCCGTCGCATCATCTGAAGCCGCCCCCGTCTTCGTGGGTACTCAAACGTTTCGAGCATACAGCAGATTTTCGGCTCAGCGTTACCTGTTATCCAACATAACAAGACTCCCGTTCTCACTGACCGCCCGTAACGATTCCGGGACACGTCTGGTGACATGATTCGAGGCGTGAATGCGCACGCGAGACGATGGCTGGTGTTTGCGGCATGGCTCATCGCCGTCGCCTCGGTCGTAGCTGCCATCGCCCTGGCCGTCTCGGCCGGTATCAGCGCCTGGACGTCGCTGATCGCGGTACCCCCGACGCTCTGCGGGGCGACCGTCGGCGTGGTCATCTGCCTCAACGTGCCGCGAAACGCGATCGGCCCGCTGATCCTCACGCTCTCGACCGCCTTTGGGCTCAGCACGCTGGCGACCGTCTACCTCGCCCCGGAGGTTTCGCTCCCCGGTGACGACGCCGTGGCGGTCGTCTACCTCGTCGTGCGCGCTGCGCCGTGGGTCATCCTGCCGGCGCTCCTCGCGCTCTTCCCCGACGGCCGGCTGCTCTCGCCGCGCTGGCGGAAGCTCACGTGGGTGTGGGCGGCAGCGTCCGTCCTGGCCGTCGCGGGCGGCGAGCTCGCGACCGCTGCGATCGGCCTCCAGTTCGATTCCAGCCTCCGAAGCCCGCTGGCAGCGAGCGACATCGCAACGATGCTCGGGTACATCGGCACGGCGGTGCTCCTGCTGCTGATGGTCCCGGCCACGGTCTCACTGGTGCTGCGGTTCCGGCGGTCGGCCGGAGTCCAGCGCCTGCAGCTGAAGTGGTTTGCCGCGACCGCCGCGGGGCTCGCCTTCGCCGCGCTGGTGAGCCCCGTGCTCTGGTCGCTCGGCGGGGTCTGGGCAGACGACGTGGACGGCCTCGTCTGGTCGCTCGCCGGCACCGCGCTCGTGATCGCCACCGGCATCGCGGTGCTGCGCTACCGGCTCTACGAGATCGACGTGATCATCCGAAAGACGCTGATATATACGACGCTGATCGCGACCCTCGGCGTCGCCTACCTCGCGGGCGTGTTCCTCATCGGGTTCGCATTCCAGTCGGTCACCGGCCGCTCGGACACGCTCGCCGTGACGCTCTCGACGCTGGCCGTTGCGGCAGGGTTCCAGCCCGCGCGCGCCCGCATCCAGCGCCTGGTCGATCAGCGCTTCTACCGTGCGAGCTACGACGCCAACCGCGCGCTCGACGGCTTCACGGGCCGCCTGCGCGAGCAGATCGACCTCGATCTGCTGAGCGGCGACGTGCTCGAGGTGGTGCAGGCGACGATGCAGCCGGCCCACGCGTCGGTCTGGCTGCGGCCTGCCGGGCGCACCGCGTATGGATATGATGTTGGCGCCGATGCGGGCCGATTGTCTGGTCGTGGTCGGCTGTCATCTACCAAGGAGCACGATGAGCGATTACGCGGTCATCAATCCGGCCACCGGAGAGACTGACAAGGTCTACCCGACCATCACCGACGACGAACTCCAGGCTGCCATCGCGCTGGCCTCGAAGGCACATGAGGAGTGGGCGCGCACCACGACCGTGGCCGAGCGCGCCGCGCTGGTGCGCCGGGTCGGCGAGCTGCACACCGAGCGACGCGAGGAGCTGGCGACGATCGCCGTCCGCGAGATGGGCAAGCCGATGGAGCAGGCCCTGGGCGAGGTCGACTTCTGCGCCGACATCTACGGCTACTACGCCGACAACGGCGTCGAGCTCTTGAAGGACGAGCCGATCAAGCTGCTGGCCGGCGACGGCACGGCGATCATCCGCCGCACCTCGCTGGGCGTGCTGCTGGGCATCATGCCGTGGAACTTCCCCACGTATCAGGTCGCGCGGTTCGCCGGCCCGAACCTGGTGATCGGCAACACCGTGCTGCTCAAGCACGCGCCGCAGTGCCCGGAGACCGCCGAGGCCCTGCAGAAGATCTACCTCGACGCCGGGTTCCCCGAGGGCGCCTACGTCAACATCTATGCCACCAACGATCAGGTCGCCACGGTCATCGCCGACCCGCGCGTGCAGGGCGTGTCGCTGACGGGCTCCGAGCGCGCCGGTGCCGCCGTCGCAGAGATCGCCGGCCGCAACCTGAAGAAGGTCGTGCTGGAGCTGGGCGGCTCGGATCCGTTCATCCTGCTCAGCACCAACGACCTGGATGCGACCGTCGAGGCAGCCGTCTCGGCCCGGCTCGACAACACCGGCCAGTCGTGCAACGCGGCCAAGCGGTTCATCGTGATCGACGAGCTGTACCAGCCGTTCCTCGAGAAGTTCACGGCAGCGATGTCGGCCGTCGAAGCCCGGTGATCCCACCGCCGACGCGGCCATCGGCCCGCTGTCGTCGACCCTGGCCGCCGACCGGCTGCAGGATCAGCTCGACCGCGCGATCAAGGACGGCGCCACCGTGGTGATCGGCGGCGAGCGCAAGGGCACGTTCTTCTCGCCCACCATCCTCGCCGACATCCCCGAGGGCGCCTCGGCGCGTCACGAGGAGTTCTTCGGCCCCGTGGCCTCGGTCTACAAGGTCGGCTCCGAGGATGAGGCCGTCAAGGTCGCCAACGACACGCCGTTCGGCCTCGGCTCCTACGTGTTCACCACCGACGCCGATCAGGCCGAGCGCATCGCCGACAAGATCGATGCCGGCATGGTCTACGTCAACATCGTCGGTGCCGACGGCGCAGAGCTGCCGTTCGGCGGCGTGAAGCGCTCAGGCTCGGGTCGCGAGCTGGGCAAGCTACGGCGCAGACGAGTTCGTGAACAAGAAGCTCATCCGCGTCGCCGGCTGATCAGCGCCGGAGGTCTTCCGGGGGCCGTGACCGCTCGAGCGGTTGCGGCCCTCGGTCGTTAACGGCCGAGCCGCCGGTGCCGGCGCCGGGCCCTGATCGGGCTTATCCTGCGCGCGCTGCGTGCCGACAAGGGAGATGATGGTGATCTCCTCCCGCTCGCGAGGGCTGCTTCGCGCTACCGCCTCGGTGCTGATCGGCTTCGGGGCGATCGCGGCGTTCGCGATCATGGCGATGACGTTCTCGAGCAAGGCGTTCGGCTTCGACTTCCACACCTTCCGGCTCGCAGCCGAGGACGTGCTGCACAACCGAAGCCCCTATCCGCCGCCGGTCAGGCCGCGCCTGATCCACGAGGATCAGTTCGTCTATCCGCCGCTGGTCGCCCTCGTGATCGCGCCGTTCACGCTCGTGTCCTTCCACGTCGCGGCGATCATCTTCTGGGCGCTCTCGATGATCTCGCTCGCCGCCTCCCTGCTGCTACTGGGCGTGCGCGACTGGCGCTGCTACGCCATCGTGACGCTCTGGGCCCCGGTGCAGGTGGGCATCGAGTACGGCACGCTCAACGCCCTGCTCGTGCTGGGCATCGCCATCGCGTGGCGCTGGCGCGACCGCTGGATCGCCATCGCCCTGCCGCTGGCCCTCGTGGTCACGGCCAAGCTCTTCCTGGCGCCGCTCATCCTCTGGCCGGTGCTCGCCCGCCGCACCCGCGCGGCCGGCGGCATGGCGCTCCTCACCGCCCTCGCGCTGGCGCTTCCGTGGTGGGCCATCAGCTGGCGCGGGCTCTCGGAGTACCGCGCGCTCCTGAACGTGCTCGCGTCGTTCCAGCAGCCCAAGAGCTTCACGCCCGCAGCGCTGGTCGCCGCGCTCGGCGGCTCCTCGCTCATGGCCCACGCCGCCACCGTCGCCGTGCTCGCAGCGATCGCCGCCATGGTGTTCGTCGCGTGGCGGCGATCCGACGAGGGCGCGATCCTCTGCCTGGCGATTGCAGCGGCGCTGATGCTCTCACCGATCGTCTGGATGCACTACTTCACGCTGCTCATCATCCCCGCGGCCATCCGCGGCGGCCGGCTGCACGCGGGCTGGCTCACCCCGCTGCTCCTCTGGGCCGCCCTCGACGTGAACGGCGTCGGGCAGAGCGGAGGGGCGTGGTGGCGGATCGTCATCGCGATCGCAGTGGTGATCACCACGTGCGCCCTGCCGTTGCTCGCGCCGCTCCGGCAGCGAGCCGCGCTCACGACGACCGGCGGTGCCTGGGACGAGCTCAGGCACCGCCGGGAGTCGGCTCGGGTGGTTACTCCACGAACCGAGCGAAGTGCTGCTGGCTGACGCCGGCGACCTTCGTGAACTCGCCGCCGATGGCGAGTGCGTTGCCGCCCGCGTCCATCGCCTCGATGCCGAGGTTGGTGTTGACCGCGGGGTTCCAGGGCGAGAGCACCAGGCCGGTGGCCTCGTCAACCGCCGTGAGCTTGTCGCGCTGCGCCGACCCGGGCCGTCCTGAGCAGAAGAAGTTGTTGCCCATGACCGGACCGCAGTAGGTGGTGAAGTGCCCGCCGATGTAGAGCTCGCCGTCGGTCACGCCGAGGCCGACGACGTTGCCGTTGAAGCCCTCCATGTAGTTGACGGTGCCGTCATCGATGTTCAGGCTGAGCGCCGTGCCGCCGTTACCGGTGCCCGCCGCGAACAGCACGCCGGGGTTGGCCGGATCCTGCGCGAACCCGATGATCTGGAACGGGCGATACGGGAATCCCGGTGGCGGGACGTAGGTGGGCGGCCCCTGATAGGCGAACGGGACGGTTGCCCCGGTGGACGTGTCCACCGCGCCGATGGCGATCGCAGACGCGCCGTTGAGCGTGTTCTGATAGCCGCCCTCGACGATGCGCGACTGGCTGGCATCGGTCGCCAGCGCATGAACCTCGCCGTCAACGACGGGCGCCCACGCAGAGTTGTAGGCGTTGGTGGTGGCGTTGACCTCGGCCAGGAACGACCGCGGTGCTGTGAAGGCGCCACCGACGTAGAGGTTGCCGTTGGCCAGCACGAGCGCCCGGACCGCCTTGTTGGGCTTGGTGCTGTTGGTGAACGCCGAGACGAGCGCGCCGCTGGATCCGTCCACCTCGGCCAGATTCTTGTGCGCAGCGCCCCCGACGTTGGTGAACGAGCCGCCGATGTAGATGTTGCCGCCGCTCGAGAGCAGCGTGTAGACGGTGCCGTTCACGTTGGGATTCCACGGGAGCAGCGCCCCGGTGGTCATGTCAACCGCAGCAACATGGTTTCGCGCCACGGACGTGCCGCCGCCGCTGGGAATCATCGCCGTGAACTGCCCGCCGAGATACGCCGTGTTGCCCACGATGAGGATCTTCCGCACCGTGCCGTTCGCCTGATACGACGACGCCGGCTTCTTCTGAACCACGGCCGCATCGGCGACTGACGCAGCCACCAGGCTCGCAATCGCCGCGATGCCCAGGACCGCAGCTCGTTTCCTGCCCAGAACTCTCACCCTGTCCCCTCCCCTTGTGTTGCCAGCCGTGCTTTACCGGCCGGTAACATCAAATGTGCAGGCACTTTGTGCGCCTGGCAAGCCCCTGGGCTAGCGGAGCGCGCGGAGCGAGCGCGGGTCGCCCCAGACGGTGAGATGGAGATGGGGGTGGTGCACCGGGGTGCGGAAAGGCTTCGTCTCGGCGGCCACCTGCGTGACCTGCGCCCGCACCTTCACCTGCGACGAGGGGATGGTCGCCGTCGCGGCGGCCTTCTGCGGCACCGCGCGCACCGGCTGCGACACCACGGGCGTGACGGGGTCCACCAGCGCGATCTCGGAGGCAACCGCGGCTCTGGGCCGGGGCGCGAGCGACCCGCCTGTCCAGATGCGGCCGTACGAGTCCCATGCGACGCTCGAGAGCGGCTCGCGCGCCACCGGCGCACCCGTGTGCGAGGCGACGATCACGTCGCCGTCGCCCGCGTAGAGCGCGACGTGGAAGGCGTAGCCGACGGAGGTCTGCAGGAACACGAGATCGCCGGGGCGGAGCTGGGCGCGGGAGATGGGCTGCGACATCTCGAGCAGCACCTCGGCGGTTGGCCGGCCCGGCAGCGCGTACCCGGCGTTGGCATAGGCGAAATCGACCAGGCCCGAGCAGTCGAATCCGCCCTCGGCCTCGCTGTCGCCGCCCCACACGTACGGCCAGCCGATCTGCGATGCCGCCCACGCGACGATCCGCCTGCCCACCCGGCGGGCAGCGTCTTCGGATGGCTCGCGAGCGGGCGGTGCGCGGCGGGGTTCGGGTGCCTGTGGGAGTGCTGCGTGGCAGCCGGCGGAACCGGGGGCGGCGGCGTGGTCTTCACGTGATGGTGGGCCGTCGTGGGGATGGGGGGAGCCTTCACCGGTGTGGCCGTCGCCGGCGGCGTGGAGGCCGGGGGGCTGTTTGCCGGCGGCTGTGTGACGGGGGGCGGGACGACCTGCACCTGGGCGATGACGATCCGCGAGCCGGCGGGCACGCCGTCGTGGGTCGCGGTCACCTCGACGGTGATGGCAGCCTCGGGATCGGCGGCGTAGGAGCTGCCGGCATCGCGCACGGCGCCCACCGTGAGCGAGCCCCAATCAGCAAGGGGAACCGAGCCGCCGGGAGCCAGATCGACCGCCGTTCCGAGCACCTCGAGGCCCGACACAGAGGCGCTCTCGCCCGTGAGGGTGCCGTCGCTTGCGAGCTGCGCCGAGGCGCTCGCCGAGCCGAAGGTGATCTCACCGCCGAAGAGCGACCCGCCGTCGCTCTGCGCAAGCACCTCGGCGGCCGTGATGCTGGTCTGCCACCGGCCGCCGGTCACCGCGGCCTGGCCGCCGGGAAGCGATGCGCCGCCGTCACTCGCAGCGGTGCCCGAGATGGCACCGGCGGTGATCGATGCCTGGCCGGGCTGGGTGAAGAGCAGGGCGTCTGCGGTCAGCGCCGGAGGCGTGGCAGGGGTCGTGTCGGCGAGCGCCACGTGAGGCGCCGCGACCAACCCAACCGTCATGAATGCGAGCGCCACAGCACCCGGCCACCGAATCATCTGGAACCCCACCCCCTGAAGCACAGCACCGACCCCCCGGCCGGTGCGCCACAAGCATACTCGATCATTTTGATAAACGGGCAAGCCGCTCACAAACAGTCTCCGCCGGGCGGCCGAACACCCGGGAGTGCCCTCCCGCCTGCCCGCGCTCACGACGCTTCGGTTCCTCGCCGCGATGGGCGTTTTCGCCCACCACGCGGTGGGGCCAACGGGCCACCGCTCGGGCCTTGCTCGGCTCCTCTGGGAGGGCTCGAGCGGCGTCACGTTCTTCTTCGTCCTCTCGGGGTTTGTGCTCTCGTGGAGCCACGCAGAGCGGCTTTCACAGCATGCCCCCGGCGCCAGGACGCGGTTCTACGCGGCGCGGTTTGCCCGCATCTACCCGCTTGTCCTGCTGGTGTTCGTGATCGCCGCCGCACCCTCGCTCGCCGAGCGGCTCCGCATGGGCCCAGGGGCACTTCTGCCGGGGGTGTTCCAGCTCACCCTGACGCAGGCGTTCGTGCCAGTTTCCGATCCGCTCACCGGCATGATGGTGCCGCTCGGCTTCGACGCCCCGGCGTGGAGCCTCTCGTGCGAGGCGTTCTTCTACGCGCTCTTCCCGTTCTTCGCAGTCGTGCTCTGGCGGCTTCGCCGGCCCGCGATCCTGCTTGCGTGCGCAGCGACGCTCGCCCTGCTGCCGCTGACCCTCGCAGCGGGCCTGCACGCACGGCCCCGCGCCGTCTACTGGGTGCTCTACATCTTCCCGCCCAGCCGCCTGGCCGACTTCCTGGTAGGCGCCTGCCTGGGCCTCGCCGCGCTTCGCATACGTCGCCGCACGGCCGCTGCGACGTGGCCGGGAACCCTCGCCGAGGGCGCAGCGCTGGGCGCGCTGGGGCTCGCGGTGCTCTGCTCGGATCACGTCCCGCTCGCCTACCGCTACGACGCGTACTACCTGCCCGTGATGGCGGCGGTGGTGTTCACGCTGGGGCTCGAGCGGGGCCGGATCTCACGGTTGCTCGGCCACCGGGCGCTCGTCTTCCTGGGCGAGATCAGCTTCGCGTTCTATCTCCTGCACACGCTCGTCATGCGGGATTGCGCCTGCTCCTGGTGGCTGAGTCTCACCATCAGCTTGAGCCTGAGTGTTGTGGTCTTTCGGGCCTATGAGATGCCTGCGCGCCGGCGTATCACCCACGGCTTCGCACGCCGCGAACGCTGCGGCTAGCCAGCAGCGACCAGCGCGAGGCGAACGACATCGCCGAGCCGATCGAGGCGAACGACGCCACCGATCCGATCGAGCACGAGCTCCCGACCGATCCGATGGAGAGCACCGACCCGACCGAGCCGATCGAGAGCACGGAGCCCTCCGACGCGATCGAGAGAACGGAGTGCCGCGACCGGATCGACCAGCGCGACGTCGCCGCCGAGCAGTGAATACCCGGTGCCTGGCACCGTCGATTCATCGGTGACTCGTTGTCACACATGGTCGTCCCCCATGATCAGGTCGGCGAAGCTCGCCGACGACTTCCCGAACTCCCACCACCCTTCCACGCCCTCGCGCACGTAGGCGACGTTGCGGCCGTAGCAGAGCGGCACCAGCGCGACGCGCTCGGTGACCGCCATGCGATCGACCTGATGGAAGAGCTCCAGCCGCGCCGGGCCGGTGGTCTGGCGCCGGGCGCGATCGATCAGCTCGTCGAGCGCCGCATCGGCGAACCCGCCTTCGTTTGTGAGCGCGTCCGACTGCAAGAGCAGCCGCAGGCAGTACTCGGGATCGGGATACCCCGGCAGCCACCCGCCGATGTAGACCTGGCCCAGCTCGGAGAGCCGCGGCAGCGTGGCGACCTCCTCGGCCCGCCACGCCACGTGCTCGACGCGCACTCCCAGCACGTCGCGCCAGCCGCGCGCGAGCACCTCGAGCACCGGGCCCCAGACGTCCTGGGTGGCCACCACCAGCGGCTCGTCCGGCGTCACGCCGGAGGCTGCAAGCGCAGCGCGCGCCGCCTCCGGATCGAACCCGAGCGCGATGTCCGGATTGTGGCCCTGAAGCGCCGGTGGGACGATGCCGCCACGCGCCACCGGCAGGTGGCTGGGCAGCACCGCGGCGAGCTCCCCGCGATCAACGGCGAGTGCCAGCGCCCGGCGGAAGAGCTCCTGGCCCGTAACGGGGTCGGCGTGGCGAAACGCCAGGTACGCCGTCCACGTCGCCGGGCCCGGGACAGCTACGGGCGCGTCAGCCGGCAGGTGGTCGGCCACGCGCGGTGAGTACACCAGGGGGATCAGATCAGCGGTGCCCGCTGCGAAGCGCTCGAGGGCCTCGTCCACGCGGGCGCGCGTGATGTCAACGGTCTGCACGTTGCCCGGATGATCCGCCCGCCCCGGCCGGCGCTCGAGCACGATCCGGTCGCTGCTGCGCTCGCCCTGGCCAAACGGCCCGCTCACCACCTGCACTCCCGGCTGCGTCCAGGTCTCGCCGTCGCGCTCGATCGCATGGCGGGGAAGCGGCGCCGCGTCGGCGCGGTTCACCACGCTCATGAAGTACGGCGCCGGCGCGGCCAGACGGAACTCCACCGTGCGGTCATCCACCGCGCGCACGCCCACGGCCGCGGGATCGCTGATCTGACGGTGGTAGAACTCGCGCCCGCCCTCCAGCACGAAGTAGATCGCCACCGAGATCCCCGGCCGATCGGGATCGAGCACCCGCAGGATCGCGTACACCAGGTCGCCCGCGGTCAGCGGATGGCCGTCCGACCACTCGAGCCCGGCGCGCAGGTGGAACACGTAGGTGAGCCCGTCGTCGGAGATCTCCCACCGCTCGGCCAGCGACGGCAGGATCGTGCGCTCGGGCCCGGCCACCACCAGCCGGTCGAAGAGCTGCATGCCCAGGCGGATGTCGGCCCACCATCCGGCGTACGCGGGATCGGGCACCCGCGGGACGTAGGTGGTGGCGACCCGCAGCGTCCGGCTCGCCTCGGGCACGCCGGCCGGCGGCGTCCAGAGCTGGAACGCGCGCTGATAGGCCGCGTTTGCCTCGCTGAATCGCATGGACGTATGCAGCGCAAGCGCGAGCTTGAAGAGCACGCCGGCGGCCTCCTGATCCTCGCCGCGGCGCTCGAGCACCTGAAGGAGCGCGCGGTAGTGGCCGATCGCCTCGTCGAGCGCCCAGTTTCGCCGGGCGCGATCGCCGGCGAGCGCGAGGTACTGCGCGGCGCGATCATCGTCGGCGGCCTCCAGCCAGTGGTGGGCGAGCAGGCCGTACACCTCCTCGAGCGCCTCGGCATGCCGGTGCTCGAGCCACGCCGCGGCCCGCGCGTGCAGCTCCCGGCGCCGGTCGCTCACGAGCGTGCGGTAGGCGCCCTCCTGGATGAGCGCGTGCTTGAACCGGTACTCCGGCTCGGGCCAGCGGCGCTCCTCGTGCACCAGGTCAAGCCGCTGCAGCTCGCGCAGGCCGGCCTGCAGGTCGATGCCCTCGCCGGCGACGCCGGCGAGCAGCGCGAACCCGAACTGGCGGCCGATCACCGACGCTGCGAGCAGCAGCTCGTGATCCTGGGATTCGAGCCGGTCGATGCGCGCGAGGATGACCTGCTCGACGGTCGGCGGCAGCTCGACCGCGGTCTCTCGCACCAGCTCCCAGCGCCCGTCGCGCTGGGCCAGCGCACCGGAGTCGGCCATCGAGCGCAGGAGCTCCTCGAGGTAGAACGGGTTGCCCTCGCCGGCGTCCAGGAGCCGGGTGCGGACCCCGGGCGGGAAGCTCTGCATGTCGGCCAGCGTCTCGAGGAGCTCGTCGGTGGCGGCGCCCGAGAGCGGCCGCAGCGAGAGCTCCCGCAGGCGGTGGGGGTAGTCGCGCGCGGCCGCCCCGCGCACCTGCTGCCAGCCGTGGTCGCGCTCGGGCCGCGCGGTCACCATCACCAGGAGCGCTGTCCGCTCAACCGCCCCCAGCAGCCGCTCGATCAGCGCGAGCGAGGTTGCATCCGCCCAGTGGAGATCCTCGATGAGCACCGCGACGGGCCGGTCGCGCGACAGCGCCTCGAGCAGATGCTCGACCACCTCGAAGGTGCGGTACTGGAGCGCCTCGGGCGCGAGCTCAGCCACCCGCGCCTGCGCCTGGGGCTCGAGCGTGAGGCCAAGGAGCGCCCCCAGGTAGGGGTAGTAGGTCTCCGACCGGTCGCCCAGCAGGCCGTCGAGCGCCCGGCGAAGCGCGACGCGCACGCGCAGGTCGGGCTCGTTCACGCCCACGCCGAGCCAGCCGCGAAGCAGGTCGCGAAACGGCCAGTAGGGCATCGACTCTCCAAAGCTCACGCACCGGCCCTCGAGCCAGAGCGGAGCCGCCGGCGCGCCGCTCGTCGCCGAGAAGAGCTCGTGCAGCTCGGCGGTGAGGCGGCTCTTGCCGACGCCCGGCTCGCCCACCACCACCACGATGCCGCCCGATCCCGAGGCGACGGCTTCCACGGCCGCCCGGCCCTCGGAGAGCTCGGGCGAGCGTCCCACGAGCGGCGTCGCGCGGGTGCCGTGACGGACGCCGGCGGCGATCACATCCAGCACGTCGCAGGCCTCCACCGCCTCGGCGCGGCCGCGGACGTCCAGGCTGCGCAGCTCGCCCCACGTGAAGAGCGCCTCGGCCGAGCGGCGCGTCGCGAGCGCGGCGAGCACCGATCCGGGGGCGGCAAGCCCCTGCAGCCGCGCGGCCGTATTCACGGTGTCGCCGAAGGCGGCGTACTCCAGCCGGTCGCCCGCGCCGATCTGGCCGAGCACCGCCTCGCCGGTGTTCACGCCCACGCGCACCCCGAAGCCCTCCACCCCCCAGCCGGCCGCGACCTCGGCCGCATAGCCGCGCATCTCGGCAACGATCTCGAGCCCGGCCCGCAGCGCGCGCTCGGCGTCGTCCTCATGCGCGACCGGCGCGCCGAAGAGCGCGAGCACGCCGTCGCCCGCCAGATCCTTCACCGTGCCGCCGTAGCGCTCGACCAGCCGCACGATGCGCGCGACCGCCTCGCCCACCACCAGCTTCGCGTCCTCGGCGCCGAGCGAATCGGCGATGCCGGTGGAACCGACGAGGTCGGCCACCAGCACCGTGATCACCTTTCGCTCTTCACGCATCCAGCGATGGTAGAGGCTCTGCGGTCAGGCGGCGCGGCGAATCTGGTCGCCGCGCCGCGCCGGAGCGCGGCGCGGGCGTGACGAGATGGGCACCGGCGGGGCCGGCGGGCGCCTGCGCCCCCGCTTCACGGCCCGCACCAGCCGCTCGCCCCAGATCTCCCACGAGATGCACGTGGGCACCACCAGCATGAGCGCCGTGGCCACATCGCGCCACACCGAGGCGGACGGCTGCAGCTGGAATCCGAGCACCGCGATCCACATCGAGGCCACGGTGATCTTCACCGAGCGAAGGCCCGGGCGGTAGCGCACGCGCGACCAGACCAGCACGGCCGGCATCTGCAGGAGCAGCACGACCGGCACGATGTCGGCCACGTGCGACGTCGCGGTCAGCACGCCGGCGACCGCCATGGTCAGCACGGCCTCGGCCACCATGATGGCCTCCCAGGCGGTTGGCCACCCCGGGCGGGTGCGGGCTGCTTGCCGTTGAACGGCTACGAGATACAAAAGACTCACTCCTTCTCGTGTACTCTCGTCCCGCCCTGACCCTAGCGCATGACCCGTCCGGGGGAGACTCAGGCCGGAGCCATGAAGGTGCGCTCGATCTGCGCGACGATGGGGCCGTCGGCCTCGCTCACCTCGACGATGTGGTGCCAGCGCGGATCGGCCACGAAGCCGGCCCAGGCGGCGTCCATCGCGTCCCTGTCGTCCCACTGCATCGTGTAGAGCAGCACGTCGGGATCGTCAACGTCCACCCAGAACGCGGTCACCGTCATGCCGCGATCGGCGAAGAGCGCGAGGGTGTGGTCGTGGAAGCGGTCGAGCACCGCCTGGCCCCGGCCGGGCACCGCCGTGTAGCGCCGCAGCTCGATGATGGGGGAGATCACGCGAGCCCCATCTGGGCGAGCACGGCCCGGGCGAGCTCGCTCCCGGGATCGCCGAGCGCCTCGATAGCGGTGTAGTGGTGGTGGCCCTCCATGACCATCGGCGCGACCGGGGCTTCGCTCCCCCAGCGCTCCTCGATGAGCGCGTTCTGGCGGAGAAACTCCTCGCCCTCGAGGCCGCCCACCGCGGCGATCAGCGGCGCGGCTGAGGAAGGGCGCAGGAGGCTCGGGCTGTTGCGAAGCGCCGTCGCGCGATCGAGCCCCAGCGTGTCGTTCAGGTAGGAGAGGCGGATCGGCTCCAGGTCGTAGAGGCCGCTGATGCCGCAGCCGCCGCGCACGACGTCATCGGCGAGGCCGAGCGGCTGCTGCCATCCGCCGGCCATCAGCATGCCCACGATCTGGCCGCCGGCGGAGTGGCCCGAGACGTGGATGCGGCCAGGGTCGAGGCCGAGCTCGGCTGCGTGCTGGTACACGTAGGCGAGAGCAGCCCGGCACTGGCGGATGAGCTCGTCGAACGGCACGCTCGGCACCAGCGCATACTCGGCCACCACCAGCGCGGCGCCTGCCTCGATGAAGGTGTCGGCGAGAAACGAGTAGCGCTCCTTCTCGCTGCTTCGCCAGTATCCGCCGTGGAAGAAGATGTTCACGGGAAGCGGCGCGACCGCGCCAGGCGGCGTGAACACGTCGAGCCGCTCGCGGGGATGATCGCCGTAGGCCACATCGAGCTGGGCGCCGGGCCTCGTGCGCCGCTCGGCGCTTCGGGCGACGAAGCGCGCGACGTGCTCCTCGTAGTCCGGGGCGCGATGGCTGGGGTTGAGGAGGTTGTCGAGCCGCTCGCGGCCGTAGCGCACGTGCCGGTGGTGGAACTCGGGCATCACCTCGGCGGCGAAGAGCCTCATCGCCTTGACGACCCGCTCGTGGCTCGAGAGGTAGTCGAAGTAGAGGCTGAGGTGATCGACGCCCAGCTCGTGGTAGGGCCGCACCTGGTCACGCACCCGCTCGGGCGTCCCGAACGGCACGTTTGCGATCACGTCCTCGGCGCCGATCTCGTGCTCGACCGGGCGGATCTGGGTCTTGCCGTTGAGGTACACCTCGTTGCCCTCGAGCTGCGCGTAGAGGCCGCGGTGGATGCGCAGCACGTCGGCCATCGCCGCGTCCACCTCGTCCTCCGTCTCGCCGACGAACACGGTGCGGTTGACCGCGAACTGGGCGTCGGCGCGGTGGAATCCGAACTCGGCGAGGCCGCGCTGGAACTGCTCGTAGCCCTCGGCGAGGTAGTCGAAGGGGTTTCGGAAGGGGCTCGTGATCACCTTCGGCGGGACGCCCAGCTTGCGGCAGTTCTCGACCTGGCCGTAGATCGACCACGGCGTAACGGCCGAGAGCCAGAGCGACGGGTGCGGCTCGGACACCGGCCGCGGCACGACGGTGGTGGGCGGGAAGCTCCAGAAGCGGCCCTCGTGCGGGGTGTCCTCGTCGTTTCGCCAGGCGGTGGCCATCACGTCGAGGTGCTCGTAGAAGTGGGCGCGGCTGGTATCGACGTCCATCTCACGCTGGAACCGCACGGCCTCGTAGCCCGACGAGCCGCGGCCCACGGCGAGCTCGAACCGCCCCGGGTACATCACGTCGAGCTGCGCGATGCGGCCGGCCAGCTGCAGCGGGTGGTGGTCGCGCAGGATGACCACGGCGACGCCGACGCGGATGCGCTCGGTGCGCTCGAAGATGCGCACGGCCATCTGCAGCGGATCGGGCAGCAGGTTGTAGTCGTTGAAGTGGTGCTCCACCAGCCAGACGATGTCGTAGCCCAGCTCGTCGGCCAGCACGGCCTGGTCGGTGATGTCGGCGAAGAGCTGCGACTCGGTGCGCTCGTGGCCCAGGTTGTGCGCTCCGATGAAGATCCCGAACTCCACGCTTGGCTCCTTACTGATCGACTGCCCAGTAACTTCGGCATACGATATCTGCGTGCCCCCGGCGATGCAACCCAAGCGCGTGCGCCAGCCGCCCGACGTGCGGCGGGCCGCGATCCTCGACGCCACCGTCGCGTGCCTGGTCGAGCACGGCGCGACGGGCGCCTCGACGCGCGTGATCGCGGCGCGGGCGGGGGTTGCGCCGGCGCTTCTGGCCTACCACTTCGGCAGCAAGGAGCGGCTGCTCGAGGCCACCTACCGGCACCTCTCCGACGAGCTCGCCGTGGCGGGCGGCGAGGCCGTGGCGGCCGCCGGCGACGACCCCCGGGCGCGGCTTCGGGCGTTCCTCGAGACGGGCTTTCGCCCCCCGTTCCTCGATGCGCAGCAGCTCACCGCGCGCGTCGTGCTCTGGAGCATCGCCGCCACCGAGCCGGCGCTGCACGCCGTGCACGTCGAGCTCTACGACCGCTACCGCTCGGAGCTGCACGCGCTGATCGCGCCGCTCGCGCCCGGCGGGCGGGTGGATCCGCGGCTGGTCTTCGCGGTCTCGGCGCTCCTCGACGGCCTCTGGCTCGAGCGCTCGGCGGGCGCGCGCGACTACGACACGAGCGCGATGATCGACACCTGCATGCGCCTCATCGAGGGAGCGCTCGGCTGAACTTCGCGATGGCCCGCTCGCGGGCTGCGGCGTGATCGACGATGGGGTCGCGCGGCTGGTGGACGCCGGCGTCGGGCACGTCGGCGAGACCGGGCACGTACCGGCGGATGAACTCGCCGCGGGGATCCCAGCGCTTCGACTGCACGGTGGGGTTCATCACCCGGAAGTAGGGCGCGGCGTCGGTGCCGGTGGAGGCAGACCACTGCCAGCCCCCGACGTTGGCCGCCTGGTCGTAGTCCATGAGGGTGCGCCGGAAGTAGCGCTCGCCGATGGCCCAGTGCACGTCCAGATCCTTGGTGAGGAACATCGCGGTGATCATGCGAAGACGGTTGTGCATGAAGCCGGTCTGGTTGAGCTGGGCCATGGCGGCATCGACGATGGGGTACCCCGTGCGGCCCTCCTGCCAGGCGGCGATCAGGCGCTCGTCGTTGCTCCACGTGACAGCTGCGTAGCGCTTCTGGAACGGCTCGGTGACGGTCTCGGGATGGTGTGCGAGGATCATCCTGGAGAAGTCGCGCCAGATGAGCTCGGACACGAACGTCTCGCCGGCGGTGGGATGCGTGAGGGCGGCTGCGAGCACCTGGCGGATCGAGAGGGTGCCGGCATTCAGGTGCGCCGAAAGCCGTGACGTGCCGTCGCGAAGCGCCGGGGTATCCCGGGTCTTCGCGTAGGTGGCGAGCGAGCTCTCGGTGAACGCTTCGAGGCGGCGGTGGCCGGCGCGCTCGCCCGGCTGGATGTCGAGCTCGGCGCCGGCGAACCCCAGCGAGCCCAGCGTAGGAAGTCTTCCGGCCGCGACGCGGGGCCCGGGCGCGGTCTTCGGCGGGAGCCCCAGCGGCTGCGGCGGCGAAGCATGAAGCGCCTTCAGGTATGACCGCCGGTAGGGCGTGAACACCGAGTATGCCTCGCCCTGACCGGTGAGGATCTCGCGCTCCTCGAACTGCACGGCGTCCTTGCAGGAGCAGGTCTCGAGCCCGCGCTCGGCGGCCGCGCGCTCGAGCCGCGCATCGAGCGCCCGCTGAGCGGGCTCGTAGTCGCGGTTCCAGAAGATGGCATCCGCCCTGACCGTTTCGGCGACGTCGAGCAGCTCGGCCACGGGATCGGCGCCCCGGCGGATGACCAGGGTGATGCCGCGATCGGCCAGCGCGCGCTGGAGCTCGGCGAGCGAGTCGAGCCAGAACCGGGCCTGGAACGCCCCGAGCTGCTCCTGCTGGGCCGGCCACCAGCGATCGTCGATGACGAACACCCCCACCACGTGCCCGTCGCGCCCGGCCGAGCGCGCGGCAGCGATCAGCCCGGTGTTGTCACGCACGCGCAGATCGCGCCGGAACCAGTGAATGCAGGTACCCACTCCCCCCTACTACCCGAAACCGTGAATGAACGGTGCCAGGCACTTAATATTCACGCATGGCGACCATGAACGATCTCGGCCGGCTCTGCCTCGCGATGCCCGGCGCGACCGAGGAGAGCGACGGCGGCCGGCCCGACTACAAGGTGGACGGAAAGACGTTCTGCTTCCACCGCGGCGAGCGCAAGGACGCCGTCGATGCGGCCACGGGCGAGCGGCTCGCCGACGTGCTGATGTTCCGGGTGCCGGATCTCGACGAGAAGGCGCTCCTGCTCGCCGACGACCGCGGCATCTACTTCACCACGCCCCACTTCGACGGCTACGCGGCGGTGCTGGTGCGCATCCCCGACCTCGCCCGGATCGACGAGGCGGAGCTCCGCGACCTGGTCATCGACGCGTGGCTCAGCCGGGCAAAGAAACGCGTCGCCAAGGCCTGGCTCGCCGAGAACGACGAGCGTCAGCGCGGCTGATCGCTGCGCCGCCGGCGCTTCTGGCTCTGCATCGACCGGGCCGCGCGCCGGATGAGGTGCCGCGGCTTCTCGCCCGGCTCGGCCGTCACCACGCCGATCGAGATGCCCTGGCTGAACCGGCGGATCGCCGGCGGCAGGCTGCGCGCGAAGTAGGCGCGCTCGATCTTCTTGGCCCGCTTCCTGGCCTCCTCGGCCGACGCGTCGGGCAGGATCACCACGAACTCGTCGCCGCCCATCCGCGTCGCCACCTGGTCGCCCTTGAGCGTCTGGCTGATGGCCGCGCCCAGCGTCACGATCAGCCGGTCGCCCTGGTCGTAGCCGAGCGCGTCGTTGACCTCCTTCAGCCCGTCCACATCCAGCAGGAGCAGGCAGAGCGGCCGCTGCGTCTTCGAGAACCGGTCGAGCGCGTGATCCAGCGACCGCCGGTTGCCGAGGCCCGTGAGCGAGTCGGTGAGCGCCGCTGATCGCAGCTCGTCGATCTCGAGCCGCGCGTAGAGCACCGGGGCGACCTGCTCGGCATAGCGGCGGATGCGCTCGCGCTCGAGCGCGTAGATCCAGGTGCCGTCCGAGCGCGAGACGATGAGCTCGGCGAGCTTGATGCCGCGGTGGATGAGCGGCGTTCGCACCTCCACCCGGTCGGGCCGGAAGCCGATGGTCTCGATCACCTGATCGGGGTCGGGCTCGACGTCCAGGTCGTCGTAGACCACGCCGGCGAGCCGCTCGGGGTCGAACTCGCCGACCCGCGCGGCCACGTCGTAGACCATCTCCTCGAGCCCGGCGCAGACGGCGTCGATCAGCCCGCCGACCGAACGGGTCGAGAGGAGCGCCGAGAGCGCCACCGGCAGGAATTGGTCGAACTCACGATCGGCGTGGTCGTCCCACACGCCGTCGTCAGGGGGTACAGCAAGGCTCGCGCGCTGCAAAGTCACACACCGACTCTACGAGTATCGGGGCGCTTTAGGAACCGTTACCGCTGTTACGAATCCGATTCCTCGGTCTCCAGCCCCGACATCGCAGCCGCCGGGTACCGGTCGCCTGCGGCAGCGCCTACCGGCACCGCCTCGTCGAGCCTCCGAAGCTCGATCGCCGAGAGCCTGATCGAGGCCGCCGCGACGTTCTGGGCGAGCCGCTCGGCGTTTCGCGTGCCCGGGATGGGCACCACGTCGTCGCCTTGCGCGTAGACCCAGGCGAGCGCCAGCTGGGCAGTGGTCACGCCCCGCTCGGCCGCCAGCTCGGCGAGCACGTCGACGAGGCCCAGGTTGCGCGTGAGGTTCTCGCCCTGGAACCGCGGGGTCTGCGTGCGGAAATCACCCTCGGGAAGATCGGCCGCCGACCGCAGCGAGCCGCTGAGAAGCCCGCGGCCCAGCGGGCTGTAGGCCACCAGCTGGATGCCGAGCTCGCGCACCGCGGGCAGGAGCCGGGCCTCGACGTGCCGCTCGGTGAGCGAGTACTCCGACTGGATCGCGGCGAGCGGATGCACGGCGTGCGCCCGGCGGACGGTGGCTGCAGACACCTCGGAGAGGCCGATGCCGCCGATCTTGCCCTCGTCGAGCAGCTCAGCCATGGCGCCGACGGACTCCTCGATGGGCACCGCGGGATCGCGCCGCGCGAGGTAGTAGACGTCGATGTGCTCAACGCCGAGACGCTCGAGCGAGGCCTCGCAGGCCCTGCGGAGATACGCGGGCGAGCCGTCATAGCGCATGCCGCCCGCGTCGCGGATCACGCCGGTCTTGGTCGCGATCCGCACCCTGTCGCGCACGCCGCGAAGCGCACGCCCGACGAGCACCTCGTTGTGCCCGTTGCCGTAGAAGTCGCCGGTGTCGAAGAGCGTGACGCCAAGCTCGACTGCGGTCGCCACGGTGGCCTCGGACTCGGCGTCGTCCGCCGCGCCGTAGGAGCCCGAGAGGCCCATGCATCCATATCCCAGAGGTTGAGTCATAATCGTCAGTGTAGATGACGATCAGCGTCCCCACTGATACACTCGATCGGTGGACGTCCCGCCCGCTCTGTCCCACCACCTCGGCTTCCTGCTCAAGCACGCCCAGCTCGACCTGCGCGCGATCTCCGAGCCCGCACTCGCCGAGCTCGGGGTCACCGGCCGCGAGGCCGCCATCCTCACGCTCCTCGAGGATGAGGGCCCCCGCTCGCAGCAGCGGCTTGCCGACAGGCTGGAGGTGGATCGCACCACCATGGTGGCGCTGGTGGACGCGCTCGAGCGAAAGCAGCTGGTCACCCGCCATCGAGACGCGGACGACCGCCGGGCCTACGCCCTGGAGCTGACCGCCGAGGGCCGGCGCACCGTGGCCCGGAGCGAGGGCGTGATCGCCGCCGCCGAGCGGGAGTTCCTCGCGCCTCTTCCCGAAGCCGCAGCGCGAGCAGCTCGCCCGCATGCTCCTCAAGCTCATCCGCTGACCCGTCGGGTAGAGTGTCCGCCAAGCGTTCAACAGCCAGCGCTTAACCGTATGCGTGGGGTTTGCTGGTGGACGACGTCGAAGCTCAGCTGATGCAGCTTGTCGAGGAGACGCTTGCGCTCTCGCAGCCGCTGCTCGGCGCTGCCGGCGCCACCATCACGGCGGTCTCGGCCGGGGGCCCCAAGACCATCGCGTCGTCCAGCTCCCAGCTGACCGCCATCGACGAGGCCCAGTACCGGCTGGGCGCAGGGCCGTGCCTGGAGGCGGTCACGGGGACGATCGTCACCGTGGACGACTTCGCGGCCGACTCCCGCTGGCCCAGCGTGGCCGAGGCGGCGGCGGCGGCCGGTGTCCAGAGCTCGGTCTCGGTGCCGATGCGCGCCGTGAACGGCTCGCTGAACGTCTACGAAGCCGGCACCGGGAGCCACGGGTCAGACCAGATCCAGCTCGCGGCCGCCCTCGCCCGCCAGCTCGAGACCGCGCTCGTGAGCATCGAGATGCACCGGCGCACGGCCGTCGTTGCCGAGCAGCTCACCGAGGCGCTCTCGTCACGGGCCGAGATCGAGCAGGCAAAGGGCATCCTCATGGCGCGAAACGGCATCGACGCCGACTCGGCGTTCGCTCAGCTTCGCGACCAGTCGATGTACGAGAACCGCAAGCTGCGCGTCATCGCCGAGGAGATCGTGCGCCAGGCGGTCACGCCGAACTCGAGCCCGTAGAGCAAGGGCCGCGACCCGAGGATTACGCGCCCGCGGTGGGCGTCGGCGCATCGGGATGCGGCGGCGCGGGCGGGTTGGGCTCTTCGGGAACCGGAGTGGGGTTGGGATCTTCCATGCAGCCACCGTGCCCCCGCCACGCCCAGCGCAAACCTCAGACGTCGGAGGGCGGCATCTCGCCGGGGAACTTCTCGACCACCCAGAAGTGATCGTGGCGCGAGTGCACGCGCTCGACGTCCTCGAAGACGTGGCCGGGCTTCACGATGAACTGGTTCGGGGCGGCATGGGAGTCGGCGTACTCGGACGCGGTCACCATCAGGGCGCCGATACAGTCGGCGTCGCCGCACTCGCACACGAACGGGACGAGGTCGCCGTCGCCCGCGACCGCCACGGCCTGCTGCTCGAGGCCCATGCGGCGGTTGTTGTAGTCGCGAAATGCCAGCTCGTTCTTGACGAGCCGATCGCGGCGGATGGCGTCCCAGTCATCACTCACGCGATTTACGGTATCTCATGTCGGCTGCCGGCGCGGGGCAATTGCCGCAAGCACGTCCTCGAGCCGCTCGGCGCCGGCCGCATCCTCGGGCGTCGCGCCGCCGGCCGGCGACGCCGCGATGGCCTCGTAGGCGGCGGCGATGCCGGCAAAGACCGCCGGAGTGAGCCCCACCGTGGACTGGGTGGCGGCGATCTCCTGCATCTCGGCGATGTAGCGGTGCGCCTTGGACGCCGACATCGCCAGAAAGGGGGCGACGCCGTCGAGCAGCTCGGGAAACGACTCCGCCAGGTCGTCGCGCGCGTCGTCCAGCACACCGTAGGCCTGCGCGGTCACCAGCGCGTGGGCCAGGATCAGCGCCGTGCCCTTGTAGACCGACGCCGTGCACATCTTGAGCGCAGAGGCCGCCCCCAGCTCGGCGCCGACCACCTGGGCGTCCACGCCGTCGAAGCCCAGCGAGACCACCTCGGCCGCGCGCGGGCCCGAGAGGTAGACGTGGGTGGATCCGGCCTCCCACGGCGGCGGGCCCGAGATGGAGCCATCGACGAGCGCGACGCCGGCGGCGCCGAGGATGGCCGCCACCCGATCGACGCTGGCGGGCGAGACGGCGTTCATATCGACCACGAGCGGGGGCCGGCCGCCCTCGCCCACCGCCTCGGCGATGGACTGCGCGACCGCGACGGCCGATCCCGGCGGCACCACCGAGAGCACCACGTCGCTGGCCGCCACCACCGCGCGCAGGTCGGGCAGGAACTCGAACTCGGTGCGGGCCGAGAGGGCGGCCGTGCGCGGGCTGCGCCCGTCGAGCGTGGCGACCACGCGGTGGCCGCTTCGCACGAGCGTCGCCCCCAGCGCGCTTCCCATCGCTCCCGGACTCACCACGCCAACGGCCATGGGCGGAAGCTTACGCGACCGGCGCGACCTCGCTCTCGGCCGACCCGGGATCGCCGATCGCCTGCACGACCACCGCCACGATCACGATCGCGCCGCCGATGAGCGTCGCCGCGTCGGGCCGCTCGTGGATGGAGATGAACACCCAGAGCGGGCCGAGCACCACCTCGAGCAGGGCGATGAGCGCGACCTCCGCGGCCGGGATCAGCCGCGCGCCGACGGTGAAGAGCGCGAGCCCCACGCCCATCTGCACCACGCCCATCGCGATCAGCAGGGCCAGATCCCTGGGGCCGACCGCCGACGCGGTGGCAAACGGCATGGCGATGCAGAACACGATCACCTGGGCCAGGCACGTCGCGGGGATCATCGAGACGTCGCGCTGCTTTCGCGTGATCACGATCGCGACGGCAAACGACAGCGCCATGACGATCGAGAGCGTGTCGCCGACGGCGTCGAACCCGCTGGGGTCGCCCACCATCACCCCGACTCCGGCGAGGGCCACCAGCATCGCGATCAGCGAGCGGCGCGAGATCTGCTCCCCGAGGAACACCAGCGCGATGAGCCCGGCCATCATCGGCGAGGCCGCCTGCACGAAGAGCACGTGGGCGACGGTGGTGTGGTTGAGCGCCACGATGAAGGTGCCCGACGCTGAGGCCATCGCGACCGCAACCGCGACGCCGGCCCAGCCGATGTCGAGGAACGGGCGCACCACCTTCCCGCGGTGGGCGACCACCGAGAAGACGAGCAGCGTGAGCCCGGCGAAGAGCGCCCGGCCGGCGAGCTGGGTCGCCACGTTCAGCGAGAGCTCGCGCTGCATGACTCCCGCGGTCGACCATGCGACGGCGCCGAGCGCGACCGCGATCTGGCCGCGCCGCCGGTCGCTGGCCGCGCGCTCCACCACAGTTGCCGGGGCGAGAGTCACAGCCCCGCACCCTAATCCATCGGTTTAGGCGAAGGGCTCTGCGGTGAATGCACACCCCGTGCAACAGCCCCCAGACGCCACCACCGAGCGGGTGCTGCAGACCACGAGCGCTGTCGCGCGTGCATTCGCGGCCGTGATCGTCAAGCTGCGCTACGTCGTGATCGCCGCCTGGGCGGTCGCAGCGGTGCTTGCCGCCACGCACCTCCCGGCGTTCGGGTCGGCCAACGGGCCGGTGGTGCAGCTGGTGCCGGCAAACGCCCCGGCGACGCAGGCGCTGGAGCAGTCGATCCGCCTCTTCAAGGTGCCGGCAGGCTCGGAGTTCGCGGTGGTCGAGCACGCCGACGGCGGCCTCTCGCCCGCGACCCAGGCGGCCGTGGTGCGCCAGGCGGTGCGGGCACGGGGCGTGGGCGGCATCCAGCTTGCCCTGCCGGTGGTGAACACCGCGGGGCTCTTCCCGTCGTCCAGGCAGCCCGGCACCACGGCGATCACGTTCCTCTACATGGATCAGTCGCTCCCGTTCTTCGCGCAGAGCCAGCGCGCCGAGGCCTACGCCATCACCGCGCGGCGCAACGTCGGGAACGTCACGGGAGTCACCGGGGCCATCCCGGGCCAGCTCGAGCAGGGCCGGCTCATCGACGCGCACCTGAACGAGCTGGAGCTCGCGACCCTCGGCCTGATCGCCCTCATCGTGCTGCTCACCTACCGGTCGCTCGGCGCGCCGCTGGTGGCGATGGCGGCCATCGGCGTGGGCTTCCCGATCAACGTGTGGGCGCTCGGCGAGCTGAGCCGGCAGCTGAACGTGGTGGTGCCGCAGGAGCTCGACCCGGTGGTGGTGGCTCTGCTCCTGGGCGTGCTCACCGACTACTCGATCTTCTTCCTCTCGGGGGTGCGGGCGCGCCTGGCGGTGGGCGACGACCGGCGCGATGCCGCCCGAACGACAGCCGCGGAGTTCATGCCCATCATCCTCACGAGCGCCGTGATCCTCGCGGCGAGCCTGCTCTGCCTGCTGGTCTCGACGCTGGGCTTCTTCCGCGACCTGGGCCCCGCGCTCGCCCTGACGGTGGGGGTCGGCCTGGTGGTCGCGGTCACGCTCGTGCCGGCGCTCCTGGCGACGTTCGGGATGCTGGTCTACTGGCCCAACCGGCCGGAGGCGCGGCAGGAGCCCGACGTGCCGAGACCCGGGCTCGCCGGCCGGCTCCTCTCCCGTCGCTGGGTGGCGCTCCCCACGGTCGGTCGTCTGCCTCGCCGGCCTTGGCATCGCCGCCGCGCAGCTCAGCCACCTCCAGCTCGGCTTCGGGCAGATCAGCGACCTCCCGGCGAGCTCGCCGCCGAAGGTGGCCGCCCAGGCTGCCGCCCAGGGCTTTGCCCCCGGCATCCTCTCGCCCACCACGGTCATCATCCAGCAGCCCGGCGTCGCCGACCGCGAACGGCCGGAGCTCCTCCACATGCAGCAGCTGATCGGCGAGCAGGAGGGCGTCGCCGGGACGCTCGGCCCGCGCGATCAGCCCTCGCCGTCATCGCTCGGCGTGTTCTACTCGCCCGATGCGAGCGCCGCCCGGATCGTGGTGATCTTCAACCACGACCCGCTGGGCGCCTCCGGCATCACCGCGCTCAACCATCTGCGCGCCGCCATGCCGGGAATCGCGGCCGAGGCGGGGCTCCAGAGCGCGCGGATCACCTATGCCGGCGACACGGCGCTTGCGTCCGACACGGTGGACGACATCCACCGCAACACGTGGCGGGTGGCGGCGGTGGTGCTCGTGGTGAACCTGCTGCTCCTGATCGTGTTCCTGCGAAGCCTCACCGCGCCGCTCTTCCTGCTCGCCTCGAGCGTGCTGGCGGTGGGGGCGTCGCTCGGGCTCACGACGTGGATGTTCCAGTCGGTGCTCGGCCACGGCCAGCTCACGTACTTCGTCCCGTTCGTGGTCTCGGTGCTCCTGATCTCGCTGGGTTCGGACTACAACATCTTCGTCGTGGGCCGGATCTGGCAGGAGGCGCGCCTCAGGCCGCTGCGCGAGGCGGTTGCGATCGCCGCGCCCGAGGCATCACGCGCCATCAGGGCCGCCGGGATCACGCTGGCCGGGAGCTTCGCGCTGATCGCGATCATCCCGGTGCGGTCGTTTCGCGAGATCGCCTTCGCGATGGTGGTGGGGATCCTGATCGAGACGTTCGTGGTGCGCTCGCTGCTCGCGCCGTCGCTGATCACCGTGTTCGGGTACGCGAGCGGGTGGCCCGGGCGCGGGCTTCGGCCCGCTCAGGCGGCAGCGGAGCCGGTCAGCTCGGCGAGCACGCCGGAGCGATCCAGCACCACCAGCTCGTCGTAGCCGCCGATCGGATCGCCGTCGATCACGATGAGCGGGATGGTGTGGCGCCGGGAGAGCTCCCACACGCGCTCGCGCAGCTCGCCGTACTCCAGCTCGACCTGGGTATAGGGGATCTCGCGCTCGGTGAGGAGCCGCTCGGCAGCGACGCAGTACGGGCACCAATCAGTTCCATAAAACTCAACAGCCATGTTCCACCTTCCTCGTACTGCTTAAAACGTTGCGCAGTCAATGGTATTCCACCGTTGCAGGGATTCCACTCACGGCGTGCGAATGCAGGGAGCATGGAAACTCCCCGCTCGTACCCAGCCCGGCTCGAAATCGACTACCCGGCCCGCCAGCTCGATCGCGTCTCCAGCGTCTTTCGCATCTTCTGGGCGCTGCCGATCCTCTTTCTGATCGGCCTGATCGAGCACTCCGGGTACCAGACGACGCGCATCGGCGATACCACCACCACGACGGTGGCGACGTCGGGCGGGACCCTGATCTTCCCGGTCGTGGCCATGCTGCTCTTTCGCAAGAAGTACCCCGGCTGGTGGTTCGACTGGAACCTCGAGCTCACGCGGTTCTCGACCCGGGTGTTCGCCTACGTCCTGCTGATGAACGACCAGTATCCCTCCACGGACGAGCATCAATCGGTGCGGCTGGAGCTCGACCGCCCCGACGGGCAGCAGCTCTCGCGCGGGCTCCCGCTGGTCAAGTGGATCCTGGCGATCCCGCACGCCATCATCCTGCTCGTGCTCGGAGTGTTCGCGTTCTTCGTCGCGATCTTCGTGTGGTTTGCGATCCTCTTCACGGGCCGCTACCCGCTGGGGGCGTTCAACTTCATGGTGGGATACTTGCGGTGGGGCCTGCGGGTGTCGGCGTACGCAGTCCTGCTCACGACCGACAGGTACCCGCCGTTCAGCCTGGAGGCCTGAGCGCGAGGAACGCGTCCAGGGCCTGCGGGTTCTTCAGGCTGTCGCGGCTGACCACCTGCTCGGGCGGCTCGCCCATCAGGATGCGCTTCACGGGGATCTCCAGGAGCTTCCCGCTGAGCGTGCGCGGCGCCTCGGGGATCGCGATCACGTCGCTCGGCACGTGCCGTGGTGAGCAGTCGCGGCGGATGCGCTTCTTCAGGCGCACCGCGAGTGCCGGCGTGAGCTCACCGCCGTCGCGCACCACCACGAACAGCGGCATCCAGTTCTCCTGGCCCTCGCGCGGGACGTCCACCACCACGGCGTCGGTGATGTCGGGATCGGCCAGCACCACGCGGTAGATCTCGCTGGTACCCATGCGGACGCCGCCGCGGTTGATGGTCGAGTCGCTGCGCCCGTAGATCACGGCGCTGCCGCGGTCGGTGATCTCGATCCAGTCCCCGTGGCGCCACACCCCGGGGAACATCTCGAAGTACGACTCGCGGTAGCGCGAGCCGTCCTCGTCGCCCCACAGGAAGAGCGGCATCGAGGGCAGCGGCTGGGTGATCACGAGCTCCCCCACCTCGTTGACGAGGCGCGTGCCGTCGGGGCTCCACGCCTGGATGTCGCAGCCCAGCGCGATGGCCTGCAGCTCGCCCTGGTAGACGGGGAGCGTCGGGCACGCCGCTCACGAAGGCGCTGCAGACGTCCGTGCCGCCGCTGGTGGAGAAGAGCCAGATGTCCGAGCCAAGGTGCTCGTAGATCCAGGCGAACGCCTCGGGCGAGAGCGGCGAGCCGGTGCTGCCCACGGCGTGCAGGGCCGAGAGGTCGCGGCCGTCGGCGGGCTCGATGCCGTCCTTCATCGCGCCCGCGAAGTAGGCGGCGCCGCCGCCGAACACGGTCATGCCGCTCTCGGCCGCCAGATCCCAGAGCGCGGTGCCGGCCGGGGTGCCGTCGTAGAGGATGATCGAGGCGTCGGTGAGGAGCACGCCGACGAGGTAGTTCCACATCATCCAGCCGGTGGTCGAGAACCAGAAGACGCGGTCGTCCTCGTGGGCGTCCACGTGGAAGTGCGCGTGCTTCAGCTGCTCGAGGAGCATGCCGCCGTGGCCGTGCACGATGCCCTTGGGCAGGCCGGTGGTGCCGCTCGAGTAGAGCACCCAGAGCGGGTGGGCGAACGGCACGCGCTCGAACTGGAGCTCCGCGCCGGCCGGGCCCAGGAACTCCTCCGGCCAGCCCGACCCGTCGAGGTATCCCAGCCGCACCACCGGCGTGCCGGGGAGCTCGGCCTCGATCGCCGCGACCTTCTCGGCGCAGTCGTGGTCGCGGCCGCCGTACACGTAGCCGTCGATGGCGAGCAGCACCTTCGGGCTGGTCTGGGCGAAGCGGTCGATCACGGTGCGCGCGCCGAACTCCGGCGCGGCGGCGCTCCAGATCGCGCCGAGCGATGCGGTCGCGAGGAAGGCCGCAAGCGTCTCGGGGATGTTGGGCATGAGCGCTGCGACGACGTCGCCCTTCCTCACCCCGAGGGCCTTCAGCCCGGTCCGCAGGCGGGCCGTCTCGCGGCGCAGGTCACCCCACGTCCAGGCCGCCAGCGGGCGCGACTCGGAGGCGTGCCGGATCGCGATGCGATCGTCCGGCTTTCCCCGGAACATGTGCTCGGGGTAGCTCACCTCCGTGCCCGGGAACCACTCCGCGCCGGGCATCTGGCGCGAGGCCAGGACGGTGTCGTAGCCGCCCTCCACGCCGAACTCGTCCCAGATCGCGCCCCAGAACTCGTCGAGGTGCTCCACCGACCACGCGTGCAGATCGGCGTAGCGCTCGGGCAGGCCGCGCTCGCGCGCGAAGCGGGTCACGAGGGCACGCTCCACGCGCTCGGGCGATGGGGTCCACAATGGGGATGCAGCGCCGGTCATCGGCCGAGATGGTATCCGCATGTGAACGCGCCCCGGCGCGTGACGATGAAAGAGGCGACGATGAAGGTCAAGATGATTCTGCCGGCGCTCCTGGAGGCCACCGACCCCGGTTTTCGCCCCATCAAGTACGCCCTCTTCCCGCCGCTCGGCCTGGCGTCGCTCGCGTCGTACCTGGGCGACGACGACGAGGTCACGCTGGAGGACGAGCACGTCCAGACGCTCGACCTGACCGACACGCCCGATCTGGTGGTGATGAGCGTCTACATCACCTCCGCGCGCCGGGCGTATGAGCTGGCAGACCTCTACCGGGCGCGCGGCTCCCACGTGGCGCTCGGCGGGCTGCACGTGAGCTCGCTGCCCGAGGAGGCCGCCGGCCACGCCGACACCATCTTCATCGGTCCCGGCGAGGGCATCTGGCAGGAGTTTCTGCGCGACTTCCGGGCCGGCCGCCCGCGTGCCCGGTACGCCGGCGGGCATCGCTCGCTCGCAACGGTGCCGCCTGTGAGGCGCGACCTGATCGAGCGCCGACGGTACCTGTGCCCGAACTCCATCGTCGTCTCCCGCGGCTGTCCCCATCACTGCGACTTCTGCTACAAGGACGCGTTCTACGAGGGCGGCCGCTCGTTCTACACCCAGGCCGTGGACGCCGCGCTCGCCGAGATCGACCGGCTGCCGGGAAAGCACGTCTACTTCCTGGACGACCACCTGCTCGGCAACCCGCGCTTTGCAAAGGAGCTCTTCGCCGGCATGCGCGGCATGGGCCGCGTGTTCCAGGGCGCGAGCACCGTGAACGCGCTCCTGCAGGGCGATCTCATCGAGCAGGCTGCGGCCGCCGGCATGCGCAGCGTCTTCGTCGGCTTCGAGACCCTCGACCCGGGAAACCTCGCGGCGCACGGCAAGCGCCAGAACCTCTCGCACGACTACGACGCAGCCATCCGCCGCACGCACGACGCCGGCGTGATGATCAACGGGAGCTTCGTGTTCGGGCTCGACCACGACGGCCCCGACGTGTTCGACCGCACGGTGGATTGGGCCGTATCGCGCGGCGTCGAGACCGCGACGTTCCACATCATGACGCCGTATCCGGGGACCGCCCTGCACAAGCGCGTCGAGGCCGACGGCCGGCTGCTGCACCGCGAGTGGAACCTCTACGACACGCGCCACGTGGTGTACCGCCCGCGGCTGCTCACGGCCGGGCAGCTCGAGCGCGGCTACGCCCGCGCCTACAAGCAGTTCTACCGCTGGCGCAACGTGTGGCAGAGCTCGTCCCGGCAGCCGACGCAGCGCCAGCGCGCACGGCACGTGGCCTACGCAGGCGGCTGGAAGCACTTCGAGCCGGCGTGGGACATGCTCATCCGAAGCCGGCATGTGAGCGCCGCGCTGCCGATGCTCGAGGCCACGCTCGCGGCGTTCGGCGGCCGGCCGTCCAGGCGCGGCTCGCCGGCCGGTGTACGACCGCGGCCGATAGGGTAGGCACGGCGCATGCCCATTGCAATCGTCACCGGCTCGGATTCGGGCATCGGCCGCGCCACCGCGGTGAAGCTCGCCGAGGACGGCTTCGACGTCGGCATCACGTGGCACTCCGACGAGGACGGCGCCGAGGAGACCGCACGGCTGGTGCGCGAGCGAGGCCGGGTGGCCGAGGTGCGGCAGCTCGATCTCACCACGCTGCCCGGCGCGGCCGACCGCATCGACGAGCTCTGCGACGTGCTCGGCGGGCTCGACGTGCTGGTGAACTGCGCCGGGGCGATGGCGCCGGCGCCGTTCGTCGATACCGAGTGGGACGCGTGGCAGATGGTGATCAACGTCGATCTGCACGGCGGGTTCCTCTGCGCCCAGCGCGCCGCGCGGCGGATGATCGCGCGGGGCGGCGGCGGGCGCATCATCAACGTGACCTCGGTGCACGAGCACGTGCCGCTGCGCGAGTCGAGCGCCTACTGCGCCGCGAAGGGCGGCCTCGGCATGCTCACCAAGGTGATGGCGCTCGAGCTGGCCGAGCACGGCATCACCGTGAACTCCGTCGGCCCGGGCGAGATCGCGACGGCCATGAACGACGCCGAGGATCATGATGCGCACGACATGCAGCGCGCGATGATCCCCGCGGGCCGGCCCGGCACCCCGCGCGAGGTGGCCGAGGTGATCGCGTTCGTGGCCTCCGACCGGTCGAGCTACGTGACCGGCGCATCGCTCGTGGTCGATGGCGGTCTGCTGCTGATGGCGGCGATCGGAAACCAGGACCGCCCGGCCGACTGACTCGATGCCGCCTCCCGGGAGGGTGCCGCGGCATGATGTGGCACGTGAGTGGATCGACGATGACCACCGGCCTGCGGAACTATCGCGCGCTCCTGGCACTGCCGTCAGTGGGCCGGCTGGTGGGCTCGGGGCTGATCGCGCGGCTCCCGATCGGGATGACCGCCCTGGCGTTCATCCTGCTGATCCGCGGAAACGGCGGAAGCTACGCCGATGCCGGCATCGTCTCGGCGGCGGAGGCGCTGGCCGCGGCGGCCGGCTCGCCGGTCGCGGGCCGCCTGGTGGATCGCCGGACGGCCGGCAAGGTGCTGCTCGGCTACGGGATCGCCTTTCCCGCGGCGCTCGCGCTGCTCCTGGTGCTGGTCTGGACGTCCGCGCCGCTCGCGGCGCTCGTGGTCGCAGCCGCGGCGGCGGGGTTCACGCTGCCGCCGATCGGGCCGACGGTGCGCATGCTCTGGCCGTCGATGGTGAGCCACGAGGATCAGCTCTCCACCGCATTTGCGCTCGAGGCGACGCTACAGGAGCTGCTGTTCGTGTCGGGGCCGCTGATCGTGGGCCTGCTCACCGCGCTCTTCTCGCCCAGCGTGGCGGTGATCGCGACGGGGGCGTTCTGCTTCTTCGGCGTGCTGGGATTCATCTCCAACCGGCAGATCCGCGAGCACCGAAACGAGCACCCGCGCGACCGCCATCTGCTGGCCGCGCTCTCGCCGCCCACCGTGCAGCGCATCGCGCTTCTGAGCCTTGGCTACGGCGTGGCGTTCGGCTCGCTCGAGGTGGCGATCCCTGCGTTTGCCGAGAGCCACGGCGGCCGGTCGCTGGGCGCGATCGCGCTGGCGTGCTGGTCGTCGGGCAGCCTCGCGGGCGGGCTGCTGGCCGCCGGGCACCGGCCGGGGAATCCGCGCAAGCGGCTGCAGGCGATCACCGCGATCTTCCTGTGCCTGCTGGTTCTGCCGCTGCTGGCGTGGTCGCTGCCGTCGCTGGCGGTGGTCATGTTCGTGGTGGGGCTGCCGATCGCGCCGAGCTTCGCACTCACCTACGGGATGGTGCAGGGCGCGGCGCTCCCCGGCAGCGAGGCCGAGGTGTTCGGGTGGCTGAGCACCTTCATCGTCGTCGGCATCGCGCTCGGCACGGCGGTGGGCGGGCGGCTGATCACGCACTCGGGGCCGCACGCATCGATGCTCCTCGGGATGGCCGGCGCTGCGTTTGCGCTCGCGATCGCGACGGTGCTCGCGGCGCGGGCCCCCGCGGAAGCCTGAGGCCCGCCGGTAAGCTCAGGGCGTGTTGCGCATGGTGCTCGCAGGTGTGGTCGTCGTCTCGTCGCTCGGCATCCTGGCCCACGGCGGATCCGGCCCGGCTGCCGCCAGCACCTCCCTGCTGCCCGGCTCGTATGCGGCTGACGCGGCCGCGTATCTGACCTATCCCAACATCCCTGCCACCGCCCCGTGCCCGGTGCCGTCGTCGCTCGGCGCGCGCAGCGCCTATCCGGCCGCCCTGCGCCGCCTGGCGGGGAAGCGCCCCGGCAGCTGGCAGGGCAGCGGCAGCCTCTGGGTGCTCACCCCCGACCTCGCCATCGCCGCGGGCCAGCCCAACGGCAGCATCGTGCTGCACGTGCCGTGGTTCGTCACCGGCCCCGGCCGCTTCCGCATCGTCGCCCACCGCATCGACGGCCGCGCGCCGGACATCGACGTCCCGGTGGCAGCGCTCCGCCGCGGCGAGCCCGGCCGGCTGCGCCGCATCACCATCGTGATGCCGACGCTCGGGTGCTGGGACATCGCCGGCATCATCGGGCGGCACTCACTCGAATGGGTCGCCGAGCCGCAGCTCGGCCGGCGCCGCGCCTAGATCCGCATGCGGTGGCTTGCTGCAGCCATCGTGGTGCTCGCCGCCGCCGCCATCCTGGCGCACGGCAGCCACGTCCCGGTCGCTGCCACCAGGCCGACCACCCTGTCATCCGCCGCGCGCGACGAGGCCCACTACCTCACGATGCCCGATCTCGCCCCGGGCGCCTCCTGCCCCGTCACCAGGGCGCGCCGAAGCGACGGCTACCCGCTGGTGCTGCGCGAGGTCGATCCCGGCCATCTGCGGCAGTGGTTCGGGCACGGCCACGTCTGGGTGCTGCCGCCCCAGGCTGGCTCGGCGGTGCGGCTCCCCGACGGCATGATCTCGGCGAAGGTGCCGTGGTTCGTGGCCGGGCCGGGAACGCTTCGCGTCGTGGGACGGCGGATCGACGGCAGGCCGGGCACCGCGTCGGCGAGCGTGCCGGCGTTCGGCGCCCCCATCCACGGCCAGGTCGAGCCGAGCTCCATCGTGGTGCCCTCGCTCGGCTGCTGGCTCATCGCGGGCATCGTCGGCGACCATGTGCTGCGATGGATCTACTCCCCCGAGCTCGCGCGTCGCGCCTAGACGGCCGTGCGGCGGTGCTCGGCGGCGCGGAGCCACGCGGGGCGCACCTCGACGCCCCAGCCCGGCGCGCTGGGGGCCGCGAGCATCCCGTCGCGCACCTCGAGCGGCGGGTCGTAGAGGTCGTACTGCCAAGGGTAATAGTCGGCGCCCTCGATGGAGTACTCCACGTAGGCGCCGGCGTTGGGCACCGCGCACATGAGGTGCTGGGCGAACTCGGTCACGAGCGACATGTTGGCCGAGTGCGGGGTGCACGGGAGGCCGGCGGCGGCGGCGAGCTCGGCGACCTTCAGCGCCCGCGTGAACCCGCCGACGTAGGCGACGTCGGGCTGGACGATGTCCACCGACGGCATGCCGACGATGCGCTCCCACTGCCAGAGGAAGCAGTCCTGCTCGCCGCCTGCGACGTCCAGATCGAGGGCGGCGCGCACCTCGGCGGTCTGCTCGATGTGCCAGTACGGGCAGGGCTCCTCGAAGTGCACCACGCCGTGCTGCTCGAGCATCTTTCCCACCTCGATCGCCCGGGCCGGCGAGTAGCAGCTGTTGCCGTCCACCAGCAGAGCGACGTCGTCGCCCAGCACCCGGCGGAGCTCCGGCAGGAGCGCCTCGGTGCGCCCCGGCCACTCGTCCTGATCGTGCCCCACCTCCCGGCCGGCCCGCACCTTGAAGGCGTCGAAGCCAAACGCGTCCCGCAGATCCGCGAGCCGCGATGCCTCGTCCGCGGGCGTGATGTCGCGGCGCATGCTGGACGCGTATGCCCGCAGCGGCCTGGCTTCACCGCCCGCGAGGACGCACACCGGAACGCCGGCCCGCTTCGCGCGCAGATCCCAGACCGCGGTGTCCACCCCGCCAAACGCGCGGCACACGTAGGAGCCGGGAAACTTGTGCTCGGCCTCGAGCACCGCCGTGCCGAGCCCGTCGAACTCCTCGAGCTGGGTGCCCACCAGCCGCGGCGCGACCTGCCGGTGGAGCACCTGCGCGCTCAGGTCGGCGTGGTAGGGCGCGAGCTGGCCCCATCCCTCGTCGCCGTCGTCGGTGCGCACCCGCACGAACGCGACCCACTCGGTCGCCCAGCTATCGATCTGGGCGATGCGGCTCAAAACACGATCACGTTTCGCACCGCCGCACCGGAGCGCATCGCGTCCATCGCCTCGTTGATGCGGTCGAGCGGGTAGGTGCCGCTGACCAGCTCGTCGAGGTGGACGTCGCCGGCGGTGTAGAGCGCAGCGATCCGCGGCACGTCGGCAGCGGGCAGCGCCGAGCCCATCTTGCTGCCGAGGATCCGCTTGCCGTCATGGGCGAGCATGCTGGGATCGAACGCCGCCATCTGGCCGGAGGCGGGCATCCCCACCACCACGAGCGCACCGCCGCGGCGCAGGCAGCGCGATGCCCTGCTCGACCACGCGCGCACTGCCGACTGTGGTGAAGACGTAGTCGGCGCCGCCGCCCGTGGCTGCGAGCACTGCCGCGACCACATCGTCGCTGCCCGCATCGACCGCCGCGGTCGCGCCGAACTCCCGGGCAGTCGCAAGCTTCGCGGCCGAGATGTCGACGGCGATCACCTGCGCGGCGCCGGCCAGGACGGCTCCCTGGATCGCGTTGAGCCCCACCCCGCCGGTGCCGATCACCACCACGGCGCTTCCCGGCTCCACCCCGGCCGTGTGCTGCACCGCGCCCATGCCCGTCATCACCCCGCAGGCGATGAGGCACGCCTGCGCAGGCTCGATGCCGGGCGGCACCGCGACCGCCTGGGACGCGTGCACCACCACCTGCTCGGCAAAGCCGCCGCAGCGCAGGCCATGGCCGATGGGGCCGCCGTCCAGCTCCGAGATGGGGCTGCGCCGGTCGAGCGCGAACGTCTGGGCGCAGAGCGCCGGCTCGCCCCCGCGGCAGCGGGCGCACTCGCCGCACCAGCGGATGAGGCCTACCACCACCCGGTCGCCGACCGCCGGCGCCGTGACTCCCGGCCCGGCCTCCTCCACCACGCCGCAGGCCTCGTGCCCGAACACCGACGGCAGGTCGCCGCCCCAGGCGTCGTCCACCAGCGCGACGTCGCTGTGGCAGATCGCGCAGGCCTCGATGCGCACCCGCACCTCGCCCTCGGCGGGGGGCGCCAGCAGCACCGGCTCGACGCTGAGCGGCTCGCCGAACGCCCGGCAGACGGCGGCGCGGATCTGGCGCTGGTCGATCATGGGCGGGGATCCTAACCCCGCCCGCCGAAAAGATCCCCCTAAAGGTGACCGGGGGGTGCTGCCGACAGAGGAAGGGAGGCACGTTCTTGCACGTGTCCCTCACGCTCCCGAACGAAGGCTCCCGAAATACCCACCCAGAGGACTTCCCGCGGCCGCGAGGCCGGCCAGACGCTCCCGCTGATCGCGCTGATGATGCTCATCATCCTGTGCTTCCTCGGCCTGGTGATCGACGTCGGCAACGCCTATCGGGTGCAGGATGCGCTGCAGGCCTCGGCCGACGCAGCTGCAACCGCCGGCGCGGGCACGCTGACCATGACCTATCCGGCCAACGCGGCCAACGCGGTTGCGACAGCCAAGAGCTACACGTCGGCCTCGGGCGGCAAGAACACCATCGTGGGAGTGCCCGCGGCGAACGTCAACCAGACCATCACCACCAGCTGCGTGCAGTCCACGACCGCCGTGCCGTGCACCACCGCGAACACCGTGACGGTGACCGAGACCGCGAACGTGCCGACGTACTTCCTCAACCTGCTTGGCTACTCGAGCCTCACGATGAGCGCCACCTCGAAGGCGTGCTCTCCATGCAACGAGCTGCCCCTCGACATCGAGCTGGTGATCGACCGCACCGGATCGATGGCCGACGACAGCAAGATGACCAACCTGCGCTCGGGCCTGATCCAGGGCTTCCTGCCCGGCCTCGACAGCACCAACGACAGCGTGGGCCTCACCGTGCTGCCGCCGGACATCAACGGCACGAGCGACGTGTGCCGCGCCTCGAGCGGTAGCGCCAACAGCAGCGCCTACGACGTCTCGAACCCGACCTACAACGTGGTGCCGCTGACCGACGACTACATGTCGAGCCCCGGCGTGCTCGACACCTCCTCGACCCTGGTCAAGGACATCAACTGCATCCAGCCGGGCGGCGGCACCGCCTACACCGGCGCGCTGAACGCCGGCTATGCGGCGCTCCAGGCGCAGGGCAGAACCGGCGTGCAGAAGGTGATCGTGCTGCTCGCAGACGGCGCCGCGAACACCGGCCCCAACTGCCAGGACGTGGTCACCACGACCACCACCGGCAGCGGCAATCACAAGAAGACCGTGACCACGACCACCAAGGATCAGGATCCCGAGTGCATCCAGCCGTGCCAGTCGGCGGTGAACGCCGCCGCGAGCTACAAGCAGGCAGGCGTCCTGGTGTACACCATCCTCTACGGCGACCAGTCCGACGTGCCGTACTGCGAGGACTACGACGGCGACAAGGAAGTCCCGACCATCACCCCGCAGCAGGCGATGGCCGACATCGCGGGCACCAACAAGGTGACGGGCGCGAGCGACTACTACGACGATCCCGACCCGACCGACCTCACGGGCATCTTCCAGGAGATCTCGGCCGACATGTCGGCCGGCACCTCCCGCATCGTCGGCTAGCAGCTAGCCGAGCGTGGCGGCGACGTCCGGCACGAACGTCTGTGAGGCCATCGGCGGCCGCTTGTAGTCGCCGTCCGTCTGCCGCGGCGGCAGCTTCGGCATCTTCGGCGGCTTGATCTCCTCGTACGGGATGCGCGACAGCAGGTGCGAGATGCAGTTGATGCGCGCGCGGCGCTTGTCGTCGGCCTCGACCACGAACCACGGGGTGCCCTCGAGGTCGGTGCCCTCGAACATCTCGTCCTTCGCGCGCGAGTAATCGACGTAGTGCGAGCGTGACTTCAGATCCATCGGCGAGAGCTTCCACTGCTTGGTGGGGTCGTCCATCCGATCCTGGAAGCGGCGCGCCTGCTCCTCGTCCGACACCGAGAACCAGTACTTGGTGAAGATGATCCCGTCGTCCACCAGCATGCGCTCGAACTGCGGCACCTGGCGCATGAAGAGGCGGTACTGCTCGTCGGTGCAGAAGCCCAGCACCCGCTCGACGCCGGCGCGGTTGTACCAGCTGCGGTCGAAGAGCACGATCTCGCCGGCCGCCGGGAGCTGGGCGACGTAGCGCTGGAAGTACCACTGGGTGGTCTCGCGATCGTTCGGCGCGGGGAGCGCGGCGACGCGGGCAAACCGCGGGTTGAGCGGCTCGGTGATGCGCTTGATCGACCCGCCCTTGCCGGCGGCGTCGCGGCCCTCGAAGAGCACGACGATGCGCTTGCCCTCCTGCCGCACCCAGGTCTGCATCCGGACGAGCTCCACCTGGAGGCGCTCGAGCTCTGCCTCGTACAGACTGCGCTTGATGCGCGGCGGGCGATCCTTCCTGGACATCGCATGACATCCTACGCCTCATGAAGCGGTTTCGCGCGCCCGGGCGGGTGAACCTCATCGGCGAGCACACCGACTACACGGGCGGGCTCGTGCTCCCGGTCGCCCTCGACCGGGCCGTGACCATCGCGTGCGAGCCGGCGGAGCACACCGTCCTCGAGTCGCCCATCGGCGGATTCGAGCCGTACGTCGCCGCAGTCGCGTTCGAGCTGGACGCGCTGGGCCGGCGGCCGGCCGGCATCGCCGGCTCGATCTCGAGCGATCTGCCGGTGGGAGCGGGGCTCTCGTCATCGGCGGCGCTCGAGGTCGCTGTGGCGCTGGCGCTCTGCGACGCGGCGGCCTTCGAGCTCGCGCCCGCCGAGCTGATCCGCGCCTGCCAGCGGGCCGAGCTGCGCGCCGTGGGCGTGCCGTGCGGGCCCATGGATCAGGCCGTCTCGCTGCTCGGCCGGGCCGGCCACGCGCTGCTCCTTGACTGCTCGGATCTGAGCTACGAGCACATCGCGCTGCCGCCCGGCCTGGGCATCCTCGTGATCGACTCGGGGACGCGCCGGAACCTGGCCGACACGGCCTACGCGGTGCGGCGGCAGGAGATCGAGCGCGGCCTTGCGGGCGCCCGCGACACCGTGGCGCTCAAGCGCATGCGCCACCTCGAGACCGAGAATGCCCGCGTGATCGAGGCAGCAGGCGCGCTTCGGCGCGGCGATGGCGCCGCGCTCGGCCCGATCCTCTCAGCCGGCCACGCCAGCCTGCGCGACGATCTGGAGGTGTCCACGCCGCAGCTCGACCTGCTGGTGGCGCTCGCGCTGGAGCACGGCGCGTGGGGCGCGCGGATGACCGGAGGCGGCTTCGGCGGCGCGATCGTGGCGGTCGCCCCCGTCGGGATCACCGACCAGTTGGGCGCCGACGTGGCTGCGGCGTACCTTGGGCGCACGGGGATCCCGGCCGTGCCGCTGAGGTACAACTCAGACTGGCATGATTGAGCTCGCCACAGGCGTGCAGCACTATCTGCTGGAAGCGCGGCAGATGCAGGCCCTATCCTTCATCGTGCACATCCCGCTCGTGTGCTTCGGGATCGCCTTCCCCGCCATGGTGCTCACCGCCGAGTGGCTCTACATGCGCACCGGCGACCCGCTCTACCGCACGCTCGCCCAGCGCTGGACGAAGGTGATGCTCGCGCTCTTCGCCGCCGGGGTGGTGACCGGCACGGTGCTCTCGTTCGAGATGGGCCTGCTCTGGCCGGAGTTCACCAGCGTGTACGGCAGCGTGTTCGGGCTGGGCTTTGCCATCGAGGGCTTCTCGTTCTTCCTCGAGGCGATCTTCATCGGGATCTACGCCTACGGCTGGAACCGGCTCTCGCCGCGCGCGCACTTCCTGAGCGGCCTGCCGGTGGTGCTCGCGGGGTTCCTCGGCTCGCTCATGGTGATCGCCGTGAACGGCTGGATGAACCACCCCACCGGGTTCAAGCTGGTGGGTGGCAAGGCCGTAGACGTGCACCCGGTGGACGCGCTCTTCTTCAACCCCAACTTCTGGCACGAGCTGGTGCACATGTACATCGCGGGCTACATGGTGACCGGCTTCCTGGTGGCGGCGTGTTATGCGGTTGCCAGGCTGCGCGGGCGAAACGGCCGGTACGAGCGCATCGCGCTGGTGATCCCGCTGACCATCGCGTGCGTCGCTTCGGTGATCCAGGCGCCGGTGGGTGACTGGGCCGGGCGGGTCGTGGCCGAGAACCAGCCGGTGAAGCTGGCCGCGTTCGAGGGCCTCGCGCACACCGAGACCGACGCGCCCATCCACATCGGCGGCGTCTACACCGACGGCGAGGTGAAGTACGGCATCCCGCTGCCGCGGCTCCTCTCGCTGCTTGCCTTCCACGATCCCAGCCACCGGGTCACGGGGCTCGACAGCGTGCCGGCGAACGAGCGGCCGCCCGTGAACGTGGTGCGGTTCGCGTTCCAGACGATGGTGGGCATCGGCACGCTCCTCTTCGCGCTGGGGGTCGTGTTCCTGTGGGTGCGCGTGCGGCGAAAGCGCATGCCGGAGTCGCCGTGGTTCTACCGCGCGGTGGTGCTGGCCGGGCCGCTCTCGTTCGTCGCGCTGATCGCCGGCTGGGTGGCTACGGAGGTCGGCCGCCAGCCGTGGGTGGTGTACCGCTACATGCGCACGTCGCAGGCCGTCACGGGCGCGGGCGGCATCCCGGTGGGGTATGCGACGCTGGCCCTCGTGTACCTGGCGCTGGCCTGCGCGGTTGCGTTCATCCTGGTGCGGCTCTCGCGCGCCCCGATGGAGGAGCCCGCCGCATGATCGTGCTGCAGACGCTCCCGATCGTGTTCGTGCTGGCCGGGCTCGTGTTCTACGTGGTGCTGGGCGGGGCCGACTTCGGCGCCGGATTCTGGCAGCTGATCGGCGCGCGGGGCGACGAGGGACGGCGCATCCGCGACAACGCCCATCACGCGATGGGGCCCGTGTGGGAGGCAAACCACGTGTGGCTGATCTTCGTGATCACCGTGCTCTGGACGGGCTACTCGGAGGTGTTCGGATCGATCGCCTCGACGCTCTCGATCCCGTTCTTCGTGGCGGCGATCGGCATCATCCTGCGCGGCGGCGCCTACGCGCTTCGCTCGGGCACGCGCAGCGGCCGCGAGCAGCGGCAGGTGGAGACGGTGCTCTCGCTCTCGTCGATCCTCACGCCGTTCGCGCTGGGGCTGATGGTGGGCGGGATCGCCGCGGGCCGCGTGCCGGTGGGAAACGCCGCCGGCGACCTCGTCACGAGCTGGCTCAACCCGCTTGCGATCACGGTGGGGCTCATCGCCGTGGCGTTCAGCGCCTACCTGGCGGCGGTGTTCCTGGCGGCCGACGCGGTGCGCCACGGTGATGCCGGGATGGAGGAGGCGTTTCGCACGCGCGCGCTCATCTCGGGGGTGGCGGCCGGCGTCGTCGCAGCGCTCGGGCTGATTCCGCTGCATGCCGACGCGCCGCACCTCTTCCACGAGCTGCTCTACGGCCGCGCGCTGCCCGCGGTGATCGTCTCGGTGGTGGCGGGCGGGGCCGCGCTCTGGCTGGTGCACCGGCGGCGCTACGAGCCGGCCCGCTACACGGCGGCCCTCGCGGTGGCGGCGGTGATCGCGGGCTGGGCGATCGGCCAGGCGCCCTACCTGCTGCCCGGGCTCAAGATCGAGCAGGCGGCGGCTCCGCGCAACACGCTCATCGCGGTGATCGTCGCGGTGGTCGCCGGCGGCATCATCCTGTTCCCGTCGCTCGTGGTGCTCTTCCGCCTCATGCTGGGCGGCAACCTGGGCGCGGGCGAGTCGGCCGCCGACGCCGCAGCCGAGCGCCACCCGGTGCCCGTGGCCGGCAACCTGGTGGGGCGCGGCGCGGTGGCCCTGCTGGTGGTGGGCCTCGGGTTCCTGACCGTGGCAAATGCAGGCTGGGCGCACGCGATCGGCGTGACGGCGCTCCTGATCTTTGCCGCGCTCGCGACGCGGGCGCTCATCTCGTCAGACGTCTTGACGTGATGCCGTGAATATTAAGTGCCTGGCACCGTTTATTCACTGGTGACGGGGATGCCCGGGCGTACCGGGTCGCCCAGCCGCACCCGGCCCGGCACGGTGACGGCGCCGTAGACGCCCAGCGGCAGCGGCTCGGTCTTCCCGTCGCGGCGGTAGCGGCTGAGGGCGCCCAGCGTGTCGAGATCCGAGACGCCCGTATCGGGGTCGCACTTCGTCACCACGCAGCGGCCGACGTCGCCCAGGGGCGCCACCACGGCATCGCCGATCTCGACCTCCCCGCCGATCCAGTCGTCCTCCTCGTGGGCGCCGACGCCGTCGATCTCGAAGAGCATCCTGAACCGCCGGCCGTCAACGGCGTCGCTCGTTCCCGCCTCCTCGCCCAGCCGCTGGAGCGACGCGCGCGAGACGATCGACATCCAGCCGCCGCCCTCGCCACCGCGATCGACCGCGCCGGACTCCGACCAGAGCAGCGTCAGCGGGGCGCCCGCGAACTGCGAGAGCGCCTCCTGCCACGGGCCGCCCACCCGCCGCGACGGGTGCGGATCGCCGTAGAGGACGGCATCCACCGGCGCGCCGGGCTCGACGATGCCGTCGGCCGCCTCGCCGCCGGGGAAGCGCAGCACCAGCCGGCGCGTCTCCTCGTCCCACTCCGGCCGCACCCGCATCAGCTCGGGGTGCACCTTGCCGTTCACCAGCCGCCCGTCTGCGCTCACGAGCCAGAAGCGGCGGTCGCCCGCCACCCCCTGCGGCCCCAGCTCCACGGCCTCGGGGTGCACCAGCCCGAGCGCCTTCACCGGGGCCGTCGAGATGCGGATGACGCGACCAGCCATGCCCCGGAAGCTACCAGAGCCCCGTATCACCCGATCGAGGGATGCCCCGGTCACCCCACTGGTCGATGGACTCTGCATGAATCTGCACCGCCCCGCACGCACCCTCGCTCCGCTGGCGCTGGCAACGGCTGCCCTCATGGCCGGCGCCTCGAGCGCCGGCGCCGCCACCGCCGGCCCGTCGCACGTCCGCGCGGTTCGCGGCGCTTTGCGGATGTTCGGGCGCACGCTGCCGTCCTCGATCCCCGCGAGCCTCCTGCCGGCCGGCGTCTCGTCGGCCGCCGCGCTCGACTACCGCCCTCGAGCTCTTCACGGAGCCCACCCCGCTCACCATCCACGGCGCCACCTACCAGATGTCGATGGGCGCGTTCTCGGACGGCACCTCGTTCGGCTCGTTCCCGCAGATGGAGCTCGCCCTTGACCGCACCCAGAAGACCGGCGGCAAGGTCACCGCAGAGCAGGAGCACGTCTACGGGTACACCGCGAGCGACATGACGATGAGCGCGACCGCGAACCTCTCGACGCTCGCGTTTCACAGCGGATCGAGCTTCCCGGGCACCGACATCAACTCGACGTTCACCGAGGTCGCGCGCAACTCGTCGCCCTGCCGGCTCTTCCCGTCGGGCAGCGGCGTCGCAGTCGATGCCCGCGGCACGCTGGCGTCGAGCCCGTTCAAGGTGAACACCGGCACCTCGCCGTTCTTCGGCACCATCACGAAGTCGCCCACGGCGGCCGAGGCGATCGCGGATCCCGGCTGCGGCGAGCTCTCCACGGGAAGCGGCGGCGGAACCAGCATCACGTTCACCAGCGGCAGCGGCTACCTGCCGTGCAACGGCCGCGAGACCGTGGTGGCCGGCGCGGTCTTCGGCACGTCGCTCTGGGGCGCGCAGGTGGGATACGGCGGCGGCAAGGCGCTGACCATCACCGAATCGGGCACGACCACCCAGACCCAGGGCGTGAGCCATCTCGGCGTCTCGCTGCAGGACGCGACCAACCTCCCGCCCGCGACGCTTTCGACCCACGGCGCCACCGCGCGCGTGGACACCACCGGTGACCCGCTCTTTGCCGGCTCGGCGCTCTTCTTCTCAAAGCACGCGCCACATGTCTCCACCGTGCAGTCGTGCAGCTACGAGCGTCACGTGCACCGCTACCGCGCCTATCGCTACGCCGGCGGCATGAAGCCTTCCGCCACGAGCCCGCTCGAAGCACGGTTCGATACCGGCGATGTTGCGTTCCACGGGCAGGCTGCGGCGCTCATCATCCGCAAATACCTCAGCTGAGCATCACCGCCTTTCGGGGGATGCGCAAGATGTAAAGATTTCCGATATAGGGTATGTGGACTCCCGCTCCCACATCCCTCTCGCAAGTCGCCTGCGCTCGGAAACGGGCCAGACGCTGCCGCTGATCGCAGTCTTCATGCTGATGATCATTGCGTTTGCCGGCCTCGTGATCGATATCGGCAACGTGTACCGGGTGCAGCAGGCGCTGCAGGCATCAACCGATGCCGCGGCCGCCGCAGGCGCGGGCCAGCTCACGCTTCAGTATCCGCCCAGCACCTCGGCGGCGGTCAGCCAGGCAAAGCTCTTCAGCTCGGTCGCCGGCGGGAAGAACATGATCCCCGGCGTCCCGTCCTCGGGAGTCAACGAGTCCATCTCCACGAGCTGCGTGGGATCCAACTCGAACCTTCCGTGCACCAACGCCAATACCATCGCAGTGAGCCAGTCTGCCACCGTGCCGACGTACTTCCTGCGGGTGATCGGCTTCGACAACATCGATGTCTCGGCAACCGCCAAGGCGTGCTCTCCGTGCAACGAGGTGCCGCTCGACATCCAGCTGGTGGTAGACCGTACGGGCTCGATGAGCGCAAACGGCGGTGCCACCAACGGTGAGAACAAGTGGGAGAACCTCCAGGACGGACTGCTCCAGGGGTTCCTGCCCGGCCTCGACTCGGGCGTGGACAACGTCGGCCTCTCGACGCTTCCCCCTGATGTCAACGGCACGAGCGATGTATGCAACGTCGCGCAGAACAGTAACTACGACAGCACGCATCCCACCTATACGGTCGTGCCGCTCTCGAATAGCTACATGGCGCCCGGCGGAAGCCTCGTGACGAGCTCGCCGCTCATCAAGGACATCAACTGCATGCGGCCGGGTGGTACCACCGACTATGCAGACGCCATGGAGGCCGCCTACAACGAGCTTCAGGCAGACGGCCGGGCCGGCGTGCAGAAGATCATCGTGCTGCTCTCAGACGGTGCTGCCAACGAGGGCCAGAACTGCGCGTCCACGACGGACAGGCACGGCAACACCATCAAGGACACCGATCCGCACTGCATGCAGCCCTGCCAGTCGGCTGTGAACGACGCCGCAACCTATAAACAGCAGGGGATCCTGATCTATACGATCCTCTACGGTGATCAGTCCAACGGTACGCCGTGCCAGGACTACACAGGTGACGACGAGGTGCCCGCCATCTCGGCCGCACAGGCGATGAAGAACATCGCCACCACCAACAACTACTACCCCGACCCGAACCCGGACAACCTGGTGGCGATCTTCCAGCAGATCGCCTCGGACATGGCCGCCGGCACCAGCCGCATCGTCGGCTAGGAGGTCGCCGCCTCCCAGGCGGTCACCCACGTGGAGTAGTCGATGCAGTCGCGATGACCCGTTCCCGCAGTTCCGCGACGGGGCGACAGCGAAGGTGACGTCGCCCAGGAAGCCGTCGTCGGGGATGTGACGGTCGGCGCAGAACCCGGGCCGCGCGGCGTTTAGCTCCACGCAGGCCTTGGGGTTGGCGGGCGAGGCCCCGGTGAGGAGCGCTGCATCGGCCTGCACGATGGGGGTGGAGATGTAGGCCAGCCACTTCTGCATGCAGTTGGGGTGGGCGGCGCCGGCGAGCTCCATCCAGCTGTCGATGGATCCGGTGACCCCCTCGTCGGGTACCACCGCCGCGATCGGCACGGCCGACTTCGGGGGCCCGGCCGACGCCGCGTAGCCGCCCTGGCCGATCACCGCCGCCCCTGATGCGAACTGGTGCAGCTCGCCCGCGCGGCTCGTCCAGTAGGCCCCGATCTGCGGCCGCTGCTTTCGCACGAGCGCCACCGCCGCGTCGAACTGCGGCCGCGTGAGCTCGAACGGGTTCGAGATGTGCATGCCCGGCTGCACGGACTTCAGGTAGAGCGCGGCATCGGCGATGTAGAGCGGGCTGTCGGGCACCGTCACCCGGCCCGGATATGCGGCGCCGTTGAAGATGAGGCTCCAGCTGTCGGGGACCGGCGTCACGATGCGGGTGTTTGCCAGCAGGAGGTTCGCGCCCCAGAGGAACGCCACGCCGTAATGGACGCCGTTCACGGTGGTCGCCTGCGGCGACTGGAGCTTCCCCGGCAGGTCGCCGTAGCCCGGGATGAGCGAGGTATCGACCGGCGCCGCCTCGTCGTCGGCGATCAGCCGGCCGGCGAGCTCACTGGACGCCGCGACGCCGTCGTAGCTGCCCGAGCGCGCCAGCGCGTCGATCTGGTCGGAGCTCCCGGCGTAGGTGACCGACGTCGCGCAGCCCGTCGCCTCGCCGAAGGCCGAGACCACCTGCGGGGGCGTCACGCCCTGCTCGGCGACGAGGTCGAGCCGGCCCTCGGGCGCGCCCACCGGCGTGGTGGTCGGCAGCGGCTGGTTGTCCACCGCGCTGCTCGTTCCCTGGCAGCCGGCAGCGAGCACGGCGGCGAGCGCGCAGGCAAGGAGCGCGAGCCGGGGGCAGTGCTTGTTGAGAATGCGCGGGATGCGGGTAGTCCTCTGTTAGAACGGTTCCAATCTTCTCACCACCCACTCACGGAACCGCCATACGGTGCCCACCATGCACACATTCAAGCTTCTCATCGACTCGTCCACGGGACTGATCGCCACCCCCGATATCCAGCGCGAGGCAGGCTGCGATGCTGAGGCCGCATGGCGGTTCCCGCTCGGCGCGATGACCGCCGCGGTGACCCCCGAGATGGGCATCTTCAAGCTCTCGGACGAGCGCATCGACGAGCTGGTGCAGCACGCCCGGCACGAGACGCAGGCGCTGCCGGTGCTCACGCTCGTCTGAGGTGGTTTAACCTCCCGGGATGACCACCGTCCCGAGCGTCACCGGACCGCTCGACGTGCAGCAGCTCGGCCGCACGCTGACGCACGACCACTTCTTCGTGGATCTCACGACGTGGGCGTGCCTGCCGCGAACGCCCGATGAGGAGCAGTTCTGGAACGCCGAGATCAGCCTCGAGCTGATCGGCCGGCTGCGGCGGCGGGCGTGGAGCAACAAGACCAACATCAAGCTCGACGAGTTCGACGTGGCCGTCGCCGAGGCGATGCAGTTCAAGGAGCTGGGCGGCTCGACGGTGTTCGACCTCACGCCGCAGACGGTGGGGCGCGACCCGCTCGCGATCCGCCGGGTGGCCGAGGCGACCGGCCTGCAGATCATCCTCGGCACCGGCTTCTACGTGCACGACGCCCATCCGCCGCTGGTCGCAGGGGCGACGGTCGAGGAGCTCACCGCGATCATGGTGGGCGAGCTGACGGAGGGCATCGACGGCACCGGGATCCGCGCGGGCATCATCGGCGAGATCGGCACGTCGTGCCCGATCCACCCCGACGAGATCAAGGTGCTGCACGCCGTGGCGGCCGCCTCGCGGCGCACGGGCGCCTCCATCACGATGCACATGACCGAGACCGACCGGCTCGGCCACGAGGTGCTCGACCTGCTCGAGGGCGAGGGCATCCCGCTCGCGAAGGTCGTGCTCGGCCACAGCGACGGGCCGCCGCCCGACATCCCCTACTTCCGGTCGCTGATGGATCGCGGCGCCTACGTCGAGTTCGACTTCTTCGGCGCGACGTGGCGAAACGACGATCTCTCCGAGCGGTTCGGCGCGTACTTCGTGCCGCCCGCCCAGGACGAGGCGATCGCCGCGGTGATGGCCGAGCTGGTGGCGGCGGGCTACGGCGACCGGCTGCTGATGTCGCACGACGTCGCGATGAAGACGCAGCTCACGAGGTACGGCGGCTACGGCTACGGCCACATCCTGCGGACGATCGTGCCGCAGCTGCGCTGGCTAGGGGTGGCGGACGACGCGATCGAGCGGATCATGGTCGCGAACCCGGCCCGGCTGATCGAGTGGCGCGCGCCTACCGAGTGAGCCGGAACGGCTCCAGGTAGGACGGCCGCTCGCCGCGCGCGAGGGCGGCGACCGCGATCCCGGTGGCCGGCGCCAGGGTGATGCCGAGCATCCCGTGGCCGGCGGCGACGATCACGCCGGGGGCGCGCGGGTACTCGCCGATGTAGGGCAGGCTGTCGGGCGTGCACGGCCGCAGGCCGCCCCAGCCGTCGTCGTCGTCTGCAAGCTGGGTGGGGAAGCCGTCAACGTAGCCCGCGGTCTCCTCCAGCAGCTGCAGGGCGCGGCGCCGATCGGGCCGCGACGAGGTCGCGCCGATCTCGAAGAACCCCGCGACGCGCGTGTGATCGTCCAGCGGGCTCACGCCGATCTTGGGCTCGCAGAGGTAGAGGATGCGGCCGATGCCGGGGCCGCCGGTAACGTCGGCCGAGTAGCCCTTGGCGCCGATCAGCGCCGGCCGGAACCCGAGCGGAGCGGTGAGGCTCCCGGTGCCGAGGGCGGTCGCGAGGACCACCTGCTCGGCATCCAGCCGAAGGCCGTCGGCGTCCGCCCGCCAGCCGCCACCCGAGCGCTTCAGCGATCGCACGGGCCTGCCCTCGAGCACCGTCACGCCCATGCGCCTCACCGGCGGTGCGCACGCCCGCCATGAACGAGACCGGATCCACGTGCCGGTCGATGTCGGCGAGCACGGCGGCCTCGACACGCTTGCCGAGGGCGGGCTCGAGCGCGCGGGCCTCGTCGCCGGAGAGGTGCTCGAGCTTGCCCTTGAACCCCTGCATGGCGAGCTCGTCGAACGTGAGGTCGAACCAGTGCAGGCCCTCGTGGGAGCGGGCGACGGCGAGCAGCCCGTCGGCGTGCATCTCGAACTCGACGCCCGCCTCCCGCATGGTGTCGAGGCCGTCGAGGGTGCGGCTGCTGAGCGCGAGCAGGGCGCCGACGCCGCGGTTGAAGGTCTGCGCGCGGCTGTTGAGGCTGAAGCGCGTGAGCCAGCGCACCCAGCCGATGTCGGCCCGCGGCCGGATCACGAGCGCGCCGCCCGGATCGAAGGCCGAGCGGAGCCCCGTGGCCACCATCCCCGGCGCCGCGAGCGGAGTCGAGAGCGACGGCGTGAGCCACCCGGTGTTGCCGCGCGACGCGCCGGCGCCGGTGGTGCGCGCCTCGACCAGCGTGACGTCGTGCCCATCGCGGGCGAGCCACCAGGCGCACGAGAGCCCGATCGCGCCACCGCCCACCACCACGACTGTGCGTCCCGCCATCGGGAGATCGTAGTGAATCAACGGTGCCAGGTGTTTTTTGTTTTGGGCAGAGGCCTGGCGGGCTGTTCGCCGGAGGCCCGTGAATCAACGGTGCCAGGCACCGTTGATTCACGCCCGAGCCATCCGCAACTGCTAGGTTGCAGGTATGCGGCTGCTCTTTCTCGGCGGAACGTCGTTCTTCGGCCGGCACACGGTGGAGCTCGCGCTGAGCCGCGGGCACGACGTGACGCTCGTCCATCGCGGCGTCACCGGCGCCGATCTGTTCCCGCAGGCCGAGCGCATCGTGGCCGACCGGTCGAGCGACCTCGCCGCTCTCCGCGGCCGCGAGTTCGACGCCGTGATCGACACCTCCGGGCAGCTGCCGGAAGACGTCGAGCGGTCGGCCCAGCTGCTGCGCGGCCACGCCGGCCGCTACCTCTTCGTCTCGAGCCGCAGCGTGTACGCCGACAACGCCACGATCGGGCTCGACGAGGACGCCGCGCTCCTGGAGGAGCCGTTCGACGAGTACGGCCCGCGCAAGGTGCGCTGCGAGCGCGCCGTGCAGGCCGCCTTCGGCGACGCCGCCACGATAGTCCGCCCGGGCCTCATCGTCGGCCCGTTCGACCCCACCGGCCGCTTCGCCCACTGGCCCGGGCGCATTGCCGAGGGCGGCAGCGTGCTGTGCCCGGCGCCGCCCGCGCAGGCCGTGCAGCTCATCGACGGGCGCGACCTCGCGGCCTTCGTCCTGCGGCTGGTCGAGGACGACCGCCCGGGCGTCTTCGACGTCGTGACGCCGGCAGACATGCTCACCTTCGGCGCGATCATCGACGCGTGCGTGGCGCAGTCGGGAAGCGGCGCAACGCCGGTGTGGGTGGACGGCCAGTTCCTGCTCGACCGCGGCGTCGAGCCGTGGACGGAGATCCCGCTCTGGGCTCCCTGGCCGGGCTACGAGGGCTTCCACCGCTCCGACGTCTCCCGCGCGCTGGCCGCCGGGCTCACCGTGCGCCCGATCGACGAGACCGTGCGCGACACGCTCGAATGGCTCCGCACCGGCCCCGCCCAGGACGGCACCCCGCTCACCCGCGAGCGGGAAGCGCAGCTGCTATCCGAATGGTCAGATATTGTGGGCGCGTGAGCCAGCCACCGCCACCCCAGGGGCCCCAGCCCCCGTACAACCCGCAGAACCAGCAGCCGCAGCAGGTCACTCCCGACTCCAAGGGCTGGTCGGGCGCGATGATCGCGCTCATGATCTCCACGGCGCTCGTGGCGCTCCTCGCAGGCATCCTCATCGGCACGCAGTTCGGCGGCGACTCGAGCAGCCAGAAGACCGTCACGCAGAAGGAGAGCCACACGACGACGGCCACCGGCGGCACCGTGACGATCACCAACACCGAGACGCAGACGCAGACCGAGACGACCACGGCGACCACCACGGTCACCGGCCCTACGTCGTAGCCGCCCGCTCCCGCTCCACCAGCACCCGGCGAAGCAGCTTGCCCGACGCCGACTTCGGGATCTCGTCCACGAACTCCACCTGCCGCACCCGCTCGTGCGGCGCCACCTTCCCGGCCACGTAGGCGATCAGCTCGTCGCCCGACACGTCGGCGCCGGTGATGACGAACGCCTTGGGCACCTCGCCCGCCTCCTCGTCGTCCACCGGGATCACGCACGCATCGGTCACCGCCGGATGGGTGAGGAGCACCGCCTCGAGCATCGCCGGCGGCACCTGGTAGCCCTTGAACTTGATCAGCTCCTTCAGCCGGTCAACGATCCGCCAGCCGGCGTCGTCGAGCACCGCGATGTCGCCGGTGTGGAGCCAGCCGTCGCCGTCGAGCGTCCAGGCGGTCGCCTCGGGATCGTCGAGGTACCCGGTCATCACCTGCGGGCCGCGCACCCAGAGCTCGCCCGGCTCACCCGGAGCAGCATCGAGGCCCGACTCCACGTCGATGATGCGCGCCTCGGTGTTGGGCAGGAGCTTGCCGATGGTGCCACCGGCGTGCGGCTCGGCGAGCGGCGTGCAGTGCGTCACGGGGCTGGCCTCGGTGAGCCCGTAGCCCTGCTGCACGCGCGTGGAGATGCGCCCGGCGCAGAGCTCCTCGAGCTCGGCGTCGAGCGGCGCTGCGCCCGACATCACCATCTGGAGCGTGCCGCCGTCGAAGCCCTCCGCCAGCGGGTGCTTGGCCAGCGCGAGCACGATCGGCGGCACCACGAACGCCTTGGTGATGCGGTAGGCCTCGATCATCCGCAGGAACCCCTCGAGGTCGAACCGCGGCATCGTGACGGTGGTCGCGCCCGTCATCAGGCCGCAGTTCATCACCACGGTCTGGCCGTAGATGTGGAAGAACGGCAGCACGCCCGCGACCACGTCGGACTCCTCCATGGGCACCTGCTGGTTCATCTGCAGGAGGTTTGCCACCATGTTTCGGTGGGTCAGCATCACGCCCTTCGCGAACCCCGTCGTGCCGCTCGAGAACGGCAGCGAGACGAGCGCTGTGGCAGGATCGAGCTTCGGCTCCACGAGCGCCGCCGGGTCGCCCATGAGCTCGGAGATGGGCGTGGTGCCGGGCGCCCCCTCCACGGTGAACACCGTCTCGATGCCCGCATCGGCAGCCGCGGGCAGGGCCCGGTCGAGCATCGGCCCTACGGTGATGAGAAACCGCGCGCGGGCCATCCGCAGCTGGTTTGCCACCTCGCCCGCCGTGTAGAGCGCGTTGATGGTGGTGCTCGTCCCGCCGGCCCGCGAGACCCCGAAGTAGGCGACCGCGTACTCCGGCAGGTTGGGCGCGAAGATGCCGACCACCTCGCCGGGCTCGAACCGGCGCGCCTGGAGCCCGGCGGCCAGAGCGCGGGTGAGCGTGTCCACCTGGGCGTAGGTGAGCGTGCGGCCCGAGGCGGCGTCGATGAGGGCGGGCTTCTCGCCGCGGGCGGCGGCTCGGCCCAGGACGAGGTCGTGCAGCGTGACGTCGGGGATCTCGATCTCGGGCTGGGTGCTTCGGTAGATCATGATGCCGCCTTTCGTCACTCGCCGATGGTTGCGATCACTGCCTTCCCGGATTGCACGATCTCTGCCAGCGCCGCCGTCTCGGGCAGGATGCGCCGCACGAAGAAGCGGCCCGTCGCGAGCTTCTGCGCGGTGAACTCGGTCTGCTCGCCCGCGAGGCAGGCCTCGGCCATGCGCAGCCAGAGCGACGCGAACACGGTGAGCGAGAAGAGCCGCAGGTAGTCGGTGGCCGCCGCGGCAGCCTCCTCGGGATCGCGCACGCCGGCCTCCGCGAGCCAGATGGTGGTGTCCTGCAGCCGCGTGAACGCGGCGGCCAGCCCCGCCGTGAACTCCTCTGCTCCCTCGGGATGCTCGGCATCGAGCTGCGCATCGACGAGGTGGAAGAAGCGCCGCGTGAGCCGGCCCTGGTGCAGGGCCAGCTTCCGGCCGACCAGGTCGAGCGCCTGCACGCCGTTTGTGCCCTCATAGATCTGGCTGATGCGCGCGTCGCGGGCGAGCTGCTCAACCCCGGACTCGACGATGTAGCCGTGCCCGCCGTAGACCCCGATCGCAAGCCCTGCAGCCTCGGCGCCGTTGTCGGTGCACGCGGCCTTCACGATGGGCGTGAGCAGCGCCACCAGGTCGTCGGCGGCCTCCCTGCGGCCGGCGTCGGGATGGTGGTGGGAGATGTCGAGCTGGGTGGCGAGCCACATCGAGAGCGCGCGGCCGGCCTCGGTGAGCGCCCGCATGCGAAGGAGCGTGCGGCGGATGTCGGGGTGCACGACGATCAGCTCGGGCCCGCCCGACCGATGGCCGGCGGCGCGGCCCTGCCGGCGCTCGCGCGCATAGCTCAGCGCCGACTGGTAGGCGACCTCGCCGATGCCCACGCCCTGCACGCCCACCCCCAGCCGCGCGCGGTTCATCATCGTGAACATCTGCGCCATCCCGGCGTGCGGCTCACCCACCAGCTCGCCCACCGCGCCGTCGAAGTGCAGCACGCAGGTGGCCGACGCGCGGATGCCCATCTTGTGCTCGATCGAGCCGCACACCACGCCGTTTCGCGCGCCCGGCTCGCCGTCCTCACCCACCAGCAGCTTGGGCACGATGAAGAGCGAGATGCCGCGCGTGCCGGCGGGCGCGCCGGGCAGCCGCGCAAGCACCATGTGCACGATCTGATCGGTCATGTCGTGCTCGCCGGCGGTGATGAAGATCTTGGTGCCGGTGATGGCGTAGGTGCCGTCGCCGAGCGGCTCCGCGCGGGTCTGGAGCAGGCCGAGGTCGGTGCCCGCGTGGGCCTCGGTGAGGCACATCGTGCCGCTCCAGTCACCCGCCGCCAGGTGCGGCACGAACCGCGCGATCTGGTCGTCGGAGCCGTGGATGCAGAGCGCGTTTGCCGCTCCCGAGGTGAGCAGGGGGTAGACCGCGAAGGCGAGGTTGGCCGAGCACATCATCTCCTCGAAGGCGACGCTCAGCACCTCCGGCAGGCCCGAGCCGCCGTGCTCGCCGGGGATCGCGATGCCGCACCAGCCGCCCTCCACCAGCCGGTCGTGCGCAGCCCGGAAGCCCTCGGGCGTGGTGACCGTGCCCGCATCGAAATGGCACCCTTCGCGGTCGCCCGATGCGTTCAGCGGCAGCAGCACCGACTCGGCGAAGGCCGCAGCCTCGTCCAGCACGGCGAGCGCCGTATCGAGGGGCGCATCCTCGTAGCCGGGCAGCGCGGCCACCGAGCCTTGATAGTCGAACACCTCCTCGAGCAGGAAGCGGAAGTCGGCGAGGGGTGCGGAGTAGGTCTGCATCGTCAGTTTCGAAGCGGCTTGCCGGTGGCCAGCATGTGGCTGATGCGGTCGATGGTCTCGGGCCGGCGGAGCAGGCCGCCGATGCCCGCCAGCTCGAGCTCGGAGATCGCGAACTCGGGGATGGGCTCAGTGGGGTCGGCGTCGCCGCCGGTCAGCACGCGGGCGTACTCGCCTGCCAGCAGCAGGTCGTACTCGCTGGCGCCCAGGGTCGCGGCGCGCTGCCGGGCGGTCAGCTCGAGCGTCGCCTGGCCGGCCGGCCCCGCGACGGTGAGGATGCGCGGCTCGGGGGGCACGTAGCCGTCGGCCAGCTCCAGCGCCAGGTCGATGGCGTCGGCCAGGAGCCGGTCGCGGTTGGCGGTGACGCGGTCGGTGGCGCGCAGGTAGCCCAGCTCCTTCGCGTTCTGGGCCGACGTCGAGACGCTCGCGGTGGCGATCACCTCGAAGGCCTTGGTCGCCGCGGGCATCGGCCCGCCCGGCGAAGTCTCGGTCGCGCGGATCAGCAGCTCGCGACAGCCACCCCAGGCCGGCAGGAGCCCCACGCCAAGCTCCACGAGGCCCATGTAGGTCTCGGTGTGGGCCTGCACGGCGTCGCAGTGCATCAGCACCTCACAGCCGCCGCCGAGCGCGCGGCCTGAGGGTGCCCCGACCACCGGCACCGGCGCGAACTTGAGCCCGTCGAACGCCCGCTGGCCGCGCACTCCGAAGCGGTTCATGCGGCCCCACGCTGCGACGTTGGCCATCGTGAGCAGGTGCAGCAGGTTTCCGCCGGTCGAGAAGAATGCCCCCTCGTTGTAGAGGACCAGCGCACGAAACCGCTCTCCGGCCGAGACCACGGTTCGCTCGATGATCTCCAGCACGTCGTCGTCGAGCGCGTTCACCTTGGTGTGAAACTCGAGGCAGGCCACGCCGTCGCCGGCGTCCCAGAGCGTGGCGCCACGGTTGGACTCGAGCGGCGGCGCCGACTTCAGATCGTCGAGCAGCACCACTCCCGGCCGCCGGGCCGGGCGCGGTGCGGCGGCGCCGCCGAGCTCCTCGATCATCGCAAACGGGCCCTGCTTCCAGTTGAACCCGCGCTGCATCGCGAGGTCGATCAGCTCGGGCCGGTCGGTCACCTCCGGCACCATCGCGCTCGCATAGTCGAGGAGCTTCGTGAGCACGGCTTTGGCGTACTCGCCGTAGCGGTCGTCGGTCGAAACCAGCGCCTGCAGCCCGCCTCGGCGGGCGGCGGCGTAGGCGTCGAGCCGCGGCTTCTGCACGGGGCGGTACTCGAACGTCTCAAGGTCGACGGCGAACCGCTGCGCACCCTCGCGCGCGTAGAAGCCCCTGCCGGTGGCCCGGCCCAGGTCGCCGCGCGCAACCAGCCGGTCGAACACGCCCCCGTCGGACGGGATCTCGTGCCAGGCGTCGCCTGCGGGCAGCAGGCTCGAGAGCGAGGCGGTCACGTGCTCGTGCAGGCCGAGGCCCACCAGATCCATCAGCCCGAACACCCCTGTGCGCGGCGCGCCGATGGCCTCGCCCATGAGGAGATCTGCCTCCTCCACGGTGAGCCCGCGGGCGAGCGCCTCGCCGATGGCCATGGCGATCCAGTAGACGCCCAGGCGGTTGGCGACGAAGCCGGGAGTGTCGTTGCAGCGCACCACGGCCTTGCCCAGCCGCACGTCGGCGAACGCCTCGATCTGCTCGACCGCGGCCTCGCGCGTCGCCGGGCCGGGTACCGTTTCGAGCAGCTGCATGTAGCGCGGCGGGTTGAAGAAGTGGGTGACCATGAAGTCGGCGGCGAAGCCGTCGGGAGCGCCCGCAGTCAGGTCGCGGAGCGGGATGGTGGAGGTGTTGGACGACACCACCGAGCCCGCCCTCCGCACCCCGTCGAGCCGCCGGTAGAGCTCCTGTTTGGCGTCGAGGCGCTCGACGATGGCCTCCACGATCCAGTCGGCATCCGCCACCCGGCCGAGATCGTCCTCGAGCGTGCCCGTGGTGATCAGCCGGGCCGAGCGGCGATCCACCAGCGGCGGCGGCTTGCGCTTGCCGAGGCCGGCGGCGGCCCGGGCTGCGGCGTCTCCCAGGTCGAGCATCACCACCGGCACGCCGGCGTTTGCGATGTGCGCAGCGATGCCCGAGCCCATCGTGCCGGCGCCGATCACCGCCGCCTTGCGGATCTCGGTCACAGCGCCTCCAGCACCGTGGCGATGCCCTGGCCTCCGCCGATGCACTGGGTGGCAAGCGCGTAGCGGCCGCCCTCGCGCTGCAGGATCGCCGCGGCCTTGCCGGTGATCCGCGCGCCCGTCGCACCCAGCGGATGGCCGAGGGCGATGGCGCCGCCGTCGCGGTTCACGATGGCCTCGTCGATGCCGAGCTCGCGGAGGGAGGCGATCGACTGCGAGGCGAACGCCTCGTTGATCTCGACCACGTCCAGGTCGGCGACGGTGATGCCGGCGCGCTCGAGCGCCTTGCGGCTGGATGCGACCGGGCCGATGCCCATCACGGCGGGGTCGCAGCCGGAGACCGCGAACGAGCGGATCGCGGCCAGCGGCTGGAGGCCATGGTCGCGCGCGTAGGACTCGGAGGTGACCAGCACGGCGGCCGCGCCGTCGGTGAGCGGCGACGAGGTGCCGGCGGTGACGCTGCCCTCGGCTGCGAAGGCGGGCTTCAGCGCGGCGAGGCCCTCGAGCGTGGTGTCGGGCCGCGGGCAGCCGTCGGCCGTGACGTCGCCGATGGGCGTGATCTCCGCGTCGAGCCGGCCGTCTGCGATGGCCGCGGCGGTCTTCTGCTGGCTGCGAAGCGCGAATGCCTCCTGCTCCTCGCGGCTCACGCGGTAGCGGTCGGCGACGTTCTCGGCCGTCTCGCCCATCGTGATGTAGATGTCGGGGTAGGCCTCGACGAGCTGCGGGTTGTAGAGGGGGTTGAAGCCGCCCATTGGGATGCGGCTCATCGACTCGACGCCGGCGCACACGTAGGCGTCGCCCGCACCCATCGCGATCGAGCCGGCGGCGGTGTGGACGGCCTGCATCGAGGAGCCGCAGAAGCGGTTGATGGTCGAGCCGCCAACCGATCGCGGCAGGCCGGCGAGCACGCCGACGATACGGCCGAGGTTCATGCCCTGCTCGCCCTCGGGGAAGGCGCAGCCGAGCGTCACGTCCTCGAGCGCTGCGGGATCCACGCCGCTTCGGTCGACCAGCTCCGCCACGACCCGGGCGGCCATGTCGTCGGGCCTGACCCGTGCCAGAGCCCCTCTGCGGGCGGGCTGAAACGGCGATCGGACATACCCGGCGATCACGGTGCGCTCCATCGGTTCAGATCGTACCCGCTTTGCTCAGCCGCCACGCGTGAGCCCGGGCGGCTCCGAGCGCAGGCACGTGAACGCCACGACCGCGGTGATCGCGAGCAGCACGGCGGCGAAGAGGTAGGCGGCGTGGATGGAGCCGGTGAGCGCGTCGGCGGCGCTCTGGGAGCCGAGCGCGGACTCCCGCGCCTGCTGGATCGAGCCGAGCACGGCGATGCCGAAGACCAGGCCGGTGTTTCGCCCGACGCTCGCGATGGCGGCGGCCACGCCCGACTGCTCGCGCGGCATGCTGGCCACCGCGACGGTCGAGATCGGTGCGTTGATCACGGCGTAGCCGACGCCCAGCACGAGGTAGGCGGCGATCAGGCCGCCGAGCGCCGCGAACGTGGGCAGAAGCGCCAGCGCGAGCAGGCCGAGGCCCATGAGCGCCGTCCCGAAGGTGAGCACGCCGCGCGGGCCGCGCACGGCAACCGCCCGGCCCGCGATCGGCCCGCCGATGAGGGCGGGCAGGGCCGCGGGGAGCGTGAGGAGCCCGGCGGCGAGCGGTGAGTAGCCGCGCGCGTCCTGCAGGTAGAGGGCGTTGAAGTAGATGAAGCCGCCGAACGCGAAGAAGACCGCAACGGTGATCGCCACGGCGGCCGAGTACTGCCTGTCGCGGAAGAAGCCGAGCTCGATCAGCGGCACCTTCACGCGCAGCTCGGTGGCCGCGAAGACGGCGGCGAGCACGGCCGAGACGATCAGCAGGCCGATGGTCTGCGCCGAGCCCCAGCCGACATCCGGCGCCTCGATGAGCGCATAGGTGGCGTGCCGAGCAGCGCGACCGCGAGGAGCTGGCCGGGTAGGTCGAAGGCGCGGGCGGTGGCGCTCCGCGAGCGGGGCACCACGCGGAAGGCGACGATCAGCGCGAAGAGCCCGAGGGCGGCGTTCACGACGAAGACGGCGCGCCACCCGCCGATCTCGGTCGCCGCTCCGCCCAGCACGGGGCCGGCGCCGATGCCGAGGCCCGACGAGATGCCCCAGATGCCGATCGCCCGCGCGCGCTCGCGCGGATCGGTGTAGATGTTGGCGAGGATCGCGAGGCTCGTCGGCGTGAGCGCGGTGCCGCCGACGGCCTGCAGCACGCGGAAGCCGATGAGCCAGCCGACCGACGGGGCGGCCGCGCAGAGCACGGCGCCCACAGTGAAGAGCGTGTAGCCGATCAGCAGCGCCTCGCGGCGGCCGAAGCGATCGGCGAGCGATCCGGCGCTCAACAGGAAGGCCGCGCCGACCAGGTTGTAGGCGTCGATCACCCACTCGAGCTGGCTCGCGCCGGCGCCGAGGTCGCTCTGGATGTTGGGCAGCGACGTCGTCACCACCGTGACGTTCATCGTGACCAGGAACACGCCCATCGTGAGCGCAAAGAGCGTCACGCCGGGGCGGGCCGTCCGGGGCTCAGCGAGCGTCGTAGGCCGCCCGGGCCGCGGCGACGGTGTGGGTGGACTCCTCGAGCAGGTCCGCGAGGCCGCGCAGGCGCTCGGAGACCCGCGCGCCGAGCGGCGTGAGCGAGTACTCCACCTTCGGCGGGATGGTGGACTGCACCTCGCGGGCGATGAGGCCGTCGCGCTCGAGCGTCTGGAGCGTCTGGGAGAGCATCTTCTCGCTCACCCCCTCCACCTTCCGGCGAAGCGCGTTGAAGCGGTGGTTGCCCTCGCCGAGGGCGAGCAGCGCCAGGATGCCCCACTTGCCGGCGACGTCTTCCATCGCCTGCCGGGAGGTGCAGTTCCGCGCGAAGACGGAGGTGACGAGCTCGTCGGTGGGGTCCATGCAGGCCATTCTAGCGCTCGTGCATGTACTGTGTATTCGTAAGTGCTATACATCTGACGGTACTTACTCAAGGACTCTCAGGGAGCATCGCATGACCACCTACGCAGTCACTGGATCCACCGGCCCGTTCGGCCGCCACGCCATCGACGAGCTCATCCGACACGGCGTCCGGCCGTCGGACATCGTCGCGATCGCCCGCTCGGCCGAGAAGGCCGCGCCGCTGGCACAGCAGGGCGTGACCGTGCGCCTCGCCGACTACGACCGGCCCGAGACGCTCGGCCCCGCGCTGAACGGCGTGGACGCGCTGCTCCTGGTGTCGGCGAGCGAGGTCGGCAGGCGCGTGCCGCAGCACGCCGCCATCATCGACGCGGCGAAGGCGGCCGGCGTGAGCCGCGTCGTCTACACGAGCATCCTGAAGGCCGAGACCAGCACCATCGGGCTCGCCCCCGAGCACGTCGAGACCGAGCGCCTGCTTCGCGAGTCGGGCATCCCCTCGAAGTTCATGCGAAACAGCTGGTACACCGAGAACTACACGGGCCAGATCGAGTCGTACCTGGCAAACGGCATCGCGACGGCGTCGCAGGGCGTGCCGGTGGCGGGCGCGACGCGGGCCGACTTCGCGGCGGCGGCCGTGGCGGCGTTGCTCGACGAGAGCACGGGCCAGACCGTCTATGAGCTGGGCGGCACGCCGTTCACGATGGAGGATCTGGCTGCGGCAGTCACCGAGGTGACGGGCACGGCGGTGGGCGTGGCAGAGGTGAGCCCCGACCAGTTCCAGGGCATCCTGGAGGGCGCAGGGCTGCCGGTGGACATGGCGGCGATGTACCGCGGGTTCGAGGAGTCGACGGCGCGGGGCGACCTGAACACGGAGAGCACCGACCTGGCCGACCTGCTCGGCCGCGACCCGGCGTCGCTGGTGGACGCGGTGCGCGCCGCCGTCTGAATCGGGCGACGGGATAGGCTCCGCCCGTGGACGAGCGGATCCTGCTGGTGGAGACGACGAGTCGATTCGCGAGGTCGTCTGCCTCGGCCTGCGGCAGTCCGGGTTCCGGGTGGATGCAGTCGGTGACGGCGCCGACGGGCTCGCGCAGTTCCGCCAGGCGCCGTACGACGCGCTCCTCCTCGACCTCATGCTGCCCTCCATGGACGGATTCGAGATCTGCCGCGCCGTGCGCCGCGACTCCCGCGTCCCGATCGTGATCCTCACGGCGCGCGCGGACACGGTGGACATCGTCGTCGGCCTCGAGCTCGGGGCCGACGACTACGTCACCAAGCCGTTCGAGCTGCCGGAGCTGGTCGCCCGTGTTCGCGCCGTGCTGCGCCGCTCGGGCGACGGCGGCGACGACGTCTCGCGGGCACTCGCGCTCGGCGATCTGGAGATCGACCCGCAGGCGTTCCAGGCCCGGCGCGACGGCCTGGATCTGGGCCTCACCACCACGGAGTTCAGGCTGCTCCACGAGCTTGCCCTGCACCGGCACCAGGTGCTCACCCGCGATCAGCTCCTCGAGCGGGTCTGGGGCTATAGCCACCTCGGTGACTCGCGGCTCGTCGATGTCGCCGTTCAGCGCGTGCGCGCCAAGATCGGCGGTAACCGGATCCAGACGGTGCGGGGCGTCGGCTACCGGCTCGACTAGCCGGTTACACGATCGTTACACGGCCGTGCGGCCAGCGTTTCGCAGGTCACCCACGATGGGTGCGTGAGCACCATCGCCCCAGTCGTGCCCGGACGCCTGCGGCGGCGGCTCGCGATCGCCTTCGTGCTGGTTGGCGGCCTCACGGCCGGTGCTCTTGCCACCGGCGCCTACCTGCTGGTGCGCCACTCGCGGCTGCAGGACTCCGCCGATCGCTCGGTCGCCCAGGCCCGTGCGAACCTCGCGGTCGCGGCGACCTCGAAGAACAGCGCCCAGCTCGCGGCGGCGTTCAGCCACGACACCACCTTCAAGACCGTGATCGCCTACCACGGGCACGTGCCGCCGGGCCTACTCCCCGTGCCCGCGGACCTCCACCGGCTGGCGAGCACAGGCATGGCCTACCAGCGTGCGACCGTCCAGAGCGAGCCGACGCTGATCGTCGGGGCACCCGACCCGGTGCACGGCCGCCAGCTCTACTTCTACTTCGACGAGAGCCCGGTCTGGAGCGACCTCGACCAGCTGCGCGACGTGCTCATCGCGGGCTGGCTCGTGGTCCTGGCCGCGTCGGCCGTGGCGGGCCTCGTGCTCTCGCGGAAGATGCTCTCCCCGGTGGCAGCTGCCTCGGCGGCCGCCCACTCCCTGGCCGAGGGCCTGCTCGACACCCGGCTGCCCGCCGGTGGCGAGGACGAGTTCGGGGCCTGGGCCGCGTCCTTCAACTCCATGGCAGACGCGCTCCAGGGCAAGATCACCGCCCTCGAGCAGTCCGAGGCGCGCGAGCGCCGCTTCACAGCGGACGTCGCCCACGAGCTGCGAACACCGCTCACCGCGCTCGTGAACGAGGCAGGGCTGCTTGCCAGGCACGCCGACCAGATGCCGGCCGAGGCCCGGAGGATGAGCGAGCTCCTCACCCGCGACCTGGCCCGGCTGCGGCGGCTGGTGGAGGATCTGATGGAGATCTCGCGGCTCGACTCGGGTCAGGAGCCGCTCGAGCTGAGCGAGGTGGACATCGCCACGCTGGTCGGCGGCCTGCGCTCCGCACATGCCTGGGACGCCCGGATCGAGCTCGCCGGCGCTGCCGGCGCGATGGTGGTCACCGACCGCCGGCGCCTGGAGCGGATCCTCGCCAACCTCATCGGCAACGCGATCGAGCACGGCGGCGGACGCGCCCGCGTCGGAGTGATCGCCGACGGGGAAGGGGCGACCGTCGAGGTGGCTGACGATGGTCCGGGGATCCCGCCCGAGTTCCGCGATCGCCTGTTCGACCGGTTCTCGAAGGCGGACACAGCCCGGGCCGGCGGCGGAAGCGGGCTCGGCCTCGCCATCGCCTCCGAGAACGCCGCGCTCATCGGCGGCCGGATCGATGTCACCAGCGTCGCCGGCGCCGGCGCACGGTTCGTTCTTCACCTGCCACTCAGCCCTGGAGGCACAGCATGACCCGACGACTCATCCCCGCGTCCGTCCTCCTCATGGCCCTGGTGGCCGCCGGCTGCGGAGGCGGCGGCGCGACGCGGGTGGATCCCTCCGCACCGCAGACCCGATCCGAGCAGATCGTGAGAGTGGCATCGTCATCGAGCTCGAGCAGCGCCGCCTCCACCGGCTCGGCGACCGCGCCCGCCGGGCCGCAGCACGCAGAGCTCCCGCGCCCGGGCGATCAGGAGGAGCTCTGGCTCACCCGCGGCCGCAAGCTCTGGGCCACGGTGCGGTATCAGCCCTGGACGCCCGCTGCTCCGGCGTATCTCGTCCGCGCGCTACGTCACGGCCCCGATGCCGCCGAGCGTGCGTTCGGCGTGGCCACGGCTGTGCCGGCAGCGACGGTGATCCACAGCGTCACGATCGCCAGGGGCGTTGCCACTGCAGATCTCAGCGCAAACTTCATCGGCGGCCCACCTGGGCAGAAGCGCCTGCGGCTGGCGCAGCTGACCTACACGCTCACGCAATTCGCGGGTGCGCACTCGGTGCAGCTCGAGATCGACGGGACTCCCTCGGGCTACCGGATGACCCGCCAGACGTTCCGGGCGCTCCTTCCGCCGATCGCAGTGACCAGTCCGGCTGTCGGCGGCACGATCGGGCCCGGAAGCGAGATCCGGGGGATCACCCCCTACTCGAACGCGAACGTCTCGATCAAGCTGCTCGACGCACACGGCTCGTCGATCATCGACGGGAGCAGCTCGTTCGGCTGCAGCGCGGGGTGCCTCGGATCGTTCGACCTGAGCATCGACCAGCTTCCGACAGGGCAGTACGGGCCCGGCACCATCCTCCTCTCCGTGAACCCGCAGACCGCCGGCATCAGCGGTGACTCACAGCCGACGCTGAGCATGCCCGTGCGGCTCGCGCCCACGTTCAGAGTGCTCGCGCCCGCGAGCGGGGCGTCGCTGACCAGTCCGATGCACGTTCGCTTCGAATCGGCGCTCCCCCACGGCGGGGCCGTTCAGGTGGTGCTGTACGACGCCCGGTTCCACCGGCTGGCGCGCCGCGTGGTCACCGGCCTCTGCCCGCTCGGCGGCTTCTGCCCCTCGACTGCCAGCGCGGACGCACACGTGACGCTGCCGTTCAGCGTCGCGGGCGTCCAGCCCGGCTATCTGGTGCTCAAACCGCTCCGGGCCTCGGCCGGCGAGCAGAACGACGTCGTGGAGATCCCGGTGACGCTCAGCGGCGGCTAGCTCACGTGCGCCGGCGACGCAGTGCCGCCAGCGTGAATATTAAGTGCCTGGCACCGTTTATTCAGGCCGGTGGCGCAGTGCCGCCTGCATGCCGCCCTTTGGGCGCAGCGTGAACCGGGGGTCGAGCTCGGCCTCGGCAGACAGCGGCTCCACGTGCCAGTCGCGCGCGAGCGTGGCCAGCGCCAGCACCGCCTCGAGCATCGCGAAGCGCTCGCCGATGCACATCCGCCCGCCCATCGCGAAGGGATAGGAGGCACCCGGCGGCGGCGTGGAGCCGTCCAGCCAGCGCTCGGGCCGGAACTCCATCGGGTCGGGCCAGTACTGCGCGGAGTGCTGCACCACCCACTGGCTGGTGATGATCGTCGTGCCCGCCGGCACCGTCACATCGCCCAGCAGGTACTCGCTCTGCGGGATCCGCGCGAGCGCCCACACCGGCGGGTAGATGCGAAGCGTCTCGCGCACCACCGCCTGCGTGTAGGTGAGCCGCGGGTAGTCGGCCGCCGTCGCCGCACGGCTGCCCAGCACCTCGCGCAGCTCGGCCACCAGCGCGTCCTCGGCGGAGGGGTTTCGCGCCAGCAGGAACCACGCCCACGTGAGGAGCTGGGCCGTCGTCTCGTGCCCGGCCAGCATCAGCGTGATGGCCTCGTCGCGGATCTGCTCGTCGGTGAGGCCCAGCGTCAGCAGGTGGTCGAGGAGCCCCACTCCCGCGGGCTGCCCGCGACGCTCGGCGATCATCCGCTGGATCATCGCGTCGATGTCGGCCTTCGCCGCGTCGAAGCGGCGCGTGGCCGGCAGCGGCAGCCGCCACAGCATGTCGGCGCCGGGCAGGAGGAACCGGTGGAACACCTGCATCCCGGCGTCGAGCACCTCGCGGATCTCCGGCGCCTCCGACTCGACGTCTGCGTCGAAGATCGTCCGGCCCACCACGTCGAGCGCGAACGACATCATCTGCTCGTTCACGTCCACCTCGGCGCCGTGCCGCCACCGGCGCGAGACCGTAACGGCGGCGGCCACCATCTCGCCGGCGTAGCGGTCGATCATCGCCGAGTGGAACACCGGCTGGATCATCCGCCTGCGGGCGAGATGCTCGGCGCCCTCGCTGGTCAAGAGGCCGTCGCCAAGCAGGCGCTTTGCCGCCTGCAGCGCCCGGCCCTTCACGAACACGGCGCCGTCGTCCACCAGCATCTTTCGGATCAGCGGGCCGTCGGTGACCAGGTAGAAGTCGTGCCCGCCGGGAAACGGCACGAGCACCACCGGGCCGTGCGCGCTCCAGCGCTCGAGCGTGGGCAGCGGATCGCGCAGGTACCGGCTCAGGTTGAGCCAGGGCGAGCCGCCGGCGCTCGGCGTCAGTACGCCATCCAGCCGCCGTCCACCATCAGATTGGTTCCGCTCACGTAGGACGCTTCCGATGCCAGGAAGGCTACAGCCGCGGCCACGTCCTCGGCCCGGCCGAGGCGCGGGAAGGGCGTGCGCGAGGTGACGTAGGCAAGGCCCTCCTCCGACTCGCTCAGGTCGCCCGCGGTGCCGGTCACGATCTTCCCCGGCGCCACCGCGTTGCAGATGATGCCGTCCTTGCCGTGCTCCACCGCGATCTGGCGCGTCATCTGCACGAGCCCGCCCTTGCCCACCGCGTAGGTGAAGTGACCGGGGCTCGCGACCATGCCGTGCTGCGAGGTGATGTTGATGATGCGGCCGCGCACCTCGTCGATGAGCGGCTGGGTGAGCATCTGCCGCACCGCCGCCTGGCACATCAGAAACGGCCCGCGCAGGTTCACCGCCATCATCTGGTCCCAGTCGTCCTTCGTGGTGGTGAGAAGCGGCTTGGACTGGTGGGCGGCCAGCACGGCGTTGTTCACCACCACGTCGAGCGAGCCCGTCCTGTCCACGGCCGTCTCGATCAGCAGCTGGTTGGCCTCGGCGCTCGAGACGTCGGCCTCGACGTAGAGCGCCCGGCCGCCTGCCGCCGCGATCACCTGGTCGGTGGGGTCACCGCCGGCGATCGGGTCGCGCCGGATGTCGGCCACGATCACGTCGAAGCCGTCGCCGGCGAGCTTGACGGAGATCGCCCGGCCAATGCCCGACGAGCCCCCCGTGACGATTGCGCTTCGCATCCCCGTCTCCTATCGATCCTCTATCGTCCGGGCCATGCCAGGCGTTGCCTTCGTGGCCCATTGCATGCTGAATCAGAACTCCAAGTGCATTGGAGGAGCCCGCTGCGCGGGAATCTACTCGCCGCTGGTGGACGAGCTGCGCAAGCGCGACTGGCGGATCGAGCAGATGCCCTGCCCCGAGCTCGCCTTCACGGGGCTCAACCGCTTCTGGGCAGTCAAGGAGCAGCTCGACACCTCGGCCTACCGCCGCCACTGCCGCCGCATCGCCGTCGCCGTCGGCGGCGCGATCGAGCTGCACATGCGCCGCGGCGAGGACGTGATCATCGTCGGCCTCGAGGGCAGCCCATCCATGGGCGTGCACATCACGAGCTCCGACCCCGCGCTGAAGGGCCGGCCAACGTGGAAGGACGGCGGCGAGGAGCTCACCCCCGGCAGCGGCATCATGATCGAGGAGCTCACCGCGGAGCTCGAGTCGCGCGGCGTGCCGATGCCGCGCGCGACCGGCGTGAACCACCAGCTGCCCGGCTTCGACCTCGAGGCCGATGCCACCGCGCTCGGCGCCCTCATCGATGACTGACGCGAGCCACGACAACGACGACCGCGGCTACCGGGTCGCGATCGTCGCGAGCGAGTACGTGAACCCCGCCGCCGGCGGCGTCGATGCGCTCCAGGTGCTGACCCAGCTCGACTGGGGCCTCATCCAGCTGCCGGCCGCCGACTACCCGCCCACCGTGGCGGCGCCGCTGCTCGACCAGGTCGCCGAGCAGGCCGAGGAGTTCGCGCGCCACGACTACACGATGGCGCTCATCGGCGACCGCGACGGCCTCACCGAGGCGCTCGCCCGCTACGGGCTGCAGCCGCCGCCCCAGATCGACCCTGCCACCACCACAAAGCTCAGGAACTTCCTGAAGAAGCTCGACACACCCCACGAAAGGACTCCCCTTGGACGCCACCCTGCTCGCTGATGGTCTCGGATTTCCCGAAGGGCCCGTGATCATGCCCGACGGATCGATCGTGCTGTGCGACGGCAACACCGGCGAGCTGCTCGTGTGGAAGGACGGCGCCATGTCGACCTACGCCACCACCGGCGGCTCACCGTGGGGCGCGATCCTCGGCACCGACGGCGCCATCTACTACACCCAGGGCGGCAACGTCCCCGACGCAGCCGACCAGAGCTTCGAGCCCGGCATCCAGCGCGTCACCGCCGACGGCAAGGTCGAGACGCTCTCCACCGAGATCGCCGGGCACCCGCTGGCCGGCCCCAACGACCTGGCGTTCGGCCCCGACGGCCGGCTCTGGTTCACCGACTCGGGCACCGAGATGGACGATCGCTACGACCCCCGCCAGCCGGGCCGGCTCTACGTGCTGGACGCCTCGGGCGACGGCGAGATGGTGCTCGAGCGGCCCTCCCACTACCCCAACGGCATCGCCTTCGACGCCCAGGGCCGCATGTACTGGACCGAGTCGATGGCCCACCGCGTGTGCCGGCTCGAGGACGGCAAGGCAACCACGTTCTGCCAGCTGAGCGACAACCACGTGCCCGACGGCATGGCGTTTGCCGAGGACGGCCGGCTCTTCGTGTGCACCACCATCTCCGAGGGCCTCACCGTGCTCTCGGCAGACGGCGAGATCCTCGAGGAGATCACCATCGGCCAGCACGCGACCAACTGCATCTTCGACGGCCCGACGCTCTACGTGACCGCCACGGCCGTGGCCGAGATCAACGCCAATCAGACCACCGGCACGTTCTGGAGCATCGCGACCGATGCGAAGGGCGGCCTCCCGCTGATCACAGGAAAGCTCTAGAGCCGGACTCCAGCGCCTGCCCGCACGCGATCGCCACTGCGAGGGTCTGCATGGCGTCGCGTGGCGGGCAGAAGATGCGGCTGCGATCGCCGCTTCCGATGACCTCCACGAACCGCTCGATCGAGCGCATGAACGGGTCGGCGTACGCGCTGCTTCGCAGATCCACGCTCATGGTCGTCTCGCCGGCCAGCACGTCCATCGTGTAGACGCCGGGCTGGCCGGCCCGCGACCACACCGAGTAGACCGCGCCCAGCGCGCCGCTTGCGAAGTGAAACTGCAGCGCGATGGTGTCGTCGATGCCCCCTGCGGGCGCGCCCTCCTGGCCCAGCCGCACCGTGCCGCCCACGGCATCCACCGCGGTGATCTCACCGGCGACCGCGCGCTGCAGGTCGATGTGGTGGCTGGCGCGCTCCAGCACCTGGCCGCCGCCTGCCTGCGGATCCAGAAACCACGGCCGGCTCTCGACCGGGCCGTAGTTTCGCCCCAGGAGCAGGCCGATCGGCTGGCCCGCGACCGCGGCGAGCACCTCGTCGAGCGCCTCGCTCGCATGCCACTGGTACCCAACGGCGCACACGGCGGAGCTGCGCTCGGCCGCGGCGACGATGCCGGCGGCGTCCTCCAGGGTGCGCGCGACGGGCTTCTCGAGGTACACGTGGATGCCGGCGTCGAGCGCGGCGACCGCCGGGTCGCGATGGTGCAGCGGCGGCGTGCACACCCAGACGGCGCCGAGCCGCTCCTCGGCGAGCATGTCCTCCCACCGCTCGTAGGCCCGGCCGCCGCGCGGCTCGGTGATCGCCTCCGCGCGCGCGAGGTCGAGGTCGGCGGCAGCCACCAGCTCGAGGCCGTCGATCGCATCGATGGCCGGCACGTGGCGGCGGGCGATCCACCCGCCGCCGATGATCCCCACCCGCGTCACGCCGGCGGGTACTTCTCGAGCCACCACCGCGCGATGTCCTCGCGGCGCATGAACTTCACGCCCGGCTGGGCCTGCGCGTGCTCGATGAACCTGCGGGCAACCGCCGCGCGCGCGGCCTGGCCCGACCACCGCGCGTGCATCACGAACGTCATCATCGTGGGCCGCTCGTCGCCCTCGCGGAGCAGCTCGTCGAGGCCCATGACGGCGGTGTCGAGGAAGTCCGTGGGGCTCGCGAAGCCCGGGTTCATCAGGAACCGGGCGTCGTTGTAGGTCTTCGAGTACGGCACCACGAGGAACGGCTTGCCCGCGATGGGCTCGTAGTAGGGCACATCGTCGGCGTAGCCCTCGGAGTGGTAGATGAACCCGCCGATCTCGCCCAGCAGCTCACGCGTGTTCTCGCTGGGCCAGCTGCGGGAGTTCCAGCCGGCGGGGGGCTTCCCGAGCACCCGCGTGTAGGTCTCAACGGCCCGCTCGATGAGCGCCTTCTCCTCGGCGCGCGGGTACGTCCAGGCCTCGGTCCAGCGCCAGCCGTGGCCCATCAGATCGTGGCCCTGCTCGTTCATCCACGCCGGCACCTCGGGGTTCAGCTCGAGCGCGACGGCGCTGCCCGAGATCGTGACCGGCACGCCGGCCGCGTCGAAGATGCGCGCGAGCCGCCACACGCCAGCGCGGCTGCCGTACTCGTAGTGCGACTCGGTGCCCTGGTCGCGCTGCGGCGGCTGCACCCCCGGGTCGGCGTACTCGCCCCAGCCGTCGTTTCGGTCATCGCCCCACACCACGGAGTACTCGGAGCCCTCCTCGTAGACCAGGCACAGGTTGATGACCACCTTCGCGCCGTCCGGCCAGCTGAACCTGGGCGGCGTGCGGCCGTAGCCGCGCATGTCGCGGGCGCGAACGCCGTCGGGGATGCTCACGCCGTCACCTCGGCGGTCACCGTGAGCGCGACGCTCCCCGCGATGGCCTGGCACACCGGGCAGTGGCGCTCGGCGTCGGCAATCAGCTTCCGCACGTCGGCCTCGGGCGCCGGCGAGCTCACCCGCGTCTGGAGGTTGGCAGCCGAGAGGTGGTGGCCGCTGCCGTCGCCCCACTCGAGGCGCGACGTGACGCGGGTCTCGACGGTGCCGAGCGGGATGTCGCGGGCGCGCGCCATGCCGGTGAGGGTCGAGGTGAAGCAGTTGGCAAGCGCGGCGGCGAAGAGCTCCTCCGGGTTCGACTCACCGCCGGGGCCGCCCAGCTCCGCCTGGGTCGCGGTCGCCACCGAGAGCGAGCCCGAGTCGCCCTCGACCCGGCCGTGGTAGCCGTTCCACTGCAGCGTGGCCGAGGCCTCGAGCGAGTCAGTCGCCATCGGTGTCACTCCTTTTCATGGGTTAGCTGAGAAGCCCGTTCCCGTAGCCGCCGTCCACCAGCGTCGTGGTGCCGCTGATGTAGGCCGCCCGGGTCGAGGCGAGAAAGGTCACCGCTGCGGCGATCTCCGCAGGCTCGCCGAACCGGCGCGCGGGCACGGTCGCGGCGTCGGCGGCCATCGCGGCGGCGGGATCGTCGCTGCCGGAGTAGAGGTAGGTCAGCCGCTCGGTGCCGATGTAGCCCGGGGCGACGCAGTTCACGGTGATCCCGTTGGGCCCCTCCTCGCGCGCGAGCGTCTTCGACCAGCCGGTGACCCCCGCGCGCAGCGAGTTTGAGAGCCCCAGGCCGGGGCTCGGCTCGAGCACCGAGCTCGACGTGATGGTGATGACCCGGCCGCGGCCCGAGGCACGAAGCATCGGCAGCGCATGGCGCGTGGCGCGCACGGACGAGAGCACGAGCTGGTCATAGGCGCGCTGCCACTGGGCGTCGTCGAAGCTGGTGACGTCGCCTGCCGGAGGGCCGCCCGTGTTGTTGACGAGGATGTCGAGGCGGCCGAACCGCGAGTGCGCGTGCTCCACCCAGCGGCCCAGATCCGCATCGCTCGACGAGTCTCCCTGGACTGCCACCGCCGAGCTGCCGGTGTCGCGCTCGATCGCGTTTGCGACGTCGTTCAGGAGCTCGCCGCGGCGGGCGAAGAGCACCACGCGGCAGCCCTCGGCCGCCAGATCGCGGGCCACCGCAGCCCCGATGCCCGACGACGAGCCGCCGACAAGCGCAACGCAACCCCCCAGTCCCAGATCCATCCGCCTGCCTCCGTCGCTCTACGTGGGCTTGGTGGTCATCGCCCAGATGGCGAAGATGAAGAGCACCAGGACGATGCCTGCGAGCACCGTGCCGATGCGCGCCATCCTCTCGCCGCCGGCGTTCGTGCGCATGCGGCGCTGGGCGAGGCCGGTGAGGATCGTGGCGATGATGAGCAGCAGGCCGCCGGCGTCGGCCGCCATCCGGCCGTCGTCCACCCACTGCAGGGTGAGGTTGTCGAGCCCCTCCTTGCTGAGGATGAGCTCGGCGAAGATCCGCATCACCAGAAACGACGGGATGCCTGCGAGGAGCAGCGTGCGGAAGCCGGCGTGGGTGAGCAGCGAGCGGCGGTCGCCATCGCCGTTCCAGCCCAGCCCGAGGATCGCCACGGCCACCACGAGCGCGGCGACCACGGCCATCGCGCCCGCCACGTGCAGGAAGAGCTCGAGGTCCCAGCTGGATGGGCGGATGACGAGCTCGGTCATGCGCCCGGCTTCCAGATCATGTCGATGAGCAGCAGCACCACGGTGATCGTCGTCACGACGTGCACCAGCAGCTCGGGCCGCGGCCCGCCGACGGCCATCTTGCGGTAGCCCGACGACATCCGCCCGCCGAACGCCCCGGCGATGAGCCAGAGGACGATCGCGCCGCTGATCCAGAAGTCGCCCAGCCCGTAGCCGCTCACGTGCAGCGCCAGCCAGATGCCGAAGACCAGCACGAGCAGGCTGGCGGCGCCCCAGAGCGCGAACGCGAGGGTGGTGAGGCGAAGCAGCGGGCCGCCGTCGGCGAAGTAGACCGCCCAGAAGAGGCCGAGCGCCGCCACCATCGCGAAGGCGCTCAACACATGGAGAAACAGCAGCGTGTGGTACACCGGTGGTTGATCTTACCGCTCCCAGTGAACTCACAGGGTGCGTCCATTACGTGCTCAGGTTGGCGGGCCATGATGACCCTCGAACCGCGAATCATCTTCACGAGGAGTTTTCATGAAGGGCACAAAGAACATTCTCGTCATCACGGCAGCCGCCGTGCTTGGCGCGGGCGTCTCCGCCGTGGTGGTCGAGCAGGTCGCCACGCCGGCCACCATCGAGCGCACGGTGATCAGGCCGGTGACCGTCACCTCGAGCGCCAACAACGCCGCGCTCAAGTCGAGCGGCCTCTCGGTGGGCGAGATCTACAAGGCGGTCTCGCCGTCGGTCGTGAAGATCGTCTCGACGGTCACGTCGAGCAGCCAGGATCAGGGCTTCGGCGCGCCGTCGCAGGGCACCGAGCAGGCGCAGGGCACAGGATTCATGCTCGACTCCAAGGGCAACATCGTGACCAACGACCACGTCGTGGCGCAGGCCAGCAAGATCCAGGTGATCACCGAGACCGGCACGTACACCGCGACGCTCGTGGGCGCCGATCCCACCACCGACGTGGCCGTGATCCACATCAACGCGCCGGCGAGCGCGCTTCACCCGGTCACGTTCGCTGATTCGAGCACCGTGCAGGTGGGTGACGGCGTGGTCGCCATCGGCGATCCGTTCGGGCTCACCGACACCGTCACCTCGGGCATCGTGAGCGCGCTCAACCGCACCATCACGTCGCCCAACGGCCGCGCGATCCACGGCGCGATCCAGACCGACGCGGCGATCAACCACGGCAACAGCGGCGGCCCGCTCCTGAACGCGAGCGGCCAGGTGATCGGCATCACCAGCCAGATCGAGTCGGGCGACACCTCGAGCGGCAACGTCGGCGTCGGGTTCGTGGTGCCGTCGAACACCGTGAAGTCGATCGTGCACGAGATCCTCACCACCGGCAAGGCCTCGCACCCCTACCTCGGCGTGTACGTCGGCCCGGGCACGGGCGGCGCGAAGGTGGTCAAGGTGCAGGCAGGCTCGCCGGCGGCCAAGGCAGGCATCAAGGTGGGCGACATCATCACCTCGGTGGACGGCCACGCGACCTCGGGCCCCAACGCGGTGGTGGCCGACGTCACGGCGCTCAAGCCCGGCGACCGGGTGGCAATCGAGATCAAGCGCGGCGGCAACACCCAGACGCTTCAGGTGACCATCGGAAGCGTGTCGTGAGCCACGGCTGACATCAGTGCCCGGGGTGGGTGACGGTGCCCGGCACCGTCACTCACCCTTCGGCGCGTGGGCGATCAGCTGCGTTCGCGAGAGCTCCGGCTGAGCCGCGGTGATCCGGGCGAGCTCGGCGATCACCGCCTCGCGCTCGTCGTGCCTGAGGGTGTCGTCCAGCCGCTCGAAGTGGCCGATCGTGCTCACCATCGACCGCCAGTGCGCGGCCGGGGACGCGAACTCGAGCGCGTCGGCCACCACCTCGACCTCCACGCCCGTAAACCCGCCGGCCCGGTGCACCGACGCGAGCTCGTCCGCCGTGCCCAGCTGGCCGAACCGGCGGGCAAACCGGGCGCGGTCGGGCCCCAGCGCGTTGGCCACCGCCGTCCGCGGATGCCCGAACCAGGCGTTGGCCGGCACCTCGGCCCACACCGCGGTCACGATCCGCCCGCCGGGGCGCAGCAGCCGCCGCTCCTCGGCGAGCGTCGCCGCGGGGTCACGCGCGATCATCAGCGAGAGCCTGCTGACCACCGCGTCGAAGCTGCCATCGGCAAACGGCAGCGGATCGTTCATGTCCGCCCACCGCCACGTCACGGCAGGCGACCGCCCCTCCGCCACCGCCAGGCTCGAGTCGCTGGTGTCGATCCCCGTCGCGGCCCACCCCCGTTCGGCCAGCGCCGCCGTCAGCCGCCCGCTGCCGCAGCCCACGTCCAGCACGTCACCCGGCTCCGGCAGGAGCGCGAGCATCCGCGAGACGCCGAACGGCAGTTCCATCGTCCGACCCTAGCTGATACGCTCGCCCGGCTGACTGACGGATCAGTCAGCAATCCATCATGCGCGAACCCCGCTTCGACATCCTCTTCGAGCCCGTGAAGATCGGTCCGGTCACCGCCCGTAACCGGTTCTTCCAGGTGCCCCACTGCAACGGCATGGGCTGGCTTCACCCAAGCGGCCACGCCGCGATGCGCGGGACGAAGGCCGAGGGCGGCTGGGCGGTGGTGTGCACCGAGGAGGTCGAGTTCCACCACTCGGCCGAGCATGCGCCCTACATCGAGGGCCGCATCTGGGAGGACGCCGACATCCCCGCCCACGCGCGGCTGGTCGAGAAGGTGCACGAGCACGGATCGCTGGCCGGCATCGAGCTGGTGCACGGCGGCATGATGGCCCCCAACCTCTACTCGCGCGAGTCGCCCATGGGCCCGGGCCACCTCGCCGTCGCGGGGAACGATCCCGTCCAGGCCCGGCGGATGAGCCGCTCGGACATCGACGACCTGCGCCGCTGGCACCGCCAGGCGGTGGCGCGCTCGCTGCAGGCGGGCTACGACCTGGTCTACGTCTACGCCGGCCACGGCCTCACCACCATCCAGCACTTCCTGTCACGCCGCATCAACGACCGCGACGACGAGTACGGCGGGTCGGTGTCACACCGCGTGCGCCTCCTCCGCGAGATCCTCGAGGACACGCTCGCCGAGGTCGATGGGCGCGCGGCGGTCGCCTGCCGCATCTGCGTGGACGAGCTCATCGGCGAGGACGGCATCCAGCGCGACGAGATCTCCGAGGCGCTCGGACTCGTCGGCGAGCTGCCCGACCTGTGGGACTTCATGGTGGGCGACTGGGACTTCGACTCGCTCACGTCGCGGTTCGGCGAGGAGGCCTCGCAGGAGCAGTACGTCAAGGGCCTGAAGCAGTTCACCACCAAGCCGGTGGTGGGCGTCGGGCGCTTCACGTCGCCCGACACGATGGTGCGGATGGTGCGCGAGGGCACCCTCGACCTGATCGGCTCGGCCCGCCCGTCCATCGCCGACCCGTTCCTGCCGAAGAAGATCGAAGAGGGCCGCTGGGACGACATCCGCGAGTGCATCGGCTGCAACATCTGCGTGTCGGGCGACGGCACGAAGACCCCCATCCGCTGCACCCAGAACCCCTCGATGGGCGAGGAGTGGCGCCGCGGCTGGCACCCGGAGCGGATCCGGCCGAAGACCACGGAGGGCACGGTGCTGGTGGTCGGCGCCGGCCCCACCGGCATGGAGGCGGCGATGTCGCTGGGAAGGCGCGGCTACGACGTGGTGCTGGCGGACTCCGGCGACGAGCTCGGCGGGCGCGTGCCGCGCGAGGCGCGGCTCCCGGGGCTCTCGGCGTGGATCCGCGTGGTGGACTACCGCAAGGGCCAGCTCGAGAAGCTCCAGAACGTGGAGATCGCCTACGGCAGCAAGCTCACGGCCGACGAGGTGCGCGAGTACGGCTTCGATCACGTCGCGCTCGCGACCGGGGCGACGTGGCGAAACGACGGAGCCGGTCGCTGGCACGTGCGGCCGATCCAGATCGATCCGGCGATGCAGGTGCTGACACCCGACGATCTGATGTCAGGTGCGCGCCCGCGCGGCAAGAACGTCGTGCTGTTCGATGACGACCATTACTACATGGGCGGCGTGCTCGCCGAGCTGCTCGCCGGCGAGGGCCATGACGTAACGTTCGTGACTCCCGAGGCGCGCGTCTCGGAGTGGACGGTGCACACGCTCGAGCAGCACCGCATCCAGCGGCGCCTCATCGAGCTCGGCGTGAAGATTCACGTAACGCACGTCGTGAGCTCTGCCGGCGCGTCAGGTGTTACTGCAACGTGTGTCTATAGCGACCGCGAGCTGGAGCTTGCCTGCGACGCGCTGGTAGCTGTCACCGCCCGCCTCCCCAACGAGGGCCTGGCGCAGGAGCTCGCCGATCTGCCCAACCTCCGGGTGATCGGCGACGCGTGGAGCCCGGGCACCATCGCCGCCGCCGTATGGCAGGGCCACCGCTACGCCGAAGAGCTCGACGAGCCCCCCTCGAACGGCGATCAGCCGCCGTTCCAGCGTGAGGTCGTCAGGCTGGCAAACGGCGGCTGAACGGGCGTTCTAGGCGATGCGGCGGGCGTAGACGACCTTCGGGTACTTGCCGACCGGCAGGCGGGAGATGCCGCCGATCACGCTTGCCTCGAAGACCAGCACCGCTGCGGTCAGGACGATCGAGAGCAGCCACGTCCACTGGCTGTGGATGGTGAGCG